>NZ_WUBS01000001.1:0-404761 GCF_010131535.1 Acerihabitans arboris
CCGTTACCCCACCTACTAGCTAATCCCATCTGGGTTCATCCGATGGCGTGAGGCCCGAAGGTCCCCCACTTTGGTCTTGCGACGTTATGCGGTATTAGCTACCGTTTCCAGTAGTTATCCCCCGCCATCAGGCAGATCCCCAGACATTACTCACCCGTCCGCCGCTCGCCGGCAAAGTAGCAAGCTACTTTCCGCTGCCGCTCGACTTGCATGTGTTAGGCCTGCCGCCAGCGTTCAATCTGAGCCATGATCAAACTCTTCAATTAAAAGCTTGATGCTCGAAGATTCATCTGGTTAATCTTTTGAATTAACTGTTTGTTCACTCTTCAAGACTTGGTATTTTTGTGTTTCGATACGGTCTTGTGAGTGCCCACACAGATTGTCTGATAAATTGTTAAAGAGCATGGCCAGCGTGCGTAAATCTCACCTGGCGCGGGTTGCGTATATTACGTTTTCCCGCTGAAGAGTCAAGCTTTTATTTGCCCGAACGGGCCGCTGTTCCCTTCCCGACCCGGCATCGCGTTAGCGTTTGTTCCCGGTCAGTGGAGGCGCATTATAGGGACTTTCTCGCAGGTGACAAGGGCTATTTCGAAAAAAAATCTCAACTGCTCATTATTAGCGCAAAACGTTAGCAAGCTAATGTTTACCCAGCCCACGCAATGAGCGGCCAAACAACCGTCAAGCCCCGGCACCACAGGGATTGTGGTGATTAATACTGGTATGGATGCCGGCTATGTTTAAACAGCAGACCGGGCACAATAAAAAAGCCCCGCCGTAGATGAAGTAAACGGCGGGGCTTTTATTGCCAGGTGATTACAATATCGGCTTATTGCCTGGCCACGATATGGCCGTTTTCCACTTCCAGCCTGATGGGCACACCCGGGATCAGCGTACCGGACAGCATCTGTTGCGACAGCGGGTTTTCAATTTCCTGCTGGATAGCCCGCTTCAACGGCCGGGCGCCATACACCGGATCGAACCCGGCTTCGCTCAGCAGCGCCAGGGCTTCCGCGCTCAACGTCATGCTGTAACCGCGATCCTCCAGCCGTTTGTACAGGCGCTGCAGTTGGATCTGCGCGATCTCGGCGATATGCTCGCGTCCCAGCGGATGGAACACCACCACTTCATCGACGCGGTTGATAAACTCCGGACGGAAATGATGGCTGACCACGCCCAGCACCATATCTTTCATTTCCTGATAGTTCATTTGGCCGAACCGTTCCTGGATAACGTCGGACCCCAGGTTGGAGGTCATGATCACCACCGTATTGCGGAAATCCACCGTGCGTCCCTGGCCATCGGTCAGTCGCCCGTCGTCCAGCACCTGCAGCAGAATGTTGAACACATCGGGATGCGCCTTTTCGATTTCATCGAGCAGGATGACCGAATAGGGGCGGCGGCGAACGGCTTCCGTGAGATAGCCGCCTTCCTCATAACCGACATATCCCGGAGGCGCGCCCACCAAACGCGAGACGGAGTGCTTCTCCATAAATTCCGACATATCGATACGCACCATGGCGTCGTCGCTGTTAAACAGGAATGTCGCCAATGCCTTGCACAGTTCGGTTTTACCTACCCCGGTCGGGCCGAGGAACATGAACGAGCCTATGGGCCGGTTGGGATCCGCCAATCCGGCGCGGCTGCGCCTGATGGCATTGGACACAGCCTCCACCGCCTCGTTCTGGCCGATGACCCGCTGATGCAGGTCATGCTCCATGCGCACCAGTTTTTCGCGTTCACTCTCAAGCATGCGCGATACCGGAATACCGGTCCAGCGCGCCAGGACTTCGGCGATTTCGACATCGGTTACCCGGTTGCGCAGCAGGCGCATGGTTTTACCTTCCGCCTGGGACGCCGCCGCCAGCTGTTTTTCCAGCTCGGGGATCTTGCCGTACTGCAATTCGGACATGCGCGCCAAATCGCCCACCCGCCTGGCCTGCTCGATGGAAAGCTTCGCCTGTTCCAGTTCCGCCTTCAGGGATTGGGTGCCGGAAAGCGAGGCTTTTTCGGCTTTCCATTCTTCTTCCAGCTCGGAGTAATCCCGTTCCTTTTGCGACAGCTCGCTTTCCAGCATTTCCAGCCGTTTGATGCTGGCATCGTCGGACTCCTTCTTCAGCGCCTGCTGCTCCAGCTTGAGCTGGATAATGCGCCGCTCAAGACGGTCCAGCGCCTCGGGTTTGGAGTCGATCTGGATACGGATGCTGGCAGCCGCTTCATCAATCAGATCGATAGCCTTGTCAGGCAGTTGCCGGTCGGAAATATAGCGATGGGACAGCGTCGCCGCGGCGACGATGGCCGGGTCGGTAATCTGCACATGGTGATGCAGCTCATAGCGTTCCTTCAGCCCGCGCAGGATGGCAATGGTATCCTCCACGCTCGGCTCGGCGACGAACACTTTCTGGAACCGGCGCTCCAGCGCGGCGTCTTTTTCGATATACTGCCGGTATTCATTCAGGGTAGTGGCGCCGACGCAATGTAGTTCGCCGCGCGCCAGGGCCGGTTTGAGCATATTGCCCGCATCCATCGCCCCGTCGGCTTTACCGGCGCCGACCATGGTATGCAGTTCGTCAATAAACAGGATGATGTGGCCTTCCTGCTTCGACAAATCGTTCAGCACCCCTTTCAGGCGCTCCTCGAACTCCCCGCGGTATTTAGCCCCCGCCACCAGCGACCCCATATCCAGCGACAGCACCCGGCTGTTTTTCATGCCTTCGGGCACTTCGCCGTTAATGATGCGCTGCGCCAGTCCCTCGACGATGGCGGTTTTACCCACCCCCGGTTCGCCGATTAACACCGGATTATTTTTGGTACGACGCTGCAAGACCTGGATTGTGCGGCGGATTTCCTCGTCGCGGCCGATAACCGGGTCCAGCTTGCCGAGTTCCGCCCGCTCGGTCAGGTCGATAGTGTATTTTTTTAATGCCTGCCGTTGGTCTTCGGCACCTTGATCGTTCACGTTATCCCCGCCCCGCATTTGCTCAATGGCGTGGGTTATTTTTTCCGCGCTCGCGCCGGCTGATTTTAACAAGTCCGCCAGGGTGCCGCGCGAATCGAGCGCCGCCACCACGAACAGTTCGGATGAGATAAAACTATCGGCGCGCTTTTGCGCCAGTTTATCGCACAGGTTCAGTACCCGGACTAAATCCGCGGACGGTTGCACATCCCCGCCGGTGCCTTCTACCTGGGGCAGGCGCTCGATGGCCTTTTCGATTTCGGTGCGCAGCGGGCCGGGGTTGATGCCGGCGGATTGCAGCAAAGGACGCACGGTGCCGCCTTCCTGGTTCAGCAAGGCCTGCATGACGTGAAGAGGTTCGATAAACTGATTGTCGCGCCCAAGCGCAAGTGACTGAGCGTCGGCGAGGGCAAGCTGGAATTTATTGGTAAGACGATCCAAGCGCATAACTCCTCCCATATTGGTCAAAATTGCTACTGGAGATTAAATAAGGTCGTTTATTTAAAATTCAAGGATATTTCGCCAATATAGTTGGGAGATACCTGCTATCCGCCATGGACCGTCTTGGTGAAAGAGATTATATCAGCCAGACCAAAGTTGCCATACGTCCGGTAACTCCATCGCGCCGATAGGAGAAATATGATGCCGCGTCGGTCACCGTGCAGCGATCTCCGCCATAAACGAACCCTACTCCGGCGGCCTGTAGCCGCAATCGGGCCAGGTGGCAGATGTCGGCAAAATATTTTTCACCGTGCGGGCTAAAAGCCTCGGCAGCCTGAGGATCGTGGGCGACAAACGCCGCCTTGACCTCGGGACCGACTTCAAACGCCGCCGGGCCGATGGCCGGGCCAAGCCAGGCCATGACCGAGCCGGGGTCGGCCTGGAACGCCGCCAGCGTCTTTTCCAGGATGCCGGCGCATAAACCGCGCCAGCCGGCATGGGCCGCCGCCACTTCCCTGCCCGCCCGGTCGCACAACAGCACCGGCAGGCAGTCGGCGGTCATGATGGCGCAGACCTGGCCGGGCTGGCGCGTATAGACCGCGTCGGCCCGGTTTGGCGTCCGCGCAGCCCCGGTAAGCGTCACCACGTCGGTGCCGTGCACCTGCTGCAGCCAGCGCGGCGCGGCGGGCAGCCCCGCCAGCGCAGCCAGCCGCCGGCGGTTTTCCGCCACCGCATCCGGGCGGTCCCCGACATGGTCCCCCAGGTTAAGCGAGCCATACGGCGGGCGGCTTACCCCGCCCAGCCGGGTGGTTGAGCAGGCCCTGACATTACCCGGCGCGGGCCAGTCAGGCACAATCAGCCGGCTCATGGTGTTACTCCATCCGATCGTTAAACATCTCGGTATCCGCCTGCATCGCGGCGATCAAATCCACCATATCCTGCGGCAGCGGCGCATGCCACTCCATTTCGATGGACGTGATCGGATGATACAAACGCAGCATGGTGGCATGGAGCGCCTGGCGATCGAAGCCGCGCAGCAGCTCGACAAAGGCGTCGGATGCACCTTTTGGCGGGCGCGGGCGACCGCCGTATAAAGGATCGCCCACCAGCGGGTGGTTGATATGCGCCATATGGACCCGAATCTGATGGGTCCGACCCGTCTCAAGCCGCAGCCGCAGCCGGGTATGGGCACGGAAATGCTCCATAATCCGATAATGGGTTACCGCGGGCTTGCCCATGGGATGCACCGCCATATGGGTACGCTTGCTGGGATGACGGGAAATCGGCTGCTCCACCGTGCCGCCGGCGGTCATGTTGCCGATGGCCACCGCTTCATATTCACGGGTAATTTCACGCGCCTGCAAGGATTCCACCAGCCGGGTTTGCGCCGGCACCGTCTTGGCGACCACCATCAGGCCGGTGGTGTCCTTATCCAGGCGATGGACGATGCCGGCCCGGGGAACTTCGGCAATGGCCGGATAATAGTGTAGCAACGCGTTCAGTATGGTGCCGTCGGCGTTGCCCGCGCCGGGGTGTACCACTAAATCCCGGGGTTTGTTCAGGACGATGATATCGTCGTCTTCATAGACGATGTTCAAGTCGATATCCTGCGCCGCCCAGCGGGTATCTTCTTCAAGAATCGCATCGATTTCAATGGATTCGCCCCCCAACACTTTTTCCTTCGGGGTTGCGGCGACCTGCCCGTTAATCCGGACCCGGCTATCAAGGATCCAGACTTTTATGCGCGATCTGGAATAATCAGGGAACATTTCGGCCAAAGCCTGATCTAAACGTTGCCCGAGTTGTGATTCATTCACCACACCGGTGAGTAGTAGTTGTTGTGCCATATGCAGCTTCTTCGTTATCGTTGGGTTTTCACGGCAATGCCGTTTAGAATAATATGCTATTGTAGCTGGTCTCATTCGGGAGCTTAACGGACAGTCTCCCGGAATAACACTCGAGGATAAGCAAAACGTCATGATGCGTATGAAATATCTGGTGGCAGCAGCCACATTGAGCCTGATGCTGGTCGGTTGTTCCAGTTCCAAGGATGCCGTTCCGGATAATCCGCCCGCCGAGATTTATGCGTCCGCGCAGCTCAAATTGCAGGACGGCAACTATAAGGGAGCCATCAAGGAACTGGAAGCACTGGATAACCGCTATCCGTTCGGTCCCTATGCGCAGCAGGTTCAGCTTGATTTGATTTATGCCTATTATAAATCGGCGGATCTCACTTTAGCCCAAGCCTCGATCGATCGTTTCCTCCGCCTGAATCCGACGCATCCAAACGTCGATTATGTCCTCTATATGCGTGGCCTGACAGATATGGCGCTGGATGACAGCGCATTGCAAGGGTTCTTCGGCGTGGATCGTTCCGACCGCGACCCGGAGCATGCCCGCGCGGCCTTTCGTGATTTTACGCAACTGGTTCGCGGCTATCCGAACAGCCAGTATGCCACGGATGCCAGCAAACGTCTGGTTTATCTGAAGGATCGCCTGGCCAAATATGAGCTGGCCGTCGTTCAGTTTTACACCAAACGCGGCGCCTACGTTGCGGTGGTTAACCGGGTCGAGCAGATGCTGCGCGATTACCCGGACGCGCAGGCTACCCGGGACGCGTTGCCCCTGATGCAAAACGCCTATCGGCAGCTGCAGCTGCAGGGCCAGGCTGACAAGGTGGCAAAAATTATCAGCATCAACCCGGCCTGATACCCTTATCACCCGGTATAAAATCTCGGTAGCTTAGGCTACCGTTTTTTTGTCTGTGGCCGGCGTGGGCGAAATTAAATTCCGCGGCAACATGTCACTGGAAACGGGCAAGGGCCGCCAGTGGACATTGCGGGAAGGCATAGCATGGAAGATGACGCGACGGAATGTTTGGGGAAGAAAAAACGGTGGGGACAGAGCCAAAAAGCCTGACTTATCCAGTCAATAATGCCCCATTCGACCACAACACTCAAGCCTTGTTCCCCCTTTCCTGCACGAGTGTTACAAAACCTGTGATCGCTCACGCAACCCCAAAAAATAAGTGATGGAAATCACACTTTTCAGTGATTCTGGAGGTATGCTTAAATTACGTAGACGGAAACAGGTAGAGAGGTAGTGATATGATTATCAATATTACCAGTAAGCAAATGGACATTACTCCGGCCATTCGTCAACATGCGGAAGAACGCTTGGCCAAGCTTGCCAAATGGCAGACCCAGCTGATAAATCCTCATATAATCCTCTCCAAGCAACCTCAGGGTTTTGTGGCCGATGCCACGCTTAACACGCCTAACGGGCAATTAGTCGCCAGCGCCAGCAACCAGGATATGTATGTTGCCATCAACGAACTGATTGCCAAGCTGGAACGCCAGCTCAATAAGGTACAGCATAAAGGCGAAGCCCGCCGCGCAGCGGAATGCGTCAAGACCGCCGCCACGAATATTGTCGAAGAATAGCTGACCTACCGCCGGGCTGATCGTCCCCGGCCGGTCAGCCGGCAGGCCTGAATTTTCATCACACCCGATATAACGCGCCATAACGGCGCGTTTTATATTGACAGAATGAAAAGCCAGCGGTTACTGTAAGCCTCCGAATAACCACAAAGCTGATACCATGCATACCACTCCGTTTTTCTTCGCCTTCTTTTTTATCTTCCCCTGAACGGGAGGCTGGTCGTCATATGAGAAAGAATACGAAGACGAACAAAAAAGCCTCCTGACAACAGGGGGCTTTTTTTATGACAGATTGAAAGGTAGCTAACAACATGAGCGACAACCCATTATTGGCACTGCGCGAACGCATCAGCGCGCTGGATTTAAAGCTGTTATCACTGCTGGCGGAAAGACGCGAGCTGGCGCTTGACGTCGCGCGCAGCAAATTAACCACCCATCGCCCTATCCGTGATAAGGAACGTGAACGGATTTTGCTGGAACACCTGGTCACTGAAGGTAAAAAGTTGAACCTGGACGGATTTTATGTGACGCGGCTTTTCCAGTTGATTATCGAGGATTCGGTGCTGACCCAGCAGGCGCTGCTGCAATCGAATCTGAACCAGACCCTGGAGCGCTCGGCGCGCATCGCGTTCCTGGGGCCAAAAGGTTCATATTCCCACCTGGCCGCCCGGCAATACGGCGCGCGTTATTTCGACCAGGTGGTGGAGTGCGGTTGCCAAAAGTTTCCGGACATCATCCAGATGGTGGAAACCGGCCAGGCCGACTACGGCGTGCTGCCGATTGAAAACAGCAGCTCCGGTTCCATTAACGACGTCTATGACCTGCTGCAGCATACCAATTTGTCGTTGGTGGGTGAGCTGACCAATCCCATCGATCACTGCATGCTGGTGACCGGCGAGAGCAGTATCGACCAGATAGAAGTGGTGTATAGCCATCCGCAGCCGTTCCAGCAGTGCAGCCAGTTTATTAGCCGTTACCCGCACTGGAAGATTGAGTATTGTGAAAGCACCGCCGCCGCCATGGAAAAAGTGGCGGCGCTGAACTCGCCCCATGCGGCGGCGCTGGGCAGCGGTCCGGGCGGCGCGCTGTACGGCCTGCAGGTGCTGGAGCACAACCTGGCCAACCAGCAGCAAAACGAGACCCGCTTTATCGTGCTGGCGCGCAAGGCAATCGAGGTGTCGGAGCAGGTGCCGGCCAAGACTACCCTGATCATGGCCACCGGCCAGCAGTCCGGCGCGCTGGTGGAAGCGCTGCTGGTATTGCGCGAACAGGGTATCGTGATGACCAGGCTGGAGTCGCGGCCGATTTACGGCAATCCGCGCGAAGAGATGTTTTACATCGACGTGCAGGCCAATTTACGCAGCGCGCCTATGCAAAAGGCCCTGGCGGGGTTACAGGCCATTACCCGGTCGCTGAAAGTACTGGGCTGTTACCCATCGGAAAACGTGGTGCCGGTCGATCCGGAATAAACAACGCGCAGCAATACAAACCCCAAAAGGGCCGCGCAATACGGCCCTTTTTACTGTCCGGATGGTGGTTATCTGCGGATATCATTGGCCTGGCGCAGCAGCATGCGGCTTTCCACCAGGAAGCTTTGGGCGTAGCTGCCGAACCACTGTTCGATCTTTTTAAAGCGGGCGATAAAGGCTTGTTTATCCCCCTGCTCCAGCAGCGTAATAGCCTCGCCAAAGCGCTGGTAATAACGCTTAATCAGCGCCAAGTTGCTTTCCGATGACATGATGATATCCGCGTATAGTTGCGGATCCTGGGCAAATAAGCGCCCGATCATCGCCAGTTCCAGGCGGTAAATCGGCGACGACAGGGCCAGCAGCTGCTCCAGCTCGACATTCTCCTCCGCCAGATGCATGCCGTAGGCAAAGGTGGCGAAGTGGCGCAGCGCCTGGATAAACGCCATATTCTGGTCGTGCTCCACCGCGCTGGTGCGATGCAGGCGGGCGCCCCATACCTGGATTTGCTCCAGCAGCCATTGATAGGCCTCGGGCTGGCGGCCGTCGCAGTACACCACCACCTGCTTGGCCAGGCTACCGCTGTCGGGACCGAACATCGGATGCAATCCCAGCACCGGCCCATTATGGGCGGCCAGCATCGCCTGCAGCGGCGCGTTTTTTATCGACGCCAGATCCAGCAGGATGCAATCCTCCGGCAGCGGCGGCAGCCGCTCGATTACCTCAACGGTAAGGTGGATCGGCACACTGACAATCACCATGCCGGCATCCGCCAGCAGTTCTTTCGCCTGCGGCCAGTCTTCCTGCTCGAGGATCCTGACCTGATAACCGGATAACAGCAGCATTTTTTCAAACAGCCTGCCCATCTGGCCGCGCCCGCCGATTATCACCACCGGCCGCAGCTGCGGACAGAGGGTCTTGAAGCCTTTGTCATTTTCGCTGGAATAAGACTCGCGCATCACGCGTCTTAGCACATCTTCAATCAAATCGGGCGGCACGCCCTGGGCCACCGCCTCGTCCCGGCGCGACGCCAGCATGGCCGCCTCGCGATCGGGCGCGTAAATGGGCAGGCCGTAACGGCTTTTGACCTCCCCCACCTCGGCCACCAGATGCAGGCGCCGGGCCAGCAAGGTCAGCAGGGCTTTATCGACTTCGTCAATCTGATCCCGTAATGCGTGAAGCTCCGTTACCATAGGCTCTTATTCTCCCGCCAGCCGTCCCGCAAGGACGCCGCGCAGTTCGTTATGCAGTTGTCTTAACAGTGTATCGGTACTCTGCCAGTTGATACAGGCATCCGTCACCGATACGCCGTAGCGCATAGCGCCACGGGGTTGTTCCGATGACTGGCTGCCTTCATTGATATGGCTTTCCAGCATCAGGCCGATGATCGAACGGTTGCCCGACTTGATCTGCGACAGGGCCGATTGGGCCACTTCCGCCTGGCGTCGGTAATCTTTATTGGAATTGCCATGGCTGCAGTCAATCATCAGCGCCGCGTTAAGCCCGGCCTTGGCCATCTGCTGCTCGCAGTCGGCAATGTCGGAGGCATGGTAATTAGGCTTTTTGCCGCCGCGCAAGATGACGTGGCCGTCCGGATTACCGCGGGTTTGCAGCAACGCCACCTGGCCCGCCTGGTTAATGCCCATAAAACGGTGCGACATGGCGGCGGCGCGCATGGCGTTAATGGCGGTGGCCAGGCTGCCGTCGGTGCCGTTTTTAAACCCCACCGGCATCGACAGGCCGGAGGCCATTTCACGATGGGTCTGGGACTCGGTGGTGCGCGCGCCGATGGCGGACCAACTGAACAAGTCGCCAAGGTATTGCGGGCTGTTGGGGTCCAGCGCTTCGGTAGCCAGCGGCAGTCCCATGCGCACCAACTCCAGCAGCAGGCCGCGGGCGATTTTCAGGCCGGCTTCCACATCAAAGGAGTTGTCCATGTACGGGTCGTTAATCAGGCCCTTCCAGCCCACGGTGGTGCGGGGCTTTTCAAAGTAGACGCGCATGACGATATAGAGCTGGTCGCTCAGTTCCGCCGACAGGGCCGTCAGCCGCCGGGCATAGTCCAGCGCCGAATCCAGGTCATGGATGGAACAGGGGCCGCAAACCACCAGCAGCCGGGGATCGCGGCCATGGATAATGTCGGCGATAGTCTGGCGCGACGAGGCGATAGCCCGCTGCTCGGCGTCGGTTAAGGGGAACTGCCGTTTAAGTTCTTCCGGCGTAATCATCACCTGTTCATCAAGGATATGAACGTTATTAAGCGCGTCTTTTTGCATGATATCTGTCCTGACCAAAGGTTATTGCCGCGGATCGGCAAGATAGCCTGTCCGCGATGTATGGGCTATACCATACCACGTCACGTAAAGTTTTCAATCCATAAGTGTAAATATTATGGTACTGTGCGTGATCATTTTTAACCGCCCTCTACCGCGAGGAATACATGCAATGTACAAGCATAAATTTAGAAATTAAAATCCATATTTAACAGAATATTAAGTGTTATTTTTTTCCTGCCGCAACCATTACGAACACACTTTACCTGAACCAACGTTCTGCTTGAGACGCCTGGATGTAAAGATTAATATACAATTTCTCGGTGAGATATGTATTCTACTCGGGCGTCGGGTCGGGTCGCGTGCCGGCCGACCGGCACGCGGGCATATTTTTTTGCTTGCCAAAGCGAGGGAGAATACCCAGGGTAAAAACCACGCCGCCCGGCGGAAAGCTGTCGCTTAATCCGGTGTTACCCCCTATCATAAATGTTAACCGTCCCGACGAAATCTTTATGCCGATGAAATTACCTGTCATTTTCGCCCTGCTATTGATTCTGGCCGGCTGCGGTTCATCAACCGCACCGCCGCCCGCAGGCCAGGCCGATTCGCCATCGCAATGGTACCAGGTGGGATACCATGACGCGCAGGCGGGCAAGATCGTCCGGGATAACGACGCGCTGGCGGAATGGTTCGGCAACCCGCAAATCGACCGTGATGCTTATTTAAGGGGATATATCGCGGGACAACAAGAACTCTGCCTGCCGGACCAGGCGTTTTCCTGGGGACAGCAAGGGCGTAGTTTTCCCGCCGCCTGCGATGGCGTAAAGGATGCGGAACGGCTTCGGCAACAGTGGCAACAGGGCAGGGACAAGGCAAATTAACCGGTGCCCGCGACCCTTCGTCACCAGGTGCGGCGCACATAAAAAAAGGTCGGCCAACCGGCCGACCCTTGATAACTAAATGCTTTCGGATGTTGCGAAAGCGTACTAGCCGTTAAGACGCTCTTTAATACGCGCAGACTTACCAGTACGTTCACGCAGGTAATACAATTTGGCCTGACGAACGGCACCACGACGTTTAACGGTAATGCTGTCGATAACCGGTGAATGAGTCTGGAACACACGCTCAACACCTTCGCCGTTGGAAATTTTGCGAACAGTGAATGCAGAATGCAGGCCGCGGTTACGAATAGCGATAACCACGCCCTCGAATGCCTGCAGACGTTTTTTACTGCCTTCAACAACCCATACCTTCACTTCCACGGAATCACCCGGACGGAATGCAGGTACGTCCTGCTTCATCTGTTCTTCTTCAATCTGTTTAATAATGTTGCTCATAATAGGTCTCTTACCCTAGGTAAACTGAGTGTTCGGGCTGTCAGCAACAAAGCTGGCACACCCCTATTAGTTTTGTCGCTCAGGCTGATATTCCCGTTGGAACTCGGCCAGCAACTTTGCTTGCTCGTCAGTCAGAGCTAGGCTTTCCAGAAGTTCAGGTCTTCTAAGCCAAGTACGGCCCAGTGACTGTTTCAAACGCCAGCGGCGTATTTCCGCATGGTTGCCCGACAGTAACACCGGCGGAACCTCCATGCCTGCCAACTCTTCGGGACGGGTATAGTGCGGACAGTCCAGCAAGCCCTCGGCGAAGGAGTCCTCCGCCGCCGAGCCTTCATGACCCAATACCCCCGGAATAAACCGGGAGACGGAATCAATCAGCGCCATGGCCGCCAATTCACCGCCGCTGAGCACATAATCACCGATTGACCATTCTTCATCAATTTCGGTGGCTATCAGGCGCTCGTCTATACCTTCATAACGGCCGCACACCAGAATCATCTTCGGGTTGGCGGCCAGCTCGCTCACACCTTGCTGATCGAGCTTACGCCCCTGGGGGGAGAGATAAATAACCTTCGCCCCGGCGCCTGCTTGTTTTTTTGCCTCGTGAATCGCATCCCGCAAGGGCTGCACCATCATCAACATGCCCGGTCCGCCACCATACGGGCGTTCGTCCACGGTGCGATGACGATCGTGCGTAAAATCACGCGGACTCCAGCACTGCATGCTCAGCAGGCCGTTTTTCACTGCCCGGCCAGTTACCCCGTAATCAGTGATTGCGCGGAACATTTCGGGAAACAGGCTGATAACACCAATCCACATCACGCCGTTCCACCCATCTTCACTGGTTTACATCCGGGGATCAAAAACTCGGATCCCATTCAACCTCAATAACATGAGCGCTGAGATCCACCTTTTTGATAACCTGTCCGTCGAGGAACGGGATTAACCGCTCCTGGATACCGAAGGCATCTTTCAGGTTGGCTTTTACCACCATGACATCATTGGAGCCGGTTTCCATCATATCGATGACGCCGCCCAGCTCATAACCCGCGGTGGTTACTACCCGGCAACCCGTAAGGTCTTTCCAGTAATAATCACCTGCGGCCAGGGCCGGCAACTGCGTCGAATCCACGACGATTTCACAATTCGTCAGCAGAGACGCCGCTTCCCGATCTTCCATGCCCTTGACCTTAATGATCAAATCCTGACTGTGGCGCTTCCAGCCTTCCAGCTCGATCAGCCGCCACTCACCCGCCCGTTTAATAAACCAGGGCTGGTAATCAAAAATGCTTTCGGATTCTTCAGTGGAAGAAAACACTCTGAGCCAACCGCGAATGCCATACGTCGATCCCATTTTACCCACGACAATCGGGTTAGTGGGAATTGCGGTACGGATTTGTTTGCTCATAGCCGCCACCGAGATCCTTTAAGCCGCTTTCTTAGCGTCTTTGATAAGACCAGAAACGCGTTCTGAAACCGTTGCGCCTTGACCGACCCAATGCTCGATGCGATCCAGGTCCAAACGCAGGCCTTCAGCCTGACCGGAAGCGATCGGGTTGTAGAAGCCAATACGTTCAATAAAGCGACCATCACGCGCATTGCGGCTGTCAGTCACGACGATTTGATAAAACGGGCGTTTTTTTGCGCCGCCACGTGCCAAACGAATTGTTACCATAACATCCTCTTTAGTTAATAAAACAACCGGGCCCCATCGAGGAACGGGGCCCAGTTGCCATTTAAAGCTGCCGTATAAAAAGCTCCAAAATTCTACTCGTTTTGGAGCAAAAAGCAATCGATAGTTACCGCCCGGGGAATCCCGGCGGCATCATGCCCTTCATGCCGCGCAGCATTTTTGCCATGCCGCCTTTCTTCATCTTCTTCATCATGCGCTGCATATCGTCGAATTGTTTCAGCATGCGGTTAACGTCCTGAACCTGCAACCCACAGCCGGTGGCAATACGCCGTTTACGCGAACCCTTGATAATCTCGGGCTGGGCGCGCTCCTTGAACGTCATGGAATTGATGATGGCTTCCATACGCACCAATACGCCGTCGTCCATTTGCGATTTGACATTGGCCGGCAGTTGGCCGGCGCCGGGCAGTTTGCTCATCATGCTGGCCATGCCGCCCATATTGCGCATCTGTTTCAGCTGGTCGAGGAAATCGGTCAAATCAAAACCGTCGCCTTTTTTCAGCTTATTGGCCAGTTTTTCCGCCTGAACGCGGTCAACCTTGCTTTCGATATCCTCAATTAACGACAGCACGTCGCCCATGCCCAGGATACGCCCGGCAATACGCTCGGGGTAGAACGGCTCCAGCGCGTCGGTTTTTTCGCCCACGCCCATGAATTTAATCGGCTTGCCGGTAATATGGCGGATGGACAACGCCGCCCCGCCGCGCGCGTCGCCATCGACCTTGGTCAGGATCACGCCGGTCAGCGGCAGCGCCTCGTTAAACGCCTTGGCGGTGTTGGCGGCGTCCTGGCCGGTCATGGCATCGACCACGAACAGGGTTTCCACCGGCCTGATGGCCGCGTGGATCTGTTTGATCTCGCCCATCATGGCTTCATCGACGTGCAGCCGGCCGGCGGTATCCACCAGCAGCACGTCGTAGAATTTCAATTTTGCGTGTTGCAATGCCTGGTTGACGATATCAAGAGGCCGTTGTCCGGCATCGGACGGAAAAAAATCCACGCCGACCGTTTCCGCCAGGGTTTCCAGCTGCTTGATTGCCGCCGGGCGATAGACGTCGGCGGACACCACCAGCACTTTTTTCTTATGCTTTTCGCGCAGGTACTTGCCAAGCTTGGCGACGCTGGTGGTTTTACCGGCCCCTTGCAGGCCCGCCATCAACACCACCGCCGGCGGCTGGGACGCGAGGTTGAGCTCGTTGTTCTCCTCGCCCATCGCGTTCACCAGTTCGGTACGCACGATTTTGACGAATTCCTGGCCCGGGGTCAGGCTTTTGTTCACTTCCTGGCCGACCGCGCGCGCTTTTACCCGGTTGATAAAATCACGCACCACGGGCAGGGCCACATCGGCTTCGAGCAGCGCCATGCGGACTTCACGCAGCGTTTCTTGAATGTTCTCTTCTGTCAGGCGGCCCCGGCCGCTGATATTGCGCAATGAGCGCGATAATCTGTCGGATAAATTTTCAAACATCGTTCTCTACTCAACCTGCTCAACCTGGAGTCCGGCCGCTTGCGCGACATTATTGCCGACGAGTATAACACGAAGCAGCGGCAGATCGCTGCCCCCGCGACGAGAACGTTTGGTACGAGACGCCGCTAACGCTATACTGGTCGCCTCTTTATCCTTAGCTAAAGCCCATTTGCGATATGTCATGGATTGCCCTACTGGCTTTTATTGCCTATGCCGTGAGTCTCGGCCTGATCCTGCCCAGCATTTTGCGCAGGAACGGCGCCTACCGCCGCCTGGCGCTGATGTCCGCCGTGGTGGCGCTGGTTAGCCACGCCTGCACGCTGTACCTGCGCATTTTCGACGTCCATACGGGGCAAAACCTGAGCCTGCTGAATATCGGCTCCCTGGTCAGTCTGATGATAGCCACCGTCATGACGTCGGTCGCCACGCTTAACCGCGGCTGGTTCCTGCTGCCGGTGGTCTATATATTCGCCATGATCCATTTGGCCGCCTCCACCCTGATGCCAGGGGAGTTCATTACCCACCTGGAGGCCACGCCCGGACTGCTGGTGCATATCGGCCTGGCGCTGTTTTCTTATGCGGTGCTGATTATAGCCACCCTGTATGCCTTTCAACTGGCCTGGCTTGATTATCTGTTAAAGACCAAACGGTTGATGTTCAGCGCCGATATGCCGCCGCTGATGGGTATCGAGCGTAAAATGTTCCACATCACCCAGGTGGGCGTGGTGCTGCTGACGCTAACCCTGTGCACCGGCCTGCTGTATATGCAAAATATGTTCAACGGCGAAAACCTGCATAAGGCGGTGCTCTCCTTCATCGCCTGGTTGGTCTATATTGTTTTATTATGGGGCCATTATCGTGAAGGCTGGCGCGGTCGTCGTGTGGTTTGGCTGAGCCTGGTCGGCGTGCTGTTGCTGACGCTGGCCTATTTCGGCAGCCGTATCTGGCAGAACATACTGGGCGGATGACGTACAAATCAATGGCAATTCGTCGAGGATGGTCATTAACCGCTAACCGCTGTATTTACCCCTAAAAGGAATTCCCACGTTGGAACATGTTTCAACCAGTACGCTGATAATTATCCTGGTGATTATGGTACTGGTGTCCGCCTATTTTTCCGCCTCGGAAACCGGGATGATGACGCTCAATCGTTATCGCCTGCGTCATCTGGCCAAACAGGGCAATCGCGCCGCCCGGCGGGTCGAGAAATTATTACGCCGCACCGACCGCTTGTTAAGCCTGGTGTTGATCGGCAACAACCTGGTCAATATCCTGGCCTCGGCGCTGGCCACCATCGTCGGCATGCGCCTGTACGGCGATATCGGCGTGGCGATCTCAACCGGTATCCTGACCTTTGTCATCCTGCTGTTTGCCGAGGTGCTGCCCAAGACCGTGGCGGCGCTTTATCCCGAGCGCATTGCCCTGCCCAGCAGCCTGCTGCTGGCGCCGCTGCAAAAGATCATGATGCCGCTGGTCTGGCTGCTGAATATCATTACCCGCATCCTGATGCGCATCATGGGCATTAAGGTTCCCTCGAACCTGAATGACGCCCTGAGCAAGGATGAACTGCGTTCCATCGTCAACGAGTCCCGCTCGCTTATCTCGCGGCGCAACCAGGATATGCTGCTGTCGATCCTGGATTTGGAAAAGGTCAGCGTCGGCGACATTATGGTGCCGCGCAATGAGATCGTGGGTATCAATGTCAACGATGAATGGCGCAACATCATCCGCCAACTGACCCACTCTCCCCATGGCCGCATCGTGCTGTATCGCGACAATCTCGACGATGCCATCGGTATGCTGCGGGTGCGCGAAGCCTACCGCCTGATGACGGAAAAGCAGGAGTTCACCAAGGAGAACCTGCTGCGCGCGGCCGATGAAATCTACTACGTCCCCGAAGGCACGCCGCTGAATATCCAACTGGTGAAATTCCAGCGCAATAAAGAAAAGGTCGGGCTTATCGTCGACGAGTATGGGGATATCCAGGGACTGGTGACGGTTGAGGATATCCTGGAGGAGATTGTCGGCGATTTTACCACCTCCATGTCCCCCACCCTGGCGGAAGAAGTGATCCCGCAAAGCGACGGTTCGGTATTGATCGACGGCGGCGCCAATATTCGCGAGCTGAATAAAGCCTTTAACTGGACGTTGCCCGAAGCGGAGGCGCGCACGGTTAACGGCATGCTGCTCGAGGCGCTGCAGGATATCCCGCCGGTGGGCACGCATACCCAGATAGACAGTTATAAGATTGAAATCATGGCGGTGCAGGACAACATGATCAAGCAGGTGCGCATTACCCCGCTTAAGGCGTTTAAAACGGGCGTGGATGAGGCGTAGCCTCCACGGCGTTATCTTTTCCCATAAAAAAAGCCCTTCACCTGGAAGGGCTTGCGAGTGCCGGTAAACAGGGTTTAGATATGCAGCTCCGCCAGCTTTTCTTTCGGCAGGGCCAGCTCATCGTTATGATTCACCCGGATATCGTGATCAAGTATATGCTGGGCGATCTCCTGCGCTTCCGCCAGGGAATGCATGTGATACGTACCGCATTGATATTCATTCAACTCAGGGATTTTGTTCTGGTCGGTGACTTTCAGCACATCGGCCATCGCCGCTTTCCAGGCGTTGGCGACACGAACTTCATCCGGCGCGCCGATCAGGCTCATATAAAAACCGGTACGGCAGCCCATAGGTGAAATATCGACGATTTCAACGCCGTCGCCGTTAAGATGATTACGCATAAAACCGGCGAATAAATGTTCCAGGGTGTGAATACCGCGCTCAGGCATCACTTCCAGATTGGGTCGGCAAAAACGCAAATCAAAGACGGTGATGGTATCGCCATGAGCGGTTTTCATGGTCTTTGCAACACGTACCGCAGGCGCGGCCATGCGGGTGTGGTCTACGGTAAAGCTATCCAGTAGTGGCATACGTCACCTCCTCTTTTAAAAAATAATTTTTTTACCATTGTAAGGAAACTTTTTTCCAAGCCGAGAGTCTGAATTATTGAAAGACGCGCATTTGTTATCATCATCCCTGTATTCAGAGATGTTTATTTGGCCACAGTCTCTGTGGCCTTTTCTTTTTCAGCCGGCGTTATGCTGCGCCAGAAATTGCTCGAAACTCACGCTATCCCCTGCTTCAATCTCACGCTGCCGCTTCCAGGAACGCGCCTGTTCAGTCGCCAACAGCTCTTCATCCAGTATTTCCAACGGCTCATCGCACAGCGTCTGACGATAATTATTAGCCAACGCCATTCCCAGCCCGCCAATACCCTGCTCTTTCATGGCCTCGAGAATACGCGCGGAATAGGTCAGCGACGGGTCGTCAAAGCCGGCCACCAGGCCGTCACAGGCCTGGCGGTATTGATGGTTATGGTTATTGCTATCGAGAATCACCGCCACGCGACGCAAATCCTGGAACAGCGCCTTGCCTATGTGGGCCAACGGTTCCTGCTGGGAACCGCAATCGACGCCCAGGGTCAGGCCGGGTTTACGCCCTTCGAGAATTACCTTATTCCAGTTGGCGCGGGTGCACAACACTTCCTCCGCGCTCATTTCCGGCGCCTCGGCCAGCGTACACCAAATCAGGAAAAGATCCAGGAAGCGCGCCTGCTGTTCGTCGATGCCAATCGGCGAGAACGGGTTGATATCCAACGACCGCACTTCGATATACTCAATGCCCCCACGCTCCAGCGCATCGGACGGAGATTCGCCCTTATGGGTCACGCGCTTGGGGCGCACCGGCGCGTAGAGTTCGTTTTCGATTTGCAGCACGTTGGTGTTCACCTGCAGCCGCTTGCCGTCTTTTTCCAGTCCGATACGCTGGTAGTCCGCCGACGGCGTTTTAATGGCCCGCTTCAGGGCGGCAATATAATCCTCCAGCCGGTTAAAGGTAATGCCGAGCTGGCTTTGGGACTTATTGGTGTACCCCAGGTCGCTAAGTCGCAGCGAGGTGGCGAACGGCAGGTAAATCATGCCGGAGGCCGCCCGCTCAAACGGCAAATCGCTCTTGCGGCCGTCAAGGAATGACGCGCAGACGCCCGGCGACGCCCCAAACAGATAGGGGATAATCCAGCCGAATCGATAATAATTACGGATAAGGCGCAGGTAGCCGTCGGAAATGGCCGCCTTGCCGCCGATCTCATCCTCGACACCAAGCCGCGCCTGCCAGAACGCCAGCGGCAGGGAAAAGTTATAGTGCACGCCGGAGATAGCCTGCATCAGGGCGCCGTAACGATTTTTCAGGCCTTCACGATACAAGGTCTTAAACCGTCCAATATTGGAGGAACCATATTGGGCCAGTTCAATAGGCTGGTTATGATCGATGAAACAAGGCATGCTCATCGGCCACATGCGCTCTTCGCCAAGATGGCGCGCCACATGGCGGTGGATGTCCCGTAGCAGCGCCAGCAGGTGATCGACATCGTCATCCACCGGCGTGATGAATTCGAGCAGAGCCTCGGCAAAATCCGTGGTAATCCATTTATGCGTTAACGCCGCGCCCAGGGATTCCGGGTGGGGGGTTTGAGCCAAACGTCCGTTGGCGGAAATGCGCAAGGTTTCGCGTTCCACACCCCGGCGGATACCCTTCAGTGCATGAGGATTGGCTTCCAGCCATGAAAGCGCTTCAGATACGTCCGGGATCAAATCGACCTCCCGCAGTTAATTTTGTATTGAGTAAGCATAATTGAATCTGCTCGTTTATCGCTACCAATCGTTATCATTTACGCATTCATCATCAGGTGAGTCCCGGGGATTAACCGGTTTGACGTGCCTTAATGTAATGCTTTTCCCAACTATAAAGAGATCATTATGGGCTTTGCGCTAAACCGGGCGTCAAACCACCATAGCGGTGTTCCCGCTGCCGGTGATGAAGCCGCCGCATCTCAACTTAAACGTCGCGCAGCATAGTCCGGAAACATAGTCCGGAAACCTCATGCCAGGCGATGACAATCGCAATACGCCGTGAGTTCTGTCAATTGCATTCTAGGCAATTCGCACATCGACAAACGCCATGCCGGCCGACCGGGCGGCCTGAATGCCAAAATCGGCGTCTTCAAACACCACGCATTTCTCCGGGGCCACGCCTATCAGTTCGGCACAGCGTAAAAAGGTGTCTGGAAAAGGTTTATGCCGGGTCACGTCATCCGCCCCGACAATGGCGTCAAAATAGTGCAATAGTCCCAGATGTCCAAGCAAGGATACGGCCAGGCGATGTTCGCTGCCCGTGCCGACCGCCATCGGTCGCTTGCCATGATAGGCTTTCACCACGTCGATAAGCGGCAACGGCAGCACGTGTTCCAACAACATCATTTCCACCGCCGCGGTTTTCTCAATCGCCAGCCGGTAGGGATCCATGGCGGAACCATGGCCATCGATAATCGTCTTAGCGATACGCCAGGTCGGCGACCCGTTTAACCCGACCATAGCCGCGCCGTCATACCGCATACCGTACTTGCCGAGCACCTGATGCCAGGCTTTATGATGGGTTGGCTCGGTATCGAGCAGCGTACCGTCCATATCGAAGATTAAGCCTTCGTATTGATCGTACATCGTCGCTCCCTGATGCTGAAAATAACGCTTCACTGTAACGCAAAGTCATAAAATTGTCGCTTTTTCTGTTGCACGGTCGCGGCACGGGAAATGGCGAAGGCGCGCAAGAAAACGGTCAATCCAGGCGGCGTTGAGGGTTCAAGGGAGTATGTCGGCGGTAAACAAACGCGGTTAAAAAACCCTGTGCAGGTAAGCCTAGGGGATGCGGGAAAAAAGCGGAAGATGCATAGTCATGGTGCATCCAGGAGGATTCGAACCTCCGACCGCTCGGTTCGTAGCCGAGTACTCTATCCAGCTGAGCTATGGATGCAATGATGAGACCAAAGACGATATGTGGTAAAACGGATTTTGTTTAATACGGGAATGGTGCATCCAGGAGGATTCGAACCTCCGACCGCTCGGTTCGTAGCCGAGTACTCTATCCAGCTGAGCTATGGATGCATCGTATTAAATAATACAACTAATTTCCGACCGTGCTAACGGGTCGTCTAATGGTGCATCCAGGAGGATTCGAACCTCCGACCGCTCGGTTCGTAGCCGAGTACTCTATCCAGCTGAGCTATGGATGCAATATTAAATAATGGCGGTGAGGGAGGGATTCGAACCCTCGATACAGCTTTTGACCGTATACTCCCTTAGCAGGGGAGCGCCTTCAGCCTCTCGGCCACCTCACCTACGCGCCGATGTTAAAGCTCATCGGCACTGCGTGGCGCACATATTACTTTCCCGGACTGATAAGTCAAACAATTTTTCCCGTCTGGCGAGCGTTTGCGCAAAAGCCATGCAACTTGACCAGATTGACAGCACAATAGCCCGTAAACGTTCCCTTATCAGGGAAAATGCAAGCGATAGGTTGAGTTTAGACGCAGAAATAATCAGCAGAAAATAAGTCATTTTGACGGGTGGCGAGGGGAGTAGCGCCCCGCGGCAGCGAGGCGCTGGAAAAGATCAGAAGGGATTCTGTTGCGATTTTTCAGCCTGAATACGCTGGTATATTTCTTCACGGTGAACAGAAACTTCTTTAGGCGCATTGACACCGATACGTACCTGGTTGCCCTTGACTCCTAAAACCGTAACCGTTACCTCATCGCCAATCATGAGGGTTTCACCAACTCGACGAGTCAGAATAAGCATTCTTTGCTCCTTGAAAGATTAAAAGAGTCGGGTCTCTCAGTTTCCCGCCATTATCCATCATATACCGTGAAAACGTAAGTCATGTGAGTGACATAAAATGCCAGCAGGCTGACGACTTTCAACATCAGGTATAAGTTTAGTCGATATGACCAGCTTCGCGCCTAACTTTTGATTCAGCTGACTCAGCGGATAATACGAATCCAAACGCCATAACTTAACAGAAAGCTACGGCGTTTATAATAACGTATTCTTATCCGCGCTAGAATTTCGTCGCCAGCCAGGCCTCTACGCCGGCCAGGGCCGCAGGCAATGCCTGGACGTCAGTGCCCCCGGCCTGCGCCATATCGGGGCGACCGCCGCCTTTGCCGCCCACCTGCTGGGCCAGCTGGCCGATGAGTTCGCCAGCTTTAACGCGCCCGGTTAAATCTTTTGTCACTCCTGCTATCAGACTGACTTTACCCTCGGCTATCGTTGCCAGCACGATGACCGCCGATCCCAACTGGTTCTTCAGATCGTCCACCATGGTGCGCAGCATCTTGGGGTCGACATTATCCAGTTTGCTGACCAGCAGCTTCACGCCGCCCACCATCTTGACATTGCCGGTCAGCGCCGAACTTTCCTGCGCCGCCTGCTGGCTTTTAAGCTGCTGGATCTCTTTTTCCAACTGCCGGGAGCGCTCAAGCAAGGTTTTAACCTTATCGGCCAGGCTTTGGTTATCGCCCTTCACCAACTGGGCAATGTCATGGATCAGCTCGCTCTGCTGATGCAGGCTCGCCAACGCGCCTTCGCCGGTCACGGCTTCAATACGGCGCACGCCGGCCGCGGTACCGGATTCAGAGATGATGCGAAACAGGCCTATATCCCCGGTGCGGGAGGCATGAATGCCGCCGCACAGCTCGGTGGAGAAATCGCCCATGCGCAATACCCGGACCTTGGCGTCATATTTCTCGCCGAACAGCGCCATGGCGCCGGTGCCGCGCGCGGCCTCCAGATCCATGATCTCCGTCTCGATAGGTAGATTTCGACGGATTTGCTGGTTGACGATATCTTCCACGGCGCGTATCTGCTGCGGTTCCATCGCTTCGGAGTGGGAAAAATCGAAACGCAGGTACCGATCGTTCACCAGCGAGCCTTTTTGCGCCACGTGGGAGCCCAGCACCTGACGCAGCGCCGCGTGAAGCAGATGGGTGGCGGAATGGTTCAGGCGGATGCGGGAACGACGCGCATCGTCCACGCTGGCGGTCACCGGGTCGCCCACCTTTAATTCGCCCAAGGCCAGGCGCCCGACGTGACCGAATGCCTGGCCGTACTTCTGCGTATCATTGACGGTAAACAGCCCCATGGCGGCTTTCAGTTCGCCCTGGTCGCCAACCTGGCCGCCGGATTCGCCGTAAAACGGCGTCTCGTCCAGGACCACCACGGCGTCGTCGCCCTGGCCTATCGCCTGCACCGGCTCTCCGTTGCGAAACAGCGCGACCACGGCGCCCTGGTGCCGGGACTCGTCATAGCCGAAGAACCGGGTGGCTTTATCCACCCGCAGCATGCTGTTGTAATCGGCGCCGAACCCGCTTGACTCGCGGGCGCGGCGGCGCTGTTCATCCATGGCCCGCTCGAAACCCTCTTCGTCCACCTTCAACTGACGCTCACGGCAGACATCGGCGGTCAGATCCAGCGGAAAGCCGTAGGTATCATACAGGCGAAAGGCGGTTTCACCGTCCAGCGTGTCGCCCTCGAGCTTGCCCAGTTCCTCGTCCAACAGGGCCAGGCCGCGCTCCAGCGTACGGGCGAACTGTTCTTCCTCGGTTTGCAGCACTTGCTCCACCCGCGCCTGCTGCTGTTTCAGTTCTGTGGCCGCAGGCCCCATCACGTCAATCAACGGCGCCACCAGCCGGTAGAAAAAGGCCTCTTTGGCGCCCAGCATATTACCGTGCCGCACGGCACGGCGAATAATGCGCCGCAGGACATAACCGCGCCCTTCGTTGGACGGCACCACGCCGTCCGAAATCAGGAAGGCGCAGGAGCGGATATGGTCGGCAATCACGCGCAGCGATTTGCTGGTCAGATCGCCGCAGCCGGTCACTTTTGCCACCGCAGCAATCAGGGTATGGAATAAATCGATGTCGTAATTTGAGTTAACATGTTGCAGCACCGCGGAAATACGTTCCAACCCCATGCCGGTATCCACCGAAGGTTTCGGCAGCGGCAGCATGGTGCCGTCCGATTGGCGGTTGAACTGCATAAACACCAGATTCCAGATTTCGATATAACGATCGCCGTCTTCTTCCGGGCTTCCCGGTGGTCCGCCCCAGATATGATCGCCATGATCGTAGAAAATCTCCGAGCACGGCCCGCACGGGCCCGTATCGCCCATCTGCCAGAAGTTATCCGACGCATAGGCCCCGCCTTTATTGTCGCCGATGCGGATGATGCGATCTTCGGGCACGCCCACTTCACGCGACCAAATATTGTAGGCTTCGTCATCGGTGGCATAGACGGTAACCCATAGTTTTTCCTTCGGCAGGTTAAACCACCGGGCACCGGTCAGGAGTTCCCATGCAAAGTTGATGGCGTCGTGCTTGAAGTAATCGCCGAAGCTGAAGTTACCCAGCATTTCGAAAAAGGTATGGTGGCGCGCGGTATAACCGACATTTTCCAGGTCGTTATGCTTGCCGCCCGCGCGCACGCAGCGCTGGGAAGTGGTGGCGCGATGATACTGGCGTTGGTCCAGCCCGAGGAAAACGTCCTTGAATTGGTTCATGCCGGCATTGGTAAACAGCAATGTCGGATCGTTATCTGGCACCAGCGAGCTACTTGCGACTACCTGGTGGCCTTTGCTATGGAAAAAATCGAGAAACGCTTGACGGATCTCAGCGGTGCTCTTGCTCATAGTTGTCCCGGAATCAAGCTAAACGAACGGATCGAAAACAGAATAGCGCAGTATTGGGGCGCTACAGTAGCGTTCACGAACTCAAAAGTGGGAATAAGATAAATTTTCTTTGATGGGAAGTAAAATCCCACAGGCCATCAAATTAAAAATTTATATAAATAGAGCGAATCTCATCGTAGGAAAAACCGCGTGAAAGGAGGTAACGTTGCACTTTGGCCCTGGCTTCCCGATCGGACGGGAGAGGTTGTCCAAATTTTTTCCAGGCAACGTCCTGCGCCTGCGCCGACCGATCGATTTGTGCTTCGGTAAAGGCGTTATCAATAATTTCCCGTTGTATTCCCTTCTGGAGCAACTCCATGCGTATCTTTTGTTCGCCGTATCCTCGTTTGCTGCGGCTGTTAACATAACGCAGGGCAAAACGCGCATCATCGAGCCAATCATTTTGCAGGCAATAGTCGATAACAACCTGGATATCAGCTTCGGTGATTTGCGTCTCGGCCGGCGCGTTCTTCGCCGGCGTTGCCTTAAATCGTTGCCTGGCGACCGGCTGCGCCGCCAGTTTACGACGCAACTCCGCTTCGCTGTGATCGCGTAGCGCGAGCATATGTAGCGCGCGATCGAGCAGCGAACTACTCATACGCTACCGCCGGCCGGGACAAACCACAATCCGCCCCGGATAGCGCAGGGGTTATACTTCTTCACTGCTTTCGCTGGCCGCGCTTTCATCAACGTCATCGCCTACGCCGGCAAAACTGGAGGTTTCAGGGCTGTTCAACAGCATGTCGCGCAGTTTTTTATCCAAATCCGCCGCGATTTCCGGGCGTTCCTTCAGGAAGACACAGGCATTGGCCTTACCCTGGCCGATTTTTTCACCGTTATAGCTATACCAGGCACCGGCTTTTTCGATGAGCTTGTGCTTAACGCCCAGGTCCACCAGTTCGCCGCGAATATTGATGCCCTCGCCATACAGGATTTGGAATTCAGCCTGTTTGAACGGCGCGGCCACTTTATTCTTCACTACTTTAACGCGTGTCTCGCTGCCCACCACCACCTCGCCTTCCTTGACGGAGCCGATGCGACGGATATCAAGACGTACCGAGGCGTAGAATTTTAGCGCGTTACCACCGGTGGTGGTTTCCGGGTTACCGAACATCACGCCGATTTTCATACGAATCTGGTTGATAAAGATCAGCAGCGTATTGGCGTTTTTAAGGTTACCCGCCAGTTTACGCATGGCCTGGCTCATCATGCGTGCCGCCAGCCCCATGTGGGAGTCGCCGATTTCCCCTTCGATTTCAGCTTTAGGGGTCAAGGCCGCCACGGAGTCGACGATGATAACGTCAACCGCGCCGGAGCGCGTCAGGGCATCGCAGATTTCCAGTGCCTGCTCGCCGGTGTCCGGCTGAGAGCACAGCAGGTTATCGATATCCACGCCGAGTTTTTTCGCGTAGATAGGATCAAGCGCATGTTCGGCGTCGATAAACGCGCAGGTTTTGCCTTGACGCTGTGCGGAGGCAATCACCTGCAGGGTGAGGGTGGTTTTACCAGAAGACTCCGGCCCATAGATTTCAACGATGCGTCCCATGGGCAAGCCGCCGGCGCCCAGTGCAATATCAAGGGAAAGAGAACCCGTGGAGATTGTTTCAACATCCATTGAACGATCTTCACCCAGGCGCATGATAGAGCCCTTGCCAAACTGTTTTTCAATCTGGCTTAACGCTGCTGCTAACGCCTTTTGTTTATTCTCATCAATAGCCATTTCAACTCCTATCAAGCAGGGAGCGACATCGCTACCCTCTTTTCGCCAAACATCTATGCCGATACTGCCGCCAATTATACTGTACAATCATACAGTATCAAGTACATTTTCAGAGAAATGTGTCTAATAAGGTTTTCAGGGCGAAATGCACCGCCTGGCGCCGCACCTCATCCCGGCCGCCCTCGAAGTGCATAAGCTGGGAAAACGGCGCCTGATGGCGGCAGGCAAACCCAAACCATACCGTGCCGACCGGCTTTTCCAGCGAGCCGCCGTCCGGCCCCGCGATACCGCTGATGGACACGGCATAATCCGCCGACGCGGCCGCCAACGCGCCCTGGGCCATTTCCAATACCACCGGGTCGCTCACCGCGCCATGCTGTTCAAGGGTGCTGGCCCTGACGCCCAGCATCTCGGATTTTGCCTGGTTACTGTAGGTAACGAACCCGCGCTCGAACCAGCCCGAACTGCCGGCGACATCGGTCAGGGTTTTAGCCACCCATCCGCCGGTACAGGACTCGGCGCAGGTTACCCTGCCGCCGGTCTGTTTGAGCGCCGCCCCAATACGGGTACCGAGCATGAAAAGATCGTCGTCGTTCATGATACTCCCATCCTGATAAGAGGGCTGTCAAACGGGAAAACATCCGTTGCCGCGGCTGTCGTTGCCTTCAAGTATAACCCGAACCGCACAGGTTATTGAGGCCGGATTTTCGCCGGTCATCCCCGCTATCCTTATAACCGCCCCGTTGATTCCTGTTATCATGCTATTGGTTCTTGTAACCATACTCTTGATGCACTAAGTTCTTATTAAACTATCTGTTATAATTTTATGTAATTTCTAATTACTTAATGACATTTAATGGAAAATCCAAAGTGGATTAGCATTCCCGACAAATTCAGAACGCGCGCTGGCGCGCCTCTCAACATTGTCACCTCAGGACTAACGATGAAAAAAATGACCTTAGCACTTTTAGCCGGCTCCCTGTTTATCACCACGGTACAGGCCCAGGCGGAAGACGGCCTGGCGGCCATTAAAGCCGCCGGCACCATTACCTTCGGCACCGAAGGCACCTACGCGCCTTATACCTATCATGACGGCAGCGACAAGCTGGTGGGATTTGACGTTGATCTCGGCCGGGCCGTCGCCGCCAAGCTTGGCGTCAAGGCGAAGTTTATCGAAGGCCGTTGGGACGGACTGATTGCCGGCCTGGATGCCAAACGCTATGACGCGGTGATCAACCAGGTGGGCATAACCCCGGAGCGTCAGGCGAAATATGATTTTTCCCAACCCTACATCGATTCAAAAGTGGTGCTGATCGTGCGTGACGACAATACCACCATCAAAAACTTCGATGACCTGAAGGGACAGAAGGCGGCCCAAAGCCTGACCAGCAATTATTCCCAGGTGGCGACCAAATACGGCGCCGATCTGGTGCCTACCGACGGCTTTAACCAGTCTTTGGATCTGGTGCTGAGCCGTCGCGCGGCCGCGACGCTGAATGACAATTTGTCCTTCCTCGACTTCAAAAAACACAAACCGAACGCGCCGCTGAAAATCGTTGCCGCCCAAGATGCCAACGCGCCTTCCGGAATCTTGATACGCAAGAATCAACCCGAACTGGTGAAAGCGCTGAACAATGCGCTGGATGAAGTAAAGGCGGAGGGTACCTATAAGGAAATTGCCGTTCGTTACTTCGGTCAGGACATCTCTAAATAATGTTCCCGGAACAGGAGTTCTAGCGGATGCCGCCTTGGCTACAACTGATGTTGGACTCATTCTGGCGGTTGTTCGCCGCCGGAGTGATGTTTACCCTGCCTCTGGCGATCTTCTCCTTTATCGGCGGGCTGGCGGTCGGGTTTGTGGTGGCGCTGATCCGTTTGTACGGCCCGCAGCCGCTCAAAGGGATTGCCGATTTTTATGTTTGGGTGATTCGCGGTACCCCGCTATTGGTGCAGCTGTTCCTTATCTTTTACGGACTGCCCAGCGCGGGTATTACGCTTGATGCGTTTCCGGCCGCGCTGATTGGTTTTATCATGAGCGTCGGGGCCTATAGCTCGGAAATTATCCGCGGGGCTATCCTGTCGGTGCCCAAGGTCCAATGGGAAGCCGCCTATGCCATCGGCATGAGCAGTAGCCAGGCCATGCGCAGGGTGATATTGCCGCAGTCGGTATTTGTATCGTTACCGCCCCTGGCCAACTCATTTATTTCGCTGATCAAAGACACGTCGCTGGCGGCGGTAATTACCGTGCCGGAAATGTTCCTGGCGGCGCAGCGTATCGTTTCCGTGACCTATGAGCCCCTGATATTGTATATTGAGGCGGCCTTTATTTACCTGATGTTCAGCACCGTGCTCGGTAAACTGCAGGCCAGGCTGGAGATTTATTTCCGGCGCTATGAGTAAATTCCGCGCACCGATGACGCCGCCGGCGTCATCGTCATTAACCCGTCGTTGAGGGCAAGCGTAGCCATTTGGCATTGGCCGCGGCAATTATTAAATATCTTCCATGATAAAGTTGGAAAAACGGTATTCGGGCAGCATGGCTTCCTCGATATGCCCTATTCTTATGGGCAGTTCACTCAGGGAGTCGCACAGCGATTTTATATAGCGCCAATAAATTTTTTCCGCTTCAATATGCTCAATCATCGGGTCCATAGCCCCTTCCGTAATATCAATAGCGATGCTTTTATCTACAGGGTTATCATCAATTTTTCCTGAAATTTCCTGCATCGGCGCCTCTTGATTACCGGCTTCATCCTGATCAAGCATTTCGGCCATTTTTTTGATCATCGCCAGGTTGGCATTCGCCGCCTGCGGCGAAAAATAGAACAATCCATCGTTAAAAATAGCTTCCATAACTTCATAAAATGAAAAATTAATTCTACCCTGAATATAACTTATTTTATTATTAACCGTTACACCGGTGTATTTACGATTCATTAGATTACTTTTTTCATAGCCGTAACTGGCGACGACCTGCCGATCGCTCACCACCACCGGCACATTTTTGATAGTATGTATATCGCCACTGATACTATAATGTTCTTTATCTTTGTTTTTGTAACCATTGGCGGTGTAGTCCGCTTCAATATCAAAATGCTTGGTTGGAATGCGCTCACGATTGAAATATGATGTAAAATCCTCGCCGGGTTTAATGTCCTGATGCTGATATGCACGATGGATCGACGTCACCTTTTGAATGCCAATCCAGTCAAATACGGATTCCGCTTGGGAGGGTTTCCTTATTTCATCAATATATGACATCACATCTATATCGAGGTAAATGCCCAATATTTTCGCCCAAGGTTTAATCGCCAGGAATATATGTGATAACGTCGTACCCTCTTCAATGATAACCGGATGTCGAAAATATTTTAGCAGAAATAAGGGGTCTTCATTTTCCAGGCACGCTTGCACGGACAACAATGGAATCGCTGTCAAATCATCGTAATCCGAACGAAACCTTAGAATTGCATCTTTACAGAAAATCAAAGCTCCGTCCATGCTACACCCCGGAAAACAGTTGATAAAATAGTCGCGGCCGCTTATTTTTGTGGTGATAAGCAACTAATATTTATAGTGTGTAATTATCATCGCTATGTGCATGTCAATTTTATATTTACATCGAAGTTTTTTTCATCTGATATTAATGCCATCTTATTGTCAGGCCTCAGGTTTCGCTGCGGATTGACGAGAATCAAAGCCGAATGAATCCAAAAGTTATATCTACATCACATTTTCAGTCCTTATTTTTCGCGGCAGACGTGACTTGGCCGGCAATTGATTATTTCAGATAGGGTGGCCTTTTACACCTCTGTGGCATATTATGGCATTAGTAAAAAGGCAATTGGCGCACCGGTGATAATCCGCATAGTGGTTCAAAGGATACCTTGCCTTCTTTCATATTAATCAGTTGATCCCATTAGACTTTCCTTAAAAAAACAGTATTGGCAAGTGAACCCGGTCACAGTACCATCTAGTGGTTATCTGATAACCATAAACGGACCATTCGATCTTTGCCATCAAAAAAATCATGAATAAAATTAATGAAATGCTCAGGTACGTAATTTAAATTAAGTCTTTAACTATCAGATCTTTAGAAGATTACCTTTCCCCAAGGAAAAAAATCCGCTCAAAACAGTAGCACCAATGTGTTTTTTTTTAACCCGGTAATGGGACGATGAACCAGAGAACTCGCTATAACAGTTTAGATTTATCGATCATTTCGCCCGCGCTAAAAACCATTTAATCAAACCCTAAGCGCATTTTGTCACTACACTAAAATCGAGTGTTCAATTGTACGCCTATTTGCAGAGAATGATCTCTTATCGATTAATAACATTAGCATTCCTACTGTAAAAACCGCCAAAAAATTATCATGGTCTTTTTTCAGGGCCGGGCCGTCACCCGCCAATCGGGATAACGCGCCCGCAAGGATGCCCCAGGCGACATGTTTCAGCTGCTTGCGGCACAAGGTGCGGTAGCCGGCTTCCCATGCGCCGCGATAAACGCCGGGTAACCGGCCATGACCAAACCGGCAACCAGGCTATTCACCACCAGGATTTTATCGATATGCGATAAATTGGCGCCGTTTAGCGCCGATGCCGCGGTCAGGGCGATGCTTACCACTCCCGCAAAGTAGGACGTGCGCATGGCGTTGGTGGTGAAAAACTGTTCCGCGGCCTGCCCGGCCGTAGGCCAACGTCCCTTGCCGATACGCGGCCGTCCCAGCCCGATACGCACACCTTGCGCACGCGGCGGCGGCACGCCGGATTTAGCGGGAATGGCCTCGGCATCGTGGTGCTCGCGCAGCCCGTCATGCGGTTTAGCGAACCAGCGCATCAGTGCGGGGCGCTGCAAATCGTCAAAGACTTCGGTAAAGGCATTTAATGCGCTGCGCAGCAAATCGTGCACGACATCCGGTTGTATTACCACGGCGGCCAGGCTGGCGTCGGAAGCCCATTGCGCCATATGTTTGGCGATCCGGTCGGCTTCGTCAATCGCATAACCGGCTCCCGAATGCGGCGCAAGATTGGCCATGGCGACGCCTAATACCCCTTGCGCCGCGCCATAAAACAGGCTGGAACATATCAGGCCGCCCGCATTCATGCCACCATTGTCGTGCAGCGGAAAAAACAGCTGGAGCAGATCCCGCATCAGGGTATAGGTGAGCGTTTGCAGCCCAAACGATCCCATCAGCGAGCCGAGGGTGAAGGCTGGCCTATGGCTTGCCACCGCCATCAGCGCGCCGGCGCTTAATAATCCCATGGCGATACGCGAAGCGCGCGAGGCGCGCGTGGCGGTGCCGTTCCTTTCGTCGCGCACCGCGCCGGCAAGATTCAGGGCCGGCCCTATCAGCATGGAGACGATGCCCGCCACGACGCGCGGGGGCAAAGATGCGGTCGCGCCTAACTGACGGAAGTTATTTTCCAGGGCAAAACCGGCCAGTTGCCTCAGCAGGGTCGCCAGCGCGACGATAGTGCCGGTACGTGTAGCCACGGTAATCACATTCACAATACAGCGCGGCAGGGTGCCGGAGATGACGGCGAAGTCATTGCTCATGACTGCGCCGATAAAATCAATCATCAGCCGGCCGCGCTCATAAAACGTCGCCATCGGGTGCTGGCGCAGCTCATGGCGCAGATGCAGCACTATTTGATGTTCGGCGCTGCCCGGACGGGTGGATGGCATTATTTCTCCACCCTGCTTCAACATATTATCCATGCTGGCCAACATCCTTTCCGTTTCCGGTAATTCATCCGGCGCCAGGGAGGCTAATAAATCACTGTTTAATTCATCCAATTGGCTGCAAAGACTTTCTGCGCTGGTTATCAATGTCTCGGTAACGCCTTCTAAGCCGGCGAAGTCTTGATTTTCATTCAGGCATTGCTCTATATAATGGGCGGAATGACTATTATCTATTGATTCTATAGGCTCTATGTCCCGGGCCATATTTACTTCATGATAAAATTGTACGCAACTTTCTGTAGTTGTTGGATAAAGAGGCAACATAAACTGTGGTTCCACATGTCTCGATTGATAATGGCAAACCCGACCGTCGGCCATAGTCCCCGCCTTCCGGTTTAGGTGGGTATCATGGCTGGCGTATCATTACTTGTCATTAAATTGACTTTCATAAATTTAAAATAACATATTCACTTGGCTGGATGTTGGCTTGGCAAAGGAAAATGACCATGCAGCTAAAAGGAGCTTAGGATGGAATGACATTAGAAATTAATTTTATTTAAATGATTGCAAATACATTGGTAATTATTATGGCAGCCTTATTTCATGATAAAACCGGCGGTTAAACAACCCGCCGATATCCGCTTTTTGTCGCGTTTTCCCTGGCCAAGCGCCTTTTATCTTGCAGAAACTTGATATTAGGCTCGCCGCCGGCAAACGGATGGATGAAAAGCCTATGCCACTCAGCTTTTTTTCACGAATTCTGATTTGAGTTTCATCGGGCCGAAACCGTCAATCTTACAGTCGATATTATGATCCCCCGCCACCAGCCGGATGCTTTTGACTTTGGTACCGATTTTTAGCGTCGAGGAGCTGCCTTTTACCTTCAAATCCTTTATTACGGTAACCGCGTCGCCATCCGCCAGCAGATTGCCGTTGGCATCCCTGACGATCAGGCTTTCCTCACCGGCGGCCGGATCGTCCTGCGCCGACCACTCATTGCCGCATTCCGGGCAGCTCAACCGTTCGCCGTCCTGCCAGGTAAACCCGGAACCGCATTTTGGACAATTTGGTAATTGTTGCACCTTAAATCCTTAGAATTAATGGGAATAAATTTAAAAATCCTTAAATCGGCAGCCACAACGGCGGCAGGGGGGATTTTACCCTTTTTATAGGGTCGGAGGATAGCGCGGCTATCGCTTGCGCAACACCCACATCGTTGTCAAGCGCGGGCTCGATTTTTTAACCCTAACCACGGCTAGGCCATTTTCGTTATTGCCGCGCGAAAATGGCCTAGAGATCGATTATTTGGCAGGTTGGCGATTATTACGCGATGTGTGGCAGAACGTGATTGCCGTCGGCGCTGGCTATCGGCCGAATTTATTCGGACAATTTCTGCGCCGCTTTCTCAATCAGCGTGGCGACCTGCCGCGGCTGTGAGGCGTAGACCGCATGACTGGCTTTTACTTCAATGATGCTACTTTTGGCGCGCTTGGCCATAAACCGTTCCAGATCCGGATTAATGGCCCGATCCTGGGTCGCGACTAACGCCCAGCTTGGTTTGGTTTTCCAGGCTGGTTCCACCGCGGGCGTTGAAAAAATAGCGGCGGCCGGCATGACCTGTGAACGGGCCATGAAGTTGGCCTGGCTCGCCGGCAGGTCGGCGGCGAAATCGGCGTGGTAAAGCTCGGGTTTCAGGTAGAGGAAACGATCGCCGGTTTGCGTGATGCCTTGACTGGCCTGAGGGATTTTCGACGACAGGCCGGCGAGCGTTTCACCTTTTTCGGGCTGGAAAGCCGCGATGTACACCAGGCCGGCAACGGAAGGATCCTGCCCGGCTTCGCTGATAATAAAGCCGCCATAGCTGTGCCCGACCAGCAGCGATTTGCCCTGTTGCTGACCGAGGATCCGCCGGGTAGCCGCGACGTCATCGGCCAGTGACGTTTGCGGTTCCTGCACGATAGATACATGGTAACCCGCCTTGTCCAAAATGCGGGTCACCTCTCGCCAGCCGGAACCATCGGCAAAAGCCCCGTGCACCAGGACAATATTTTTGACCGGACTTGCCAGGGCGACCCCCTGGGCGGCGAAGGCCAATGCCAGACCCGCGGCCAGACTTGTCAGCGTTTTCTTCAACATGATTATGTCCTCATTGATCATTGGGGGAAAAAAGGCATTAATTATCAGGATAAATATTATCGCGATAAGTAATTACGATTACAATAGCAGCGGACTTTTGCATGTCAAGCTATTTGTTATCGCGATAGCGAAAGGAGTCATTAAAGTGGTATGATAAAATTCAGTCCGACGCTTAAGGAGCATCCCGTGGTACATCGTCCCCGCCTGGCGGAACAGCTTTGCTATTCCATTTATTCCACCGCCATCGCCATCAAGCGGCTGTATAAACCGATGCTCGATGCCATGGGCGTGACCTACCCGCAATATCTGGTACTGAATGTATTATGGGAGCGGGGCAAACAATCAATCGGCGGCATTGGCGAAACGCTGGCGCTGGAAACCAGCACCTTGACGCCGCTGCTTAAACGGCTGGAAGCGGAAGGATTTATCGAGCGGGTGCGCAATCCCGAGGATGAACGGCAGGTGATGATCTCGATCACCGACAAAGGTAAAGGGTTGGAGGATAAGTCTTCGTGCCTGTCCGAGACGCTGTTTTGCAGCGCCGGCCTGGAGCTTGCCCAGCTACAGCGGCTCAATCAGGAAATCATCCGGCTACGGGATAACATCGTGAGTCGGCACCCGGAGAAAAATTAAAGGGCGTCTTTTTCGCGCTCGACCTCTTCCCATGCCCTATGGCACACTTCGCCGGTAGGGCATCCCTGCATGAGGTTATACGTCATTGCGTTTTAGTCGTTGGCGTAGAGGATTCAGTGTTTTTTTGAGGCAACGTGATATCAAACGAAAACAACGAACATCACAATTAACTTTAAATTCAATGGATTAAAAAGATTAAGTCTATGACTGACAATATAAATCTAGATTCACACACCCCAATGATGCAGCAGTACCTGCGTCTCAAGGCGCAGCATCCGGACATCTTACTGTTCTACCGGATGGGTGATTTCTATGAAATGTTCTATGACGACGCCAGGCGCGCGTCGCAGCTGATGGATATTTCTCTGACCCGGCGCGGACAATCCGCCGGCGAGCCGATTCCCATGGCCGGCGTGCCTTATCATGCGGTGGAGACCTATCTGGCGAAGCTGGTCCAGTTGGGCGAGTCGGTGGCGATTTGCGAGCAGATCGGCGACCCGGCCACCACCAAAGGTCCGGTGGAGCGGCGCGTGGTGCGCATTGTTACGCCGGGAACCCTGAGCGACGAGGCGCTGCTCAATGAACGCCAGGATAACCTGCTGGCCGCCATCTGGCAGGAAGCGCAGGGTTTTGGTTATGCCACCCTCGACCTCAGCTCAGGCCGTTTCCTGGTATGCGAACCTGCCGACCGCGAGGCCATGGCCGCGGAGCTGCAGCGCACCAATCCGGCAGAACTGTTGTTTCCGGAAACCCTGCAGGAAATGGCGCTGATCGAACATCGCCGGGGGCTGCGCCGCAGGCCTATCTGGGAATTCGAGCTCGATACCGCCCGCCAGCAGCTTAACCTGCAGTTCGGCACCCGTGACCTGAACGGATTCGGCATCGAGCGCGCCGGCGCGGCGCTGCGGGCCGCCGGGTGCCTGCTGCAGTATGTCAAGGACACCCAGCGCACCTCCCTGCCCCATATCCGCGCCATCACGCTCGAGAGGCAGCAGGACGGCATCGTGATGGACGCCGCCACCCGGCGTAACCTGGAACTCACGCAAAACCTCGGCGGCGGGTTTGAAAATACCCTGGCCGAGATCCTGGATCATACCGTAACGGCCATGGGCAGCCGGATGCTGAAACGCTGGCTGCATATGCCGACCCGCGACGCCGCCGTGCTGGCCCATCGCCAGCAGGCCATTGCGAGCCTGCAGGAGCCCTGCGCCGAACTGCAGCCCCTGCTGCGTCAGGTGGGGGACCTGGAGCGTATCCTGGCGCGTCTGGCGCTGCGCTCGGCCCGGCCGCGCGACCTGGCGCGCATGCGCCACGCCTTCCAGCAGTTGCCGGCCATTCACGAGCTGCTTGCCCAGCAGCAGACGGAGCATATCCATAGCCTGCTCGCGCAGGTCGGGCTGTTTGACGAGCTGAGAACGCTGCTTGAGCGCGCGGTGGTCGACGCCCCGCCGGTCCTGGTACGCGACGGCGGCGTTATCGCTCCCGGCTATCATCAAGAGCTGGACGAGTGGCGGGCCCTGGCCGATGGCGCCACCGATTACCTGGACCGGCTGGAAATCCGTGAACGGGAAAAAACCGGACTGGACACCCTTAAAGTCGGTTTCAACGCCGTCCATGGGTATTATATCCAGCTGAGCCGCGGGCAAAGCCACCAGGCGCCGATCCATTATGTCCGCCGGCAGACGCTGAAAAACGCCGAACGCTATATCATTCCGGAATTGAAAGAGTACGAAGACAAGGTGCTTACCTCAAAAGGGAAAGCGCTGGCGCTGGAAAAGGCGCTTTACGACCAGTTATTTGATCTGCTGTTGCCCCATCTGGGCCCGTTGCAGCAATGCGCGGCGGCGTTGTCGGAGCTGGACGTGCTGGGTAACCTGGCGGAGCGGGCCGAAACGCTGAACTATGTTTGCCCCACCATCACCGAGCAGCCGGGCATCAAGATTACCGCCGGACGCCATCCGGTGGTGGAGCGCGTGTTAAGCGAGCCGTTTATCGCCAATCCGCTGTCGCTCTCCACCCAGCGGCGCATGCTGATTATCACCGGTCCGAATATGGGCGGGAAAAGCACCTACATGCGGCAAAATGCGCTGATCGTGCTGATGGCCTACATAGGCAGCTTTGTTCCGGCCGCGCAGGCGGTCATCGGACCGGTGGATCGTATATTTACCCGCGTGGGCGCGGCGGACGATCTGGCCTCGGGCCGCTCGACGTTTATGGTGGAAATGACCGAAACCGCCAATATTTTGCATAACGCGACGCCGCAAAGCCTGGTGCTGATGGATGAAATCGGCCGCGGCACCTCGACCTATGACGGTTTATCGCTGGCCTGGGCCTGCGCAGAAAGCCTGGCCGGGCGGATCAAAGCCATGACCCTGTTCGCCACCCATTACTTTGAACTGACCACCCTGCCTGAGAAGATGGAAGGCGTGGTGAATGTCCACCTGGACGCCTTGGAACAGGGCGAAACCATCGCGTTTATGCATACCGTGCAGGATGGCGCGGCCAGCAAGAGCTATGGCCTGTCGGTGGCGGCCCTGGCCGGCGTGCCGCGCGAGGTGATTAAGCGGGCGCGGCAAAAGCTAAAGGAACTGGAAAATTTGTCCACCAGCGCTACGGCAAGCAACGTGGACGGCTCGCAACTGTCACTGCTGCAGCCGGTGGAGGAAGAGGCGCCGCCGGCGGTTGCCGCCCTTGGGGGAATCGATCCGGATACGTTGACGCCCAGGGCGGCGCTGGAATGGATTTACCGGCTGAAAGCGATGCTGTAGCGCTGGCGATGATAGCGTAGCGCCGGGGTCGCAATGACACGCCAGCGCCGGGCTTGTGATAAGACGTAAAAAAACGGTGAGGTTTTCCCCCACCGTTTTTTTTATCAGCTAACGGAACCTGGAATAGTTATGAAGTATTTATTCCCTGAACATTGCCTCGAGGTTCAGCCCCTGCCCTTGCAGGATTTCACGCAGGCGACGCAGCCCTTCAACCTGGATCTGGCGAACGCGTTCGCGCGTCAGACCGATTTCGCGACCTACATCTTCAAGCGTTGCCGCTTCATAACCTAATAAACCAAAACGCCTGGCCAGGACTTCACGCTGTTTGGCGTTCAGTTCAAATAACCACTTAACGATACTTTGCTTCATATCATCGTCTTGGGTGGTATCTTCCGGCCCGCTGTCCTTATCATCGGACAGGATGTCCAACAGGGCTTTTTCAGAGTCTCCGCCGAGCGGCGTATCCACCGAGGTGATGCGTTCGTTCAGGCGCAGCATGCGACTTACGTCGTCAACCGGCTTATCAAGCTGCTCGGCGATTTCTTCCGCGCTTGGCTCATGATCAAGCTTGTGCGACAGCTCCCTGGCGGTGCGTAAATAAACGTTGAGTTCTTTTACGATATGGATCGGCAGACGTATGGTACGGGTTTGGTTCATGATCGCCCGTTCAATGGTCTGGCGAATCCACCAGGTGGCATAGGTGGAGAAACGGAACCCTCTTTCCGGGTCGAATTTCTCTACCGCACGGATAAGGCCGAGGTTACCTTCCTCGATCAGATCCAGTAAAGCCAGGCCCCGATTACCGTAGCGACGGGCGATTTTCACCACCAGGCGCAGGTTACTTTCAATCATGCGACGTCGCGAGGCAACATCGCCCCTAAGCGCGCGTCGGGCAAAATAGACTTCTTCTTCAGCTGTGAGCAGCGGGGAGTATCCGATCTCACCCAAATAGAGTTGCGTAGCATCCAGCACACGTTGGCTGGCCGCCTGAGACAGCAACTCTTCTTCCGCCAATTCATTATCAGCGGGCTCATCGATTAACGCTTTCTCGTCAAATGTTTCAGCACCGTTCTCGTCGAACTCGGCTTCTTCATGTAACTCGTTTACCTTCAGCGTATTTTGGCTCATAAATGGCTCCTACCCGTGATCCCAGGACAGGATACCGTGGTATCCCGACCAATTTATCGCTGCGGAAGATAACGCAGCGGGTTTACGGATTTCCCCTTGTAACGAATCTCAAAATGTAATCTAACCGAGCTGGTACCCGTGCTACCCATGGTAGCGATTTTCTGTCCTGCGCTTACTTCTTGTTGTTCCCGGACCAGCATCGTATCGTTATGGGCATATGCGCTCAGGTAATCATCATTATGTTTGATGATTATCAGATTACCGTACCCTCGCAGCGCGTTGCCGGCATAGACGACCCGTCCGCCGGAGGTGGCCAGGATGGGTTGTCCGCGCGACCCGGAAAGGTCGACACCTTTATTCCCGCCTTCTGCGGCGGAGAAGTTGTCGATAATCTTGCCGTCCGTCGGCCAACGCCAACCGGTGATTGCCGTGCTGCCGCTCGACGCCAGGGTGGTGGACGTGGAGCTGGGTGCGGTAACAGGGGCGGTGGTCGCAACAACCGCTCCCGATGTGGGTAACATTTTGCCGCCGCTTGATGGCAACATTTTCCCTACATTCTGTTTACCTGAATTTTCAGAATACTCATTGTTTGCTTGGGAATCAATACCCGAGCTCATCATTTTCGTATTCCCAGGGGCATTTGGTACGGTGGTGGCGCCTTGGCTGACGGTATTGCTACCGTTGTGTGACAGCATTCCACCGCCGCTTACGGCGCCTCCTACTACGGTTCCGCTTCCGGTAAGAGGTGCCGTTCCGTTTGTCACCTGTAATGTTTGACCAACGTTTAACCCATAAGGTTCCGGAATATTATTCCTTTTTGCCAAATCACGGTAGTCATTTCCCGTAATCCAGGCGATATAGAATAATGTATCACCACGCTTGACCTGATAGGTAGTGCCGCCGTAGGAACCTTTGGGAATGGTCGTGTAGCTACGGTTATAAACAATATTACCTTCAGGTGATTGATTAGCGGTGCTAACAACTCCCACTTCGGTTGGCTGTACCGGCTGCAGCTGCCGCGCCGGCAGCGGCTGCGTTTGCGCCGGCCGCTGCGGTTGCTGTTGTTGCAGCCTGGGTCTCTGTACGGGAGCGGCTGTCGTCATACCGCTGTTATTATCGCCGCCCACGCTACTTATTGGTGCTGCTGTCTCATCACTGGCGCAACCCGCCAACCATAAACTTGCCATCGAACATACCGCAATGCGGCGCCAATAGCATTTCGGGCTTCCCATGCTCATCTCTCCCCTGTGGCAGCAAAGCCAATCATCATTCCAAACATGCCAGACATTATCGTTATACATCCTATGTCCTCTCATTACTTCATGAATGAGAGTATTTTCAGCTATTTCCGAAAAGTTAATTTTATGCTGTTAATGCTAGCAACATCCGCAGGAACGCGCCATAAAACAGTTGTATAGAAATTTAAGGCGTCGCGGGCGTAAGCGCATGGGGGGAAAGTAGGGATAATACCTGCGGTGGTTATGCCAGTTCCCCCCTTATCAACGGCACAAAACGCACGGCTTCGACGGTTTCCACCATAAACTCGCCGGCCTGGCGCCTGACAACGGTCAGATCCTGGGCATCCTCGCCGACCGGCAAGACCATGATTCCCCCTTCATCCAGCTGGGCCATCAGCGCCGAGGGGATCTCCGGGGGGGCGGCGGTGACGATAATCGCATCAAAAGGCCCGCGCGACGGCCATCCCAGCCAGCCGTCGCCATGACGGGTGGACACATTATGCAAATCCAGCTGTTTCAGGCGGCGCTTGGCCTGCCACTGCAGCTTTTTGATCCGCTCCACCGAGCAGACATGCTGCACCAGGTGCGCCAGGATCGCCGTCTGGTAGCCGGAGCCGGTACCGATTTCCAGGACCCTGGATGTCGGCTGCAGCCGCAGCAGTTCGGTCATGCGGGCGACGATATAGGGTTGTGAGATGGTCTGGCCCGAGCCGATGGGCAAGGCGGTATTGTCGTAAGCCTTATGTTCGAAAGCTTCGTCGATAAAGCGTTCGCGCGGTACCGATTCGATAGCCTGCAGCAGCCGTTCATCTTTGATCCCCTGCTGGCGAAGCTGCTCCAGCAGAGCCTGGGTGCGCCGGTTTACCATGTCCAACTGACCTCCGCGTTAGCCAACCACGACGTGAGCACCGATTGAGCGGAATAAGCGGTTAAATCCACCTGCAATGGCGTAATGGAGACGTATCCCTGCTCTATAGCGGCAAAATCAGTATCGGGCCCCTTGTCGAACTTTTCCCCCGGCGGACCGATCCAGAACATTTCATGCCCGCGCGGGTCCAGCTGGCGGATCGCATGGGCGGCGGGATGGCGGCTGCCGCACCGGGTGACCTTGATGCCCTTTATCGATGACAAAGGGAGATCGGGGACATTGACGTTGAGGATCTTGCCGGTGCGCAGCGGCTCATGGGCCAGCGCCCGTATAAGCCGGCAGGCGATGATCGCGGCGGTATCAAAGTGTTTGTCACCGTTAAGCGAAATCGCCAGCGCAGGAAAACCCAGGTGCCGTCCCTCCATGGCCGCGGCCACCGTACCGGAATAAATAACATCGTCCCCCAGGTTCGGTCCGGCGTTAATGCCGGACACCACGATATCGGGACCGGGGCGCATCAGGGCGGTTACGCCAAGATAAACGCAATCGGTGGGCGTACCCGATTGCACCGCGATATCGCCGTTTTTTTCTTTCAGCGCCCTGAGCGGCCGGTCGAGGGTCAGCGAGTTTGACGCTCCGCTGCGGTTACGATCGGGCGCCACGATTTGCACGTTGTCCACGTCGGCACACTGACGCAGGGCGACCGCCAGCGATTGGATGCCGGGCGCATGAATGCCATCATCATTACTTAATAGTATGCGCATATCGTTTTGAGCTTTATTAGTAGTTTTATCGCGCCGCCCACCCATTGGGCAAAACCGGCCGGCAAGCCAATAATTCGACAACGCTGCCAGGCCGGGAATAGCAGCAATAATGGCATGAAACGCTACGGTGGTGAAGCCTGGAGTTGAGGGGAGCAGGCAAATTACCCATTGTCCGGATGGGCCGGGCGCTATGCCTGGACACTAACCATGCCCGCACCCTGGCGATGCTATGCCGGCCTTATAACGCAATATCCGCCGGCGCATCCAGCAGTTCCCGAACGACGCTGGTGGCAAAGCAGCCCGCCGGCAACGCAAACGACAGCTCAAGGGTAGCGTCGTCCCGCCAGCGCCAACGCATATCGGCGGGACGCAGCAACAGGGCGCGACGTGCCGGTTCCACCCGTTCCCGGGCCAGTAGCCCCAGCAGCTCCGGCTGGCCGGACAGGCATTGCTGTTCGAAGGCCAACGCCTCGCGCTCGCTGCCGGGCGGGCCGTCGCCAGGCAGCGGCGCGGTCAGGCTCAGTTCGCCCTGGGCCACGCGCCCGGGCGCGTCCGGCATATCCGCGTCGGTGGCGACAAACCAACTTCCCCGGCCGGTAAGCTGCAGCGCGTCGCCAGCCAGGATCTGCCAGCGGCCAAGACGCTCAAGACGCCGGCTGGCCACCAGGTTAAACAACGCGCTGCGGGCGGCGGAGAGGTAAAAGCTGCGTTTACTGCGCTCTTTGACCTTGAGTTCGTCCCGCGCCCAGCGCAACGCCCGATCGATATTATTGCCCTGATGGCCGAAACGCTGGCTGCCGAAATAGTTGGGCACGCCCTCGCGGGCAATACCATCCAGACGATGCTCCACCGCGTCCCGGTCGCTTATCTCGCGCAGCACCAGGGTAAAAGCATTGCCCTTCAAGGTGCCAATCCGCAGTTTGCGGCCGTGGCGCGTGGTCCGGACAATCTCGCAGCCCTCAAGCTGGAAGGCGGAGAAATCAGGCGTTTCCTTGCCCGGCAGATGGAGGCAGAACCATTGTTCGCTAACCGCATGGCGATCTTTCAATCCGGCATAACTGACCGAGCGGGCGGGAATGGCGGCAAATTTCGCCAGCGCCTCGGCGACAAACAGGGTATTGGCGCCGCTTTTGCGCACCCGGACCAACACATGCTCGCCCGCGCCGTCAGGCTCGAAGCCGAGATCTTCCAGCACCAGGAAATCCTCGGGCCGCGCCTTGATGATGCCGGTGGCCGAAGGCTTGCCGTGCAGCCAGTACAAATCCTGGGGGTTCAGTGAAGCAATCATGCTTCTTTAAGCAGCAGGGCCACCGCCTCGCAGGCGATACCTTCGCCACGCCCGGTAAAACCCAATTGTTCGGTGGTGGTGGCCTTGACGTTGACGTCATCCATATGGCATTCAAGATCTTCCGCCAGATGAATACGCATCTGCGGAATATGCGGGGCCATCTTCGGCGCCTGCGCGATAATGGTGATATCGATATTGCCCAGGCGATAACCCTTGGCCCGCACGCGCCGCCAGGCTTCACGCAATAGCGCGCGGCTGTCGGCGCCTTTGTAGGCCGCGTCGGTATCCGGAAACAGCTTGCCGATATCCCCGAGCGCGGCGGCGCCCAGCAGCGCGTCGGTGACGGCGTGCAGCGCCACGTCGCCATCGGAATGGGCCAGTAATCCCTGGATATAGGGAATGCGCACACCGCCGATAATCAACGGACCTTCGCCACCGAACCGGTGTACATCAAAACCATGACCGATACGCATCACCGGCTCTCCTTATTATGATTATGCAATGGCGTCGTTTTGCAATTGGGTAAAATAGAACGCTGCCAGGGCCAAATCTTCCGGGCAGGTCACCTTGATATTGTCCGCCCGGCCCGCCACCAGCAGCGGCCGGTAACCGCAGTGCTCCAGCGCCGAGGCCTCGTCGGTAATCCGCGCGCTGTCCGCCAGCGCCCGGGTCAGGCAGGCTTCCAGCAGCGAGAGGGGAAACAGCTGTGGCGTCATGGCGTGCCAAAGATCGATGCGATCCACCGTATGATCGATGGCGCCGTCGCCGGCGCGTTTCATGGTATCGCGTACCGGCGTCGCCAGGATACCGCCGACCGATGAATACGCCGTAATCGCCAGCAGGCGAACCAGATCGTCCTGATGCAGGCAAGGGCGCGCCGCGTCATGCACCAGCACCCATTGGCTGCCGCGCGCTATCTCCCCCGCCGCCAGCAGGCCGGCCATCACCGAGTCGGCGCGTTCCCTGCCGCCGATGACATGGCTGACGCGCGCGTCGCGGCTTATCGGCAGGGAGGCGAAGTAACCATCGTCCGGACTGATGGCGACGATGACGTGCCGAATGCAGGTCTGCCGCAGCAGCGCGTCGATAGCGTGCTCCAGCAGGGTTTTATTACCGATAGCGAGGTATTGCTTGGGGCAGTCGGTGCGCATGCGGCTACCGATGCCGGCGGCCGGCAGGATAGCGATGATATCGGGGAATACCCCGGCCGATGTGGTCATTATTGATTATCTTGTGAAGCGGGCGCCGCCGTCCGACGTTTTGACTGGTCCGGCACCAGGCGATAAAAACTCTCACCCGGCTTAATCATGCCGAGCTCATTGCGTGATCGTTCCTCGATGGCTTCTTGTCCATCGTTTAAATCATCGATTTCCGCAAATAACTGATCGTTGCGCGCTTTAAGCTTTGCATTACCGGACTGTTGGACCGACACATCGTCCTCGACCCGGACTAAATCGTGTACGCCATTTTTACCCAGCCACAAGGAATATTGCAGCCAGCCAAGCAGCACCAGTAATAGCAGCGTAAGTTTTCCCATCCCGCCCCCTGAAAGACTGCCCAATCATCCCATAACTTGTGGCCGGACTCCACACCGGGTGTCAAAATCAACCGGGAAAAGACGTCAAAGCTGCTTTTTTAGGCGGGTTTTTGATGGTTTTTTACGGTTTGTTACCGGCCGTAACCCCAGGCTTACGCTTTACCAGCCGGTCAAGAGGGTGAACACCAGCCAAAACAGGCAGAAAACGGACAGGCCGATACACAACATCATCAGTAACAGCCGGCCGGCCAGCAGTACGCTGAACACCAGGCCGATGAGCACCGATACCGGGATTAACGCCAGGAAAAACGGCCAGGTATAGAGCAGGAAGAATAACGCGTTGGCGCCGTAGGTCAGGATAGGAACGGCAAAGGCCAGCCAGTAGAAGATAAACCCCGCCATCGCCCCCCAAAAGCCATAGGATGGCTCTTCGGCGGCGCGTTCAACAGCCGGGGCAATGACAAACTTTGCCGGCACAACGCGCTTGGTCTGGGTGACGTTCAGCATAAATCTCACATCCTGGGCTGTTGGTGCATCGGCACGCCGGCTGACGCACCGATACGGTTTCTCAGGAGTTGATGATAACGCGACCACGCAACACGTCTAACAATTGCCCGGTCAAATGTGTTACCAATTGTTGGCCGTCAAGATGAACTTCCGCCCGTTGCGGTGCTTCGTAAACCGAGTCGATGCCGGTAAAATGCGGCAAATTGCCGGCACGGGCTTTTTTATATAAACCTTTGGGATCGCGGGCTTCACACATCGCCAGCGGCGTGTCAACATACACTTCAATAAAGCGCCCCTCGGGCAGCAGATCGCGTACCATCCGGCGCTCGGCGCGATGCGGGGAGATAAAGGCGGTGAGCACCACCAGCCCGGCATCCACCATCAGGCGGGCGACTTCGCCCACCCGGCGGATATTTTCCCGGCGGTCCTCATCGCTGAAACCCAAATCTTGACATAAACCGTGGCGCACGTTATCGCCGTCCAGCAGATAGGTGCTGATCCCCAGCGGATGCAGCGCCTGCTCCAGGGCGCCCGCCAGCGTGGATTTGCCCGAGCCGGAGAGGCCGGTAAACCAGACCACCGCCCCCTGGTGCCGGTGCAGCCGTTCGCGATCTTCCCGGGTAACCGGGTGTTGATGCCAGACGATATTATTGTCAGGCGGCATGGGTGGCTGAGCGTGACGATCGGCCATGGCTATTTCCCGCCCAGCAAATCGCGCGCGCCCCAGTGCGGGAAGTGGCGGCGGACCAGCGCGTTCAGCTCCAGCTCAAAGGTGCTGTGCTTTTCCTGCTCGTTAAAGACGTCCGCCAACGGCTCGCGCACCATGCCGGCGCCGACGGTAACGTTACTGAGCCGGTCGATGAAAATCATGCCGCCGGTGACGGCGTTATGCGGATATTTATCCACCACCATCGGCTCGTCGAACGCCAGTTCCACCAGGCCGATGCCATTAAGCGGCAGACTGTCCACCACACGCTGGGTCAGACTGTTGATCTCCACCTGGTACTGGATATTTTCAATCCGGGCGCGGGTCTTTTTTCCGCCTATTTTGATATCGAAACTTTGGCCGGCCACCAGCGGCTTTTCGGTCATCCAGACCACATCCACCAGGGCGTTGCGCACCGGCTGCAGCGTTTCGGCGGCATCCACCACCAGATCGCCCCGGCTGATGTCGATTTCATCCGCCAGCACCAGCGTCACCGCCTCGCCGGCCCAGGCTTCGGTTACATCGCCGTCAAAGGTCACGATGCGGGCGATGGACGAGGCGACTCCCGAGGGCAGCACTTTAATCTGCTGCCCCACCCGCAGCACGCCCGCCGCCACGGTGCCGGCGTAACCACGAAAGTCGAGGTTGGGACGGTTAACATACTGGACGGGAAAACGCATCGGCTGCTGTTCGTTAAGCTTGATCACCTCGACCGTTTCCAGCACGTCCAGCAGCGTCGGGCCGCTGTACCAGGACATGGCGACGCTTGGCGTTACTACGTTATCACCATCCAGGGCGGAAATCGGCACGAAGGTAATGCTGAGATCGACCGGCAGTTCCTCGGCAAAACGCAGGTAGTCCTGCTTAAACTGTTCAAATACCGCCTGCCGGTAGTCCACCAGATCCATTTTATTTACCGCTACCACCAGGTGACGAATGCCCAGCAGCGTGCTGATAAAACTGTGGCGCCGGGTCTGATCCAGCACGCCTTTACGCGCGTCGATTAACAGGATCGCCAGATCGCAGGTTGACGCGCCGGTGGCCATGTTGCGGGTATATTGCTCATGCCCGGGGGTGTCGGCGATAATAAACTTGCGCTTTTCGGTGGAGAAATAGCGGTAGGCCACGTCAATGGTGATGCCCTGCTCCCGTTCAGCCTGCAGGCCGTCCACCAGCAGCGCCAGATCCAGCTTTTCGCCCTGGGTGCCCATACGCTTGCTATCGGAGTGCAGCGTGGTCAGCTGGTCTTCGTAAATTTGCCGGGTATCGTGCAGCAGGCGGCCGATCAGGGTGCTTTTGCCGTCATCCACGCTGCCGCAGGTGAGAAAGCGCAGCAGGCTTTTATACTGTTGCGAGTGCAGGTAGGCTTCCACCCCGCCCTGTTCGGCGATCTGTTTAGCTATAGTCGTATTCATGTCGATCGCTCCTTAAAAGTAACCCTGACGCTTTTTCAGTTCCATCGATCCGGACTGATCGCGGTCGATAACCCGTCCCTGCCTCTCGCTGGTGGTGGATACCAGCATTTCCTCGATAATTTCCGGCAGGGTTTGCGCCGTGGAGTCCACCGCGCCGGTCAGCGGCCAGCAGCCGAGGGTACGAAAACGCACCATGCGCTGGCTGATGACTTCGCCGGGCTGCAGGTCGATGCGATCGTCGTCGACCATCAGCAGCATGCCGTCGCGCGCCAGCACCGGGCGCGGCTTGGCCAGGTAAAGCGGCACTATCTCTATATTTTCCAGGTAGATATATTGCCAGATATCCAGCTCGGTCCAGTTGGACAGGGGGAATACGCGAATGCTCTCGCCTTTGTTGATCTGGCCGTTATAGTTATGCCACAGTTCCGGCCGCTGGTTTTTCGGATCCCAGCGGTGAAAACGATCGCGGAACGAGTAGATTCGTTCCTTGGCGCGGGATTTTTCTTCATCACGCCGGGCGCCGCCGAACGCGGCGTCAAAGCCGTATTTGTTCAGCGCCTGCTTCAGCCCCTCGGTTTTCATGATATCGGTATGCTTGGCGCTGCCGTGGATAAAGGGGTTGATGCCCATCGCCACCCCGTCCGGGTTACGGTGCACCAGCAGTTCAAAGCCATAGGCCTTGGCGGTGCGATCGCGAAATTCGTACATTTCACGGAATTTCCAGCCGGTGTCCACATGCAAGAGCGGAAACGGCAGCGTGCCGGGGAAAAACGCCTTGCGCGCCAGATGCAGCATCACCGAGGAGTCTTTGCCGATGGAGTACATCATCACCGGGTTGGCGAATTCGGCCGCCACTTCGCGGATGATATGGATGCTTTCCGCCTCCAGCTGCCGCAAATGAGTATGTCGTTGTTGATCCATTTTTACGTCCTTAAGCCAGGTTAACCAACGTCGCGCGCCGATGCGCCGCCAATTGTTGGGCGCCAAACCAGGCAATTTCATCATGAAGGGTGACAACTTCGCCAATAACCAGCAAAGCCGGGGTCGACGCCTGTTGCGCCAGGGTGTCGAGTTGTTCCAGGGTACCGGTGAACACCTGCTGATCGGCGCGGGTGCCGCGGCTTATCACCGCCACCGGCGTATCCGGCGCGCGGCCGTGGAGGATCAGCTGCCGGCTGATATCCGCCGCTTTCATTATCCCCATATAGATAGCCAGGGTCTGGCGACCCGCCGCCAGCGCCGGCCAGTCGAGACTGCCGCCCCCGCGTCGCGCATGGCCGGTAATAAAGGTCACGCTTTGCGCGTGATCGCGGTGAGTCAGGGGAATGCCGGCATACGCCGTGGCGCCGGCGGCGGCGGTCACCCCCGGCACCACCTGGAAAGCAATGCCGGCGGCGGCAACCGCCTGCAGCTCCTCGCCGCCGCGCCCGAAGATAAAGGGATCGCCGCCCTTCAGGCGCACCACGCGTTTACCCTGCAGCGCATGATCAATCAGCCGTCGGTTGATCTCTTCCTGCGGCATGCAGAAATCGCCGGCGCGTTTACCGACGCAAATGCGTTCGGCGTCGCGCCGCACCAGTTCCAGCACTTCGTCGCTGACCAGGAAATCGTAAAGCACCACGTCCGCCTGCTGCATTAATTGCAGGGCGCGCAGCGTCAGCAAACCGGCATCGCCCGGCCCGGCGCCCACCAGCGCCACCTCGCCGCCCTGCTCGGCCGGCGCGATCAGTTCCCGCTCCAGCTCGTCCTGGGCGCTCTCAAGCTGCCCCTGCGCCACCAGGCTGGCAAAACGCCCGTTAAGCGCCCGCTCCCAAAAACGCCGCCGTCCGCCCATCGAGGAAACATGCTGCTTTACCCGTTCGCGGAAGGCGCCGGCCATATCCGCCATCGGGCCGAGGAAAGCCGGCAGCAGGGATTCAAGTTTTTCACGCAGGATACGCGCCAGCACCGGCGCCTTGCCCCCGGAAGAGATGGCTATCATGATGGGCGAACGATCGACAATGGAGGGGAAGATAAACGAGCATTTGGGCTGGTCATCGACCACGTTGGCCAGGATCTGCCGCCGATCGGCCGCCGCATAGACCTCGGCGTTCAGCACCGGATCGTTGGTGGCGGCAATCACCAGGAACACGCCGTCGAGCATAGCGGGGGAAAATATTTCCCCCAGCCACTGGATACGGCCCGACCGCGCCTGCAGTTCAAGCTCAGGCGAGAGCCGGCGCGCAACTACCCTGACCTCAGCGCCCGCGCGCTGTAGCAGCAGGATCTTGCGTGCGGCGACCTCGCCCCCACCGACCACCAGTACCGGACGCTGCCTGAGATCGGCAAAAAGAGGTAAATAATCCACAGCTACCTTTTATGATATGGCTTAGCAATAATGTGACTATACGTCTTGCGATTAGGTTCTATGAAATAGTTAATTGGAATTACAATTGCTTTAATGGAATAACGCCGCGTTTTAGCCCACGCCGGGCGGCGGCCCGGTGGCGAATCGTGCGATCGTTTCGTCACCGCGCAGGGTACAAATTGTATTGCTACCGTGGCGGTACCATACTATAGCGCTGGATTGAGCGGCAAAAAACGATGCCGTTCCCGTCAATTAAGGATACTGGTTTATGTTTCACCCCGGTCGCAGCAAGCGCGCCCGTTTAACGCTGTGCCTCGGCGGCCTGCTGGCATTCTGCGCGCCCGCCGTCGCCTTCACTCCCAGCCACTACGCGGAAGAACAAATTCGTTATATCGCCACCTATTTCCCCGGCCGCATGGCGGGCAGCCCGGCGGAGCTGATGGCGGCGGACTATCTCCAGCATCGTTTTAACGAACTGGGTTTCCATAGCGATCTGCGCGCCTTTAATACCCGTTATCTGTTTCACGGCAGCGCCGGCAAAGCCGACTGGCGCAAAATTACCGCCACGTCGGTGATCGCCGCCAGGGCCGGCGCCACGCCCGGCGAAGTGCTGATCGTTGCCCATGCCGATACCTTCATGCCGCGCAGCGATAAAGACCTGAATAATAATCTGGGCGGGCTGACGCTGCAAGGCGTGGACGATAACGCCTCCGGCCTCGGCGTGATGCTCGGCCTGGCGCAGCAGCTCGGGCGCGGCCGGCTTACGGTGGGGGTGCGTTTTGTGGCGCTGAGCGCCGGTGAGCCGGAAACCCTGGGCGCGGATGATTACCTGCAGCGCATGTCGGCGCAGGAAAAGCGCAATACGCTGCTGGTGATTAATCTCGACAGCCTGGTGGCCGGCGATAAGCTGCGGGTGAACTACAGCCCGGACAGCGGCGACGCCCGCGTGCGGGCGCTGGTTAAAACCCTCGGTGCCCAGGCCCGCCGGTCGGGCATTCCGCTGCTGCTCAGCCCCGGCATCAGAACCTCGGCTGATTGCGCCGGCGACGCCCTGCCGTTCGCCAAGGCGGGATTCGCGGTGCTGGATATCGGCTCCGGCACGACCGGCGACGGCTGCCGCCAGCGTAAGCCCAGCCGCAACTTTCCCCAGGGCATGGTGCGTTACCAGGGACAGCGCGATAACCTGCAGTATCTTGACAGCCACCTGACCGGGCAAATCAGCAAGCGCGCCCGGGACGGAATGAGGCTGATATGGCCGGTATTGCAGGCGTTAACACAGGGCGGGAAGGCGTAGCGCAGTCAAATAGGGGTCATGCGGCGTCAAGACCGCATGCCTGCGGGATAACCCACGGCGCGGATCCTATCATCCGCGCCGGATCCCGCAGTTGAATAAGCAAAATCGATGTTAACGGAACCGGGGCCATTTTCATTTTAAATGTTCCCTTAGCTATATTATTAATAGTTGACGACATTTCTGCAGCAGAAAAAACCAGCTTGAAAAAGACCAATTGATAAATTGAAAATGATTGATAATATGTTTAACTAAATTTTTTCCGCATAAAGATATGTCGCCATTTAAAATAGCAATCAGGGCCGTCAATTTTTTACAGGTTGATAATTAAATTAAAACTAATATTGCCGTAAATCAAAGCTGGGGTTGTATCGTCGCGGTACTGTTTTTCTCCTCGGAATAGACCATGATAGTGGAACCGGTAATAGCAAGGATAGTGCCGGTCAAAGCGTAAGCCGTTGGCAGGGTCTGGTACAATAACAATGATATTACCGCGGTGAGGACCGGGGCCAGCGCATTAGTGCAAGGCGCCACGATAATGGCTTTTCCCCTGGACAGCGCCATGACCAGGAATAAGGCGCCGACGGCATTCAATACCTGGGTGGCGGCGGTAATAAGATAGGCGGCCGCCGGATAACCGCCGCTTTTATCAGGGATCATGGCATAGGCGATGGGAGCCAGGATAAGGCCGGTCAACGTCATATAAAAGAAAATGGCGCTATCCTCAATGTGATTGTTGGACGCCCTTTTCATAAAAAACGCTTGCAGCCCCCAGGCCAGGCAAATAATAACTGAAAATAGTAACCACAGTGACCCGCTTATTGTCGTACCATCGCCCTGGCTAATGCTAAAGGCGAGTATCGATAACAGCGCCAGGATTATACCGATGGTGCCAAGAAAATTGATTCGCTCTTTCAACAACACCAGCGACATTATCACGGTAATCGCGGGTGAAATCGAGATAATGGGGAACACCAGATAGGCCGGAGCGCCCATGCCCAGGGTTTTAAACAGTAATAACTGCCCGCCCGCGCCGGTAAAACCAATCGCCAGCCCGTAAAGTATCGCCTGCGGGGAAAAATCAATTTTTTTACCTTTCAGCGTAAAATAACAGGGAATGAGCATGGTGATTGACCATATGATATAGACCCATTGATCGGGGAAGCTGTATTTTTGTGTCGGATACGCGCTCACACCGCCCCAAACGCCCCAGGTTAATACCACCATTAAGGTATAAATAATCCACGAATTGCTTTTCATTTTATTCTCCAATTTTAAGCTTATTGAGAACAGCGCCATCGAGGGGATTGCCACTTATCTTTGCGGCATAAATAGCGGCCCCCATTGAGGGATTATATTTGGGTTGGCATACCAGGTAGTTGCCGCTGAGGTTAGCAAGCTCATGAATAAACGGGTCAAGGATAATATCACCGCAGTTAAAAACACCGCCGGTAAACGACACCAGGGCCGTCTCGTTAGGTGAGTACTCCAGCTCCTTGCGGACTGAATCCACCATCATGGCGAGTTCCCTGGCAGCGGTACAAAAAAGCTTGTAACTCTCTTTGTCGCCCTCGACCGCCGCTTCATAGGCTAGCTTGGCAACCGACGCTATTTTAGTCCGGTCCCCTTGCCACTTATTGAACACCAGATCGTTGATATCAAGATCGACATCGATATGGTATTTGCTTTTGATCAGATCATACAGAATATCCATCTTCAGCCGATGGTCGGACATTTTTGAAAATAGATTGAGGGCGTTACAACCGATCCAATAGGCGCTACCCTCATCGCTGAACAGCTCCCCCCATCCCCCGCAGCGGGAGGTTTTTCCGTTATGCTCGCCATACGCGATCGAGCCGGTACCGGAAACGATATTGATGCCGTCGCGGCAGCCAAGGCTTGCCGCCCAGCCGCAAACCATATCGTTATCGCAGCGATATTTATCGGCGCTGAGCAAAGCGCAGGGAATCTGATCAAGAAAAGCAACGTCCGCCGATACCTCGCCGTAGGCCGGCAGGCCAAAAAAAGAGTAATCAATGATGTCGGGAACGATTTCGGCACGCCGGCAGACTTCGACAATACCGTTGGTAATAATAGTTCTGCTGTTTTCGCGCCCAACGTTTAAATAGTAGCAGGTGGACGTTTCGTGCTGTGCCAAAACCACGCCCTCCGAGTTGATCAGCACAAAGGCCGTTTTGGTCCCCCCACCGTCGACCCCCAGGAAGATCATGATTCGCTCCCTATAACCAGTTTTCCCGCCGAGCCGCAAAGCCGGATCTTGCTGTAGACGACCTCTTTCATGGCATCCATGCCCTCACGCATATAAAAACGGGGATCATTAGCCTCGGGATTAGCGGCAAAATACTTTTTCACCGCGCCGGCAAAGGCGATTTTCAGCTCGGTGCCGACGTTAACTTTACAGATGCCCAGTTTAACGGCGCGGATAATATACTCGTCGGGCACATCGCTGCCGCCGTGTAATACGATCGGAATATCAATCCTGTCGTTGATGGTCTCCAGCCGTTCAAAATCTATTTTCGGCTTGTCTTTGTACAGGCCGTGCGCCGTGCCGATAGCGATGGCCAGGCTATCGATACCGGTAAGATTAACAAACGCCGCCGCCTCATCCGGATCGGTAAGAAAGCTTGACCCGGCGCTGACGTCTTTATCGTCTTCGATGCCGCCTAGCCTGCCCAGCTCCGCTTCCACGCTGCAGTCATATTTATGGCAAAAAGAAGTTACATCCCGCACCAAGGCAACATTGCCGGAAAAATTTAAATGACTGGCATCAATCATTGCGCTGCGGGCGCCGGCAAAAACTTTATTGCGGATATCGGCAAGCGCTTCATGATGATCCAGATGCAGCGCTATGGGTATATCAAAGGTACCGGCAAAAGATTGGCAGAGGGCGTGAAGATCCTTAAAAGAGATATGCCTGAAGGTGCTGGGGGTGCCGGCCAGGATTACCGGCGATTGGCGTTCATGGCATGCCTCTAGCACCGCCTGGATAGTTTCGGCATTGTGGATATTAAAAGCGGGAACGGCAAAATTTTCTGCTTTTGCTCGTGCCAATAAATATTTCGTGGATATCATGCGCATAATTTATACCCTGAGTTACGACATGATTTGTCATGTCCTAAGTTATTCTGCTAACCTTGGCTTAGGGCTAGCTTGCTTTATATTTTCAGTTTATGAATAACCACACCCTCGACGACTCTGTTCACCACGCCGGTGGGAGAAGGATTGTCCGGCGAGGCGCCTGATTTCAAGGACGTCAGATAGGCGTATATTTGCGCGTAGAGTAAATAGCAAAAACCGATATGGGCGTCATCGGCATTAGTGGTCTTCGGTAAATACAGATGCTCCCCTGTGCTGATTTCCCCGGCGTTCTTATCGGCGATGGCAATAACCCTGCGCGCCACGTTGTCATTTCTTAATTCGGCTAGCAAGTCCAGATCATATTTTCTGGTATAGGTTGAATTAGAAATAAACACCACCACCAGGGTATTCCGGTCTACGATTGATTTCGGTCCATGGCGAAAACCGGTCGGGCTATCAAAAAGAGTACCGATTTTTCCTGCGGTGAGCTCGAGAATCTTCAGGGCCGACTCCTGCGCGATCCCTTGCAATCCGCCGCTACCGAGGTAGACCACGCGGTTAAAATCATCCTGGCCAAATAACGGCGCCGGCCGTTGCAAATACTGCGCGATAATCTGTTGGCTATTTTCGATAATGGGCAAAAAACTCTCGCGGTTATACTGTTTGGGCGCAAAAACCGCCAGGCAGCCCAGCATCATGTTACTGACACTGCTGGTCATGGCGAAACCCCGGTCGTGCGTTTCCGGCGGCGTCAATAATGAGAGCGTATTCGCGCTGTGAGCAAAGCGCTGATGTAACCGGCCGCTTTCATTACAGGTAATAATGAGATGGAAACATTGCTTAACAGTCTGGTTGGCCAATTCTACGGCCGCCACGCTTTCCGGGCTATTGCCCGAGCGGCCAAAAGAGACCAGAAGCGTCGGACATCCGGATGAAAAATAGTCCAGGGGATTACTGACCAGGTCGGTGGTGGGAATGGCCTCTACGCGCAAATTCAATTTGGGCGTAAGCGCCGGCACCAGGATCTTGCCGATAAAAGCCGAGGTCCCGGCGCCGGTCAGGATAATCCGTAACCCGGCCTGGGCCAATAACGGCTGTAAAAAGGCATCTATACGGCTTCTTTCCTGTTCAACCATTAGCAGCGTTTTATGCCAGGTGGCCGGCTGCTGGATAATCTCTTGCGCGGTGGCATAGTCCAGATTATAAGATGTTGGTGCAGATTGGGTCATTTATCTATTCCTTTAAATAATTAATTACATGCTGATGAATATATTTTTATGACATCAATGATTTTATCCAGAATAAGATTCTTGGGATTAAGCGCTAGCTCGCCATTTCTTACCCTGGCATATTGCTCAGGCAAATATTGACTTAATAATGGTAGGGGGATAACCGCATTCTCTAGGTTGAGTATCAATTTTTGGCAGCTGCGTTGCACCGTTTCATTCGGCCAGTAATACCTTATGCGGTCAGAATAGCTATACCGGCGGGAAATTCGCTTTTCGACTTCATCGCCGTGATAATGCCGCAGCCAATACTCCGGCTGCTCCTGCATGACCCGCTCCAGGGTTGTGCGTAGTTCACAGCGGCCTTGACTGATGATTTCTTTCTCGATGCGCTCAAGGGCAAACAACGCTTCCCGCAGGGCGAAAGTTAACGCGGGACCCACCTTGAGGATGGCGAAATGATCCCGCACCAGCTGCCGGTAAGCCTGGGGACGTTGATAATCCGTAGAATGCGCTTCATACACCAAATGGGGATATTGTTCGATCATCCGGCTTAACGAGGACGCAAGCTCAGGTTGATAATCGATTACCTGGGTATGGCTAAACTCCACGCCGGGTTGCACCACTAATCCTACCACCCTGGGCCATATATCTCCCAGTCCCCGCCGTGCGAAGGCGTCGCTGTGCGCCTGGATGGTGCGCGCCGCCGCAGCCGGCGAGGTGACATCCAGTTGCCGCAGGTTTTCCTTGGCCCCGCCCGGAACCGGCACTTCCGTACCGATGATATAGACGATATCGTGACAACCGAAGGTATCGTGGCAGGTATCTTCCGCTATTTTTGCCAAGCGGGCGGAACGCCCGGCTATGATTTCATCGCTGAGCGGCACGGCGTCGTCCCGGCAAGCCATGCTGCAATCAAGATGGATTTTTTTGAATCCCGCCGCCACGTAGGACGCGATAAGCGCTTCCGCTTTAGCCATGGCCTCCGCGGCCGGAAGCCCCTGCCAGCGGTTTGGCCCCAGATGATCGCCGCCCAGAATCAGCTTGGTGACGTCAAAACCCATGGCGATGGCCTGCGCCATGATGGTCTGGTAAAAATCGGCCGGCGTCATGCCGGTATAACCCCCATATTGGTCGACCTGGTTGGAGGTCGCTTCTATCAGCAGCAGGGTGTTTTCCGCCTGCGCATGCCGCAGGGCGGCCTCGATCACCAGGGGATGCGCCGAACAAATCGCATAGATGCCGACCGGTTGACCCTGTTTGTGCCGGGTTAGCAGCGTTTGTAACGCTACGCTTTGTGTTTCCATTGCCATTGCGTTTTCCATCTTTCGGTGTGTTGAAAAAAGATTACACCATGACGATAAAGAAAGAAAACAAAAGATCAACCTCTGTGAAGAAGATCATAAAATAATTAAACGAAAGATAATATTTTGCATTACGTTTGTTTTGACCCCGCTAGACATCAGGCCCGCCGCTTGTCATCGGGACGTACGACACGCATTCATCCCGCTGGGGCGGGGCAACGTTAAAGAGTCGACATCTCCTTGGGGGGTGGCTACAATAGCGTTTGATAAGCAAGACGTAAGGGAATGAAAGGTGTGTCAGGCATGAGGTCCGGCAGATCCCTGCGCGGCTTTTTAGCTCAATGTTGGCAAGTTCCGGGAGTGGACGGCGGTATGAGGGATGCGATGTTATGAGTCTTGGCAATAAAACGCTGACGACCAGCGCGCGGCGCGAACGAATTGTCGGTCAACTCAGGGCGCTGGGCAGCGTGCAGGTTAACGTTTTGGCTGCGGACTTTAATGTGTCGACGGTGACCATCCGCAACGATCTGTCATTTCTTGAAAAACAGGGTGTCGCCACCCGCGCCTATGGCGGGGCCATGTTATGCCCCGCTCCTGTTGTGGAAGCAGAGCGGTCAATTGAAGCCAAGCGTTCGGAAAACTCCACCATCAAGGAGCGCATCGGCAAACTTGCCGCTTCGCTCATCACGCCGGGCAGCACGATTATCCTCGACTCCGGCACCACCACCTATGAAATTGCGCGCCAGCTACGGGGTCATGAAGATGTGATTGCCATGACAAACGGCATGAATGTGGCGGAAGCGCTGTTAGATGCCCCGGGGGTGGATTTATTAGTCACCGGCGGCCGTCTCAGGCGGCACTCATTGTCTTTTTTTGGCAGCCAGGCCGAAATCTCATTGCAAAACTATCATTTTGATATGCTGTTTCTAGGCGTGGACGGGCTGGACCCGTTGATGGGGGTGACGACGCATAATGAAGATGAAGCCAGGCTGAACCGCTGTATGTGCGATGCCTCGAAAAAAATTATCGTCGTGACCGACTCCTCGAAATTTTATCGCATAAGCCTGCATAAAATCATCAGTATCGACAGCGTGGATAAAATCATTACCGACAGCAATATTTCCCCATCGCTACTGGATATATTCACCGATAAAGGTATTGACGTATTACTCGTCGATGCTGAATAGCAAACGCCGCCGGATATTTTAATCATCCGGCGGCGTTGTTTCTTGCTGCTTGGCACAGCCGTTTTCAGCCCTCGTGCAGCCCGCACTCCCTTTTAAGGCCGAAAAAGCGCGTCTCTTCCTCGCTCATGCCCGGCTCCCATTTGCGTGTGGTGTGGGTATCGCCCACCGACAGGTAGCCCTGCTCCCACAGCGGATGGTAGCCGAGAGCGTGGGCCTTGAGGTATTGATATACCTGGCGGTTATCCCAATCAATAATCGGCAGCAGCTTAAAGACCCCGCGCTGGACCGCCAGCACCGGCAGGTGGGCGCGGCTGCCTGACTGTTCACGGCGCAGGCCGGCCAGCCAGCTTTGCGCCTTAAGGGCGCCGAGCGCGCGGTTCATCGGCTCTACTTTATTGATCTGGTTATATTTCTCAATGCCTTCCACCCCCTGCTCCCACAGTTTGCCATAGCGGGCCTCCTGCCAGGCGGGCGAGAGTTCGGCGCCGAACACCCGCAGATTGAGGCCCAGCTTGTCGGTCAGCTCATCGATAAACCGATAGGTTTCCGGGAACAGGTAGCCGGTGTCGGTCAGGATCACCGGGATATCCGGCCGTTGACGGGTCACCAGGTGCAGGCACAGCGCCGCCTGGATGCCGAAGCTTGAGGACAAAACCGTTTCGCCGGGCAGGTTTGCCAGCGCCCAGCCCACCCGTTCTTCCGCCGTCAGGGTTTCCAGATGACGGTTAATGTCGGCGAGGGCCGCCGTTTGTTCCTCTTTCGGCAACACATTCAGTTCGGTCAGGTTCAGACTGCTCATAGCACGCCCCTCGGTTAATCGTAAAAGTCCCGGGCTGAGTTAACCACCGGCTTGACAATGCCGGCACGGATAACAAAATCGCCATAGGACTCCTGCGCATGGCGTTCGCCGGCCCAGCGGCCCGCGGTCTGGTCGATAATGGCCAGAATCTCGTCTTCGGTAATATTTTCCCGGTACATGCGCGGTATACGCTCGCCGGAACGATCGCCGCCCAGGTACAGGTTATAACGGCCGACGGCCTTGCCCACCATGCCGATTTCCGCCAGCATCGCGCGCCCGCAGCCGTTCGGGCAGCCGGTCACCCGCAGGATGATTTCGTCATTGCCCAGGCCGTGGGTGGACATAATGCCCTCCACCTTGGTGACAAACTGCGGCAGGAAGCGCTCGGCCTCCGCCATCGCCAGCGGACAGGTGGGAAACGCCACGCAGGCCATGGACGCCTTGCGCTGCGGGCTGACGCTGTCGTTAATCAGGCCGTATTTGCGCGCCAGCGCCTCAATCTTGGCTTTATCGCGCGCGGGCACGCCCGCCACGATCAGGTTCTGGTTGGCGGTGAGACGGAAATCGCCTTTGTGGATACGGGCAATCTCCGCCATGCCGGTTTTAAGCAACCGATCCGGATAATCCAGAATACGGCCGTTTTCGATGAACAAGGTTAAATGCCAGAGGTTCTCAATCCCCTTGACCCAGCCGAAACGGTCGCCGCGTTCGGTAAAGCGATAAGGCCGGATCGGTTCGAATTTGATGCCGGCGCGCCGTTCCACTTCCGCTTTAAAGGTGTCGACCCCGACCCGCTCCAGGGTATATTTGGTTTTGGCGTTTTTACGGTTGGAGCGGTTGCCCCAGTCGCGCTGGGTGCCCACCACCGCCTCGGCGAAAGCCAGGGTATGTTCCGCCGCGATATATCCGAATTCGCTGGCCTTGCGCGGGTAGGTGGAGCTATCGCCATGGGTCATCGCCAGGCCGCCGCCCACCAGCACGTTAAACCCAACCAGCTGTCCGTTGTCGCTGATGGCGACAAAGTTAAGGTCGTTGGCGTGCAGATCGACGTCGTTTAACGGCGGCACCACCACCGTGGTCTTGAACTTACGCGGCAGATAGGTGGGCCCTAAGATCGGCTCCTGATCGGTAGTTTCGCTTTTCTCGCCGTCCAGCCAGATCTCGGCATAGGCGCGGGTTCTGGGGAGCAGATGCTCGGAGATTTTTTTCGCCCACTCATAAGCCTGCTGGTGCAGTACCGACTCCACCGGATTGGCGCTGCACAGCACGTTACGGTTTACATCCCCCGCCGTGGCGATAGAATCCAGCCCCAGGCCGTGCAGCATTTGGTGCATCTGCTTGAGATCGGGTTTGAGCACGCCGTGGAACTGGAAGGTCTGGCGCGTGGTCAGGCGCACGCTGCCGTAAAGCGTATGTTCGGCGGCAAAAGCCTCGATGCCCAGCCACTGCTGCGGGGTAATGATCCCACCCGGCAGGCGGCAGCGCAGCATCATGTTGATCAGCGGTTCCAGCTTTTGTTCAGCGCGTTCGGCGCGCAGATCGCGATCGTCCTGCTGGTACATGCCGTGAAAACGGATCAGCTGGAAATTATCGCCGTTAAACCCGCCGGTCAGCCCATCGTGCAGATCCTCGGCGATGGTGCCGCGCAGGAAATTGCTTGCCCCTTTCAGCCGTTCATTATCGGACAAGGGAGGAGTAGGTTGTTTGTCACTCATCAGTAGACGTCCCGCTGATAACGGCGCTCAATGCGCAGCTCACTTAAAAATTCATCAGCCTGCCCGGTATCCATGCCACCGTGCTCGGCCACCACGTCCAGTAATGCCTGCTCGACGTCTTTTGCCATACGGTTGGCGTCGCCGCAGACATAAATATGCGCGCCCTGCTCTATCCAGCGCCAGACCTCGGCGCCTTTTTGCCGCAGCCGGTCCTGGACATAGATTTTCTCCGGCCGATCGCGCGACCAGGCCAAATCGATCTCGGTCAGCAGGCCCTCTTTTTTGTAGCGCTGCCATTCCACCTGGTAGAGGAAATCATCGGTAAAATGCGGGTTGCCGAAAAACAGCCAGTTCTTGCCGGTGGCGCCGTCCGCTTCCCGTTGCTGCATAAAAGCGCGAAACGGCGCGATACCGGTACCCGGCCCAATCATAATCACCGGCGCGTCGGGATCGGCCGGCAGGCGGAAATTGTTATTGTGCTCGATAAAGATGCGTACCCCGTCGTCCTCGGCCAGGCGATCGGCCAGGTAACCGGTGGCGCCGCCGGTGCGCGGCCTGCCGTCCACTTCATAGCGCACCACGCCCACCGTGATATGCACCTCGTCGCTGGCCTCCGCCTGCGATGAGGCAATGGAGTACAGCCGCGGCGCCAGGGGACGCAGGATCGCCAGCAGCTGATCCGCGCCAAGCTCCACCGGCGCCTGTCGCACCATATCCACGATGGGCGTCGATTGGGCATAGTGCTGCAAGCGCTCCTTGTCCACCGTTAGCGCCAGCAGCGCCTCGTCACGGGCCAGCGCGGCGTACTTCCCGACAATGACGGCGGTGTTCTGGGTCAGCTCGAAATGAGCGCGCAGCGCCTCGGCCAGGGTCATGGCCTGTGTTTCCACGGTGACCGTTTGCCCGCCGTCCAGCCACAGCAGCGTCAGCAGCTCGTCCACCAGCGCCGGATCGTTTTCATACCAGACGCCAAGCGCATCGCCGGGCTGATAACGCAGGCCGGAATCGCCGAGGTCGATTTCGATATGACGTACCTCTTTTAGCGAACTGCGGCTGGTGATTTTTTGTGACGTCGCCAGCGTGGCGACCAGCGGCTGGTCTTTGGTATAGGGCGTGGCGTCGACTTCATCCACCGTGCCGCTGATGGTCTGCGCGTGTTCGGCATCGCTCTCCTGCGGCACCTGCTGTTTCAGCAACGCCACGATATCCCGGCGCCAGGCTTCCGCCAGCGGCTGATATTCCACGTCGGCGTCAACCCGTTCCAGCAGGCGCCGGGCGCCCAGTTCGGCCAGGCGGTGGTCAAAATCCTTGCCTATCTTGGCGAAATGCTCATAGGACGTATCGCCGAGGCCGAATACCGCAAAGCCTGTATCGCCTAGCCGGGGGGCTTTTTTCGAAAACAGGTATTTATACAGCGCCACCGCCTCTTCCGGCGGATCCCCTTCACCTTGGGTGGAAGCAACCACCAGCAGCAGCTTTTCCTGCGCGATCTGCTTAAATTTATAGTCGCCGGCGTTAATCAAGGTGACATCCAGCTTGGCGGCAATCAGATCGTCGCGTAATTGCTCCGCCAGCCGGCGGGCGTTGCCGGTTTGCGATGCGGACAACACCGTGATGGCGTGCGCCTTGGGCTGGATGGGCGCCGGGGTGGCGCCGGCGACGGGCGCCGGATTGACCTGCCCCCAAAAATAACCGGATACCCAGGCCATCTGCAGCGGAGAAAAATCACCGGTGGCTGCCTGCAGGCGGGCTAATTGTTCCGGATTCAGCGGGAGCAAAGAAGTAGGTGGAACCTGAGTCGTCATTGCTGTTCGAATTTCCTTGTGCGTACCGGTAATGGCCGGGCGTTTATCATGAGATCATCAGATTTTGTAAGGTTACTCAGTGCGACGCAATCAATAAAGGATGTGATGGCAATAATAAATAACTAAAAGGCCTAAAGAGTTATTTTGGTTAAACTTATCGATTAAACTGGTTAAGCGCCGCGCCGGCGGTCAACGGCGTTTTTTCCAGGTTTTATCTGATATTGCCGCTAAATGGACCAACTACTTGGCGGTTCCCGGCACATAACATAGAATCATCGGCCGCATTTCGATACCATGCAGCGTATGTTGTGAAAAGAGGCCCTATAGTGGTAACCACGTTATTTAAAGATTTTACTTTCGAGGCGGCGCATCGTTTGCCGCACGTTCCCGCCGGCCATAAATGCGGCCGGTTGCATGGCCATTCTTTTATGGTGCGGATAGAAATTACCGGCGAGGTGGACCCGCTGACCGGCTGGGTGATCGATTTCGCCGAGCTGAAGGCCAGGTTTCGACCGATCCTCGATCGGCTTGATCACTACTACCTGAATGATATTCCCGGGCTGGACAATCCCACCAGCGAAGTGCTGGCCCATTGGATCTGGCACCAGCTTAAACCCAGCCTGCCCCTGCTAAGCGGTATCGTGGTGAAAGAAACCTGTACCGCCGGCTGCATTTACCACGGCGAAGAATAGCCGGCCCCGTTACGCTGGGACCGGCGGCCGGCTCAGGCAATATTCAGGTATTTATGGGTCTGCATCGACAGGCGCCAGTTGCGGGCGATGCAGGTTTCGATGCAAAGCCGGGTGGCGTCGTCCTGTTGGCTGATGGGCTGTAGAGCGATAATTCGCGGTTTATCGTCTTCAAGCGTGGCCAGCAGCGCATCAAGACGTTCAATATCCCGCTGACGCGCCACCGGATGCTTGATCTCATCGGCGCGTTCCAGCGCCTGCGGCAGGATTTCCATCCCCCCGCGCATGCCCACCTTGGGCGATACCGTCACCCAGGTCTGGCTGGTGCAGCGCACATCATGGGTGCCGCTGGTTTCAATCTGGCAGCTGAATCCCTGCTGCTCCAACACCTGCGTCAACGTATACAGATCGTGGATACAAGGCTCGCCGCCGGTAATCACCACATGGCGCGCCGTATAGCCCTGCTGTGCAATCACCGCCAGGATGTCCTCCGGCGACACCGAGGCCCAGCGATCGCTATCGGCGGTTTTCAACGAAATGTCCCCCAACGGAACCTCCTGGCGCGCGTCCATTTCCCAGGTATGTTTGGTGTCGCACCAGCTGCAGCCCACAGGGCAACCCTGCAGGCGGATAAATATCGCCGGCACGCCGGTAAAATAGCCTTCGCCCTGGAGCGTCTGGAAAATTTCGTTAAGCGGGTACTGCATGATGTTCTCGATTAATGGACTACCTATAAGGGCAGTGATTATTACACTTTAGCTGAAGCAGGCCAAATTTGTCTTGCCGGCGTTGCACTATCCAACTTTCCTGATAAGGGGACATCATGTCATCGCCTTGGTATGGCTGATGGCGGATACACCGAACGCGGTTTATCAGGCGTTTGACGTGGACGTTGGCCAGGATGACCGGTGAGGGGAAAAACCGCCCCGTTACCGGGCATGTTTGCCGGCAATGAGGGTAGAAACTGCCCCGCGGCCGGGCGCGTTGGCCGGCCGCGGGGCTACAGGCGACTAGGCCTGGCCTTTCACTTCTTTCAGGCCGTTGAACGGTGCGCGTGCGCCCAGGGCTTCTTCGATACGAATCAGCTGGTTGTACTTGGCAACGCGGTCGGAGCGGCTCATGGAACCGGTCTTGATTTGACCTGCGGCGGTGCCCACGGCCAGATCGGCAATGGTCGCGTCTTCGGTTTCGCCGGAACGGTGAGAAATGATGGTGGTATAGCCGGCGTCTTTCGCCATTTTGATCGCCGCCAGGGTCTCGGTCAAAGAACCGATCTGGTTGAATTTGATCAGGATGGAGTTGGCGATGCCTTTATCAATACCTTCTTTCAGGATCTTGGTATTGGTCACGAACAGGTCGTCGCCGACCAGCTGGATTTTGTCGCCCAGCACTTTCGTCTGGTAGGCAAAACCGTCCCAATCCGATTCGTCCAGGCCATCTTCGATGGAGACGATCGGGTAGGTCTTGGTCAGACCTTCCAGGTAATGGGTGAACTCTTCGGAAGTGAAGGATTTGCCTTCGCCTTTAAGTTCATATTTGCCGGTTTCTTTGCTGTAGAATTCAGACGCGGCGCAGTCCATGGCCAGGGTGATATCTTTACCCAGGACATAACCGGCTTTTTCCACGGCTTCCTTGATGGCGGCCAGGGCGGCGGAGTTGGATTCCAGGTTCGGCGCGTAGCCGCCTTCGTCACCGACCGCGGTGTTCAGGCCCTTGGCTTTCAACACTTTCGCCAGGTTGTGGAATACTTCAGAACCCATGCGAATCGCTTCCTTGACGGTTTTAGCGCCAACCGGCTGGATCATGAATTCCTGGATGTCGACGTTGTTGTCGGCATGTTCGCCGCCGTTGATGATATTCATCATCGGCAGAGGCATGGAGAACTTGCCGGCGGTGCCGTTCAGTTCGGCAATGTGTTCGTACAAAGGCATGCCTTTGGACGCGGCTGCTGCTTTCGCGGCGGCCAGGGAAACGGCCAGGATGGCGTTGGCGCCGAACTGGGATTTATTTTCAGTGCCGTCGAGATCGATCATGATCTTGTCGATGTTGGCCTGATCTTTCGCGTCTTTGCCCAGCACCGCTTCAGCGATCGGACCGTTAACCGCGGCAACCGCCTTGGTCACGCCTTTACCCAGGAAACGGGATTTGTCACCGTCACGCAGTTCCAGCGCTTCGCGCGAACCGGTGGAAGCACCTGATGGCGCGGCGGCCAAACCTACAAAACCACCTTCCAGATGTACTTCTGCTTCAACAGTCGGATTGCCGCGTGAGTCGATGATTTCACGGCCGATGACTTTTACAATTTTGGACATTTAGTATTTCCTCAGTACAAGTTAAAACAAAATTCCTGACGAACCACGCGCGATGCCTTGACCACGCGCCGCCCACCTAATTAAATTTATTTCATCTGACGCTTTTGGTACTCGCCGGCCGCCTTGACGAAACCGGTAAACAGCGGATGGCCGTCGCGGGGCGTCGAGGTAAACTCGGGATGGAACTGGCAGGCCACGAACCACGGGTGATCCGGGTATTCGATAATCTCCACCAGTTGGTTATCCCCCGACAGTCCCGCAACGCGCAGGCCGGCGGCTTCGATCGGCTTCAACAGCATATTATTGACTTCATAACGATGGCGGTGGCGCTCGACGATGGTCGGCTCGCCGTACATGCCGCGCACCAGGCTGCCGTCGGTTAACTGGCAGGCCTGGCTGCCCAGGCGCATGGTGCCGCCCAGATCGCTTTGTTCGGTGCGCACTTCAACGCTGCCGTTTTCGTCGCGCCATTCGGTAATCAACGCCACGACCGGGTACTTACAGTCTGGCACAAATTCGGTGGAGTTCGCGTTCTCCATGCCCACCACGTGACGGGCGAACTCGATTAACGCCACCTGCAATCCCAGGCAAATGCCGAGGTAAGGGATCTTATTTTCACGCGCAAACCGCGCGGTCAGGATCTTGCCTTCGACGCCGCGATAACCAAAACCGCCGGGGATCAGGATCGCATCGAGATTTTTCAGGATCTCCACGCCGCGGGTTTCCACATCCTGCGAGTCGATAAGCTTGATATTGACCGTCAGGCGATTTTTCAGCCCGGCGTGCTTCAGCGCCTCGATCACCGATTTATACGCATCGGGCAGCTCGACATATTTCCCCACCATGCCGATGGTGACTTCGCCACCCGGATTGGCTTCCTGGTAAACCACCTGTTCCCATTCAGACAGGTTGGCTTCGGGACAGTTCAAGCTGAATCGTTTACAAATATAATCGTCCAGGCCCTGTGATTTCAAGAGCGCCGGAATTTTATAAATGGAATCAACATCTTTAAGGGATATAACCGCCTTTTCCGGCACATTGCAGAATAAAGCAATTTTAGCCCGTTCGTTGTTCGGCACCGAACGATCGGAGCGGCAAATCAGCACATCCGGCTGGATGCCGATGGAAAGCAGCTCCTTGACCGAATGCTGGGTAGGCTTGGTCTTCACCTCGCCCGAGGCCGCCATGTAGGGCACCAGGGTCAGGTGCATGTAGATGGTATGCTCGCGGCCCACGTCCACCGCCATCTGGCGGATAGCCTCGAGAAACGGCAGGGATTCGATGTCGCCCACGGTGCCGCCGATTTCCACCAGCACCACGTCGTGGCCTTCGCCGCCTTCAAGGATACGTTCCTTGATGTTATTGGTAATATGCGGGATAACCTGGATGGTGGCGCCAAGATAGTCGCCGCGGCGTTCCTTACGCAGCACATCGGAATAGATGCGGCCGGTGGTAAAGTTGTTGCGACGCGACATTTTGGTGCGGATAAAGCGCTCGTAGTGTCCCAGGTCCAGATCGGTTTCCGCACCGTCCTCGGTGACGAACACTTCGCCGTGCTGGATTGGACTCATGGTGCCCGGATCCACATTGATGTAGGGGTCCAGCTTCATGATGGTAACGTTGAGTCCCCGGGCTTCGAGGATAGCCGCCAGGGAGGCTGCGGCAATGCCTTTACCCAATGAGGAAACGACCCCGCCGGTTACAAAAATATAATTTGTTGTCATGCTGAACCTGAGAATTAGGGTGTAAAGACGGAATAACCAAGACGGGAAAACAGTATACCTGAAGCCGGAATCCGCCACAAACGTTCGTTTTGCAAATTGCGCGGCCGGGCCAATGGCCGCGCCATCGATATTATCCGCATGGCGGCAATCCGGCGTTTACCCGGCGATTTCCCGTTTTTTTATTTCCCGCCAGGCGGCTTCCATCTGCTCCAGGCTTGCCTGGTGCAGCGTTTGCCCCCGGGCCAGGATAATCTCCTCCACCTGGCGAAAACGGCGTTCGAATTTACGGTTGGCTTTTTGCAACGCGGTTTCGGCTTTCTTGCCCAAATGGCGGGTCAGGTTAACGGTGGCGAACAGCAGATCCCCCAGCTCCTCCTCCAGCTTATCCTCATCGACCACCGCCTGGCGCGCCTCGTGCATCACCTCGATGATTTCTTCATACACCTTGTCCACCACCGGGCCGAGCGTGATCCAGTCAAAGCCCACGCTGGCGCAGCGTTGCTGGATTTTCTGCGCTTTCATCAGCGCCGGCAGGGCGTCGGGGATGTCGTCGAGGGGAGACAGGCGTTCTTTTTCCGCCCGCTCGTCCGCCTTAAGCTTTTCCCACTGGCCGGGCGGCGCCACGCCGTCGTCACCAGGCAGACGGGCGAAAATATGCGGATGGCGGCGCTCGAGCTTATCGCTGATGGCGTTGCAGACGTCGGCAAAATCAAACAGCCCCTGCTCGCGCGCCATTTCGGCATAAAACACCACCTGGAACAGCAAATCGCCCAATTCACTGCGCAAATCGTCGTAGTCGCGCCGCGCAATGGCGTCCAGCACCTCGTAGGTCTCCTCCAGGGTGTAGGGGACGATGGTGTCGAACGTCTGGCGTTTGTCCCACGGACAGCCCGTCTGCGGGTCGCGCAGGCGGGTCATGATGGCGAGCAAACGCGCCTGGGCGGCCGACGAGGCGGCGGTGAAATTCCCGGCCATGTTATTCTCCGTGCAGCCGGCGCGCGTCGATCACGTCCGGCAGTTGGTTAAGCTTGGACAGTACCCGGCCCAATACCTGAAGGTTATAAATTTCTATATCCATATCAATGGTTGCCAGCTGCTGTTTAATGTCGCTGCGGCTGGCCACGCCCAGGACATTGACCTTTTCGTTGGCCAGGATGGTGGTGATATCGCGCAGCAGGCCGCTGCGATCGTTGGCCACGACCCGCACCACCAGCGAGTAGCCGCTGGAATAGCTCTCGCCCCAGACGGCGTCGACGATGCGTTCCGGCGCGTTGGCCTGCAAATCCGCCAGTTGTTCGCAGTCGGCGCGGTGAATGGAAATACCGCGGCCGCGGGTAATAAAACCGGTGATCTCGTCGCCGGGTATCGGCTGGCAGCAGCGGGCGATATGGTGCATCAGGTTGCCGACCCCCTCCACCACCACCCGGCCGTTGTCTTTCGAGCGCGGCACCGCGGACGGTTTTTGCGTCAGCTGCTTCAGCGCCGCCTGATCCTGCTCTTCCGGGCTCGGCTTGTTCAGCTTGCCCTGCAGGAAGTTGATCATCTGGTTGATGCGCACATCGCCGCCGCCGATGGAGGCCAGCAGTTCGTCCAGCGTATTGACGTTATAGCGCGGTAGCAGCAGCTTCTCGGCTTCCTTGATGCTCAGGCCCAAATGCGCCAGCTCATCGTCCAGCAGCTGGCGGCCGGCCAGGATATTTTTGTCCCGGTCCTGCTTGCGGAACCAGTTATGGATCTTCGAGCGCCCGCGGCTGGTTGTGACATAGCCCAGGTTGGGATTAAGCCAGTCGCGGCTGGGATTCGGCTGCTTCTGGGTGATGATTTCCACCTGGTCGCCCATGCGCAGCTGATAGGTAAAGGGCACGATACGTCCGCTGATCTTGGCGCCGATGCAGCGGTGTCCCACATCGCTGTGGATATGGTAGGCAAAATCCAGCGGCGTGGAGCCGGCGGGCAAATCGATCACGTCGCCTTTCGGGGTAAAGACGTAGACCCGATCGTCGAACACCTGGCTGCGGACTTCGTCGAGGATTTCCCCGGAGTCGGCCATCTCTTCCTGCCAGGCGAGCAGCTTGCGCAGCCAGGCGATACGCTCCTCATAACCGGAGCGCACGCCGCCGGTGGCGGTGGCGCCTTCCTTGTATTTCCAGTGCGCCGCCACGCCCAGTTCGGCGTCCTCGTGCATTTGCCGGGTGCGGATCTGGATTTCCAGCGTTTTGCCGCGCGGTCCCAGCACCACGGTATGGATGGACTGATAGCCGTTGGGCTTGGGGTTGGCGACATAGTCGTCAAACTCGTCGGGCAGATGGCGAAAATGCGTATGAACGATGCCGAGCGCGGCATAACAATCCTGCAGCCGCTCCACCACCACCCGCACCGCGCGCACGTCAAACAGCTCGTCGAATTCCAGCGATTTTTTCTGCATCTTGCGCCAGATGCTGTAGATATGCTTGGGCCGCCCGTAGATATCGGCTTTCAGCCCTTCTTCCTTCATAGCGTCGCGCAGCGAGGCGACAAAATCGTCGATATATTGTTCGCGATCGATACGGCGCTCGTGCAGCAGTTGGGCGATGCGCTTGTATTCATCGGGGTGCAGGTAACGGAAGCAGAAATCCTCCAGCTCCCATTTGAGCTGGCCGATGCCCAGCCGGTTGGCCAGCGGCGCATAGATATTGGAGCTTTCTTTCGCCGCCAGGACCCGCTCGTCCTCCGGCGCGTCCTTTAATTCACGCAGATGGGCGATACGCTCGGCGAGCTTGATGACCACGCAGCGGAAGTCTTCGACGATGGCCAGCAGCATGCGCCGGACGTTATCCACCTGCTCCGGCGCCATGGAGTCGTTAGTCGTGGCCTTTAACTGGCGGATAGCATCCATATCGCGCACGCCGTGCACCAGATCGACGATTTTTTTGCCGAACTCCGCCTCCAGGACCGACTCTTCCACCACCTCGCTGTCGGCCAGGGGAAACAGCAGGGCCGCGCGCAGACTGTCGCTGTCCATGCTGAGCATGGACAGGATCTCCACCATCTCGATGCCGCGCCAGAGTATCAGCGCGGCGTCGGGGTGATCTTTACATTGCTGCTCGCAGTAACGCCAGGTTTCGGCCAGCCGCTCACTTGACTGCGGGTTGGAAAGACCCAGACTGGCAACCCAGTCTTCGGGGACAAACTCGCCCGCTGTATTCAAATGCGCACTTCTTACCGCAACCATATCCACTCCCTACTTTGCACAGACGCCGGAATCTTTTAAAAACAACGTCATCGATTCAAGATGTCCGCTATGTGGAAACATATCCAGCATAGCAACGCGCGCCGGGACATAACCCGACGCCATCAACACTTTGCTATCCCGCGCAAGTGTTGTGGGGTTACAAGACACATAAACGATACGCCGGGGCGACCAGGCGGCGATATGGGACATAACGCCCAGGGCACCGGCACGCGCCGGGTCGAGCAATATTTTATCAAATCCCCGGTCGGCCCAGGACTTGGCTGCCACATCCTCTTCCAGGTTGTCATGAAAGAAGGTGACGTTACTCAATAAATTCTGTTGTGCATTATATTGCCCATTCGCCACTAACGCCGCAACCCCTTCCACGCCGATAACCTGCCCGCAGCGTTTCGCCAGCGGCAGGGTAAAATTGCCCATGCCGCAGAACAGATCCAGCACCCGCTCGTCCGCCCCGGGCTCAAGCCATTCCAGCGCCAGCGCCACCATGCGGCGGTTGACCTCATCGTTGACCTGGATGAAATCCCTTGGACTGAACTGTAGACGCAAATCGTCAATTTGGTATACCGGCGGTTCGCCCCACAGACATTCCAGTGAATCGCCGCCGGCGGCCAGCCACATCATGACCCGCCGGCGCGAGGCAAAGTCCAGCAGCCGCTGCCGGTCTTCGCCGGCCAGCGCGTCGAGGTGGCGCAGCACGACCAGCGGCCCGTTATCCGCCATCACCAGTTCCACATGCCCCAGGCGCTTTACCGCCCTTAGCCCCGCCAGCAGCTCTTTCAGCGGCGCCAGCAATTGCTCCAGCCCGCCGGCCAGGATCGGGCAACGGGTAATATCCACCACGTCGCTGGACCTGGCCTGGCGATAGCCCATGGCCAGCGCGCGGGATTTTTGCCGGTACTCCAGCCCCAGGCGCGCGCGCCGCCGGTAGCCGTAGGCGTCCGCCCCCACGCTGACGACGTCGCCGATGGCCGCGCCGGTTTCCCGCGTCAGCAGCGAGCGCAAAGTGGCGGCCTTGCTGCGCTGTTGCAACTGCTGGCTGATATGCTGCTGCTGGCAACCGCCGCAGACGCCATAGTGCGGACAGCGCGGCGTGACCCGCTGCGGGCTGTCGTTTAACCTTTTGGTCACCCTGCCCCGGCTAAACTGGCGTTGGTCCTCGGTAATGCGCACCTCGGCCTGTTCACCCGGCAGCAGGCCGGGGATAAAAATCGTCTTGCCCTGGTGGCGCGCCACGCCCTGGCCGAAACCATCCAGATCGTGACAGGTCACGTTAAGGGTTTGCTGTGTCGCCACGCGACGGTTTGCAGAGTAGAATTGCGCCATAATTGCTTGTAACGGGTTTCCTGAATAGCCGGGTTATCATTCTCCCATATTGGAACGCTATGACCAAATACAGCTTGCGCGCACGGATGATGATCCTGATCCTGGCGCCGACGTTATTGATCGGTTTATTGCTCAGCGCATTTTTTGTCGTTCATCGTTATAACGAGCTGCAAAAGCAACTGGTGGACGCCGGCGCAAGCATTATCGAGCCGCTGGCGGTGTCGACCGTATATGGCATGACCCTGCATGACCGCGACTCGGTGCGCCACCTGGTGAACCTGCTGCATCGCCATCATTCCGATATCGTGCGCTCGATAAGCGTGTTCGACGCCAACAATAAATTGTTCGCCACCTCCAACTACCATCAGAACCTGAATCAACAGCAGTTGCCGTCGGGCAGCCCACCGCCCGGTGAGCTGACCCTGACGCGCCTGGGCGGCTCGCTTATCATGCGCGCGCCCATCGTTTCCGAAGACGATTTGCCCGACCCGGCCAACCAGGCCGACACCCGTATCGCGCCGCTGGGGTACATCGCCATTGAGCTGGACCTGGATTCGGTACGGTTGCAGCAATACAAGGAAGCCTTTGTCTCGACGCTGCTGCTGCTGCTGTGCCTGTGTATCGCCATGCTGTTCGCCTATCGCCTGATGCGCGATGTCACGGGACCTATCCGCAATATGGTCAGCACCGTCGACCGCATCCGGCGCGGCCAGCTCGACAGCCGGGTGGAAGGCTATATGCTCGGTGAGCTCGACATGCTGAAAAACGGCATCAACTCCATGGCCATGTCGTTGACGGCCTATCATGAGGAAATGCAGCAGAATATCGATCAGGCCACCTCGGATTTGCGCGAGACCCTCGAGCAGATGGAGATCCAGAACGTCGAGCTGGATCTGGCCAAAAAGCGCGCCCAGGAAGCGGTGCGCGTCAAATCGGAATTCCTGGCCAATATGTCCCATGAGCTGCGCACGCCGCTCAACGGCGTCATCGGTTTTACCCGGCAGACGTTAAAAACGCCGCTGTCGCCGACGCAGCGCGATTACCTGCAGACCATCGAGCGCTCGGGCAATAACCTGCTGAGCATCATTAACGATGTGCTGGATTTTTCCAAACTGGAAGCCGGCAAGCTGATCCTGGAGGCGATTCCGTTCGCGCTGCGCGCCACCCTGGACGAGGTGATTGTCCTGCTGGCGCAGACCGCCCATGAGAAGGGGCTGGAGATCACCCTGAACGTGCAGCAGGACGTGCCCGACCGGGTGATCGGCGATCCCCTGCGGCTGCAGCAGGTTATTACCAACCTGCTGGGCAACGCCATCAAGTTTACCGAGCAGGGCAATATCGATATCCGCATCGAAAAGCACGGCGCCGAGAATAACCAGATGGAACTGGAGGTGCAAATCCATGATACCGGCATCGGCATCGCCGAGCGCCAGCAGTCGCAGCTGTTCCAGGCGTTTCGCCAGGCCGACGCCAGCATTACCCGCCGTCACGGCGGCACCGGACTGGGGCTGGTGATCACCCAGAAACTTATCAAGGAGATGGGCGGCGATATCAATTTCCACAGCCAGGTGAACCACGGCTCGTCTTTTTGGTTCCATATCCCCTTGCAGCTTAGCGGCGCGGGCGCCGCCGGCGCCCCGGATTACGCCCATCTGCGCAATAAGCGTTTGGCGTTTGTCGAGGGCAATCCCGCCGCCGCCCAGGCGACGCTGGATATGCTGCGCGCCACGCCGCTGGAGATTAACTTTAGTCCGACGCTGGCGCAGCTGCCGGCGGGGCATTATGATATTTTGCTTATCGGCAAGCCGGTGACGCAGCGCAGCTCGTTAATCGAGATCAAGCGCGAGCTCGCCGTCGCAATCAACATCGCCGGTTGCGTTATCCTGGCCTTGCCCAGCCCCTCCATGGTGGAGGCGGAGCAAATCAAACGCATGGGCGCCTTCGCCTGCCTGGCGAAACCGGTATCCGCCAGTCGTTTTTTACCCTTGCTGCGCGCGGAGCCGCGGCTGGCCGCCCCGGTGGTAAACCCGCCGTCAAGTTCGCCCCGCCTGCCGCTGACCGTGATGGCGGTGGATGACAATCCGGCCAACCTGAAGCTTATCGGCGCGCTGTTGCAAGAGCAGGTGGGACAAACCATCTTGTGTGAAAACGCCCGCGAGGCGCTGGCCTATGCCGATAGCCATCACTTGGACCTGATCCTGATGGATATCCAGATGCCGGAGATTGACGGCCTGCGTGCGCTTGAACTGCTGCGCCAGCTGCCGCTGCACGCGCACACCCCGATCGTGGCGGTCACCGCCCATACCCTGGGCAATGAACGGGAAAAACTGCTCGAGGCGGGCATGGACGATTACCTGGCCAAACCCATCGACGACCTGATGCTGCAGCAACTGCTGGCGCGCTACGGCGCCGGCGGCGTGGAGAAGCCCCGGGCGGGCGAAGCGCCCCAGGACGAGGACGAAGACGCCACCCTGGACTGGCAGCTCGCGCTGCGCCAGGCCGCCAATAAACCGGACTTGGCCCAGGATCTGCTGGCCATGCTGATTAATTTTTTGATCGACGTAAAACTGCGGGTGACCGCCGTGGTAAACGGCGTTGAGGACCCGCATATCGGTGAGTTGATTCATAAACTGCACGGCAGCTGCAGCTACAGCGGGGTGCCCAGGCTCAGGCAGCTCTGCGCCGCTATCGAACGCCAGCTGCGCGCGGGCACGCCGGTGTCGGCCCTTGAGCCTGAATGGCTGGAAATGCTGGATGAAATTGAAAACGTGACGCTGGCGTCCGAGCCCTTTCTGACCCATTAAGCGCTGCCGGTCAGGTACCGGTCGGCGTTATGAGTTGTCGATCGTGCGCGGTAGAACAGGCACCGCCCGGCATAATGAAACGGGTCGCCGCCTCGCCGGCCGGACTCCCCGTTTGCCCTGATGAATGTGGGCTGTCTGGTTTGCCGGTCAGGACATCTGCCGGGCAAGCTTGATGGTGGCGGCGATATTACGCGCGGTCAGGCGTACATTGGCGGCGGCGTTTTCCAGCGCTTCCTCGAGCGTACAGATCTCGTACAACACGCTGAATACCGCGTCCAGACCGTGCTGGTGCACTACGCCCACGTCGGCGGTCAGGCTGCCGGCGATGCCGATAACCGGTTTGTTATAACGTTTGGCGACCAGCGCCACGCCGATCGGCACTTTACCGTGGATGGTCTGGCTGTCGATGCGCCCTTCGCCGGTAATCACCAGGGTGGCGTCCCTGACCAGGGCGTCCAGTCCCAATGCTTCGGTGACGATTTCAATCCCCTTGCGCAATTCCGCGCCGCAAAACGCCTGTAATCCCGCGCCCATGCCGCCGGCCGCGCCCGCGCCGGGGATATGCTCGACGTCTTTATCCAAATCACGTTTGATAATGGCCGCATAGTGCCCGAGCGAGGCGTCCAGTTGGCGGATCATGTCGGCCGTCGCGCCTTTCTGCGGGCCGAATATCGCCGTTGCCCCTTCATCGCCGGTCAACGGATTGGTGACATCGCAGGCGACTTCGAAACGACAATCCTTGATGCGCGGATCCAGGTTGGCGATATCGATACGCGCCAGCTTGTCCAGCTCGCCGCCGCCGTAGCCAATCTGCTTACCCTGCCCGTCGAGCAGTCCACCGCCCAGCGCCTGCACCATGCCCGCGCCGCCGTCATTGGTGGCGCTGCCGCCGATGCCGATAATGCAATGCTTAACGCCATGATCCAGGGCGCAGCGGATCAGTTCGCCGGTACCGAAAGAGGTGGTCAACAGCGGATTGCGATCGCAGGCACGCACTAATTCCAGCCCGCTGGCGGCGGCCATCTCGATAAACGCGGTTTGCTTATCACCGGACAGGCCGAAAAAGCCGTCCACCTGCTCGCCAAGCGGGCCGGTGACCCTGACGTTGACAATTTCACCTTGGGTGGCCGCTACCATGGCCTCCACGGTACCCTCGCCGCCATCCGCCACCGGCAGTTTAACGTAATGGGCATCGGGAAACACTTCACGAAATCCCTGTTCAATCTGCGTTGCGACCTCCAATGCAGACAAACTTTCTTTGTAAGAATCCGGTGCGATTACTATCTTCATAGACTACCTGCGCCTGTTGAGCTGAAGCCGGCGAAATGACTGTTTCGCCGCCTGATGGGGCGCCGCGGCGGCGCCCGACCAATTAACGCCGTTTGACTTCAACCTTGGCTAATTTTTCATAATAGCAGGCCAGGGCGCTATGATCCGCGTTGCCCAAATCGTCCTGCTTCAATGATTGCATCATTTCCATCACCGCCGCGGTCAACGGCAGCTGTGCGCCGACGCCGTGGGAAGTATCCAGCGCATTGGCCAGATCCTTGATATGCAAATCGATGCGGAAACCCGGCTTGAAGTTGCGATCCAGCACCATCGGCGCCTTGGCTTCCAGTACCGTGCTGCCGGCCAATCCGCCGCGAATGGCCTGGAATACTTTTTCCGGATCGACACCGGCTTTGGTTGCCAGCACCAGGGCTTCGGACATAGCGGCAATATTCAGCGCGACGATTACCTGGTTGGCCAGTTTGGTTACGTTGCCGGCGCCGATATCGCCGGTATGCACCACTGAACCCGCCATGGCTTTCAGCAGATCGTAATGCTTGTTGAACAGGGCTTCATCACCGCCGACCATTACGGACAGGGTGCCTTCGATGGCTTTGGGTTCGCCACCGCTGACCGGGGCATCCAGCATGTCGATGCCTTTTTCCGCCAGGGCGGCGGCGATTTCACGGCTGGCCAACGGCGCGATGGAACTCATATCGATGACCAGGCAACCGCGTTTAGCGCCTTCCACCACGCCGTTTTCGCCCAGCACCACGTCTTTGACATGCGGGGAGTTCGGCAGCATGGTGATAATGATATCGGTTTGTTCGGCCACGGCCTTCGCCGTGTCGGCAGCGGTGGCCCCGGCCGCAACGACTTCAGCTACCGCATCGGTATTGCGATCCAGCACCACTAATGAGTAGCCCGCTTTCAGCAGGTTTTTGCTCATTGGTTTTCCCATGATGCCTAAGCCAATAAATCCAATTTTCATTACTATTACCTCTTAACGCTTGCTATAAAAATGTAGGGCGCGTCAAACGCGCCATGTCAGTTATTTTTTAAATTTATCGCACAAAGCCTGGGTACCGCTGCGGAATACGCCGTTATCGCTGCCCACCGCGACGAAGGTTGCGCCCCACTCCAGATAACGGCGCGCGTCGGCTTCCACCGGCGCCAAGATGCCGCTGGGTTTGCCATTGGCCTTGGCACGGGCAAAAATATGGCGGATAACGCTTTGTACTTCCGGATGGCTTGGCTGCCCGATGTAACCCAACGCGGCGGACAAATCGCCCGGGCCGACAAAGATACCGTCGACGCCGTCAACGGCGGAGATGGCGTCGATATTATCCACGCCCTGCTGGCTTTCGATCTGCACCAGTACGGTGATATTGTCGTTAATGGTGGCGTAGTAATCCGGCACCGTGCCAAACATATTGGAACGATGGGAAACCGATACGCCGCGGATGCCGGCGGGCGGATAGCGGGTGGACGCCACGGCGCGCAGCGCCTGCTCTTCGGTTTCGACAAAGGGGATCAGGAAATTATAAAAACCAATATCCAGCAGGCGTTTGATAATCACCGGCTCATTGGTTGGCGGACGCACCACCGGCGCGCTATGGCTGCCTTTAAGCGCCATCAGCTGCGGAATAAAGGTGGTAACGTCGTTAGGCGCATGCTCACCGTCCAGTACCAGCCAGTCGAATCCCGCCAGGCCCAACACTTCCGTGGTAATCGGATTTGCCAGCGCGCACCAGCAACCAATCTGGGTTTCCCCCTGAAGCAGCCCCTGGCGAAAACGGTTAGGCAGTAGTGGAGTGTTCATAATTTACCTCTATGCAATGAAACAAAATTTAGCGGGCCCCAACCTGCCGGGCCCGCGATATCAGGATTTAACCAATACCAGTCGCTTGATTTCGCCGACCACCACCAGGTAGCACAGCATGGCCGCCAGGGCGGAACAGCCGACAAAGATCAGCGCGGCGTTGAATGAATGCAATTCCTTGACCATATAACCGATGGCCAGCGGCGTAACGATGGAGGCGACGTTGCCGAACACGTTGAATATGCCGCCGCACAGGCCGATAACTTCTTTCGGCGCGGTGTCGGAGATAACCGGCCAGCCCAGGGCGCCAAACCCTTTGCCGAAGAACGCCAGCGCCATCAGCGCCACCACGATCACCGTATTATTGGTGTAGTTACACAATATAATGCTGGTGGCCAGCAACATGCCGACCACGATCGGTATCTTGCGCGCCACGGTTAACGAGTGGCCGCGCTTGATCAGAATATCGGACACCACGCCGCCCAGTACGCCGCCGGCGAAACCGAACAGCGCCGGAATCGAGGCAATCAGGCCGACCTTCAGGATGGACATGCCCTTATCCTGCACCAGGTAGATTGGGAACCAGGTCAGGAAGAACCAGGTAATACTGTTGATAAAATACTGGCCGAAGAACACGCCAAGCATCATGCGGTTGGTCAGCATCTGCTTCACGTAATCCCATTTCGGCCCGTCTTTTTTGCCGTCTTTCGGCGCATCCATATCGACCATGGCGCCGCCGGCGGAAATATAATCCAGCTCCTGCTGCGAAACGCTTGGGTGTTTATTCGGGTTTTGAATGTATTTGATCCACACGATCGTCATGATAAAGCCCAGTACGCCCATGACGGTGAACACATGTTCCCATCCCCAGGTGTAGGTCAGCCAGCCAAGGATCGGGGAAAATATCGCCAGGGCGAAATACTGTGCCGAGTTAAAAATCGCCGACGCGGTACCACGTTCAATGGCAGGGAACCAGGCGGCCACGATGCGGGCATTGGCCGGGAAGGAAGGCGCCTCGGAGAAACCCAGCATAAAGCGCAGGATAAACAGCGTCATCGCCCCGTAAGCCACCGGGAAAAAGCCGACGAATCCCTGCAGCAGCGTAAACAGCGACCAGAAAAACAGGCTATAGGTATAAACGCGTTTGGACCCGAAGCGGTCCAGCAGCCAGCCGCCGGGAATTTGCATGATCAGGTAGGCCCAGCCAAACGCGGCAAATATCTGCCCCATTTGCCCGGCATCCAGCCCCAACGTCTTGGCAACGTCCGAACCGGCGATGGAAAGGGTTGCCCGGTCCGCGTAGTTAACCGCGGTGACCAGAAAGATAATTAATAAAATCACATAACGCACATGTGTTTTTGTTTTACTTGATACCAGAGGTGTAGTGCTCATTGAATACGCTCTAATCAGGCGATAAACTTCGAAAACACAAAAAATCAGTACCACGCTATTTTTTGCGTTGCGCTTTTTTATCGTGAGTTAATATTTACTCGTAAGAGTTTTTTTATTTCACCGGTAAGCCGGTTGGTGTCTTATTTCACTGACACCCCTAGTATAAAAACCATAGCGAAAAATGGCACTGTGCATAAGCACAACAATGAGACTATAAAACACCATTTTTTTGGACATAGGCACGGCAAAGCACGACCGTCGTCACGTTATTTTTTACCCAGGATTTTGCCTGCGTGGAAGGGTGACCTTTATCACAATCTACTGAACATATGACAAATAAATCGCTGGCATAACCGCTCAAAATTATGCATTTGCACAATGAGAAGTGTCACCGTTCCGCATATAATATCCTCATCACCCGTATTGTTATCCTGGCTGAATCCTGGTTCGGGTTATAACAACAGATTAGTATTTGCGGAGACGTTTATGTCATCAACAATAATGACCAATGCGGAAAAGGCATTGTACATCAAGGTTCACGTCGACGATAACGTCGCGATTATCGTGAACAACAATGGTTTACCGGCCGGCACCCAATTTTCAGACGGCTTGACATTAATCGAGCATGTTCCGCAAGGGCACAAAGTCGCCTTGCGGGATATCGCTACCGGCGGCGATATCATACGTTATGGCGAAGTGATTGGTTATGCCTTGCGTGAAATCAAACAGGGCAGTTGGATTGATGAATCGCTGGTCGAGATGCCGAAGGCCCCGGCGCTGGAAACTCTGCCGCTGGCCACCAAGGTCCCGCCGACGCTGCCGCCGCTGGAAGGGTATACCTTCGAAGGGTATCGCAATGCCGACGGCAGCGTTGGCACCAAAAACCTGCTGGGCATTACCACCAGCGTACAGTGCGTGGCCGGCGTGGTTGAATACGTGGTTAAACTGATTGAACGCGATCTGTTGCCAAAATACCCGAACGTAGACGGCGTGGTCGGGCTCAGTCATCTGTACGGCTGCGGCGTGGCCATTAATGCGCCCGCCGCCGTGGTGCCGATTCGCACCATCCACAATATCGCCCTTAATCCTAATTTCGGCGGCGAAATCATGGTGATCGGCCTGGGCTGCGAAAAGTTGCCGCCCGAACGCCTGCTGGCCGGTACCGAGGATCAAATTCCCATCGCGGTGGAACGGCCGGGAGTAAGCATCACCCGTTTACAGGACGAGAAACACGTGGGCTTTAAGTCCATGGTGGATGATATTTTGCAGGTGGCGGAAGATCATCTGCGGCGTCTGAATTCCCGCCAGCGCCAAACCTGCCCGGTATCCGATCTGGTCGTGGGCACGCAGTGCGGCGGCAGCGACGCGTTCTCCGGCGTTACCGCCAATCCGGCGGTGGGTTTTGCCTCCGACCTGCTGGTGCGCTGCGGCGCCACGGTCATGTTTTCCGAAGTCACCGAAGTACGCGACGCTATCCATCTGCTGACGCCGCGGGCGGCCGACGAGCAGGTTGGACGTCGGATGCTGGAGGAAATGGCCTGGTATGATAACTACCTTGACGATGGTAAAAGCGATCGCAGCGCCAACACCACCCCTGGCAATAAAAAAGGCGGCTTGGCCAATATCGTGGAAAAATCGCTCGGATCTATTGCAAAATCGGGCACCAGCGCCATTGTGGAAGTACTCTCTCCCGGCCAGCGTCCGACTAAAAAGGGACTGATTTTCGCCGCCACTCCCGCAAGTGATTTTATTTGCGGTACCCAGCAGCTTGCCTCCGGCATTACCGTACAGGTATTCACCACCGGCCGCGGTACACCCTACGGTTTGGTCGCCGTGCCGGTGATCAAGATGGCGACGCGCGACGCGCTGGCCGATCGCTGGTTTGATTTGATGGATATCAGCGCCGGTTCCATCGCCACCGGCAGAGCAACCATCGAAGACGTGGGCTGGCAATTGTTTGAGCTGATCCTGGATATCGCCAGCGGCCGCAAAAAAACCTGGTCCGATCAATGGGGTATCCATAACGCCCTGTCGGTATTCAACCCGGCGCCGGTGACCTGATCCACGACCACTGCCCCCCTTTGATATTGGTGAATGAACTTTGATAGGTTGGCCGGGAATAGCTCCCGGCCTTTTTTTTCGTCGCGTTTAACCCACGACTGTCGACGGCGTCCACGCCCGAGGCGGGCGGGACGTTGCCCCGGTGCTAGCGCACCAATGCCGGGCGTTTATTATCGAATTGCCAGCCGGGGATCAGGTATTGCATGGCGATGGCGTCATCGCGCGCGCCCAGGCCATGTTGCTGATATAACGCGTTGCCCTTCATCACCTGATCCATATCCAGCTCAATGCCCAGGCCCGGTTTTTCGGGCACTTTCACCTTGCCGCCGACAATTTGCAGCGGTTCCCTGGTCAGGCGCTGATCTCCTTCCTGCCAGATCCAGTGCGTGTCGATGGCGGTAATGTTCCCCGGCGCGGCCGCCGCCACATGGGTAAACATCGCCAGTGAAACATCAAAGTGGTTATTGGAGTGCGAACCCCAGGTCAGGCCCCATTCGTGGCACAGTTGCGCAACCCGTACCGACCCCTGCATGGTCCAGAAATGCGGATCCGCCAGCGGAATATCCACCGATTGCAGCGCCAGGGTGTGCCCCATCTGCCGCCAGTCGGTGGCTATCATATTGGTGGCGGTGGGCAGGCCGGTGCCGCGCCGGAATTCCGCCATCACCTCGCGGCCGGAAAAGCCCTGCTCGGCGCCGCAGGGATCCTCGGCGTAGGCCAGCACGCCGCGCAGCTGTTTACCCAGGGCGATAGCCTCGGCCAGCGACCAGGCGCCGTTCGGGTCCAGGGTGATACGCGCCTGGGGGAAGCGCGCCGCAAGCGCGGTAACCGCTTCGGCCTCTTCCCGGCCCGCCAGTACCCCGCCTTTGAGCTTAAAATCGTTAAAACCGTATTTTTCATAGGCGGACTCGGCCAGGCGGACCACCGCATCCGAGGTCAACGCCTTTTCATGCCGCAGGCGATACCAATCGCAGGCATCGTCGGCCTGGCTGCGGTAGGCTAAATTGGTGCGCAGGCGATCGCCGATATAAAACAGGTAACCAAGCATCTCCACTTCGTTGCGCTGTTGCCCCTCGCCCAGCAGCGCCGCCACCGGCACGTCCAGGAATTGCCCCAGCAGATCGAGCATCGCCGCCTCGATACCGGTGACCACATGGATGGTGATGCGCAGATCGAACGTTTGCAGCCCCCGGCCGGCGACATCCCGATCGGCGTATTGTCGGCGTACGGCGCTCATCACATTTTTATATTCGCCCAGGGCGTTGCCGACCACCAGCGCGGCGGCCTCTTCCAGGGTTTTGCGTATTTTTTCCCCACCGGGGATTTCACCCACGCCGGTATGTCCGGCATTATCGGTCAGGATGACGATATTGCGGGTAAAGAACGGGCCATGGGCGCCGCTGAGATTGAGCAGCATGCTGTCATGGCCGGCAACCGGGATGACTTTCATGGAGGTGATAACCGGGGTCATAATCTTTCCTTGGCTAAATGCATTCGCGGGGACATCTGTCTGTCGCTTGATACAGGCTGGATTTACTATAACGTCAGGCCAGGTGCCTGACATTATGCAGATGCATAAGCCTGATTGCTTAATCTGGACAAAATAATGGCGGACTTTTGACATACCGATAGCAATGTCACGGATTGCTATTATTTTTTGTGAGCCAGATCTTAAAATAATTAAAATAGTAGCCATATAAAATGAAACGACATTTTAAAAATACTATAATCACCTCAAGAAATTTTCGTTAGCCGGATCACAAAAGACTGCGATTTATCGACACCGATCACACCACCCTGTTCTTTCGCCTCAAAACCCGGCTTTTTGCCGCGTTGCATTAAGTCATAAGCACAATGTGCCCGTGCCCCCCTGCACATATACTCAGCTTTTGCTTACCTGGCCCTGGCTTTGCCAGCTCAAAAATGTCAGCGCTACCATTGTGCTGGTGGACAGAAACCGGGTGCGTGTCGCGACCCGTTATAACGATCACATTCCCCCACCGGGAAGAGGAATCATGGCCGAAAATTCAATCTCCGTTGCCACCCATAAAACCCGTTCCAGGTTTTGGATCCTGGCAATTTTATTTATCATCAGTACCGTCAACTACGCCGACCGGTCCACGCTCTCCATCGCCGGCCCCCATGTTGCCGCCGACCTGGGGCTGGATAACCTGCAAATGGGGTATATCTTCTCCGCGTTCGGCTGGGCCTATACCCTGGCGCAGCTGCCGGGCGGCTGGCTGCTCGATCGTTTCGGCTCAAAAATCATTTATGGCGCCGCCATCCTGATCTGGTCGGCTTTTACCTTTATGCAGGGGTTTGTGCACTTCTTCGCCTCCGCGGCGATGATGCTGTTTATCCTGCGTTTTATGGTCGGGTTTGCCGAGGCGCCGGTGATGCCGGCCAATAGCCGGATTGTTTCCGCCTGGTTCCCGGTCAGGGAACGCGGCACCGCCTCGGCGATATTTAATATTTCCCAATACGCCGCGCTGGTGATCTTCAACCCGTTGTTGGGATGGATCACCCAGGAAGTAAGCTGGGAGTATGTGTTTATCGTGATGGGCGTGGTGGGCGCGGTGTTGTCGCTGGTGTGGTTCAAGACCATGTACAGCCCGCTGGATCATCCGCGGGTCAGCAAGGAGGAAGTCGAATATATCCGCGCCGGCGGCGGCCTGGTGGATATGGATAACGCGGCGGTCAACAACAGGAAAGCCGCCGGTCCGCAAATGGGGTATATAAAACAGCTGCTCTCCAGCCGCATGCTGCTGGGCATCTATCTTGCCAACTATTGCGTTAACGCCATCACCTGGTTTTTCCTGTCCTGGTTCCCGATCTATTTGGTGAAAGGCCGCGGGATGTCCATTCTGCAGGCCGGTTTTATCGCCGCACTGCCGGCGATTTGCGGCTGCATCGGCGGCGTGTTGGGCGGCATCTTCTCGGATTATCTGCTTAACAAAGGCTTTTCGCTGTCGGTAGCCCGTAAAACGCCGATCATTCTCGGCATGCTGATGTGTACCAGCATGGTGATTTGCAACTACACCACCTCCGATGTGGTGGTCGTGGCGGCCATGTCGCTGGCGTTTTTCGGTAAAGGCATCGGCGCGCTGGGCTGGACGGTCAATGCGGACACCGCGCCGAAAGAGATTGTCGGCCTGAGCGGCGGCGTGTTGAACCTGGTGACGCAAATCGGCGCGATTACCACGCCCATCGTCATCGGTTATATCCTGAATAAAACCGGATCGTTCGACGGGGCGCTGATCTATGTCGCCGCCAACGGCCTGGTGGTTATTTTCAGTTACCTGTTTATCGTGGGCAAGATTCAGCGCCTGGTGCTTAAGCCGCTGACGGCATAAGATTTTTTGACATAGCAGTTGGTTATACTAGGAGTAGGTAATGGATCACAGCGATTTTTCCGGCGCGCCGACGGTGACCGCCATGCAGGTCATCCCGGTCGCCGGCCATGACAGTATGCTGATGAATATCGGTGGCGCCCATGGCGCCTATTTTACCCGCAATATCGTCATCCTGACCGATAATGCCGGCCATACCGGCGTGGGCGAAGCCCCGGGCGGCGACGTGATTTTAAACACGCTGCTGGAGGCCCGGCAACGGGTGATAGGCCAGCCGCTGGCGACGCTTAACCGCATCGTGCACGACGTGCACCAGGGACATGTCGGCAATGATTTTGATTCGTTCGGCAAAGGCGCCTGGACCTTTGAACTGCGGGTGAACGCGGTGGCCGCCCTTGAGGCCGCGCTGCTGGATTTATTGGGCCAGCATCTCGGCGTGCCGGTGGCGGAGCTGCTGGGGCCGGGTAAACAGCGCGACAGCGTGCCGGTGCTGGGGTATCTGTTTTACGTCGGCGACAAGAGCCTGACCGACCTGCCCTACGCGTCCGGTCCCGACCAGGCGTCCCACGATTGGTATCGGCTGCGGCGCGAGACGGCCATGACCACCGAAACCCTGGTGCGCCAGGCGGAGGCCGCGCAGGATCGCTATGGCTTCAAGGATTTCAAACTTAAGGGCGGCGTGCTGGAAGGCGAAACCGAGATCGAGACCGTTACGGCGCTGGCCAAACGGTTCCCGGACGCGCGCATTACCATCGATCCCAACGGCGCCTGGTCGCTGGCCGAGGCCATTCGTTTGTGTAAGGATATGCGCGGCGTGCTGGCCTACGCCGAGGATCCCTGCGGCGCGGAACAGGGCTTCTCCGGCCGCGAGGTGATGGCGGAATTCAAACGCGCCACCGGACTGCCGGTGGCGACCAATATGATTGCCACCAACTGGCGCGAGCTTAACCACGCGGTGCAGCTTAATTCTATCGATATTCCGTTGGCCGATCCGCATTTCTGGACCCTGCGGGGCGCTATCCGCGTGGCGCAGCTGTGTGATGAATGGGGCCTGACCTGGGGCTGCCACTCTAATAATCACTTTGATATTTCGCTGGCGATGTTTACCCAGGTAGGCGCCGCCGCGCCGGGCGCCCCCACCGCGCTGGATACCCATTGGATCTGGCAGGAAGGCGAGCACCTGACCAGGGAACCGCTGCAGATCGTCAACGGCGAGGTCAAGCTGAGCGATAAGCCGGGGCTTGGCGTAGAGATCGATATGGCGCAGATCGAAAAACAGCATGAGCTGTATAAACGCATGCCGTCCGGCGCCCGCAATGACGCGGCCGCCATGCAGTATCTTATTCCCGGCTGGGCCTTTGACCGCAAACGACCGGCGATGGTGCGTTAAACGACGGCGGGTACGGCATGCCGTACCCGCGACTGTTCCGATAAGAGAGCGCCCGCGGCAAACCCATGGCCAAGTTTGCCAGCCGGCAAGATCAGACTTCGTCATCCAGCTGCAGCGCCACGTAAAGCAGCAGGCGATCGTCAAAGTTGGCCAGGTCCAGGCCGGTCATTTCCGAGATGCGGTTAAGGCGGTATTCCAGGGTGTTGCGATGGATAAACAGCGCCTTGGAGGTGGGCGTGGGCTGGACGTTATGGCGAAACCAGGCAATCAGCGTACGGCGCAGCAGGCCGTTATTGTCCATCGCCTTCAGTTTTGCCAGCGGGCGTACCAGTTCGCTGGCCTGCCAGCCGCCGCGCAGGCTGTCGAGCAGCACCGGCAGCATCAGGTCGGGATAAAAATAGCGACGCTGCTCCGGCAGCCGCTGCTTGCCCACCGCCATGGTGGTGCGCGCGGTGCGCCAGGAGCGCGCAATACCGCCGGCGCCCGGGAAATAGTTGCCCAAGGCGATGCGCACCCGCAGACGGCTGCTCTCGGTCATGCGCGAAAATAGCGTGTCCACCCGGCGGCGATGCTCTTCGGCATCCCAGCGCCCGTGGTTGTTCAAGGCGGGTTTTAACACCACCATCTCGGTCAGCGATACGATGGCAATCAGGTTGTCCCGCTCCGGCGTAGTCAGCAGCGTCTGCAACTGCTGCAGCTCCGCCATGGCGCTGTCCACGCCAAACTGGCCGCTGTCGACTTCCACCACCGCCGCCACCCTGGGCTGGTTGATATCGATGCCCAAACGCTGGGCCCATTCGATCAGCGCCGGCGTAACTTCCTCGGCGCGGATGAGATTCAGCACCAGTTCTTCGCGCAACCGGCTGTCCTGGGCCAGCATATGCAGCAACCGCGCCTGTTCCAGCATCATCTCGGCCGTCATGCAGACCAGTTCGCCATATTGCCGCAGCTGGCTGGGATTGCCGGTCAGGCCAATGACGCCGACGATATTGCCGTCGATTTTCAGGGGAAGATTGATGCCGGGACGCACCCCGTGCAAATGCCGGGCCACCCCGTCGTCAATATCCACTACCCGGGCCTGGGACAAGGCCAGCAACGCCCCTTCATGCAGCTCACCGACACGCTCTTCATCACCGCTGCCGATGATCCGGCCACGCGCATCCATCACGTTAATATTACTGTCGATAATCTGCATTGTCCTTGCCACAATTTCTTGCGCCAATTTCGCATCAAGATGATACGTAGCCATCCCCGCCTCGGTTTTGTTAAGCCCTTTGCACTATTATACCCGGGCAACAGCACTCATACATTGTGCAACGGCACAAAGCGTGATCTTACTCACTCATTTTGTGCGGGATATCACAATAATACCGGCAAAAAAAGACGGCGCCGGGATGACGCCGTCCTTGATTGGGGACCGGACGCGGGGATTACTGCGCCAACAGGTAAAGCTGGGTGTCGCCGCGCTGCACGTTCAATGCCAGCACCGGCGGTTTGGTATCGAGGATTTTGCGCAGCTCGCCGAGGTTCTGCACCGGCTGCTGGTTAACGCCCAGGATAATATCCCCTTTCTTCAGGCCGACTTTGGCCGCGGTGCTGCCCGCTTTGACATCGTCCACCTTGACGCCTTTCTGGCCGCCGTTGTCGATACTGCTCAGCTCCGCCCCTTCGATACCGGTAAAGACATTGCCGGAATCCACCTGCGGCTGGGTACTCTGCTCCAGGACGACGTCGACATTCACCGGCTTGCCGTCACGCAGCAGGCCGAGCCGGACCTTGGTGCCCACCGGCTGCGAGCTGACATCGGCGCGGAACGCCGCAAAGCTGTTGATGGGCCGCCCGTTCATGGTGACGATCACATCACCTGCCTTCACGCCGGCTTTTTCAGCGGCCGATTTAGGCAACACCTGGCTGACGAAGGCGCCGCGCTGGGCGTCGACTTTCATCGCCTTGGCCAGCTCGGAGTTCAGCTCGGTGCCGAGGATACCGATTTCGCCGCGCCTGACCTGGCCGTATTGCACCATCTGCGCCGTCAGGTTCTTCACCATATTGCTGGGAATGGCGAACCCGATGCCGATATTGCCGCCGTCCGGGGCCAGTATGGCGGTATTGATGCCGATAAGCTCACCGTTAAGATTAACCAGCGCCCCGCCGGAGTTGCCCCGGTTAATGGCCGCGTCGGTCTGGATAAAGTTTTCATAATTTTCAATATTCAGCCCGCTGCGCCCCAGCGCGGACACGATGCCCGAGGTGGCGGTTTCACCCAGGCCATAGGGGTTGCCGATGGCCACGGTATAGTCGCCGACCCGCAGCTGTTCGGAATCGGCCATCTTGATGGCGGTCAGGTTTTTAAACTCGACCAGTTGCACCAGGGCAAGATCCGAACGCGGATCGCGGCCGATGATCTTGGCGTCGAACCTACGTCCGTCGTATAACTGCACCTGGATTTTAGTCGCGTCATTGACCACATGGTTGTTGGTGACCACGTAGCCCTTTTGGGCATCGATAATCACGCCGGCGCCCAGCGCCATGAATTTTTCCTTGGCCGGCGGGGTATTGCCGTCGCCTTCCTCGCCGCCCTCGCCGCCGCCCTGGCACAGGGGGGAGGCCTGGAAAGGCGAGCCTTCCTGACACAGTGGCGAGTCCTGGCCGAAGAACTGCTGGAACTGCTCGGGCACGCGCGACGAACTGACGGCGGCGCTGCCTTCAACGCTGATGCTGACCACCGACGGCATGACTTTTTCCAACATGGGCGCCAGGCTGGGAAGCTGCTGGTTGGTCGAGGCGGTCTCCGCCGCGAAGGATGAAACAGGCGCCAGCGCCACACCCAAGCACAATGCCAGCGCACTCAGGACCAAAGTAGTTTTTTTCATTTAATTGTCTCAACTGTGAGTATCAGGTAATGATGCGGACCCCACTGCCGTGGTCGTATCTGTGAGATTAATCAAATAACCCGAAGTTCAGTAGCAAAAAAACCATAATGGTAAAAAAGTATTGGGCCTATTTACAATTCCCGCCTTTGCCGTCTTTTACTCCGCAGCCATTAAACGTCGGTATTCGTCCCAAGCATAAAGATCGGTCATGCCACTAATATAGTCCTGAATTAAACGTGCCCGATAATAAAATTCCATCATCGGCTGCTGGCGCTGCGGATAGCGATTTAATTCAGCTACCGCTTCACCGTAGGCCAGGCGATGTTTGGTGGATAATTTATGGAACAGGCGGGTGGGGATCATATAATCCCGGTGGTAATCCTGCGCCGCCAGCTCGCGAAACGCCGCCAGCGGCATCTCCAGCAGGGGATTATAGATTTCCAGCAGGCCGCTGATGACCCGGTAGCCTTGTAATTCCAATTGCTCGACCTCCGGATGATTAAACACATGCTTAAAGGCCACGCCTTTAAATATCTTCAATAAGCGAAACGCCGGACTGGAGTCTTCCAACAGCGCCTGGTTAAAATGACCGTCGAATATCGGCGGCAGATTGTCGAGAAAACGCTTCGCCGCGTGCGGCACCAGACGCGCCACGGTATTTACCCGTAGATACATAAAAAACTGATCGCCGCTGCGCAGGCCCTGGTTGCGCATTATCTTATCGAACGCCTGTCCCACCACTTTTTCAAATAAATCGCCTTTCTCTACCTCGCCCCACTCTTGTTGCAGGTAGATATAAAGCTGCTCCACGGTAAAAATCTTTTTTTCCACCGCATCTTCCAAATCGGCGATGCAATAAGAAATATCGTCGGCCGCCTCCATGATATAGGTCAGCGGGAAGCGATGGAACTCCCCCAGCGACAGCTGTGCGCGTAATGCTTTGACATACTCTTCCTCCGCCAGGTAGTAGCCGGGTTTTTTCATCAGATAGCTGAAGTCGGCCGGAATATCGCCCCGCCAGTAGGCCGGGCGGGTATATTTCAGGATACAGCCCACCTGGGCATAGGTCAGGTTGAGCTTCAGCAGGCTGTGCACCATGCGGATGGCCTGGGCATTGCCCTCGAAATGACACAGATCGAGCCGGATACGGCTGCGCAGGGCGTTATCGTCCTCCTCGCCGGCGCGCAGCCGCAGCGCCTCCACCCGGCAGCGATCGTTGCCCTGGGCCTCGTTGCCCAGGCCGGCGATGTCCAGCCGCTGGCTGAACCAGTCATTGATTGCCGCCTCGCCGAAATGACCGAACGGCGGATTGCCGATATCGTGCATCAGGCAGGCCATTTCCACGATGCTTTCAAACGGCGCCTCCAGCTGCTCCAGCCCCAGCGGCGCAATACGCTGCTCGCGCCTGAGCTGGTGGAAGACCTCTTTGACAATGTGCCGCCCGACCTGCTGGACCTCCATGGAGTGGGTCAGCCTCGAGCGCACCGCCGCGTTGCGCTCAAGGGGAAATACCTGGGTTTTTTGCTGTAAGCGGCGTATGGCGGCGGAATTGATAATCCGCCCGCGATCGCTTTCAAACTGGCGGATGACGCTGTATTCATCCTCGGCGACGATGGGACGGCTGAATGGGCGCTGAAAACTGAGTTTCTTGCTAAAGTCGATTGCGGACATCGTATTCCCCAGGATGATTTCTTATACCGTGATACCCATACCCGCCGCTAAATGCAACCACGGCGGCAATTATTTCCTGACGCCGGCCGTGATAGAATGTCGCCACCGGCAAAATGACCACTTTACTATTCACTATTCATTATCAACTGTTTATTAACCAAAAGGACAACCAGATGAGAGTTGGCATTATCGGCGCGATGGAACAGGAAGTATCCCTGCTGCGCGACCAGATTGAAGACCGCGCCGCCTGGCGACAGGCGGGATGCGAAATCTACAGCGGCCGGCTGCATGGCGTCGACGTGGCGCTGGTGAAATCCGGTATCGGCAAGGTCTCCGCCGCGCTCGGCACCACGCTGCTGTTGGATCATTTCCATCCCGATTACGTGATCAACACCGGCTCGGCGGGCGGCCTGGCCCCGTCGCTGAACGTCGGGGATATCGTGGTGTCCGCCGAGGTGCGTTACCACGATGTGGATGTCACCGCCTTCGGTTACGAGCCGGGACAAATGGCGCAGTGCCCGGCGGCATTCGCGGCGGACGACGCCCTGATCGCGCTGGCGGAAAGCAGTATTGCCCGGTTGAATCAGCACGCGGTGCGCGGCCTGGTGGTCAGCGGAGATGCGTTTATCAACGGCGCCGAACCGTTGAACCGTATCCGCGCCACCTTTCCCCAGGCCATCGCAGTGGAAATGGAGGCAACGGCCATTGCGCACGTGTGCCATCAGTTCGCGGTGCCGTTCGTGGTGGTGCGCGCCATTTCCGACGTGGCGGACCAGGCGTCCCATCTCAGCTTCGAAGAGTTCCTGGCGGTGGCGGCCAAACAGTCCAGCCGCCTGGTGGCGGCCATGCTGCAGACATTGGCCGGACAGCGGAAGTAATGTCGCCCTGGAGCGCGGCGCAGGCTTTGGCCGCCGTACCGGCGGCGCCCATGGGCTTAGCCCGTATGGCGCGCAGGTTATGGCGTTTGCCGGCCCATGGATTGGCCCTGCTGCTGCTGGCTCTGCTGGCCGCCCCGCCGGTCTCGGCGGCGCACCGGGTGATCAGCCTGGCGCCGCATGCCACCGAAATGGCGTTTGCCGCCGGCATGGGCGATGTGCTGGTGGCGGTCAGCACCTGGTCTGATTATCCCCCCGCCGCGCAAAAGCTCGAGCAGGTCGCCTCATGGCAGGGCATCAATGTGGAGCGGGCGCTGGCGCTGAAACCGGATCTGATCCTGGCCTGGCGCGGCGGCAATCCGCAGCGTGAGCTGGATCAGCTGGCGGCCTTCGGCATCCCGATTGTCTATATCGATCCGCTGGACGTGGAAGATATGGCCCGCTCGCTTGATGGCCTGGCGCGCTACAGCCCCCACCCCGAGCAGGCTCACCAGGCCGCGCGCGCCGTTCGCCGGCAGGCGGCGGATCTCAGGCGGCGTTACGCCGGCAATCCGCCGGTGCGGGTGTTTATGCAGTTCGGCACCCAGCCGTTGTTTACCGCCGGCAAGCAGACGCTGCAAAGCCAGATCCTGGCGTTGTGCGGGGCGCGTAATATTTTTGCCGATAGTCCGGTGCCCTGGCCGCAGGTGGGCCGCGAACAGGTATTGAGCCGTAAGCCGCAGGCGATTGTCGTCGCCGGCAGCGCAGAGCGCGTTACCGCAGTCCGGGACTTTTGGCAACCGCGGCTGGCCGTGCCGGTGATTGCGCTTAATGAGGACTGGTTTAACCGCAGCGGTCCGCGTATTTTGCTGGCGGCGCAGGCGCTGTGCCAACAGCTGGCGGATATATCCATTACAGGAGCGCGCTGATGCTGGGTTTTCTTGATGTGCTCGGCACGGCGGTATTCGCCGTGTCCGGCGTGCTGTTGGCCGGCAAACTGCGCATGGACCCGTTCGGCGTGCTGGTCCTGGGCGTGGTTACCGCGGTGGGCGGCGGCACCATACGGGATATGGTGCTGAATGATGGGCCGGTGTTCTGGGTACGGGATCCCACCGATCTGGTGGTGGCGATGGTGACCTGTTTCGTGGCCATCCTGGTAATCAGGCAGCCCCGTCAGTTGCCGAAATGGATCCTGCCGGTGCTGGACGCCATCGGACTGGCGGTATTTGTCGGCATCGGCGTCAACAAGGCGTTCGCCAGCGGCACCGGCCCGTTGATAGCGGTGTGCATGGGCGTGATCACCGGCGTGGGCGGCGGCATCATCCGCGACGTGCTGGCGCGGGAAATCCCGATGATCCTGCGTACCGAGGTGTACGCCACCGCCTGCATTATCGGCGGCATCGCGCACACCACTGCCTTCCACGTTTTCCATCTCAGCTCCCAGCACGCGTCGGTATTGGGGATGGTGATAACGCTCGGCATCCGGCTGGCGGCGATCCGCTGGCATCTCAAGCTGCCGACATTCGAGCTGGAAGGCAAGGAGTAGGCGGTAGCATCGGGACCGATTATTGGTATTGGCGCGGCGGCCCGCGCCTTGGGGTCAATATCGGCGCCATGGTAAATCGCGCGCGCAAAAACACCGGCGCGGCGGTGCCGTACCGGTATCATTGGGAGCCTATCCCGCCCGGGGATCAGATGCTGAACGACGACCCGCAGCCGCAGGTAGTCTTGGCATTCGGGTTGGTAACGATAAAACGCGACCCTTCCAGCCCTTCGGTGTAATCCACCGAACCGCCGATCAGGTATTGCAGGCTCATGGGATCCACCACCAATGCAACGCCCTGTTTTTCTATGGTCAAATCGTCTTCGTTGATTTTATCATCAAAGGTAAAACCATACTGGAAGCCGCTACAGCCACCGCCGGTGATATAGACCCGCAACTTCAGGTTCGGGTTCTCTTCATCCGCAATCAGATGCTTCACTTTTTTCGCCGCTGAATCGGTAAATTGTAATGGCAGTACCGCAGTTTCACTCATTCATTTACTCCCAACCAAGGTCATCGGGCTGAAGGCATAACAGCCCGATGTGAACATTCATTATCCGCTACCTGTCAATAACGTTCAAGTATTGCGCGTTGAGGATATTTTGTTTACCGCCGCGTGCGATCGCGGGTACCGTCCGGTAAAGCAAAAGTTTGCGTCTCCGGCGCCCGACAAAGATGTCTTATTGCCGGCCAGTTTATTACACTATCGGGATAAACATGTTGTTTTCCCTTCAGGAGCCGATCCATGAGTCATTCCGAAAGTCTGTATGCCCGGGCGCAACAATTGATCCCCGGCGGGGTTAACTCCCCGGTGCGCGCGTTTAACGGCGTCGGCGGCACGCCGCTGTTTATCGAGCGGGCGGACGGCGCCTGGCTATACGATGTGGACGGAAAGGCCTATATTGATTATGTCGGGTCCTGGGGACCGATGGTGCTGGGCCACAACCACCCGGCGATACGCAAGGCGGTTATCGAGGCGGTCGGGCGCGGCCTGAGCTTTGGCGCGCCAACCGAAATCGAAGTCAGGATGGCCGCCCTGGTGACGGAACTGGTGCCGTCCATGGATATGGTGCGCATGGTAAACTCGGGCACCGAGGCCACCATGAGCGCCATTCGCCTGGCGCGGGGTTATACCGGGCGCGACAAAATCATTAAATTCGAAGGATGTTATCACGGCCATGCCGACGGCCTGCTGGTCAAGGCCGGCTCCGGCGCGCTGACGCTCGGCCAGCCCAGCTCCCCCGGCGTGCCGGCGGACTTCGCCAAACATACCCTCACCGCCACCTTTAACGACCTGGATTCGGTACGGCAGGTATTTGAACTGTATCCGCGTGAAATCGCCTGCGTTATCGTCGAGCCGGTCGCCGGCAATATGAACTGCGTGCCGCCGCTGCCGGCATTCCTGCCCGGGCTGCGCGCCCTGTGCGATGAATTCGGCGCCCTGCTGATTATCGACGAGGTGATGACCGGCTTTCGGGTGGCGCTGGCGGGCGCCCAGTCCTATTACGGCGTGGTGCCGGACCTGACCTGCCTGGGCAAGATCATCGGCGGCGGCATGCCGGTGGGGGCGTTCGGCGGGCGACGCGAAGTGATGCAGGCGCTGGCGCCAACCGGTCCGGTGTACCAGGCCGGCACGCTGTCGGGCAACCCGATTGCCATGGCCGCCGGCTACGCCTGCCTGACCGAAATTTCCCGCCACGGCGTCTATCCGGCCCTGACCGACCTGACCGATCGCCTGGCGCGGGGATTACAAGAGGCGGCGCGGGCGGAAGACATCCCGCTGGTGGTCAATCACGTCGGCGGCATGTTCGGCATTTTTTTTACCGACGCGCCCGCCGTGACCTGCTACCGGGATGTGATGGCCTGTGATGTGGAGCGGTTTAAACGCTTTTTCCATATGATGCTGGAGGAAGGGGTCTATCTGGCGCCGTCGGCGTTTGAAGCCGGCTTTATGTCGCTGGCGCACAGCGATGAGGATCTGGAACGCACCGTTGCCGCCGCGCGCCGCAGCTTTGCCCGGCTGTAGACAATCCAGGCGGCGCTAAAACGCCCCGCCGCGTCAGCGTCCCTGCCGGCGCAGTAAAAAGATAAAGTACGGCGCGCCGATAAAGGTCGCCAGCAGGCCCGCCGGGATCTGGTTCGGGAACATCACCATGCGCCCGCTCCAGTCGGCCAGCAGCATCAGCATGGCGCCAACCACCGCCGCCATGACGAGCTGCGGCATCGCCCGGCGAAAGCCGAGCATACGCGCCATATGCGGCGCCATCAGGCCGATAAAGCTCAGCGGACCGACGGCCAGCGTGGCGCCGGCGGTCAACACCGCCGCCAGCAGCAGGATCACCGCCCGGGCGCGCGCCAGCGGCAAGCCCAGCGCCCGGGCGGTCGCGCCGCCCAGCGGCAGCACGTTAAGCCAGCGGCGGCACCAGGGCACCAGTAGCAGCAGTACCAGCGCCGTCATCGCGCTGGTTATCGCCTGCGGCGCCCGCACCGCGTAGGTCGACCCGGAAATCCAGGTCAGCAGGCCGCCGAGCCGGGGATCGCCGCTCGCCAGCAGCAGGGTCACCATCGTGGTAAACGCGGTGCCTAGGGCGATGCCCGCCAGCAGCATGCGTTGGGTGGAAAAATGCCGCAGCCCCGCCACCAGCAGGATGGCGGCCAGCGTCAGCGCGGCCCCCAGGCTGCCCGCCGGCAGCAGCCAGATAAACACGTCGCCGGGAATTAAAAACATCATCAGCACCACCGCCGACGCGGCGCCGGCGCTGATGCCGAGCACTTCCGGGCTGCCCATGGGATTGGCGGTCAGCTTTTGGATCAGGGTGCCGGCGGCGGCCAGCATCACGCCGGCGCTTAACGCCGCCAGGGTACGCGGCCAGCGCCAGGGCAGCAGGCGCAGCAGTTCATCGCCGCCGGCCCAGGACCAGCCCAGGCTGTTACGGCCCAGCATCAGCGCTACGCACGCTCCGGCCAGCAGCAACAGCAACCCGACCCCGGTCCATACCGCCGGACGAGCGCGCTCCGGACGGGGCGCGCTTTCATTGCCGGGCGCCGACGGCTCCACCGCATGGCGCAGCCGGGGCAGCAGCCAGAGCAGGATAGGCGCGCCCACCAGCGCGGTAGCCGCGCCGGTGGGCACGTCGCGCCATACCTGCGACAACCAGACCATCACCTGATCGGTGAACCAGAGCAACAGCGCGCCAATCAGCGGCGCCAGCAGCAGGCGGTGCAGCAGGCGACGGGCGCCGAGCAATTTAGCCAGCAGCGGCGCGAACAGGCCGATAAAACCCACTACCCCCACCGCGTTAACCAGCAGCGCGCTGAGCACGATCGCCAGCGCCAACGCCCCCAGCCGGGCGGTTGACAGTCCCAGGCCCAGATTGCGCGCCACGGAATCGTCAACGCCCAGCAACGTCATGGGACGAATCAACAACAATGCCAGCAGCAGGCCCAGCCCAAGACGTGGGAGCAGGAACCGTACCCGGTGCCAATCCTGTTGGTTCAGCGCCCCGCTGCTCCATAAAAACAGATTCTCCAACTGCTGGTAATGAAATAGGGCCAGCAGATTGTTAACGGCGCTGCAGTACAGGCTTAGCACCAGCCCCGCCAGGATCAGGGTCACCGGCGACATGCGTTTACCCCAGGCCACGCCAAACACCAGCGCGCCTATCGCCAGCGCGCCCAGCAGGGCCGCCAGTTGCTGTGTAAACTCCCCGCCGGGCAATAACCACAGCGTGGTAACGGTCACGCCCAGCTGCGCGCCGCTGGCAACCCCCAGGGTCGAGGGTTCGGCCAGGGGGTTGCGCAGCACCTGCTGGAACAGCACGCCGGCCAATGCCAGGCCGGCGCCCACCAGCAGCGCTATCACCAGGCGCGGCAGCGTGCTGTAGTGAAAAATAACCTGCCGGATATCCAGCGTATCCGGCCGCCGCAGCGCCTCCGGCCATAACTGGTATGGCAGCACCTGTTGCGCGTTATATATACTGAGCGCCAGCGCACCCAAGGCCAGCAGCGCGAGCAACGCTATCGGGAAAAGTGAGGTACGGCGGTTCATGGCGTCACCACCGTTGCTCCACCAGCCGCAGCATCCGGCAAAAGCGTAAGGCGGCAAGGGTGGCGCCATAAATCCAGATGGCCGGCACGGTGCGCAGTTGGCCCTGGCGCACAAAGGGAATGGCTTGCCAGAGCGGCGTGGCGGCGACGCGCGCCGTTAATGCGTCGTTGCCGTGGTCCAGGCAGACGGCCCGCGCCAGCGGCAGCGTCGCCAGGCGTTCGATGCCCACCACCGCCGTGCCCCAGAAATTATTTTCCCCCTGCCAGACGTTGGTTATGTCCAACTGGTCCATCACCTGGCCGAACAAGCTGGTTTTACCGATAATCAGGGCATGCCGATCGTCCATCAGGGAAAATACCAGCAGGGGCTGCCGGCGGTAGGACGCCAGCAGCGGGCGGGCGGCGGCCAGCTGCCGGTCAAAATCCGCCAGATGGGCCTGGGCGGCGGGCATCATGTCCAGGCGTTGGGCCAACGCCAGCAGTCCGGCGCGCGCGGTGGAGAGCGGTCGTCCCTGTTCATCGGTAAAACTAAACCCCATGGCCGGGGCAATGGAATTCAATTGTTCAGGACGCGGCCCATAGCCCTGGGAATAGAGGATTAAGTCCGGTTTGAGATCGGTGATGAGTTCAAAATTAGGTTCGGTGCGCTGGCCGACGTCGACCACCGAGGCCGGCAGCGGCGGCTCCTGCACCCATAAGCGATAATCCCGGGTGCCGGCGACGGCCAATGGGGTGACGCCGAGGGCAAACAACAGCTCTACCGGCAGCCACTCCAGGGCGATGATGCGCGGATAGGGCAGCGAAGGGCCGGCTCCGGGCGTTGCGCTCCGAGCCGTTGCACCCCAGGCCATTGAGCCATAGGACGTTAAACCGTGGGCCAGGGGCGACAGCAGCATGGCGGCCAGCAGCCGCCGGCGGCGGCCGTCGATCCCTGGATCGTCGCCTGGAAGGTCTATGGACGCGCTGTCTTCGCTAAGGCTTCCCTGGTTGTGATAACGTCGCATTAAAACACAAAGCTCACCGGCGCGCCGCCGCCCGGATGAGGCAGGATGCCCATCGGCAGGCCGTAAATGGTTTCCAGCACGTCGCCGCGCATCAGTTCCAGCGGCGATCCCCGGGCTATCATCGCGCCGTCGCGCAGCGCCGTCAGGTAATCGCAGTAGCGCGCCGCCATATTGATATCATGCAATACCGCGATAACCGTCAGGCCGCGCTCCTGGCTCATGCGTTTAATCAACGCCAGGACTTCCACCTGATGGGCGATATCCAGCGCCGAGGTGGGTTCATCGAGCAGCAGACAGCGGCTGTCCTGCGCCAGGGTCATCGCCAGCCAGGCGCGCTGCCGTTCACCGCCGGAGAGGCTGTCCACCAGCCTCTGCGCCAGGGATCGCAGCCCGACCACCTCGATGGCGTCTTCCACATGCTGGCGATCGGCGCTGCCGAAGCGTCCCAGGGCGCCATGCCAGGGATAACGTCCCAGGGCCACCAGCTCGCGCACCGTCATGCCTTCCGCCGCCGGCAGTTGCTGGGGCAAATACGCCACCTGCCGGGCGAACGCCTTGCTTTCCCAGTCCGCCAGCGGCTGGTCGTTCAGGCGCGCCACGCCGCCGCTGGCCTCATGATGACGCCCCAGGATCTTCAGCAGGGTGGATTTGCCGGAACCGTTATGGCCGATCAGGCCACACACCTTCCCCTGGGGAAAAGAGAACGACAATGGCTGGAGTAATACCCGTCCGGGTACCGCAAAGCTCACCTTATCCAAGGTAAAGGTGGCGTTTTGCGTCGTGGCGGAAACGGTAGCTGAAGGTGTCGCGATATCTTGCATAAGCCCAATAAAGCAAATGATAATTATTCAAAAAAGCAATAATAGGCGGAAGGGAACGACTACTGCAAGGGGAATTCACGCCAGTTGACCGCAGGTAAATAAAAACCCCGGCGAGCCGGGGTGGATATTTATTTGCCGAACATATCCTTGATCCAGCCGGCGACGCCGTCGCTGCTCTCCTGCTGCTGTTGCGGCTGCTGCTGGCCGGGCTGCTGCCGATCGGGCGGCGTTTGCGCCGGCTGCTGCGCCTGCGCCACCGCCTGGCTGGCATGGCACAACGCCTGCGGACTGTCGGTCCAGACCGGGATCTCCCGCATGCTGCTGTCGCTGTTGCAGACGAAATTACCGGCGTAGTCGATGGACATCTGGTTGATCTCCTCCGGCGGTATGACGTTCAGCGTCAGCGGCGGTTGGTTTTCCAGGTAACGACGGTAGAGGGTCAGCGCGCCGTTGGCGCCGGTCAGCTTGGCCGGGCCATTGTTATCGCGCCCGACCCAGCTGATGGTGACCTCTTTGCCGTCCACGCCGGCAAACCAGCTGTCGCGCAGATCGTTGGTGGTGCCGGTTTTACCGGCCAGGTGGAAATTAGGGAATTTCACCGCCAGCGAACGCGATGTGCCGCGCGCCACGACCTGCTGCATACCGTATAACGTCAGGTACGCCGCCTGGGCCGGCACCACGCGCTCCGCCTGCGGGAAGCTCTGGTACAACACCTTGCCGTCCTCGCTGATAACCGAGCGCACCGCCGACAGCGGCGCGCGGTTGCCGCCGCTGGCAATCGTCTGGTACTCCTGCGCCACTTCCATCGGCGTGAGGCTGATGGCCCCCAGCAGCATGGCCGGCACCGGATTAATCACCTCTTTCGGAATACCCAGCTTTTGCAGCGTCGCGACGATATCCGGCAGCCCCACCGCCAGCCCCAGGTTAACCGTGGGCACGTTGAGGGAGTTGGCCAACGCGTCGACCAGCATCACCTTGCCGCGGAATTGACGATCGTAGTTTTTCGGCGCCCACAGCTGCCCGTTCGGCTGCTTGAGCGAAATCGGCTCGTCGGCGATCCAGGTGTTCAGGCGGTATTTGTCCGGCTGGCTCAGCGCGGTGAGGTAAGTGGCCGGTTTGGCCAGCGACCCCACCGGACGCCGGGCCTGGATCGCGCGGTTAAAGCCGGCGAACTGCGGCTGGGAACCGCCGACCATGGCGCGCACTTCACCGCTGAAGCGGTCGACCACCACCATGGCGGCCTCAAGATCGCTCACGCCGCGCCCGGCGCGCAGGGCCGGCACCCCGTCCTCCACCGCCTTTTCCGCCGCATCCTGCGAAATCGGATCGAGGGTGGTGAAAATCTTCACGCCGGACAGATCGTTAATCTTATCGCCCAGTTTAGCCTGCAGTTCCTGGCGCACCATCTGCATAAAGGCCGGCTGCGGGGTGATCACCCCGCCGCGCGGCTGCACGCCCAGGGGACGCGCGCTGAGCATATTATACAAGTCTTCATCGATAACCTGCTGGTTTTGCAGTAATTTCAACACCAGATTACGACGTTCCAGCGCCATTTGCGGGTTGCGCCAGGGGTTGTATAACGACGCGCCCTTGACCATGCCCACCAGCATCGCCTGCTGGTCCAGGCTCAGCTCATCCACCGGCCGGCCGAAATAATACAGGCTGGCCAACGGGAAGCCGCGGATCTGCTCGCTGCCGCTCTGGCCGAGGTAGACCTCGTTCAGGTACAGCTCCAGGATGCGATCCTTGCTGTAGCGGTAATCCAGGATCACCGCCATATAGGCTTCGTTGACCTTGCGCCACAGGGACCGCTCATTGGTCAGGAACAGGTTTTTTACCAGTTGCTGGGTCAGCGTGCTGCCGCCCTGCACCGCGCGGCCGGCGCTTATATTCGCCACGAAGGCGCGGCCGATGGAACTGATGCTGATGCCGTCATGCTGGTAAAAATGTCGATCTTCGGTGGCAATCAGGGTATCCACCAGCAGATCGGGGAAACCGGCGCGGGGTACGAACAGCCGCTGTTCGCCGTTGGGCGATTGCAGCATGGTGATCAGGCGCGGATCGAGCCGGAAAAAGCCGAAATTCCGCTGGGTATCCTGATTCTGGATTTGCAGCAGCCGATCGCGATCGAACGTCAGCACCGCGTGGATCTGCCCTTCCTTGCTGTCGGGGAAATCAAAGGGGCGGCGCAGCATATCGATGCTGTTGGCGCGCACGCTGAACTCACCCGGGCGGGTGATGCGGGTAACCTGACGGTATTGCATCCCTTCCAGCAGGTTCACCATCTCGTTCTTGCTGTAGGGCATGCCCGGTTCCAGGTTGACCATGCGGCCATATACGGCCGCCGGCAGTTGCCACACCTTGCCGTCGATGCGGCTGCGGATCTGCGCATCCAGGTAGACACCGTAGATCACCAGTAAAACCACCACCACCAGGAAAATCTTGATGAGCAATCCCAACAGGCGCCGCTTCTTGCCGTTACGCGGCGGGCGCGATTTTCCTTTAGGCGGCTTACGGGGCGGCATTACATTTTCCTCTTGATCATCATAGTCATCCTGATCATCTTCATTTTCATCGTAGTCGTCGTCCCGGTGACGTCGCACTGGCGGCTTATTTGTCACTTTACGGCCGGACGGTCTTCCATGACGTCCAATAGGTTCGCGATCATCCCCAGACATCGTTGTGATTCTCCATACTTCCGACGGATTCTCCGCCTACTCTGCTCCCCCACCATCTTATCCGGAAGAGGAAACCTCTGAAATCAACCCTGTTGATACTTCTTGGTACGCCGGGTCGGTACCGCCTGGGCCGGATTATCCGGCCACGCATGTTTGGGATAGCGCCCTTTCATCTCTTTTTGCACCTCGCGGTAGGCCCCCTGCCAGAAAGCCGCCAGGTCGCGGGTAATCTGCAACGGATGCGCAGCGGGCGACAACAGCTCCAGCACCAACGGCACGCGGCCCTCGGCCAGCAGCGGGCTGGCCTGCTCGCCGAACATTTCCTGCATCCTTACCGCCAGCACCGGCGGCTCGCCGTGCTGGTAACGCACCGGCAGCCGGCTGCCGGTGGGCACAGTGTAGTGGCTGGGCAGCGCACTATCCAGTCGTTGACGCATTCGCCAGTCCAGCAGGCGTAATAACGCCTCGCCGAGATTAACCTGGCGCAGGGCGCGCACGTCATGCACGCCCTGCAGGGACGGCTGCAGCCACAGCGGCAGGGCCGCCAGCAGCGCGTCGTCATCGACCAACGGCCAGTCCACTTCCGGCAGCCAGTCACGGGCGCACAGCAGGCGCTGGCGCAACTGCTGCGAGGGAGCGTCCCAATTCAGCACCGCCAATCCCTGCTCGCCAATCCAAGCGATCAACGCCTGCCGCATCAGTTCGCCCGAGGGTTTGGCCTGCGGCTGCTCGCGCAGTACCAACCGTCCGATCTGTTCGCGCCTGAGCACCCGCAGGCTTCCCTTCTCCTCATCCCAACGCATGGCGGTAGTGACGGTCAGCCAGTCGGGACGGCCGGCGACCAGCGCGGCGATATCCACCGGCAACGCAAGACGGATGGCCGCGTCGGCGTTTTGGCCCAGTTGCATCAATCCCGGCACGATCAGCCATTCAATGGCCGACAAGGCTTCGTCGGGGGCCAACGCCGCGCCCAGGCCGTTGGCCAGTTGATAGCGGCCGGCGGCATCGCGCCGGCGGGCGATGCGATCGCGAAACCCCCTGGCCAGTATGACGGGCGCCAGCCCGCTGTCCGGGGTACCCCAGCGGGGAGACAGGCGTTTGGCCAGCTGTTTGGCGCGGCGCAGCCAATGGGACTGCGGGCGCGCCAGGGCGTCGCGCAGATCGGGCGAACCCGCGCGCGGCGGCTCCTCGATAATGGCGGCCAGCAGCGCGGCGGTCGCCAGGCTATCATCATTGTCGTCCGCATGGCACAGCATGGCCGCCAGGCGCGGATCGCAGCCCAATCGCGCCATTTTGCGCCCCATGGAAGTCAGGCGTTCCGCCCCGTCAAGCACATCCAGTTGACGCAGGGTCCGCCGGGCGGCGGCCAGGGCAGGCTCCGGGGGCCGGTCGAGCCAGCAAAGCCGGTCGACATCGTTACAGCCCCACTGCAATAATTCGAGATAAAATCCGCTGAGATCGCTTTGCAGTATTTCCGGCAGGCTATGCTCCGGCGCGCGCTCCGCCTGCGACTGGCTGAACAGATGCCAGCACGCCCCGGGGGACAGCCGGCCGGCGCGGCCGGCGCGCTGTACCATGGACGCCTGGCTGATACGCTGGGTGACCAGGCGGCTCAGCCCGCTCCTGGCGTCGAACTCGCTGACCCGCTCAAGCCCGCTGTCCACCACCAGGCGGATACCCTCTATCGTCAGGCTGGTCTCGGCGATGTTGGTGGCCAGCACCACTTTGCGCCGTCCCGCCGGGGCCGGCCTGATGGCCCGCTGCTGTTCGTCCAGGGTCAACGCGCCATACAGCGGGCAAAGATCAACCTCCGCCCCGACCCGGGGGGACAGCAAGGCCAGCACCCGATGAATTTCCCCCACGCCGGGTAAAAACAGCAACAGCGAGCCGGTATGGGATAACAGCATCCGGCTTACCGCCGCGGCAATCGCCTGATCGGGCCGCGCCTGAGAGGGCAGCGGGTGATATACCCGCGCCACCGGGAAACTGCGGCCGACGGAACGGATCACCGGCGCGTCGGGCAGCAGTTCCAGCAGGCGCCGGTCATCCAGGGTAGCGGACATGATCAGCAGCCGCAGATCGTCGCGCAGTCCCTGCCGCACATCCAGCAGCAGCGCCAGGGCCAGATCGGCCTGCAGGCTGCGCTCGTGGAATTCGTCCAGGATAACCAGGGAGACGCCGGACAGCTCCGGGTCCTGTTGCAGCATGCGCGTCAATATGCCTTCGGTGACCACCTCCAGGCGGGTATGCGGCCCAACGCGGCTTTCGGCGCGCATCCGGTAGCCCACGGTCTGGCCGGGGGCTTCGCCAAGCTGTTCGGCCAGGCGCAGCGCTACGTTCCTGGCTGCCAGTCGCCTGGGCTCCAGCATCAGGATACGCCCGGGCAATCCCGCGCGCCGCAGGATCTCAAGCGGCAGCCAGGTGGATTTGCCGGCGCCGGTGGGCGCATGCAGCATTACCTGCCCGGCGTCTTGCAACGCCAGCAACAACTCATCGACTACGGCGGCGACCGGTAATGACGTCACGACAACTCCGTTAAAGATTAACATTCTGGGGCGGGCATTGTAGCATCGCTTGATTGAAGAACAGAATCCTCGCCGCGTTTCCCGTCCGGCAAAGACCTCGGATTGCCCCTGGGAGACGGTGAATCACCCATACGACAGCCAGGGTCCCCATGACATCCACCCGCCGTTTATTTTTTGCCATCGCCCTGCCCGACAGCGTCCGCCAGGCGATAATCGGCTGGCGCGCCGGCCAGTTTCCTTATGAGGCCGGCAGGCCGGTGGCGGCGGCCAACCTGCATATAACCCTGGCGTTCCTGGGCGAGGTCAGCGCCAATAAAGAACAGGCTTTGCGCGCCGCCGCCATGAGATTGCAACAAAAGCCCTTTACCCTTGCCCTGGACGATTGCGGGCACTGGCCTGGCTCAGGCGTGGTGTGGCTCGGCATGAAGCGCGCGCCGCGCGGGTTATTGCAGTTGGCGCAGCGGCTGCGCGCGCAGGCGGCCCGCAACGGCTGTTATCAAAGCCCGCTGCCGTTTCATCCGCATGTCACGTTGCTGCGTCAGGCCCGCCAGGCGGTGGCGCTGCCCCCTGGGGCGCCGGGATGGGAAATCACGGTCGACGGCTTCAGCCTGTACGCCTCGTTATTTGACAACGGGCGCACCCGTTATATGCTGCTGGATAGCTGGCCGCTCGCCGGGCGGCGCGATAGTGTTTAATGGAATCGCCTTTAAACGGAAAAGTTATGCTATTCAGTCCTGAATTAAAACCCGCCCGCCTGGTGCAGCGGTATAAACGTTTCCTGGCGGACGTGGTCACGCCGGACGGCAGGGAGCTTACCATCCATTGCGCCAATACCGGCGCCATGACCGGCTGCGCCGTGCCGGGCGATACGGTGTGGTACTCAACCTCCGATAACGGCAAACGCCGTTACCCACACAGTTGGGAACTAACTGAAACCGCCCGTGGTCAATGGATAGGGGTGAATACGCTGCGCGCCAACGCCTTGCTGGCCGAGGCGGTGCGTGCCGGCACCATTCCCGCATTGTCGGGCTATACCACTCTCACGGCCGAAGTGAGGTATGGAGTAGAAAATAGTCGCATTGATTGGTTATTAGCAGCGGAAAATCGCGCCAACTGCTATATTGAGGTGAAATCCGTCACATTGCTGCAACAGGAATGGGGATATTTTCCCGATGCGGTGACCATACGCGGACAAAAACATTTACGAGAACTACAAGCAATGGCAGAAATGGGTCACCGTGCCGTACTGTTTTTTGCGGTGTTGCACTCCGGGATTACCCGGGTGGCGCCCGCCCGGCACATTGATCCCCATTATGCGGATTTGGTATTGCAGGCGCAGCAACATGGCGTGGAAGTGCTTTGCTATGGCGCGCAGTTATCACCTGACGGTATAGTGTTAAAAAATGCTTTGCCGTTATTTATTTCGTAGGCGGGTTTTGGCGGAAAAAAGGGCAAATCATCCCGCTTTTCCTCAATTTAACCGCCTGCCAGATACGCCTTTCTTCACACTATTGTCAAGTAGGCGTCAGGAATAATTGCCAACCTTAACGTCATCTGTTATTTATAGCGGCCTGTTTTTTTCCCCACGTTGGGGATCGATAGTGCGTGTTATGAAGGAGAAGCAACATGCAAGAAGGGCAAGACCGTAAGACATCCTCCTTGAGCATTCTCGCCATCGCCGGGGTGGAACCGTACCAGCAGAAGCCGGGCGAAGAGTATATGAATGCGGCCCAATTGCTGCATTTCAAGCGCATCCTTGATGCATGGCGCAATCAACTGAGAGATGAAGTGGGTCGTACCGTTTCGCACATGCAGGACGAAGCGGCCAACTTCCCCGACCCCGTGGACCGCGCCGCGCAGGAAGAGGAATTCAGCCTTGAACTGCGTAACCGCGATCGGGAAAGGAAATTGATCAAGAAGATCGAAAAGACGCTGAAGAAAGTGGAAGACAAAGATTTCGGCTTCTGCGATTCATGCGGCGTGGAAATCGGTATTCGCCGCCTGGAAGCGCGTCCGACCGCCGATTTATGTATTGATTGCAAAACCCTGGCTGAAATCCGCGAAAAGCAGATGGCAGGGTAACGTCAATCCAGATTACTGCGATGTTGCCCATGGAACGGAGAGATGGCATCGCGGTAACCGTACGGATTCGCCTTTCTGATTTATGCCTGCACACAGCACCTACATGGGGCGCTTTGCCCCCTCGCCTTCCGGCGCCCTACATTTCGGCTCGCTTGTCGCGGCCCTGGGCAGCTATCTCCAGGCTCGCGCCTCCCATGGGCAGTGGCGGGTGCGTATCGAAGATATCGACCCTCCCCGCGAAATTCCCGGCGCCGCCGATGCCATTTTACGCCAGCTGAACCACTACGGCCTGCACTGGGACGGACCGGTATGCTTTCAATCCCAGCGCCATACGGCCTATCTTGAGGTATTGGCGGACCTGCGCTCGCGCCGGCTGAGTTATTATTGCCATTGCACCCGCAGCCGCATACAAGAGCTGGGCGGCATCTACGACGGCCATTGCCGCCGGCTTCGCCTGCCGCCGGAAAATGCCGCCATCCGCCTGCGCCAGACCGACCCCGTTACGCATTTCCATGACCGTTTACGCGGTGATATTTATGCCGACCCGGCGCTTGCCCGGGAAGATTTTATCATCCGCCGCCGCGACGGGCTGTTTGCCTATAACCTGGCGGTGGTGGTGGATGACGCGGCGCTCGGCGTCACCGAAATCGTGCGCGGGGCCGATTTAATCGAGCCGACCGTACGCCAATTGGCACTCTATCGCCAATTAGGTTATAAAGAACCGGATTATATTCATTTGCCGCTGGCGCTGACGCCCGCGGGCGCCAAACTGTCCAAGCAGAACCATGCGCCGGAATTGCCCTACGGGGATCCCCGTCCGACGGTGCGGGACGCATTAGTTTTTTTAAATCAACCGGTAGCGCAAGGGTGGCGGGATTTGACCCTTGAGAGTATGTTAGACTGGGCTATTACGCATTGGTCCCTGGCATCCATACCGATTTCGCCATCGAGCACGACATGCGCCCCGTCCGTTCTCAAAACACCCGGGGTGAGCTATGATTAGCCGCTGTTTTTTGTTGCTCCCGTTTATTTGTTACTATTGAGGTGTACTATTTTTACCCGAGTAGCCAACTTCTGCCGTAAGGTGTTAAACCGGGAAACCGCGGTAACGGCACCAGAGGATAGACGCCCTTTGACGATTATCCCGCGCGACCAGCACGCCATCTCCCGCAAGGAGATCAGTGAGAATGCACTGAAGGTGCTTTACCGCTTGAACAAGGCGGGATACGAGGCCTATCTGGTCGGCGGCGGTGTTCGCGACCTGCTGCTGGGTAGAAAACCCAAGGATTTTGATATCACCACCAACGCCACCCCCGAGCAGATGCGCAAGTTATTTCGCAACTGCCGCCTGGTGGGACGGCGTTTTCGCCTCGCCCATGTGATGTTCGGGCCGGAAATCATTGAAGTGGCGACCTTTCGCGGCCACCATCTTACCCATGTGCCTGACGATGCCGACACCGGGTCTGCGGTGCAGGCCCCCGCCGCCGCGCTACAGGGGCAAAACGGCATGCTGCTGCGCGACAATATCTTCGGATCCATCGAGGAAGACGCCCAGCGCCGCGATTTTACCGTCAACAGCCTCTATTACAGCGTGGCCGACTTTACGCTGCGCGACTATACCGGCGGCCTGCGCGATTTAAACGAAGGCATCATCCGCCTGATTGGCGATCCGGAAACCCGCTACCGTGAAGATCCGGTGCGCATGCTGCGGGCGGTGCGTTTTGCCGCCAAGTTAAACATGACCGTGGAAGCCGCCACCGCCGAGCCGATCCCGCGCCTGGCGTCCTTACTGCACGACATTCCCGCGGCCAGGCTGTTCGAGGAATCGCTTAAACTGCTGCAGGCCGGTTACGGCGAGCCGACCTATCGCCTGCTGTGCGAATACCAGCTGTTCCAGCCGATGTTTCCGCTTATCAGCCGTAACTTCACCGAGCAGGGCGACAGTTTTATGGAGAAGATGGTCACCCGGGTGCTGGAGAACACCGATCATCGCATCCAAAACGACATGCGGGTCAACCCGGCGTTCCTGTTCTCCGCCATGCTGTGGTACCCGATGCTGGAACAGGCCCAGAAGCTGACGCAGGAAAGCGGCCTGGCCTATTTTGACGCCTTCTCTCTGGCCCTGAACGATATTCTCGACGAACAGTGCCGCTCGCTGGCCATACCCAAGCGCCTGACCACGCTGATGCGCGATATATGGCAATTGCAGCTGCGGCTGTCGCGCCGTCAGGGAAAACGAGCCTTCAAGCTGATGGAGCATCCCAAATTCCGCGCCGCCTTCGATCTGCTGGCGCTGCGCGCCGAAGTGGAAAACAGCGCCGAATTGCAGCGGCTGGTCCAATGGTGGAGCGAGTTCCAGGAAGCCGCGCCGCCGCGGCAGAAATCCCTGCTCACCACGCTTGACGACGACGGCGCCGCCCGTCCGCGTCCGCGCCGCCCTCGCCGCCGCGCGCCGCATCGCGATCCGGCGTAACATGGCACGCGCGGCGGCGCTAACCGGCGTGACGATGACGCGCGTCTGGCTGGCCATCGGCAGCAACCTGGCGGACCCGCTCGACCAGGTCAACGCCGCCCTGACCGCCCTGTCCGGGTTGCCGCGGACCCGGCTGGCCGCCTGTTCCTCGTTTTATCGCAGCCGGCCGCTGGGACCGCAGGACCAGCCTGATTATCTTAATGCGGTCGTGGCGCTGGACACCTCGCTTGCCCCCGAAAGCCTGCTTGATCATACCCAGGAAATCGAACTGCGGCAGGGCCGGGTGCGTAAAGCCAACCGCTGGGGCCCGCGCACGCTGGATCTGGATATCCTGCTGTTCGGCGATCGGGTGTTGCATACCGACCGGCTGACGGTGCCGCACTACGATATGAAAAACCGCGAATTTATGCTCTATCCCCTGGCGGAAGTGGCCCCCGGGCTGCTATTCCCCGACGGCGAGGCGCTGGCGGACCTGCTGACGCGGGTTGCGCGCAACGGCCTGGACTTTTGGGATGGCGGCCACCGGGCCAGGCGCTGGTAAGTCCCGTCCCGTCACTGCCCCCAACCGTCCGTTGCCGCACGTTTTCCGCATACAGTGCTATCTCCCATCCGCGCCTTCCTTTAGAATAACGCGCCGTTCCATTTCAATTATGCGTTACCGGCCTGATCGAGGTTATGATGAAACCAACCACCATTTCACATCTGCGCGCCTGGAAGCAGCAGCAGCGCAAGTTCGCCACCCTTACCGCGTATGACGCCAGTTTTGCCCGCCTGTTCGAACAGGAAGGGATCCAGGTGATGCTGGTGGGCGACTCGCTGGGCATGACCATGCAAGGCCATGGCTCGACGCTGCCGGTCCAGGTAGAGGAGATGGCCTACCATACCCGGTGCGTGCGCAGGGGCGCTCCGCTATGCCTGCTGCTCGCGGATCTGCCGTTCATGGCCTATGCTACCCCGGCGCAGGCCTTTGACAACGCCGCCGCGCTGATGCGCGCCGGCGCCAATATGGTCAAGCTGGAGGGCGGCAGTTGGCTGGCCGAGACCGTACGGGGCTTGACCGAGCGGGCGGTGCCGGTATGCGGTCACCTGGGGCTGACGCCGCAATCGGTGAATATCTTTGGCGGTTACAAAGTACAGGGCCGCGACAGCGACAGCGCCGAACGGTTATTACAGGACGCCCTGGCGCTCGAGCGGGCCGGCGCGCAGCTGCTGGTGCTGGAGTGCGTGCCGGTGGCGCTGGCGCAGCGGATCACCGGGGCGCTGGCCATACCGGTTATCGGCATCGGCGCCGGCAATGTCACCGACGGGCAAATCCTGGTGATGCAGGATGCGTTGGGCATCACCGGCCAGGGTACCCCGAAATTTGTCAAAAACTTCCTCGCCCAGGGGGGCGACATCCGTCCGGCCGTTCGCTTATATATCGAAGAGGTCGAACAGGGTACCTTCCCCGGCCTGGAACACAGTTTCCAATAATGACAGGAGAAAGGCGTGCTAATTATCGAAACCCCGCCGAAATTGCGTCAGGCTGTAACGCAGTGGCGGCAGGAAGGTAAACGTATTGCGCTGGTGCCGACCATGGGGAATCTGCACGACGGGCATATGTCCCTGGTGGACGAAGCCCGCGCCCGTGCCGACATCGTTATCGTCAGTATTTTCGTCAATCCGATGCAATTCGATCGACCCGAGGATTTAACGGCATACCCGCGCACGTTGCAGGAAGATTGCGAAAAACTGACCCGCCGCGGCGTGGATACGGTGTTCGCGCCGGCGGCGGCGGTGATTTACCCCGAGGGACTGGCAGGCCAGACGTTTGTGGATGTGCCGCGTTTTTCCGGTATCCTGGAAGGCGCCATACGGCCGGGGCATTTCCGGGGCGTGGCCACCATCGTCAGCAAACTGTTTAACCTGGTACAGCCGGATATCGCCTGTTTCGGCCGCAAGGATTACCAACAGCTGGCGCTGATCCGCCAGCTGGTCGCGGATATGGGTTATGACATCGAAATAGTCGGCGTAGCCACGGTACGGGCCGATGACGGCCTGGCGTTAAGCTCGCGCAACGGCTACCTCACCGCCGAACAGCGTCTGGTGGCGCCACGGCTGCATAGCGTGCTGGAACAGCTGATTGCCCAGATGAAAATTGGCGAACGCCACACCGATATGCTGCTGGAGCAGGCGGCTGCGCGGCTGCGCCAGGCCGGCCTGCAGCCCGATGCCCTGGATATTCGCGACGCGTTCACCCTGCAATCGCTGACGGTGGACAGCACGCGCGCGGTGGTGTTATTTTCCGCCTGGTTGGGCAAAGCGCGTTTAATCGATAACGCGGAAGTAGATTTAACGCTGTAGCGGGACCACGTCCAGGCCGGTGGACAGGCAAGGGGCAATCGTCAATACTGACGTTGGTTGTCCACAGGATATTTTGCGTTTTAACTCCCCGACGGGGAAAGTACAAAGGTTTAACGTTATGCAACGCACCATGCTAAGAGGTAAGCTGCACCGGGTCCATGTGACCCAGGCGGATTTGCATTATGAAGGCTCCTGCGCCATCGATCAGGATTTTCTCGAGGCGGCGGGTATCCTGGAGTATGAGGCTATCGATATATACAACATCGACAACGGCCAGCGTTTTTCCACCTACGCCATCGCCGCCGAACGCGGCTCGCGCATTATTTCCGTCAACGGCGCGGCCGCCCGCTGCGCCTGCGTCGGCGACCTGCTGATTATCTGCGCCTACGTGCAGATGCCGGACGCAGAGGCGCGAAGCCATCGGCCTCTGGTGGCCTATTTCGACGACCAGAACCAGCTGAAACGCACCGCCAAGGCGGTACCGGTACAGGTGGCCTGATACCCGGCCATACCGACCGGCCGGCGACGCCTCCCGCTGCGTGGAGGTGTCGCCGGATGATCACCTAGGTCCGCAGGCCGCTTCCACGCTGGATCAAATACCAGCACCAGGCATAAAACACCAGGATAAACACCACCAGCACCGAAAGGGTAAACGCCAGCGGCACATCGCTGATGCCCAGGAAACCGAAACGAAAGCCGCTTATCATATAGACGATGGGATTAAGCTTGGATATCGCCCGCCATACCGGCGGCAACAGCGTCAGCGAATAAAACACCCCGCCCAGGTAGGTCAGCGGCGTCAGCACAAAGGTCGGGATCAGGCTGATATCGTCAAAAGTTTTGGCAAACACCGCGTTCAGCAGCCCGGCCAGCGAAAACAGCACCGCGGTTAAAACCAGCGTCACCGCCACCACCCACCATGAATGCACATGGAAGGGCACGAAAAACAGCGAGATCGCCGTGACCAGGATGCCGACGCAAATACCGCGCGCCACCCCGCCGCCCACGTAACCGGCAATAATCACATGGGTGGGCACCGGCGCCACCAGCAGTTCCTCGATATTGCGCTGGAACTTGGCGCTGAAAAACGACGAGGCGACATTGGTATAGGCATTGGTGATCACCGCCATCATAATCAGGCCCGGCACGATAAACTGCATATAGGAAAAGCCGTGCATTTCACCGATGCGCGATCCGATAAGATTGCCGAAAATAATAAAATACAGCGCCATGGTAATCACCGGCGGCACCAGCGTCTGGATCCAGATACGGCCGAAGCGGTTTATTTCCTTGCGCCAGATACTTTTTAACGCAATCCAATAGAGTCGCATCATAATTTGGCCCTCCTGCTGGCCCGGTCGTCTTTTACCAGCGTGACAAACAGTTCTTCCAGCCGATTGGCCTTGTTACGCATACTTAACACCTGTACCCCCTGGGCGCTGAGCTGGCTGAATAAACTGTTCAGCCCCTGTTCACGCATCACCTCGACTTCCAGGGTGCTGGTATCCAGCAGTTGGTTACGATAGCCCTGTAATTTAGGCAACGGGCTTTTAGCCGCCAGATCGAGGATAAAGGTCTCGGATTTCAGTTTGGACAGCAGCAGCCGCATCGAGGTATTTTCCACCAGCTCGCCGCTCTGGATGATGCCGATATTGCGGCACAGCATTTCCGCTTCTTCCAGGTAATGGGTGGTAAGGATAATGGTGGTGCCGCTGCCGTTGAGATCGCGCAGGAACCCCCACATGGAGCGCCTGAGCTCGATATCAACCCCGGCGGTGGGCTCATCCAGGATTAACAGCTTGGGCTCATGCATCAGGGCGCGGGCGATCATCAACCGACGTTTCATCCCGCCGGATAGCATGCGCGCGCGCTCGTCGCGCTTGGTCCATAAATCCAGCTGGTTAAGGTATTTCTCGGCGCGCTGTTCCGCTGTTTTGCGTTCCACGCCGTAATAACCGGCCTGGTGCACCACAATCTGCCAGACGGTTTCAAACGGATTAAAATTGAACTCCTGCGGCACCAGGCCAAGCTGGCGTTTGGCGTTAACAATATCTTTGTCGATGTCGTAGCCGAAAACGCGCGCCTTGCCGGAGGTCTTATTGACTAACGCGCTGATAATGCCGATGGTGGTGGACTTGCCCGCGCCATTGGGGCCGAGCAGCGCATAAAAGTCCCCAGCTTCCACGTTAAGGTCAATCCCTTTAAGCGCCTGTACGCCTCCTGCGTAGGTCTTGGTCAACTTCTCCAACTCCAATGCATATGTCATAGATAACGACTTACCTTATTCTCAATGGATGTGACGAACTGATTTTAAAAAAAGCACGGTTAGCCTATATTAACGCATCGCTATACGTCGTTACGGGCTAAAAACCACAATGAAAGACATCACGAGCCTTATCAGCAACAATCAAACCTGGTCCAAGCATCTCAAAGAGGAAGACCCGGGATTTTTCGAGCGGCTGGCGCTGGCGCAAAAACCACGTTTCCTGTGGATAGGCTGTTCAGACAGCCGGGTGCCGGCGGAAAAACTGACCGGGCTGGAGCCGGGTGAGCTGTTTGTGCACCGCAATGTGGCCAACCTGGTCATCCATACCGATCTCAACTGCCTGTCCGTCGTGCAGTACGCCGTGGATGTGCTGGAAGTCGAGCATATCATCATCTGCGGTCATTACGGCTGCGGCGGCGTACAGGCCGCCATCGACAATCCGGAGCTGGGGTTAATAGACAATTGGCTGCTGCATATTCGCGATTTGTGGTACAAGCATAGCTCACTGCTGGGCGAGCTTCCTCCCGAGGAGCGTCTCAATACCTTATGTGAAATCAACGTCATCGAGCAGGTCTATAACCTGGGCCACTCCACCATCATGCGCTCGGCCTGGAAACGCGGCCAAAAGGTTCAGCTGCATGGCTGGGTATACAGCATACACGACGGTTTGCTGCGCGATCTGGATGTCGCCGCCACCAGCCGCGAAACGCTGGAACAACGCTACCGGCAGGGCATCGCCACGCTGCTGCAGCAGCGTGGCGGCTGATTGACCGCGCCGGCCGGCGCGGCAGTATCCCGTCCTGCGGTAGACGGCGGCAACACGCCGCCGCCGGGCAATCAATCCTGCCGCACAACCTTGCCGACAAACGGCAGATGCCGATAGCGCTGCGCATAATCGATACCGTATCCCACCACGAACTCATCGGGGATAGCGAATCCCACCCACTCCACCGGCACCTGCACCTCGCGTCGATCCGGTTTATCCAGCAGGGTGCAGATGGCCAGCGATTTTGGCTGGCGCAGCTGCAGGATCTCGCGCACTTTACTCAGCGTATTGCCGGAATCGATAATATCTTCCACGATCAGCACATCCTTGCCGCGAATATCTTCGTCAAGATCCTTTAAAATCTTTACGTCGCGCGTGCTGCTCATGCCGCTGCCGTAGCTGGAGGCGGTCATGAAGTCCACTTCGTGCGGAACCGTCACGGCACGGCAAAGATCGGCCATAAACATAAACGAGCCGCGCAATAAGCCGACCAGGACCATCTCGCTGCCGCTGTCGCGGTAATGCAGGCTGATATCATGTCCGAGCTGCGCGACACGGGTAGCGATATCCTCGGCGGAAATCATGACTTCCACGGTGTGTTTCATAATGGGGTCACATTACAGAAAGAAGAAAAGAGGCGAATTTTAGCATAACCGTTACGCGCATGCGATGCGCGGGGCACCCCAACGGCGCGGGCGGCGCGGGAAAGGTTTTGTTAATCATGGACGGGACAATAGCCCCGGTTTGCTCCATACTTTCATCATGCGTATTGCCCCGCCGAAAATGCGGACGATGAATAAAACCTAGGGCGAAAATCATTAAATATGATAACGTCAACCTATAACGACTGATTCAGGTTTTCACATGAAACACACCTTATTGGTGACGCTGTTGCTCGGGTTGCTGGGTTTTTCAACCGCGTCACAAGCCTTATCCGAACCGGAAGCCGAGGACATGGCCGATTTAACCGCCGTGTTCGTCTTCCTGAAAAATAACTGCGGTTATACCGATATGCCTAATGAACAAATCCGGCGCGCCATCCTGATTTTCGCCCAACAAAACCGTTGGGATCTCAGCAATTACGCCAGCTTCGACATGCGCGCCCTGGGCGAGGACAGCTACCGCGATCTCAGCGGCATCGCCATCCCCACGCCGAAGAAATGCGAAAGCCTGGCGACAAATTCGCTTAGTTTGCTCGCCTACGCAAAATAAACAGTTTTAGATCCTGTTTGTGTGAAAATCATCCGTGCATCCCGGGGCGGAGTTAGCTATGATGTTGCGCCGTTTTCTCATGGCGGTTTTCGCCGAGGGTTAGCCCAACATGCCACACCCCAATATATCCAAAAAAGAAATCTGGTACGAAACGCTGCATGACAATTTCGGGCAGTATTTTAACGTGGATAATATCCTGTACCGGGAAAAAACCGCGCATCAGGAGTTGGTGATTTTTGAAAACGCCGCCTTTGGCCGCGTCATGGCGTTGGACGGCGTGGTGCAAACCACCGAGCGCGATGAGTTTATCTATCATGAAATGATGGCCCATGTGCCGCTCATCGCCCACGGGCATGCCCGCAGGGTACTGATTATCGGCGGCGGCGACGGCGGCATGCTGCGCGAGGTCAGCCGGCACCGCGGCATACAAAGCATCACCATGGTGGAAATCGATGCCGGGGTGGTTACCTTCTGCCGGCAATATCTACCGCGGCATAACGCCGGCTCGTTCGACGATCCGCGTTTCCGGCTGGTTATCGACGACGGCGTGAATTTTGTCACCGGCACCAGCGACACCTTCGACGTCATTATTTCCGACTGTACCGATCCTATCGGGCCGGGTTCAAGCCTGTTCACGTCTGATTTTTACCAGGGCTGCGCGCGTTGCCTGAATAAAGGCGGAATTTTTGTCGCGCAAAACGGCGTCTGTTTTTTACAGCAGGACGAGGCGGTGCACAGCCATCGCAAGCTCAGCCATTATTTTAGCGATGTCAGCTTTTACCAGGCGGCAATACCGACCTATTACGGTGGATTGATGACCTTCGCCTGGGCAAGCCAGGACGCTGCGCTGCGCCGGCTTGACCAGGCAACGCTTGCGGCGCGCGTCGCGGCAGCGAATCTGGAATGCCGCTATTATAATACGGCTATTCATAACGGCAGTTTTGCCCTGCCACAATATTTACTGAATGCCTTGTCGGCATCAAGCTGAGACGGTATCCATAAGGGGGTGAACTCAATTGCAGAAGCTAAAACTACACGGCTTTAATAATCTGACCAAGAGCCTGGGTTTTTGTATTTACGATATTTGTTACGCCAAAACGGCGGACGACCGTGATGGATATATCGCTTACATTGACGAACAATATAACGCCAATCGCCTGACTGAAATCCTGAGCGATACCTGTGCGATGATCGGCGCCAATATCCTGCACATTGCGCGGCAGGACTATGAACCCCAGGGCGCCAGCGTCACCATTTTAGTCAGTGAGGACCCCATCGATCCGCTCAGCATCGACAAATCCGAGCATCCGGGACCCCTGCCGGAATCGGTGGTCGCCCATCTGGATAAAAGCCATATTTGCGTGCACACCTATCCCGAGAGTCATCCGGAAGGCGGCCTGTGTACTTTCCGCGCGGATATCGAGGTGTCCACCTGCGGGGTCATTTCACCGCTTAAAGCGTTAAATTACCTGATCCACCAGCTGGAATCGGATATTGTCACCATGGACTATCGGGTCAGGGGCTTTACCCGCGATATCAATGGCATCAAACACTATATCGACCACGAGATCAATTCGATCCAGAACTTCCTGTCGAAAGACATGAAAGCGCTCTATCACATGATGGACGTTAATATTTACCAGGAAAATATTTTCCACACCAAGATGATGCTGAAGGATTTTGACCTGAAACATTATCTGTTTAACGCCAGGCCGGAAGACCTGAGCCCCAGCGAGCGTAAAGAGATTACCGATTTACTGTACAAGGAAATGCGGGAAATCTATTACGGACGTAACCTGCCGGTGGTCTGATCCCGCCGGCACGCGGTCACTGCGGGTTAACCACCCGCACGGATCTTCCCCGCCCATTGCCCCTGGCTGCCGGGGGCACTGACTCCAGCAAATGCACCACCTCCCGATAACCATTTCTCCGGGCATAGTCCAGGGCGGTATTACATTGCCCGTCAGCCATAGAGCTGTCGGCGCCGTGTTCGATAAGCAGGCGGACGATATCGCCACGCCCCTGCGCGGCGGCTATGATCAGGGCCGTGCAACCATCACTGCTGACATCATTGACGGCAAGATTGCGATTCAATAATAACCTGACAACGTTCGGGTCGCAGTAGCGCGCCGCATACATCAGGCTGGTCTGCCCGTAGGCATTTTTAACCAGGGGATCGGCGCCGCTGGCCAATAACAATTTTATTATCTCGGCCTCGCCGCGCTGCAGGGCAAATAAAAACACCGTATCGCCGTAGATGTCGGCGGCATTAATATCGTCGCGATCGTTAAGCAGCCTCTGGAAGGTCAAGGCATTGCCTTGATAGGTTGCGTACATCAGCGCGTTTCGTTTTAAGCAGTCCCGCTGGGATCTATCGGCCTGATGCTCAATCAGCATTTTGATAATATCATGACGGGCCACGGCAGTTGCCAGCATCAGCGGCGTAGTACCGAAATTGTCCCTGGCATTGATATTGGCCCCCTTGCTTATCAATGATTTTACAACTATTTCATGGCCGTATTTCACCGCATGCATTAACGGCGTCATGCCCCGCGCATCGGCGTCATCAACGCCGATATGCATATCAAGCATGGTGGTGACCATATTCGACCGGCCGCAGATAGCGGCATAGATCATGGCATTTCGGCCCAGGTTGTCGGTACGTTTGGCATTGGCGCCGGAGGCAAGTAATTGATAAAAGCCCTGTTCAACATTACATTGAATAGCCATCATTAACGGGGTTCCGGCCAGAATATTAGCGGCATCAATATCGGCCTGATACTCAATTAATTTTTGCACTATTTTAACATTACCGTTGATGATGGCATACATCAGCGCCGTCACACCCTGTTTGTTTTTAACATTTGGATCGACGCCATGCGCCAGCAGGAGGTCTACCGCCTGGCTCTGGTTGTGGTAAATGGCATACATGAGGGGGGTGGCGCCCTCGTTATCCGACGCATTGATATCCACCCCGGGATTATTAAAAAACAGCCGGATCATGACCTCGTCGCCACGCTGGCAGGCATAGAAAAAAGCCTTTTTCGACAGGTCATGCCACAACGCGGGATTGAGGCTATTCAGGTCCATGGACTCGGTGATATCCTGTCTGCCCAGGTAGGCCGCCGCGGCGAGTATATTTTGGCTGTGGTCTATTTTATTCCAACCGGTCAGGCTGCGGGGCAGCATAACCGGCGTATTGTCCTCCGCGGGCCGGAACAGCGGCGTGGGTAATCCGCTACACGAGCTCATGTACTGCATATTGGCCTGGTCCTTGCTGTGCTCCTTGCGTAGTCGCTGTAGGGAATAGGGCGGGACCATCGGCTGGCATAGGGTACTTTTTTTGGCAAGTAACTGACCGTCGGCGATATCCGGCGCCACCGGCTGTCCGGCCCGGGATTGGGGCGGTCTGTCATCCAGGAGGAAAATATTCGCGGCACGTTTTAGTGCGCCCTGATTGACCAGGCTGGACCCGTGGGCGTCGTCACCGCCGTCGGGAGGCTCTTTTGATGGCTGGAAACTCGCGGAGTGATTCCTACAGGCGGATAACTCTTTTAGCTTGTTAAAGAAAAGAGCGTTATTTTCTTCATTTTGGACAATATTATATACGCTATTTATTTGCGGATTATTTGTTCTAATATCGCCAGTATTAATTAAGGATGGATTCATATTAGCACCTGAACATGGGTTTTATGACATCCATCATGACACAGACAATTTATCTTTAAAATCTCATAACAATTTATCATTATGAAATATGATGAAATAACTTTTTAACAGACGCGTTGAATATAATTAAATCGGTCTATATTTTTTTATCTGCTTTCCTGCATGTTAAACCAGGGTTATGCTACAACACATGTTGGTTATCGTCATGTCAGGCCAATTGATAACGGCTGCCGACCGCTAGCGTCTGCCGGCTATCGGGATCGGCTAAAATCACGATATTGCTTTAATACCTGCAAAAAATCGTCGGTGCCGCATAATGACAGGCTTTCCTCATCATAATAATTCATGCCTTCCTCCAGTTCGTCATTCACAAACGACAGCTCATTGGCGCGAATGATCACTTCGTCGCCATCGGTCCAGAAGGTATACTCATGGCCGACGCACTGCCAGCTATCCTGCCCGCCGGCCAACCGCCGGATATGTGCCTCAACCTCATCCAACAGCGCGAAATTGCCTTTGACCTCTTCGTTTAACCAATGACCCACGGCTTCATGCCCCATGGAAAAGGTCACCTTTACCTGACCGGTGATATCGCGTAAAAATTCGTAATCCATAACCTTCAGCCCATGCTAAGCAAAGTTGTGGGGCCCAGCCGCCCTGCCCCAACCAGTAAGCTGATTTTACCCTTTTACCGGCACAAGATCGTTAGCTATGTTGGGTTTTGCCCAACAGTCGGGCAAAATGGCGGTGAATGCCACCACAGCGCATCCCCCGGCCAGATACCAAATTTAGATAGCCCATAAATATATTTTGATAAAAGTCGCGCAAATAGACACGGCCACAACAATACTGGTTGTAGAAAGAAACAAACAACAACATTTTTTAGAATCAATATTCTTTCATTCATCATTCATATAGTCTTATCTTTTCAATTTTATCTTAAAAAAATTCAGCGCCAACGTCTAAAATCCATTGATCCGTACACTTATCGCCGTTTAGCTACAGTCCGATCAATCGTGGGAGGCAAGCTCCGATTTGGCGCGCCTTAGAAATGATAGTTATGATCCATTTGCCCGGCAGCCCGGTCGCCCCCGACGTCGCGGCGATATGATGCCGCAATAGCTCGACCACAGGCGTATGGTCGCTCTGCGCGGCATAGAATACCGCGGCATGGCCTTTTGCATCCGTGAGCGTGACGTTGGCGCCCCGCGCCAACAGCGCATTGACCGTCACCAGGGAACCGCGTTCGGCGCACTGCATCAACGCCGTGCGGCCCATGTCGTTAGCCTCGTCTATATCAGCGTTCTTCGCCAGCAGGGCGTCGAGCGACCCGATGTCATCATTTCTCGCCGCCAGCATAACCAGGGTCATGTTTTCGTCGGACTTATCGGGGATAATGTCGTTTATCCCGCGCGGGGGGGGCGTTTGGGTCAGGAATGCCCCCGGTACGGAGCCAGGCGTCATGGAAAAACGGGGGCGTCCGCGCGAGGGTTCCGGTACTGCCGCAGGGCTGGCCGAGGTCATGTACATTGCGGTGGTTGCCTCGGCTGCAGCCGGTGCCGAAGTGACGTTATTTCGCCAGAGCGCCTTCATCAAAATCGCGAGCATATCCAGATCATGCTTGGACGTGGCAAAGTCCATGGCCGTCGAACCGGTATTGTCGGTCTCATTGACATTCGCCCCCTGCATCAGCAAAAAATCGACAATGCGCGTATCGCCCGCGCGGGCGGCCACCATAAATACGGTCTCGCCGCGGTTATTGACCGCCAAGGGATCCGCGCCTTTGGCCAATATCGCCATAAAGTGATCGTAAAGATTTAGCCGCGCGGCATACATCAGCGCGGTGTTGCCGCCAAAATCTTTAGCATTTAATTCGATTCCTTTATCCAGCAACAGGCGGGAGATTGAAATATCACTCTGTTCAAATTCCTCTGAAAGCATTAACGCGGTCATACCCATCCAGCGGGTATTAATACCCGCGCCATGCCCCAGCAATAGCTCAATAACCCCGCTTTGATTATTGACCGCCGCCACGTGTATCGGCAGCATGCCCTTGTGGGGCCAACGGGTAGCGACCGTCTCCACATCTACGCCTTGCGACAAAAATATTTTTATCACCGCCTCCATGCCCACGCTCACCGCATATATCAGCGGTACCTCGCCATAGGGATTATCATTGGCGAAAGCCAGGGCGGCCTCCAACTCCGATTCTCTCTTGGCCCTGTTTTCGGTATAATGACCGGCATACATTATTTCATCTTTATAGACCAATAAAGCTTCCGTCACCTCGTCTGAGTTCAGCACCGTCTCCTGCGCTGCATTATAGCGATAATTTTCTTGGATAGTGACCGGCGGCGTCCCCACGGAAGAGACCGGAAGAGTGACAGCGGCATTACCTGCCGCCGACGCGCGGTTGGAGACATTACGTAAAACATCCCATATTCGGGGAAAACCATGATAAGTCAAACCAGAAAAATTAGCCGGCGCGCAGGTTACATTGTCCGACGATAAGCAAGAATAAACGCCCCCATTCATAACGGGTCCTCCGTAATTAACATTTTAACAGCCCGACAGAAAATTGAGTTAGAATATAAACTTTATCCTCCATCATGGAAATCGCTGTCGTCAGTACAAATAGCCCAGGTTGAATATTTAAAGTTGTTTTATGCATATATTTTTCCGATTAATAGCTCATTATATTGAACTGGGTTCTTCGATAATATTTATTATTAAGCGGGCATCAATATGACAGCCAAATATTTATCCCGGCTCCCGCCGCCATGCCCGGCATAAAAAAAAGCCAGCCGCAATGGCTGGCCGTGGTGCCGGACTGCGCGGGATTATGCTTACGCACAACCCAGGCGCAATATTTATACCGCCGTCTGGAAAATCACCTCATCGGCTTTATCGGTATATTCCGCCAACCGGTCAAAGTTCAGGTAGCGATAGGTATCGACGGCGGTTTTATCCACCAGCGCGATGGCCTGCAGATACTCCGCCACCGTCGGCAGGCGGCCCAGCAGCGCGGTGACCGCCGCCAGTTCCGCCGATGCCAGGTAGACATCCGCGCCGTTGCCTAGACGATTTGGAAAGTTACGGGTGGAGGTGGACACCACGGTCGCGCCCTCCGCTACCCGCGCCTGGTTGCCCATGCACAACGAGCAGCCGGGGATCTCGACACGCGCCCCGCTCTTGCCGAAGATGCTGTAATAACCTTCCTCGGTCAGTTGGGCCGCATCCATTTTAGTCGGCGGCGCCACCCACAGACGGGTCGGCAGCTGGCCCTGATGCTGGTCAAGCAGTTTACCCGCCGCGCGGAAGTGGCCGATATTGGTCATGCAGGAACCGATAAACACTTCGTCGATTTTATTGCCGGCCACGTCGGACAGCAGGCGCGCATCGTCCGGATCGTTAGGCGCGCACAGGATCGGCTGGTCGATTTCCGCCAGATCGATATCGATAACGGCGGCATATTCCGCGTCGGCATCCGCCACCAGCAATTTAGGATCGGCCAGCCAGCTTTCCATGCCCTTGATACGGCGCTCCAGGGTGCGGCGATCGCCGTAGCCTTCGGTGATCATCCACTTCAGCAGCACGATATTCGAGCTGAGGTATTCGACGATCGGCGCCTGATCCAGCTTGATGGTACAGCCCGCCGCCGAGCGTTCCGCCGAGGCGTCGGCCAGTTCAAACGCCTGTTCCACCTTCAGCTCCGGCAGGCCCTCGATTTCCAGGATGCGGCCGGAGAAAATGTTCTTCTTACCCTTTTTTTCCACCGTCAACAGGCCTTGCTTGATGGCGTAATACGGGATGGCGTGCACCAGGTCGCGCAGGGTTATCCCCGGCCGCATTTTACCCTTAAAGCGCACCAGCACCGACTCAGGCATATCCAGCGGCATGACGCCGGTGGCGGCGGCAAACGCCACCAGACCGGAACCGGCCGGGAACGAGATGCCGATGGGGAAGCGGGTATGGGAATCGCCGCCGGTGCCGACGGTGTCGGGCAGCAGCATGCGGTTCAGCCAGGAATGTATGATACCGTCGCCGGGGCGCAGCGAAACGCCGCCGCGGTTCATGATAAAGTCCGGCAGCGTATGGTGGGTTTGCACGTCCACCGGCTTCGGGTACGCGGCGGTATGGCAAAACGACTGCATGACCAGGTCGGCGGAGAAGCCGAGGCAGGCCAGATCCTTCAGTTCGTCGCGGGTCATCGGGCCGGTGGTATCCTGCGAGCCGACCGAGGTCATCTTGGGCTCGCAATACTGGCCGGGGCGAATGCCCTGCACGCCGCAGGCGCGGCCGACCATTTTTTGCGCCAAAGTAAACCCCTTGTCGCTGGCGACCACGGCCCGGGCATGGCGGAAAATTTCGCTGGGCGGCAGCCCGAGGGATTCGCGCGCGCGCGCGGTAAGGCCCCGGCCGATGATCAGCGGGATACGGCCGCCGGCGCGCACTTCGTCCACCAGTACGTCGGTATTGAGCGAGAAGGTGGCCAGCAGCCGGTCGGTGTCATGAGCGCGGATCTCACCCTTGAACGGGTAGATGTCAATCACGTCGCCCATGTTCAGCTCGGAGATGTCGACCTCGATGGGCAACGCGCCGGAGTCTTCCATGGTATTAAAGAAAATCGGCGCAATCTTGCTGCCCAAGACCACCCCGCCGCCGCGCTTGTTCGGCACATATGGCAGATCGTCGCCCATATACCATAACACCGAGTTGGTGGCGGATTTACGCGATGAGCCGGTGCCCACCACGTCGCCCACATAGGCCAAAGGAAAGCCTTTCTGGTTCAGCGCTTCGATTTGTTTGATCGGACCGACGTTGCCGGGCCGATCGGGATCGATGCCCTCGCGGGCATTTTTCAGCATCGCCAGGGCATGCAGCGGAATATCCGGACGCGACCAGGCGTCGGGCGCCGGGGACAGGTCGTCGGTATTGGTTTCGCCGGTGACTTTAAATACCGTCACGGTGATTTTTTCCGCCAGCTCAGGGCGCGACAGGAACCACTCGGCGTCGGCCCAGGCCTGCATTACCTGCCGCGCATGGGGGTTGCCGGCCTTGGCCTTGGCTTCCACGTCGAAAAAGCTGTCGAACATTAGCAGCATCGATTTCAGCGCGTTGGCGGCAATCGGCGCCAGGGTCGCGCTGTCCAGCGCATCGACCAACGGCTGGATATTATAGCCGCCCTGCATGGTGCCGAGCAGCTCAACGGCCCGTTCGGGTGTGAGGAGCGGAGAGCGCGCGTCGCCGGTGGCGACGGCGGCCAGGAAACCGGCCTTCACGTAGGCCGCTTCGTCAACACCCGGCGGGACGCGGTTAATTAACAGATCAAGTAAAAAACTCTCTTCGCCGGTCGGCGGATTTTTCAGCAGTGTCACCAGCGCCGCCATTTGCGCGGCATCGAGCGGCTTAGGAACGATCCCCAGGGCAGCACGCTCGGCCACGTGCTTACGGTAGTCTTCTAGCACGACGATCTCCTCGCTTAATAAGTCATTGCTCACTTTTTTTGCTCTCGGCAGTTTATCAGAATTTGACCGCACTGTTAATTTGTTTACATCTAAGCAACATAATTTTTTAGCTGAAACGTTAAGGCGTTAGCGTAAAAAACGCTTCATCAAATTAACACTATTCCGCCGCCGCCAGCCAGCGTTAGCCGCAGAAAAAACGGCTGCCCCAGGCATATAAGCCGTCGGCTAACGTGAGTCGCCCGTGCTAAAAACATAAAAAAGCTCCCATGCAAGCATGGGAGCCGTTGGCCAAACTGAGTCAGTCCGGAGAATTATTTCTTTTTCTTGGCTTTGGCGTTCGGCAGATCGGTAATGCTGCCTTCGTAGACTTCCGCCGCCAGGCCGACCGATTCGTGCAGCGTCGGGTGGGCGTGGATGGTCAGCGCGATATCCTCGGCGTCACAACCCATCTCGATGGCCAGGCCGATTTCGCCCAGCAGTTCGCCGCCGTTGACGCCGACCACCGCCCCGCCAATCACCCGATGGCTTTCTTTATCGAAAATCAGCTTGGTCATGCCGTCCTGGCAGTCGGAGGCGATGGCGCGGCCTGACGCCGCCCACGGGAAGGTCGCCACTTCGTAGCTGATGCCCTTATCCTTCGCTTCTTTCTCGGTCACGCCGACCCAGGCCACTTCCGGCTCGGTATAGGCAATGGACGGGATCACCTTGGGGTCAAAGTAATGTTTCTTGCCGGCGATAACTTCCGCCGCCACATGGCCCTCATGGGTACCTTTGTGCGCCAGCATCGGCTGCCCGACGATATCGCCGATGGCATAGATATGCGGCACATTGGTGCGCAGCTGTTTATCGACGCGGATAAACCCGCGATCGTCCACTTCCACCCCGGCCTTGCCGGCGTCAAGCAGCTTGCCGTTCGGCACGCGGCCGATGGCCACCAGCACCGCGTCGTAACGCTGCGGCTCGGCGGGCGCCTTCTTGCCTTCCATGGTGACGTAGATGCCATCTTCCTTGGCTTCCACGGTGGTCACCTTGGTTTCCAGCATCAGGTTAAACTGCTTGCTGATGCGTTTGGTATAGACCTTGACGATATCCTTATCCGCCACCGGGATCACCTGGTCGAACATTTCAACCACGTCGATCTTGGAGCCCAGCGCATAGTAGACGGTGGCCATTTCCAGGCCGATAATGCCGCCGCCCATGACCAGCAGCTTTTCCGGCACGGTTTTTAACGCCAGCGCGTCGGTGGAATCCCATACGCGCGGGTCGTCATGGGGAATAAACGGCAGCGTAATCGGCCGCGAGCCGGCGGCGATAATCGCATTGTCGAAATTGATGGTGGTGGTGCCTTTTTCGCCTTCCACCACCAGGGTGTTGGCGCCGGTGAATTTGCCCACGCCGTGCACGACATTCACTTTACGGGCTTTGGCCATGCCGGTCAGACCGCCGGTCAGCTGGTTGACTACCCGTTCTTTCCAGGTGCGCACTTTATCGATATCGGTTTTCGGCTCGCCGAAGGTGATGCCGTTTTCGCTTAACGCTTTTGCTTCTTCAATCACCTTGGCGACATGCAGCAGCGCCTTGGAAGGGATACAGCCAACATTCAGGCAAACACCGCCCAGCGTCGCGTAACGTTCGACCAGCACGGTCTCCAGACCTAAATCGGCACAACGGAAGGCGGCGGAATATCCCCCCGGGCCCGCCCCAAGTACCACGACCTGGGTTTTGATTTCAGTACTCATCATGACCTCTTAGTTGTTTGTCCGGCGGGTAAGGCGTTAATTTTCTGGCGAATTAAAGGCATAACGCGCCGACACCACCGGGACGCCTCCATCAAAACCAGTTTACAGAAATGTTAATAATCTGCAAAGCGCGTTCAGACGGCGCGTGACCTGTTTGCTCTGCCGGAGGGAAATCCTGCCCGCCGGCAACGTCACATTAAACAATCAGGCCGGCCCTGGGGCCGGCCACGGGCTTACATCACCAGACGACGAATATCGGACATTACGTTGTTGATGAAACTGATAAAACGAGCACCCGCCGCGCCGTCGATAACCCGATGGTCATAGGACAGGGACAGCGGCAGCATCAGGCGCGGCGTGAATTCCTTACCGTTCCAGACCGGCTTCATCGCCGATTTGGACACGCCTAGGATGGCCACTTCCGGCGCGTTGACAATAGGCGTAAACGAGGTGCCGCCGATGCCGCCCAGGCTGGAGATGGTGAAACAGCCGCCCTGCATATCGGAGGACGTCAGTTTGCCGTCACGGGCCTTTTTGGAGATTTCGGCCAGTTCGCGCGACAGTTCAAAGATCCCTTTCTTATTCACGTCGCGGAACACCGGCACCACCAGGCCGTTCGGCGTATCCACCGCCACGCCGATGTTGATGTATTTCTTCAGCGTCAGCTTCTGGGCATCTTCGGACAGCGAGCTGTTGAAGCGCGGCAGTTCTTCCAACGCCTTGGCCACGGCCTTCATGATAAACACCAGCGGGGTGATCTTCACGTCCAGCCGTTTCTTTTCCGCTTCGGCATTCTGCTGTTTACGGAAATTCTCGACCTCGGTGATATCGGCTTCATCGAACTGGGTGACATGCGGGATCATGACCCAGTTGCGGTGCAGGTTGGCGCCGGAAATCTTCTGGATGCGGCCCAGTTCGACTTCTTCCGTATCGCCGAACTTGCTGAAATCCACCTTCGGCCATGGCAGCAGTCCCGGCAGCGAACCACCGGTAGCGCCTGCGGCGGGCGTGGACTCGGCGCGCTTTACCGCGTCCTTGACGTAGGTCTGGATATCTTCGCGCAGGATACGGCCTTTACGTCCGGTCCCCTTCACTTTAGCCAGGTTAACGCCAAATTCCCGCGCCAGGCGGCGGATAACCGGGGTGGCGTGCACATAGGCGTCGTTTTCGGCAAACTCGCCCTTGCCTTCGGTTTTAGGCGCAGCCTGGGCCGCGGCGTTTTTATTCGCCTGCGATGCCGGGGCCGGCGCCACCGCGGCGGCGGTTTCGGTCTTCGCGGCAGCGGACGGAGCAGCGCCTTCCACCGCAAATACCATGATCAGGCTGCCGGTGCTGACCTTGTCGCCGGTGCTGATTTTGATCTCTTTAACGGTGCCCGCGAACGGAGCCGGGACTTCCATCGAGGCTTTATCGCCTTCAACGGTAATCAGCGACTGTTCGGCGCTGACCTTGTCGCCGACCTTGACCAGCACTTCGGTGACTTCCACTTCGTCGCCGCCGATATCCGGTACGTTAACCTCTTTCGTGCCGCCGGCATCGCCGCCGGATTGTGCCGGCGCCGCGGCGGCAGGCTTGCTGTCCGCGGCAGGCGCGGCCGATTCACCGCCGGCGCCCGCCACTTCAAACACCATGATCAATGAACCAGTGCTGACTTTGTCGCCGGTGTTAACCTTGATTTCCGTGACTTTGCCGGCAAACGGCGCAGGGACTTCCATCGAGGCCTTGTCGCCTTCAACGGTTATCAGCGATTGTTCAGCCGTCACGGTGTCGCCGACCTTGACCAGCACTTCGGTGACTTCAACTTCGTCGCCGCCGATATCCGGCACCTCGACATTCTTGCTTGCCGCGCCACCGGCCGCCTGCGGCTTGGCCCCGGCGGGTTTGGCGTCGCTTGACGCCTCGGCCTGCGCCGGCGGTTTTTCCGCCGCGCCGTCGGCATCTTCAAACACCATGATAAGCTTGCCGGTGGTGACCTTATCGCCCACCGCCACTTTCAGCTCTTTGATAACCCCCGCCTGCGGCGAGGGAACTTCCATGGACGCCTTGTCGCCTTCGACGGTAATCAGCGATTGTTCGGCTTCAACTTTATCACCCACGCTTACCAGCACTTCGGTGACTTCAACTTCATCGGCACCGATATCCGGTACGTTAATTTCAATAGCCATTGATTTCTCTACCTCTTATGCCAAACGCGGGTTGACTTTGTCCGCGTCGATGCCGAACTTGGTAATCGCCTTGGCGACCACGTCGGCGTCGATTTCGCCACGCTTGGCCAGTTCACCCAGCGCCGCCACGACCACGTAAGACGCATCCACCTCGAAATGATGACGCAGGTTCTCGCGGCTGTCGGAACGACCGAAACCATCGGTACCCAAGACCCGGAACTCGCTGGCCGGGATAAAGTTACGGATTTGTTCGGCAAACAGTTTCATATAATCGGTGGAAGCCACCGCCGGCGCATCGCTCAGGATCTGGGCAACATAAGGCACGCGCGGTTTTTCAGCCGGGTGCAGCATGTTCCAGCGTTCACAATCCTGCCCGTCGCGCGCCAGTTCGGTAAAGGACGTGACGCTATAGACATCGGAGCCGACGCCGTAATCCCTGGCCAGGATGCCGGCGGCTTCGCGCACGTGGCGCAGGATGGCGCCGGAGCCCATCAGCTGTACCTTGCCTTTGCTGCCGTCGATGGTTTCCAGTTTATAAATACCCTTGCGGATACCCTCTTCCGCGCCTGCCGGCATGGCCGGCATATGGTAGTTTTCGTTCAGGGTGGTCAGGTAGTAATACACGTTTTCCTGCGCTTCGCCGTACATACGGGTCAGGCCGTCATGCATGATGACCGCGACTTCGTAGGCATACGCCGGATCGTAGGAGATGCAGTTCGGGATGGTCAGCGACTGGATGTGGCTGTGGCCGTCCTCATGCTGCAGGCCTTCGCCGTTCAGGGTGGTGCGCCCGGAGGTGCCGCCGATCAGGAAGCCGCGCGCCTGCTGGTCGCCCGCCGCCCAGCACAGATCGCCGATACGCTGGAAGCCGAACATGGAGTAATAAATATAGAACGGGATCATCGGCAGGTCATTGGTGCTGTAGGACGTTGCCGCCGCCAGCCATGAAGACGCCGCGCCCAGTTCGTTGATCCCTTCCTGCAGGATTTGGCCTTTCTCGTCTTCACGATAGTAGGCGACCTGCTCACGGTCCTGCGGGGTATACTGCTGGCCGTTCGGGCTATAGATGCCGATCTGGCGGAACAGGCCTTCCATACCGAAAGTACGCGCTTCGTCGGCGATAATCGGCACCAGGCGATCCTTGATCGACGGGTTCTTCAGCATCACGTTCAATACGCGGACAAAGGCGATGGTGGTGGAGATCTCTTTCTTCTGTTCTTCCAGCAGCGCGCCGAAGTCCTGCAGCGTAGGCAGTTCCAGCGGTTTGGTGAAGTTCTTCAGGCGGCTTGGCAGGTAGCCGTGCAGCGCCTTGCGGCGTTCATGCAGGTACTCGTACTCTTCCGAGCCTTCCTTGAAGGTAATGTAGGGCAGTTGTTCGATAGTGTCTTCGGGCACCATCGGGGACAGGTTGAAACGGTCGCGGAAATAACGCACGCCGTCCATGTTCATCTTCTTGACCTGGTGGGCGATGTTCATGCCTTCCGCGGTCTCGCCCATGCCGTAGCCCTTAATGGTATGGGCCAGGATGACGATAGGTTTGCCGGTGGTTTTCTGCGCTTTTTGCAGCGCGGCGAAAACTTTTTTCGGATCGTGGCCGCCACGGTTCAATGCCCAGACTTCGTCGTCGCTCATATCCTTGACCAGCGCGGCGGTTTCAGGATATTTACCGAAGAAGTGCTCGCGCACATAGGCGCCGTTCTTGGACTTGAAGGTCTGGTAATCGCCGTCGACGGTTTCATTCATCAGCTGGATCAGCTTGCCGCTGGTATCCTTGCGCAGCAGCTCATCCCAGCGGCTGCCCCAGATAACCTTGATCACTTCCCAGCCGGCGCCGCCAAAGATGCCTTCCAGCTCGTTGATGATCTTGCCGTTGCCGGTAACCGGGCCGTCCAGGCGCTGCAGGTTACAGTTGATGATGAAGACCAGGTTGTCCAGTTTTTCACGCGTGGCGATGGTAATCGCGCCCTTGGATTCCGGCTCGTCCATTTCACCGTCGCCCAGGAAAGCGTATACCGTCTGCGCGGTGGTGTTTTTCAGGCCGCGGTGGTTCAGGTATTTCAGGAATTTAGCCTGGTAGATGGCGCTGATCGGGCCCAGGCCCATCGAGACGGTCGGGAACTGCCAGAATTCCGGCATCAGTTTTGGATGCGGGTAGGAAGACAACCCTTTGCCCTGTACTTCCTGGCGGAAATTGTTCATCTGGTCTTCGGTCAGGCGGCCTTCGAGAAAGGCGCGCGCATAGATCCCGGGGGAAATATGGCCCTGGAAGTAAACCAAATCGCCGCCGTCCTGGTCGCTGCGCGCGCGGAAGAAATGGTTGAAGCAAACTTCATAAACGGTGGCGGACGACTGGAAGGACGCCATATGGCCGCCCAGATCCAAATCTTTTTTCGATGCGTGCAATACCGTCATCACCGCGTTCCAGCGGATGGCGGAGCGAATGCGGCGCTCCAATTCCAGGTTACCGGGGTACTCAGGCTCGTCTTCAACCGGAATGCTGTTGATGTAGTTACGGCCCGAGGCACCCGCAGCGATACTGACGCCACCTTTACGCGCGCCGTCAAGTACCTGATCAATCAGGAACTGTGCGCGTTCAATACCCTCTTCACGGATAACCGATTCGATCGCCTGTAGCCAGTCGCGTGTCTCGATCGGATCCACGTCATTGTATAAACGTTCTGACATGGTGGTGTTCCTTATCTATCGCTATTAAATTGGTTTAGTTGGAGCCTGTCTTCCTGCGCTCGTTATCGCTTACGCTTAAGAACACACGAAGACAGGCTCATTATTACGTTGCCGTTTTTCAGCTCCCGTTGCCGGAGGCTTAGTCCTTGCGTTGCTGGAGCCGGCGCAGCGATCGTTCGCGGCGGCTGTGTTCCCGACTGAGGTCCAGCAAAATTTCCTCAATAAACGCCAGATGGCGGTGAGAAGCCTCGCGCGCTTTTTCCGGCTCGCGTGCCACTATCGCCGCAAAAATCCCGGCGCGGTGACTGCTCACCTGCGCCAGCATTTCCCGGCGCGAGTAGAGCAATTCAAAATTCTGACGTACGTTTTTTTCCAGCATCGGTCCCATGCAGCGCACCAAATGTAATAAAACCGCATTGTGAGCGGCTTCGGTTACGGCGATTTGATACTGCAGGACGGCGTCGGCTTCGGCGTCGAGGTCGCCGTTTTCCTGGGCCTGCTGGATAATCTGGTGGCAATCGCGTATGCGGTCGAGATCTTCTTCCGTGCCGCGCAGCGCGGCGTAATAAGCGGCAATACCCTCGAGGGCATGGCGGGTTTCCAGCAGATCGTATTGTGATTCCGGGTGTTCGGCCAGCAATTCAGCCAGCGGATCGCTGAAGCTTTGCCAAAGATTGCTTTGTACAAATGTTCCGCCGCCCTGTCGACGCAGGAGCAGGCCTTTTCCTTCGAGGCGCTGTATGGCTTCCCGCAGGGAGGGTCGGGAAACGTCGAACTGTTTTGCCAGTTCGCGCTCCGGGGGCAGCTTTTCGCCGGGACGCAATGTCCCTTCCAGGATTAAGTATTCCAGTTGCTGCTCGATAACATCCGAAAGTTTCGCTTGGCGGATTTTACTATAGGCCATTTATAATCATCTTTGCGAATTGCGCGGAGTCAATTGGTAATACCAATTTCATAAACGTGACGCTAAAGTAACAAAGTATTCACCTCCTGTCCATGACGGCATTGACCTAAATCATTAAACACCGCACATTTAAACAATTGCACTAAGCTTGTGCTGCATTTTGATAACCATCCAGTTCCATCCACTGAAAATGTGAAATGACATTTTTAACCTTTACGTAACGCCAAATAGCCCAAGCTGAACCGTTTGAGCAAAGAATTAAGCGTTAAAAATAGCCAAAAAATGCATGCCTGACGGAAAAAATAACATTTTTGCCACATCAGCATCCACCTGCCCGTCGCCGGCAGCCGGCCGGCAGAAAATGCGTAAGATCATGCTGGTTTTGAATTTCCCGCGCCGCCCCGATAAATCAGGTGCAAACTTTTTTACATACCACTATTCTTGTGCCAACGGCAGCCCGCGACGGCAATTGGCTCAACGGTTAGCGTAAAATATAACGTACATAAAACGTAATGCAGGGATTACATACCGCAATTTACGCTGGGGTGGTCCACTGACCGTAACACATGAGGATTTTCGATGGATGGTAAACAGCGCGGAGAGACGCTCAAACGCGGGTTAAAAAACCGCCATATTCAGCTTATTGCCTTAGGCGGCGCGATTGGCACGGGCCTGTTCCTGGGGATTGCCCAAACGATTAAAATGGCTGGTCCGTCGGTTATACTGGGTTATGCCATCGGCGGTTTTATCGCTTTCCTGATCATGCGCCAGTTAGGCGAGATGGTAGTCGAGGAGCCGGTCGCCGGTTCGTTTAGCCACTTCGCCTATAAATATTGGGGCAATTTTGCCGGTTTCGCCTCCGGCTGGAATTACTGGGTACTGTATGTGCTGGTTGCCATGGCCGAACTGACCGCCGTGGGCATCTATATGCATTACTGGTGGCCGGACCTGCCGACCTGGATTTCAGCGGCGATCTTTTTCATTATCATCAACGTCATCAACCTGGCCAATGTCAAAGTCTATGGCGAGATGGAGTTTTGGTTCGCCATTATCAAAGTGGCGGCCATCATTGCGATGATCCTGTTCGGCGCCTGGCTGTTGATAAGCGGCCACGGCGGCCCGGATGCCAGCGTGACCAACCTCTGGGCCCAGGGGGGATTTTTCCCCAACGGCGTCAGCGGCCTGATCATGGCGATGGCGGTCATCATGTTTTCGTTCGGCGGCCTGGAGCTGGTGGGCATTACCGCCGCCGAAGCCGACAATCCCGAAAAGAGCATCCCGAAAGCCACCAACCAGGTTATCTACCGCATCCTGCTGTTTTATATCGGTTCGCTGGCCATCCTGCTGTCGCTGTATCCGTGGGGCAAGGTGGTGGAAGGCGGCAGTCCGTTTGTGCTGATTTTCCATGCGCTGAACAGCGACTGGGTGGCGGCCATCCTCAACCTGGTGGTGCTGACCGCGGCGCTGTCGGTATACAACAGCTGCGTTTACAGCAATAGCCGTATGCTGTACGGCCTGGCGCGCCAGGGCAACGGCCCGAAAGCGCTGGCCAGCGTCGACCGCCGCGGCGTGCCGGTAGCGGCTATCGGCGTATCGGCCCTGGCGACCGCCATCTGTGTGCTGATCAACTATTTGATGCCCGGTAAAGCCTTTGGTCTGCTGATGTCGCTGGTGGTTTCCGCCCTGGTCATCAACTGGGGCATGATAAGCCTGGCGCACCTGAAGTTCCGCCGCGCCATGGCCCGCCGGGGAACGGTAACCAAATTCCAGGCATTGTGGCATCCGTTCGGCAATTACCTCTGCCTGCTGTTTATGGCCGCCATCCTGGTGGTAATGCTGATGACGCCGGGCATGGAAATATCGGTCTACCTGATTCCGGTTTGGCTTTGCCTGCTGGGCATCGGTTTTTACTTTAAACAGAAAAACCAACGCACCGCCGGCGCGCTCAGCCGCTAAACCCCGCCCTTCCCCGGCCTGCGGACCGGGGAAGGGTTTTACTTCCGTTCCGCCGCCGCGAAATGCCACCCTGTTCACATTTTTCCCCTGATAACCCGTTTGTCCATTACATCAACCCGTTCCTGCCGATCCTTTGCCGCCGAATAGGCCAATACTGCCTGTTGTACTTCATGTTCTGTTTACAACGGAGAGTAGAACCATGAAAACGCAGGCTTTGTCCTTAAAAGAAAAAATCGGTTTCGGCATGGGTGACGCCGGCTGCAATATGGTATGGGGTTCCATAACCATGTTTCTGGCCTATTTCTACACCGACGTTTTTGCCCTGGCGCCGGCCCTGGTGGGCGTATTATTGCTATCGGTGCGTATCATCGACGCGGTCACCGACCCGATCATGGGCGCCATCGCCGACCGTACCCGTTCCCGCTGGGGCAGGTTCCGGCCCTATCTGCTGTGGCTGGCGGTCCCGTTCGCGGTGTTCAGTATTCTAATGTACACCACGCCGGACTGGAGCTATTCCGCCAAGGTGGTGTACGCCTTCGTCACCTATTTCCTCATGTCGCTGATTTACACCGCCATCAATATCCCCTACTGCTCGCTTGGCGGGGTGATATCCAACGATCCCCAGGAACGCGTATCCTGCCAGTCCTGGCGTTTTATCCTGGTCGGCGTGGCGACGCTGATCATTTCGCTGACCCTGCTGCCGATGGTGGATTGGTTTGGCGGCGGCAACCGGGCCAAAGGTTTTCAATGGGCCATGACGGTGTTATCGATTATCGGCTGCCTGATGTTCCTGTTCTGCTTTGCCACCGTGCGCGAGCGCGTCAAACCGGCCGTGCCGACCAATGACGCGCTGAAAGCCGATCTGCGCGATATTTGGAAAAACGACCAATGGGTTCGCATTCTGCTGCTGACCTTTTTTAACGTCTGCCCCGGATTTATCCGCATGGCGGCCACCATGTATTACGTCACCTACGCCATGGATAAGGCCTCCGGCTTCGCCAGCATGTTTATCAGCCTGGGCGTGGTGGGCATGATGATCGGCAGTTGGCTGGCCAAACCGCTGACCGATCGCTTTTGCAAACTGAAGGTCTTTTTCTGGACCAATATCATCCTGGCGCTGTTTTCCAGCGGCTTCTATTTCCTTAATCCCCACATGACCGCGCTTATCCTGGTGATGTACTTCGTGTTGAATATACTGCACCAGATCCCGTCGCCGCTGCACTGGTCCCTGATGGCGGACGTGGATGACTACGGCGAATGGAAAACCGGCAAACGCATAACCGGCATCAGCTTTTCCGGCAACCTGTTTTTCCTTAAGGTCGGGCTGGCGGTGGCCGGCGCATTTGTCGGTTTTATCCTGTCAGCCTACGGTTACCGGGGCGACGCCATGACGCAAACTCCCGGCGCCGTGCAGGGTATCGTGCTGCTGTTTACCGTGATCCCGGGCGTGGGTTACCTGATCACCGCCGGGGTGGTCAGGTTGTTGAAGGTGGATCGTGAGCTGATGCGCCAAATACAGGACGATCTGGAAAAACGCCGGGAGAATTACCATGAACTGGGCGAATGGCGCGAGGATAAACTGCTGGAAACCAAACATCCCTAAGCCGCAGACCAAACAGGAGATGCCATCATGCACGCAGGACTTTGGCCGAATCCGCTGATTGAGCAGCGCGCCGATCCCTTTATTTACCGCCATCACGACGGCTATTACTATTTTATCGCCTCGGTGCCGGAATACGACCGGCTGGAGATCCGCCGGGCCGTCACGCTCGCCGGCCTGGCGCGGGCCGAGCCGGCGGTGGTGTGGCGTAAGCATGCCCAGGGTGAAATGAGCGCGCTGATCTGGGCGCCGGAACTGCATTTTATCGAGGGGAAATGGATCATCTATTTTGCCGCCGCCCACTCGCCCGAGATTGTCGACGGGCTGTTCCAGCATCGCATGTATGCCCTGGAGTGCGGCGCGGATAATCCGTTGACCGGGCAATGGCATGAAAGAGGCCGCATCATCACCCCGCTGGACACCTTTTCCCTGGATGCGACGCACTTCGTCCACCAGGATAAGCATTACTACCTGTGGGCGCAGAAAGACCCGGCCATCCGGGGCAATTCCAATCTTTACCTGGCTGAAATGGCGACGCCCTGGCGGCTTAAAACCCCGCCGTCGATGATAAGCCGGCCGGAGCTGCCGTGGGAAATCATCGGCTTTTGGGTGAACGAAGGCCCGGCGTTCATCCGCCACGGCCGGCGGCTGTTTATTACCTACTCGGCCAGCGCCACCGACGAGAATTATTGTATCGGTCTGTTATGGGCCGACGCGGACGCCGACATTACCGACCCGGCGCAGTGGCATAAGCTGCCGCAGCCGGTGTTTCGCACCCAGTGGCAACACCGCCAGTTCGGGCCGGGCCATAACAGCTTTACCGTCGGGGAACACGGCGAGGACGTGTTGGTCTATCACGCCCGCCCCTATACGGAAATCACCGGCGACCCGCTGTACGATCCCAACCGGCACACGCGGGTGAAAGCCTTTGGCTGGGATGAGGAAGGCATGCCCCGCTTCGGCGAACCACCGGCGGACACTGTGGGATAGCGCGATGAATACCGGTACGCGGAGCTGACCAGTGCTAACGCCTGCGGCCGATTGGCCGCGAACGCTCTCCGGGTTAAACCAGCGCGCCGTAAATGGTAAGCAGCGCAACCACCACCAGGATCACCTGGGTGATTTTTTTCGCCAGCGATACCGCCGCGCGCGGCGTCAGCACATCGTCCAGGTGCGGTTCCCGCGCCAGCGAGAACTGCGCCAGCCGGGTTAACACCTGATATTGCCCGGTATGCACATCCGCCAGGGAGGCAAACCACGCGGGCAGGGCTTTTTCGCCGTGGCCCAGCAGCGCGTAGGCCACGCCCGCCAAACGTACCGGCGCCCAGTCCAGCCAGTGCAGCAGCATATCGATACCGGACTGCGCCCGCTTGAGCGGCGTGGAGCGACGCGCCATCCAGGTCTGGTACGCGCGCAGGAAAGCATAACCGGCCAGGACGACCGGACCGTACGGGCCGCCGGCCACCAGCCAGAACAGCGGCGCCAGGTAGAAACGGAAATTGATCCACAACAGGGCGTTTTGCAGCTCGCGCAGGCGCTCTTCTTTATCGCAATCCACCGGCAGCCCGTGGATCAAGGCCAGTTCTTCGCTCATGGCGTCGCAGGCGTGGCTGTCGCTGGCGGCCGCGGCCCGCAGATAGGCCCGATAGTGCTTACGGATGCCGCCGGCGCCGATGCATAATAGTGAAATGACAATCCACAGCAGCAGCAGCGGCACGCCATAGAACCAGTTCGCCAGCAGCCGCAGGCATAACGCCACGATAATCATCCAGCACAGGGTCATGAGGATGGTCAGGGCCAGGGAGGCATGACGGAAGCGGACAAACACCCGTTCCAGATGATGATCCAGCTGCCAGTGTTCGCCCTGTTTAAACAGGCGTTCCCAGGCCAGAACCAGTAGTAGTGTAAACAACGTCATGAACCCTGACTCTCCCTCTTGCTATCAGTGGCGCGCTCAGCGACTAACCGCCGATAATGCGGCCACTGGAAAGACGCGCCGGGATCGGTTTTACGCACGGGTGCGATATCACTATGGCCGGTAATCCGCGCCGGCGTAATCGGATAATGCCGCATTAATAATGCGGTCAATTCGGCCAACCGGTTATATTGCGCCTCAGTATAGGGTTCCGTGTCGGTGCCTTCCAGCTCTATGCCAATGGAAAAGTCATTGCAGCGCTCGCGCCCTTCGAAGGTTGATACGCCCGCGTGCCAGGCGCGCTTATCAAACGGCACATACTGGACCAGTTCGCCGTCGCGGCGAATCAGGCAATGCGCGGATACCCGCAGTTGATAAATCTGGCGAAAAAAGGGATGCGCCTTGGGATCGAGCGTGCCGGTAAACAGCCGATCGATATCCGCGCCGCCGAAGATGCCCGGCGGCAGGCTGATGTTATGCACCACCAATAACGAGGGCGCCTCATGTTCGGGCCGCTCATCGCAATGCGGCGACCACACCCGCTTAGCCCCTGATACCCAGCCATTTTCCAACCGCATCATTCACCTCGCGCCGACCGGCGGTGGTACTTATCCCAGCAACAGAGTAGCATGTTTCTCCAATTCCCTTTATCCGCTATTTCGGAGTTTTTTATGCCGACACGCCGTTATAACGCCGAACGCCGCCGGGCCGAATTGCTCGAGCGTATTCAGTATGATATCCCGTTATCCGTCACCCAGGCCCTGCGCGAAGACCTGGGCGGCACCACCGATCCCAAGGCCGATATTACCGCCCGCTTGCTCCCGCAGCAAAGCGACGCGGTGGCGGTGATCATTACCCGTGAAAACGGTATTTTCTGCGGCCAGCGCTGGCTGGAGGAAGTCTTTACCCAACTTGGCGGCGGCATTACCGTCGACTGGCAGGTAAAGGACGGCGATCCGATCCGCGTCAACCAGCCGCTGTGCCGTTTAAGCGGTCCCGCGCATCTGCTGCTGACCGGCGAGCGCACCGCGCTGAACTTTGTGCAGACGCTGTCGGGGGTGGCCTCCGAGGTAAAACGTTATGTTGATATCCTGGCCGGCACCGGCACCCGGTTGCTCGATACCCGCAAAACCCTGCCCGGCCTGCGCACCGCGCTGAAATACGCCGTGCTGTGCGGCGGCGGCGGTAATCACCGCCTGGGCCTGGCGGACGCGTTCCTGATCAAGGAAAACCATATTATCGCCGCCGGCTCCATCGCCAACGCGGTGGCCAACGCCATCGCCTTGCGCGACGACGTGCCGGTGGAGGTGGAAGTGGAAAGCCTGGAGGAACTGCGCCAGGCGCTGGACGCCGGTGCCGATATCATCATGCTGGATAACTTCACGCCGGCCGATATGCAGCGCGCGGTAGCCGCCACGCGGCAACGCGCCCTGCTGGAGGTTTCCGGCAACGTGACACTTGCGACAATCAGGGAATTTGCCCAGACCGGGGTGGACTATATCTCGGTGGGCGCGCTGACCAAACATATCCGCGCGCTGGATCTGTCGATGCGCTTCCAGTAGCTGCTCATTATGGCCCCTACGAAGCCGCTTCCCCACCGCGGTATACGGACGCTTCATACCCTATGGGCGCTCCGGGCAGTTCGCTGGCATCAGGCAGGCGCGCCATACGCGCTGCACAGGCCTTCGGTCATCTCCGAAGGCTTTTTTTTACTCTCCTTGTCGTTGATTTTGCGGTTTCCCACGCAAAATTCCTAAACCGCAGGTAACCTATCGCGTTTTTTTGCCATCAGCTGTCCTGTATGGCGGTTTGCCACTGTCCGCCCACCGCCGTTAACGCTAAGGTCGGCACAGGATCAACAGCGAGGGAAACGCGTGATTAATCAACAGGGATTTACGCTGGTGGAGCTGATGGTGGTGATCGCCATCATTGCCATGCTCAGCGCCATCGGCCTGCCGGGCTATCAGCGCTACCTGGATAAGGCCGCCATGACCGATATGCTGCAAATGCTCACGCCCTATAAGTCGGCGGTGGAGCTGTGCGCGCTGCAACAGGGCGAGGTCAAGGCGTGCCACGCGGGCACCAGCGGCATCCCCGAAAGCATGACGTCGCGTTATGTGGAACGGGTAACGGTTCAAGACGGCGTTATCAGCCTGACCGGGCGGCAGGCGCTCCAGGGGCTTGCCCTGACGCTGACGCCCGGGCGCCACGGCACCGGGCTGCGCTGGAGCAGCGCCTGCCAGGCCACGGAAAATGCCGGCCATCTGGTCGGGCCCTGCCAGGGGTTGTTTCGCATGGACCACGGGCGGGAGTAAGCGGGATGACGACACCCTATGATGAAACGGCGCTGGACGACTATATCGGCGCGCTGCTGGATCAGGCCCTGGCGCTTAAGGCGTCCGATATCCATATCGAGCCCGTGGGCGCGGCGGAATATCGCATCCGGCTGCGCGTGGACGGCCTGCTACGGGAAAGCGCCCATTGCGCGCCCTTGCTTGCCGCCAGGCTGCTGGTGTGTCTGAAAATGCGGGCGCGGCTGGATATTGCCGAGCGGCGGCGGCCCCAGGACGGGCAGTTTGCGTTCGGCCCGCCGGACAGGCGCTGCTCATGCCGGCTCTCCACCCTGCCCACGCTGCGCGGCGAAAAGCTGGTGCTGCGCCTGCTACGCGGCACGCCGGAAAACCTGACCCTGGAACGCCTGGGCATGCCGACGGCCATGCGCCGCCGGTTCCTGCGTATCCTGCATCGTCCCCAGGGGCTGATTTTGCTTACCGGGCCGACCGGCAGCGGTAAAACCATGACGCTATACAGCGCCCTGAATGCCCTGGCGGGCGACAGGCTTAATATTTGCAGCGTCGAAGATCCGGTGGAAATACCGCTGCCGGGCATGACCCAGTGCCAGGTCAACGTCAAGGCGCAGCTAGATTTTCCGGTGCTGCTGCGCGCCCTGCTCCGGCAGGATCCCGATGTCATCATGGTAGGCGAAATACGCGATCGCGAGACCGCCGCCATGGCGGTCAATTCCGCCCAGACCGGGCATCTGGTGCTGGCTACCCTGCACGCCCTGTCGGCCGGCGACGCCGCGCGGCGGCTTACCCAGTTTGGACCGCGGGCGGGGCAGGTGCACTCCGCGCTGCTGCTGGTGATGGCCCAGCGCCTGGTCAGGCTGCTATGCCCCCGGTGCCGGCGCGAGGTCCGCACGCACGATGAACCGGTGGTGCGGCTGCCGCCCGGCTGGGTCCCGCAACGCGTTTGGCAGGCAGCTGGCTGCGAGCATTGCCACCAAGGTTATGCCGGACGGCGCGGGATTTTTCATTTGCTGCCGTCGCAGCCATTCGCCCGTGACAAAACGTACCCGGGGGAAGGTATAGCAGACGGCACCGGGCAGGTAGCGGATAGCGCCATAGGCGAAGCGGCAAGCATTGGGGCTGCGCCGGTAAGCAGCGGATACCTGACAGCGGGCGGTGGGCGCAGCGTGAAAAATCCCGGGGAGATATCGAACGGCCAGCGTCGGCGGGGTCCCTCGGGGCTGTGGCGCGCGGGCCTGATATTGGCGGCGCGGGGAGTCACATCCCTTGATGAACTGGCGCGGGTACTGGGGGAGCCGGTATGACTGGTTATTGGCTCTACTCCTGGCGCGGACTGTCACCGGCGGGGGACATTCAGGCGGGACACAGTATCGGCCGGGATAAAACCTCGGTGCGCCAATTATTAATCCGCCAGGAGTTGCAGCCGTTCCGCGTACGCACTATCGGCTACCTGGGGACCGGTTATTGGCAAAAACCCCAGCTTGCCAGTATCACATCACAGTTGGCCGCGCTGCTCGGCGCGGGGTTGCCGCTCAGGGAGAGCCTGCATCTGCTGGCTGAGGATCACCCACGCGCCGGTTGGCGATGCCTGCTGCGGCTGCTGGGCGATAAAATCGAGCAGGGCCTGACCTTTTCCCAGGCCATGGCCGATTTTCCCCAGGTGTTCCCGCCGGTCTACTGCGCCATGATGACGCTTGGCGAGCTTACCGGCCGGCTGGACCGCTGCTGCCTGGCGCTTGCCGACCACGAGGAACGGCTCGGGCGGTTAAAACAGAAGGTGCTGGGCGCGCTGCGTTATCCGGCGTTTATCCTGCTGACGGCAACGGCGGTCATGGCGCTTATCCTGATCTGGGTACTGCCGGAATTTGCCCGGCTGTACGCCGGGAGCAATGTGCCCCTGCCCTGGCCGACCCGCTGCCTGCTGGCCATGGCGCAGGGCGCGGCGGACCATGCGCTGCCGCTGCTGATCCTGCTGACGACTATCTATGCATGCTGGCGTCGGTTAGGTTATCACCATGGCCGATGGCGGCGGCTCATCCAGGCTGGATTGTTATATCTGCCCGGTGTGGGAACGCTGATGCGCCATCACGCCACCTGCCAGTTGTTCCAGACCCTGGCCATGACCCACCCGGCCGGCGTGCCGCTGGATAGCGGGCTGGAGATGGCCGCGCGCACCCTGGGCCACCCCGCATATGGCGATGCCGTCACGCAGCTGCGCCGGCATATCCAGCAAGGATACGCCCTGCACCAGGCATTTTACCGCCATCGCCTGTTCCCGCCCCATTGCCATCAGCTTATCAAGACCGGCGAGTATTCCGGCACGCTGGATGAGGTGTTCCGCCAGTTGGCGCGGATACATGAGCAGCAAACGCGCCAGCGCGCCGACGCGCTGGCGCAACTGGCCGAGCCTCTGCTGCTGTTTATTATGGGCGGACTGGTCTGCGCGCTGGTGATGGCGCTGTATTTGCCGCTGCTGCAAATCGGCGACCTGTTCGGCCGCCTATGAGAACAATGAGCAGCCAGCTATCGTGCGCGGTGGATAATAGCTGGAAACAGAAACAGGGATTAGAGCTGAGTAAACACCTGGTTTTCCTGCTCGGCCACCCGGATAAAGGTGGTGCGCTTGGTCAATTCCTTTAAGCGCGAGGCCCCCACATAGGTACAGGCCGAGCGCAATCCGCCCAGGATATCGCGAATCGAGTGTTCTACCGGCCCGCGCAGCGGTAGCCTGACGGTTTTACCTTCCGCCGCCCGATACTGTGCCACGCCGCCAACGTGGCGATTCATGGCGGACTCGGAGCTCATGCCGTAGAACAGCATGAATTTCTCGCCGTTCTCTTCCACCAGCGTACCTTCACATTCGTCGTGTCCGGCCAGCATGCCGCCCAGCATGACAAAATCCGCGCCGCCGCCAAAGGCCTTTGCCACGTCGCCCGGCACCGAGCAGCCGCCGTCGCTGACAATCTGGCCGCTCAGGCCATGGGCGGCGTCCGCGCATTCGATAACCGCGGACAACTGCGGATAACCGACGCCGGTCTTGACCCGGGTAGTGCACACCGAGCCCGGCCCGATACCCACCTTGACAATATCGGCGCCCGACAGGATCAGTTCCTCGACCATTTCGCCGGTGACCACGTTACCGGCGCAGATAACGTTATTGGGGCAGGCCTCGCGCGCTTTCTGCAGAAAATTGACGAAATGTTCGGAATAACCGTTAGCCACGTCGATACAGATAAAGGTCAATAACGGCGACAAGGCCAGGATCTGCTTCATTTTCACGAAGTCGGCTTCCGACGTGCCGGTGGAGACCATCACATGGCGTAAAATTGATTCCGGGACCCGCGCAACAAAAGCGCGCCATTGTTCCACGGTATAGTGTTTATGCACCGCGGTGACGACATCAAAGGACGCCAGCGCTTCCGCCATGCGGAAGGTGCCGACGGTATCCATGTTGGCGGCGATGATGGGGACGCCCGACCAGGTGCATCCAGGGTGCTTAAAGGTAAACTCACGTTGCAGTTCTACGTCGGAGCGACTTTTCAGGGTCGAACGCTTGGGGCGGATCAGTACGTCTTTAAAACCTAACTTAATATCTTCTTCAATACGCATAACGGATTTTCCTGGTCAATGGCGACGAATCGCTTATAAAGTTCGGGTACGTAATGCCAATTCCAGTAACGGTATCATACGCCGGATTATTCTTACGGCAAGACTGCGAAAACCGCCCGATATACGCTACAATCGTACCAATTTATCTGCGAACGGGCGGAAAGGGATACAGTAAGGAGAGAATAGACTGTATGCGTTATATTGTTGCATTAACAGGGGGAATTGGCAGTGGCAAAAGTACCGTGGCCAACGCTTTCGCCGAACTGGGTGCCACGATTGTCGACGCCGATGTAATCGCCCGCCAGGTTGTGGAGCCGGGTACCGACGCGCTGCGGGCAATACATGCCCGTTTTGGCGCCGGTATCATGTTGCCCGACGGCCGGCTTGACCGCGCGCTGCTGCGGCAACACGTATTCAGTTCCCCGGCCGATAAGGCATGGCTTAACCGTTTGCTGCATCCGCTTATTCAACAAGAAACCCGCCAACAGATGGCCCGCGCCGACGGACGTTATGTGCTATGGGTGGTGCCGCTGTTAATTGAAAACCAGTTGCAGTCCCAGGCAGATCGGGTACTGGTGGTCGATGTCGGCACCGATGTCCAGATCGCCCGCACCCTGAGCCGCGACGGCATCAGCCGCAGCCAAATAAACAACATTCTTGCCGCGCAGGCTTCACGCGAACAGCGTCTGGCCTGTGCCGACGATATTATCGATAATAGCGGGCGTCCCGAAGAGATAACGGCCGAGGTGGCAAACCTGCACCGCCGTTATCTTCAGCTTGCGGCATCAGCAACCCGACAGGATTAATTATAATGAGTGACGTCTACTCGACAACGGTGCTTTTTGAGCATCCGCTAAATGAAAAAATGCGCACCTGGCTGCGTTTGGAATTTTTACTGCAACAACTTTATAACTATCCGACGTTGTCTGACATCTCGAGCGCGCTGCCGTTTTTTCGCAGCCTATCCGATTTGCAGGATGTGCTCGAACGCGGCGATGTACGCACCGAAATGCTCAAGGAACTGGACCGGCAGCAGCAAAAGATGCTGCAATGGGACGGAGTGCCGGGCGTCGACAGCGATCGCGTGCGGGCGCTGCGCGGCGAATTAAAACACTGCGCCGCGGTGTTGATGGCCGCGCCGCGCCTGGGCCAGGCGGTGCGCGAAGACCGTTTGATCGGCTCGGTGCGTCAGCGCCTGTCAATCCCCGGCGGCTGCTGCAGCTTCGATCTGCCCGGCCTGCATATCTGGCTGCATTTGCCGCAAACCGTGCGCGACCAGCAGGTAAACATTTGGCTGAAAACCTTCGAACCGTTGCACAACGCGTTAACCATTACGCTTGATCTCGTACGCCATTCCGAACCCTTTAAGAACCAGATCAGCCTGAACGGTTTTTTCCAGGATAACGCCGAGGACGCCGATCTGCTGCGTATGCGCATCCCGCTGGTGTCCCAGCTCTATCCGCAGGTTTCCGGCCATAAAACCCGCTATGCCATCCGGTTTTTATCCCTGGACAGCGAAAACGGCGTGGTGCCAAACCGTTTGCCCTTCGAATTGGCCTGCTGCTGATCTATTGCGTTATGATAGAAGGCTAGCTTGGCGGCTAAGGTGCGGCCAGACGGGTTGTTAAGGTTCCAGGAGTTAATAGTGAATAACGATATCATCGTAGTAAACTGCCCCACCTGCGGCGCGGACGTCGAGTGGAATGCACAAAGCAAGTTCCGGCCTTTTTGCAGCAAACGCTGCCAGCTGATCGACCTTGGCGAGTGGGCCGATGAGGAAAAATTTATTCCCAGCGACGCGCAGATCAACGACAGCGAAGACTGGAGCGAGGATCAGCGCTGAATTCCAGCGCTGCGCGCATAATGTCGCCCCGTGGCGGGGCGATGGGATGGGGTAGGTTAAGTCGCGGCGATAAGCTGGCGAATAATCGACGCATTGGCGGGCGGAAATTCATCGGCCCGCAGTTCCGCCTGGGGGCACCAGCGCACCGGCTGCCCCTCTTTACCATAAGGCGTGCCCTGCCAATCCTCGACCAGGAAAAAATAGAAGGCCATGTTACGATCGGCAAACTGGTGCTGGCTGGTCGCCAACAGCTCGACCCGCTCAACCTTGATGCCCGTCTCTTCCAGCAGCTCCCGGATTAACGCCTGTTCCGGGGTTTCGCCTGCTTCCATTTTACCGCCGGGAAACTCCCAGAAACCGCCCATATGCGCATCCGCCGGCCGCTGGGCGATAAAAATCTGATGTTGCGCATTACGGATAATGCCTACGGCAATTGTGCGTATATTCATTGTCACAGGTACTCCGATAAAATGATCCTGGTGCTCGTCAGACTCATCGGCAGGTTGGCATTATTGCTGTAACTTGCCGTGGCACTGTTTGTATTTTTTGCCTGAACCGCAGGGGCACGGGTCATTGCGGCCGACCTTGCGCCCTTCATGTACCGGCATATTGGCCATGAGGGCGCCATCGGCCAGCATCGGCTCCGGCTGATGGCTGAGCTGCTGCTGGCGCGCCAGGCGCTCGGCCTCTTCGCGGCGTTGCAGCTCCAGCGCTTCCACTTCTTCCGGCATCCGCACCTGGACCTTGCTCAGGGTGCTTATCACCTCGTATTTCAGCGACTCCAGCATGGCGGCAAACATGGCAAAGGATTCGCGTTTGTATTCCTGCTTCGGATCCTTTTGGGCGTAGCCGCGCAAATGAATGCCCTGGCGCAGGTAGTCCATCGCCGCCAGGTGCTCTTTCCATAACGAATCAAGCGTTTGCAGCATGACGCCCTTTTCAAAGCTGCGCATCATCTCGATGCCGACCACTTCTTCCTTACGCTGGTACTGTTCCAGCGTTTTTTCCAGGATGCGCTCGCGCAGGGTTTCCTCATGCAGACCGGGCTCTTTATCCAGCCAATCGGCAATCGGCATCTCCAGGTCGAAATCGTCTTTCAGGCGCTTTTCCAGCCCCGGCACGTCCCACATTTCCTCCAGCGACTGCGGCGGAATATGGTTGTCGAGCACGGTTTTCAGCACGTCCTCGCGGATGCTGGTAATGGTTTCGCTGATATCGGCCACATCCAGCAGCTCATTACGCTGGCTATAGATAGCCCGGCGCTGGTCGTTGGCGACGTCGTCGTATTCCAGCAGCTGTTTACGGATGTCGAAGTTACGGCTTTCCACCTTGCGCTGCGCATTGGCAATGGCTTTGGTAACCCAGGGATGCTCGATGGCCTCGCCCGGTTTCATGCCCAGCTTACGCATCATGCCGGTCACGCGGTCGGAAGCGAAGATGCGCATCAGGGCATCCTCCATCGACAGGTAGAAACGGGAAGAACCGTCGTCGCCCTGACGGCCGGAACGGCCGCGCAGCTGGTTATCGATACGGCGTGATTCATGGCGCTCGGTGCCGATGATATGCAGGCCGCCGGAGGCCAGTACCGCGTCGTGGCGAATCTGCCAGGCGGCCTTGAGCGCGATGATATCCTCTTCGCTCGGATCTTCCAGATGGGAGATCTCCGCCTGCCAGCTGCCGCCAAGCACGATATCCGTACCACGACCGGCCATATTGGTGGCAATCGTGACCGCGCCCGGCGAACCGGCCTGGGCGACGATATCCGCTTCCATGGCGTGGAATTTGGCGTTCAGTACCTTATGTTCGATACCGGCTTTTTCCAGCTCGCGCGACACCACTTCGGATTTTTCAATGGAGATGGTCCCCACCAGCACCGGCTGCCCTTTGGCGGAGCAGGCCTTGATATCATCGATGATGGCGTCGATCTTCTCTTTTTCGGTCATATAGACCAGATCCGGCAAATCCTTACGGATCATCGGACGGTTGGTCGGCACCACGATAGTATCGAGCTTATAGATCGAACTGAATTCAAAAGCTTCGGTATCGGCGGTACCGGTCATGCCGGCCAGTTTTTCATACAGGCGGAAATAGTTCTGGAAGGTGATCGAGGCCAGCGTCTGGTTTTCGTTCTGGATCGCCACGTGTTCCTTGGCCTCCACCGCCTGGTGCAGGCCGTCCGACCAGCGGCGTCCCGGCATGGTGCGGCCGGTGTGTTCGTCGACGATGATGACCTCGCCGTCCTTGACGATATAGTCGACGTCGCGTGAGAACAGCACGTGGGCGCGCAGCGCGGCGGTAACATGATGCATCAGCATGATATTGGCCGGGGAGTAAAGCGACTCGCCTTCCTCCATGATGCCGGCCTGGACCATCAGCTCTTCAATCAGCACCAGGCCGCGTTCGGTAAGATTGACCTGGCGGGATTTTTCATCCACCGAGAAGTGGCCCTCGCCCTGGAACGAGTCGGAGTCCTCTTTATCCTGGCGAATCAGGTGGGGAATAAGCTTATCCACCCGAATGTACATTTCGGAGCTGTCTTCCGCCGGGCCGGAAATAATCAGCGGCGTACGCGCCTCATCGATCAGGATGGAGTCGACTTCATCCACCAGCGCATAGTGCAGTTTACGCTGTACGCGCTCTTCCGGACTGAACGCCATGTTATCGCGCAGGTAATCGAAACCGTATTCATTGTTGGTGCCGTAGGTAATATCGGCGGCGTAGGCGGCGCGTTTGGCCGGGGCCGGCATGTTCGGCAGGTTGATGCCGACGGTCAGTCCGAGGAACTCAAACAGCGGCCGGTTGTTTTCGGCGTCGCGCTGGGCCAGGTAGTCATTGACCGTCACCACGTGGACGCCTTTACCGCTCAGGGCGTTGAGGTACGCGGGCAGGGTGGCGGTCAGCGTTTTACCTTCACCGGTGCGCATTTCCGCGATGCAACGGTCATTCAGCACCATGCCGCCCTGTAGCTGTACGTCGAAGTGACGCATGCTGAATACGCGTTTACTGGCCTCGCGCACCACGGCGAAGGATTCCGGCAACAGGCTGTCGACGCTTTCGCCTTTCTCCAGGCGGGCGCGGAACTCAATGGTCTTGGCGGCCAACTGTTCGTCGGTCAGCTTTTCCAGCTCCGGTTCCATCCGGTTAATCAGCTCAACGTTTTTACCCATGCGGCGCAGGGTACGATCGTTGCGACTACCAAAAACTTTTGTAAGCAGTTTAGATAACATAATTATTTAAATCTCGTCACGGCCGGCGCTGATTATCAGGCAGCGGCCAATAGATGCATAAGGGGTAGAAAAATTCCGTGATATACGGTTAGCTGACGCGGGCGGGTCCGGCGCGAATTCCCTGTACCTGGGCCAGGCGAATTCCTGTACGATGATCGGTAACGGGCAGGTAGTCCGCCCGGGCGATATGGCGAATGACGGCGGGCAGCTTAGGCTCGTGAGTCAGCAGCGCGTTCAGGGTGCTTAATAATACCTGGCGCTGCACAATCAACGGGACGACAGGGTCCGCCGCTGATGACGGGACGCCGACATATGCGGGAGCCCAGGCAATGGACAAATGACGGATAACGGTGCGTATGGCATGCTGATGCCAGTAATCCACGGTAAACGAAGGGCGGCGCTGCGCGTCTTTCAGTAAAGCCAGGTGGGTAAAGCCGGCGTTATAGGCGTTTTGCCGGCTCAGGCTCGGCAGGGTGTTGGCCAGGTGCGCCTGTTCCTGCCCGCTGTTGAGGGCATAAGGCACGCCAAAGCCGGCCGCGACCATCCCCAACAGGAGATGAGGCCAGAAATAACGTCTGCCAAATTGTCGCCAACGATTTAAAATACCCATTACTTAATGTATTCCGCCGGAGTTGTTATGCGCGACAGTCGTCCACAATCCATTGATATCCTGTTTACTGTTCTTGCGACGCCTGAACGCCAAACGCTGCAGCAGATCCAGCAACGCGCCATGGCGCTGTTAAAGCTGAACCAGGCGGTAGCAGCACTGCTCCCCGCCCCGATGAAACCCTGGTGCCGCGTAGCTAATTTCCGGCAAGGCGTATTGGTGCTTGAAACCGCCAATGCCAGTTGGATGATGAGGTTACGCTATGAACAATCAGGGTTATTATCCGCGTTACGTGCGCAGATTCTACCATCATTGTCTTCCATCGACATCAGGATTAACCCGACACTGGCAACAAAAGGGCATCTGATGACGCAAAACAGCAGTGACAGGCAGAAAAAAGATCGGGGAGAGGTCGTGCAAAGGCGCAGGCTAAGCCCGCAGAGCGCCGAGGCGATTCGCCATCTGGCGGCGCGTAGCCCCGAGAAGCTGCAAAAACTGCTTGAACGGCTGGCGGGGCTGGCCGGAGAAGGTGCCAACCCCACCCGTCGTGGGAAGTAGCAGTACGTTATACCGCGCTGGCAAACAAACCGTTGCCGTCAGGCAATGACAAACGAGGGCGCGGCAAATGCCAGCGGCATTTCGGCCTCGTCTTCGAAGGTCACCATTTCCCAGGCTTCCTGGCGTGCCAGGACGGTCTGCAGCAATTTGTTGTTCAGCGCGTGTCCCGGCTTATACGCCGTGAACGAACCGATGATGTTGTGGCCGCACATATACAGGTCGCCGATGCCGTCGAGCATTTTGTGGCGCACAAATTCATCTTCGAAACGCAAGCCGTCCTCGTTCAGCACTTTATAATCGTCGACGACGATAGCGCAGTCGAAACTACCGCCCAGGCACAGGCCCCGGGACTGGAGGTATTCGATGTCGCGCATGAACCCGAAGGTGCGCGCGCGGCTGATTTGCCGGACGAAAGACTCGGCGGAAAAATTAAGGCGATAACGTTGCGAGCTAGCATCGATCGCAGGATGTTTGAAATCAATGGTAAAATCGAGCTTGAAACCATTGTAGGGCGACAGCTCGGCCCATTTGTCGCCGTCTTCGACGCGCACCTTATCCTTGATGCGCAGGAATTTCTTGGCGCAGTTAAGCTCCTCGATTCCGGCGTCCATCAGCAGATAGACAAAGGGGCTGGCGCTACCGTCCATTATTGGAATTTCTGGCGCATTGACTTCAACGATGATGTTGTCGATACCCAAACCCGCCAATGCGGCATTAAGATGTTCGACGGTGGAAATACGAACATCATGCTCATTGACCAGACACGTGCAAAGCATGGTATCCCGCACCGATTTGGCTTCCGCCGGAAAGTCCACCGGAGGATTTAAATCCGTGCGGCGATAGATGACCCCGGTGTTAGCCGGTGCAGGGCGCAGGGTTAGTTTTACCTTTTTACCGGTATGTAAACCCACGCCTGTGGCCTGCACAATACGTTTTAGTGTCCGCTGTTTGATCATCAGTTTATCTCGCAATGTTATCCATACCACCGACACATTATAGGCTACAGTCGGCGGGGCAGTTTAGCACAAAGAGCGGAGATTCCCAATTTCATCGGATTTAATCGGCTTGCTTGCGCAAAAACGCCGGAATATCCAGGTAATCGGGTTCCTTGCCGGCCTGCGAGTTTTGCTCGTTGACCGCCTTGGCCGCTATCTTCTGCTCTTGCTGAATCGGCGACATACCGTGATTGTGCTGCTGATAACGGTTATCCATCACCGGCTGGCTGTTCTGCTTGTTGGTCACCAGGGTGATTTCAGGACGCTTGTCCATGCCGATACCGGTCGCCACTACCGTCACGCGCAGTTCGTCGTTCATATCAGGATCAAGGGAAGTACCGATAACCACGGTCGCGTTGTCCGAGGCAAACGCGCGGATAGTGTTACCCACGGTTTCGAACTCATCCAAACGCAGGTCGAAGCCGGCGGTGATATTGACCAGAACGCCGCGCGCGCCGGACAGATCGATATCTTCCAGCAACGGGCTGGAGATCGCCATTTCGGCCGCTTCTTCAGCACGGTCCTCGCCAGAGGCGACGCCTGAGCCCATCATCGCGTAGCCCATTTCGGACATGACGGTGCGCACGTCGGCGAAGTCGACGTTCATCAGGCCGGGACGGGTAATCAGCTCGGCGATACCCTGCACCGCGCCTTTCAGCACGTCATTGGCCGCGCCAAATGCGTCCAGCAGCGAAATACCGCGGCCGAGCACCTTCAGCAGCTTGTCGTTAGGGATGGTGATAAGCGAATCCACATGCTTGGACAGCTCGGCGATCCCCTGCTCGGCAAAGGCCATACGCTTCTTGCCTTCGAAATTGAACGGTTTGGTGACCACTGCCACGGTCAGGATGCCTAATTCCTTGGCGACTTCAGCCACGACCGGGGCCGCGCCGGTGCCGGTGCCGCCGCCCATGCCGGCTGCGATAAACACCATATCCGCGCCTTCCAGCGCGGCGCGCAGCGCTTCGCGATCTTCCTCGGCGGAATTGCGCCCCACTTCCGGATTAGCACCGGCTCCCAGACCTTTGGTGATGCCGCCGCCAATCTGGATGGTTTGGCCAACCGCGGTTTTACGCAATGCCTGGGCATCGGTATTGACCGCGAAAAATTCCACGCCTTCGATGCGTTCGCGCACCATATGCTCAACGGCGTTGCCGCCGCCGCCGCCGACGCCGATGACTTTAATCACCGCGTCGTTGGTTAATTCCATAGGTTCAAACATAGTTTCTCTCCGTTTTGTGCCTGTCGCATCGGAGCCGGCCGCCTGCACAGCATGGCTCCGCAAGTAAACAATTAAAACTCTTTCCTCAGCCAGCTGCTGATCCGTTTGACCCAGTTGCTTACCGAGGTACGTTTTTCCACTTCAATCTCACCGCTCAAATGAGATTCTTTACCGTAATGCAATAACCCGACAGCGGTAGAATAATACGGTGCCTGCGCGTAATCCGTCAGACCGGTAATATTCAGCGGTTGGCCGATACGCACCTGCGTATGGAACACCCGTTGGGCGCAGGCCGCCAGGCCGTCAATTTGCGCCGCGCCGCCGGTTAACACGATACCGGCGGCCAGATGGTGCTTAACTCCCTGCTGGCGAAGCTGCTCCTGCAACTGCAGGATCTCATCGTTCACCAGGTTTAGTAATTCCGTATAACGCGGCTCAATCACTTCAGCCAGGGTCTGCCGTTGCAGGCTGCGCGGCGGCCTGCCGCCGACGCTCGGTACTTCGACGGTTTCGTCTTTGCTGACCGCCGACCCCAGCGCGCAGCCGTGGCGCACCTTAATCGCTTCCGCGTCTGCCGGCGGCGTGCCGAACGCATAGGCGATATCGCTGGTCACCACGTTGCCGGCATAAGGTATCACCTTGGTGTGCCGCAGCGCGCCGGCGGTATAAACCGCTATATCCATGGTGCCGCCGCCGATGTCGACCACGCAGACGCCAAGCTCGCGCTCGTCTTCGGTCAGGACCGCGTAGCTGGAAGCCAGGCCCGCAAAAATCAGCTGGTCTACTTTCAGGCCGCAGCGCTCGACGGCTTTGACAATGTTCTTTGCCATATCATTATGGCAGGTAATCAGATGAACCTTAGCCTGCATGCGCACGCCGGATAATCCGACCGGGTTCTTGATACCCTCCTGGTAATCTATGGCATAATCCTGGGGTATCACATGCAAAATCCGGTGTTCATCGCGAACCCGCACGGATTTGGCGGTATGTACCACATTTTCAACATCTTCCTGCGTAACTTCTTCTTCCGAAATAGGAACCATCCCTATTTCGTTCTGGCAACTTATATGTTTACCGGATAAAGCAAGGTATACCGAGGAGATCTGGCAGTCCGCCATCAGCTCGGCCTGATCGATGGCGCGCTGTACGCATTTCACCACCGATTCGAGATCGTTGACGCCGCCTTTATCCATACCCCGGGAAGGACAACTGCCCACCCCGATAATATTGACCATGCCATCGGGCAGAACTTCCCCTACCAATGCGGCGACCTTTGCCGTACCGATCTCCAGTCCAACTACCAGTTTTCTGTCCGTCGACTTGATCATTATTATTTAGCCTGTGCCTGATTCTGTTGCGAAATACTATTTTGTTGCTGATCGATAAACGCCGGCGCCCAACCTACCGCGACTCCCGCGTCATAGCGCAAATCCACGTAACTGATACGTTTGTTATCGGTCCGGGCCTGCTGGAGAAGGACCGGATAGATCCCGATAAAACGCTGCAGGCGCCGTGCCCTGTCATCCCGGCCCAACTCAAGCCGGATATCATCCTGTAACGTCAGCTGCCAGGAGTGGCGGGCGCTCATGCTGACGGTTTTTAACTGAAATTTATTGGCCGTCATCACCTCGCTCATGGTGCGATAGCCCGTCAGCACATCCTGCTCGCTGCCCTCCGGCCCATACAGCATCGGCATGGCTTTATTGCCGATCCGCTCGGCGGGGACGCTGAAGGACTTGCCGCTGGCGTCCAGCATATGCAAATCGTTCCAACGCGCCACCGGCACATACTCCACCAGGTGGATTTTCAATTCATCCGGCCACTGCTTGCGCACGCTGGCCTGTTTTATCCACGGTAGCCGCTCGATCTGCTGCTGGATGACGTTCACGTCCTGGGTCATGAACGTGCCCGGCGCGCCCAGCGCCAGGATCGCCTGCCGGATGTCGTCGTTGGTGGTGTAATACCGTTGCCCGGTCACCACCAGCTTTGACAGCGGCAGGCGATGCGCATCCTTCATCCAGCCGACCACCATCCAGCCGCCCCAGACGATGGTGCCGAGCACCATCATCAGGAACACCAGCCCCGCCAACTGGCTGCCGTTGCTGCGCCCGGAAGCGACGTTTTCCGGCTCGCGGCTGCGTATGTTTATCGCTGCCTGGGACATATCAGTTCGCCACGGTATTCACGGGCCGCAACGGCGCGCGGTGGATAACGGATACGCCGCCCGGCGGATGGTTGTTATCAGGCATGTCGTCCCTCGGTTATCGGTCGTGGCTGCAAATGGCTGTCGGCCAGTTTGCGCGCGATTTTGCCTACGGTTCCGGCGCCCTGCATCAGCACCAGGTCATTATCCTGCAACGCCAGCGCCAGCATTTCCGGCAGCGCCTCCATATCCGGCACCATGATCGGGTCGATCTTGCCCCGGCCCCGGATAGTGCGGCACAGTGAACGGCTGTCGGCGCCCGGGATCGGCGGCTCGCCGGCGGGATACACATCCAGCATCAGCAGCACGTCCACCCCGGACAGCACGTTGGCGAAATCCTCGTATAAATCCCGCGTACGGGTGTACCTGTGGGGCTGGAACACCATCACCAGGCGTTTATCCGGCCAGCCGGCGCGCGCCGCCTTGATGGTGGCGTCCACCTCGGTCGGATGGTGACCGTAGTCGTCCACCAGCATGACCTCGCCCGTTTTGCCGTTTACATTATCCAGCGGATAGCTGCCGAGGAAATCGAAACGACGTCCAGTACCCTGGAATTGGAACAGCGCCTGCAAAATACTGCCGTCGTCGATGCCTTCCTCAGTCGCCACCGCTATCGCCGCAGCCGCGTTGAGCGCGTTGTGACGCCCCGGAGCGTTTAAGGTTACCGCCAGCGCCGGTTTATCCAGGCGATGGAGATTAAAGCTGCCCTGCGCGCCCTGCTGGCGATAATCGGTGATGCGCACGTCGGCTTCGTCGTGAAATCCGTAGGTGGTGATATGGCGGCCCACTTTCGGCAGCAGCTCGCGGATCACCGGATCGTCCATGCACATTACCGCGCGGCCATAAAACGGCAAATTGTGCAAAAAGGTAATAAACGTCTGCTTTAACAGTTCGAAGTCGCCCTGGTACGTATCCATATGGTCGGCTTCGATATTGGTGATGATGGCGACCATCGGCTGCAGATGCAGGAACGAGGCGTCGCTTTCATCCGCTTCGGCAATCAGGTAGCGGCTGCATCCCAGCCGGGCGTGCACGCCCGCCGCCTTGACCAGCCCGCCGTTAACGAAGGTCGGATCCAGCCCGGCCTGGGCGTAGATACTGGCCACCATGGCGGTAGTGGTGGTCTTGCCGTGGGTACCGGCGATGGCGATGCCATGGCGAAAGCGCATCAGCTCCGCCAGCATTTCCGCGCGCTGGATAACCGGAATCCTGGCCTCTTTGGCCGCCACGATTTCCGGATTGTCGCCGGCGATGGCGCTGGAAACGACGACGACGCTTGCCTCGCTGATATTTTCCGGGCGATGATTAAAGAAGATCTTCGCCCCCAGCTCGGTTAACTGCTGCGTAACGGCATTCGGCGCCAGATCGGAACCGCTGATTTGATAGCCTTCGTTCGCCAGCACTTCCGCGATACCGCCCATACCCGCGCCGCCGATGCCGACAAAATGGATTTGCCGGACACGCCGCATCTCGGGTACAAAAGTTCGCAGTTTCGCCAGTTGTTGTGTATTCACGTTTTAACCACTTAAGTATGTTGTTACAACAGAGGGACCACGTCCCGTCCGGTATCGGTCATATTGCCGCGGCGCGCCGCACATCCGCCTTCGCCGCCGCCGCCACTTCCCGCGCCACCCGCTCCGTTGCGTCCGGAATCGCCGCCTGGCGCGCATTCTGCGCCATCGCCAGCAGCGTCAATCGATCCCAGCCGGCCAGCGTTTCGCTTACGCTGTCCACCGAGAACTGCGGTTGTTCTATAATCCTGGCCGCCCCCGCCTGCTCCAGGGGACGGGCGTTCCAGTACTGCTGGCGATCCTTATGCAAAAACGGTACAAAAATCGCCGGCAGCCCGGCGGCGGCGATTTCACTCACCGTCAGGGCGCCGGAGCGGCAGACCACCACATCGGCCCAACCGTAGGCCGCCGCCATATCGTCGATAAACTCGGTCACTTTATGCCGCGTTTGTCCCGCCGCGGCATAGGCCTGGTTAACCTCCCCGAGCGCCCCTTTGCCCACCTGGTGCCAGAGGGTAATACGCTCGCCCAGCCTGGCGGCCACGCCCGGCATGGTCTGGTTGAGGACGCGCGCGCCCTGGCTGCCGCCAATCACCAGTACCCGCACCGGGCCTTGCCTGTCCCGCAGGCGCTCGGCGGGTAACGGCAGCGCCAGCACATCGGTGCGCACCGGGTTGCCCACCACGGCGGCGTTGGCAAACGCGCCGGGAAACGCCTGCAATACCGTTTTGGCGATCTTCGACAGCCAGCGGTTGGTCAGCCCGGCGATGCCGTTTTGCTCATGCAGGACAATCGGCACCCCGCACAGCCAGGCCGCCAGGCCGCCGGGGCCCGACACATAGCCGCCCATGCCCAGCACCACATCCGGCCGGTAGGCGCGCATAATCGCTCTTGCCTGCCGCACCGCGCGCCAGATGCGCACCGGCGCGTACAGCTGCGCGCGCCAACCCTTGCCACGCAATCCGCTGATGCGGATAAAATCGATTTCGATGCCGTTTTTCGGCACCAGATCGGCTTCCATGCGGTCGGCGGTACCCAGCCAGCGCACCTGCCAGCCCTGCGCCATCAGGTAATGCGCCACCGCCAGTCCGGGGAACACATGGCCGCCGGTGCCGCCGGCCATCACCATCAAACGCCTGGTCTTCCCGTTCATCGGGGTCCCCTTACAAACGCCTGCGCCTTGGTCAGGCGCGTTTCATAATCGATGCGCAATAACAGCACGATGGCGGTAGACATAATCAGCAAACTCGAGCCACCGTAGCTGATCAGCGGCAGCGTCAGCCCCTTGGTGGGCAACATGCCCGCCGCCGCCCCGACGTTGACCAACGCCTGGAAACTGAACCAGATGCCGATGGCGCAGGCCAGGAATCCGGAAAACCGCTGATCGATTTCCAGCGCCTTGCGTCCGATGGACATGGCGCGAAAAGCGACGAAGAATACCATCAACAAAGCCAAAACCACACCGAAATAGCCAAGTTCTTCACCTAAAATCGCAAAGATGAAGTCGGTATGCGCCTCGGGCAAATACTCCAGTTTCTGCACCGAGTTGCCCAAACCCTGTCCCCAGAATTCACCGCGGCCGAACGCCATCAGTGATTGGGTCAGCTGGTAACCGCTGCCGAAGGGGTCCTGCCACGGATCCCAGAACGAGGTGACGCGGCGCATACGGTAAGGCTCGGCGATAACCAGCAGCACCACGGCAAAAATGCCCGAGCCGATAATCGACAAAAACTGCCACAGCTTGGCGCCGGCCAAAAACAGCATCGCCAGCGTGGTCACGAATAATACCACCACGGTCCCCAGGTCCGGCTGCGCCAGCAGCAGCACCGCCAGCACCACCATCACGCCCATGGGTTTGCAGAAGCCCCAGAAGTTAGTGCGCACTTCCTCGACCTTGCGCACCAGGTAACTGGCGAGATAGCAAAACAGCGACAGCTTGGATAACTCCGCCGGCTGGATACGCAGCGGTCCGAGCGCTATCCAGCGCGAGGCGCCGTTTACCGAGCTGCCCACCACCAGCACCACCAGCAGCATCACCATGGTGACCAGCAGCATGCCCGAGCTATAGCGCTGCCATACTTCCATCGGTATGCGCAGCGTCACCAGCGACAGGCCGAACGCCAGCGCCAGGTAAAAGGCATCGCGCTTGGCAAAGTAGAACGGATCGTCCGACAACCGCTGGCCGATGGGCATCGACGCCGAGGTCACCATGATAAAACCCAGGCAGGCAAGGCCCAGCGTCAGCCAAAGCAGGGTGCGATCGTAAAGCACATTGGTGGGCGCCTCGACGTCGCGCACGCCCATAATCCAATCTTTAAGTCCGCCAAAACGGCTCAGCCCCGGCATATGCATCAGCCCAACTCCTTAGCCAACCGCGCGAATTCATCGCCGCGATGCTCAAAACTGCGAAACTGATCAAGACTGGCGCACGCGGGCGACAGCAGGACCATGTCCCCTGCCCCGCATTGACCGGCGATCAGTTTCATCGCCTGCTCCATGGTATCGGTCAGGGTGGACACTTCCGGGCGCAGGCCGGCCAGTTGGGCGCCGTCGCGGCCGAAACAGTAAAGCCTTACCCGCTCGCCCTGCAGCAACGGCAGCAGGGGGGAGAAATCCGCTGATTTACCGTCGCCGCCCAACAGCAGGTGCAGCGTACCCGCGATCACCAGTCCGTTCAGCGCCGCTTCGGTACTGCCGACGTTGGTGGCCTTGGAATCATTAATCCAGCGCACGCCGCGGTGCTCATAGGCCAGTTGGAATCGGTGTGCCAGGCCGGTAAAGGTCTTCAGCGCCAGCAGGCCGGCCGCGCGCGGGATAGCCACCGCATCGGCCAGGGCCAGCGCCGCCAGGGCGTTGGCATGGTTATGGCGGCCGGTCAGCTTCATGTCGGCGGTATCGAGCACATCCTCGCCCCTGACGTTCAGCCATTGGCCGTCCTGGCGCAGGTCGAGCCGATAATCCCCGGCGCCGACGCCAAAACTGACGCAGCGCGGGTCATTGCCGCGCACCGGCATGGTCAGGACGTCGTCGGCGTTCACCACGCAAACCTGCGCCTGCTCATAGATCTTTAATTTGGCCGCGCGGTACTGCTGCATGCCGAGCGGATAGCGATTCATATGATCCTCGGTCACGTTCAGGATGGTGGCGGCGGCGGCGCGCAGGCTGGATGTCGTTTCCAATTGGAAGCTCGACAGCTCGAGCACATACAGCTGGTACGGCTGGTTGAGCAGCATCAGCGCCGGCCAGCCGATATTGCCGCCCACGCCCACCTGCCAGCCGGCGCTCTTGGCCATCTCGCCCACCAGCATGGTGACGGTGCTCTTGCCGTTGGACCCGGTGATCGCAACGATTGGCGCCCGTGCCTCGCGACAAAACAGTTCGATGTCACCGACGATTTCCACTCCCGCGCCGGCGGCGGCGGCAAGGGACGGATGCGAAAGCGCGATGCCGGGGCTGGCCACGATCAGATCCGCGTCCAAAAGCCAGTCTTCATTCAGGCCGCCCAGATGCCGTTCCACGGCGTCGGCGAGCTTGTCCAGCCCCGGCGGATTGAAACGGGTATCCATCACCCGCGGCGTTACGTTTCGGCTGATAAAAAAATCAACGCAGGAGAGACCGGTCAGTCCCAACCCGATGATGACAACTTTTTTACCCCGATAGTCGGTCATAGTTACCGCACCTTCAGCGTCGCCAGTCCAATCAGGACCAGCATCAGCGAGATTATCCAGAAGCGCACGATCACGCGCGGTTCCGGCCAGCCTTTCAGCTCATAATGATGATGAATCGGCGCCATGCGGAAAATCCGCTGGCCGCGCAGCTTAAATGAGCCCACCTGCAGGATCACCGACATGGTCTCCATGACAAACACGCCGCCCATGATCACCAGCAGGAACTCCTGGCGCAGCAGTACCGCAATGGTGCCGAGCGCCCCACCCAGCGCCAGCGAGCCGACATCACCCATGAACACCTGGGCCGGGTAGGTGTTAAACCATAAAAATCCCAACCCGGCGCCGACGATGGCGGTACAGACGATCACCAGTTCCCCCGCGAAACGGATATAGGGGATATGCAGGTAGTTGGCAAAGTTCATATTGCCGGTGGCCCAGGCCACCAGCGCCAGCCCGGCGGCGACAAATACCGTCGGCATAATCGCCAGCCCGTCCAGCCCGTCGGTCAGGTTGACCGCGTTGCTGGTGCCGACGATGACAAAGTAGGCCAGCAGGACATACAGCAGGCCGAGCTGGGGCATGATGTCCTTGAAAAACGGCACCACCAATTGGGTGGCCGGCGTCCCTTTGCCTACCGCGTACATGGTGAACGCCACCGCCAGCGCGATGACGGACTGCCAGAGATATTTCCAACGGGCAATCAGCCCCTTGGTATCCTTGCGCACCACCTTGCGGTAGTCGTCGATAAACCCGACCACCCCGTAGCCCAGCAGCACGAACAATACGCACCAGACATAGGGATTCGACGGATAAGCCCACATCAGCACCGAAATCGTAATCGACGTCAGTATCAGCAGCCCGCCCATGGTGGGTGTGCCTCGCTTGCTGAAATGGGACTCAGGCCCGTCGCTGCGCACCACCTGGCCGATTTGCAGCTTCTGCAGCCAGGCAATCATGTGCGGTCCCATCCACAACGAGATAAATAGCGCGGTCAGCAGACTGACGATGGCGCGGAACGTCAAATATGAAAAGACGTTAAAACCCGAATAAAATTGGACCAAATGTTCGGCCAGCCAAACTAACATGTCGCTTTCTCCTGTAACGCGCGCACTACCTGCTCCATTGCGGAACTACGTGAACCTTTGACTAATAGGGTAATTACCGCATGCTCAGACAGTAACCGCGCCAGACCGGAGGTCAGCGACGCTTTATCCTGAAAATGTTCGCCACGGCCGCTGGCCTCGCTTATCAAATGGCTCAGCCTGCCGACGCTCAACACTTTATCGATGCCCGTCATCCGTATGGCATCGCCCACCTGGCGATGGCACTCCTCCTCCCCGTCTCCCAGTTCGGCCATATCGCCCACCGCCATCACCCGGTAACCGGGCATGTCGGCCAACGTCTGCGCCGCGGCGGTCATGGAGCCGACGTTGGCGTTATAGCTGTCGTCGAGCAGCAGTTTTCCCGCGCCAAGCGTGATGGGAAACAGCCGGCCCGGCACGGCGGCGAGCTGCGCCAGGCCGCCCACGACGGCCTCGAGAGTGGCGCCGACCGACAGCGCCAGCGCGCTAGCCGCCAGGGCGTTCGCCACATTGTGGCGCCCCGGCAGCGGCAGTTTCACCCGACATTCGCCCAATGGGCTGTGCAGGGTAAAGTCGACGCCGCCCTGGGTAATGAGGATATCGCTGGCGTAAAAGTCCACCGCGTCGCCCTGCTGCGGCGAGAAGCGCCAGACCTGTTTATGCTGCAGCAGCGTCTGCCAGCGCGGCCAATCGTGGCTATCGGCGTTGATAATGGCCCGGCCATGGGGCGGCAGGCTGCCGAAAATCTCGCCTTTGGCCTGCGCCACGCCGCTCAGGGAACCGAACCCGGCCAGATGCGCGGCGGACAGGTTATTCACCAGCGCGGTTTCCGGCCTGACTAAATCCGTGGTATAGGCAATCTCGCCGATATGGTTGGCGCCGAGCTCGATGACCGCAAAGTCATCTGCGGGCGTCAGGCGCAGCAGCGTCAGCGGCACGCCGATATCATTATTGAAATTGCCGTCGGTATATAATACCTGCCCGCAACGGCGCAGGATGGCGGCGGTCATCTCCTTGACCGAGGTTTTGCCGGACGAGCCGGTGAGCGCGACAACGCGCGCGGGTACCTGCCGGCGCACCCAGGCGCCCAGCAGTCCCAAGGCGCGCCGGGTATCGGCCACCAGCAGTTGCGGCACATCCACCGGTAAGCGCTTACTTACCAATAAGGCCGTCGCGCCGGCCTTAATGGCGCGCGGCGCAAATTCATGGGCATCAAAGGTCTCGCCTTGCAGCGCCACGAACAACCCGGACTGCGCGGCGGCGCGCGAATCGGTGGACACGGCGCTGATAACGCCGTCCAGGGCGCTGTCCGCGCCGATATATTCGGCGTTCAGCACCGGGGCCAGTGTCCTCAGGGATACGCTAATCATGCAATCGCCCCCAGTAAACGCGCCACGGTGGTGCGATCGGAGTAATCCAGGCGACGCTGGCCGATCAGTTGGTAATCCTCATGGCCTTTACCCGCCACCAGCACCACGTCCTGCTCGCCGGCCTGCATCACGGCGCTGGTCACCGCTTCGGCGCGGCCCGGGATGACGGCGGCGGCGCCCGCGTTCAGCAAGCCCGCCAGGATATCGTTGATGATGGACATCGGCGCCTCGCTGCGCGGATTGTCGTCGGTTATCACCACCCGATCGGCATACTGCTCGGCGATGCCGCCCATAAGTGGGCGCTTACCTTTATCACGATCGCCGCCGCAGCCGAACACGCACCATAGCCTGCCGTGGCAGTGCAGCCTGGCCGCCGCCAGCGCCTTTTCGAGCGCATCCGGCGTATGGGCGTAATCAACCACCACCGTCGGCTTGCCGGCGGCATGGAACACTTCCATACGGCCGTTTACCGACTGCAGCATGCCCGCAGTGCGGGCCAGGTCAGCCAGCGGATAGCCCAGCGCCAGCAGGGTGCCCAGCGCCATCAGCAGGTTGCTGACGTTAAACTCGCCGATCAGGCGGCTGCGGATTTGTCCGCCGCCCCAGCTGGAATCGAAGCGGATTTCCACGCCGGCGGCGTGATACCGCACGTCGGTCGCCTGCAGCCAGCGGGCGGGCAAGGGCGACGGCAGGCGATGGCTGATGGAGATCGCCACCGCGCCGGGCAGCCCCGCCAGCCAGCGCAGGCCGACGTCGTCGTCGGCATTGATGATGCGCTGCCCGACATTGGGGCTGGCGAACAGCCGCCATTTGGCCGCTTCGTAATGCGCCATGTCGCCATGGTAATCAAGATGATCGCGGCTCAGGTTGGTAAACACGGCGGCGGCGAAATGCACATCGGCCACCCGGTGCTGGACCAGGCCGTGGGACGACACTTCCATGGCGGCGAAGCTTGCGCCCTGCCGATGCAACTGGTGTAGCGTCTGCTGGGTATCGACCGCCGAGCCGGTGGTATTTTCCACCGGGACCACCTGGCCGAATAAACCGTTGCCCACGGTGCCCATGACGGCGCTCTTTTCACCCATCAGCTGCGTCCACTGCGCCAGCAGATGGGTGGTCGTGGTTTTACCATTGGTGCCGGTGACGCCGACCAGCCGCAACGCCTGGGACGGCTGTCCGTAGAAACGGCCGGCCAATGCCGATAAACGCTCGTTTAACCGGGCAAGATAAATCACCGGGACGCCATGCTGCTCACGCAGTTCGCCGTCCGCGGCCTCGCCTTCCGCTTCCGCCACCACGGCGGCAACACCTTGCGCAATCGCCTGGGAAATATAAGCACGCCCGTCCGCTTTATGGCCGACTACGGCCACAAACAGATCCCCGGCAGCCGCGGCGCGGCTGTCCAGCGTCATTTCCCTGAGCGCGCGCTCCGGCGCCTGGGGCACCCATGGAGCGAGCAGTTCGCGCAAATTAAGATCGGTCACCTGATCCCTCTTTTTGATTAGTTACCATGTCATTTTTATCGCCGGTCTGAAGAGCATCCGGTTCCACGTTCATCGTACGTAATACGCCGCCCATGATGGCGCCGAACACCGGCGCGGACACCGCGCCGCCGTAGTATTTGCCAGCCTGCGGATCGTTTATCACCACCACCAGCGCGAAACGGGGCTGGCTGGCCGGTGCGACGCCCGCCGTATAGGCGATGTATTTATTGATATACTGTCCGTCCGGACCGACCTTTTTGGCGGTACCGGTCTTGATGGCGATGCGATAGCCCTTGATGGCGGCCTTGGTGCCGCCACCGCCGGGCAGCGCGACGCTTTCCATCATGTGCACCACGGTACGCACCAGGGCTTCCGGGAACACGCGCTCGCCCGCCACCGGCGGATCGACTTTGGTTATCGACAGCGGACGCAGGATGCCCAGGCTACCGACGGTTGCATAGACCCGCGCTAACTGTAACGGCGTTACCATTAGCCCGTAGCCGAAAGAGAAGGTGGCCCTCTCTATGTCAGACCACCGTTGTTTATGGGGAAATAAGCCACTGCTTTCTCCGACCAACCCCAAATTGGTCGCCTTACCCAGCCCAAAACGCGAGTAGGTATCTACCAGCGCCGAGGAGGGCATCGCCAACGCCAGCTTGGAAACGCCGACGTTACTCGATTTTTGCAAGACCCCGGTCAGGGTCAACTCGGCATAACGGGCCACGTCTTTGATTTCATGGCCGTTAATATAATAAGGAATGGTATTGAGCACGCTGTTTTCCTTGATAACGCCGCGCTGTAACGCGGTCATTACCACCATCGGCTTCACCGTGGAACCCGGTTCGAAAATATCGGTGATGGCGCGGTTGCGCATCACGTCCTTGGTCGTCCCGGTCAGGTTGTTGGGGTTATAGGAAGGACTATTGGCCATCGCCAGCACTTCGCCGGTATTGACGTCCACCAGCACGGCGGTGCCCGACTCGGCTTTATTAAACGCCACCGCGTTGTTCAGCTCCCGATAGACCACGGCCTGGAGCCGCTCGTCGATACTGAGCACCAGGTTATGCGCCGCCTGGCTGTCGACGGTGGAAATATCCTCGATCACCCGGCCAAAGCGATCCTTGCGCACCGTCCGCTCGCCCGGCTGGCCGGTCAGCCAGCGATCAAAGCTTTTTTCCACGCCTTCGATGCCCTCGCTGTCGATATTGGTAAAACCAATCAAATGGGCGGTTACCTGCCCCGCCGGATAATAACGGCGCGACTCCTGGCGCAGGAAGATACCGGGCAGCTTGAGTTTGTGGATGTAATCGCCGATGGCCGGATTCACCTGGCGGGCCAGATAGACGAAGCGCCCCTTGGGATTGGCGTTAATGCGCGATGACATTTGATCGAGGGGGATCGATAACGCGTCGGACAGCGCCTTCCAGCGGCTGTCGACGGTGATGCCGCCGTGTTCGTTCACTTCCTTCGGGTCCGCCCAGATGGCGTTGACCGGCACGCTGACCGCCAGGGGACGGCCGGCGCGATCGCTTATCATGCCGCGCGCGGTGGGTACTTCCTGCACGCGCAGCGAACGCATGTCGCCCTCGCGCACCAAACGATCCGGATTGATCACCTGCAGGTAGCCGACGCGAAAAACCAGGCCCAGCAACGCGAGTAAAATACAGCCGCACAACAACGCAAAACGCCAGCTGACAAAGCTGGCCTGATCTACATAGCGTTTCAATTTTATCGCTCGCGCGGCTTTCATCTAATGTTGTGTTATCCGGTTGCGTTAAGGTTGAACCACAATATTTTCCTGTGAAGGATCCACATGCTGCATCATCAGTTTTTCCGTGGCGAACCGTTCGACACGGCTATGGTCGCCCAGGGCGTTTTCCTCCAGGATCAGGTTGCGCCATTCAATATCCAGCGCGTCCCGCTCCAAAACCAGTTGCTCGCGTTGGGCGGTTAAGCGCCGCGTCTCATGGGTGGTCGTCACCACCAGGATCGCGGACACCAACACGGCCACCAGCAAAATGACCGGTATCTTGCCCTTGCGCAGCAAATCGCCGCCGATAACGCCGACCAGGCCGTGCCGTTCGTTGCCCATCATGACGACAGCTTCTCGGCAAAGCGTAAAACAGAGCTGCGCGCGCGCGGGTTAGCGGCCACTTCCCGCTCCGAGGGCTGCATTTTGCCCACCGGCCTCAGCTGCGCCTGGCCGCCCTGTTCGGCAATCTGCGCTTCGGTCAACGGCATGCGCGCCGGCACCTGCGGTCCGCGGCTATGGTCGCGGATAAAACGTTTTACCAGCCGGTCTTCCAGCGAATGAAAACTGATGACCGACAGACGTCCGCCGGGAGCCAATACGCCAAGGGCGCTATCCAGCGCCCGTTCAAGTTCTTCCAGCTCGCTATTGATATAAATGCGAATCGCCTGGAAGCTCCGGGTCGCCGGATGCTTATGTTTTTCACGAAACGGGCTGGCGTTAACGATAAGCTCGGCCAGTTCGTGAGTCCGCGTCATCGGCGACTGCTGGTTTTTTTCCACGATGGCCTGGGCAATGCGTTTGGCAAAACGCTCTTCGCCAAAGGTCTTCAGCACCCAGGCAATATCGTCGGCGCCGGCCTTGGCCAGCCATTCGGAGGCGGACATCCCGCGGCTGGTGTCCATGCGCATATCCAGCGGCCCGTCGCGCATAAAGGAAAATCCGCGCAGCGGATCGTCAAGCTGCGGCGATGACACGCCCAAATCCAGCAGTATGCCGTCGACCCGGCCGGTCAGCCCACGCTGCAACATGTAGTCGGCAATGGCTGAAAACGGCCCGTGAATAATGCTGAACCGGGAGTCATCTATGGCGCGTGCGGCTTCAATGGCCTGCGGATCGCGATCGATAGCCAGCAGTTGTCCGTCCGCCCCAAGTTGGGACAGGATCAGACGCGAATGACCGCCGCGCCCAAACGTGCCGTCAATGTAAATGCCATTGGGGCGCAGGTTCAGGCCGTTAACCGCTTCATCCAGCAAAACGGTGGTATGTTGATAAGTTTCTGCCATAGCTATAGTGACAAGTCTTGTAGTCGCGCAGAAAGTGGTTCCTGCGCCGACAGTTCAGCGTCGATGTCATCCTTGACCTGTTGATACCAGGTCTGTTCATCCCACAATTCAAATTTATTGAATTGCCCAACCAGCATCACTTCTTTGGTAAGCCCGGCGTGGAGCCGTAGTGTTTGCGCGATCAGCAGCCGTCCGGCGCCATCCATCTGGCATTCGCTGGCGTGACCCAGCAACAGGCGCTGCACGCGACGTTCGGCGGGGTTCATGCTCGACAGGCGGGAAAGCTTTTGTTCAATCACTTCCCATTCCGGTAAAGGATAAAGCAGCAGGCATGATTGGTGGAGGTCAATGGTACACACCATTAATCCTTCCGTTTCCTCGATCAGCTTCTCCCGGTAGCGGGTTGGCACGGCTAGCCTGCCTTTACTGTCGAGATTAACCAACGTTGCCCCACGGAACATTTGTCGATTTACCCCCGAAAAACCCTTTTCACCACGAAACCCCACTTATTCCCACGCAAAAGAGTGTACGAATGGTATTAAAACATTGTCAAGCTACTAACGAGCAAGAATGGGATTATTTATGCATGAATTAAGAAACTCTAACGGGAATTAGTTGCAGAGGGGCAAAAAAGTACACTAATAACATCATGATATTCATAACCGCGGTGTTTTGATTAAAAATTAGCAATTTTTTGATATAAACCGAAACCAAGCCGCCGGAGAGGGGATGCGGTCGCCAGCGCTGATTATACGCCCTTCGGCGCGGCGCGCTCAATCGACATCTTGGCCCGGCGCCGGTGGATTTGTTTTAGCGCAGGTTTTTTATAAACTCAGTCACATTATGAAATGTAAAATGGCCGGAGGAATAAAAAGATGTACCGGCACTAATAATCTTGCCTTTACTTTTATTTACCAACAAAACTGGTGATTTTCTCGGCAATTTTATTTAAGAAAGTCCAGTTTAATTACCCAATCCAGAATATTCCTAGCGCCCATCTTTAGTGGAGAAATTAGTGCAATAATCCCCTATCCGTGAAAAAACGCCTCCTGGACCACACCTCCCCACGCCTAACCCTCAGTACATAACTTGTTGAAAATAAGTCATTTAAGTTTTCAAGCCGAATGAAATAGCCTAACCTGAACAACAACATGGATTTTTAAGCATAAGGAGCTGATCTTATGATTAAAATAAAAACTATTAGCTAGTTAACTACTTGCATCCAGTGATGTAACCTATGCGCCATAGAATATGCACAATAAAACACTAGACAGCTGTATTGGCGCATCGACCAGCGACCGTTTTACCTTTGGAGCTACCTGTTATGTTTTCGCGCTCGTCCCGTTTACGCATGGCCGCGGCTGACACATTTGCCTTAGTGGTGTATTGCTTTATCGCAGGAATGGTTATCGAGATCCTGCTGTCCGGCATGACGCTACAACAATCCTTATCTTCAAGACTGCTTTCGGTTCCGGTCAACATTGTCATTGCCTGGCCGTTCGGCCAGTATCGCGATGCGGTGCTTAAGTTGGCGCGGCGCCATGGCCCGGATCAATTTTGGGCGCGTAATATTGCCGATTTGCTGGCTTACGTCAGTTTCCAGTCGCCGGTCTATGTGCTGATCCTGTTGGCGGTCGGCGCGGATTCACAGCAGATCATGACGGCGGTCACATCCAACGCGGTGGGATCGATGATCCTGGGCGTGGCCTACGGCTATTTTCTCGAGTATTGCCGACGGCTGTTTCATGTGACGGGATACGTCAATTAACGATAGTATGCAGCAATGCGCTTAAACCCGGCGAGTGTTGAAGGGAGAGCGTGGCGATGGGGCCGGGACGGGCATGGTTTTTCTGCCCGCCGCCACCCCGCCCATGATTTCCCGATGATCAATCGGGAATGGTTAGCTGCTCCAGAGCAAGCCGTCTAGATATAAGGCCCGCCATCACCCAATGTTAACGCAGGCGGGTTGAAGGGCCGGCTCGGCCCTCAGGCGCGACTGAGCGAGCCGCGACGAAACAGGCTGCGCCTGATACGGGTCAGCCCCGGTTTCGGCCTGTGCGGCTCATCCAGGCTGGCCAGCACCAGTTCCAGCACCCGCTCGGCCACCTCACGGTGGCGCTGCGCCACCGCCAGCACCGGGCATTCCAGGAAATCCAGCAGTTCGTTATCCCCGAAGGTGGCAATCGCCAGATCGGCCGGCAGCCGGCCGCTGCGCTTTAACGTCACGTCCATCACCCCCTGCAGCAGCGAAAACGAGGTGGTGAAGATGGCCTGCGGCATATCATGGCTCTCCAGGTACTGGCTGAACAGCGCCGCCGAGGACGAACGCTCATAGCTATTGGCATACAGGAAATCAGGCTTGCGGGCATCATCGCCCCATCCCTGCCGAAAGCCCTGCTCGCGCAGGAAGCTCACCGACAGTTCCGGCAACGCGCCCAAATATAAAATCGACTTACCGTTAAAACTGCGCAGCTCGCGCGACAGCATTTCCGCATCATCCCGATCCGCGCCCACCACGCTGATGAAATGGTCCGGATCGAGGGCGCGATCGAGGGCGATAATCGGGAAAGGATCGCTGGCCCAGCGCTGGTAAAAAGGATGTTCCGGCGGTAGCGCGGTGGATACGATAATGGCGTCCACCTGTCGTTGCAGCAGGTGCTCGACACAGCGCATTTCATTGTCCGGCTGATCTTCCGAGCAGGCAATCAGCAACTGGTAGCCGCGCTGGCGCGCCTGGCGCTCGAGATAGTTGGCGATGCGGGTATAGCTGGTATTCTCCAGATCGGGTATCACCAGACCGATGGATCGGGTCCTCCCTGCCCTAAGACCGGCGGCCACCGCGTTGGGATGGTAGTTATGTTCCCGCACCACCGCCATCACCTTTTCCACGGTTTTATCGCTAACGCGGTATTGTTTCGCTTTACCGTTGATCACATAACTGGCGGTTGTGCGCGAAACGCCTGCCAGGCGCGCGATTTCATCCAGTTTCACAGAGACTCCTTTGCGCTGAAAGATTTAACAGTGACCCGATATATCCATAGTCTCATCGGGGTATATCATTATGCTACAACAATTATCGGCATAAAACGTTAAGAAGTGAATTCGAACGGGGGAACGACCGGCAAACTGCTTAATACGGGCTTACACCCGGCGTGTCGAAGAGGGGGCGTGCCAATGGGGTTGTAGCGGGCATGGGGTTCCTGCCCGCCTCGCGCCCATGGCATGATAGGACCGCCAACACCGAAGCCAAAGCAGGCGTGTTAACGGGAGAGCGTGCCGGCCACGCGGTTGATCAGCGCATCACCTTATCGCCGCGCGCCAGCCCGACGATGCCGGAACGGGCCACCTCGATGATGCCGCCCACGTCGCGAATAGTGGTCAGGAAGGCGTCCAGCTTGTCGCTGGTGCCCGCCAGTTGCACGGTATACATCGACGGGGTGACATCCACGATCTGGCCGCGGAAGATATCGGCGCAGCGTTTAACCTCCTCGCGCCCGGCGCCGTCGGCCTGCACCTTAACCAACATGATTTCCCGCTCGACGTGGGTGCCCTGCCCTTGCCCAAGCTCGCTGACGCGCAGCACGTCCACCAGCTTGTGCAGCTGCTTCTCGATTTGTTCCAGCACCTTGGCGTCGCCCATGGTCTGGATGGTCATGCGCGACAGGGTGGGGTCGTCGGTCGGCGCCACGGTAAGGCTCTCGATGTTATAACCGCGCTGGGCAAACAGGCCGATAACCCGCGATAACGCGCCTGACTCGTTTTCCAATAATACCGATAAAATCCGGCGCATGTTCAGGTCCTCTCCGTTTTGCTTAACCACATTTCGTCCATGCCGCCGCCGCGAATCTGCATGGGATAGACGTGTTCCGTGCCGTCAACCATCACATCCACGAACACCAGACGATTCTTCTGCGCCAGCGCCTGGGCCAGCTTGCTTTCCAGTTCGTCCGGCGACTGAATGGAAATGCCCACATGGCCGTAGGCTTCCGCCAGCTTGACGAAGTCCGGCAGCGATTCCATATAGGATTGGGAGTGGCGGCCGGAATAGATCATATCCTGCCACTGTTTCACCATGCCCAGGTAACGGTTGTTCAGGCTGACCACCACCACCGGCAAATCGTATTGCAGCGCGGTGGACAGCTCCTGGATATTCATTTGGATGCTGCCGTCGCCGGTAATGCAGATCACCGTTTCCTCGGGCAGCGCCAGCTTGACGCCGAGCGCGGCGGGCAGCCCGAAGCCCATGGTGCCCAGGCCGCCGGAGTTGATCCAGTGGCGCGGCTGGTCGAACTGATAATACAGCGCGGCAAACATCTGGTGCTGGCCGACATCCGACGTCACATAGGCCTTGCCGCCGGTCAGGCGGAACAGGGTTTCGATCACCGCCTGCGGCTTGATCTTGCCGCTACGATGATCGTAATCCAGACAGTGGCGGGCGCGCCAGCGTTCGATATCCTGCCACCAGTCGCGCAACGCGTCGAACTGTTGATGATTATCGCCCTGCTCCAGTTGCTCCAGCATTTGCGCCAGCACCTGGCGGGCATCGCCGACGATGGGCACGTCCGCCGTGACCGTTTTGGAAATAGACGCCGGGTCGATGTCGATATGCAACACCGTGGCATCCGGACAATATTTCAGGAGATTATTGGTGGTGCGATCGTCAAACCGTACGCCGACCGCAAAAATCACATCGGCGCGATGCATGGCCATATTGGCTTCATAGGTACCGTGCATGCCCAGCATGCCCAGGCTTTGGCGGTGGGTGCCTGGGAAACTGCCCAACCCCATCAGCGAGCTGGTCACCGGGATATTGAGTTTTTCAGCCAATTGGCGCAGTTCTTCATGGCAACCGGCGGTTATTGCCCCGCCGCCGGTATAGATAACCGGACGCTCGGCGGCAAGCAGGCTTTGCAATGCGCGGCGTATCTGTCCCTTGTGGCCGTGTACCGTCGGGTTATAGGAACGCAGCGACACCGAATCAGGATACAAATAGGGAAATTTGTTGGCCGGATTAACAATGTCCTTGGGCACGTCAATCACCACCGGGCCGGGACGACCGGTGGAGGCCAGGTAAAAGGCTTTTTTCAGCACGCCGGGGATATCTTCGGTTTTTTTCACTAAAAAGCTGTGTTTTACCACCGGACGGGAAATACCTACCATATCGCATTCCTGAAAGGCGTCGAAACCGATCAGCGAGCTGGCGACCTGGCCGGAAATCACCACCAGCGGAATGGAATCCATATAGGCGGTGGCGATGCCGGTAATGGCATTGGTGGCGCCGGGGCCGGAGGTGACCAGCACCACGCCCACTTTCCCGGTGGCGCGCGCGTAACCGTCGGCCATATGGACCGCGCCCTGCTCGTGACGCACCAGGACATGCTCAATCCCACCTACCGTATGCAGCGCATCGTAGATGTCCAGTACGGCCCCGCCGGGATAACCGAATATATGCTTCACGCCCTGGTCGATTAACGACCGGACTACCATCTCGGCTCCTGACAACATCTCCATGGGTTTGCCTCCAGGCTTACGTAGGTTCTCCAACAGCGCAACCTGCCGCTGTCGCTTGGCACAGGGATGAAAATACAGCCCCTGAAATATTTTTGTTATTAATTTATGACCGGTAACGATAACGCCAGATGATGGGGCAGGCAAATAGCAAAAATCAGCACGCCGCCGGGAGCAATAATTTTTACACTAGCGGATTCTGTTTTTACGCTATAATACACTGCTTTTATTTTAGCTTTAAACCCACCGCACTGCCTGACGGGACAATTACAGCATCTTAACATTTGCGCCGCATAGCCGCGAAATATGCGCGGCGATAAGCATTGCGTATGAAAGGTTGACACCCGGCACTGAATCCTGTACCAATAAATACAATTACTCATTCATGAACTGGGACGCAGATCTATAATGTTCACTTCTTTCCGTCTACTAGGCCTACTACTACTCGCACTGTCGATGCGCGGTACGCTGGTACACGGAGTTCAGAACTGACTCATACGTCCCAGATATAAAACCCGCGCACTGCGCGGGTTTTTTTTTGCCTGCGCAACGTGTCCAGAAAACAAAGATAGGATTAATCATGAGCCAACAAGTTATAATTTTTGATACCACGCTGCGCGATGGCGAACAAGCGTTGCAAGCCAGCCTGAGTGTGAAAGAGAAACTGCAGATTGCCATGGCTCTGGAAAGAATGGGCATCGACGTGATGGAAGTAGGCTTCCCGGTTTCCTCGCCAGGCGACTTTGAGTCGGTGCAGACCATCGCGCGCCAAATCAAGAATAGCCGGGTATGCGGCCTGGCGCGCTGCGTGGAGAAAGACATCGACGTGGCCGCCGAGGCGCTGCGCGTTGCCGAGGCCTTCCGTATCCACGTGTTCCTGGCCACCTCAACGCTGCACATCGAATCCAAGCTGAAACGCAGTTTTGATCAGGTCATGGAGATGGCGGTGCAATCGGTAAAACGGGCGCGCAACTATACCGATGATGTGGAATTCTCATGTGAAGACGCCGGCAGGACCCCTATCGACAACCTGTGCCGTATCGTCGAGGCGGCCATTAACGCCGGCGCCCGGACCATCAATATCCCCGATACCGTCGGTTATACCACCCCGCTGCAGTTCAGCGGCATCATCACCTCGCTGTATGAACGCGTGCCGAATATCGACAAAGCCATTATCTCGGTCCATTGCCACGACGATTTGGGCATGGCGACCGGCAACTCCATCGCCGCGGTCCAGGCGGGCGCCCGGCAGGTTGAAGGCACCCTGAACGGCATCGGCGAACGCGCCGGCAATACCGCGCTGGAAGAAGTGATCATGGCCATCAAGGTGCGCGCCGATATCATGGGCGTGCACACCAATATCAATCACCAGGAAATCTACCGCACCAGCCAGATTGTCAGCCAATTGTGCAATATGCCCATCCCGGCCAACAAGGCGGTGGTCGGCTCCAATGCGTTTGCCCACTCCTCCGGCATCCATCAGGACGGCGTGCTGAAAAATCGCCAGAATTACGAAATCATGACGCCGGAAACCATCGGCCTGAAGGAAGTGCAGCTGAACCTGACCTCACGTTCCGGCCGCGCGGCGGTGAAGCATCGCATGCAGGAGATGGGCTACCAGGAACAGGATTACAACCTGGACGAGCTGTATGCCGCGTTCGTCAAGCTGGCGGATAAAAAAGGCCAGGTGTTTGATTACGATCTGGAAGCGCTGGCGTTTATCGGCAAACAGCAGGAAGAACCCGAACATTTCCGGCTGGACTATTTCAGCGTCCAGTCCGGCTCCAATGATATGGCCACCGCATCGGTCAAACTGGCGTGCGGCGAAGAGACCCAATCGGAAGCGGCCACCGGCAACGGCCCGGTAGACGCGGTCTACCAGGCGTTGAACCGGATTACCGGCTATCCCATTACGCTGCAAAAATATCAGCTCACCGCCAAGGGCCACGGCCGCGACGCGCTGGGCCAGGTGGATATCGTGGTGGACTATCACGGACGCCGTTTCCACGGGGTCGGCCTGACCACCGATATCATAGAGTCTTCCGCCAAGGCGATGATACATGTGATGAACAACATCTGGCGGGCGGGGCAGGTCGAGATAGAGCTGCAGCGTCTGCAAGGACAAAACAACAAACGGGATTATCAGGAAACGGTGTGAACATGAGCAAGACATATCATATAGCCGTATTGCCGGGTGACGGCATCGGCCCCGAAGTCATGGCGCAAGCCTATAAAATACTGAGCGCCGTGCGCGAGCGCTTCGGCGTACGCATCACCACCAGCGAATACGACGTCGGCGGCGCGGCCATCGATCGCCACGGCAGCCCGCTGCCCGCCGCCACGGTCAACGGCTGCGAGCAGGCCGACGCCATTCTGTTTGGTTCGGTGGGCGGCCCGAAATGGGAACATCTGCCGCCGGCGGAACAGCCTGAGCGCGGCGCCTTGTTGCCGCTGCGTAAGCACTTCAAGCTGTTCAGTAACCTGCGCCCGGCGCGGCTGTATCCGGGGCTGGAAGATTTCTGCCCGCTGCGCGCCGATATCGCCGCCCGCGGTTTTGATATCCTGTGCGTACGTGAGCTGACCGGCGGCATCTATTTCGGCCAGCCCAAGGGACGCGAAGGCAGCGGCAAGCATGAGCGCGCCTTCGATACCGAGGTGTATCATCGTTTTGAAATCGAGCGTATCGCCCGCATCGCCTTTGAATCCGCCCGCAAGCGCCGCGGTAAAGTGACCTCGATCGACAAAGCCAACGTGTTGCAAAGCTCGATTATGTGGCGTGAAATTGTCACTGAAATCGCCCAGGACTATCCGGACGTGACGCTGGCGCATTTATATATCGATAACGCCACCATGCAGTTAATCAAGGATCCGTCCCAGTTTGACGTGCTGCTGTGCTCCAACCTGTTCGGCGACATCCTGTCCGATGAATGCGCGATGATCACCGGTTCGATGGGCATGCTGCCCTCGGCCAGCCTCAATGAACAGGGATTCGGCCTCTACGAGCCCGCCGGCGGTTCGGCGCCGGATATTGCCGGCAGGAACCTGGCCAATCCGGTGGCGCAAATCCTGTCCACCGCGCTGCTGCTGCGCTACAGCCTGGGCCTGGACGAGGCCGCCGACGCCATTGAGCAGGCGGTCAACCAGGCGCTGGCAGCCGGCTATCGCACCGCCGATTTGGCCGGCGACGGCTCCGCGTTGGGCACCGACGAGATGGGCGGCCGCATCGCCGGTTATATTATCCAGGGGGCATGAACAGTATGAGCAAGTCGTTATATCAAAAATTATATGATGCGCATGTAGTCTACGAAGCGCCGGCAGAAACGCCTTTATTATATATTGACCGCCATTTGGTCCATGAAGTGACCTCACCCCAGGCGTTCGACGGCCTGCGCGCCATGGGACGCCCCGTGCGCCAGCCGTCGAAGACCTTCGCCACCATGGATCATAATGTCTCCACCCAGACCCGGGACATTAACGCCAGCGGCGAGATGGCCCGCATTCAGATGCAGGAACTGATCAAGAACTGCGCGGAATTCGGCGTCCAGCTGTACGACCTGAACCATCCTTACCAGGGTATCGTGCATGTTATCGGTCCCGAACAGGGCATGACCCTGCCGGGCATGACCATCGTCTGCGGCGATTCACACACCGCCACCCACGGCGCCTTCGGCGCGCTGGCCTTCGGCATCGGCACCTCGGAAGTGGAGCACGTGCTGGCCACCCAGACCCTGAAGCAGGGCCGCGCCAAGACCATGAAGATCGAGGTAACCGGCCGCGCCGCGCCCGGCATTACCGCCAAGGACATCGTGCTGGCGGTGATCGGTAAAACCGGCTCCGCCGGCGGTACCGGCCACGTGGTGGAATTCTGCGGCGACGCGATAACCTCCCTGAGCATGGAAGGCCGCATGACGCTGTGCAATATGGCCATCGAGATGGGCGCCAAGGCCGGGCTGGTGGCGCCGGACGACACCACTTACGCTTATCTGCAGGGCCGCCAGTTCGCGCCGAAAAGCGATAACTGGCTGCAGGCGATAGCCTACTGGAACACCCTGAAATCCGATGACGACGCGGTATTCGACAAGGTGGTGACCCTGAGCGCCGAAGATATCGCGCCGCAGGTGACCTGGGGCACCAATCCCGGCCAGGTGATCGCCATCAACCAGATTATCCCGTCGCCCGACTCCTTCAGCGACCCGGCGGAACGCAACTCCGCCGCCAAGGCGTTGGCCTATATGGATTTGCAGCCGGGCATCCGCCTGACCGACGTGGCCATCGACAAAGTCTTTATCGGCTCCTGCACCAACTCGCGCATTGAGGACCTGCGCGCGGCGGCCGCCATCGCCAAGGGGCGCCGCGTCGCCGCCGGCGTACAGGCCATCGTGGTGCCGGGCTCCGGTCCGGTCAAGGCCCAGGCGGAAGCCGAAGGCCTGGACAAGATCTTTTTAGAGGCCGGTTTCGAATGGCGCCTGCCGGGCTGCTCCATGTGCCTGGCCATGAACAACGATCGCCTGAACCCCGGCGAACGTTGCGCATCCACCAGCAATCGTAATTTCGAGGGTCGCCAGGGCCGCGGCGGAAGGACCCATTTGGTCAGTCCGGCCATGGCGGCGGCGGCGGCGGTTAGCGGTCATTTTGCCGATATTCGCGAATTGAATTAAGGGAGACAGCTTCATGGCTAAATTTACGCAACATACCGGGCTGGTGGTGCCGTTGGATGCCGCCAACGTGGATACCGACGCCATTATTCCGAAACAGTTTTTACAGAAAGTCACCCGTACCGGCTTCGGCCAGCATCTGTTCAACGACTGGCGTTTTCTCGACGATGCCGGCCAGCAGCCCAATCCGGACTTTGTGCTGAACAAACCGCGCTATCGCGGCGCCAGCATTTTGCTGGCGCGGGAGAATTTCGGCTGCGGTTCGTCGCGCGAGCACGCGCCCTGGGCGCTGGCCGATTACGGCATCCAGGTGGTGATTGCGCCGAGCTTTGCCGATATCTTTTACGGCAACAGCTTTAACAGCCAACTGCTGCCGATTGCCCTGTCGCCGGAGCAGGTGGATGAAATGTTCATCCTGGTCGAGGCTAATGAAGGCATGACCTTTACGGTGGATTTGGAACATCAGCGGGTGATTGCCGGGGATAAGCGCTATTTGTTTGAGATTGATGCGTTTCGTAAGCATTGCATGATTAATGGGTTGGATAGCATCGGGCTGACGCTGCAGCATGAAGGGTCAATTGCGGATTATGAGGCGAGCCAGCCGGCGTTTTTGCATTGATTGAGGCGCGTTCGCTTGCGGCGGGCGACATCGGCACGCTGGGAGCGGGTTTCTCTTGCCGCGGGCGGCGGCGTCCCCTCTTGTCGCTTGCCCGCGCCTGGCACAGCATAAAAATGCGCAATTTTCAGCAAGCGAAACTGTCACGACACTCCCATGCCCCACAGCCGGCCAACAAAACCGCCAGCACTCCCATGCCCCACAGCCGGCAAACGCAACCGCCACAAAACGTCCCCATTCCCATGCCTACGGCAAAAAAAAACCGGATTGCTCGCGCCGCCCGGTCGGTAGACCTCACCGCAATTAAAACATCTTACGTTTATCACGGCAGCAGCATCCTTGCCGCTGCCGACACCACCAACAATGGACCTTAGGTCCAATGCTGGTACTCGTCCTCCGAAAGGGCATCAATATGCCATTGGGTAACCTGCAACAACAGCGCCATGCGCTGTCCGCTGCGGCCGCTATCGGGCCGGATCACGCCGCGCCCGCAGAGAGCGTTAAAATAACGCTGATAAAACTGGCGCAAGACGGTAATTTTCATCATTCCATTCCCCACTCTGCCCTTTCGACCCGGCCAGTATCGGCCTAATATATAGGAAGAAAAACAGATGACTTTTACTGGAGTGTTCCTCTTTTATGTCTTCCCCACGCCTGCAACAACAATTTATCCGCCTGTGGCAAAGCTGCCAGGGCCAGCCGCAGGAAACTACTCTGGGTGAACTGGCGCAGGCGCTGAGCTGTACGCGCCGCCATGTCCGCTCGCTGCTGAAAACCATGCAGGAGATGGGCTGGCTGGAGTGGCAATCGGCCGCCGGGCGGGGCAAGCGTTCCCATCTGACTTTTCACTATACCGGCCTGGCGTTGCAGCAGCAGCGGGCGGAAGATTTGCTGGAGCAGGATCGTATCGAACAATTGGTCCAGTTGGTGGGGGATAAAGACGCGGTACGCCAGATGCTGCTCTCCCATCTGGGCCGCAGCTTTCGCCAGGGCAAGCATATTTTGCGGGTGCTTTATTATCGACCGCTGCTGAACCTCTTGCCGGGCAGCGCGCTACGGCGATCGGACAACCATATCGTGCGGCAGATCTTCAGCGGTTTAACCAAGATAAACGAGGAAAACGGGGAACTGGAAGCGGATCTCGCCCATCATTGGCAACAGGTGTCGCCCTTGCAATGGCGTTTTTACCTGCGCCCGGCCATTCATTTTCACCATGGGCGGGAACTGGCCACCGAGGATGTGCGCCACTCGCTGCTGCGCCTGCGGGACAATCTGCTGTTCCGTCATATAAGAGATGTCTCGTCCCCCACCGCCAATACCGTCGATATCTTTTTATCCGAGCAGGACGACTGGCTGCCCTGGCTGTTGGGCAGCGTGCCGGCGATGATTTTGCCGCAGGAGTGGGCGACCATGCCGGACTTTGCCCGCCGTCCCGTCGGCACCGGCCCCTATGCGGTCATCGACAACCGGGACAGCCTGTTGAAGATCCGCGCATTTGATGATTATTTCGGCTATCGCGCGCTGATTGATGAAGTGAATATCTGGGTCTTGCCGGAGCTGACCGCCGAGCTCAGCTATTCCGGCGTCCAGCTGCAGGCGGACAACAGCGGTCATGACAAGCTGGAGACACGGCTGGAGGAAGGCTGTTATTTCCTGCTCTACGATCGGCGCTCGCCGCTGATGCAAAATGACGATATCCGCCGCTGGGTGAGTGAAAACATCGATCCCATTTCCATGCTGGCCGAGGCCGGAACGGCCTACCAGCATTACTGGTCGCCGGCCTACGGCATCCTGCCGCGCTGGCGCCATAGCCGGGTCGCCACGCCACGCCCCAAGCCCGAGGGGCTCAACAGCATCACCCTGACGGTGTACCACGCCCATTCGGAATTCGACGATCTGTGCCGCGCGCTCGGCGAGGTGCTGGCCCGGCAGGATATCGCGCTGGTGGTCAATACGGTGGATTACGCCACCTGGCATAATGGCGAAGCCCAGAGCGATATGTGGCTCGGCAGCGCCAATTTTTACCTGCCGCTGGACTATTCCCTGTTCGCCACCTTCTACGAGATGCCGCTGATGCATCATTGCCTGCAGGCCGGTTTAACCGACGATCTGCGGTTATGGCGCGGCAAAAGCCTGACGACGGCGCAATGGTGCCAATCGCTGGTCACCGACTACCGGCTGCACCCGCTGTTCCACCATTGGTTAATCCTGCAGGGACAACGCAGCATGCGCGGTATCAGGATGAACACCCTGGGGTGGTTTGATTTTAAATCCGCCTGGTTCGCGCCGCCGGACGCGTCCAACCCGTCGGAGGCGTAGGCGGCGCTGTTAAGCCGATGATAAAACCTTTACACTTAAACCTGTTCTCAACGGGGTGCGAACCTCCGGCATGGCTTTAGCCGGGGCGCGAGCTGAGAGTATACCCGTCGAACCTGATCCGGCTAATACCGGCGAAGGGATTTGAGAGTGCGCCGCGCTGCCTCAAACGCCTTTGCCGCCTTTTTTTCCAGGAGCGCAAAGTGTTAAAAAAATGGTTACCCTGCCTGTTATTGTTAGCCACCGCCCCGGCGCTGGCAAAACCCGTCCTGACGGTTTACACCTATGATTCCTTTGCCTCCGAATGGGGTCCGGGACCGGCGATAAAAACCGCCTTTGAAAAAGAGTGCGGCTGCGAGCTGAAATATGTCGTGCAGGAAGACGGCGTCGCCCTGCTCAACCGTCTGCGCATCGAAGGCAAGAACAGCGGCGCGGATGTGGTGCTGGGCCTGGATAACAACCTGCTTAAGGCCGCGCAGGATACGCATCTTTTCACGGCGCATAACGTCGCCACCGCTCATCTTACCCTGCCCGGCGGCTGGCATGACACCACCTTCCTGCCTTTTGATTACGGCTATTTCGCCTTTGTCTATGACAAGAACAAGCTGAAAAATCCGCCCAAGAGCCTGCATGAATTGATAGACGGCCCGCAGGCGCTGAAAATCATTTATGAAGATCCGCGCACCAGCACCCCCGGACTGGGCTTGCTGCTCTGGGTGCAAAAGGTCTATGGCGACCAGGCGCCCCAGGCCTGGCAACGGCTGGCGAAAAAGACCGTCACCGTGCCCAAGGGCTGGAGCGAAGCCTATGGGCTGTTCCTGAAAGGCGAAGCGGATATGGTGCTCAGCTATACCACGTCGCCGGCCTACCATATCAATGAGGAAAAGAAGGATAACTATGCGGCGGCGGCCTTCAGCGAAGGCCACTACCTGCAGGTCGAGGTTGCCGGACAACTGGTCGCCAGTAAAAATCCGCTGCTGGCGCAGCAGTTTATGCGTTTTGTCGTCTCCCCCGCCTTCCAGCAGACCATCCCTACCGGCAACTGGATGTATCCGGTGATCAACACCGCGCTGCCGGCCGGATTTGACGTTTTGCCGGCAACCACGCTGAATTTCAGCGCGGACGAAGTGGCGGCTAAACGCGGCGGCTGGACCCGGGATTGGTTACGCTCCGTCAGCCAATGATACCCCGCTGGTTATGGCCGGGGCTGCTGGCCGCGCTGATGCTGACGGCCATTGCCATCGTGGCCGTCGGCGCCCTGTGGGCCAGCGCGCCGGCGCCCCACTGGCGCGTCTTGCTGTCGGACAGCTATCTTTGGCATGTCCTGCGCTTCACCTTTTGGCAGGCGTTGCTGTCGTCCCTGCTGTCGGTGCTGCCCGCCATCCCCCTGGCGCGGGCGCTCCACCGCCGCCGGTTCCCGGGGCGCCTGCTGCTGCTGCGTTTTTGCGCCATGACGCTGGTGCTGCCGGTGCTGGTCGCGGTCTTCGGCATCCTTAGCGTCTATGGCCGCCAGGGCTGGCTGGCGCAGTTATGCCTTTGGCTGCATATTCCCTACGGTTTTTCGCCCTATGGCCTGCCGGGGATCCTGCTGGCGCACGTTTTTTTCAACCTGCCGCTGGCCACCCGCCTGCTGTTGCAGGCATTGGACGGCATCCCGGTGGAGCAACGCCAATTGGCGGCGCAGTTGGGCATGACGGGCTGGAATTTTTTTCGCATCCTTGAGTGGCCCTATTTACGCCGCCAGCTGCTGCCGGCGGCGGCCCTGATATTTATGTTGTGCTTCGCCAGTTTCGCCACCGTATTGTCCTTGGGCGGCGGACCGCGGGCGACCACGATTGAGCTGGCGATCTACCAGGCGTTAAGCTATGACTACGATCCCGCACGCGCCGCGATCCTGGCGTTGATGCAAATGATCTGCTGCCTGGGGCTGGTGCTGTTCAGCCAGCGGCTGACGCGCGCTTTCCCGGTGGGGGCGACGCATTTCGCCCTGTGGCGCAATCCGGGTGATAATCTGGCGCGCAAATTGACCGACGGCACGATCATCACCCTGGCGCTGGCGCTCCTGGCGCCGCCCCTGCTCGCTGTGGCGGCGGGCGGCATTAACCTGGGCATGTCACGGGTGCTGTCGCAGGAGGCGCTATGGTCGGCCCTGCTGACCTCGCTGCGTATTGCGTTCGGCGCGGGGCTGTTGTGCGTGGCGCTGACCCTGATGCTGCTGTGGAGCAGTCGCGAGCTCAGGCTGCGGCAACGGCCCTGGGCGGCGCAGCTGCTCGACCTCAGCGGGATGCTGATCCTGGCGATGCCGGGCATCGTGCTGGCCACCGGCTTTTTCCTGATCGCCACCAATAGCCTGGGGTTGCCCCGTTCCCCTTATGGGTTGGTCATACTGACCAACGCGCTGATGGCCATCCCCTATGCCTTGAAAATCCTTGAAACGCCAATGCTGGACCTGGCGGAAAGGTACAATCGCTTATGCTTATCCCTGGATATGGGCGGGCTGTCGCGTTTGCGCTGGGTGGAATGGCGGGCGCTGCGCCAGCCGATTGGCCGCGCCATGGCTTTCGCCTCAATTCTGTCGCTGGGAGATTTTGGCGTGGTGGCCCTGTTCGGCAATGAGCATTTCCGTACGTTGCCGCTATATCTTTACCAGCAAATCGGCGCTTATCGCAGCCAGGACGGCGCCGTCACCGCGCTTTTCCTGCTGGCGCTGTGTTTTTTATTGTTTACACTAATAGAAAAACTCTCGGGGCCATATGATAAAACTGGATAAGGCCACCTACCTCTACCAGCACCTGCCGATGCGTTTTGACCTGCGGCTGGCGGCGGGCGAAAAGGTTGCCGTCCTCGGTCCCAGCGGCGCGGGCAAAAGCACCCTGCTCAACCTGATTGCCGGTTTTTTACCCCTGCACAGCGGCGGCCTATGGTTAAACGGCCAGGATCACAGTGCTACGCCGCCCGCCCTGCGCCCGGTATCCATGCTTTTCCAGGAAAATAACCTGTTCGCCCACCTGACGGTGGCGGAAAATATCGGCCTGGGGCTGCATCCAGGATTAAAATTAACCACGGCGCAGCGGGACGCCCTAAGCGAGGTGGCGCGGCAGGTGGGGCTGCAGGAACTGCTGAACCGGCTGCCGGGACAGCTGTCCGGCGGGCAGCGGCAACGGGCGGCTCTGGCGCGCTGCCTGGTGAGGGACCGCCCCATCCTGTTGCTGGATGAACCGTTTTCCGCGCTCGATCCCGCCCTGCGCAACGACATGCTGCAACGGGTAGAAGACGTGTGCAACCAACGCGGCCTGACCCTGCTGATGGTGTCGCATAACCTGGATGATGCCTTGCGTATCGCGCCGCGCACACTGCTAATAGTCGATGGCCGAATATATTATGATGGACTGACCTCAATGCTGGCGACAGGTGACGCGCCGCAAGCCGCCATACTAGGTATTTCACCGCGCCCAGGCGGTTAGCGCCATGAATTAGCGCACGCTCGAACGGCCTTATAATTTAGTTGATCCCCTTCCCACACCCTTTATTTATAGGGTTTTTATTAAGTTACAATAAAAATCAGGGCAAATAGCCAAAAATGGCATTGTTGATCCGCTTCACACTCCGCTAATAAAAACCTTACTATATTAGATTAAGGCGCTTTTTCAGCAGAAATTTTATGGTGTCGATAATAAGACGCCCGGTTCGGCATGCACTGATTTTTTAAGCATACCTGGAAAGCAATGACGCATTTTAGGTAGTATAGATAAAAAAACTTAAAATGCCACATTTTCAACGCCGGGGATTGTTTGAACATAATCAATTATTGCGATAACTAAATAATTTCACACGCCGCGCCGACATAAGTTATATCAATATTGCATGCTAAATATTAGAATACGAATATAGTTGATGCCATCCTATATGTTAAAATCCATATCCCCGGCAACACGTTGATTACGTTATCAAGACCAGCCTACCCTGTATTACCGGGCGAAGAATAAAGCGCCCGCGCCAATGCCGTGGAAATATGCGCACTACCGGAATTTTCTTTAAAATTATAACGCGCCACGAATAGACATCCGGCCCGGTTTAGCTGCGGCGGAACAAAGCATTACCATCATATGTCCGCCATGCCATCCGCCATTTCCCCCTCAGGCTGTACCATACTCCACCGGGCCGGCCTCGAATCCCCACGGCAGCCGGTTCGTGACTCATTATCCCGGCGACTGCAGGAAAATCAGGCAAATTCAGCACATCCGCCGCCTGGTCCCCCTGCAAAAATGTACCCCTGGCTTTATCAACCACGACATCATCGACCAGGCATTTATCGCTACATCTACAATATAAAAAGTCCGCTAACTGATTTTTTTGCTACTGATTCCTAATTTGCAAATAACATATAAGCATTGTTTTATTATTATCTGCTTATTTTCCATTAATTTTAATAAAAAATTTGGATTTTATAGACAAATGCCGGATTAAGGTTAAGACATTTTGATATTAGGGAAAACATTGACTTGCCTCACACTATTGATAGCGAATACTCTTTGATTTCTTTCAATTAGCGTTTATATTGATTAAATATAACAATTTAATTACTTATTAAATATCATCTTCGCTTATTGTATATAACGTACAATCGGCACTAGCTCTTTAAACAGAGCCTTTCAATATCAACAGCATTAATCTTTATGCGGACCGATCAGCAAAACATCATCTGCTACAAGGGATAATATATAACAGTGTTTCTATTCATTTTTTTCTCATTAAAACTCATGCAACCCATTAATCAAAACAACAGGAGATACTGATTCACCGCAGAAGGAGCGCCTTTATGCAAGTCTTAATCAACACCAGGTTCTACATCAGGAATGCCGGCATGCATTGCCGACTGTCAATGACATCTTATATTATTGAGGGTTATCTATAATGAGTGAAAAATTTCATAAAAAAATCGACTTCTTTGCTCAGCAGGGTGTAAAATACACCAATATTGTTTTCCAACTAAAAAGAAACAATGTCGGTTCGTATTACTTTTCGGAGGCCCAGAAAATTGAGCATGAACTGAAATTTAACTTTGAAACCATGGGGATTAATCCCTTATTTGACGTATCCGGCAGCCCTCGTGATGACTCAACCAGGGAGATGAATAAAAGATTTGGTTTAGATCGGTATTTTAAAGTTAAATTTTTCAATGACAATGTCAACTCGGCTGATTATATCAATGGAATACTGCATGCAATTGCGTTATTCAGCTCTGTCGAAACGGTCTATCCCTCGTCGGAACCGATATCACTGCGCTCCGGGGACATCCAGGATTTGTCTCATGCCGCCAAGCCCATCATCTATAATGAGACAAAATCGTCTGTGGAATCAGATATTCCCAATTTTGTATCCTTGCAGTATTACCTATGGCCGGCCAGGCACTGTTTTAATGGTTTTAAACTCGGCGGCGTAGACGGCGCCGCGGGCTTAGCCTACGAGGGCGGCAGGGGCGAAAATGTTACCATCATTACCAATGAGCCTGACGCCTGGTTTACCGGACATAAAAACCTACCGCAGGAACGCGCGATTGTCGAGGGCGCCGTCACGGTGGGCAACGACGACACGGCATCTGTAGGCGTGATGGCGGGCCTGGAATTGGGCTACGGCATTCTGGGCATTGCCAGCCGGGCAAAGGTAGGATATGCCGCCCGTGGCCTGCAATATCTCTATAACCTTTATCACCGCCTGAAGGCAGGCGACGTCATCCAGATAGGTATGCAGCACCAAGGAGGCTGTATGACTTATCATAACCAGGGATGTTATGTTCCTGTGGAGTTTGAACCCGCCTGGTTTGATATGATTTCCGCTTTAACCACCAAGGGAATCCATGTTATCCAGGCGGCAGGAAATGGGGCGGTGAATCTGGATCACCCGGCGTTTAACGGCAAGTTCAATCGCAACCTGCAGGACTCAGGGGCGATCATCGTCGGCGCGCTCGACCCCAGGACCGGCCTCAGGGCCGCCTACAGCAATTTTGGTTCGCGTCTGGACAGCGCCAGCTGGGGCGATTATGTGGTGACGACGGCCTATGGGTATGCCACCCTGCTCAATCAAACCAACGCTTGGTATATTAATAATTACTCCGGCAATTCCCCAGCCAATCCCATCGTGGCAGGGGTGGTCGCATGTCTGTCAAGCATCGCAATCGCCAATAAAAAAAGCGTCTCACCTATCCAATTCAGGGAGTTATTAACCAATACGGGAACCGTGTTGGAGGAAAATCTTTCCTCGATTATCGGCACCCAGCCAGACCTGGGTAAGGCGATCTACGCGTTATTTTCCGATTACTGAATCATCTCGTCAAAATTTTAATACTTTCCATAATTGAGCGGCGTAAATAGGCATCAGCGGATGCTGGATTAGCGCGATAAGTGCCGCAACAGCAGCCATCAGGCATAACGGCGCCAGCCAGCGCAACCGCGATAACGGCAGCCACCCGGCAAGCCTGCCCGTAGTGCGTTTGCCACTGCGAAACCAACGCCACACCAGCCAGCCGGCCAGCCATACCAGCAGGGCAACACCCAACAGCAAGCCACGGAATTGCCCGGTATGCTGGCCGGCTGGAATATTAATTGCCACCCCGGCCAGGATGCCGGGCATAAAATAAGCCGGAGGCCAGCTCAGGCAACCAATAATATTAGGCAGCGCGAATTTAAGGGGCGGCAAATCCAGCATGCCCGCCACCAACGGTATCAGCGGACGAGTCGGGCCAATGAACCGGCCGGCCAATATGGTCAGGTTGCTGTGCCGGTGCAAGGCGTGTTCGGTTTTATGGAGCATGGCGCGGTGCTTTTTCAGGAACGACCATTTCTTCAACGACTTTTTACAACCGTGACCGATAAAATAGGAAATCCAATCGCCAAGGAAACATCCAACGATGCCGGCGGCCCAGGCGGGGTAAAACCCCAGGGTACCGCTGCCGATAAACGCGCCCAGCGTCGCCATCATCAACGTACCCGGCAACAGCAGTCCGACAAAAGCCAGGGATTCAAGGAATGCCACCAACGCTACGGCAGTAAGCGAGAAAGCCAATGATTGTGTTACCCAATGCGCTAAAAAATCTTGCATAACCCTCTCTTGTTTATTTAAGCCGACGGATTGTCAGGGCTGGATGGCGCCGGCGTCAATGTAACAATTGTATATAGATTTGGCGGGGATTGACGTTCGGCGGCGCAACTGGACAAACACTGTATAAATAATCATAATTATAAGATTATGTAAAAACCATTATCCCTCTTTTACTTTAACCGGATATCCAGACGCCATGCCAGACCAATCCCTGCCCGGCCAGGGTTTTGTTCTCACCCGCCACTGGCGGGATACTCCCGGCGGCACCGTCATCGACTTCTGGCTGGCGACCGATCGCGGCCCGCAAAAAATCAGCCTGCCGCCGCAGTCCGCCGTTGCGTTTATGCCGGCGGAGTGCATGGCGCGCGCGCAACCTTTGCTGGACACCATCCCCGGCTGCGAGCCGCGTACCCTGGCGCTGCGGGATTTTCACCGCCGCCCGGTGGCGGGCATTTACTGCCGGCACTATCGCGAGCTGGGGCGCCTGGAAAAACTGTTTAAAGAATCCGGCATACCGCTCTATGAGGCCGACATCCGGCCGCCTGAACGTTATCTGATGGAACGCTTTATTACCGCCCCGGTCTGGTTTGAAGGCCAACGTCAGGAAAATGGCGTTATTACCGCGGCGCGTCTCAAGCCGGCGCCCGACTACCGGCCCACGCTCAGGCTGGTTTCGCTGGATATCGAAACCAATCGCGCCGGCGAACTTTACTGCATCGGCCTGGAGGGGTGCGGGCGGAGGCAGGTCTATATGCTGGGCGATCCGCCGTCCGCGGACGTCGGCTGGGCCGACGGCAGCCTGGAATACGTCCCTACCCGCGCGTTATTGATCCAGCGCCTGAATCAATGGTTCGCGACACATGACCCCGACGCCATCATCGGCTGGAACCTGGTGCAGTTCGATTTACATATCCTGCAAAAACAGGCGGAACGCTACCATCAACCGTTGCTGCTCGGACGCGGTGGTGAAACGCTGGAATGGCGCGAACATGGCGTCAAGGCGGGGCATTATTTCGCCAGCGCCGCCGGACGACTGATTATAGACGGCATCGAGGCGTTAAAATCCGCCTTTTGGCAATTTTCGTCGTTTAGCCTGGAAAATGTGGCGCAGACCCTGCTGGGCGAAGGTAAGGATATCTCCACGCCTTACGCGCGCATGGATGAAATAGACCGGCTGTACCGGGAGGATAAGCCGGCGCTGGCGCGCTACAACCTCAAGGATTGCGAGCTGGTGACGCGCATCTTCGGGCACACCCGACTGCTGGCGTTCCTGCTTGAGCGCGCCACCGTCACCGGGCTGGCGGCGGACCGCAGCGGCGGCTCGGTGGCCGCGTTTAACTGGCTCTACCTGCCGAGGATGCACCGCGCGGGGTATGTCGCCCCTAACCTTGGCGATATACCGATGCAGGCCAGCCCGGGCGGTTATGTCATGGAATCGCGTCCCGGCCTGTATGACTCGGTGCTGGTGCTGGATTATAAAAGCCTCTACCCGTCGATTATCCGAACTTTCCTGATCGACCCGGTGGGCTTGATTGAAGGCCTGGCCGAGGACGATCCGGCCCGGACGGTCGATGGTTTTATCGACGCGCGTTTCTCGCGCACGCATCACTGCCTGCCGGAAATCGTCCGGGAACTCTGGCAAGGCCGCGAACGGGCGAAACGGGACCAAAACCAGCCTTTATCCCTGGCGCTGAAGATTATCATGAACGCCTTTTACGGCGTACTGGGCGCGCCCGGCTGCCGGTTTTTCGATGCCCGCCTGGCCTCCTCCATTACGCTGCGCGGCCACGCCATCATGCATCAAACGCGGGAGCTTATCGAGGCCCGGGGTTATCCGGTCATCTACGGCGATACCGACTCTACCTTCGTCTGGCTGAAACCGGCCCGGGATGCGGACGCCGCCAACGCTATCGGCCAAGACCTGGTCAAGGATATTAACCAATGGTGGCGGACGCACCTGCGTGAGACCATGGGGCTGGACAGCGAGCTGGAGCTTGAGTTCGAAACCCACTTCAGCCGTTTCCTGATGCCGACTATCCGTGGCGCTGAGCTGGGCAGTAAAAAACGTTACGCCGGCCTGGTGCAAGACGATCGGGGCGGGCACATGGTGTTCAAAGGCCTGGAAACGGTGCGCAGCGACTGGACGCCGCTGGCCCAGCAATTCCAGCAGCAGCTTTATGAGCTGGTTTTCCGCCGCCGGCCCTATCAGGATTTTGTGCGCGATTATGTCCGCCGGACCCTGGACGGCGAACTGGATTCGCTGCTGGTCTACCGCAAGCGCCTGCGGCGCAAGTTAAGCGAATACCAGAAGAACGTGCCGCCACAGGCGCGGGCGGCGCGCATTGCCGACGAGTATAATGCCCGCAACGGTCGGCAGCAGCAGTACCAGAACGGCGGCTGGATAAGCTATATCATGACCGCCCACGGCCCGGAGCCGCTGGAAATCACGCAAAGCGCGCCGGATTACGATCACTACCTGACCAAGCAGCTGCAGCCGGTGGCGGATGCCATCCTTCCCTTCCTGCAAGATGACTTTGCTACGCTTATATCAGGCCAGATGGGGCTGTTTTGATGAGAAAGAGATGGATTGGTAGGTGACGAAGGGGCACTCATCCATTAACATAGCGCCTTTTCAGACCTCAACCTTAACTCTTGCCGCTTTTCACCGCCGTGGCATCAGGCCAGCGCCTGCCGCGGCAAGCCGCGCTATTGCCGGTACTTTTGCCTAACATAACACCGAGCCGAGAATTTATGCCTTTTACCTTAGGTCAACGCTGGATCAGCGATACGGAAAGTGAATTAGGACTGGGAACTGTGGTTGCACAGGATGCCCGCATGGTAACCCTGCTGTTTTCCGCTATCGGCGAGAACCGTCTTTACGCCCGCGCGGACGCGCCCATCACCCGCGTGATATTCAATTCCGGCGATACCGTCACCAGCCACGAGGGCTGGCAGCTCAGCGTGGAATCCGTTGAGGAAGAGGACGGCCTGCTGACCTATATCGGCACCCGGCTGGATAACGGCCAGGCCGATACCGCCCTGCGGGAAGTCCTGCTCGACAGCAAGCTGACCTTCAGCAAACCCCAGGATCGCCTGTTCGCCGGTCAAATCGATCGCATGGATCGTTTTGCCTTACGCTACCGGGCGCGCAAATTTCACAGCGAGCAGTTCCGCCAGGCCTGGAACGGACTGCGCGGCATCCGCGCCAACCTGATTCCCCATCAGCTGCATATTGCCTCCGAAGTAGGACAGCGTTACGCGCCGCGGGTGTTGCTGGCGGATGAAGTGGGTTTGGGTAAAACCATCGAAGCCGGCATGATAATCCATCAGCAGTTGCTTACCGGCCGGGCCGAGCGGGTGCTGATCATCGTTCCGGAGTCATTGATGCATCAATGGCTGGTGGAAATGCTGCGGCGCTTCAACCTGCTGTTCTCGCTGTTTGACGACGAGCGCTACGCCGAAGCCATGCAGGACAGCGATAACCCGTTTGAAACCGAACAGTTGGTGCTGTGCTCGCTGGATTTTGTCCGCCGCAACCACGAGCGGCTGGAAAAGCTGGCCGACGCCGATTTTGACCTGATGGTGGTGGACGAAGCCCATCATCTGTCCTGGAGCGAAAACACCCCGAGCCGCGAATACCAGGTGATCGAACAGCTGGCGCGCAGTATTCCCGGTATTTTATTGCTGACCGCCACTCCTGAGCAGTTGGGACTGCAGAGCCATTTCGCCCGGCTGCGGCTGCTGGATCCGGACCGGTTCCATGACTATCAGGAATTCGTGGCGGAGCAGCAGCGTTATCGCCCGGTGGCCGACGCGGTTACCCTGCTGTTAAACGGCAAGGCGCTGGATATGGACGCCAAGAACCTGCTGGCCGATATGATCGGCGAGCAAAGCATCGAACCCCTGCTCTCTGTCGCCAATGGCGCGGATGCACGCGCCCTGGCGGCGCGGCGCGAGCTGATCGCCATGCTGATGGATCGCCACGGCACCAGCCGGGTACTGTTCCGCAATACCCGCCAGGGCGTAAAAGGCTTCCCGCGCCGCATCCTGCATCAAATCAGGCTGCCGCTGCCCGCCCAGTACCAAACCGCCATCAAGGTGGCCGGCATCATGGGCGGCAAGCAAACCCTGGACGAACGGGCGCGCAATATGCTGTATCCCGAACAGATTTATCAGCAGTTCGAAGGCCAGAACGCCACCTGGTGGAACTTTGATCCCCGTGTTGAATGGCTGATGGAGTTCTTGCTGCAAAACCGTCAGGAGAAGGTGCTGGTGATTTGTGCCCACGCCGCCACCGCGCTGCAGCTCGAACAGGTGCTGCGCGAGCGCGAAGGGATTCGCGCCGCCGTATTCCACGAGGGGCTGTCGCTGCTCGATCGCGACCGGGCGGCGGCCTATTTCGCCTCGGAGGATGACGGCGCGCAGGTGCTGTTATGTTCGGAAATCGGCTCCGAAGGACGTAACTTCCAGTTCGCCAGCCAAATGGTGATGTTTGATTTGCCGTTCAATCCGGATCTGCTGGAACAACGCATCGGCCGTCTGGATCGCATCGGCCAGAATCATGATATCCGCATCTTCGTGCCCTGCCTGGAGCAAACGGCCCAATCGGTGTTGATCCGTTGGTATCACGAAGGGCTGGATGCGTTTGAACACACCTGCCCCACCGGCCGGGCGCTGTACGATCAATATTATCAACAGCTGGTCGGCTACCTGGGCGACCCCGGGAAACTCGAGGGCCTGGATGAGTTTATCCACGCCTGCCGCCATCAGCATGACGTGTTGAAACTCCAGCTTGAGCAAGGGCGCGACCGTCTGCTGGAGCAACACTCCAACGGCGGCGAACAGGCGCAGGCGTTGGCCGATGCCATCGCCGCCCAGGATAGCGACGCGCAGTTGGTGAATTTCGCGCTCAATTTATTTGATATCGTCGGCATCAACCAGGAAGATCGCAGCGACAGCCTGATCGTGCTCACGCCGTCGGAACATATGCTGGTGCCTGATTTCCCGGGCCTGCCCGAGGAAGGATGTACTATCACCTTCAACCGCGAGCAGGCGCTGGCCCGCGAGGATACCCAGTTTATCAGTTGGGAACACCCGATCATCCGCAACGGGCTGGATCTGGTATTATCGGGCGACAGCGGCACCAGCGCGGTATCACTGCTGCGCAATAAGGCGCTGCCGGCGGGCACCCTGCTGGTGGAGCTGGTCTATGTCGTGGAAGCGCCCGCGCCTAAAAAGCTGCAGTTGAGCCGTTTCCTGCCCGCCACTCCCGTACGGTTGCTGCTGGACCAGAACGGCAATAACCTGGCCGGCCAGGTGGAGTTCGAGCAGTTCAACCGCCAGCTTAACGCCGTCAAGCGCCATACCGCCGGTAAACTGGTCAGCGCGGTGCAGCCCGAGGTACATAAGCTGCTGCAAAGCAGCGAAGCGCTGGTGGCGAAACAGGCCCGGGAGCTGATCGACAACGCCCGACAGCAGGCGGATGAAAGCCTGAGCGCCGAACTCCAGCGCCTGGAGGCGTTAAAAGCCGTTAACCCGGCTATCCGCGAGGACGAATTGGAAACGCTGGCATCCAATCGCCAGCAGGTGCTGGCGCAGCTCGACCAGGCCAACTGGCGGCTGGACGCCATTCGCCTGATCGTGGTCACCCACCAGTAAGCACAACGCGCCCCGGGGCGAGAACCCCGGGCAAACCGGAGCAGTATGGAACCCTACAATCCACCCACCGAACCCTGGCTGCATATCCTTTATCAGGATGCGCATATCATGGCGATCAACAAGCCCAGCGGCTTACTGTCGGTACCCGGCCGGGCGCCGGAGCATAACGACAGCGTGATGACCCGGGTACTGGCGCAATTCCCGCTGGCGCAGTCCGTGCACCGGCTGGATATGGCCACCAGCGGGGTGATTGTCGTGGCGCTGACCAAAGCGGCGGAGCGGGAGCTGAAACGCCAGTTCCGCGATCGGGAGCCGCGCAAGTCCTATATCGCCAGGGTATGGGGACATCCCGCGCAGGAAGAGGGGTTGATTGATTTGCCGCTGATTTGCGACTGGCCGAACCGGCCCTTGCAAAAGGTGTGTTTTGACGCCGGCAAAGCGGCGCAAACCCAATACCGGGTATTGTCCTATGAAGCGGATCTCACCGCGCGGGTGTTGTTAATGCCGGTGACCGGGCGGTCCCATCAGCTGCGGGTACATATGCAGGCCATAGGCCACCCGATCCTGGGCGATGGTTTTTACGCCACGCCGGAGGCCAAAGCCATGGCCGGCCGTTTGCTGCTGCATGCGCAGGAGCTGGCGATAACCCACCCGGCCTTTCATTCGCCTATCCATTTTCGCTGCGAGGCGGATTTCTGAGTCGGCTAATGGAAACCCTTCTCGCGCTTAATCAGATCATAGGCCGCCTGGATGGCCTGCGTTTTCTGCTTGGCCATTTCCATCATCTCCGGCGGCAGGCCTTTCGCCACCAGCTTATCCGGATGGTGCTCGCCCATCAGCTTACGGTAGGCGCGCTTGATGGTGATGGCATCGTCGGTGCTGCTGACGCCGAGCACCTTGCAGGCATCCTCAAGCGTGGGGCCGCCGCCGGGCTGGTAGCCGCCCTGCGCGTACTCCTGCCCGCCAAACTGCTGTCCGCCCTCCATCATGCTGAGGAACTGGTCGAACTGCGCCCTCGAGATGCCCAGCTCCTCGCCAATCACATACAACACCTGCCGCTCATTGGGATGTAATGACCCATCGGCGAACGCGGCCTGGATTTGGATTTCCAGGAACATCCTGATCAGATCAAAGCGCCCGAAGCACACCTGCCGGAATTCGCGCAGCGTCTCGCGCAGCGGAAACTGGCCCTCCTTGCCTTCACGAAAGGCCTGCTGCGCGGCCGAACGCGCGGCGCCGTCAAGCCGCAGGCGATCCATCATCAGGCTGGCGTTTTGGATATCCGCCTCGGTGACCCGTCCTTTTGATTTGGTAAGATGCCCCATGACCTGAAAGGTGGCGCGGAAAAAAACATTCTGCCTGGTTTGCTGATCGGCAAAAAAGCCGCCGCCGACCCGGGCACCGCGCGCCTTATCTATCATATGGCCGATCAGGAAGCCTAAAACCACGCCCCAAAACCCTGCTCCGGATAGAAAACCCAGAATAACGCCCAACACCTTACCCCAATACCGCATATACTCCTCAATTCATCATGCCGACACTTCAAATTTGCTTTATCATACCTGTCATTTATCGCTGTGCCTAACGGTGCGCGGATAAACGGCGGGATTTAACACTGGCGCAACTCCGGTGAGTGAGATAGTCTCTGACCGTTTGACGGCATGAAGCCCAAGATGACGGAACACCCGAAAAGCATATGAAGAAACGTTACCCTACATTGCTGGCCAGCCTGATCTGGTCGGCGCTTTATAGCCAGAATGCCCTGGCGGATTTTGCCGATCAGTGCATGCTGGGCGTGCCTGCCTATACCAAGCCGCTGGTGACGGGCGACCCGAATCAACTGCCGGTCCATATCCAGGCTGACCAGACGACGGCCAACTATCCGGATAACGCGCTGTTTTCCGGTAATGTCGATATCGAACAGGGTAACAGCACGCTCAACGCCAAACAGGTAGAGCTGCAACAGAAGCAGACCGGACAGGAAGACCCGGTGCGTACCGTCACGGCCACCGGCGATGTCCATTACAACGATAACCAGATTAAACTCAATGGACCCAAGGCCTGGTCCAACCTGAATACCAAGGATACTGACGTTTACCAGGGCGACTACCAGATGGTGGGACGCCAGGGGCGCGGCGACGCCGATACCATGAAAATGCGCGGCAGCAACCGCTATACGGTCTTGGAAAACGGCACCTTTACCTCATGCCTGCCCGGGGACGACAGTTGGAGCGTACAAGGCTCCGAAGTCATCCACGACCGTGAAGAACAGGTGGCGGAAATCTATAACGCCCGGTTCAGGATCGGCAAGGTGCCGGTGTTCTACAGCCCTTACCTGCAGTTGCCGGTGGGCGATAAGCGCCGTTCCGGCTTTTTGATCCCGAACGCGAAATACGGCACCAAGAGCGGCTTTGAATTTTCCGCCCCGTATTACCTGAACCTGGCGCCGAACTACGACGCCACCATTACGCCGCATTATATGAGCAAGCGCGGCACCCAGTTGCAGAACGAATTCCGTTACCTGACCACGCCCGGCCTGGGCCTGGTGCAGTTCGACTGGCTGCCCAGCGATTCGGAATACGCCGATGAGCATCCCACGGACAACAATAACGACCGCTGGATGTTGTACTGGCGGCATAGCGGCGTCATGGACGACGTGTGGCGTTTCAACGTCGACTATACCCGGGTCAGCGATCCTTACTATTTCACCGATCTGACCTCGCAGTACGGCTCCACGACCGACGGCTACGCCACGCAGAAATTCAGCGTCGGCTATTCCGATGAGAACTGGGACGTCACCCTGGCCAGCAAGCAGTTCCAGATATTCTCGAACTCGGGCAATACCAACGCCTATCGCGCGGCGCCGCAGCTTGACGTCACCTATTACCAGAACGATGTGGGGCCGTTTGATACCCGCATCGTCAGCCAGGCCGCGAAGTTTACCAGCGTCAGCAGCGATAATCCCGAGGCGACCCGGCTGCATATTGAACCGACCGTCAGCCTGCCGCTGGCCAACAGCTGGGGCAGCCTGAACACCGAAACCAAGCTGATGGCGACCCACTATCAGCAGGACAACCTGGATAATTACAATACCAACAATCCCGACAGCCGGCTGGACGGCACGGTCAACCGCGTGATGCCGCAGTTTAAAACCGACGGCAAGATGATTTTTGAACGGGATGTGGACTGGGCGCAAGATTATACCCAGACCCTGGAGCCGCGGCTGCAGTACCTGTATGTACCCTATCGCGACCAGAGCAATATCAACGTTTACGACTCCACGCTGCTGCAAACCGACTACACCGGACTGTTTCGCGACCGCAGCTATAGCGGCCTCGATCGCATCGCCTCCGCCAACCAACTGGCGGGCGGCGTCACCACCCGTCTTTATGATGACGCTTTGGTTGAACGTTTTAACGCTTCGCTGGGTCAAATCTATTACTTTACCCGTCCGCGCACCGGTTCGACCAACAGCAGCCTGGATCAGGATGCCGAAACGGGCAGCGTGGTCTGGGCCGGCGACACCTTCTGGAAGATCGATAACCAGTGGGGCGTGCGCGGCGGCGTACAATATGATACGCGCCTGAACAGCGTGGCGTTGGGCGACGCGGTACTGGAATACCGCCGCGACGATAACCGAATGGTTCAATTGAACTACCGTTATGCCAGTCCCGAATATATTCAGGCCATGTTGCCCAATATTTCAAACCCGGGCTATCAACAGGGCATCTCGCAGATCGGCACCATCGCCAGCTGGCCAATCCGCGATCGGTGGTCGATTGTCGGCGCGTATTATTATGACACCAAGGCGAGCCAGCCCGCCGAACAGCTGATTGGCGTGCAGTACAACACCTGTTGCTGGGCGGCCACGGTGGGTTACGACCGTAAGATCACCAGTTGGAACTACAACAGTAATACCAGTAATTACGACAATGCCGTGACGTTTAATATACAACTGCGCGGTCTGAGCAGCGATTACGGCCTTGGGACCGACAAGATGCTGGGTTCCGGCATATTGCCATACCAACGGGCGTTTTAAGGCTGCTTCTGACCTGCGAACGTTAATCTTGAATCCGCGAATGCGGCTGATATATATGGAAAAGTTATGAAAAACTGGAGAACGTTTATTCTCAGCTTGGCTTTGTGCGCCGGAACCCTGTCCGCTGCGCCACAAGTAGTGGATAAAGTTGCTGCCGTGGTTGATAACAGCGTCGTTCTCGAAAGTGACGTGGATGGACTGTTACAATCGGTTAAACGCAATGCCCAGGAAGCCAAACAGCAGGTACCGGATGACGCAACGCTGCGTCGCCAGATTATCGATCGTTTGGTTATGGACAATATCATTCTTTCAATCGCCCAGCGCAACAACATCACCGTGACGGACGATCAGCTGACCCAATCCATTACCAACATCGCCGCGCAAAATAAAATGACGCTCGATCAGTTGCGCAGCCGCCTGGCCTATGACGGGATAAGCTACGAAACCTATCGCAAGCAGATCCGCAAGGAGATGCTGATTGCCGAGGTGCGCAACGGTGAAGTGCGCCGCCGCGTAACCATCCTGCCGCAGGAGGTGGATTCCCTGGCCCAGCAGATTGCCGCCCAAACCGGCAACGGCGCGCAATACAACTTAAGCCACATCCTGATCCCGCTGCCGGAAAACCCGACGCAGGAACAGGTGGATAAAGCGGAAGCCGTGGCGGCCTCCCTGGTACAGCAGATCAAGGGCGGCGCCGATTTCGGCAAGCTGGCGATCGGCTACTCCGCCGATCCGCAGGCGCTGAAAGGCGGGCAGATGGGCTGGGGCAAACTGGAAGAGCTGCCTAGCCTGTTCGCCGAGCGGTTGCAGGGCGCGCCCAAAGGGGCGGTGGTCGGCCCGATTCGTTCCGGCGTCGGTTTCCATATCCTGAAGGTCAACGATATCCGCGGCGGCGATGAGAAAGTTTCCGTTACCGAGGTGCATGCCCGGCATATCCTGCTGCGCACGTCGGTGGTGATGACCGATCAGCAGGCCGAAGCCAAACTGAATGAAGTACTGGCGCAGATTAAAAGCGGCAAGACCGATTTTGCCGCCCAGGCCAAACTGCTGTCGCAGGACCCCGGCTCCGCCAACCAGGGCGGCGATCTCGGCTGGGCCGCGCCGCAAGCCTATGATCCCGCCTTTCAGGACGCGCTTATGCGTTTGAAAAAAGGCGAAATCAGCCAGCCGGTGCACTCGTCTTTTGGCTGGCATCTGATTCAGTTGCTCGATACCCGTCAGGTTGACCGTACCGACGCCACCAAAAAAGATCAGGCCTACCGTCTGCTGTTCAACCGCAAATTCGCCGAAGAGTCGCAGACCTGGATGCAGGAACAGCGCGCCGGCGCCTATGTCAAAATCATGGATGACAATGCTCAATAAGGCACGGCTGGCGATCACTCCCGGCGAACCCGCCGGGATTGGTCCCGATCTGGTCGCCATGCTGGCGCAGCAGGCCTGGCCGGTCGAGCTGGTGGCCTGCGCCGATCCGGACATCCTGCTCGCGCGGGCGCGGCAGCTCGGACTGCCGCTTCAGCTTTATCCTTATCAGCCGCAACAGCCGGCGACGCCGCGGCCCGCGGGCGGCGTAAGCGTACTGGCGATAAACGCCCCCGCGCCCGTGACGCCCGGTGAGCTTGACGTCGCCAACAGCGGCTATGTGGTGGAAACCCTGGCGCGCGCCTGCGACGGATGCCTGGACGGCGAATTTGCCGCCCTGCTTACCGGCCCGGTGCATAAGGGCATCATCAATGACGGCGGCCTGGCTTTCACCGGCCATACCGAGTTCTTTGCCGATCGCAGCCGTTGCCAACGGGTGGTGATGATGCTGGCCACCGAATCGCTGCGGGTGGCGCTGGCGACCACGCACCTGCCGTTATCAGCGGTCCCGGCGGCCGTCACGCCGCAATCCCTGCGGGAAGTGATCGTCATTCTCAGCCATGATTTGCGCACGCGGTTCGGCATACCCCGTCCCTGCGTCTATGTCTGCGGCCTTAACCCGCACGCGGGTGAAGGCGGCCATATGGGCCGGGAAGAAATAGACACCATTATCCCGACGCTGCAAGCCCTGCGCGATGAAGGTTTTGATTTGGTCGGGCCGCTGCCGGCCGATACGCTGTTCCAGCCCAAATACCTGCGGCATGCCGACGCGGTGCTGGCGATGTATCATGACCAGGGCCTGCCGGTACTGAAATACCAGGGCTTCGGCCGCGCGGTAAATATCACCCTCGGCTTACCTTTTATACGTACCTCCGTCGATCACGGCACCGCGCTGGAACTGGCCGGTAGCGGTCTGGCGGAGGCCGGCAGCATCAAAACGGCGTTAAATCTCGCCATAAAAATGATAAATAATCGTAATGAGTAAACTTGTTCACCAGGGCCATCTGGCCCGCAAACGTTTCGGCCAGAATTTCCTGCAGGACGGTAATATTATCGACTCCATCGTCTCGGCCATTCATCCGTTGCCGGATCAGGCCATGGTGGAAATCGGTCCCGGTCTCGGCGCGCTGACCGAGCCGGTTGCCGAACGCATCGATCATATGACGGTCATCGAGCTGGATCGCGATTTGGCCGCCCGGCTGGCGACCCATCCGTTCCTGAACAGTAAGCTGACCATCGTGCAGCAGGACGCCATGACGGTGGATTTTGCTGAACTGTCACGGCAGCTGGGCCAACCGCTACGGGTGTTCGGCAATCTCCCGTACAATATCTCCACGCCGTTGATGTTTCACCTTTTCGGCTATACTCAGGCAATCCGCGACATGCATTTCATGTTGCAAAAAGAAGTGGTCAACCGGCTGGTCGCCGGACCGGACAGTAAGGCTTATGGCCGGCTGAGCGTGATGGCGCAGTATTATTGCCAGATCATTCCCGTGCTGGAAGTGCCGCCGACCTCTTTCCGGCCCGCGCCAAAAGTGGATTCCGCGGTGGTAAGGCTGGTACCCTACGCCGAGCTGCCCTACCCGGTCAGCGACCTGCAGGTGCTGGCGCGCATTACCAGCCAGGCGTTCAACCAGCGCCGCAAGACCGTGCGCAACAGCCTGGGCAATCTTTTTACCGCGGAGCAGTTGAAGGAATTGGGCATCGACCCGATTTTACGCGCTGAAAATATTACCGTGGCGCAATACTGCCATCTGGCAAACTGGCTGGCGGAGAACCCTTCGCAACAGGAATAACAGGAGCAGCTGTGATGATTAATTCGCCACGCGTTTGCGTGCAGGTTCAAAGTATGTACGTAGAGACGCAATCGATGCCCGAACAGGAGCGTTATGTCTTTGCTTATACTATCACCGTGCGTAATCTCGGGCGGCATAACGTACAGCTGGTCGGGCGTTATTGGCTGATCACCAACGCCAACGGCAAGGAAACCCAGGTGCAGGGTGAAGGCGTGGTCGGCGAACAGCCGCTCATCCTGCCCGGCAACGAGTTTCAATATACCAGCGGGGCCATTCTTGAGACGCCACTTGGCACGATGGAAGGCCACTATGAGATGCTGGATCACCAGGGGCAGTCTTTCCGTATTGCCATTCCCGTCTTTCGCTTAGCGATCCCAACTCTTATACACTAACTATGTCGACATATTTAATCGGGGATGTTCATGGCTGCTACGACGAGCTGACGTCACTATTGTCCCAAGTGGCCTTTAATCCCGCGGCGGATACCCTGTGGCTCACCGGCGATCTGGTGGCGCGCGGCCCGGCGTCGCTGGACGTAATGCGTTTCGTGCGTGAACTGGGCGACTGCGTGCGTTTGGTGCTGGGCAATCATGATTTGCACCTGTTGGCGGTTTACGCCGGCATCAGCCGTAACAAACCTAAGGATCGCATTACCCCGCTGCTGGAAGCGCCGGATGCCGATACGCTGATCAACTGGCTGCGCCGTCAGCCGGTATTGCAGGTGGACGAGGAAAAACGGCTGGTGATGGCCCACGCCGGCATTACGCCGCAGTGGGATTTGGCTACCGCCGTGACCTGCGCCCGCGAGGTGGAGTCCATACTCGCCAGCGACAGCTATCCGCTGTTCCTGGATGCCATGTACGGCGATATGCCGAATAACTGGTCGCCCGAGCTAAGCGGCCTGGCGCGGCTACGCTTCAGCACCAATGCCCTGACCCGCATGCGCTACTGTTTTCCCAACGGCCAGCTGGATATGATAGCCAAGGATTCCCCCGACAGCGCCCCCGCCCCATTACGGCCATGGTTTATGATCCCGGGCCCGGTATCGGAAAACTACAGCATTGTGTTCGGTCACTGGGCGTCGCTGATGGGTAAAGGCACGCCGGAGAATGTCTATGGGCTGGATACCGGCTGCTGCTGGGGCGGCGACCTGACCATGCTGCGCTGGGAAGATAAACGCTACTTTACCCAGCCCTCGAACCGCCAGGATGAAAGCGGCATCGAGGCCAGCGCGTTGTAGATGAATCAGCTGCCGGGCGGCCGTTGGTTTCCGGCTTACCGCACCGTTCACGCCTTAGCGACGATCCAGTATTTCCCAGCAAAAACTAGGGCTGTTCTTCTCATCGGCATCGTGGAATTCGCTGAAGGTGGACTGCCACTGATCCGGTTCGTACTCCGGGAAAAAGGTATCACCGTCAACTTCCGCGTCAATATGCGTCAGGTAAAGCCGCGTGGCCTGCGGCAGGAAATGCGCGTAGATCTTGCCGCCGCCGATCACCATCACTTCGTCCGCCCCGCCGGCGGCGGCCAGGGCCATCGCCGGCGTCGACGCCCAGGTTACGCGATCGTCAGCCGCCGGATGGCGGCTGACCACGATATTCAGGCGTCCCGGCAGGGGCTGGCCGATGGATTCATAGGTGCGACGCCCCATGATCACCGGTTTATTGAGGGTATTGCGTTTAAACCATGCCATATCGGCGGGCAAATGCCATGGCATGGCGTTCTCGAGACCAATCACGCGATCTACGGCCAGCGCGGCAATCAGGCTAATAATCATATAGACTCTTACAGGCTTTAAAATTGCTGCCACTATACGGAAACTGCCGTCACCCGTCGAGCGCCCCGGCCGACGCCGGTCACAAAAATCAGAAAGCGCCTAAGGCCGGGCCTATACCCCCGGACGTTTACGGTACAGCCATAATCCCGGCAGGGATAAGCCTATCGACAGCGCGCCGACGATGAAACCCGCCTTCAGGAACTGGGTAACCAGGATCGCCATCAGCGCATCGCTATACCCTAAATGGGAGATTTCCACCGCCGCCACCATGGCGCTGTAGGCGGAGATACCCGGGAACATGGGGATCACGGCCGCCACGGTAAACACCTTTGGGTGCGCCAGCAGCCAGCGCGACCAATGGATGCCGATGACGCCGATAAGGATGGCGGCCAGCAGGGAAGCCCACTCGATATTCATCCCGTAATGGATGAGCAACATGCGCGTTCCGTGGCCGATGGCGCCGAGCAGCGCGCAATAACGCAGCGCTTTTACCGGCACGTTAAACACCATGGCAAAACCCAGCGCCGGCACGGCCGCCAGCAGCATATCTTCCAGTAACGCCAGCAACAGACTCATGACCATCCCCGGAAATCCCACACCGCCATCGCCAGGACAATGCCGATGCAAATGGACAGCGTCAGCAGGCTGGCCATGGTCCAGCGCGCCAGCCCGGTATTGACATGCCCTTTGAACATATCCGCCACCGCATTGATCAGCGGGAAACCGGGCACCAGCAGCAATACGCTGGCCGGCATCGCCACCAGCGAGGTGCCGTGGAATATCGGCAACCGCATCAGCAGCCCGGAGGCGGACGTGGCGACAAAGGCGGTAATGCAAAAATTGATCAGCGGATTCATCTGCCGGGCGGTCAATAACTGGCGCACGTACATGGCCAGGCCGCTGGCAAACAGCGTCACGGCAAAGGCATCCCATCCGCCGCCGTTCAGGCGACTGAAGCAGCCGCAGGAAAGGCCGACGACAATCACCATCAGCCAGCGCGGGTAGCGCAGCGGTTTGATATTGGCCAGGCGTTTGGTCACGTCGGCGACATCCAGCAAGCGATGTTCGGTCATGATGACGATATGCTGCACCTGCGTCACCACATGCATATTAATGCCGCGATCGTTATTTTTACGCGTCGAGGTCAGGCAAAAATCGTTGATAATGGTGGTCAGCACCACCGCATTGGCGGAAATGGAGCTTTCCACCCGCTGGACCCCCAATGCCAGGCCCAGACGTGTTGATAACTGCTCCACGATCATGCTTTCGGCGCCATGCTGCAACAACAACAGCGCGCATTCAATACATAGCCGGGTAATGACCCGTTGCTGATCGTGCGTTATTTCGCTACCCATCGATATGCACCATACTGCGCCGCTCTCCGATAACCCTACGTTTAATGAACGCTAGTTTCTTAGCACGTAACAAAAATTGCGGCAAGCCATAATCGGCACAATCGATGCGCCGCCTCATCTCTTCGGCACATAAGTGCTGAACCAGATTGATGGTGCGCTTCCCCGCCGCCGGCGTTATCCTTTAACGCAAACCGATAAATTGCCGGGACGATCATGTTGGAAACCTCATTGTTTGTCGCCTCCATCGCCGCGCTTGGGATGCTTTCTCCCGGCCCGGACTTCTTTTTGGTGATCAAAAACGCCGCTCGCTACCGCAGGCCCGCCGCCATGATGACCTCCCTTGGCGTGATCTGCGGCGTCGCCACCCACATGTCGTATTGCGTCGCCGGGCTGGCGGTGGTGATCACCACCACTCCCTGGCTGTTTAACCTGCTGAAATACGCCGGCGCGGCGTATCTGATCTGGATTGGCCTGCAGGCGCTGATGTCCCGCGGCGCCGGCATGCTCTGCATCAGCGACGCGCCCGGGCAGAGGGTAAGCCTGAAAGGCGCGTTTATCCAGGGTTACCTGAATAACCTGCTTAATCCCAAGGCGACGCTGTTTTTCCTGGCGGTATTTACCCAGGTGCTGCAGGTGGAATCGGGCGTGGGCGAGAAACTCTGGTACGCAGGCATTATCCTGCTGCTGGCGGTGGTCTGGTGGCCGCTGCTGGTGGTATTGATCCAAAGCGGGCCGGTGCGGCGCGCGCTGGTCAAAATGCAGAAATTAGTGGATAAACTGCTGGGCGGGGTGCTGATTGCCCTGGGAATCAAGGTCGCGTTAGGCTGATTGGCTGCCAGCCCTGAACGCCGGGAATTTACGCGGGATGGCAAAGATCGGGACGGCCCGACACCGTCCCGGCAACCGGATCTGTCGCGGCCATCCCCCGCCCTCATTGGCGGGGGATGGGGCAATTACCCCTTCAGCATGGCATGCATTTCCTGCACTGAAATCACGCGCTCGGTGGGATCGGAGTTTAACGCCATGGCGGTGGCGAAGCCGCCGTTCATGGTGGTGTCGTAGTGCACTTTATACTGCAGCGCGCTGCGGCGGATAAGCTTCGAGTCCGCAATGGCCTGGCGACCGGCGGTGGTATTGACGATATAGGTATACTCGCCATTTTTAATCCGGTCCTGGATATGCGGCCGCCCTTCATGGACTTTATTGACCAGCCGGGGGTTGATGCCCGCCTCGCCCAAAACCACCGCGGTACCGTGCGTGGCATCCAGTTCAAAGCCATGCTTGAGCAGTTTGGCCGCCAAATCCACCACCCGGCCCTTGTCGCCTGAACGTACCGACAACAGCGCCCGGCCGGATTTTTTCATCCGGGTCTGGCTGCCGAGCATGGCCTTGGCGAAGGCTTCGGCAAAGGTGCGGCCGACGCCCATGACTTCGCCGGTGGAGCGCATTTCCGGCCCCAGGATCGGGTCGACGCCGGGGAATTTATTAAACGGCAGCACCACTTCCTTCACCGAGTAATACGGCGGTATCACCTCTTTGGTAATGCCCTGGTCGGCCAGCGACTGGCCCACCATTACCCGGGCGGCAACCTTCGCCAGCGGCACGCCGGTGGCTTTGGAGACAAAGGGCACAGTGCGCGCGGCGCGCGGATTGACTTCTATCAGGTAGACCTCATTGGCCTTGACCGCAAACTGCACGTTCATCAGGCCGCGCACCCGCAGCTCAAAGGCCAGCTTCTCGACCTGCCGGCGCATGACGTCCTGTATTTCCTGGCTCAGCGTGTAGGCCGGCAGCGAACAGGCCGAGTCGCCGGAGTGCACGCCCGCCTGCTCGATATGCTCCATGATGCCGCCGATCAACACCTGCTGCCCGTCGCAAATAGCGTCCACATCCACTTCCACCGCGTCGTCCAGGAAGCGGTCCAGCAGCACCGGCGCGTCGTTGGAGACGCTGACCGCCGTCTGGAAATAGCGCAGTAAATCGATATCGTCGTTGACGATTTCCATCGCCCTGCCGCCCAGCACGTAGGAGGGACGCACCACCAGCGGATAACCGATGGTCGCCGCCTTCTCCACCGCCTGGTCGATCGTGGTCACCGTGGCGTTGGCCGGCTGCTTCAGCCCCAGGCGCTCCACCGCCTGCTGGAAGCGCTCGCGGTCTTCGGCGCGGTCGATGGAGTCAGGGCTGGTGCCGATAATCGGCACGCCCGCCGCTTCAAGCTCGCGGGCCAGTTTCAGCGGGGTCTGGCCGCCATACTGCACAATCACGCCCTTCGGCTGTTCGATGCGCACGATTTCCAGCACATCCTCCAGCGTCACGGGTTCAAAGTAGAGGCGGTCGGAGGTGTCGTAGTCGGTGGACACCGTTTCCGGGTTGCAGTTGACCATGATGGTTTCATAACCGTCCTCGCGCAGCGCCAGCGAGGCGTGGACGCAGCAGTAGTCGAACTCGATGCCCTGGCCGATGCGGTTTGGTCCGCCGCCCAGCACCATGATTTTTTCACGGTCGCGCGTAGGGTTGGATTCGCACTCGTCTTCATAGGTGGAGTACATATAGGCGGTATCGGTGGCAAATTCCGCGGCGCAGGTATCGACCCGCTTATAGACCGGGTGCAGGTTATACTCTTCGCGCAGCTTGCGGATTTCACCCTCCGATACGCCGGCAAGGGTTGCCAGGCGGGCGTCGGCAAAACCCTTGCGTTTCAGCTGGCGCAAAAATTCGGCGTCCAGGACGGCGACGCCCTTCTCCGCCACCACGTTTTCCAGCAAAACCAGCTCTTCAATCTGCACCAGGAACCAGCGGTCGATATTGGTCAGGTTAAAGACGCCGTCCACCGACAGCCCCGCGCGGAAGGCATCGGCGATATACCAGATACGATCGCAGCCGGCGTCTTTCAGCTCGCGGCGAATCTTGGTCAATGCTTCAGGATCGTCCAGGCTGACCTTGGGGTCAAACCCGGTGACGCCCACTTCCAGCCCGCGCAAGGCCTTTTGCAAGGATTCCTGCTGCGTGCGGCCGATGGCCATCACTTCCCCCACCGACTTCATCTGGGTGGTCAGGCGATCGTTGGCGCCGGCAAATTTCTCGAAGTTAAAGCGCGGTATTTTAGTGACGACATAATCGATGGACGGCTCGAACGAGGCGGGCGTGCGTCCGCCGGTGATATCGTTCATCAGCTCGTCCAGGGTATATCCCACCGCCAGCTTGGCGGCCACCTTGGCAATCGGGAAACCGGTGGCCTTGGAGGCCAGGGCCGAGGAGCGGGACACCCGCGGGTTCATTTCAATGATAATCAACCGGCCGGTTTTCGGGTTAACCGAGAACTGTACGTTCGAACCGCCGGTTTCCACGCCGATTTCACGCAATACCGCCATCGAGGCGTTACGCATGATTTGATACTCTTTGTCGGTCAGGGTTTGCGCCGGCGCGACGGTGATGGAGTCGCCGGTATGGATGCCCATGGCATCGATATTTTCAATCGAGCAGACGATGATGCAGTTATCGTTTTTATCACGCACCACTTCCATCTCGTACTCTTTCCAGCCGATCAGCGACTCATCAATCAACAGTTCGGTGGTCGGTGAAAGATCGAGGCCGCGTTCGCAGATTTCCTCGAACTCTTCGCGGTTATAGGCAATGCCGCCGCCCGAGCCGCCCATGGTAAAAGAGGGGCGGATAATGCAGGGGAAACCCACGTCCGCCGCCACCGCCAGCGCTTCTTCCATATTGTGGGCAAAACCGGAGCGCGCGGTCTCAAGACCAATCTTTTTCATCGCCTTATCAAAACGCTGCCGGTCTTCCGCTTTATCGATAGCGTCGGCGGTGGCGCCTATCATGGTTACGCCGAACTCGGCCAGCACCCCTTCACGCGCCAGATCCAGCGCGCAGTTCAGCGCGGTCTGGCCGCCCATGGTCGGCAGGATGGCGTCGGGACGCTCTTTTTCAATGATTTTGCGCACCACTTCCCAATGAATGGGTTCGATATAGGTGGCATCCGCCATATCAGGGTCGGTCATGATGGTGGCCGGGTTGGAGTTCACCAGCACCACGCGGTAGCCTTCCTCACGCAGCGCCTTGCACGCCTGCGCCCCGGAGTAATCGAACTCGCACGCCTGGCCGATAACAATCGGGCCGGCGCCCAGAATCAGGATACTGGATATATCTGTACGTTTTGGCATGGTCTTGCTCCTGATTATTTTGCCTGGGAACGATAAGTCTTGATCAACTCGATAAAATGGTCGAACAGCGGCGCGGCGTCATGGGGCCCGGGACTGGCCTCAGGGTGTCCCTGGAAGCAGAACGCCGGCTTATCCGTGCGGTGCAAGCCCTGGAGCGTACCGTCGAACAGCGAGGTATGGGTCACGCGCAGGTTCGCCGGCAGCGACGTTTCATCCACCGCGAAACCGTGGTTCTGGGCGGTAATCATCACCCGGCCGGCATCCAGATCCTTTACCGGATGGTTGCCGCCGTGGTGGCCGAACTTCATTTTAACGGTCCTGGCCCCGCTGGCCAGCGCCAGCAGCTGGTGGCCGAGGCAAATGCCGAATATCGGCGTTTCGGTTTCCAGTAACGTTTTGATGGCGGCGATAGCGTAATCGCAGGGTTCGGGATCGCCCGGGCCGTTGGCGAGGAAAATGCCGTCGGGGTCCATGGCCAGGACGACGTCCGCCGGCGTCTGCGCCGGTACCACCGTCAGGCGGCAGCCGCGATCCACCAGCATGCGCATGATATTGCGCTTGATGCCGTAATCGTAGGCCACCACATGATACGGCAGTGATTCGGGCGCTGCGGGCGCGGGCAGGCCGACATGCAGCGCCCAACTGCCCTGGGTCCAGCTGTATTGCTCGGCGGTGGTGACTTCCTTGGCCAGGTCCATGCCCTTGAGCCCCGGGAACTCGCGCGCCTTTTGCAGCGCCAGCGCCGCATCCGGCGCGTCGCCGGCAATGATGCAGCCGTTCTGCGCGCCTTTTTCCCGCAGCAGGCGGGTCAGCTTGCGGGTATCGATATCGGCAATGCCGACAATATTGTTTTGCTTCAGGTAGTCCGACAGCGTGCCGGTACTGCGGAAATTGCTGGCGATGAGCGGCAAATCGCGAATGACCAGTCCCTGGGCCTGGATGCGGGACGACTCTTCATCTGCTTCGTTGGTGCCGACATTGCCGATATGGGGATAAGTGAGAGTAACGATTTGGCGGGAATAGGAGGGATCGGTGAGGATTTCTTGATAGCCGGTCATCGACGTATTGAAGACCACTTCCCCCACTGCCGTTCCCTCTGCCCCGATGGCCCGACCGTGGAATTGGGTTCCGTCTTCCAGAACCAACAGCGCTGACTTTATCAAAACACCCTCCAAGGAATATTCAGTCATTGTATTTGCATATTAATTCAGATTTAACGATCTTAATCAATGCAAAAAACACCTTCAAGGTAGATTTTCGGCAAATTGGGCGCATTTTAATGATGAGCTAGTCACTTGTCCACCCCAGGCGGATATTTTTTGCTAAATAAAGGCAATTAAGCCGCCCAGCGAGGTCAAACCGGCCAAAAAGCGCTAATTTAGGGCAGGAGTAATCGGTTGCCCGGCTAGAAGTTTGTAAAATGCCTGCGCTATGGGATTGAAAGCAGGATAAACCGCCGGGGACGTCCGTCAAAGAAGAAAAAAAACGTAGAAAGAGTCATTTATAACTAGCCGGCATGTTTTTTACCGGATAAGTCGAATTTAAATAAAAAACTCAAGGGCAATAAAAATAACTGCCCTGCAATCAGTATCTTAATATTGAAATGACCATATGGAAATAGCCGTTTATTTTATAAACTTGCTAAATCCAGCACGTTGGCCATGTCAAAGAGGCCGTTTTTATGCATCTTAAGCCATACGGCCGCCCTAATAGCGCCATTTGCGAAGGTCATGCGGCTGGAAGCCTTATGGGTTATCTCGATGCGCTCGCCAATATCGGCAAACATCGCCGTATGTTCGCCGACGATATCCCCGGCGCGAATGGTGGCAAAACCGATGGAGTGAGCCACACGCTCCCCGGTATGGCCTTCACGGGTATATACCGCGCAATCCTTCAGGTTGCGGCCCAACGCCCCGGCGATGGTTTCCCCCATGGCCAGCGCGGTGCCCGAAGGCGCGTCCACTTTGTGGCGGTGGTGCGCCTCGATGATTTCGATGTCGCAGTAGTCGCCCATGACCCTGGCGGCCTTTTCCAGTAATTTCAGCATGACATTGACCCCAACGCTGAAATTGGCGGCAAATACGATACCAATCTGCCCGGCGGCCTGCTCGATCAGCGCCTTTTGCGCCTCGTCAAAACCGGTAGTGCCGATAACCATGCCTTTGCCGTGTTCCCGGCAAAACGCCAGGTGAGCCAGGGTCCCTTCCGGACGGGTGAAGTCGATAAAAATATCGAAAGCGTCCTTTATCGCCTCAATGCTGTCGCCGACCTTTATCCCGATCGCGCCCTGGCCGGCCAATTCGCCGGCGTCGGCGCCTATCAGGCTGGAACCGCTGCGTTCAAGCGCGGCGCCGAGGCAAGCCTGTTCCGATTGCAGTACCGCCTGGATCAGTTGGCGGCCCATACGGCCGCCCGCACCGGCTATCGCGATGCGAACTGGTGTTACGCTCATACATACTCTCTGATTGGTTAGCCTAATAAAATCAGTTCAGGGTAACCGCCGCTCCGGATTGCCGCCAGCAGATTTGCCCAGAAATTAGAATTATAGGCCTGAGGCCGGTTGGCATCAGCAACGGCAATTTGCCCGGCGTGGCCGATCGGCTCGCCGGGAAAAATGAATGTTTATTCATCTTCGTGCGTTTATCGTTCGCCGCCGGGCATCCGTGCGGACCGGCTATAATGATTATCTACAGCAAATAACGACGTCAGCGGAGTCAGGATGAGTGATTTTTTTACTTCCCCGGTCCACGCCATAGGGGATTACCGCGCCGCCCTCGGAGAAACGCCGGTCTGGTGCAGCCGCAGCCAATCGCTGCTGTGGGTTGATATCCTGCGGCATCGCCTGCTGCGCTATTGGCCCGGCCGGCAGCATATCGAGCAACGCCGGCTGGATTGCCTGTTTAGCGGGGTATTACTGACCGAACGGGAAGAGCTGTTCCTGGTGGTGTCGCAGCAGGGCATGCTGCTTTATCGGTATGACGGGGATAACGCACGCCTTGAGATGCTATGTCCCTACCCGGCCGACGCCGCCGGAACCCGCCCCAACGAGGCCGCCATCGCCCCCGACGGTTCATTGTGGTTCAGTACCATGGACCTGGAGGAGGAGCGCCCTATCGGCGGCTGGTATCGCTTTGCCGCCGGTGACGCCGGGCCGCGCAAGATGATGGGCCATGTGACCATTCCCAATACCCTGGCCTGGTATGGCGATATCGTATGGTTTGCCGACAGCGCTGAAAAAAGGTTTTACGCCAGCGACGCCGCCGCCATAAACCCCGATCGCCTGCGGGTGTTCGACGCCGATGGCCTGACGCCCGACGGTTCGGCGCTGACCTCGGCGGGGGAGCTCATCAATGCGCGCTTCGGCCACGCTTGCCTGAGCCGCTACGCTATCGGCGATGGCTGGCCCGCCCTGCTCGAACATTTACCGTTGCCGGTGCGCCAGCCCAGCTGCTGCGCCTTCGGCGGTCCCGGGCGCAACGAATTATTCATTACCAGCGCCGGCAAAAACCTCGATTCGCCGGGCGAATTCGACGGGGCTCTGCTGCACGTGGCAACCCGCGCCACCGGCGCGCCGCAGCACCGGTTCAGATTGGAATAATCCAGTCAGCGGGTTATGGCGAACCCGCGCTTACTCCACCATCCTCACATTCACCCGCAGCTCTTTCGGCACCTCGAACACAATATTTTCCTCGCGTCCGATAAGTTCCTCCGCCCCCTGGCCACCCAGCGCCTGCAGGCGCTCAATCACCGCCTTGACCAGGATATCCGGCGCCGAAGCCCCGGCGGTCACGCCGATAGTGCCGATACCCTGCAGCCAGCTCTCCTGGATATCCGCCGCGGTATCGATCAGATAGGCCGGTTTGCCCACCCGCTGGGCCAGTTCGGCCAGCCGGTTGGAGTTAGACGAATTTTTCGAGCCGACCACCAGCACCACATCCGCATCGGCGGCCAGCTCGCGCACCGCTTCCTGGCGATTGGTGGTGGCGTAACAAATATCGTCTTTACGCGGCCCGATAATCAGCGGGAAACGTTCGCGCAGCGCATCTATAACGTCCGAGGTATCGTCCACCGACAGCGTGGTCTGGGTCATAAAGCACAGGTTGCCATCGTCCTTGACCCGTAATGTCCAGACGTCCGCCGGTGATTCCACCAGATACATGCCGCCGTTGGGATTACTGTATTGCCCCATGGTGCCTTCTACTTCCGGATGCCCGGTATGGCCGATCAAAATCGCTTCCGTGCCTTTGCGGCTGGCGCGCGCCACTTCCATATGCACTTTGGTGACCAGCGGACAGGTGGCGTCGAAAACCGTCAGATCGCGGCTTTTGGCTTCGGCGCGCACCGCCTGCGAAACCCCATGGGCGGAAAAAATCAGGATAGAGCCGTCGGGCACTTCATCGATCTGTTCGATGAATATAGCGCCGCTGGCGCGCAGGGAGTCCACCACATAGCGGTTGTGCACCACTTCGTGACGCACGTAAATCGGCGCGCCGTAGATTTCCAGCGCGCGCTCGACAATGCTGATTGCCCGGTCGACACCGGCGCAAAAACCACGAGGGTTAGCCAGTAAGATGCGCATTTTTATCCTCCTGCTGCGGATCGATTGCCAAGACGTCGATATCGAAACAGACCGTGCGGCCGGCCAGCGGGTGGTTAAAGTCCACGGTAATGGACTCCTCCGCCACTTCACGAATCAAACCGGGCATTTCATTTCCGCTGACGGCGGTAAACAGCATAATGGTACCCACATCAGGCACGCCGGTTTCGATAAAATCCCGGCGGGAGAAAAACTGGATCAGATCGGGATTAACCGGTCCGAAAGCCGACTCCGGCGCCAGGGAAAACGATTTTTTATCGCCCACATGCAGCCCGAGCAACAACTGCTCAAGCGCCGGCGAGAGGCTATCGTCGCCAAGACGAAACAGCGCCGGCTTGCTCTCGCGCCGGGTGGATTCGGCGATGGTGCCATCTTCGAGCTTAAGGTCGAAATGCACCAGCACCGCGCTGTCGGACTGCACCCGTTCGGTCATGATGCTTAACCTTTCTGTTTGGCCGTTTTATCGGCCGGACGGATAAACCCGTCCAGCACGATCAGGAACGCACCGATGCAAATAGCCGAATCCGCGACGTTGAACGTCGGGAAGTGCCAGCCGCCGACATAAAAATCGATGAAATCGATCACTACGCCATGCACCAGACGATCAAACAGATTGCCCAGCGCGCCGCCGATAATCAGGGCATACGCGCAGTTGGTCATCCGCTGGCGACTATCCGAACGGTACATCAACACCATTAACGCAACGGCGATCACCAGGGCGATAATGGCAAACAGCCAGCGCTGCCAGCCCCCTTTGTCGGCCAGGAAACTGAAGGCCGCGCCATAGTTGTGCGCATAAAAAATATTAAAAAACGGGATCAGCGGCAGCGTTTCATGCAGCGTAAAATTCTGCATGATCAGTTGCTTGCTGCCCAGGTCGATAATCAGTACTACCAGCGCCAGCCAAAGCCAGCGCAGACCGGTGGAGGTTAAGGATTTATTCATCAGACAAATTTACGCTCTTCGCCCGGGCCTGCCACGTTAGCGACACAACGCCCGCAAATTTCCGGATGCCCGGCGTCAGCGCCGATATCGGACTCAAAGTGCCAGCAGCGCGGGCATTTTTCGCCATCGGCTTTTGCCAGGGCAATTTTCAGGCCTTTCAAGCCTTCGCATTGCTGGGCATCATCTCCCGCCGCGCTGTAATCGGCAACACCGGCGCGCGAGGTCAGCAGGGCAAAATACAGCTCATCGCCAAGCCCCCTGAGCGTTTGCGCCAGGGCCGGTTCGGCATACAGGGTGACATTGGCCTCGAGTGAGCCGCCGATGATCTTGTCCGCGCGCGCCTGCTCAAGCACTTTGTTCACTTCACCGCGCACTTTCAGCACCTGTTCCCAATAAGCGTCGTTCATGGTTTCGCCGGCGTCCAGTCCGAACAGCCCTTCATACCACTCTTCGGTAAAGACGTACCGGGCACGCTCGCCGGGCATAAAGCCCCAAATCTCATCGGCGGTAAAGGATAGGATCGGCGCCATCCAGCGCACCAGCGCCTCGGCAATGTGATAAAGCGCGGTCTGGCAGCTGCGGCGGGCAATACTGTCGGCCTGGGTGGTGTACTGGCGATCTTTAATGATATCCAGATAGAAGGATCCCATTTCCACCGAGCAGAACTGCATCATCCGCTGCACGACGTTATGGAAGTCATAGCTGTCGTAGGCGGCGATAATCTCCGCCTGCGCCGCCTGCGCCCGGCCCACGGCCCAGCGATCCAATACCACCATATCCTCCGGCTTGACGCAATGCAGGGCCGGCTCGAACCCATTGAGGTTGGCCAGCAGGAAACGCGCGGTATTGCGGATGCGGCGATAGGCGTCGGCGGAGCGTTTAAGGATCTCGTCCGACACCGCCATTTCACCGGTATAGTCGGTGGAGGCGACCCACAAACGCAGGATATCCCCGCCAAGCTTATCCATGACCTGCTGCGGGCTGACCACGTTGCCGATGGATTTGGACATTTTACGGCCCTGTCCGTCGACGGTAAAACCGTGGGTCAGCACCTGGCGATAAGGCGCCTGGCCCTTAATGGCGGTGGAAATCATCAGCGACGACATAAACCAGCCGCGATGCTGGTCGGAGCCTTCCAGGTACATATCCGGCTCGTGGCCGCCGAATTCAGGGCGCACCGCCACCACGGACGAATGCGTCGAACCGGAGTCGAACCAGACGTCAAGGGTATCGGGCACCTTGGTATAATTAGCCGCGTCGTTGCCGAGGATCGCGGCCGGATCCAAATCCCACCAGGCCTGGATACCGTCTTTCTCGACCCGCTTGGCCACTTCTTCCATCAATTCCAGCGTGCGCGGATGAAGTTCCTCGGTGTCTTTGTGCACGAACAGAGACATCGGCACGCCCCAGGTGCGCTGGCGGGAGATACACCAGTCGGGACGATTGGCCACCATATTTTCGATGCGCGCCTGTCCCCAGCCCGGGATCCACTGCACTTCCTTGATTTCTTCCAGGGAGCGTTTGCGCAGCCCTTTTTGATCCATGCTGATAAACCATTGCGGCGTGGCGCGGAAAATGATCGGGGTTTTATGACGCCAGCAGTGCGGATAGCTGTGCAGCAGTTTTTCCACATGCACCAGCGCGCCGCTCGAGCGCAATAATTCGACCACCACATCGTTGGCCTTGAACACCTGCAGCCCGTCGAGGCCCGGATAGGTCCCCGGCAGGTAACAGCCGTCCGGACCCACCGGATTGGCGACTTCCAGGCCGTATTGCTGGCCGATGACGTAATCGTCCGGGCCATGGCCCGGAGCGGTATGCACCGCGCCGGTACCGGCTTCCAGCGTCACATGCTGGCCAAGGATCGCCGGCACGTCGAACCCCATGAACGGATGGCGGAAACGCATCAGTTCCAGCGCGCCGCCTTTGCAACTGCCGAGCACGGTCCATTGGGCGATGCCCGCCCGCTGCATCACGCTGGCCACCAGTTCGGCGGCCAGGATCCAGTTTTGTCCGTCGACCGCCACCAGCTGATACTCGAAGTCCGGATGGACCGAAATCGCCCGGTTGGCCGGCAGGGTCCAGGGAGTGGTGGTCCAGATAACCAGCGCCACCGGGCCGCTAACCTCGGCCACGCCGAATTTTGCCGCTACGGCCGCGGCGTCAACCGCCTGGAAAGCCACATCTATGGAGGGCGAGGTACGATCGTAATACTCCACTTCCGCCTCCGCCAGCGCGGAACGACAGTCGATACACCAGTGCACCGGCTTGGCGCCTTTATGCAGGTGGCCGTTGGCGATGATCTTGCCGAGCGCGCGGATGATATTCGCTTCGGTGCCGAAATCCATCGTCAGGTAGGGATGCTCCCATTCGCCCAGCACGCCAAGGCGGATAAAGTCTTTTTTCTGCCCTTCCACCTGCTCGGCGGCATATTTGCGGCAGGCGGCGCGGAATTCCGCGGCGGTCACCTTTTCACCCGGCTTGCCGATCGTCTGTTCGACTTTCAGCTCAATCGGCAGGCCGTGGCAATCCCAGCCCGGCACATAGGGTGAGTCGTACCCCATCAAGCCTTTGGACTTGATGATAATATCTTTAAGAATTTTGTTAACCGAGTGACCGATATGAATACTACCGTTGGCATACGGAGGGCCGTCATGCAGGATAAAGGTTTTCTTGCCTTTTTTAGCGTTACGAATAATCCCGTACAGGTCCTGTTCATACCAACGTTGCAGCATGCCAGGCTCGCGCTTGGCCAGATCGCCACGCATCGGGAACCCTGTGTCCGGCAAATTCAGGGTATTTTTGTAATCACTCATTCGATTCTCGGTTCCGTTTTCGGTTAGAGAGTTTAAAGGGGTGTCGTCAGTCCGAAAAATTCCCGGCCGGTCACCACATCATTCGCAATTTGCCGCTTTAACTCATCAAGGGAGGCAAATCGTTGTTCATTGCGCAATTTTGCGCGCATTACCACTTCTATATGACGACCATAAAGATCCATCGTCATATCCAATAAATGCACTTCCAGCCGCTGGCGCAGCCCCGCCACCGTCGGACGGGTGCCGATATTGGCCACGCCCGGGCGCGGCTGCGCGCCCAGTCCGTTGACCTCCACCGCATATACCCCGTTAATCGGCGCAGGGCGGCCTTTCAGCGAGACGTTGGCCGTGGGGAAGCCAAGGGTGCGGCCCAGTTCGTCACCGTGCTCCACGCGCCCGGAAATACGGTAGGGATGGCCCAGCAGCATCTCGGCGACCACCAGTTGGTCGCTTAACAGCGCTTCGCGTACCGCCGTGCTGCTGATGCGCTTGCCGCCTTCCGTATAGGTGGCGGTGCTCATGACATCATAACCGGCCGCGGCCCCCGCCTGTTGCAAAAAGGCAAAATCACCCCGCCGCCCGGCACCGAAGCGAAAATCATCACCGACGCAAAGAAACCTGACGCCGAGTTTTTTCACCAGCAGCTCCGCGACAAAAGACTCGGCGCTGATAGCGGCGAACCGCGTATCGAAGGTTACGCACAATACTACGTCTACCCCGGCCTGGGCCAGGTACTTCACTTTATCCCTCAGGCGGGTCAATCGCGCCGGGGCGTCCCGGCCGGCAAAATGCTCCTGCGGCTGGGGTTCGAATATCATCACCATTACCGGTAAACCGCGTTTGCGGCCTTCGGTCTGCAATTGTGCAATCAACGCCTGGTGCCCACGATGAAAACCATCAAAATTGCCAATAGTGAGCACGCACCCGTGGTGACGCGCCTGCAGGTTATGTAAACCGCGAATAAGCTTCATAGCAGGCTCAAGACAGAGGAAATCGGCGGATTATACCTTGTACAGTCGCTAAGGTTAACCCGCGAATCCAATCTTTGACAGTAACAGCGGCGAAAGGCATGCTTATTTTGTCCGATCGGCGTTTTTTCGCCGGTTATCCCGCCGCGCACGGATTTTTCCTCTCCCGCCCGGCGGGCGGCGGGCCGCTTATTCATTTCTTTATTGCAGATAATTGCTTTTTTCTCGTCAAAGGCTGTATTCCGCGCGCTTAAACTGGTAGAATCCTGCGCCATCACATTGTAACAGGCGTTGCGTAGTCAAGCGGCGCTTATTTGCACAAATCCATTGACAAAAGAAGGCCGAAAGGGCATATTCCTCGGCCTTTGAATTGTCTCATAGAACATGTTTGGGAGTTGGACCTTGGCTAATATCAAATCAGCTAAGAAACGCGCCGTACAGTCTGAGAAGCGTCGTCAGCACAATGCCAGCCGTCGCTCCATGATGCGTACCTTCATTAAGAAGGTATACGCGGCTATCGATGCAGGTGATAAAGATGCAGCGCAGAATGCTTTTTCTGCCATGCAACCCATTGTGGACCGTCAGGCCAGTAAAGGTTTGATCCACAAGAACAAAGCAGCGCGTCATAAATCTAATCTGACCGCGCGTATCAACGCAATGCAGTAATACCTGCCACTTCGTTGGTGTTTTGTTCAAGAAAACCGGCTTCGGCCGGTTTTTTTGTGCCTGGCGGTTATGCCGCCAGGTAGCTAATCTATCCAGCCCCCGGGCCAGCCGGCTTAGCAGCGTTCGGTGCCGCCGTGGTCAGCGGCAGCGCCAGGCGCAGCAGGATATAGCCTAATATAGCCGCCACCACCGAACCCGACAGGATGCCTAATTTGGCTAATGTCATGCTTTCCGGGTCCGACCCCGCGACGCCAAATGCCAGCCCGGCAATAAAAATCGACATGGTAAAACCGATACCGCACAGCATCGCGGCGGCGGCGATCTGGCGGAACGTCACGCCGTCGGGCAATCGCGCCAGACCTGATTTAATCGACAACAGGCAAAAGGCCAGGATGCCCACCGGCTTGCCCAGCACTAATCCCACGGCAATGCCCGCCGGCAGCACCGACATCAGGCTGGCGGGCGTTAAGCCATGCAGGGCAACGCCCGCGTTGGCAAAGGCGAACAGCGGCAGGATAAGATAAACCACCCAGGGTTGAATATGATGCTCCAGCACCAGGACGGGAGAATAAGCCTGGGTCTGCGGCGCCGCGGCCTGCGTCGCGCGCCGTGACGGCAGGCGCAGGGGGATCAGCGCGCCGAGGATCACCCCGGCCAGGGTGGCATGAATGCCCGATAACAATACGCAAACCCACAGCATCGCGCCGACTACCAGGTAAAGCCCGATATGGCGCACATTGTTGCGGTTCATCAACGCCAGCGCCGCAACGGTTGCCGCCACGCCCGCCAGGGCGGTCAACGACAGATCGTGATTGTAGAACACCGCGATTATCACGATGGCGCCTAAATCATCGATAATGGCCAGCGCCAGCAAAAAAGCCTTCAAACTGGCGGGCACCCGCTTGCCCAGCAGCGCCAGCACCCCCACCGCGAAAGCGATATCCGTGGCGGTGGGAATCGCCCAGCCGGCATGGTTGGCGGGCGTATTCCAGTTAATAAGCGTATAGATAAGCGCCGGGGCTATCATGCCGCCCAACGCGGCGATGGCGGGGAACGCCGCCTGGCTGCGGCTGGCGAGCGCGCCTTCCATCAGCTCGCGCTTCACCTCCAGGCCGATCATCAAAAAGAAGATCGCCATCAGCGCGTCATTAATGAAAAACAGCAGCGTGAAAGGCGACGAGTGGCCGGCGGCGGCATCCAGGGGAAAATAAATCAGCGACTCATAGGCCGCCAGCGCCGGCGAATTGGCCATGGCCAGCGCCGCCAGCGCGGCCAGGATCAGCAAAACGCCGCCCGAGGCTTCGTGATTTAACCAACGGTGAATAAAAGAGGACACAGCGCATCCTTATAATGCAGAGAATAGGTTTATTGTGCGGGATGCGGCCGCGCAGGTAAATAAAAACCCGGCACAGTCCGGGTTTTATGGATCACCGCTCGCAAAACCCGCTGCGACGGCGGGATGCCCGCAGGCGGCCGGAGCGCTACGCCCCGAGCCGGGTCAGTGGGTTAACGCCGGCCCGGGGAGCGCGGAGAAGCCGTTATTGATATCGGCTTCAGGCGGCCTGCTCCTGATAATCCTGTTTTTGGATTCGGGTATACAGGTAGACCGCCAGTCCGCCCAATATGGCGACCACGCCGATAACCGTAAAGCCCGGCAGATAGGAACCGCTGCTTTTTAACATCATCACCACCACAAAACCCGCCGTGGTGCCGCCGCAGCCCGCCCCGATGCCGTTAATCACGCCGGCCGCCGGGCCTACCGCCTCCGGTTTCACGCTGGTGGTGATAATCGACCAGATATTGGTGGTGTAGCTGCTGGTGAAATAGGCAATGGCAAAGGTGATCAGCGCCATTTTTACCACCGGATCCTGGATCAGCGGCAGCAGCGTCAGCAATAGGCCGGCAACCAGCAGACCCGATGCCGCAATCAGTCCTCTTTTTTGCGTGCGATCGCTGAGAATGGACATGGGAATGGCAAAAACCACCGCCAGCAAATAAGGCAACGAACTGGCAAATCCCTGCCACATGCCGACAAAGCCCAGCGAATGCACCAGCATCGGTATAAATAACGTGATACCCCAAAACAGCATGCCGTTGGCAAAATAACTGAATATCAACAGCAGGAAAGGATATCCGCCGAGGGACTGGAAGGTTATTTTCCCGCTCGGCCGTTGATCTTCGGCGGCGGCCTTGCCCTGGTTATCCGGCGCGGATTTCAGGAAAATCAAGAACAGCGGCACCACAACAAACAGGCCCAGGCCGCCGGTAATATAAAACAGCCACTTCCAGCCCAACACGTCATAAATAGGCGTCAGGATCAGGAAGCCCAGGCCTAGCGCCAGGAACTGGCCGTAGAACTGGATTAAATTGGTGCCGCGGGTAATTTCATCTTTGGTGAACCACGCGCGGGCGAAACGGAACTGCTGGGGCCAATAAATGCCCTCCGTAATACCGAGCACGATGCGAAAGACGATAAGTAAAGCAGGCGTGGTGACCCATGCGGTGGCTACCGTGGCCAGCGACCAGATAAAAACCATGCTGACAATGGTTGACTTGGGATTAAGCTTATAGGTAAAAAAACCGCCGAAAAAATTTGATAACGCATAACCGATAAGAAAGCCGGTCAACGCCAGGCTCTTGGTGGCGGCGCCGGAAAAGCCGAGATCGCTTTCCATCCCGGGCAAGGCGATGGAAAGATTTGAACGATCGAGATAGGCAATAAATACCCCAATCATCAAAGTAACGCCTATACGATACCATTTTGAATTACTCATATTATTTTCCATTCTACGTTGGAGTTTACTGCCCGCAGGGTATTAACATCAGTCTTAGTTTTGTTCATAGTGCCGGATCAGATCCCGATCTATTTCTATTCCCAATCCAGGTTTATCAGGCACCGGAATGAACGGCCCAATGACTAAATCGGACAACTGCTCGCGAAAAACATTGGGCGCGCGGTCGAGTTCAAGCAACGGCCGCTCCTTGACACAGGAAGGGACCGCCAGCGGAATCGAGGAAATCAGATGTAGCGTTGCCGCCAATGAAATCGCGGATCCCCATAGGTGAGGGAAACAATCAACGCCGTGGGCGCTGGCCAGCATGGCGATATTCAACGCTTCGCTGAGACCACCGCAGGCGGCGACATCCGGTTGGACGATATCCACACACCGCTGCTCAAGGAAGGGCCTGAAACCAAAGCGGGTAAATTCAGATTCGCCGCCGGCGATGCGCATATTAAGCGCGCCCCTGACTTCACGATACCCTTGGAAATCATCCGGCAATACCGGCTCCTCGAACCAGGAAATATCATATTCCTCAATCGATTTACCAAATTGAATCGCCTCGCGCACGGTATAGGCGCGGTTCGAGTCCACCGCCAGGCTGGCGTCGGGGCCGATTAACCGCCGCACTTCCGCCACCCTGGCGGCATCCTGGCGCGGCGTCATGCCGCCCACTTTCATTTTGAATGCCTGGAATCCATGCTGCACGGAAACTTGCGCATCTTTTTCCAGGGAATACCGGTCGTCGGCCGAGTAATAGAAAGAGGAGGCATAGGCTTTCACCGGCTCATCGGTGGCGCCGCCCAATAGGGTCGCAATAGGCTGCCCCAGCGCTTTGCCGACAATATCCCATAAGGCGATATCGATGCCCGACAGCGCGGAAATCGCAATGCCTTTACGGCCGAATTCACGGGTACGGTTGTATAGATTTTCCCATAACCGGGCGCGTTGCAGCGGATCCTGGCCTATCAGCAGCGGCGAATATAATTCTTTAATCAGCGCGGCGTTGGCCTGCGCGGGACCAAAACATTCACCCCAGCCGATAACGCCGTCGTCGGTAATGATTTCCAGCAGGCAACTCGCGCGGCTATTCCATAACCACTGGGACATGCCGAACTGGGTCTCCAGTTTTTGTACAACTACATGGGTCTTGATCTCTTGGATACGCATGGGTGGCTCCTGTCTCATTTATCATAGGAGGTAATCGATTACCTCTATTTTTCAAAAAAAAATCAACGCAAGGTTGAGTCTCTTGCTATCAGCTGAACCGGCAACTCAAGGCATTCCGGCTCAGCCTTTTTATGCCCGTTCAACAGGCCGGCTATCAGCTTTTTGGCCGCCGTCGCGCCAATTTGATAGGTCGGTTGCGAAATCACGGTCAGGCTGGGATTGGTCACCGACGACCATTCCGTATCGTCGAAGCCGATAAAGAGAAAATCAGCGGGAATGATATAACCCGATATTTTCGCCGCCTTCAGCACCGCCAGCGATAAAATGCCGTTGGTCGCAATGATGCCCAGCCGGACGCCGCTGAAGCGCCGGCCGGCTATTTTTTCCAGGACCTCGGCGACCGCCTCTATCTGTATTTTTTCAAAAATATGAATATCGCTTTGAATGCCGTTGACGGCCGCCCGGGCGGCGAGGGTGCGAAATGCCTCGACGCGTTCGATTCGGGGACTGATGTGATGAGTGGCCGGGCTTAGCAGCACCAGGGAATCGCATCCCCGTTGCAGCATATGATCCACGGCCAGGTTAACCCCTTGGAAATTGTCCACCGACACCGAACACACCGCTCCCTGGCTGATTTTACGTCCCACCAGCGCGACGGGGATTTCATCAGCGAGTTTGGCAATAAGCTCATCATTACCGCCGGTGGTATTGATGACAAAACCATCCACCCGCTTGGCCAGCATCATCTCGATAAATTGGCTTTCCTTGGCCGGCGATTCCTTGGAATTACAGACAAAAATGGTATAGCCAAACCCGGCGCAAGCTTCCTCGATGCCTTGCAGGATGGCGATAGAGTAGGGATTGAGGATATCCGACAAGATCACCGCGATAGTATTGCTTTTGGTGCTTCTCAGGGTCCGCGCCACGTCATTGGGCTTATATCCCATCGACTCAATCACCTTTTCGATGCGCAACCGGGTATCCTCGCCCATCGACTGGAATTTGCCATTCAGATAGCGCGATATCGTTGCGGTGGAGACCCCTGATGCCAAAGCCACGTCACGGATTGCTATTTGTTTTTTCATATTGTCTTGGTTAGGTAATCGATTACCTAAAGGTTATATCGCTTCCGGGGTGAAAATCTGTGATCTGCTGCTCATAACCGATCCAGGAGGATCAATGCGCGTCGTATTGACGTGGATTGGGGCGCCATCATGGATGCAAGGCGGGATTGGAGAGCCAAGGCCAAAAACAAAAAGTCCCCGGTTTGGCAACCAGGGACTCGGATATAGACACGGAAACCGGTGCTAGCGCGTCAGATCGTCAAAAAACTTTTTCACGCCGTCCAGGAAACTTTTGGAACGCGGGCTGTTCTGATCGCCGCTCGGGCCGCCAAAACTTTCTTCCAGCTCACGCAACAGCTGTTTTTGTTTTTCATTAAGTTTAACCGGCGTTTCAACCACCACGCGACATAACAGATCGCCCTGGTTGCCGCCACGCACTGACTTAACCCCTTTGCCGCGCATACGGAACAGCTTGCCGGTTTGCGTCTCCGCCGGTACTTTCAGCTTGACGCGCCCGTCAAGGGTGGGCACCTCGATTTCGCCGCCCAGCGCCGCCATGGCGAAGTTAATCGGAACTTCGCAAAACAGGTTATTGTCTTCGCGTTCAAAGATAGGATGCTGGCGTACCTGGACCTGCACATACAGATCCCCCGCCTGCGCGCCCTGCTCGCCCGCCTCGCCTTCGCCCGACAGGCGGATGCGATCGCCGGTATCGACGCCGGCCGGTATTTTCACCGACAGGGTCTTGGCTTTTTCTATGCGGCCGTGGCCGTGGCATTTATGACAAGGCTCCTTGATAATCTTGCCATGCCCCTGGCAGGTGGGGCACGCCTGCTGCACCGCAAAAAAGCCCTGGCGCATCTGCACCTGTCCCGAACCGTGGCAGGTGGGACAGGTTATCGGCGAGGTGCCGGCTTTAGCGCCGCTGCCATGGCAGACGTCACACTCTTCCAGCGTCGGGATGCGGATTTCCTTGGTCACGCCGCGGACCGCTTCCTCAAGGGTCAATTCCATATTGTAGCGAAGATCCGAGCCACGGCTGGCGCGCTGACGGCGTCCTCCGCCAAAGATATCGCCAAACACATCGCCGAAGATATCGGTGAAATCCGCACCGCCCGCGCCGCCGCCGCCGTAACCGCCGCCCATGCCGCCCTGTTCGAAGGCGGCATGGCCGTACTGGTCGTAAGCGGCGCGCTTTTGCGCGTCGGTCAGGATTTCATAGGCTTCTTTAGCTTCTTTGAATTTGGCTTCGGCGTCAGCATTCCCTGGGTTACGATCCGGGTGGAATTTCATTGCCAGGCGTTTGTAGGCCTTTTTGATTTCACGCTCTTCCGCATCTTTGGGAAGGCCTAAAATCTCGTAATAGTCTTTTTTCGCCATTGTCTCTTCCTGCCCTCAACATGCTTGCACGGGCGTAAGGTTACCCCGACGCCCGTGCCTGTTGCCAGCCGCGATATCAATTATCCCGGCTGTGCCCGCTCAAGGGCGATTATTTTTTATCTTTAACTTCTTCAAACTCGGCGTCGACCACGTCGTCATCTTTCTTGCCCGCATTGGCTTCGGCGCCCGCTTCAGCCGCACCGGCCTGCGCCGCCTGCTGCTGAGCCACTTCCAGCAGCTTGCCGGACACCTGGATCAGCGCCTGCATCTTGGCTTCGATATCCGCCTTGTCCTCGCCCTTCAGCGCAGTTTCCAGCGCGGTCAGCGCGGACTCGATGGCCGTTTTGTCGTCGGCGGGCAGTTTGTCGCCGGCTTCCTCCAGCTGTTTGCGGGTGCTGTGCAACTGATGATCGCCCTGGTTACGCGTCTGCACCAGTTCCTCGAACTTACGGTCGGATTCCGCGTTGGATTCCGCCTCGCGCACCATTTTCTGAATTTCTTCCTCGTTCAGGCCGGAAGACGCCTTGATGGTGATTTTCTGCTCGCGACCGCTGTTTTTATCCTTGGCGGACACATGCAGGATACCGTCGGCGTCGATATCGAAGGTGACTTCGATTTGCGGCGTTCCGCGCATGGCGGCGGAAATCCCGTCCAGGTTGAACTGTCCCAGGGATTTATTATCCACGGCGCGTTTACGCTCGCCCTGCAGCACGTGGATGGTCACCGCGGACTGATTGTCTTCCGCGGTGGAGAACACCTGGCTGTGCTTGGTCGGGATGGTGGTATTCCTTTGGATAAGTGGGGTCATGATCCCACCCATGGTTTCAATGCCCAGGGACAACGGGCTGACATCAAGCAGCAGCACGTCTTTCACATCACCGGCCAACACCCCGCCCTGTATCGCGGCGCCTATGGCCACGGCTTCATCCGGGTTAACGTCTTTACGCGGTTCTTTACCAAAGAAATCGGTAACGGTTTTCTGCACCAGCGGCATACGGGTCTGGCCGCCGACCAGGATCACGTCCTTGATATCGCTCACGGACAAGCCGGCGTCTTTCAGCGCCTTTTGCAGTGGTTCCATGGTGCCTTTCACCAGGTCTTCCACCAGCGACTCCAGCTTGGCGCGGGTGACCTTGATGTTCATATGTTTCGGGCCGGTGGCGTCCGCCGTAATGTATGGCAGGTTGACGTCGGTTTGCTGCGCGGAGGACAGTTCGATCTTGGCCTTTTCCGCGGATTCCTTCAGGCGCTGCATGGCCAGCGGATCGTTGCGCAGATCGATACCCTGGTCTTTCTTGAATTCATCCACCAGGTAATTGATCAGGCGGCTGTCGAAGTCTTCGCCACCCAGATGGGTGTCGCCGTTGGTTGCCAGCACTTCAAAGGTTTTTTGACCGTCCACGTCATCGATTTCGATGACGGAGACATCAAAAGTGCCGCCGCCCAGGTCATATACCACGATGGTACGGTTGCCGGTTTCTTTATCCAGGCCGTAGGCCAGCGCCGCGGCGGTGGGTTCGTTAATAATGCGTTTAACGTCGAGACCCGCGATACGGCCGGCGTCCTTGGTTGCCTGGCGCTGCGCGTCGGTAAAGTAGGCCGGCACGGTAATAACCGCTCCAGTGACCGGTTCGCCCAGATAGTCTTCCGCGGTCTTCTTCATTTTTATCAGGATTTCAGCGGACACCTGCGGCGGGGCCATTTTCTGGCCTTTCACGTCCAGCCAGGCGTCGCCGTTGTCGGAAGCGATGATTTTGTACGGCATGATATTCTTGTCACGCTGCACTTCCTCGTCCTGGAAACGACGTCCGATCAAACGCTTGATGGCGAACAACGTGTTCTGCGGGTTTGTAACGGACTGACGTTTAGCTGGTTGGCCAACCAGAATTTCACCGTCCTGCGTGTAAGCAATAATGGAAGGGGTAGTACGATCGCCTTCGCTGTTTTCCAGCACCCGAGGTTTGGAGCCTTCAATAATTGCGATACAAGAGTTGGTCGTACCCAAGTCGATACCAATAATTTTACCCATCTAAACATCTCCACTAAAAAGTCATATTCGTTGTGGTCGTAAACCTGATATGTGGCCGGATAACTTTTTTTCAAGCTTTCGGCACGTTTTTGTCAGCAGGTTAAACAACGTTGGTTGCAAATAAGATGGGGTCACCGCGGCGCGCATCAAGGGGGAGCAGGAAAAAAAAAGCTGTCCACGTGCTCCCGAGGGGCTTTAGCCGCCGCCATTACCGGGAGTGAGCGTCACATCCAATTGATTTATCTATGTTTTTAGATAAACATCCCAAATCATTCCCAAAAGTGCCATAAAAGAATACGGGCGTGCTCAGGGGGCGGCGTGAATGAAATCAAGCAATTGAATTCAATCCACCGGCCAGCGGCAGCTTCTTGCGCAATCCGGAGGGCAGGCAGATGCCGATAAGTACCCCCATCACCGACAGTCCGAGCACATACCAGGACGGCGCCATCGGCGAGACGCGCATCAGCATGGTGACCAATACCGGGGTCAGGCCGCCGAAAACGGCATAGGCGACATTGTAGGAAAACGAGATGCCGCTGAACCGCACCGCGGAGGGAAAGGCATGGACCATGACATAAGGCACGCCGCCCACCACGCCGACGCTCAGTCCCGCCAGCCCATAGGTGATATACAGCGATAACGGGTTAGCCGCGCCGGCGTGGTAAAACAGCCAGCTGAAGACGCCGAGCATGAGGCAGCCGATGATAAAGGTCTTGCCGGCCCCCAGGCGATCGATGAAGGTTCCCGTCACTACGCAGCCGGCGGCCAGGGCGATGATAGCCACGCAGTTGGCCTTTAGCGCCAGGGAGGGAGAGGCGCCCATTTGCTGCTGCAGCCACAGCGGGGCCATCAGGATGACCACCACGATGCCGGCGGAAAGCAGCCAGGTCAGCAGCATGGAAATCAGCACCGCTTTTTTATGTTTCACCACGACCGATTTGAGCGGCAGTTCCTGCGCCAGGGCCTTACGGGCCTGCATCTCGATAAATACCGGCGTTTCCCGCAGCCAGCGCCGCAGGTACATGGCAACCAGCCCAAAGATGCCGCCCAGGAAAAAGGGAATGCGCCAGCCGCCCTGGATAATGCCCTGCGGGGTCATAAAGGTGTTGAGCAAGGTCGCGACAAAGGAACCCAGCAATATGCCGATGGTTAGTCCGGCGGTTAACGTGCCGCAGGCAAAGCCGATGCGCTTATGGGGAACGTGTTCGGCGACAAAGACCCAGGCGCCGGGCACTTCGCCGCCGATGGCCGCGCCCTGCAAAATCCGCAGCAGCAGTAATAGCAGCGGCGCGCTGATGCCGATGGTTGCGTAGGTCGGCAGCAAGCCCATCATCAGCGTCGGCAGCGCCATCAGCAGTATGGACAGGCTGAACATTTTTTTCCGGCCCACTTTATCGCCGAAATGCGCCATGACAATGCCGCCCAGCGGCCGGGCCAGGTAACCGGCGGCAAAAATGCCGAAGGTTTGCATTTGCCGCAGCCATTCCGGCAGATCCGGCGGAAAGAACAGCTTACCCATCACCGCGGCGAAAAAGACGAAGATAATAAAATCGTAGAATTCCAGCGCGCCGCCCAGGGCGGCAAGCGACAGGGTTTTATAGTCCTGTCGGGTTAATCGGCGTTGCGGGTCGGCAAGCATGGTCATTTGCGTCAAGCCAGGGGGAAAAAAGAAAACATAGCATACAACGTAAAGATAATCTTACTGGCTGGACATAATTTTTCACAGGCTTGCCCGCGGGCCTTACCCATCCATCGGCCCGGTCACAGCGGCCGCGCCCCGGCGTTTCGCCATCGGCATTGACCCGCTGGCATGGACCATGGGCATTGCTAAGCCGCCGGCAGGATGCAGGCGGACCAACGTTCATTCTTCCGCCGGACGGCGGGCGCTTTTGGGGCGAAAAGACGCCACGATCGCGGGGTCGGTATCGACATAAGGCCCTTCCAGCAATTGGATACAGTAAGGTATGCTGGCAAAGATGCCGGGCACCAGCACCGCCCCCTGCCCGTCTTTTACCCCTTCCAACGTTTCCTTGATGGCCCGCGGCTGGCCGGGCAGGTTCAGGATCAGCGCCTGCTTGCGGATCGCCCCCATTTGACGGGACAGGATGGCGGTCGGCACGAAATGCAGGCTGATCTGGCGCATTTGCTCGCCAAAGCCGGGCATTTCGCGATCGGCTATCGCCCGCGTTGCGTCTGGGGTGACATCGCGCCGGGCGGGGCCGGTGCCGCCGGTGGTCAGCACCAGATGGCAGCCCATTTCGTCCACCAGCTCGCTGAGCGTTTGTTCAATCAGCGGTTGCTCATCGGGCACCAAACGGGTTTCCAGCGTAAAAGGCGACACCAGCGCCCGGCGCAGCCAGGTTTCCAGCGCGGGAATGCCCTGATCCTGGTAGACGCCGTTGGCCGCGCGATCGGAAATGGATACCAGGCCGATGCGGCATGTTTGCATGTGATGTCCCTCGGTTGACATGATTTTCCCCATGATAGCAATTTAACGGCGAAGCACCATGCGCGGCCGACAACAACGGCCCGTTAAGGGCCGTGGGTTTGCCGGCAAATCAATTACAGCAGGTCTTTGATCATCGCTTCCAGTTTTTCCTGGTCGACGGCGAACTTGCGGATGCCGTCCGCCAGTTTGTCCACCGCCATCGGATCATGGTTGTGCTGCCAGAGGAATTCGGCCTCGGTCATCTTGGCCGGACGTTCTTTGATGTCGCCCGTATAGGAAAGTTTGCGTTCCAGGGCGCCTTCGGTTTCCGCCAGTTCCTTGAGCAGCGGCGGCGCGATGGTCAGGCGATCGCAGCCGGCGAGTTCAACGATTTCGCCGGTGTTGCGAAAGCTGGCGCCCATGACTACGGTTTCATAGCCATGTTCTTTGTAATAGCGGTAGATTTCCGTGACGGAAATAACGCCCGGATCCTGCGCTGGGGTAAATTCCTTGCGCTCGCCGTTGGCTTTATGCCAGTCGAGGATGCGTCCAACGAAAGGCGAAATCAGGTAAGCCCCCGCTTCGGCGCAGGCGCGGGCCTGGGCAAAGGAAAACAACAGGGTCAGGTTGCAGTTGATGCCGGCCTTTTCCAACTGCTCGGCGGCACGAATGCCCTGCCAGGTCGAGGCCAGCTTGATCAGGATGCGCTCGTTGCCGATGCCGGCGTCGTTATAAAGTTTGATCAGGCTCTTGGCCTTGGCGACGCTTGCCTCGGTGTCGTAGGACAGGCGGGCGTCGACTTCGGTGGAAACGCGCCCCGGCACCAGCTTGAGGATTTCCAGGCCGATATTGACCGCCAGCTTGTCGGTGGCGTATTTGACTTGTTCCGCCGCGTCCCGGCTTTGATCGCGCGCCCAGGAAACCGCCTGATCGATATATTTACGATATTCGGGAATCTGCGCCGCATTCAGGATCAATGAAGGGTTGGTGGTTGCATCCTGTGGCTGATACAGTTTGATGGCGGTGATATCACCGGTATCGGCGACAACGGAGGTCATCTTGCGTAGGGCACTAAGTTTATCTGTCATGGTGGAGTATCTCATTGTGGAGGGTGTGCATATCTTATGGCGTTGCACTGCCTTTTTCGATAATACCACGCGTAGGGACGGGCGCAAGCGAGCCGCCAGCGCAATCGCACTACCCCGGCGGCAGCGTATTATGCGGTTATCGCAGCATAAAATCGCCCGCTGCCGGCCGGTGGTTAACATAACCGTTGTCCATCAGGGAAGACGAGGGATAAATGGCTGAACTCTTCAACTTTATCGACGATTTGTTATGGAATTCGGTGTTAATTTACCTGCTGATTGGCACCGGCATCTGGTTTACTTTCCGCTCCGGTTTCATTCAATTCCATTACTTTGGTCACATGTTTTCCATATTAAAGGGATCGGGCCGCGCCGACGCCGCGGGCATTTCCCCGTTCCAGGCGTTATGTACCACGCTGGCGGCGCGCATCGGCTGCGGCAACCTGACCGGCGTGACGTTATCCCTGGTCATCGGCGGGCCGGGGGCCATATTCTGGATGTGGCTGGCCGCCTTTATCGGCATGGCCACCGCCTTTGTCGAAAGCACCCTGGCGCAGTTGTATAAGGTGCGCGACAGCCGGGGCAATTATCGCGGCGGCCCCGCCTGGTATATGGAAAAGGGCCTGGGCCTGCGCTGGATGGGCGTGCTGTTTTCCTGCTTTCTGCTGGCGGGCTACGGCGGCATTTTTAACGCGGTGCAGGCCAGCGCCATCACACAATCGCTGCACGAGGCCTATGGCGTCGCGCCTTACCAGGCCGGCCTCGGCCTGGTGGCCTTAAGCGGCCTGGCCATCTGCGGCGGCCTGCGCCTTGTCGCCCGCTTGTCCCAATGGCTGGTGCCCCTGATGGCGCTGTGCTACGTGCTGCTGGCAACCTGGGTGGCGCTCAATCACGTCGATCGCCTGGGGGCGGTGGCTACGCTGGTATTCAACAGCGCGTTCGGCCTGCCGCAGGCCGCGTCGGGGATTATGGGGTATGGCCTTTCCCAGGCGATCTTCCAGGGCGTGCAGCGCGGTTTGTTTTCCAACGAGGCCGGCATGGGCTCGGCGCCCAATATCGCCGCCGCCGCCGCCCCCTGGCCGCCCCACCCCGCGTCGCAGGGCTATATCCAGATGCTGGCGGTGTTTATTGATACTATCGTGATATGCAGCGCCACCGCGGCCATCATCCTGACGTCGGGCGTGCTGGAACAGGCCGTTCCCGACATCGGCGGCATTGCCCTGATCCAGCGTTCGTTGCTGGCGGTGACGGGGCACTGGGGCACGCCGTTTATGGTGTTCACCCTGTTTATCTTCGCCTTTACCTCGATTATCGGCAACTACGCCTACGCCGAGAGCAGCCTGCAATTTTTCCGCCCTGACCCCAAACGGCGGGTGCTGATATTGCGCGGCGTGGCGTTGGCCATGGTGATGTTCGGCTGCCTGGCGGAGGTGCCGGTGCTGTGGCGACTGGCGGATCTGGCGATGGGGCTGATGACGCTGACCAACCTGATTGCCTTGCTGCTACTGTCGCGCGTCGCCCTGATGCTGGCCCGCGATTACAATAGCCAGCGCGCCATCGGCAAACTGCCGACCTTTTACGCCGCCAATTTCCCCAGCATCGCCGCGCAGCTGCCGCCCGGCAACTGGGCTCGGCCCACGGCGCGCAAATAACCGTGGGTCACTATCACGGCGCTGGATTCCAGCCCTCAAGAGACAGGAACCATACGACATGCTAATCGTTATCTCCCCGGCCAAGACGCTGGATTATACCAGCCCGCTGGCGACCCAACGCCATACCCGGCCGGAGCTGCTGGCCCGGTCTGAAAAACTGGTACGGTTATGTCGCAAGCTGACGCCGCCGCAATTATCCAGCCTGATGGGCATCAGCGATAAGCTGGCGGCGCTTAACGCGGCGCGTTTTCAGTCATGGCGGGCGGATTTTACCCCCGATAATGCCCGACAGGCGATCCTGGCGTTTAAAGGCGACGTTTACACCGGACTGGCCGCCGAGACCTTCAGCGAGGCGGATTTCGATTTCGCCCAGGGCCATCTGCGCATGCTGTCGGGACTGTACGGGATACTGCGGCCCCTGGACCTGATGCAGCCCTATCGCCTGGAGATGAGCATCAGGCTGGCGAATCCGGCCGGGGCCGATTTATATCATTTCTGGGGCGAGACCCTGACCCGGAAGCTTAATGAGGCGCTGGCGGCGCAGGGCGACAGCGTGCTGATAAACCTGGCGTCCGGGGAATATTTTAAGGCGGTGAAACAGGAAAACCTGTCCGCGCGGGTAATCAAGCCGGTTTTCCTCGATGAAAAAAACGGCAAATATAAGATCATTAGCTTTAACGCCAAAAAAGCGCGCGGCATGATGAGCCGGTTTATCATTACCCAAAGGCTAACCCAGCCGGAGCAGCTTGCCGCGTTCAACGACGGCGGTTATGCCTACGCGCAGCGGGAATCGAGCGAGACGGAAATGGTCTTTAAACGACCGGAACGATGAGGCGGCGGGGAGGAGGTGCGATGGCGCGTCCGCCATATCGGACGGTTGCGCTGGCCCGAATGCCCCACGGTTTGACCGTGGGGCATGCGGGCCGTTTTGGCTGAACCGGCAAGGCGCGCCGACCGTCGGCGCCCCCGTGCCGGTGTTATTTCGGCAACGCCAGCAACAGCTCGCGCAGCGGGGCAAATTCCGCCGGCAGCCGGCTTGAGAGCAGCGGCAGGCCGGCCCGCAGCGCCAGTTCCTTGGGCAGCGGCAACGATTGTCCCAGCACCTCGTCCACGGTTTCCTTGAACTTGGCCGGATGGGCGGTGCCCAGGAACAGGCCGAATTCTCCCGGCTGGAGTTGGTCGCGCAATAAACGATAGGCGATAGCCGCATGCGGCTCAGAGATATAACCCAATCCCGCCAGTTCGCGCATGGTATCGCGGGTGGTTTTGTCATTCACGCAGCCGTAGGCCAGGGTATCGAGCCGCCAGTTTTTACGCCGGAACAACTCTTCAACGCGCGGCCAGTTGTTCGGCTGGCTGACATCCATGGCATTGGACAGCGTCGCCACGGTGGCGTTAGGCAGCCATTTCCCGTCGGCAAGAAAGCGCGGCACGGTATCGTTGGCATTGGTGGCGGCAATAAAACGCTTGATCGGCAGCCCGAGGGATTTTGCCAGCAGCCCGGCGGTCAGGTCGCCGAAATTGCCGCTGGGCACCGATACCACCAGCTGATTGCGCTGCTCCTGCGAGAGCTGCGCCACCGCTTCGAAGTAATAACAGATCTGCGCCAGTAGGCGGCTGATATTAATCGAATTGGCGGAATTCAGCCCCAGTTCGTGCTTGAGTTCCTCGTCGTCAAACGCCTGCTTGACCAGCGATTGACAGGCGTCGAAGTCACCCTCGACCGCCACGGTATGGATATTGCCGCCCAGGGTGCAGAACAGTTTTTCCTGCAGCGGGCTGATTTTGCCGCGCGGATAGAGAATCACCACCCGGACATTGTCCAACCCATAAAAGGCGTGCGCCACGGCGGCGCCGGTATCGCCGGAGGTGGCGGTCAGGATGGTCACCGGCTGGCCCTTGGCGACTTCGGTAAGCATTTGCGCCATAAAGCGGCCGCCGAAATCCTTGAACGCCAGGGTCGGGCCATGGAACAGCTCCAGCACCGAGATGTCGCCGGACACCCTGGCTACCGGAGCCGGAAATTCAAACGCCGCCTTAACCCGCTTATGGATGACGTCCAGCGGCAGTTCGTCGCCGATATAGGCCGACAGGATACGGGCGCTGCGGGTTACCAGATCGAGATCCAGTAGGGCGTCGATTTCCGACGAGGCGAACGCCGGCAGGTCGAGCGGGAAAAACAGCCCCTGCTGGCGCCCCAGTCCCTGCTTAATCGCCTGCGCGAAGCTGACCTGCTCGTTGTGATCTTTAATATTATATAATTTCATACGTTATCCCATCACTCGCGCGCCGGTGGTGTCCAGGCGACAGATATGAACAAAACCTTCATCATTTTGCAGATAGTGCTGCTCCAGCCAGCCGGCCAGGCGCTGCGCGGTGTCGTCCCGATCGCAGACCGCAAACAGCGTCGGGCCCGAGCCGGAAATTCCGCAGGCCAGGGCGCCGATATTGGCCGCGGCCTGGCGCGCTTCGATAAACCCCGGCAGCAGCCTGGTACGGTAAGGCTCGGCAATCACGTCTTTCATCAGTTTTGCCGCCAGGGCCGGCTGCTGGGTATGGCTGGCATGGATAAACCCGGCCAGGAAACGCCCATGGCTAATGCAATCCTGCCGGCGGTACTGGGCGGGCAAAATAGCCCGCGCCTCGGCGGTGGAGACCTTAATGCCCGGATAGGCCATCACCCACAGCCATTCGCTGAAACCGGGCACCTGCTGGCTGATAATGCTGTTTTCCTCCAGCATCAGCTGGATCCCGCCCAGGAAACACGGCGCCACGTTGTCATAATGAACGCTGCCGGAAATACGCCCTTCCATTTCCCCCATCAGCGTCAGCATCTGGTTTTCATCCAGCGGATAATCGCAGTGGGCGTTCATCGCCACCAGCGCCGCCACGACGGAACAGGCGCTGGAGCCGAGGCCCGAGCCGATGGGCATATTCTTTTCCAGTCGCATGGCCACCGGGATGGTTTTGCCCACCGCCTGGCAAAAGCGTTCCCAGCATTGATAAACAATGTTCTGCTCGGTTTCGGCCGGCAGCTTGCCGGCAAAACGACCTTCATTGCGCAGGCTGAACTCCGCCGCCGCGTCAACCGTCACGCAGTCCCCGAGCAACGTACCGTCAACCGGCGATACCGCCGCGCCCAAGACATCAAAGCCGACACTGACATTGCCGATTGACGCCGGCGCATACACCTTAACCATTTTAGACTCCCAGCTTCCATGACAGCGTGCGCAGAAGATCCGCGAATACGCCCGCGGCCGTCACATCGTTACCGGCGCCGTAGCCGCGCAACACCAACGGCAGCGGTTGATAATAACGCGTATAAAACGCCAACGCGTTTTCGCCATCCTTCACTTTGTACAGCGGATCGTTACCGTCCACCGCTTCTATTTTAACCTGGCATTTGCCGTCCCCGATGCTGGCGACATAACGCAGCACCTGGCCCCGTTCCCGGGCAAGGGCGACTTTAGAGGCGAAAGCGTCGTCCAGCCCCGGCAGCCGGGCCAGGAAAGACCCGGCATCGCCGTCGGCGCTAAAATCGGCGGGCAGCACCGGCTCCACGTCGATATCGTCCAACTCCAGCTGATAGCCGGCCTCGCGGGCCAGAATCAGTAATTTACGCGCGACGTCCATCCCCGACAGGTCATCGCGCGGATCCGGCTCGGTATAGCCGAGATCCTTCGCCGCCAGGGTCGCCGCCGATAGCGACATGCCCTCGTCCAGCTTACCGAAAATAAATGACAGCGATCCGGAAAGGATACCGGAAAAACGCACCAGTTCATCACCGGCGTTTAACAGATTCTGTAAATTTTCGATAACCGGCAGGCCGGCGCCGACGTTGGTGTCGTATAAAAACTTACGCCGCGACCCGGCCGCCGCCGCGCGCATCTGCTGGTAATAGTGCATGGAGGCGGTATTGGCTTTCTTGTTAGGCGTCACCACGTGGAATCCGTCGGCCAAAAAGTCGGCGTACTGGTCGGCAACGGCCGCGCTGCTGGTGCAATCGACGATCACCGGATTAAGCAGATGATACTCTTTCACCAGGCGGATCAGGCGCCCCAGGTTGAACGGTTCCTTGGCCTCGGCCAGCTCCTCGCGCCAGGTCTCGAGCTTAATGCCGTGGACGCTGGTCAGCAGCGCCCGGGAATTGGCGATGCCGCAGACGCGTAGATCAATATGCTTCTCCTTCAGCCATTGGTGCTGGCGATGGATCTGCTCGATAAGCGCCCCGCCCACTCCGCCGGCACCGATGACAAACACTTCAATCACCTGATCGGTATTAAACAGCATCTGATGCGCGACGCGCACCCCGGTAGTGGTGGTGTCATTATCCACCACCACTGAAATCGACCGTTCGGAAGAGCCCTGGGCGATGGCGATGATATTGATGTTGGCCCGCGCCAGGGCGGCGAACAGCTTGGCGGACAGGCCGCGCTGGGTGCGCATGCCGTCGCCGATAACCGAAATAATCGCCAGCTTGGTCATGACGTCCAGCGGCTCCAGCAAGCCGTCCTTCAGTTCAAGATAGAACTCATCTTCCAACGCCTTGCGGGCGCCGTTCAGTTCATGGTGCGGCACGCAAAAGCTGATGCTGTATTCCGACGAGGATTGGGTAATCAACACGACCGAGCTGCCGGCGCGGGACATGGCGGCGAATACCCGCGCCGCCATGCCGATCATGCCCTTCATGCCCGGGCCAGAGACATTGATCATCGCCATATTGTTCAGATGGGTGATGCCTTTTACCGGATTAGCGCCGTCGGGATCGCTCTGGCCGATAAGCGTGCCGGGGGCCTGGGGATTTTCGGTGTTTTTTATCAGGCAGGGGATCTGGAACTGGGCAATCGGGGCGATGGTGCGCGGGTGCAACACCTTGGCGCCGAAGTACGACAGCTCCATGGCCTCTTGATACGACATGGATTTCAATAACCGCGCGTCCGGTACCTGGCGGGGATCGCAGGTATAAACGCCGTCCACATCGGTCCAGATCTCGCAGCAATCGGCGCGCAGGCAGGCGGCCAGCACCGCCGCCGAGTAATCGGAGCCGTTGCGCCCCAGCACCACCAGTTCACCTTTATCGTTGCCGGCGGTGAATCCCGCCATCAGGATAACATGGTCGGCGGGAATGGCGGCGTCGTTGATACGGCGGGTGGACTCGACGATGTCCACGGTGGACTCCAGGTAGCTGCCCTGCGCCAACAGTTTTTCCACCGGATTGATTATCGTCACGGCAAAACCGCGGGCGATAAACACCGCGGCCATAATAGCGATGGAGAGCTTTTCACCCCGGCAGATAATGGCGGCGTTGATACTGTCCGGACACTGCCTGAGCAAGGTTATGCCATGCAGCAGTTGCCTGAGCTGGGCGAATTCCTGATCCACCAGCTTACGCAGGCCGGCGTAGTCGAAACCGGGCTGGGCCTGTGCCAGGCCCAGCAGCAGCTCGGAGAAGATACGCTCGGCGTCATTCATGGCGGGCTGGATATCCAGGCCGCCCAACGTCCTCTCAATCATCGATACCAGGTGGTTGGTAATCTTGGCGGGCGCGGAAAGCACCGTGGCTACCTGTCCCTGGCCTGTATTGCTTTCAATAATATCGGCAACACGGATAAAACGTTCCGCATTGGCAACCGAGGTACCACCGAATTTCAGTACTCGCATCTCTTTTTTATCTCCTGGATTTAAGCTTAAAAAAAAGCCCGCACTGTTTAGGTGCGGGCTTTTTTCTGTTTATCCTGTATGCGTCAGCCCGCACCGCTACTTGTGGTATCGGTGGTGGTAATAATAATGGTGGTCAGGCTGATAAAACGCATGTCTCAAATAATCTATATTATTTTTTAATGGCTTACTGGTAAAGCAATTGCCGCCAAAAGTCAACGTTATTTTATGTTTGCCTATTTTTTGCGCGGGCCGCCAAGGGCTATTTTTACGGGAATATTCTGCCATTAACAGGATATAAATAGCAAAAAAACCATCTTAGCCAGCATTAAACGCCGACCCGTTCGCTACTTATCGGCATTATTTACTGACAGGACTTTTTCAATATCCTGCAGCAGCGTATGCAGCATCGCCGTGTCCCGCTGGGTCGCCAAACCGAGCCGCTGGTGCAGCCATTCGCTTAACTTACGATCGTCGCTGACGCTCAATTGCGCCAGCAGCCGATCGAAACGCTGATGCAGCGCCGCCAGCTGTCCGGGCAGGGCCTGGGGATGTTCCCGCGCCACGACATGGTTAAGCGCCGCCAGTTGGTAACAATAGACCATCACCGCCTGCCCGAGATTCAGCGAGGGATAACCGGACTGCATCGGCACGCCCGTCAGGATATCGGCCAACGCCAGTTCCTCGTTGGTTAAACCGGTATCTTCCCGGCCGAACACCAGCGCCGCCTGCTTAACCCATTGTTGTTTCTCCTGCATTTGCGGCAGCAGCTGCGCGGCGGTACAGTAATAGTGGAACCGGGCCCGATGCCGGGCGGTGGTGGCCACCGTGAAATCCACATCCCGCAAGGCGTCTTCCAGCGTGTCGAAATGCGCGGCCCGATCGAGAATGTCGGTCGAGCCATGGGCCACCCGGGCGGCGGCAGGCATAAGATGGGCCTGGCTATCGACGATGCGCAGCGAGCCGAATCCCATGGTCTTCATGGCCCGGGCCGCGGCGCCGACATTCTCCGGCCTGGCCGGTGAAACAAGAATAACGTGTAGCTGCATGAAGGGTCTCTTGATACGCGGCAAATTACGCCCGATCTTAACATTATTCCATCGCGGTTTCAGACTGCGGCGCGGCGGCTGAATCGATCGCGGCGGTATAACAAAAGCGCTTAAATACGCTGGTATATAAGGGATTTCCCTTAAATGCGCGTTGTCACGGGCGTTAATTTGATATATGTCAGCAAAATGAAATTTTCTTACGTGGCAATTTCGTTTCGCGCTGTTATAGTGTTGTTAATAAGGGTAAGCTATATGGCATTTGAGCTTGAGAAAAAGCGGTCAAAATCAGGTTAGCGGTGCCAAGGTTATCCGTAGTTAATCACCTGGAGCACGTTTATGTACTTTAGCCTCATGGCTTGGGGGAGTTAGCGTCCTACCCCGGGCAATGTTGTAGATAACCGCGGCTTTTGTACTTCCTCTTCCAATTTTGTTAGTAATTTTAGGTAGCAAACATGCAGACCCCGCACATTCTTATCGTTGAAGACGAGTCAGTTACCCGCAATACCCTCAAAAGCATTTTCGAAGCCGAGGGATACATGGTTCATGAAGCCACCGATGGCGCTGAGATGCATCAGATTCTGTCGGAAAACGACATTAACCTGGTCATCATGGACATTAACCTGCCGGGTAAAAATGGTTTACTGCTGGCGCGCGAATTACGTGAGCATGCAAGCGTCGCGCTGATGTTCTTGACTGGCCGCGATAATGAAGTCGATAAAATCCTCGGTCTGGAAATCGGCGCCGATGATTATATTACCAAGCCGTTCAATCCACGCGAACTCACCATCCGTGCGCGCAACCTGCTGTCGCGCACCATGAATCTCGGCGGTGGCGGCGAAGAACGCAAGCTGGTGGAAAGCTATAAATTCAACGGCTGGGAGCTGGACATCAACAGCCGCTCGCTGTTAAGCCCGACCGGCGATCACTACAAGCTGCCGCGTAGCGAGTTCCGCGCCATGCTGCACTTTTGTGAAAACCCCGGCAAAATCCAGTCGCGCGCCGAACTGCTGAAAAAAATGACCGGGCGTGAACTCAAGGCGCACGATCGCACCGTCGATGTCACCATCCGCCGCATACGTAAGCATTTTGAATCCACCCCTGATACACCTGAAATCATCGCCACCATCCATGGTGAAGGTTACCGTTTCTGCGGCGATCTGGAAGAATAACTTCCGCCTGGCCGATACCTGCCGGGTGCCGCTATGGCACCCGGTGTTGTTTATGACGCCGGTGTCGGGTAGCGACCGGTAGTCAATGGCGACGATTATTCATGCTGGGTGGTCCAGGGGATAATCGGCACCGCGCTCAGGGCGTTTTTCGGCGACCCTTCCACTACCCGGTCCGAGTAGGACATATAGACCAGCGCATTACGCTTCGCGTCATAAAAACGAACCACCTGCAGCCGCTTGAATACCAGCGATGTGCGTTTTTGGAATACCACGCTGCCGGTCTGTTTGCCGTTCTTGATTTTATCCGTCAGGGTGATGGGCCCGACCTGCTGGCAGGAGATGGCCGCGTCCGAGGTATCCTCGGCCAGCCCAAGGCCGCCCTTGATACCGCCGGTCTTGGCCCGGCTGAGATAGCAGGTGACATTCTGCACATCAGGATCGTCGAATGCTTCCACGACGATCTTGTGATCGGGACCAAAGAGTTTGAATACGGTGTCCACGGATCCGACTTCCTCGGAGCGGGCGGCGCCGGAGGCTAGCAGGCTTAAAAGCAACGCGGAAAACAACAGTTTATTCATTGAGGTAGCTTCTTTTCTGGTGACTGGTTTGCGGGTTGGCGAAGACCGCGAACGGACATCGCTGCCGGTGGTGAATGACTGCTATCATGGCAGGTATTAATTAGCTAATAAATCTTTGACGGTCTAACTGCAAAAAAATTGCTATCATGCGTCAACTTTTGCTTCATCGTGCCCTAAACGCTTCTTGAGGATGATCTATGGATCAAGCCGGTATAATTCGTGATCTGTTAAGCTGGCTGGAAGGACACCTGGACCAGCCGTTATCTTTGGACAATGTCGCCGCGAAAGCGGGTTATTCGAAATGGCATTTGCAACGCATGTTCAAAGAGGTGACAGGTCATGCCATCGGTGCGTATATCAGGGCCCGCAGATTGTCCAAAGCGGCCGTTGCATTGCGTCTCACCAGTCGGCCGATCCTGGATATTGCCCTGCAATATCGTTTCGATTCGCAACAAACCTTTACCCGGGCGTTTAAAAAACAGTTTGTCCAGACGCCGGCGTTATATCGGCGGGCGGAAGAGTGGGATTCCAACGGTATCCGTCCGCCGATCCGGTTGGAAAAATGGGATATGCCGCAGGCGAAATTTATTGTCCTGCCGCCGATGCAACTGGTCGGCCTGACGCAAAGCTATTCCTGTACCCTCGAGCAAATCACCTCCTTCCGTACTGAACTGCGCATCCAGTTCTGGCGCCAGTACCTGGGGGAGGCAAAAACCATTCCGCCGGTACTGTACGGCCTGAACCACTCGCGCCCCAACCAGGAAAAGGACGACGAGCAGGAGATCCTCTATACCACCGCCATCGAACCCCACGACGTGCCCGAGAATGTACAAAACGGCCAGCCGATCGCGCTGGAGGGAGGCGATTACGCGCAGTTTATCTATAACGGTCCGTCGGACGGCTTGCAGAGCTTTATATTATCGTTGTACGGCACCTGCTTGCCCACGATGAAGATGACCCGTCGCCGGGGACATGATATCGAGCGCTTCTACCCGCTGGAGAAAGCGCCCGACGCGCCGGTGCCGCATATCATCCGCTGCGAGTACCTGATACCGGTGCGGCGTTAACGCTGGATTTCATCCAGCGCCGGCATATCCAGGTGCGACGTATCGCCGGCGGTCTCCACCACCCAACCGGGCGCCAGCCAGGGACTTTGCTGAAAATCCATACGTGAAAGCGAGCAGTTGCGCAAGCGCAGCCGGCGTTCGGCGTAGGGCGGCAGGCCCAGTACGGTACTGATCAAGCAGCCCAGCGCCATACCGTGGCTGACCAGCAGCGGTATGCTGCCGGCTGGCAGTTCCCGGCAGCTGTCCAACGACGCGCGCATGCGCAGCGACAGTTCGGTCATTGATTCGCCCTTGGGGATCCGGCCGTCGGGCGTACCGTTGACCAACTGCGCGCGCCAGCTCTCTTCTTCCAGTGTCAGCGTGTCGATGTCGCGCATTTCCAGCACGCCCATGTCCAGCTCACGCAGCCTGGGGTCCGACAGGACATCGCAGCCGCAGGCCCGGGCGATAATATCGGCGGTGTGCCGCGTACGGCCGAGGTCGCTGCTGATGATATGGGTAATGCCCATATGTTTAACGCGTTCAGCTACCTGTTGGGCCTGGCGCTGGCCTTTGGCGGTTAATGCGCTGTCTGATTGTCCCTGGATGCGGCGCAAGGCATTCCATTCTGTTTCGCCATGGCGAACAAGATAGACCTGTAACATGGTTTTTTTCCGTTATACTGCGTGAAAATGACTGGAGTGATAAAAACATTATGTATTATGTGGTTGCTGCTACGACTAACCCGGCTAAAATCGATGCCATTCTCCAGGCCTTTAACGATACCTATGGGACGGACAGTTGCCGGGTTGAGGGCATAGACGTCGACAGCGGCGTGCCTTCGCAGCCCATGGGCAATGTCGAAACCCGCAGCGGCGCGCGTAATCGGGTTATGGCCGCACGTCAGGTATGTCCCGAGGCGGATTTCTGGGTCGGTGTCGAGGCGGGTATAGAAGATAATATGACCTTTGCCTGGATGGTGATTGAAAATACACATTTACGCGGGGAATCACGCTCCGCCAGCTTAATATTACCAGAAAGTATATTACAGGGAATCATTGAAGGGCGGGAATTAGGCCAGGAAATGGCGAGATTGACCGGAATAATGGATATTAAGCGCCGGGGCGGCGCCATCGGCGTGTTTACCGCCGGCAGGCTGACCCGCAGCAGTGTTTATTATCAGGCGCTGTTGTTGGCGCTGGTTCCTTTTAATAACGCCATCTACCAGACCGGCCGCGGCGGTTAATCCGGCAAAGTCCGCAGGTGCTGCTCCAGCCACTGTTTTAATTCCGGCGACGCGGCCTTCAGGCTGTTCGAGCCGCGGGTGATAGTCGCGATACCGGTGCCAAGGGAGTTCTTCAGCTCGCGCTGGCTCATCTCGCCGTCCAGCAGCGCGCGGATAATACGTATCCGCGTGCCGATCGCTTCCCGCTCGTCGGCGGTCAGCATCAGCTGCAGCAGCGGCACATGCAAACCATCGGTAAAGGCCTGTCCCAGGAGCGCGGCAAAATGCCGCCACTCCTGCTCGTGCCGTGGCGCATCGTCGGCAACGGAGGTGTGAATGTCATTCATAATAGTCCGCCATACCTGTTAACTAGTACAGCAGTCTATCCTATTTCCCGCCGATTCAGTAGCGCCGTTGCCACTCGGCGTCCGTCAGCACTTTCGCCGGCTGGCGCAGGAAATAACGGTAAAATACGTCATAAGCCAGGACATTTTTCACATAACCGCGGGTTTCCGAGAACGGGATGCTTTCAATAAAGGCCACCGCGTCAATACGGCCAGCGCTATTGCCAAGCCAGGTGGTCACCCGACCCGGGCCGGCATTATAAGCCACGCTCGACAATATGCGGTTGCGGCCGAACATCTGGTAAACATATTCCAGATAGGTGGTGCCCAGCTCGATATTGGTCCGTGGATCCAGCAGCTGGCTGGTATTCATATAGCTGCTTATATTAAACATCTCGGCAGTATGTTTGGCGGTAGCGGGCATGAGCTGCATCAGGCCGGCCGCGCCGACCGGCGACTGCGCCTTGGGGTTCCAGGCGCTTTCCTGGCGGGCTATCGCCATGGCGTAGCTCTGGCTTATTCCCTTATCATCGGTGGCGCGGCGGAATTCATTATGCCAGGCCAGGGGAAAACGCTCCTCCAGATGATCCCACAGCTTGCCGCTGATGGTCGCCTGCACGCTCAGATCGGGCCATTGCTGCTCAAAGGCGTAACGCGCCAACCCCTCCTGCTCCGGCCTGCTGAGGCTGGACACCAGCGAGCTCCATTCATTCCTGGCCAGGTTATCCATATTCCAGTACATCAGCTCGCGCACGCGGGCTATCTCCGGCCGCTTCGTCAGCGCGGGCGGCGGCGCGACCGCGCGCGCCACGTTGACCACATAATTGGCGCCCAGTTCCTGCGCCGCGACCATCGGATAAAAACCGCGGCCCTGCATGAGATCGCGCAGTATCTGCCCGCCTTCGCTTTTGCGGCCCTGGTTGATTAACACCGCCGCCTGCCAATAGCGCCACTCCTCTTTCTGGCGGGCGTCCTCAGGCAAACGATCCAGCCAGGCGGCAACCGCGCGCATATCCCCCTGCCCCAGCGACATGCGGATACGCCGTTCCAGCAACGAGGTGGAATGACCGCGTAAAATAACATTGTCGCGCCAGGCGGCCTGTTCCGGCGTGGCGTCGGTGCCCATCAGGCGCCAGGCGACGCTTTCCTCGAGATCGAGGCGGTCGCTGTCATCCATTTTCTGCAGCCGCACCAGGGTCGGCAGCATGGCGCGGGCATTTTCCACATCGTCACGGGCCAGGCGGGCAAAAGAGATAATGGTGGCCTGCCGGGTTAAATCCGTCGGCCCTACGCTGCGGGCAAATCCTTCAAGCGTCGCGGGATTATCCTGTAGCGCCGCCAGCGCGCTGCCCATGGTCTGATATTCAATCGGCAGTTGCTTGGACAGTACGTTCACCAGATTGGTGTTGCCCTCCTTCATGGCCAGGCGCATGCGCTCGAGGATCGCCAGCGGTCCGCGCTGGCCGGCCTGATCCCAGACGCCGAATAATTTATTGCAGCTCTCCGGCAGCGAATGTCCGTTAAGCCATATCTCCTTGGCGCCGTCCCAGGCCGCCTGCTGCTGTCCGGTGGCCCATTTGGCGTAATAAAAATTACAGCGCGCGGAGACCGGCTTCGGCGGCTGAGGACTGAACGCCAGCAGTCCCGGCCAGTCCTGGCGCTGGGCCAGCTCATTGACAAAGCGGGCCGACAGCGAGCGCGCCGGCGGCAGCGTCGGGTTGGCATCGGTGAAGGCTTTGATCTGCGCCGAGCTGGCCTGCGAAAGATCCTGCGATAACGCCCGGTATTCCAGATAAGGGTACAGCGGATAATCACGCAGGGTCGGCATCAGTTGCGACACCACGTCCATTTGGTTGCCGTCCCATGCCTGCTTAACCTGTTGATAGCGCTGGCGCTGTGCATCGATTGAATCAGCATGTGCCGGGCCGGTTACGGTTGCCAGGCCTATTACCGCGCCCACCAGGCCCGCGCCCGCGTAACGCCATCTGTCCACCTTGACCATATCCACTCTATCCTCAGCGTAATGTCTTTTTTGTTGCGCCCTTGATCGGGCTTATCCCAGCCGGTCGGTTCCGGTTGCTGTCACCATGCTAGCTAAGCGGCCCGGTCTATGCCAGCGGCAGTCGCGACAATCGTCATTATTTTCGCCGATATCTTTTTTTAAGGCGTTTTAGGCTCCTTAAACCGGGTGGCCAAACCCGCCGGCAGCGCGCTGGATCACATTTATGATTTTTAGCGGTATAAGGCCCCAGTTGCCCCTATCCACCCGCATGGCGTTGGGTTACGCTGCTCTGCTAAGCACGCAACCTGTAACCGCGCATATCCCGTAGGCATGCAGCCGATGGGCATGCGACCCGTGTCCTTTGCCTGTCTGCCCCCGGCTTAACCGAATTGCAGTAAAACGGCCGATGTCTGATACCAGCCTTTGCTTTAGGGTGATGGAAAGTGAAATTGAAAAATAACCTGTTACTTATCTTTTTGAGTTTCTTGGTTTTATGCATACTTGTGGTGACGTTGCAGGAAATTGGCGTTTGGGAAGGACATGATTGGGTCGCTCATTTCCAGAGAATGATTTCTTTAAATAATGAATTGGCAAATAATCAATTTCCACCCTTGTTTGATTATTGGTCGCCGGGGCAATTTGGCTATTCGTGGCAGCTGTTTTATCCACCGCTGACGTCGTTGTTGTTTTTAGCGGCTAAAGCGCTCACATTCAATACCGCCGATATTATCATCCAGATGAAAATGGTTTTTTTCCTCATTTTCGTCATCGCTTTTTTTTCGGCGTTTTACGCCGCCAAACGCCAGCATTCATCTTCCGCGGCGGGTTTTTTATGCGCGATATTACTGATCTCCTCCGGGTATTTCCTGACCAATATCTATATCCGGTTTGCCTTGGGCGAAAGCCTGGCAATGGCATTGATGCCGCTGTTTATCAGGGGCTGCGGCTCGCTTATCAGCGATCGCAAAGATATCTGGCTGCTGCCGTTTTCCGCATTAGGCGTGTTTTTATCGAATATACCCAGCGTGGTGGTGATTTCCATTTTTTTTATATTGTTCGCCGCGGTCAACTTCAAATTAATTACCATAAAACCTAATCTGGCTTTTTTTAGCATTTCGTTACTGTTCATCTTATCCATCAGCGCGTTTTATTGGGCGCCGTTGCTTTATCATATCCGCTTTTCAGATATTTTCGCCACCAGCGGCAAGCTGCTTAAGTATGACGACCTGTTGAAATTCAGCAGTGGCCTGACGGAGACCCTGCTGTCGCTGCCCTCCACCTATGGCGTATCCAATCCCGGCATGTTTTTGTCGGTCGGCGTCATTCAACTGCTGCTCGCCGTGGCTTACCTGAAATGGGGTAAATCCGCCGCGGCGAAGAAAATGATTATTATTTCACTATTATTTATTATTGCCACTACCCACCTGCTGCCCTGGAACAAAATCCCCGATAGCGTCCCGATACTAAAATTAATCCAGTTCCCATGGCGGCTGCTGTCTTGCGCCACCGCCATTATCGCCTTGCATGCCTCAGGTATGCTGGCGGCAATGCTGGCGCGAAAAAAAACGCTGGTCACGTTACTGGCCTGCCTGTGCATCGCCAGTATGTATCCCTCCTACCACAAGGCCATGAGCGTTCGTTATATGAATGTGGATACATCATCCCTCTACGATGATTACCTCAATAACAGCAACGTGCGTCCCGTGAACTTTGACCATCTGAAAATCAACGATTTTGCCTTCTTTGCCAATCCCCAGGCGCCCATTATCGGCACCGCCTATATCAACGGCTATCCCGAAATGGTTATCCGCTCCGCGGGAACGCAAACCGTTACCCTGCCTTATATCATGTACGCGGGTTATTACCTGCTGGTGGATGGCAATCGGGTGGCGGCCAGCCGCGTGGACAGCGGGCTGGTCGGCGTGACGCTTGACGGCGGCGAGCATACCGTCAGGCTGGCGTACCAGCGGTATATTGTTATTATCCCGGCGTTAATCAGCCTGTTGTCTCTATTGGTGACGGCGCTGTTTTTTACCCGCCGCCGCGATCGGATATCCGCCCTGTCGGCGCGCTATACCAACATCTCTCGGGGATAGCTGGGATCGCATGAGAAAACGGGCTAAACTGGACGGCTTATCCATTGCGACACTTGGCAACGCTGCCCCGTATATGCCCCCCGAGCATCGCGGGGCATGGCTAAAACCCGATAGAAAGAGGCTCTTAACAACGTGGCTCAATACGTCTATACCATGCATCGCGTCGGCAAAATCGTGCCGCCGAAACGCCATATCCTGAAAGATATTTCACTCAGCTTCTTCCCCGGCGCCAAGATCGGCGTGCTGGGCCTCAACGGCGCCGGTAAATCCACTCTGCTGCGCATCATGGCCGGCATCGATACGGAAATAGAAGGCGAGGCGCGGCCTCAGGCGGGTATCAAAATCGGTTACCTGTCGCAGGAGCCGCAGCTTGATCTGCAGCAAACCGTGCGCGAGGCCGTAGAGCAGGCGGTCGGCGAGGTGAAGCAGGCCCTGACCCGCCTGGACGCGGTTTATGCCGCTTATGCGGAACCGGATGCGGATTTCGATAAACTGGCGAAAGAACAGGGCGAGCTGGAGGCCATTATCCAGGCCCATGACGGGCATAACCTGGATAACCAGCTGGAGCGCGCCGCCGATGCGCTGCGCCTGCCGCCGTGGGACGCCAAGATAGCCACCCTGTCCGGCGGGGAACGCCGCCGCGTGGCCATTTGCCGCCTGCTGCTGGAAAAACCGGACATGCTGCTGCTCGATGAACCGACCAACCATCTGGATGCGGAATCGGTGGCCTGGCTGGAGCGTTTCCTGCTGGATTACGAAGGCACCGTGGTGGCCATCACCCATGACCGTTATTTTCTGGATAACGTCGCCGGCTGGATCCTGGAACTGGACCGTGGCGAAGGCATTCCCTGGGAAGGCAATTATTCGTCCTGGCTGGAGCAAAAAGACGCGCGTCTGGCGCAGGAGGCCTCTACGGAAACGGCACGGCGTAAATCCATTGAGAAAGAGCTGGAATGGGTGCGCCAGAATCCCAAGGGCCGGCAGTCCAAGGGCAAAGCCCGCCTGGCACGCTTTGAAGAGCTTAACAACGTGGAATACCAGAAGCGCAATGAAACCAGCGAGCTGTTTATTCCACCGGGACCGCGCCTGGGCGACAAGGTGCTGGAGGTGGAAAACCTCAGGAAATCCTATGGCGACCGGCTGCTGATAGACAACCTGTCCTTCTCGGTTCCCAAAGGGGCGATCGTCGGCATTATCGGCCCGAACGGCGCCGGTAAATCCACCCTGTTTCGCATTCTCTCGGGCAAGGAACAGCCCGACGGCGGCACGGTGACGCTGGGCGATACCGTACAACTGGCGTCGGTCGATCAGTTCCGCGACAGCATGGACAACGGTAAAACCGTTTGGGAAGAAGTGTCCGGCGGCCAGGATATTATGCGCATCGGCAACTTTGAAATGCCGAGCCGCGCCTATGTCGGCCGTTTTAACTTCAAGGGCGTCGACCAGGGTAAACGCGTCGGCGAACTGTCCGGCGGCGAGCGCGGCCGCCTGCATCTGGCCAAGCTGCTGCAGGTGGGCGGCAATATGCTGCTGCTCGATGAACCGACCAACGACCTGGACGTGGAAACCCTGCGCGCGCTGGAAAACGCCCTGCTGGAGTTCCCCGGCTGCGCCATGGTCATTTCCCATGACCGCTGGTTCCTCGACCGGATCGCCACCCACATCATCGATTACCAGGATGAGGGCAAGATCGAATTTTTCGAGGGGAACTTTACCGAATACGAAGAGTGGAAAAAACGCACGCTGGGCGCTGAAGCATTGCAGCCGCACCGGATTAAATATAAAAAAATGTCCTGATACCGCCAGCTATTATCGCCTGATATATCCAGAGTATCTGGCCTACCGCATCCTGGTGCAAATGGGTACGATGGGCAAGCGTGCCTGAGGGGCAAATGCGTAAAAACGCCGTAAATCCATCCCTGGGGCTTGGGCGCGCGTTCATGGATCACATTCCCGCGCGCCCCGCGGGTTTTGTTCCGATGTGCTCCCGGCGTATTGGTCCCTGGCGCGCTACGCTTTACTCTTCTTGCCCATCATACCCGCTTCACGCTTATGTATGGTTTGCGATAAGCCAAGGGCAGCTTACGCCGTCTTGTCAGCAACTCACGCCGTGCATGAAGGGCACTAGGCTTATCGTTGCCCCAGCAGATCGCGCACCAGATCGACGCATTGCAGGAAGCGCTGGTCATAATCGGGCACGTCGATACGCACGAAGGGAATATTGTTGGCGTTAAGCAAGTCCTCCAGCAGCCGCTGGAAACCGTCGCGATCCACCGGGTTGCCCAGGCTGCGCAAACCGTCCGCCACCCACGGCGTATTATTCTTCAATAAAATCACCAAATCAAAACGGTACTCATCGATCATTGCCTGCACAAAAGGATGCTCGCGGCCATGGTAGCGTTTGCAGAAGGCCTGGCTGGTGACAAAATCCGTATCGATAAACGCTACCTTATTGGCGTATTTCACCGCGAAGTCGATGTATTGCGCCTGGCCCAGGGCAATTTTGTCATAATCGGAATACTGCAGCGCCATCTCGTCACCGCCCAAATGGGAAAAGATATATTCGCGGCCGTATTCCCAGGCGCTGCTGGTATTAAAGATATTGGCCAGCTTATTGACCATGGTGGATTTGCCGCTGGACTCGCCGCCGATTAACGCTACGGTCCGCACAAAGAAGGGTTTCACCTCGGTCGGGATATATTCCCAATAGCGGAACGGATCCTGGCGGATTTGCTCGCCGCTGATGGCCATAAACGACCGGTTGGGGTCCACCAGTATGGTTTCGATACCCAAATGCTCGCGGTAACGCGACACGTCCCGCGCTTCACTTGAGTAGATAAACCCCGGATCGATCCCCTTCTCTTTCATAAAGGATTTGATGCCGTGGCTCCAGACATCCCAGCCGTGCGGATAAGGTTCCATCCCCTGCTCGTTAAAAGCGTGGATATGGATGTTTTTCTGGTATTTGAAGGTTTGCAGCAGCCAGCGCAACCGGTCGCTGACGGTAGGCTGTTGCGACATGGCGCTATCTTCAAATAATTTACGGTCGCGCGGCTCGTCGTAGCCGAGGATCACATGCAGCTCGTCCACCTGGCTGCAGGCGCGCTGGATCAGGTAGATATGGCCGGTGTGCAGGGGATAGAATTTGCCAAAAATAACGCCGGTTTTTTTTTCCCGGCGCGGAAACTCCAGGCCGAGAAAACGGTGGATGGCCTCCAGTTTCTGCGCGCTGGGGCTTTTGATTTTGGCGTTAAGCAACTGGCTAAGATAGCCTTTGGTCATGCCGCAAGCCTCGGCGACCTGCTGCAGGGTACATCCCTGTTGTTTAATCGCACTCTTCAGATAATCGAATGACGACATAAACCTCCCTCTGATGGCTTAGGCAAAAACGCGCATGGCAAACCGCGCCGGTCATTCGAGCTCGGCAAGGATATCCAGCGCGTCGGCCAGCTTTTTCACGCCAAAAATCTGCATATTGTCCTGCGCTTTTTTCGGCACGTTGGCATAGGGTACGATGGCGCGGCGGAAGCCATGCTTGGCAGCTTCAGAAATACGTTCCTGGCCGCTGGGCACCGGGCGGATTTCCCCGGCCAGCCCCACTTCGCCAAACACCACCAGATCCCTCGGCAACGGACGATCGCGCAGGCTGGACACCATCGCCAGCATCAGCGCCAGGTCGGCGCTGGTTTCGGTGACCTTGACGCCGCCGACCACGTTGACAAATACATCCTGATCGGCCATTTGCAGTCCCCCGTGGCGATGCAGCACCGCCAGCAGGATCGCCAGGCGGTTTTGCTCCAGGCCCACCGCCACCCGCCGGGGATTGGCCAGCATCGAATGATCGACCAGCGCCTGGATTTCCACCAGCAGGGGGCGGGTGCCTTCCCAGACCACCATCACGCTGCTGCCGGGGGTCATTTCCTCTCCCCGGCTCAGGAAAATGGCCGAGGGGTTGCTGACTTCCCTTAAACCCTGTTCGGTCATGGCGAACACGCCCAGCTCATTGACCGCACCAAAGCGGTTTTTATGGCTGCGCAGGGTGCGGAACCGGGAGTCCGCGTCGCCGTCGAGCATAATGGAACAGTCAATACAGTGTTCCAGCACCTTTGGCCCGGCCAGCGAACCGTCCTTGGTCACGTGGCCGACCATCAGGATCGCCACGCCCTGGGTTTTGGCGAACCGGGTCAGGTAGGCGGCGGTTTCACGCACCTGCGACACGCTGCCCGGCGAGGACTGGATATCCGCCATATGCATCACCTGGATGGAATCGATCACCATCAGGCGCGGTTTCTCTTCGGCGGCGATCAGGCAGATTTGCTCGATGCTGGTTTCCGACAGCATGTTCAGGCCGCCGGTGGGCAGCGCCAGCCGGTGCGCGCGCATGGCAACCTGTTGCAACGACTCTTCGCCGGTGACATACAGGGTTTTCATCTGTTCGGACAGTTTGCATAACGTTTGCAGCAGCAGGGTACTTTTGCCGGCGCCGGGGCTGCCGCCGATCAAAATGGCGCTGCCCGGCACCACCCCGCCGCCCAGCACCCGGTCGAACTCCTTAAAACCGGTGGAAAAGCGCGGCAGCTCCTCGGGGCTGATATCCGCCAGCCTGCGCACCCGGCTGACGCCGGCCTCGCCGGAAAAGCCGCTGAAACGGTCGTTACGCACGGCGGCGGGGGTAGACGCCACCCGCACCTCGGTAATGGTGTTCCAGGCCTGACAGGCGCTGCACTGCCCCTGCCAGCGCGGATATTCCGCCCCGCATTCATTACAGACAAATGCCCGTTTCGCCGCTTTAGCCACAATGACCTCGGAAATTAGAAACTTATGATCAACAGCCCTGCGAAAAACCTACCGGACGCCTAGCGTTCTTCATTTTTAAGATTGCCCGTCAGGATGCACAGCACCCCCAGCAGGTCCGCATGGCGAATGATAACCTTGCTCTGTTCATTCACCTTGGGCTTGGCATGATAGGCGATGCCCAGGCCCGCTGATTGTAGCATCAATAGGTCATTGGCACCGTCGCCGATAGCCACCGTCTGGTGCAGCGGGATCTCCAGCCGTTCCGCCAGCGTGGTTAGGGTGCGGGCTTTATACGCCGCGTCGACGATGGGGCCCACCACCTCGCCGGTGAGCCTGCCGTCGCGTATTCCCAGCTCGTTGGCGACCACCGCGTCCAGGCGGAACCTGTCGCGCAAATAGTCGGCAAAATAGGTAAAGCCGCCGGAAGCGATGGCAATATGCCAGCCCAGGCTTTGCAGCTTGGCCACCAGCCCAGTTAGTCCCGGCATCAGCGGTAAACCGTCCCGCACCTGGCGCAAGATATCGGCATCGGCATCTTTGAGGGTCGCCACCCGGTGGCGCAGGCTGGCGGCAAAATCCAGCTCGCCGCGCATGGCGCGCTCGGTAACGGCGGCGACTTCCTCGCCTACGCCCGCCAGTTTGGCGATTTCATCAATACACTCGATCTGGATTGCGGTAGAATCCATGTCCATGATCAGCAGCCCCGGCGCGCGCAGATGGGGCGTTTTGCCAAACGGCGCGACATCAAGCGCCATATCCTGCGCCAGCCGGGCCGCCAGCACGGTAAGCGGACCGGCCAGCCTGACCACCTGATAGTCTTCAACATGCCAGGCGGAGACGATGACCATCGCCGCGCCAAGGCGGCGCTGGAAGTGGGTGAGGGAAAATTTATCCAATGATTTGCCGTACAGCAGCCAACCGGTGTTGCCGGCCCGGTAATCCAACGGCATCACCTCATCGCCGCTCAATGACAACGGCAGACCCGGCCACTGGGAAATCCCGGCAGGCAGATCGCAGTACGTCAGGCTATTAGTCATCACTCACTCCTGTAGGCATGGATAGTCGGCATGATAAAACAACGCGCATCAAGCTATCCTATCGCCGGCGCTTCTGGCAACATAAAGCGTTCAGAATAGTAAAGGAATCACATGCTCCGGGCCAGAATCTCGTTTCGTTTACACCGCACCGCCATCGTGCTTATCTGCGTGACGCTGCTGGTCGTCCTGATGCAGGGCGCCTCCTGGTTTAGCCTCAGCCACCAGATGGCCCGCTCGGCGCAGGTGGACGAACTGGCCGAAACCTTGATTCGCCAATTGGCCCGCCAGGTGGCGCCGCTCATGGCCGACAGCGAAGAAAACACTGCCGCCCTCCAGTCGCTGCTCGATACGCTTACGCAGGGCAGCCGCATCCTGGATGCCAGCGTTTACGGCATGGACGGCGGCCTGATAGCCCGCGCGGGAGAAAACATCAGCGTTCGCGACCGGCTGGCTATCGAACACCAGCGCGCCGGCAGTTATTTTAACCATCAGCTGGTGCGTACCATTGTCGACAAAGACGGCCCCAGCGGTTTTATCCGCCTGACCCTGGATACCCATGTGCTGGAAACCGAAGCCAAGCAGGTGGATAACACCACCAACCTGCTGCGCCTGATGATCCTGCTGGCGCTGGCCATCGGCATCATCCTGGCCCGCACCCTGCTGCAAAACCGCCGCAGCCGCTGGCAGCAATCTCCCTACCTGCTTACCGCCAGCACGCCGCTGGCCGAACGCAAGGAAGAGAATGACGACGGGGATAACCCCGCCGCGACGGCACCCGGCGATACGGCGCGCGCCAAAACCGACTGACCGCCCGACCCGGGTGCGCCTTATCCTCTTGCCGGGCGTTTCCGATACGCCGGCAACGCCTTGGCGGCGTCACCGGCCGGGCGGCTCAAAAGCGGCGGCGCGCTCGCCCAGGCTAAGCTACGCCGCGTCGCCGCGCAGCACCGACTCTAGCGCAATATCAATCATTTCGTTAAAGGTGGTCTGGCGATCCGCCGCGCTTAAGGCCTCGCCGGTGCGGATATGATCGGAAACGGTGCAGATGGCCAGCGCCCTGGCGCCGAATTCCGCCGCGACGCCGTAGATGCCGGCGGCCTCCATTTCCACGCCCAGGATGCCGTACTTCTCCATGACATCGAACATCTGCGGATCCGGGGTATAAAACAAATCCGCCGAGAACAGATTGCCGACGCGCACGTTAACCCCCGCCGCATCGGCCGCGTCCACCGCATGGCGCAGCATGCCATAGTCGGCGATGGCCGCAAAATCATGATCCTTGAAACGCATGCGGTTTACCTTGGAATCCGTACAGGCGCCCATGCCGATCACTACGTCGCGCACATGCACGTCGGCGCTTAACCCGCCGCAGGAGCCGACCCGGATGATCTGCTTTACATCGAACTCGGTAATCAGTTCCTTGGTGTAAATCGAGCAGGAAGGGATGCCCATGCCATGGCCCATCACCGAGATGGCCCGGCCTTTATAGCTGCCGGTATACCCCAGCATGCCGCGCACATTGTTCACTTCGCGCGGCTGGGTGAGAAAAGTATCGGCAATGTGCTTGGCCCGCAGCGGATCGCCCGGCATCAGGACCACATCGGCAAAATCACCTCGTTCAGCATTGATATGCGGCGTCGCCATCTGGATTTTCCTTATTATGAAAAAATAATTATAAAAAATAACGCTGCCCCGGCTCACACTATGGCTTTGCCATAATCCATAGGTGACAGATCAAAATAGTTCGCCACGGTCTGGCCGATATCCGCGAAAGTCTCGCGGTGACCGTAGGAGCCCGGCCGGATGGCGGGACCGTAGATTAACACCGGGACATGCTCGCGGGTATGCTCGGTGCCCCGCCAGGTGGGATCGCAGCCATGATCGGCCGTCAGGATAATCATATCCTCGCCGGTAACGCGCGCCAGCAGGTCCGGCAGGCGCCGATCGAACAATTCCAGCGCCGCCGCGTAGCCGGCCACATCGCGGCGGTGGCCGTAGGACGAATCAAAATCGACAAAATTGGTAAATACAATGGTCTTGTCACCCGCCTGGTCCATTTCGCGCAGGGTGGCGTCAAACAGCGCGTCAAGGCCGGTGGCCTTGATTTTTTTGGTGATGCCGACCTGGGCGTAGATATCGGCAATCTTGCCCACCGACACCACCTGCCCCCCCTTCTCTTCCACCAGCTTTTGCAAAACCGTGGCGGAAGGCGGCTCGACCGCCAGATCGTGACGGTTGCCGGTGCGCTGGAAATTGCCGCTCTTATCGCCGATAAACGGCCGGGCTATTACCCGCCCGATATTATAGCCGCCGGCGGTCAGCATTTCGCGGGCGATCTCGCAGAGATCGAGCAGGCGCTGCAGGCCGAAGGTCTCCTCATGACAGGCGATCTGGAATACCGAATCGGCGGAGGTATAAAAAATCGGCTTGCCAGTGCGCATATGCTCTTCGCCCAGTTGATCCAGGATCACCGTGCCGGAGGAATGACAATTGCCCAGGTACCCCGGCAATCCGGCGTCCTTGACCAATTGATCCAGCAGTTCCTGCGGAAAACTGTTCTCTTTTTCCGGGAAATAGCCCCAGTCGAACATCACCGGCACTCCGGCAATTTCCCAGTGCCCCGAGGGGGTATCCTTACCCGAGGAGATTTCGCTGGCATAGGCGTACGCGCCGATGATTTCGGCGTTCCGGTCCAGCCCGGGCGGGAAATGTCCAGTGGATTCCTCGGCGGCCTTACCCAGCCCCATGCGCGACAGGTTAGGCAGCGTCAACGGACCGCTGCGCCCCTGGTCGGCTTCGCCGCGCTGGCACCGCTCGGCAATATGGCCGAGGGTATCGGAACCGGCATCATCAAATTTTTCCGCGTCCCCGGCGGCACCGATGCCGAAAGAGTCGAGTACCATGATAAAGGTACGTTTCATTGTCTTCTCCTGCTGATTGACCCGACCGCCGGATAATGTCCCGGATAGGTCGGGTCAGAAAAAATCATGCCTGTCACGGCAGACGGCAACGCCGCCCGCCGGGATCCGGGCACTGCACGGTCAGGCGACGGCCTCGATACGGCGGTAAATTACCGGCAAGGCCGCGGGCTGCTGCGCCGTTATGGTGATGGCCGCGCGCACCGTCTCCGCCGCCTGTATCCAGCCGGCCTCGCTGGCGGCGTGGATGTTCGCCAGCGGCTGTCCGGCCTGCACGGCGTCGCCCAGGCAAGCCATGCCGGTTAAGCCGACGCTGTAATCGATGACGTCGCTGACGCGCCGGCGTCCGCCCCCCATCGCCACCACCGCCATGCCCAATGCGCGGGTATCCATGGCGCTGATAAAACCGGACTGCGTGGCGAATACCGGTTTGCTCAGGGTGGCCGCCGGCAGATAATGCGCATAGCGGCTGATAAAATCGTTCGGACCGCCCTGGGCCGCAATCATGCGGCCAAACCGCTCCGCCGCCTCGCCGTTATCCAATACCTGTTGCAAGCGCGCCCGCGCCAGCGGGTCGGTGGGCGCCAGGCCCGACGACACCATCATCTCGCTGCACAGGGCCATGGTGACCTCATACAGCCTGGGATTGCGCTGTTCGCCGGTAAGAAACCGCACCGCCTCGCGCACTTCCAGGGCGTTGCCGGCGCTGGAGGCCAGCACCTGGTTCATATCGGTCAGCAGCGCCGTGGTCTTGCACCCCGCGCCGTTGGCGACGCCGACGATGGCCTGCGCCAGCGCCTCGGATTGCCGATAATCGGGCATAAACGCCCCTGAGCCGACTTTCACATCCATGACCAGCGCATCCAGTCCCTCGGCCAGCTTTTTGGCCAGGATCGACGCGGTAATCAGCGCAATGGAGTCCACCGTGGCGGTGATATCGCGGGTGGCGTAAAAACGCTTATCCGCCGGCGCCAGGGAGTTGGTCTGGCCGATAATCGCCACGCCGACATGCTTGATCATCGCGCGAAACGCCTGGTCGTCGGGAAAAATATTCAGGCCCGGAATCGACTCCAGCTTATCGAGCGTCCCGCCGGTATGGCCGAGCCCCCGGCCGGAGACCATCGGTACAAATCCCCCGCAGGCGGCAATCATCGGCCCGAGCATCAGCGAGGTGACATCGCCCACGCCGCCGGTCGAATGCTTATCCACCACCGGGCCGCCTAAATCGCTGTTCTTCCAGTTCAGCACATGGCCGGAATCACGCATCGCCAAGGTCAGCGCCACCCGTTCGCGGATATTCATATCATGGAAAAAAATCGTCATCGCCAGCGCGGCTATTTGCCCTTCGGAGACGGTATTATCGCGCACACCGTTAATGAAAAAACGGATCTCATCCTCATCCAGCGGCGCGCCGTCGCGTTTTTTACGTATGATTTCTTGTGCCAGGAACAAGGTAACCCCCTGCAAAGCAAAACACGGCTATCGCCCGAAGAAAGGGCATGAACGTTATACACTTATCCATTGATAAACCGGGGAATCAGTAGCCGTTATCCGTGACCTGCATATCCTGGCCCAATACCGTCAGCAGGCTGGTCAGCAAACTGGACGCGCCAAAGCGGAAATGGCGCGCGTCCGCCCAGCCGTGCCCCATCACCAGATCGGCCAGCGCCAGGTAAGCCGCCGCTTCCGCCGCGGTGCGCACGCCGCCGGCCGGTTTTACCCCCACCCGCTCGCCGACGCCTTTGTCATGAATCACCCTCAGCATGATTTCAACGCTTTCAAGCGTGGCGTTGACCGGCACCTTGCCGGTGGAGGTTTTAATAAAATCGGCGCCGGCGTCGATGGCGATTTCCGCGGCGCGGCGGATAAGCTCCGGCCGGCGCAGTTCGCCGGTTTCAAGGATCACCTTAAGCAGCACGCCGCTGTCGGCGCACAGCGCCTTGCAGCCGGCGACCAGGTCAAAACCCAGTTGCTCATTGCCGACAATCAGCGCCCGATAGGGTAAGACCACATCGACTTCATCGGCGCCGTAGGCGATAGCCGCGCGGGTTTCCGCCAACGCGATTGCGGTATCATCATTGCCATGGGGAAAATTGACGACCGTGGCGATACGAATGTCCGGCGTCCCCTGCTGCTGCAGCGCGCGTCGGGCCACGGGGACAAAGCGGGGGTAGATACAGACGGCGGCGGTGTTGCCGGACGGGCTCTTCGCCTGTCGGCACAGGCTGATGACCTTATCATCGGTATCGTCGTCATTCAGGGTGGTAAGATCCATCAGGCCCAACGCACGCTGAGCCGCAACGGTTAAATCATTCATAATACTCTCCAACTTTTCGGTTTGACGGGGTGGCAACCGAATCTGTAAAAGGGGCGTCATGGCAATGGCGATAACGCGCCGTAACGTTGGCGAGCGGACTTGGTTCCATGAAGAAAGACCCGTGACCAAAACAGTTTCCGGGCGTTAAAGATCCCTCTCACCGCATAAGCCTGTATCAAAGACGCAGGGTAAACGCATCCTGCCTTACGCGCTGGCTCTATTTTTTCACAAATGGCGATAATAAGCTGCTTAAGGATTGAGATTTATGCGTGCGATCCCGATTATCAGCATGAAAATTTTGCTATTGGCAGGTTAAACCAAATAAATCCAGGGTATTACGGTATATTATTTCGGCAATCTGTTCCGGCGGCTCCGGCCTGAGTTCGCACAGGGATGCAAAGGTCACGCCCAGGCGTTCGGGACGATTGGGCTGTCCCTGGAATCCGGCAAGCGGCATATCGGGCGCGTCGGTTTCCAGCAATAATCGGTTCAGAGGCAGCCTGGCCATGACCCGGCGTGTTTTATTGGCGCGCGCATAGGTGATAGTGCCCCCGACGCCGATATAATAACCCAGCTTGATAAAAGCCACCGCCTGCTCATAACTGCCGGCGAAGCCATGCACCACGCCGGTACGCGGCACCTGATGGCGCCGCAGGATTTGCGCCAGCAGGTCGTGGGTGCGCCGGGAATGCAGGATCACCGGCAGGTCATGGCGAACGGCTAATCCCAGTTGGGCAACCAATAGCGCTTTCTGGCGCTCCAGCAAAGGCTCGTCCATATAATTATCCAGGCCGATTTCCCCTACGGCCACCAGCCGCGCGGGCTGCTGCCGCAAATAATGCGCCAACAGCGCCAGCCCGGCATCGGTGTGACGGCTAATGGCGATGGGATGCATGCCCAGGGCGGCGTAAAGCGCCGGGTGCCGGTCGGCCAGCGACAGCACGGTGGCAAACCGCCCGGCCTCCACCGCCGGCACGATGATACGCCGCACCCCGGCTTCGGCCGCCAGGACAATACTGTCGGTTTCACAGCCGCTGAACGGCGGAAAATCAAAATGACAATGGGTATCGATAAAAACCGGTTTTACCATGCTGTTTTACCTGCGCGCCTGGAACACCCGGCGAGGGTCGGGCAAAGATAAATAGTAGCAGCGTTTGGGGGATGAACGAATAGAAGCCTGCCGTCATCGGGGCGGCATGGTTTCGAGCGATTGAAACAGGGGAATATCAAGAAGCGGAGAGGTCGTTGTTGCTTCCTGCAACCCGTGCGTGGTCGGGGATGGCCCCCGCCCATCATTGCCACATGCGGCGGCAAATGTTATTCCACCCGCCGCCGCGATGTCGTTACGGTTGACGCCTCTGCGAAAAATAACCGTTTCGGTTACCGTTTAACGGGCGTTTGCCCGCTGATAAGGCTACATACGGCGACGGCCGGTAAACAGGCTTATCAGGAACAGGATAATGCCGACTACGAAGACGATTTTAGCCGCCCACGCCGCCGTGCCCGCCAAACCACCAAACCCTAACGCTGCCGCAATCAAGGCAATGACCAGAAAAATAATGCCCCAACGAAACATAAGCTTCTCCTTACCCAAATGATGAAAATACAATTCTCGTGTTACCGGAAGAAGGGCCGTAATGCTCCCCGAACCGGCTTAATGCTGTTGGTTTTGCCGTGCGCGGTTGCGGAAACGAGTCGCCCGCGGGGGCAACTCATTGCCAAACTGACCGTTGGTTCGTACTTCAAAGTTGTTTCGTACTTAAAATTAGTACCTAAGATCGTTTTTAACACTTTTGACGCCGTCGACCGCTTTCGCGACGCTTTCCGCGCGGGAAGCTTCACGGGAGTTTTTGACGTTACCGCTCAGTTGGACGATACCGTCGGTGGTTTCCACCTTCACTTTACGTGATGGGACGATATCATCGGCGAGAAGCTTGGCTTTCACTTCGCTGGTAATCGCGGTGTCGCCGGCATAGGTTTTCACCGAAGCGTTGTTGGTTTCTTTAACGTGCAGCTTGTCGCTGACCGACGTTACGCCCTCAACCGACCTGGTGGCGGCAACGGCACGTTCTGCCTGGGTCTGGTTAGCAACAAAGCCGCTCAACGTAACCACGCCGTTGTTGGTAACCACGGAGATGTCGTTGCTGTTAATACCCTTGTCGCCGACCAATGCGCTTTTCACCTTGGCGGTAACCGCGCTGTCGCCCATATAGTTGGAGGCGGTTTTCATCGAATTATCGATTTTAGCGCCGGCGCTGTTCGGCTCTGTCTTGATGGTATCGTTGGCCATCGCGGTGGATGCCGCCAGGATGGAACCTAAAACCATAGCCGTGAGCGTTTTTGTCATCATGATCTTATTCATAGATGTATCCTTTTTAACTAGCCACCCGAATCAGGGTGTTATCGCCACAAGTGTGGCCGGTCTAACTGCCGTCCCGGTTCGATCGGGCCGACATCTAAAAAAGCAGAATTACCGCTCTCATTACCTGAAAAGCAGCGTATCATACTGATATAAACGGTTTTATTAGCTTAATTAACCGCTCTGTCAGAGACAATTTAACTATAGACCAGAAATAACAAATTGCATGGTTATCAGGTAAAAAAACGTTAAATCCAATGATTAAGCAAGGATTTAGGAACATTCCGGCGCAGATGCGGACGTAATGACCAAGGCGTCGTGGCGCGAGCCACGCGGGAAAGAAGAGGATAAGAGGAGCCGCCCCGGCGCCACGGCTGAAAAAGCCGTTAGCGCCGGAACGGTGGAAAACCGGCGAGCGGGGAAGGATTAATGTTCGCGGGTTTTATGGAAGCTGACATCCGGGTAACGTTCCTGGGTCAGGTTCAGGTTGACCATGCTCGGGGCAATATACGAAAGATTATCGCCGCCGTCCAACGCCAGGTTGAGCTCATTTTTACGCTTGAACTCCTCGAGTTTTTTTACGTCCGGGCACTCGACCCAGCGCGCGGTGGACACATTGACCGACTCATAGAGCGCCTCCACGTTGTATTCGCTTTTCAGCCGGGCCACCACCACTTCAAACTGCAGCACGCCGACCGCGCCGACGATCAGGTCGTTGTTGGTGATCGGGCGGAATACCTGCACCGCGCCCTCTTCCGACAGCTGGACCAGCCCTTTCAGCAGTTGTTTTTGTTTCAGCGGGTCGCGCAGGCGGATACGACGGAACATTTCCGGCGCGAAGTTCGGGATACCGGTAAACTTCATCTGCTCGCCCTGGGTAAAGGTATCGCCAATCTGGATGGTGCCGTGGTTATGCAGCCCGATGATATCGCCGGGATAGGCTTCTTCGATGTGCGAGCGGTCGCCGGCCATAAAGGTCAGGGCATCGGCGATCACCACGTCCTTGCCGGTCCTGACCTGATGCAGCTTCATGCCGGTTTCATAACGGCCGGACACTACGCGCATGAACGCCACGCGGTCGCGATGTTTCGGGTCCATGTTGGCCTGGATTTTGAACACAAAGCCGGTAAATTTCTCTTCGTCGGCGGCGACGACGCGGATATTGGTCTTGCGCGGCATCGGCGGCGGCGCCCACTCAACCAGGCCGTCCAGCATATGATCGACGCCAAAGTTGCCCAGGGCGGTGCCGAAGAATACCGGGGTCAGCTCGCCGCGCAGAAAAGCCTGCTCTTCAAACTCGTGCGAAGCGCCCTGCACCAGCTCCAGCTCCTCGCGCAATTGCGCCGCCAGATCGTCGCCGATGGCCAGATCGAGGTCCGGATTGTGCAATCCCTTGACCGTGCGCACCTCCTGGATGGTGTGGCCTTTACCGGTCTGGTAGAGGTAGGTCTCATCCTTATAGAGGTGATAGACCCCCTTGAACAGCTTGCCGCAGCCGATGGGCCAGGTAATGGGCGCGCAGGCGATGCGCAGCTCATGCTCGACCTCGTCGAGCAGCTCCGTCGGATCGCGGATATCGCGATCGACCTTGTTCATAAAGGTCAGGATCGGCGTATCGCGCAGGCGGGTGACTTCCATCAGCTTGCGGGTACGATCTTCCACGCCTTTCGCCGAATCGATCACCATCAGGCAGCAGTCCACCGCCGTTAAGGTACGATAGGTGTCTTCCGAGAAGTCTTCATGCCCCGGGGTATCCAACAGGTTTACCAGGGCGTCCCGGTAAGGAAACTGCATGACCGACGTGGTAATGGAGATACCGCGCTGTTTTTCCATTTCCATCCAGTCGGATTTGGCATGGTGGCTTGAGCCACGGCCCTTGACCGTACCGGCGGTAAGAATGGCGTGCCCGAATAACAGCACTTTTTCGGTAATGGTGGTTTTACCGGCGTCGGGGTGCGAAATAATCGCAAAAGTGCGCCGGGCCGCAACTTCCGCGGCGTAAGAGGCATTCTTCATCTTCTGTTTCTCGATGGATACATACAAATTATGGGCTGGATCGCTGGTGCTAGATTCTACATGGAGAAAGTCAGCATTGATAGTGCGCGGGCGTCGCGCTCATCCCAGCGGCAGCGCCATGATAATCGCGTCCTCGCGCCCGACGGCGGCCGGGTAATAATCACGGCGCACCGAGACATCGTTAAAGCCGAGGGATTGATAAAGCGCGATGGCGGGCAGGTTGGACCGCCGCACTTCCAGCCATAATGTCAGGATACCGCGCTGCTCCAGTTCGGTAATCAGGCGCTCAAGCAAAGACCGGCCTAACCCCCGCCGCTGGAAATCCGGATGGACGGCAATATTAAACAGCGTCGCCTCGTCCACCACGGTTTGGGTAATGGCGAAGGCCGCCAGGGTATCGTCGACGGTAAGCTTGAGATTCAGGTAGCGCTCGCCCTGGTTGCTGGCCAAGGTTTTTGGCGTCCAGGGGAAGGCGTGGCTGGCCTGTTCGATATGCCAGGCGGCGGTCAGATCAGCGACCGTCAGCGGAGAGATCATGTTCATAATGACAAATTTGATGCCAGAGATCGCGCTTGGCTGCGGCGTTGCCCTGCAGTTCAGCCAGCGACGGGGTAGAAAGGGTTACACCGGACAGGGAGCGCGTCGCCTCGCCGCCGAGCCACCAGCTATGGCAGCGGGTGCCCTCAGGCAGCATCTCGGCCTGGTCGGGCGTAAGCGGGTAGAGCTGGCGCAGGGTCAGGTCCAGGCAGCGCGCCACATCCCCGACCAGGGGATGGTCAACCGGCGCCAGGGGATTGGCGATCAGGACCAGACGCACGTCATCGGGCAGGACGACGGCCACCTCGCCCAGCAGCGACGCGGGACGGCGCAGCGCCCATTGCGTGATGCCCAATTGTTGTAACTGCCAGTCTCGTCTTGACGTCATGCTAATCCTGTCCGGCGTAATTTCCACGCCGCCTGTCACCAAATCCATCGAAGTCGGCGGCCCATCGCACATCAGGCGATAAAGTCCATCGAACATCGGGCAATAAAGCACTATACTCCCCGCTCAGATTAATGAGGAGCCTTTGTCGCATGTCAGTATTAACGCCAGCCAGTGAAGTCATACTTCGTCACGAGGACGTTTTTTTGGATAAACGCGTACTGTTCGCCGGCGATGTGCAGGATCTGCTGCCGACGGAGCTGGACGCCAAAACCGTACGTGTCCACACCGCCTGGTATCACCACTGTCTGGCACTGCGCGATAAAATGGACGAAGAATCCGTCCAATACGGCCTGGTCGCCGGGGCGGAGTTTGTCCGCGAATGCGATACTTTACTCTATTTCTGGCCTAAAAATAAGCCGGAAGCGCAGTTCCAGCTGGCAAACCTGCTCTCGCTGCTGCCCGTCGGCAGCGACGTATTCGTGGTTGGCGAAAACCGCAGCGGCGTGCGCAGCGCCGAACAGCTGCTGGCCCCCTACAGCCCGCTGGTCAAAATCGACAGCGCCCGCCGCTGCGGCCTGTATCACGGCAGGCTTGAAACCGCGCCGCAGTTCGACCCGCAATCCTACTGGAACGAATATCAGCTGGACGGCCTGACGGTTAAAACCCTGCCGGGCGTATTCAGCCGTGACGGACTGGATAGCGGCAGCCAGTTGCTGCTATCCACCTTTGATAAGCCGCTGAGCGGCGAAATAGCGGATATTGGCTGCGGCACCGGTGTACTGGCCGCCGTTTTGGCTAAACGCTCGCCGGGCGTTAAACTAACCCTCGGCGACGTGCATGCGCCGGCGCTGGCCGCAAGCCAGGCCACGCTCGAGGCCAACGGCCTGACCGGCACCGTGGTCGTCAGCGATGTCTATTCGGCGATGCCGGGACGCTTCGACATGATCATATCCAACCCGCCGTTCCATGACGGCATGCACACCAATCTGCAGGCGGCCGAAAACCTGATCCGCGGCGCCTTGACCCATTTGCGGATTGGCGGCCAGCTGCGCATCGTCGCCAATGCCTTTTTGCCTTATCCGGCCTTGTTGGACTCCATCTTCGGCAGCCACACCGTGCTGGCGCAAAACGGCCGCTTTAAGGTTTTCCAGGCGATCCATACCCTGTCGCGCGGCAAGGATAAAGCCGGCAAACGCGGCTGATAACCAGCCGGATCCCGCCGCCGTCATCCTGAGCCGCCACGGCGCCGGGCATTTTTTTGCGCTAAATGCCCGCTTTAGTTTAAATAATTATTGACGTTGACGCTAAAACCTCTAGAATTCGCCTCCGTGGTGGCAGGGCTTAGGCCTTGCCCGTGCCGGGCGATGGTGGCGGAATTGGTAGACGCGCTAGCTTCAGGTGTTAGTGTCCTTTCGGACGTGAGGGTTCAAGTCCCTCCCTTCGCACCAAACACAACCACGCAGTAATATGATGTTGCAATTAGCTGTATCTTAATGGATGTTACCGAATTGAACGCGATGGTGGCGGAATTGGTAGACGCGCTAGCTTCAGGTGTTAGTGTCCTTTCGGACGTGAGGGTTCAAGTCCCTCCCTTCGCACCAATCGGTAGCCGGTACGGACAGGTGATGTGCCCCGGTACACAATGTCGGTGTTGAGACGTGCTGTTAAGATTACCGGTTAAGATTACGAGTTGAGATGAATAGCCTGCGATGGTGGCGGAATTGGTAGACGCGCTAGCTTCAGGTGTTAGTGTCCTTTCGGACGTGAGGGTTCAAGTCCCTCCCTTCGCACCATATTCATTCTCGTCTGCCATGCGTTGACAATGTAATGATGTTAACCGGTGATACGTTCAGCATCCCCGCGTACCGCACCGCCTCAGGTCCCCACCTGCCACTTTCCCTGTTTTTGCTTCACGCCCATCGGCGGGTGACAGCGACTCATAAAACTGTTAAATTATTCTAATCATATTCAAAGCTACAATCACATAATAACGATACCAAATTATTAATAATCATATTTTATTCAGGATTCGTGTCGTCTGTTATTGCCATTTTGGACAGCCGGGGCTAAAAAGTTAAGACATGATAAATACCTACAGCTATGACGAACTCCGCAGGAGTAAGCTTCGCCTGTCGTTGTTATTGTTTTTGCTACTTAATATAGCTTTTTCAGTTTTTTATGTTGCCACCGCAATAAATAATACCCATTCCCCCACGCCGCCGTCGATAATGGTGGCGGTCATTTGTGTAATTACTTTAATAATGAGTAATTACAAAATGAAGAATTATGCTTATCAACTGAATGTTTTTTCAGTTATTATTGGTTTACTCTGGGCCTGGCATATCGCCGTGCGCTATAACCAGCTGCAACCTGTCGAGAACAATTTCCTGCTGTTCAGCCTGATGATGGTATTTTTCATCAGCGCCATTTCCCTCGCCGATTATTTCGTGGCGTTTTGCCTGCACAGCCTGCCGCCGGCGCTAATGGTCATCATACTGGACCAGTTTAACCATATCCTGATTATGCTGTTCACCATCGCGCTGCCGCTGATAAGCTTCACGCTGCACAACCTGATGCAAAAACGCAGCGAGGCCTTTACGTCGGAGTTAGTCAACCGGTTAAGCGAAGAGCGGGAAAAATTCAGCGATCTCAGCATGATAGATCCGCTAACCGGACTCTTTAACCGCCGCGGCCTGCAAAACAAGCTGAGCAACCTGAACGGCGACGGCCCCACCAGTCATTACATTCTGCTGCTGGATATCGATCACTTTAAGGCATACAACGACAATTACGGCCACACCATGGGCGATAAGGCCCTGGCCGCCGTGGCGGTGGCCATCAGGGACGCGGTGCGTTCCCGTGATATCGTGGTGCGCTACGGCGGTGAAGAGTTCCTGGTGCTGCTGATCGATGTCGATGACGGTTATGCGCTGTCCTGTGCTGAAAACGTCAGGCAGGCGGTACTGGATTTAAAAATTCCCCATCTGTTTAACGATCGGGTCTCCACCACCGTGACGCTCAGCGCCGGTATCGCCATCATGTCCGACAGCGATATTGAAGCCTCGCTTACCGCCGCCGACAACGCGCTCTATCTGGCAAAAAGCCGCGGCCGGAACTCGGTTGAAATTGCCGCCCTGAAATCCTTTGAGCCAAATACCCAACCCGCCAAGTCCTGATATTAATTCCGCCGGGCCGCTGGGTGCCTCTAGCCCGCGGCTATTTATTACCTTGCCCAACGGGAATGGTTATATTCTGCCGACAATACCCTCAGTATTATCCTAATAAATTATCCTCTTTAAACCCTATTCTATTTTGATATATTAATTGCGTTACCAGGATGACACAATTAATTAACCTTTGGCATTTAATGCATTTTTATCGCGGCGAAGCGATCATGTCGGCGCTTTAGCGCGCTCCCGCCGCCCCCCAACGATTAAAGGCTTATATTATATAGAGTTAACAATCGAACTTGCTGACAGGCTAATCCGGCACTAGGCTTAGGACAGTTCATTATTCATCTTCCGGAGGACAAGATGAGCAAAAAAATCGCAGTCTTAATCACTAATGAATTTGAAGATGCGGAGTACACCTCGCCGGCCCAGACCTATCAGCAGGCCGGACACCAGGTCATCACCATTGAGAAAAAAGCGGGAAATACCGTTACCGGCAAGCGCGGCGAGGCCAAGGTGACCATCGATAAGTCAATTGACGAGGTAAGCGTCGATGAGTTCGACGCGCTATTGTTGCCCGGCGGCCATTCGCCGGATTCCCTGCGCGGCGATGATCGTTTTGTTGACTTCACCCGGGCCTTCGCGCAAAGCGGCAAGCCGATTTTCGCTATCTGCCATGGTCCCCAGTTGCTGATCAGCGCCGACGCGGTGCGCGGCAAAAAAATGACCACGGTGAAGGCGGTGGCGGTGGATTTGAAAAATGCCGGCGCCGATTTTTTTGATAAAGAAGTGGTCATCGATAACGATACTTTGGTGACCAGCCGCACGCCGGATGATTTACCGGCGTTTAACCGCGAATCACTGCGGATACTCAACAAGAAGTAGTCATTAATCCTTAGGCCTGACGACTCTCCAGGCCTTCGCCTTCCTGCTCGTTACGCCGCCAGCTCAGCTTGGTGCCGAACCCCAGCTTGTTGTTGGTCAGCTTTATTTCATCCAGGCGCAAACGCCAGATAGGCGAAGTGGCAAGCTTCGCCAGCGGGAAGCGCGCGGTATACTGCCGCCTGGCCGCGTGGGCGGCGTCGCCGATGATCTGGTTAACCTCGCCGCTGTATTGGATGCCTTTGATCAGGCTGACGGTAATGGTCTGATCGCTGATGGTGCCGGCCACATGCTGGTTATCCGCCAACAATATGCCGTGGCGGGTGGTATGGTCCGTCAGCATATATAACGACAGGTCGGGTTCGTTCAATACGTAAAAACAGTTGGCACACCATAATGTCCGCGCATCACCGGTACAGAGTGTTAAGACATGCTGCTTTTTAATATAAGCCACGATGGCTTTCAGTGATTCGTCCATTTGCAAATAATCTCTTATACTTTATAAGGTTATAGTCAACATATCGCCGCGCTTTAATGCCTGTCCAGTTAATAATCCGCATCATTCACAGGTCTGGCGCGCGGCGCTCAACGCGCTGGCGACAGTCTTAACCACGACCGGGCAAATAGGTTACAATCATAGCCGCTCCTGGGAATGTTACCCACCGGACACTATCTCTGTCTAATTCATTATCCGCGTAAGGCGCGACCCTATGACCCTTTCCTGGCACCTCTACCTGATACGCACCGCCGGCGGCGCCCTTTATACCGGCGTCACCACCGATGTGGTCCGGCGTCTTGGACAGCATCAACGGGGCCGCGGCGCTAAGGCCCTACGCGGCAAAGGTCCGTTGACCCTGGCATATCATTGCCCGGCCGGCGACAGGGGGAAAGCCTTACGGTGGGAATATCGCATCAAACAGCTGACCCGGGCGCAAAAGGAGCTATTGGTCGCCAGCCAGGGGCAATCGCTGGAGGACATCTGGCCAAGCCTGCAGCCGCAGCAAAGGTCGCCCGGCGGCGAAGTATCCGGCAAAGCCTGTGGTCTGCCGTACGTCAAAGCGCCAGCTGATTGAACGGATCGGCGTATTCCACCTGGCCGCTTACCCCTTCAAGCGCATCGTCGGCCAGGGGAAACAGCTGGAAGGCGGCTTCCGCGCCGGGCCAGCGACAGTGTAGTCGGGAGCGCGCGGCAGGTATAAAACCGAATCGGGAGTAGTAGCCGGGATCGCCCAACACCACGACCGCGCGATAGCCGAATTCGTTAAGCATGTCCAGTCCCTCGCAGATCAGCTGCCCGGCGATGCCCTGGCGGCGAAAAGCATCTTCCACCGCCAATGGGGCCAGGCCGACCCACTGGCAGTCCTCGCCGCCAATCCACACCGGGCTGAACGCCGCATAACCCACCACGCCGCCTTCCTCGTCGGTGGCCACGACCCCCAGGGTCAAGAGTCCATCCTCCCGCAGCCGATGTACCAGATCCGCCTCCGCGCCGCGCCCGAAGGCACCGCGCAGCAGGCTGTCGATCCCCGGCGCATCCACCGGTATCTCCACGCGAATCAACACGGTTGCGATACGCGGATGTCATCGGCATCCACGCCCTCTTTCAAGCCGGCCTGGACAAAGTCGGCCATTTGCAGCAAAGCCACGCGCAAAGGGCGCGGCATGGTGGCCAGGTCGATGGAATCCATTAAATTCTTTACATACAGTCCAAGTTCGGTGTCACCCTCGATGCGCAGCCGGCGCTGGAAAAATAACGTGTCGGGATCTTCCCTGCGGGCGGCTATCAGGATCAGATCGTTGGCATTGCCGCTAAAGCTGACATCGGCACGCGCCTGCCGGCTGACCTTCAATTGTTCATTCTCGACGGTCATATACCATACAAGCGATATATCCTCGACCTCGATCCTGAGCCACCGGCCTTCCAGGAACGCCAGCTCGCCTTCGGCCAACGCCTCGCGAAACTGCCGGCGCATTACCTGTTCCAGCACCTGGCGCTGCAGCGCGAACGGCGTGAGCTTGATTGGCAAGCGCAACAGCGACGGCCCCCGGCGCACCAGCTGTGCTCGTAGTTTTTCCAACACTGTGTCTACTCCTCTTTACGAATCTGCGTCTATTTTGCCACAGTGGTTAAAACCAGTCGGGGCCTACATCAATTATTTTCTAACAAAGATGGCTTATTTAAGCATAGCTGTTGCTGCTTTTAATGCCGTCATTACGCGATAAGCTGCCTCAAATCAAACTATCACTAACCAACCTTAATTAGAATTGCCATTATCATCATGCATCATTTGCTGGCAAAACAACCTGTTGGCTTATGCGCTTTTCTGGTCTTGCGCCATGGCGTCAAGGCCAAGACAACTATCGGGAGCTTTATGGAGTTGCTCTGTCCCGCCGGTAACCTTCCGGCCCTCAAGGCGGCGATCGATAACGGAGCCGATGCGGTCTATATCGGCCTGAAGGACGATACCAATGCCCGTCATTTCGCCGGCCTGAACTTTACCGATAAGCGGTTGCAGGAGGCGCAGGAGTATGTGCACCGCCACCACCGTAAACTGCATATTGCCATCAATACCTTCGCCCACCCCGACGGCTACGCCCGCTGGCGACGCGCCGTGGATATGGCGGCCCAGGCGGGTGCGGATGCGCTGATCCTGGCGGACCCGGCGATGCTGGAATACGCCGCCGAACGCTATCCGCAGATCGAACGCCATGTCTCGGTGCAGGCTTCGGCCACCAACGAGGCGGCGATCCGTTTCTACCAGCAGCATTTCGACGTGGCGCGGGTGGTCTTGCCGCGCGTGCTGTCGATGCATCAGGTTAAACAGCTGGCGTTAATCAGTCCGGTGCCGCTGGAGGTCTTTGCGTTCGGCAGCCTGTGCATCATGGCCGAAGGCCGCTGCTATCTCTCCTCCTACCTGACCGGTGAATCGCCCAATACCGTCGGCGCCTGTTCGCCGGCGCGTTTTGTCCGCTGGACGCAAACCGAGACCGCCATGGAATCGCGCCTGAACAATGTACTGATCGACAGCTATGGCCCGGATGAGAACGCCGGCTACCCGACCCTGTGCAAAGGCCGTTATTACGTGGACGGACAGAAGTATCATACGCTGGAAGAGCCTACCAGCCTTAATACCCTGTCGCTGCTGCCCGAGCTGCTGGCGGCCAATATCGCCTCGGTGAAAATCGAAGGGCGGCAGCGCAGTCCCGCTTACGTCAGCCAGGTGACCAAGGTCTGGCGCCAGGCGATCGACAGCTGCGTCGGCAATCCGGGGGAGTATGAGCCGCGGCCCGAATGGACCGAGGCGCTGGGCGCGGTGTCGGAAGGCACGCAGACCACCCTGGGCGCCTATCATCGCCGCTGGCAGTAACAGGAGAGGCCCACATGAAATATGCATTAGGTCCGGTGCTCTACTGCTGGCCGAAACCGGATATCGAGGCGTTTTACCAGGCGGCGCGCGACAGCAGCGCCGACGTGATTTATCTTGGCGAGACTATCTGCAGCAAGCGCCGCGCCATGAAAACCGGCGATTGGCTTACGCTTGCCAAAGCGATGGCGTCATCCGGCAAACAGGTGGTGATATCCACGCTGGCGCTGATCCAGGCGCCCTCGGAATTAAACGAGTTAAAACGTTACCTGGATAACGGCGAGTTCTTGCTGGAGGCTAATGATATCGGCCTGGTGCAGTTGGCGGCGGAAAACCGGCTGCCGTTCGTTGCCGGCCCCGCCCTGAACTGCTATAACGCCTATACCCTGCGCATCCTGCACCGCCAGGGCATGGTGCGTTGGTGCATGCCGGTGGAACTGTCGCGCGAATGGCTGGGCAATATCCTGAGCCAATGCGCGGAGCTCGGTTTTCGCGATGGATTTGAAGTCGAGCTGTTCAGCTACGGTCATCTCCCCCTGGCCTACTCCGCCCGCTGCTTTACCGCCCGCTCGGAAAACCGGTCAAAGGACGAGTGCGAAACCTGCTGTATTAAATATCCGCGGGGACGGGAGGTGTTGTCCCAGGAGCAGCAAAGGGTTTTTGTGCTTAACGGTATCCAGACCCAAAGCGGTTATTGCTACAACCTGATCAATGAGCAGCCCTCCATGCAGGGCCTGGTGGACGTGGTGCGATTGTCGCCGCAGGGGCTGGATACTCTCGCCATGCTGGAGCGGTTCCGGGCCAACCAGCAGGGTCGGCACCCCTTGCCGCTGGCCCGTCAAATCGACTGTAACGGCTACTGGCGGCGCATTGCCGGGCTGGAACTGGTGGAGTAAACGGCGTCTCCTAAGACGCGCACTCCGGGTTTACCTGGCAAATAACCCTACAAATATTAGCAGTATCGGAAAGCGGAAATTTGGGTAATACTCATAGTTATCATTAGCCCGCAAAGCTATGGGCAACGACTGACTGTGAGTTAACCTATGATAAAACAACGACCTATCGCTTTTTCGCTGCTTGATTTGTCGCCGGTGCCGCAGGGCGCGACGCCCCGCCAGGCGTTTGAAAGCTCGCTTGATTTAGCCCGCCATGCCGAAGCCTGGGGTTATCACCGCTACTGGGCGGCCGAGCATCACAATATGACCGGTATCGCCAGCGCCGCCACCTCGGTATTGCTGGGTTATATCGCCGGGGGCACCAGCACGCTGCGGGTCGGCTCCGGCGGCGTGATGCTGCCGAATCATTCACCGTTGGTGATTGCCGAGCAGTTCGGCACCCTGGCAACCCTTTATCCCAAACGTATCGACCTGGGCCTGGGCCGCGCGCCGGGCACCGATCAGCGTACCATGATGGCCCTGCGCCGCCACCTGGCCGGCGACGTGGATAATTTTCCGCGCGACGTGCAGGAGCTGTTGGGGTATTTCGACGACGTGAAGCCGGGCCAGCCGGTGCAGGCCGTGCCGGGCCAGGGATTGCACGTGCCGATCTGGCTGCTTGGCTCCAGCCTGTACAGCGCCCAGCTGGCGGCGGCATTGGGGCTGCCTTTTGCCTTCGCCTCGCACTTCGCGCCGGATATGTTGTGGCAGGCGCTGGATTTGTACCGCCAGAACTTCAAACCGTCCGCGTCCCTGGAACAGCCTTTCGCCATGGTGTGTATCAACGTGGTGGCCGCCGACAGCGAACGCAATGCGCGTTTTCTGTTTACGTCCATGCAGCAGCAGTTTATTAACCTGCGGCGCGGCCGGCCGGGTCCGTTGCCGGCGCCGGTGGAGGATCTCGACGCGCTATGGTCGCAAGGCGAGCAGTACGGCGTGGAGCAGGCGCTGCGTATGTCGGTGGTGGGCGACCGGGATCAGGTGCGCGCCGGCCTGCAAGCGATCATCGATAAAACCGGCGCGGACGAACTGATGATTAACGGCCAGATTTTTGATCACCAGGCCAGGCTGCATTCGTTTGAGCTGGCCATGGCGGTAAGGGCCGAACTGACGGCCTGATATCCGTTTTTTTGCCATAAAAAAACCCGCCGCGGCGGGTTTTTTATCGTTTAACGATTATGCATCACGGCGACGAGGGGTCGGCGCGGCGGCGGCATCGCCTTCGCGACGCGGTCCACGTTGACCGTCACGGCTGCCGCTGAAACGACGCTCGGAAGGAGCGCCGCCTTCACGACGATCGCTGAAGCTGCGGCGACCGGCGGGAGCACCGTTGCCGCCTTCGCGACGTTCGCCGCCAAACCCGCCACGCGGAGCGCCGGCACCGGCGGCGCCGCCACGGCGTTCACCGCGCGGGGCCGCCACGGCCTCGCCAACGAACTGCATGTTCATCGGTTTGTTCAGGATGCGCGTGCGGGTGAAATGCGACAGCATATCGCCCGGCATGCCTTTAGGCAGCTCGATGGTGGAGTGGGAAGCAAACAGCTTGATGTTGCCGATATAGCGGCTGCTGATGTCGCCTTCGTTGGCGATAGCGCCCACGATATGGCGCACTTCAACGCCGTCGTCACGACCCACTTCAATACGGTACAGATCCATCTCGCCGACGTCGCGACGTTCACGACGGGCCGGACGTTCGCCACCGCGGTCCGCGCCGCCACGCTCGGCACCTTCACCGCGACGATCGTCACGATCGCGGAATTCGCTACGCGGACGACGATTGACTACCGGATCGGGCGGCAGGATAAGGGGGCGTTCGCCCTGGGCCATTTTCAGCAGGGCCGCGGCCAGGGTTTCCATATCCAGCTCTTCCACCGGCTGCAGCTTGGCCAGCAGCGCACGGTACATATCCAGATCGCTGCTTTCCAGCTGAGCCTGAACCTTGGCGGCGAATTTAGCCAGGCGACGCTGGCTCAGTACTTCACCGGTCGGGATTTCCACTTCCGGAATGGTCAGCTTCATGATGCGTTCGATATTGCGCAGCAGGCGGCGTTCGCGGTTTTCCACAAACAGCAGCGCGCGGCCGGCGCGGCCCGCACGGCCGGTACGGCCGATACGGTGAACATAAGATTCTGAATCCATCGGGATATCGTAGTTCACGACCAGGCTGATGCGATCCACATCCAGGCCGCGCGCCGCCACGTCGGTGGCAATCAGGATATCCAGGCGGCCGTCCTTCAGGCGGTCCAGGGTTTGCTCGCGCAACGCCTGGTTCATGTCGCCGTTCAGGGCGGCGCTGTTATAGCCGCTGTGTTCCAGCGCTTCCGCCACTTCCAGCGTGGCATTTTTGGTGCGCACGAAGATGATGGCGGCGTCAAAGTCTTCCGCTTCCAGGAACCGGACCAGCGCTTCGTTCTTGCGCATGCCCTGCACCGTCCAGTAGCTCTGGCTGATGTCGGGACGGGTGGTGACGCTTGACTGGATGCGCACTTCCTGCGGATCGTTCATGAACCGACGGGTAATGCGGCGAATCGCTTCCGGCATGGTGGCCGAGAACAAAGCGGTCTGATGCTTGGCCGGGATCTGCGCCATGATGGTTTCGACGTCTTCGATAAAACCCATGCGCAGCATTTCGTCGGCTTCGTCCAGCACCAGTCCGCTTAATTTAGACAGGTCAAGGGTGCCGCGTTTCAAATGGTCGAGCAGGCGGCCGGGCGTACCCACGACCACCTGAGGACCCTGGCGCAGGGCGCGCAGCTGCACGTCATAACGCTGGCCGCCGTAAAGCGCCACAACGTTGATGCCTTTCATATGCTTGGCAAAATCGGAAATCGCTTCGGCGACCTGTACGGCCAACTCACGGGTTGGCGCCAGAACCAGCACCTGCGGTACGGCCAGTTCGGCATTGATATTGTGTAATAAAGGCAGGGCAAACGCAGCGGTCTTACCGCTCCCGGTTTGCGCCATACCCAGCACGTCGCGTCCCGCCAGCAGCTGCGGAATACATTCTAACTGGATAGGTGATGGTTTTTCGTAGCCCAGATCGGTCAGGGCATTCAGGATGGGAGTGGAAAGTCCCAGATCGGCAAAATTGGTTTCAACTTCAGACATGTACACGTGCCTCATTTCATAATGGCGGCCAGTCTACATACCTCGTCGTGAAAACTTTCATTCATTTTCATCAAAAGTGTGAACCGGCTCAAATTGGATTTAAAACGAACAAACAAGCCCTCACCCTTGCAGGTGATAAAAAGAGTAATGGGCTGAATAGTTTAGTTCGTCAGCTATTGCTGGTCCGATTCTGATAGGTCGTCTTGCCCTTGGCCTAAAAGCGCCAATTCCAACAATGCATAGCGGTGCTCAACAAAGTTATGTACGTTGTTAGCGACCGTCAGTTTGAACAACGCCGAAGCGGAGTTCTTGTCCCCCAGACTTAGGTAATGCTTACCTAAATAGAAGTCAGTTTCACTGAGATGCTCGGCGAGCGAAGTGTTATCCGTTGCGTCCGCCTTAAGGCGCTCCATCAGCGTAGTTTCACTGATGTCCCCCAGGTAGAACTCGACAATATTCCATCCCCATTGCCCTCTGTTCGCTTTTTTATAGCGCTGAGACAGCGCGTCTTTGGCTTTGTTGGTATCGATTTCTTTCTCAACCAGGAAAAGCCATAACGAACGGAAAGGATCGTTTGGGTCGTCGCGATAAAACGCCTGCAGATCATCCTGCGCCAAACGGTAGCGGCCTCCATAATACAAGGCAATACCACGGTTTAAGTACGCGTAGTTGTAAGTTGGATCAAGCTCTAGTACAGAATCAAACGCTTCATAGGCAGCATCAAAATTGCCTGCCTGCGTTAAATATATGCCGAGATAGTTAAAAACCTCAGGCATATCAGGCCGGATAGCCAGCGCTTGTGAAAAATCATTTCGCGCCAACGCTCTCAACCCGAGGCTATCATACAGCACTCCGCGCTCATATAATAGCTGTGCTCGTTCATCATCGGTTAGTGCCCGGCTCGCCAGGATCTGTTCCATGCGTGCCAGGATGACTTCCTGTTGTAACGTCGGCTGCAATGGAACAGCTAAAACGTCATCTTTACGCCAATCAATGTTGCTGCATCCTGCCAGCATAAACGCCATCGCAACGAACCACCAGCGCAAGTAAGGCCTCATTTCCCACTCCCGAAGAAAAACATTGGATGAACGTCCTGTCCCCCATCGGCTTAACACAAGGCGTCCCGCCCTTGTGATACGAACAGCCCCCTACCCGGTAAGGAGCTGTAAAATGCGCTAACAGTTATTCTACTCTAATTTCGTGCTGATTATTCTACTTCCGGCACAACTTGATCCTGATCCTGTCCAGGCGCGGTCGCTTCCTTGATGCTCAGGCGCACACGTCCCTGACGATCGACTTCCAGAACTTTAACCGGCACTTCCTGACCCATTTGCAGATAGTCGGATACCTTCTCGACGCGCTTGTCCGCGATTTGCGAGATATGCACCAGGCCTTCCTTGCCGCCGCCGATGGCGATAAACGCGCCAAAGTCAACAATACGGGTCACTTTACCATTATAGATACGGCCCACTTCAATTTCAGCGGTTATCTCTTCGATACGGCGGATAGCATGACGGGCTTTTTCGCCATCCGTCGCCGCCACCTTGACCGTACCGTCATCTTCGATTTCGATGGTGGTGCCGGTTTCTTCGGTCAGCGCGCGGATAACCGAGCCGCCCTTACCGATCACGTCCTTGATCTTGTCGGGATTGATCTTAATGGTATGGATACGCGGCGCGAACTGGGAAATATCGCCACGCGGGATGCTGATAGCCTGCTCCATGACGCCCAGGATATGTAAACGCGCGCCTTTGGCCTGGTTTAACGCTACCTGCATGATTTCACGGGTGATGCCTTCAATCTTGATATCCATCTGCAGCGCGGTCACGCCTTCACGGCTACCGGCTACCTTGAAGTCCATGTCGCCCAGATGATCTTCGTCGCCGAGGATATCGGACAGCACGACAAAATTGTCACCTTCTTTCACCAGGCCCATCGCGATGCCGGCAACGGCCGCCTTGATAGGCACCCCTGCGTCCATCAGTGCCAGCGAAGCGCCGCAAACCGAAGCCATGGAAGATGAACCATTGGACTCAGTGATTTCCGATACCACACGCACCGTGTACGGGAATTCGTTTGCCTTCGGCATTACCGCCAGCACGCCGCGTTTCGCCAAGCGGCCATGGCCGATTTCGCGGCGTTTCGGCGAGCCGACCATACCGGTTTCACCAACGCAGTAAGGAGGGAAGTTATAGTGTAGCAGGAAACGGTCGGTACGCTCGCCGGTCAGCTCATCAATATTCTGGGCGTCACGCTCGGTGCCGAGGGTGGCGGTAACCAGCGCCTGGGTTTCGCCACGGGTGAACAGGGCGGAACCATGGGTGCGCGGCAATACGCCGGTACGGATATCCAGGCCGCGGATCATGTCTTTTTCACGGCCGTCGATACGCGGCTCGCCGCGCAGCACGCGGCTGCGGACCACGGTTTTTTCCAGGCTGGCCAGCAGTTCCTTGATGTCGCCTTCGTCCAGGGTGTTGTCCTGCGCCAGCAGCGCGGCAACCACGTCGGACTTGATGGCGTTGACCTGGGCGTAACGCTCAAGTTTTTCAGTAATATGGTAAGCATCGCCCAGGCGGCCTTCGGCCAGTTCGGCAACGCGGCTTTGCAGCGCGGCGTTGACTTCAGGCGCGTGCCATTCCCATTTCGGCTTGCCGGCTTCGGCAACCAGGGCATTGATATTGTCGATAACGATCTGCTGTTGCTCGTGGCCGAACACCACCGCGCCCAACATTTCATCTTCGCTTAACAGCTGCGCTTCGGACTCAACCATCAGCACGGCGTTCGCGGTGCCGGCGACCACCAGGTCCAGACGGCTTTCAGCCAGTTCCGCCATGGTCGGGTTCAGTACATACTGGCTATTGATATAACCTACGCGCGCGGCGCCAATCGGGCCGCTGAACGGAATGCCGGACAGGCTGAGGGCGGCGGACGCGCCAATCATCGCCACGATATCCGGGCTGACCTGCGGATTTACCGATACCACGGTGGCAATCACCTGGATTTCATTCAGGAAGCCTTCCGGGAACAGCGGACGGATAGGACGGTCAATCAAACGGGAAATCAGGGTTTCGCCTTCGCTGGGACGGCCTTCGCGACGGAAGAATCCGCCCGGGAAACGCCCGGCTGCATAAGTACGTTCCTGGTAGTTAACGGTCAGCGGGAAAAAGCTCTGTCCCGGCTTAGCCTGCCTGGCGCCGACAACGGTAACGAATACCGCGGTGTCGTCCATGCTGACCATTACGGCGGCAGTCGCCTGGCGAGCCATCATACCGGTTTCCAGAGTTACGGTATGCTGGCCGTATTGAAACTTGCGCACGATCGGATTTAGCAAAATGATATCCTTTTTCAGGGTGAGCATAATCTGAAAAACTCACCGATGACTAACCCATCTTCTTATTGCATCCTCGCGACTAATGACAATCCTTACCCCGTTGGATAAAGTCTCTCATTAGCCGCGCGAAATTCAGCAATTGAAGAATCTACTTAAGCAACAACGCATTACCTAGAAAGGTTATTGCTCCCTAGAAGAAAGGGGCCACAAAAGGCCCCTTTCTGCCGAAACTGTCTGGCTTAGCGACGCAGGCCCAGGCGCTCGATCAGGCCGGTGTAACGTGCGACATCTTTACTTTTCAGGTAGTCAAGCAGCTTACGACGTTGTGAAACCATGCGCAGCAGGCCACGACGGCTATGGTGATCTTTTTTATGTTCCGCAAAATGGCCTTGCAAATGGCTGATTTGAGCGGTTAAAAGAGCAACCTGCACTTCGGTGGAACCGCTATCGTTGGCATCGCGGCCGAAATCAGTAACAATTTTCGCTTTCGCTTCAACACTTAGAGACATTATAACACTCCAGATTTATTGTGAAATACACAGGCGCCGATCTCTAATTCAGCAACCCCATTCATAAGCCGCGCTATTCTACTCTTAGCGCACATCGATCGCAAGGCGCATGCTCAATCAGCCATGCGTCTCCGCCACCAGCCGCCGGGGGGCGACATAGCCGGTTTCAGTGATTTCGCCGATGCCGAAAAAGCGCCTTTCCCGCCCTTCGGTTAACCTTACCATGCCCGCCCGGGTCGCATCCGCCGCCGCGACCGTCTGGCCCATCCGGGCAAAACCGGCTATTGTCTCCGGCAGGTTAACCTCGGGCATATCCTCCACCGCGCTGTCCATCGGCAGCAGCAGGCGGTCCAGCGCCGCCAGGGTATCCGGCGCGGTGGGATCGGCGGCGGCGAGCGCCTGCAGCTGTTCAAGCGTGACCATGCGATCCGCCGGATAGCGGGCGACAGCCAGGCGGCGCAGGACGATGACATGGGCGCCGCAGCCCAGCATTTCGCCCAGATCGTCGACAATGGTACGGATATAGGTGCCTTTGGAGCAGTGGATTTCCAGCTCGACGCTTTCCCGATCCCAGCGGATCAGCTCCAGCGCATAAACGGTAATCAACCGCGTGGGACGCGGTACGTCTATCCCCCGGCGCGCATATTCGTACAGCGGCTTGCCCTGGTATTTCAGCGCCGAATACATGGAGGGCGTTTGCGGCGTTTCGCCGCGAAAGCTTTCCAGCGCCCCCTCCAGCTGCGCCTGGCCAATATCCACCGGGCGCTCGCTGATGATGGCGCCCTCGGCGTCGGAGGTATCGGTGCGCTGGCCCAGCCGGGCCACCACCCGGTAACGTTTGTCCGCGTCCAGCAGATGCTGGGAGAACTTGGTGGCTTCACCCAGGCAGATGGGCAGCATGCCGGTGGCGAGCGGATCCAGCGCGCCGGTATGCCCCGCCTTGTTGGCGTGGAACAGCCGCTTTACTTTTTGCAGCAGATCGTTGGAGGAGAGGCCAATCGGCTTATCCAACAACAGGATGCCGTCTATATCGCGACCGCGACGACTTGGACGGCCCATCAGTCTTTCTTGCCCTCGCCGCCCTCGTCGGGTTCGGCTTCGCCCCGACGGGCGCGGTCATTCTGCACCACCTGGCTGACCAGGTTGGACATGCGCATGCCTTCCACCAGCGAGCTGTCGTAGGAGAAGGTCAGTTCCGGCACCACCCGCAGTCGCATGGCCTTGCCCAGCAGGCTGCGGATAAATCCGGAGGCGTCCTGGAGCGCGGTAATGCCGATTTTGATTTGCTGTGGTTCGTTATCATTGAGGAAGGTGACGAACACTTTGGCATAAGCCAGGTCGCGCGAGACTTCCACGCTGGAAACGGTGGCCATGCCGACGCGTGGATCTTTGATTTCGCGCTGCAGGATGATGGCAATTTCTTTTTGCATCTCCTGGGCGACACGCTGGGTTCGGCTATATTCTTTTGCCATTATAATTTCTCCAGACAAAACAGGGGGCATAAGCCCCCCTTGCATCGATAAATGCCCACGATGGCTTACTCGATGGTGCGTTGAATCTCGATGGTTTCGAAGACTTCAATCACATCACCCGGACGGACATCGTTGTAGTTCTTCACGCCGATACCACATTCCATGCCGTTGCGCACTTCGTTGACGTCATCCTTGAAGCGACGCAGCGATTCCAGCTCGCCTTCGTAAATCACGACGTTGTCGCGCAATACACGAATACGGTTGTGACGTTTCACCACACCTTCGGTCACCATACAACCGGCGATGGCGCCAAACTTCGGCGAGCGGAACACGTCGCGCACTTCGGCCAGGCCGATGATTTCCTGACGGTATTCCGGTGCCAGCATACCGCTCATGGCCTGTTTGACTTCATCAATCAGGTCATAGATAACCGAGTAGTAGCGCAGATCCAGGCTTTCGGCTTCAACCACCCGGCGGGCGGAGGCGTCGGCGCGGACGTTAAAGCCCAGGATGATGGCGTTGGAGGCCGCGGCCAGGGTCGCATCGGTTTCGGTGATGCCGCCGACGCCGGAGCCGACAATCTTGACCTTAACCTCAGCGGTGGACAGCGCCTCGAGGGCATCGCAAATCGCTTCGGTGGAGCCCTGCACGTCGGCTTTCAGCACGATGTTCAGTTCGGAAACTTCGCCTTCGGTCATATTGGCGAACATATTTTCCAGCTTGGACTTCTGCTGGCGCGCCAGTTTGACTTCACGGAATTTACCCTGACGGTACAAGGCGACTTCGCGGGCTTTCTTCTCGTCACGCACCACGGTGGCTTCGTCACCCGCGGCGGGCACGCCGGACAGGCCGAGAATTTCAACCGGGATGGACGGGCCGGCCGAGGAGACTTCACGTCCCAGCTCGTCGCGCATCGCGCGCACGCGGCCATACTCAAAACCGCACAGGACAATATCGCCTTTATTCAACGTACCTTCACGCACCAGGACCGTCGCAACCGGACCGCGTCCCTTATCCAGGAAGGATTCGATGACCGCGCCGCTGGCCATGCCGTTGCGGATAGCCTTAAGCTCGAGCACTTCGGCCTGCAGCAGGATGGCGTCCAGCAGTTCGTCGATACCGACGCCGGATTTCGCCGACACGTTGACGAACTGGCTTTCGCCGCCCCATTCTTCCGGGATGACGCCGTACTGGGTTAATTCATTTTTAACGCGATCCGGGTCGGCTTCGGGTTTGTCGATTTTGTTCACCGCCACGACTACCGGCACTTTCGCCGCCTTGGCGTGCTGGATGGCTTCGATGGTCTGCGGCATCACGCCGTCATCAGCCGCCACGACCAGCACCACGATATCCGTCGCCTGGGCGCCACGGGCACGCATGGCGGTAAACGCCGCATGTCCGGGGGTATCCAGGAAGGTGATCATGCCGTTTTCGGTTTCCACATGGTAGGCGCCGATATGCTGGGTAATGCCGCCGGCTTCGCCCGCCGCCACTTTTGTGGAGCGGATATAGTCGAGCAACGAGGTCTTGCCGTGGTCGACGTGGCCCATGATGGTCACGACCGGCGCGCGAGGTTCCGCCGCCGCATCGATATCACGGTCGCTCATCACCAATTCTTCGAGCTCGTTCTCGCGGCGCAGGATAACCTTATGGCCCATTTCCTCGGCCACCAGCTGCGCCGTTTCCTGATCGATAACCTGGTTGATGGTCGCCATGGCGCCCAGCTTCATCATCGCCTTGATAACCTGGGAGCCTTTCACCGCCATCTTATTGGCCAGTTCGGCAACCGTCACGGTCTCGCCAATCACCACATCGCGGTTAACGATCTGGGCGGGCTTGTTGAAGCTCTGCTGCAGGGTACTTGGCTTGCGTTTGCCTTTGCGACCAACGGCGCGGGCCTCTTCACGATCGGCCTTGGATTCGGACAGCCGGCTGGTCTTTTTCTGTTTGGTTGCCTTGCCGCCGCGCGTGCGGGCGCGACGCTCACCTTCGACCTTACGGTCGTTTTCATCTTCCGCTTCACGGGCGTGATGAGAGGTGGTGACATGGTAGTCACTGGCATCCTCTTCCGTCGGCTCTGGGGTAGCAACCCAGGTGCCGCCGTTTTCTTCAGCCATCCGCTTGGCTTCTTCGACAGCGAGGCGTGCACTTTCTTCAACCTTGCGACGCGTTTCCTCTTCCGCTTTACGTCTAAGCTCAGCGGCCTCGGCTTCACGGCGGGCTTTTTCAGCCGCCTGTGGTGACTTGGTCATATGATTGGTCTGCTGGTTGGTCAATTTTTCACTTTCCGCTGCCACACGCTTCGCTGTATCAGCGGCCTCACGTTTGGCTTTATCGTCGGCCGCACGTTTTGCTTTTTCGTCGGCTTCATGTTTGGCTTTTTCAGCGGCTTCTTGCTTCGCCCGCTCTTCAGCCTCACGAAGGGCCAGTTCTTCCGCTTCACGTTTAGCCAGCTCCTCCGCTTCCGCCTGTTCCGCGGACTGGGGATCGCGTTGCACATACGTGCGTTTCTTGCGGACTTCTATTTGCACCGATTTACTTTTACCGCCGGTACTCGGAATATTCAAGGTGCTGCGGGTTTTGCGTTGTAAAGTAAGTTTATTCGGCGCGCTGCCCCGCTCACGGTTCAGGTGCGCTAATAAGGTCTGTTTCTCATGCTGGGTCACAGAATCGGCTTCGGTCTTGTCGATACCAGCATCAGCAAACTGCTGTACCAGGCGATCGACCGGAGTCTGAATTTCTGCGGCGAGCGATTTTACGGTTACATCTGTCATGCTGTTCCTTTCCTGCTACAGTTTATTACGCGTTGTCGCCAAACCAACAGATATTGCGCGCGGCCATAATCAGCTCACCGGCTTTTTCACTACTCAGCCCTTCAATATCTGACAGGTCATCGACACCCTGTTCGGCAAGATCTTCCAGCGTACAAACACCGCGCGCCGCCAGCTTGAACGCCATCTCGCGCTCAAGCTCCGGCAGACTTAACAGGTCTTCAGCCGGCTTGCCCCCGCCGCGATTCTCTTCCTGCGCCAGGGCGAGCGTGGTCAGGGCGTTTTTAGCCCGCTCACGCAACGCTTCTACCATTTCTTCATCAAGCCCTTCGATTTCCAGCAATTCCTTCATTGGGACATACGCGAGTTCTTCCAATGAGGAGAAGCCTTCTTCAACCAGCACCGTGGCGAATTCTTCATCAATATCGAGATGCCTGGTGAAGATATCGATGGCGGCATGGGCTTCAGCCTGATGTTTTTCCTGCAGGTCCTCGACGGTCATCACATTCAGTTCCCAGCCGCTAAGCTGAGAAGCCAGCCGGACGTTCTGCCCGTTACGACCGATGGCCTGCGCCAGATTGCCGGATTCAACCGCGATATCCATGGTGTGCTTGTCTTCATCGACCACAATGGAGGCCACGTCGGCCGGAGCCATGGCGTTGATGACAAACTGCGCCGGATTATCATCCCACAGGATGATATCGATTCGTTCGCCGCCCAGTTCGCTGGACACCGCCTGGACGCGCGCGCCGCGCATGCCAACGCAGGCGCCCACCGGATCGATACGTTTGTCGTTGGTTTTCACCGCAATTTTTGCCCGTGAACCCGGATCGCGCGCCGCGGCCTTGATCTCAATGACCTCTTCGCCGATTTCCGGTACTTCAATGCGGAATAATTCTATCAGCATTTCTGGGCGGGAACGGCTAACAAACAGCTGGGCGCCGCGTGCTTCCGGACGTACTGAATAGAGAACACCGCGGATACGGTCGCCGGGGCGGAAGTTTTCGCGCGGCAGCATGTCTTCACGGCCGATCACCGCCTCGGCATTGCTACCCAAATCGAGGCTGATATTGTCGCGATTAACTTTTTTCACCACGCCGGTGACGATTTCACCTTCATGCTGGCGGAACTGCTCCACCACCATGGCGCGTTCTGCTTCGCGCACTTTCTGGACAATGACCTGTTTAGCGGTTTGGGTAGTGATGCGGTCAAATACCACGGATTCAATCTCGTCCTCGACATAGCCGCCTAACACGGATTCCGGGTCTTCGAACTGCGCCGCGTCAAACGTGATCTCACGCGTCGGCTGCGTCACTTCATTCACGATCACCCAACGGCGAAAGGTTTCGAAATCGCCGGTTTTGCGATCGATATTGACACGAACCTCAATTTCTTGCTCGTACTTTTTCTTTGTTGCCGTAGCCAGTGCAGTTTCCAGCGCTTCAAAAATTTTTTCACGAGGAACCGCTTTTTCATTGGAAACTGCTTCAACAACAGCCAGAATTTCTTTATTCATCCTAGTTGCCTCATTAAAACGTTAAAAGTGGGGTACCAGGTTCGCTTTCTGGATGTTGCTTAAAGCGAACACTTCATCTTTTCCTTCCACCGTCACCGTGATCATTTCGCCGTCAACTGTTTTAATGATTCCCTGCCATTTGCGACGGTTTTGCATCGCAATGCGCAAAACCACGCTGACTTCTTCACCGATGAACTGCGTATAATGCGCGGCGGCAAACAAAGGACGATCGAGACCCGGAGACGACACCTCAAGGGTGTACGCCACGGAGATAGGGTCTTCGACGTCAAACACCGCGCTGACCTGGTGGCTGACATCAGCACAATCATCGACGGTGATCCCATTGTCACTGTCAATATAGATGCGTAACGTTGACTGCCGGCCCCGAATGAATTCTATGCCTACCAGCTCATAGCCCAAGGCTTCCACCGGTGCGGCGATCATCTCAGTCAATTTTTGTTCTAATGTGGACAAGCCCACCCCCAAGACATAAAAAAAGGGCTAAAAAGCCCAGTATTTCTGTAGTTTAATAACAAAAAACCCCGAAAATTCGGGGCTTTTTGCGACTGGGACCCTGTAAGCCGCCGAGCGACTTTACAACATTCCATAGAATCTTTTTTCAAACGCCGCTGCGATAAATACCCAAAAAGCCGTACTGAGCAGTATATTTGAAAAAGAACTCTAAGGGAAAGTGGTTGCGGGGGCCGGATTTGAACCGACGACCTTCGGGTTATGAGCCCGACGAGCTACCAGGCTGCTCCACCCCGCGTCTGAAATCGTTGCGAATAGTACGCCGATAACCTTAAAAAAGCAAGTTATCATTACGTAACAAACGTCTGTATTGAGCAATACATCCCGCCAACCGACTGTTTCAAAAGTGTTTTAAGGATTGTCGCGTTTTTTTGCCATGACTGAGGAGCGGGCCGGCAATCCCCGTTTACGCATCCTGTGATTAAAAAAATACGATTTGCGCTATCGGTCGGGGAGGCAGAGTATTTCACAACGCCGCCGGCCGGGCAAGCCTTCTTTAAGCAGAATGCGCCCTCCCCGCACGGGGAGGGCGGGCCCGGCTTTCGTCGGAACCAGGGGGCACGGCGTATTGCGCGGGCTTAGGTATTTTTTGCCCTATTTTCACCGGCTTTATGTTCAAAAAAAGCCCGCAAATTGCTGACATGGGAGGTGGTGTTGATGACGGCGCTATCTGAGCCCGCGGCCGGCAGCTTAGCGCCAACGCCGGATTTTGCGGCCGGGACGGCGTTCGGGGAGGCGGTATCCGCCGCCCTTGATATCGTCGGCGCCAACCGCTCATCCTCCCGCGCTGCCGGCATGGGTCCGGCAATCCCATCCACCGGGGCGGCGCGAGATGGCGCAACGCGCTTACGGGCGCCGTCCGCGTCGGCCGCTGTGCCAAACGCGGCGCCGCCGTCGTTCAGGCTAAACGGCTGATCGGAAAATAACGGATACGAAAACTTAGGCTCATATACCGCCTTGTTGGTGTTGTATGTCACCAGGCTATCAATCGCGGCGGCGTTTTGCGGTGTATCCAGGACAGCCCTGGCGGCCGGATCGTTCAGCCGGTCGGCTATCATGTGCGCGGTGCGCATTTTCACCACGTTGAATTGGTCGTTCATGGTCATCAATGCGCATAGGCCGGCTAGGCTGCCGAATTGCAAATCCGGATGTTGCAGTACCCACAATGCCAGTTTGCCGCGGAACTCGCCGCTCCTGCCGTCCTGGCTGTCGATAGCCAGCTCCTTAACGATGATAGCGGTATTCGGGATTTGCTCCGGCTGCTTAAAGGACATTTTGTAACCGGTTTTGCCGTTATCATCGGTGTAGGGGCTTATGGTAATGTTTTCAGAGGAGAAAAGCGGACTGTTCGGGTTATCGATTAAAAAACTTTTAATTGCTTTACCGTTTTCTTCAAGGCTAGAGCCATCCTTAAGCAAGGTACCAATGAGATTTTTTGGCGCCACGGTTCTGTCTTGCGGGCGGGTAAGCATTTGCTGGAAGATATCATTGGCATCCTTGCTCGCCGTGGCCGTTCCCTTCTTACCGCCAATGGACAATCTAGCCAGCATTTTTCCCAATTTACCGGCAAACGCACCGGCCCGGCGTTCGACGGTGGTTAAGAGTTTTTGCAGCGAGTTTCCCGCTTTTGCCAGCTTGTCATGGAATCCGGGGCTGAAATTGCTTTTTACCGCCGGTTTGGCGGCGCCGGAAACCTCGGTCTCTTTATTTTGTATGTTTGTTAGTTGATGAAAATGCGTTGCGGCCGAATGCCGTTGCGTACAGGGTAACGCCATAATATTCTCTCCCGCTCTAATGGATAACTGACAAATTCTTGGTTGAAAACCGCACCATCAGCCTTAATGCGCTGGTGAAACTTAAAACGAGCCAGGTGAACTCATTCAGGCGCTAATTTCTCATATACCGCAGGCGCCGAATTGTATAAATCGCTTATGGATAAATGAAATGCGCAGCGGGGAATCGCGGTTGCGCTGGATCGGGTTTATGGGGTGTATTGCGGATAGGTCAAGAATAGGAAATGAGCGCTGAGATGCCGGCGCGAAGCTGTTTAATCGGGGGTTACGGCGTTGAAAACCTGAACCTGCGTCAGGCTGGGTTTGCCGTGACTGGTATTGAAGTGATTAGGCATCTATCGCCCGCACTTTATGGCTTACTGATGATGGCATCATCATTACCGGCTTGCTGATGGCGTTATTTCAACCAGCCGTTTTTATAGTTGGTACCGAGGACGGGACTTGAACCCGTAAGCCCAATCGGGCACTACCACCTCAAGGTAGCGTGTCTACCAATTCCACCACCTCGGCACTATTTATTTCAATCCTGTTATTTCAATCCTGTTATTCCAATCCTGTTATTCCAATCTTTTTGCTACAAATTTATTACTTCAAACTTGCTGATTTCGTACTGATTTACTGCAAAATAACGTCAAAGCTTCACACCCTTTGTTTATTTCCGGTGGGCTCCGGCCACTTGACTGCTTACTGTGATACCACTGCTTATTTTCACTTTTACGCAGTGCTCGGCACCAGATATCACGTATTCGCAAAACACCGGCGCCGCTTGATTCGCTATCGCGACAACTTAAGGTAAACCGGTACCGATTACTGCGGGATATCGTTATTCGGTTTCGCCGGCGCGTCGGACGGTGCCTTTGGCGCTTGCGGGGCCTGGTTCAGGTTATCCCACTCGCTGCCTTTCTGGCTGTGGCTGCCGCTAAGGTTGCCAAGCACCAGACTGAGGATAAAAAACAGCGTTGCGAGCACGGCCGTCACACGGGTCATGAAATTACCGGAACCACTCGAACCGAACAAGGTCGCGGATGCGCCTGCGCCGAAAGAGGCCCCCATATCAGCACCTTTACCTTGTTGCAGCATAATCAGCGCAACCAGCCCGACAGCTATCAACAGGAATATGACTAACAGAGCTTCGTACATAATCTTTTCAGTATCCTTGCGGGTTGCACCGCGCGTTAGGCTATGGCCCCAATCCGGTTAAGACAATCTCCGACTGGAGCGGGTGTGAATACTAACTAAAGCCGTCATGACGTGCAAGGGCAAATTGCGGCTAACGCGCTGATTGCGGAAAAAAACGTCAGCTGGATACGGGGAGCGGCTATCCAGGCTCCCCATGCCCGTTAGCCCGCCGCCTTCACCGCGTCGGCGATAACATGGGCCAGGCGGCTGACCTGATCGGCATCCTCGCCTTCCACCATCACCCGGATCAGGGGTTCGGTGCCTGATTTGCGCAACAGCACCCTGCCCCGCCCGGCCAGGGCGGTTTCCACATCCGCCAGCGCCTGTTTTACCGCCGCCGACTCCAGCGGGTCGCCGACGCCGGCAAACCGCACGTTAACCAGGATTTGCGGCAGCAGGCGCATGCCGCTGCACAGATCGTGCAGCGTCATATGGTTGCCCACCATGGCGGACAGGACCTGCAGCCCGGCGATAATGCCGTCGCCGGTGGTGGTTTTATCCAGCAGGATGACGTGGCCGGAATTTTCCGCGCCGATGCGCCAGCCCTTCTCCTGCATTTTTTCCAGCACATAGCGGTCGCCCACCTTGGCGCGTACAAACGGGATGCCCAGCTGTTTCAGCGCCAGTTCAAGCCCCATATTGCTCATCAGGGTGCCCACGACGCCGCCGCTGAGCTGGCCCTGGCGCAGCTTTTCCCGGGCGATGATATAGAGGATTTGATCTCCGTCGACCTTGTTGCCCAGGTGATCGATCATGATCACCCGATCGCCGTCGCCGTCATAGGCAATGCCGAGATCGGCCTTGTCTTCCAGCACGCGCCGCTGCAGCAGGCGTACGTCGGTGGCGCCGCACTCCTGGTTGATGTTCATCCCGTCCGGCTGGCAGCCTATCGCCACCACCTGGGCCCCCAGTTCGCGCAGCACGCTGGGCGCGATATGGTAGGTGGCGCCGTTGGCGCAATCCACCACGATCTTTAAGCCCTTGAGGCTGCTGTTGCTGGGAAATGTCCCTTTGCAGAATTCAATATAACGCCCCGCCGCGTCGACGATGCGACTCGCCTTGCCCAGTTCGGAAGACTCGACGCAGGTGATGGTTTTTTCCAGCTCGGCCTCGATGGCCTCTTCCACCGCATCCGGCAGTTTGGTGCCGTCGATGGAGAAAAATTTGATGCCGTTATCGTAGTAGGGATTATGCGAGGCGGAGATAACAATGCCCGCCTCCGCGCGGAAGGTGCGCGTCAGGTAGGCAATGGCCGGGGTTGGCATCGGCCCGGTAAAGGCGGCGGATAACCCTGCGGCGGCCAGCCCGGCTTCCAGGGCCGACTCCAGCATATAACCGGAAATACGCGTGTCCTTGCCGATGATGATTTTACGCGACCCATGGCGCGCCAGCACCTTGCCGGCAGCCCAACCCAGCTTCAGCACGAAATCAGGGGTAATGGGGCTATCGCCGACCTTGCCGCGAATGCCGTCGGTGCCGAAGTATTTATGGTTGCTCATACAAATAGTGATTCCTTCGCTGAAAGAGTCGCGTTGACGATCTGCATCGCCTCGACGGTTGCCTTGACATCATGGACGCGAATTATCTGCGCGCCCTGCATGGCGGCAATGACCGCGCAGGCCACGCTGCCCATGATGCGCTCCCCGGGGGGAAGCGGGATAAGTTGCCCTATCATGGATTTGCGCGACATGCCCACCAGGAGGGGCAGACCAAAATGATGAAAATCCCCCAGCCTGGCCAGGAGGCGGTAATTATGCGCTAAATCCTTGCCAAAACCGAAGCCCGGATCGAGTAATACTCTTTTTTTATCAATTCCCGCCGCCTCGCAGCAGGCAATGCGTTCGGTGAAAAACCGATCCACGTCCGCCAGCACATCGTCATAGCGCGGCGCCTGCTGCATGGAGCGCGGTTCCCCCTGCATATGCATCAGGCAGACCAGCAGGCCGCTGTCGCGGGCCGCTTCAAGCGCCCCTGGGTCGGTCAAGGCGCGGATATCGTTAATCAGATGCGCCCCCGCCGCGGCGCTCTCGCGCATCACCAGCGCGCGCGAGGTATCCACCGAGATAACCACGTCCAGTCGCTGCGCCAGGGCGCTGACCACCGGCAGCACGCGGTCGGCTTCTTCCTGCTCGCTCACCGCGGCCGCGCCGGGCCGGGTGGATTCACCGCCGATATCAATCAGCGTCGCGCCGGCGGCGATCATGTCCTGCGCATGGGCCAGGGCGGCATCCAGCCGGCTATATTTGCCGCCGTCGGAAAAAGAGTCGGGCGTGACGTTGAGGATACCCATCACCCGTGGGGAGGAAAGATCGAGCACGCGCTGGCTAAGTTTAAGTTGCATTGGGCAACAGTCCTTCATAAAAAAGCCCCGACTGCGTTCGCCGGGGCTGATGTGATGATCGACCAGAACAGGGTGCCGGGCCTTAGTTGTTGCCGAACTGTTCCGACATGGTGTTGCCGGTCGGGGTATTGGGTTCATCCACCGGCGTCGGCGCTTTAGGCGTGCCGCCGTTATCGGACGAATGGTTGCTCGGTGAATCATCCCAGCCGGCTGGCGGACGCACGTCCTTGCGGCCCATCAAATCGTCGATCTGCGGGGCGTCGATGGTTTCATATTTCATCAATGCATCTTTCATCGAATGCAGGATATCCATATTTTCCATCAGCAGGGTGCGTGCCCGGGCATAGTTGCGTTCAATCAGGGATTTAACCTCTTGATCGATAATACGCGCCGTCTCATCGGACATATGCTTGGCTTTCGCCACCGAGCGGCCCAGGAACACTTCGCCTTCTTCCTCGGCGTACAGCAAAGGTCCCAGTTTTTCGGAGAAGCCCCACTGGGTCACCATGTTGCGCGCAATCGAGGTGGCAACCTTGATATCATTGGACGCGCCGGTGGACACCTTTTGCACGCCGTAAATGATCTCTTCGGCAAGACGGCCGCCGTACAGGGTGGAGATCTGGCTTTCCAGCTTCTGGCGGCTGGCGCTGATGGCGTCGCCTTCCGGCAGGAAGAACGTCACGCCCAGCGCGCGGCCGCGCGGAATTATCGTGACCTTATGCACCGGATCGTGCTCGGGCACCAGGCGGCCGATAATGGCGTGGCCCGCCTCGTGGTACGCGGTGGATTCCTTTTGCGCTTCGGTCATCACCATGGAGCGGCGTTCCGCGCCCATCATGATCTTGTCCTTGGCTTTTTCAAATTCCACCATGGATACGACACGCTTGCTGCCTCGGGCGGCAAACAGCGCGGCCTCGTTCACCAGGTTGGCCAAATCGGCGCCTGAGAAGCCGGGCGTGCCACGGGCAATGACCGACGGATCCATATCGGTGGACAAAGGCACCCGGCGCATATGGACTTTCAGGATCTGCTCACGGCCGCGCACATCCGGCAGGCCGACGACAACCTGGCGGTCAAAACGGCCGGGACGCAGCAAGGCCGGGTCCAGCACGTCGGGACGGTTGGTCGCGGCGATAACGATGATGCCTTCATTGCCTTCGAAGCCATCCATTTCCACCAGCATCTGGTTCAGGGTCTGTTCGCGTTCGTCATGACCGCCGCCGAGACCCGCGCCGCGCTGACGCCCCACGGCATCGATTTCATCGATAAAGATAATACAAGGCGCGGCTTTCTTTGCCTGTTCAAACATGTCGCGTACGCGTGACGCGCCGACGCCGACAAACATTTCCACGAAATCCGAACCGGAGATGGTAAAGAACGGGACTTTGGCTTCACCGGCAATGGCCTTGGCCAGCAGGGTCTTACCGGTTCCGGGCGGCCCGACCATCAGCACGCCTTTCGGGATTTTACCGCCGAGCTTCTGGAAGCGGCTCGGTTCGCGCAGGTAATCCACCAGTTCGCTGACTTCTTCTTTTGCTTCGTCGCAGCCCGCAACGTCGGCAAAAGTGGTTTTGATCTGATCTTCAGTCAGCATGCGGGCCTTGCTCTTGCCGAAGGACATCGCCCCCTTGCCGCCGCCGCCCTGCATTTGCCGCATAAAGAAGATCCAGACGCCTATCAGCAGCAGCATCGGGAACCAGGAAATAAAGATCGAGGCCAGCAGGCTTGGTTCTTCCGGCGGCTCACCGACTACTTTCACGTTCCGGGTCAGCAGGATGTCCAACAACTTGGGATCGTTGACCGGGATAAACGTGGTATAGCGGTTACTGTCTTTCTTGGTAACGTTAATTTCACGTCCGTTAATACGTGCTTCCCGAATCTGATCCTGATTCAATTCAGACATAAAGGTAGAGTAATCTACCTTACGGCTATTGGACTCGCTGGGCCCGAAGCTCTGAAATACAGACATCAACACTACTGCGATGACCAACCAGAGAATCAGGTTTTTCGCCATGTCACTCAAGGGATTAACCTCATATTACAACGGTGTTAACAATTAGCGTAGGGTACTATAATTTGCGCCCTGTCGCCACAATGTACACTTCCCGCGATCGTGCGCGTGAAGCGTCTGGCTTACGAATCTTTACCTTCGTAAATAGGGAGCGAATTTCCCGCAGGTATTCATCAAAACCTTCTCCCTGAAAGACTTTAACCAGAAAACTGCCGCCAGGTGCCAGCACATCCCGGCACATCTCCAAAGCCAATTCCACTAAATACATGGCCTTGGGAATATCAACGGCCGGCGTACCACTCATATTAGGGGCCATGTCGCTCATGACCACCTGCACTTTGCTTTCGCCTACTCTTTCAAGCAAGGCCTGTAACACCAGCGGATCGCGAAAGTCGCCCTGCAGGAAATCGACACCCACGATGGGATCCATGGGGAGAATATCACAAGCGATGATACGCCCTTTCTTACCAATTTGCGTGGCGACATACTGTGACCAACCGCCCGGCGCGGCGCCAAGATCCACCACCGCCATGTCCGGCTTGAACAGTTTGTCGCCCTGCTGTATTTCTTCAAGTTTAAACCAGGCACGGGAACGCAGTCCTTTTTTTTGTGCCTCGAGAACATATTTATCGCTAAAGTGTTCCTGTAGCCATCGACTCGAGCTGCCAGAACGCTTTTTGGTGGTCATCTTGTTTTCCAACTATCCTGAAAGGGTGCATTAGTGATGGGATGCGGGCACTCGTGCGCCAGATACAATCACGACCGATTTGGTGATAACCATGAGATGGCGGTAGAATGTACCGTTTTCAATCCCAACGTAAGCAAAAAAGACAAATGAATCTTAATAATAAGCAAAAACAGCACCTGAAAAGTCTGGCGCATCCGCTGAAACCGGTCGTCATGCTGGGCAATAACGGCCTGACCGAGGGCGTGCTGGCAGAAATCGAACAGGCTCTTGAGCATCACGAGCTTATCAAAGTGAAGATTGCCGCGGAAGAACGCGAAACTAAAACGCTGATTGCAGACGCCATCGTGCGCGAAACCGGCGCCGTCAACGTGCAGGCTATCGGCGGCGTCCTGGTTCTCTACCGCCCGGGCAAAGATCATAAAATCACTTTACCGCGCTAAAAACACCTTTTCTGCTGAAAAGGTGCCATGTTCCCTCATATAGGAAAAGGCCGCTTACGGCCTTTTTCCTTTCTTTACAAATCATCTCATCAAACATCATGAGTAAATTAAAGATATTCTATCTTTAAAATCTCATATTCCACGTCGCCGCCGGGCGTACGTATCAGGGCGATATCACCCAGTTCCTTGCCGACCAATCCACGCGCCATGGGCGAATTGATGGAAATGAGGTTTTGTTTAAAATCGGCTTCGTCGTCGCCGACGATACGATAGGTTTGCTCTTCTTCGTTATCCAGGTTCTGGATACTAACCGTGGCGCCGAAAATCACCCGACCGCCGGCCGACATCTTGGTCACGTCGATAACCTGGGCATTGGATAATTTCGCTTCGATTTCCTGGATACGGCCTTCGCAGAACCCTTGCTGGTCGCGGGCGGCATGGTATTCCGCATTTTCCTTCAAATCGCCGTGCGCGCGAGCCTCGGCAATGGCCTTGATAATTTCCGGGCGGCGGACGCTTTTCAAAAAATCGAGCTCTTCCCGCAGCTTATCGGCACCACGCAAAGTCATCGGAATTGGAGTCATGGCAATACCTCTAAATGAATACATCCTGCTAAAATAGTCGCCGTCCTGACGGAACTTAATGTTGTCACGGCATAGCTGCTTGCGCTACCACCTAAGCGAAAAGCAAAAAAAACCGCACCTGGCGCACTTGCCAAGTCAGTCTTGATTTGCATTTTGATACGTATTTTAACCCAGAGTTCCCGATGGGTCATCGTTTACTTTAACCCTGTTTGCACCGTAGTATGGCACCACGTTACTTTGCCGTTGCACAATATTATGCGTTTTGTACGAATACTCACAGGATTGACCGGCGTCATTATGCTGTCCGCACACGGCGCGCCGGTGGAAAATTATACGGAACTGTTACCCGACGGCGCTAACCTCGCGCTGATCGCGCAAAAAATCGGCGCAACCACGCCGGCCATTGATTATCACAGCCAGCAGATGGCATTGCCGGCCAGCACCCAGAAAGTGATCACCGCGCTGGCGGCATTGCTGCAGCTGGGTCCGGCCTATCGTTTCAGCACCACCCTGGAAAGCGACGGCGCGGTCGGCAACGGCGTACTGCGCGGCAACCTGATTGCCCGTTTCGGCGGCGACCCGACCCTGTCTCGCCAGCAGTTGCGCAATATGGTCGCCGAACTGCGCAAACAGGGCATTCGCCAGGTATCGGGCGACCTGGTGATCGACACCTCGGTCTTCGCCAGCCACGACAAAGCCCCGGGCTGGCCGTGGAACGATCTGACCCAATGTTTCAGCGCGCCGCCGGGCGCGGCCATCGTCGATCGCAACTGCTTTTCCGTTTCGCTCTATAGCGCGCCGAAAGCCGGCGACAATGCGTTTATCCGCGTGGCCGCGTATTATCCGGTACAGATGTTCAGCCAGGTGCGCACCTTGGCCAAAGGCTCTCCCGACGCGCAATACTGCGAACTGGACGTGGTGCCGGGCGAACTGAACCGCTTTACCCTGACCGGCTGCCTGCCACAGCGCGCCGAGCCTCTGCCGCTGGCCTTCGCTATCCAGGATGGCGCCAGCTATGCGGGCGCCATCCTGAAAAGTGAGTTGCAGCAGGCTGATATCGAGGTTGGCGGCACCGTGCTGCGCCAGACCACGCCGGGAACGCCCGGCAAGATCCTGGCGCAGGCCTTCTCCGCGCCGCTGCATGATTTATTGCGGGTGATGCTGAAAAAATCCGATAACATGATTGCCGATACGGTATTTCGCACCATCGGCCATGAACGTTTCAAGGTGCCGGGCACCTGGCGCGCCGGTTCGGACGCGGTACGGCAGATCCTGCGCCAGCAGGCCGGCATCGACCTGGGCAACACCATCATCGTGGATGGTTCAGGCTTATCGCGTCACGACCTGATTTCACCCGCCACCATGATGCAGGTGCTGCAATATATCGGTCAGCATGACCAAACGCTGGACTTCATCTCCATGCTGCCGCTGGCGGGGTACGATGGCACTTTGATGTACCGCGCCGGCCTGCATGAAGCGGGCGTGGACGGTAAGGTCTCGGCGAAAACCGGCTCGCTGCAGGGGGTCTACAATCTGGCGGGCTTTATTACCACCGTCAGCGGGCAGCGCATGGCCTTTGTGCAGTATCTGTCGGGATACGCGGTGCCGCCGCAGGATCAAAAGGCCCGCCGCATTCCGCTGGTGCGTTTCGAAAGCCGGTTATACAAAGATATTTATCAGAACAATTAACCACCAATAAAAAACGCCCCTCCGCAGGCGAGCGGCAGGGGCGTTATACGGCGCTGGACATCCCGCTGGATGTTCACACCACTAAACCCGTTTCATGGCCTTGAACGGCATGCCAGGGCATCAGCGGTGATAAATAAACTCCACGCCTTCTTCATCATCTTCGTCCCAGTCATCATCGTCCAGACCGTCCTCTTCAGCAACGACCTCGGTTTTTTCCAATTGTTCGCGATGATAATCATCCCACATGAATTCAACCTTGACCGGGGTTGCAGCCTCTTCGGCCGGCAGATCGTTGGGATGGTCGTTGATAAAGGCCATCACATCCCAGCACAGCGCTTTCACGCCTTGCTGGCTGGCGGCGGAAATCAGGTAGAACTGTTCCTGCCAGCCCAGCGCCGCGGCGATAGCCTTAGCCCGGCGATCCGCCTCTTCGGCATCCAGCAGGTCGATTTTATTGAATACCAGCCAGCGCGGCTTGGCCGCCAGTTTTTCACTGTAGCGCTCGAGTTCCTTGACGATAATCTTGGCGTTCTCGATCGGATCGGATTCATCGATAGGGGCAAGATCGATTAGATGCAGCAGCACCCGGCAGCGTTCAAGGTGTTTAAGAAAACGAATGCCCAGGCCGGCGCCTTCTGAGGCGCCCTCAATCAGGCCGGGGATATCGGCGATAACAAAGCTCTGCTCGTTATCCATACGCACCACGCCGAGACTCGGCACCAGGGTGGTGAACGGATAATCGGCCACCTTGGGTTTGGCGGCGGAAACCGCGCGGATAAAGGTCGATTTGCCGGCGTTGGGCAGGCCCAGCGTGCCAACATCGGCCAGCAGCAGCAGCTCCAGCTGTATTTCACGGTTTTCACCCTTGGTACCGTCGGTTTTCTGACGGGGGGCGCGGTTAATCGATGACTTAAAGCGCGCGTTGCCTAGGCCATGGAAGCCGCCTTTCGCCACCATCAGGCGCTGCTCATGGCGGGTCATGTCGCCCATGATCTCACCGGTGTCCTGATCGAGGATGCGGGTGCCGACCGGCACTTTGATGGTGATATCCTTGCCGCGCTTGCCGGTGCAGTCGCGGCTTTGGCCGTTCTGGCCGCGCTCGGCGCGAAAGGATTTCTCGAAACGGTAATCGATCAGGGTATTCAGGTTTCGGTCCGCCAACAGATAAACATCGCCGCCGTCACCGCCGTCGCCCCCGTCCGGGCCGCCGTTAGGAATATATTTTTCCCGCCGGAAACTGACGCAACCGTTGCCGCCGTCGCCCGCGGCCACCACGATGGCGGCCTCATCTACAAACTTCATGGGAACTCTCCGTAATTCATTTGCCGGGCGGCTTGATGGGCAACGCCGCCGGTCCTGTTTTTGCCCGCGCGGGCCACCAACGATGGCCCACCGCAGAAAACATCGCACCCGCCACCACCACAAACGCGCCCATATAACCGACGATATTCAGCGCCGGAGCGGCAAAATAATCCGGCCAGACGAGTGACAGCAAATCCGAAAAAAGTAAGGTGAACAGAGGCGTCAGCGTGATGATAGCGCTGACCTGCGCCGCCTGCCAGCGCGCCATGGCTTCCGCCAGCGCGCCATAACCGACCAATGTATTGATACCGCAAAAGGCCAGGCAGGCAACCTGCCAGCCGCTCAAGTGCATCACCGCCGCGGGCTTGGCCACGATGGATAACGCTATTGTACACAAAATATACAGCAAAAACAGAATCTGTTGCGATGCCAGTCGCCGCAGCAGGACTTTTTGCGCCACGCCGTAACAGACCCAGACCGCCGCCGCGCATACCCCCAGGATCACCCCCAGGGTGTAGTCGGTAAGACGCGTAAAGATTTCAATCAGGCTGGTGTTGAAAAACATCACCAGCCCGCTTATCAGCATCATTGCCCCGATGACCTGGGTAACCCGCATGCGCTCCTTGAGCACCAGCACGCTGGCGAACATCATGCCCACCGGCGAAAGCTGGCCGATAACCTGGGACGCGGTCGGGCTAAGGTATTGCAGCGAGGAGCTGAAAAAAATAAAGTTGCCCAGCAAACCCGCGGTGGCGATAACCAGCATTATCAACCAGCGCCAGCGAAAAAACGGTCTTAGCGAGGGTAGCTGGCGGCGCGGCGCCAGGATGAAGGCCAGGCCGATACCCGCCATGATGAACCGATACCAGACCACGGTATAGGGTTCCATGTCGGTAAGCACCTGCTTCATGGCAATGGGCAACGCCCCCCAGCACATCGCGGTGGTGAGCGCCAGCGCGATGCCCACCCCTGCTTGCTGTCCCGCCTGCTGATTTGTCATCATGAGTGTTTAACGCGAAACTTAATCGGAAAGAAAAAGTAAAAAGCCCCGCAAGAATTGCGGGGCTTGGCTCTGTTATCTGGACCGCGTTATCGGAGCTGCGCTATCGGAGCCAGCAAGAAACGCAAAACTTATTCAGCGGCAACGATGCTGACAAATTTACGGTTTTTCGGTCCTTTAACTTCGAACTGGATTTTACCAGTCGCCAAAGCGAACAGAGTGTGGTCTTTGCCGCAACCAACGTTGGTGCCGGGGTGGAACTTAGTTCCACGCTGGCGAACGATGATGCTGCCTGCTAAAACAGCTTCGCCGCCGAAACGTTTAACGCCCAGGCGTTTACTTTCTGAGTCACGACCGTTACGAGTCGAGCCGCCAGCCTTTTTGTGTGCCATGAGAGTGCTCCCCTGTTAAGCGCCGATACCGGTAATTTTCACGTCAGTAAACCACTGACGATGGCCTTGTTGCTTACGATAGTGCTTACGGCGACGAAATTTAACAATCGTCACTTTATCGCCACGACCATGGGCAACTACTTCAGCTTGAATCTTTCCGCCATTGACGAAAGGAACGCCGATCTGAATGTCATCACCGTTGGCAATCATCATCACCTGGTCAAATTCAACAGTTTCACCCGTTGCAATGTCCAGCTTTTCAAGCCGAACAGTCTGACCTTCGCTGACCCGGTGTTGTTTACCACCACTTTGGAAAACCGCGTACATAAAAAACTCCGCTTTCCGCGCACTCAACTTATATTCGTCCACAGTGCGCTATAAATATTCACAATAGGGCGCGAATTCTACGCAAAAAAGCGTCCTATGACAAGTGCAGAATACATACAGGACGCGAAAAAAGCGTAGTTTCTTCACCGGCATTTATCTCTGGCTTTTTTCAAGTACAATCAGTAACACAGTTTCTGCCATCTGGCCTCATGAGCAGCGTTACTATCTAACGGTTAAAATAAAGCCTAAAGAAAATAATGAACCTTGATCAAATCACAGTACTTACCGCGCACGATATGGCGGACGTTAACGCGATTATCCTTGAACAGCTGAACTCCGAAGTCGCGCTTATCAATCAGCTTGGTCACTACATCATCAGCGGCGGAGGCAAACGTATACGCCCGATGATTGCCGTGCTGGCGGCCAGGGCTTTGCATTACGAGGGCAATAAGCATGTTACCGTAGCGGCGCTGATTGAATTTATCCACACCGCCACCTTATTGCATGACGACGTGGTTGACGAATCCGATATGCGCCGGGGCAAGGCCACGGCCAACGCGGCGTTCGGCAACGCCGCCAGCGTCCTGGTCGGAGATTTTATCTATACCCGCGCCTTCCAGATGATGACGGGGCTGGAATCGCTGCGGGTACTGGCCCTGATGTCCGAAGCGGTTAACGTTATTGCCGAAGGCGAAGTATTGCAATTAATGAACTGCAACGATCCCGATATCAGCATCGAAAGCTATATGCGGGTGATTTACAGCAAGACGGCACGTTTGTTCGAGGCGGCGTCGCAATCCTCCGCCATCCTGGCCGGCGCCACCCCGGAGCAGGAAACCGCCCTGCGGGATTACGGTCGCTACCTGGGCACCGCGTTCCAGCTCATCGATGATTTGCTGGATTACGGCGCCGACGGCAAGACCCTGGGCAAGAACACCGGCGACGACCTGAATGAAGGTAAGCCGACCCTGCCGCTGCTGCATGCCATGCGTAACGGCAATGCGCAGCAGTCCGCGGTGATTCGCGAGGCCATTATCCAGGGCAACGGCCGCCATCTGCTGGAGTCAGTGCTGGAAACCATGCGCCAGTGCGGCTCCCTCGAGTACACCCGGCAACGCGCTGAAGCGGAAGCGGATAACGCCATCGGCTGCCTCGCCTGCCTGGAGCCGACGCCCTTTCGCCAGGCCCTGGAAAGCCTGGCGCACCTGGCGGTGCAGCGGCATTTTTAGGAAACTGGCATCACCGGTTGGTTTCTCGATCGGCGATGCCGTTTCCCATATCTTCTCATTGGCCGGGCGTTATGCCCAGGCGCGCCATAAACCCCGTAATCCCCTCGCGCAACAATAAGCTGATGACCTCGTCCCGCTCCTGCGGCTGGAATTGATGATAGATTGCCATCCACGCCCCAAGGGGATCTTTTTCCAGCTGAACGCGCGCCGGATTGACCCGGTAGTCGGCAAATGGAGTTTCCTGCATTTGACGCCTGGTGAGCTCCTGTTGGACATCCAGTGGTAAACTCTCCAGTGCAAATTCCAAGCCTTTACCCTGCACCCCTTCCATCGGACGACTGGTCCAGTTTTCACGTCGGGCGCGCGCGGTAATCCCTTGCCTCGTACCTGGAAGCTTAGCGATGCCAATGAGTTCACTGGTCTTAAACCAGGCTTTTTTCATAACTTTTGCATTCCAAAAAGGGACGTCCATAGCAAAATTTGACATTTTTGGGAAAACAGTGGAAAAGCTTTGGGAAAAAATATGCTATAAACTTTCCGGGTAATTTACGTGACATCAAGAACGGGTTACTTACATATGTTAGTTATCGCATTAATCTACCCCAAGGTACCAAGGGAATGAACTATGAACGAAAGGATAGAAGACTGGCATCCCGCCGATATCATTGCAGCGCTGCGTAAGCGCGGCACCACGCTTGCGGCCTTATCGCGAGACGCTGGATTATCTTCGTCGACCCTGGCTAACGCCATGGGTCGCCCGTGGCCGAAAGGCGAATGGCTGATAGCAGACGCCTTAGGCATCCACCCTCTGGAAATCTGGCCCAGCCGGTATATTGATCCGAAGACGAATCAAGTGGTCGACAGGAAAAGCCTGATACGCTCGCGCTAACGGGCTGAACGGACCGGTTGGCTCCTCGTTTCCGGTCTTGCACTCCTACCCCCGATCGAGTTCCGCCAGGAACTCGTCGGGATAATCCAGGCGTTTTAGCAAGTTTAAAACGCCTTCTCGCAAGATGAAGGACACCACAAAGTCGCGTTCGGCGCTGGAAAGCTGCCGATGGATTTCCAGCCAGGTTGAAGACGGCTCTTGTGCCGGCAGTTGGTACTCAGCGGCCGAGCAACGGAGCGACAGCGTTTTTCTCACCGTCTCAGGCAGGCTTTGCCAGGCGTATTCAACCGCCTTGCCGCGCGCGCCTTCACGTCGTCTTTTATGCCAGCCCTCTTCTCGTGCGCGCCGGTTCAGTCCTTGTCGCGTTTTAGGCAACCCACCGACACCGATCAGTTCATGTGTGGCTATCCATTCCTTTTTTATTGCCATCCTTTCCCTCCTTGTCTGGGAATAACTTGCGTTATCTCCAATGCGCCATGCCCATAAAACCACTCTGAATGCATGGTTTTGACGTGGCGCGGTTCCGTTATTAATTTACTATTGCAGTGTACCAATTACAGCTTGTCGTTACGTCAATTACAACACAAAAAAAGCAGTAAACGCTACAACGGATCTAAAAATGAGATCACCGTTGGTTTTTATGCCATAAACTGAAAATAAACATTATTTATCAAAATAATAATTCATTATTGCATCGATATCATTGGCTAAAAAAAGCCGTTTTTATTACAAATAATGGTTTATTACATAGACCTGTAACGGGTTTAAATTATGGCCGGACCGGCTTGGGTAAAAACACGTAACGGGAAAAGGGAACAGCGACGGGAGAAGGGAAAAACCGGGCGCGTGATACGGCAAACAAAGGTAACGCGCCTTGGCCGGCGCGGTTTCAGTCGTTACGGGGATCATCAATACCCCGATGACAGCCGGCCGTCGGTATTCAGGACGTCCGGCCGTTGCATTTATCTATTGATTGATGAATTTTTCACCGAGTTCGATATCTTTCCTCAGCACGTCCTGCATATGTTCCAATGCCTGCTGCTCGAAGGCGCTTAGGGTGCCGATGGATTGGCGCTCCTCCAGACCCTGTTTGCCCAGCAGCAACGGTTGGGCAAAGAAACGGGTATATTCGCCGTCGCCTTCCACATACGCGCACTCGACCACGCCTGCCTCGCCCTGCATGGCCCGCACCAGCGACAGGCCAAACCGGGCCGCCGCCTGTCCCATGGATAAGGTGGCCGAGCCGCCACCGGCTTTCGCTTCCACCACCTCGGTGCCGGCGTTCTGGATACGCCGGGTAAGATCGGCAATTTCCTGTTCGCTGAAGCTAACGCCTTTCACTTGCGACAGCAAAGGCAGGATAGTGACCCCTGAATGGCCGCCGACCACCCGCACTTCCACATCCTGTGGGCGCAGGCCTTTCAGTTCGGCGACAAAGGTATTGGAACGAATGATATCCAGGGTGGTAACGCCGAAGAGTTTGCGTTTGTCATAAACGCCGGCCTTCTTCAGCGCCTCGGCGGCAATAGCCACCGTGGTATTCACCGGGTTGGTGATAATGCCGATCAACGCGTCCGGACAAGCCTTGGCCACCTGGTTAATCAGGTTGCGCACAATACCGGCGTTCACATTGAACAGGTCCGCGCGATCCATGCCGGGCTTACGCGCCACGCCGGCGGAGATCAGCACGATATCCGCGCCGTGCAGGGCGGGCGTCGCATCCTCGCCGCTGAATCCCCTGATGTTGACTGCGGTGGGAATATGGCTGAGATCGACCGCCACACCGGGCGTTACGGGGGCAATGTCATAAAGAGAGAGTTCTGAACCTGAAGGAAGCTGGGTTTTGAGTAACAGGGCCAGGGCCTGTCCTATGCCACCCGCTGCACCGAGAACTGCGACTTTCATTCTAATCTCCTTATTATTATAGGAAAAATTAAATGCCGTCAAATCATCTGGTTATGATCATAGAGACATAAGCGAGTAAAAACAAATCAGCGATCGCAAATTTGAGAAATGACGCATTAACTTCCCTTTCCTATCCATCAGAGCCATCCTTATTCCCATGAAAGGCGAGTCACCGGATAATCTGCCGCTGCCGTTCAGCACCCGCGGTTATCGATCACAGTACACCGACGGGAACGGTTAAAACAACATCAAGTTCACAACATTTCCTTTACTTTTTAACTGCATTAAATATGGGACTCAGCGCATGGTTAGATTGAATAGATATTGATACGATGATTGTTTTGCCTGCCTATAATGGTCATCAAGTCGACAACGGCGCATTGTTATTGCATAAAAATTCAAATTTATGCATAATCAGCCGCACATAATCGGCAACTGGTTTGGTAAAATATGCGCAACCACTTGAAACAAGAAGAACTGGTTAAAGCTTTCAAGGCACTGCTCAAGGAAGAGAAATTCAGCTCCCAAGGAGAAATTGTTTTTGCGCTGCAAGAGCAGGGATTTGAAAATATCAATCAGTCCAAGGTATCAAGGATGCTAACTAAATTTGGCGCGGTAAGGACCCGCAACGCAAAAATGGAAATGGTGTATTGCCTGCCCGCCGAACTCGGGGTTCCCACCACCAGCAGCCCGCTGAAAAACCTGGTGCTGGATGTCGATCATAATGACGCGGTCATTGTTATCCATACCAGTCCCGGCGCTGCGCAGCTTATCGCCCGCCTGCTGGACTCGTTGGGCAAATCCGAAGGCATCCTGGGCACCATCGCCGGAGACGACACTATTTTTACCACGCCCGCCAAAGGTTTCAGCGTCAAACAGCTCTACGAGGCCATCCTTATTCTGTTCGAACAGGAACTCTAACCCGCCGGCCCGGTGCGCCATAACCAAAATACGCTATCGGCACCGGCCATCATGTCCTTTTTATTGCCTGACCACGTCGGCCCCCGCCATGGATGCTGCAGCCCTGAGGGCCATAAGCCCGTCTAATATCCGTTCCGCGCGGCTACCACGGCAGTTTAAACCAGGCTGGCCCTGCGAAACAGCACGTTTGGCCAAAACCGGCCATCTGTTTGAAATTACGATTATTTAACATAAAAAGTACATTATTTGACCAGCTTTAATAGCTTTTACTTATATTATGGCAAAACTGAAGGGTAAAGTTTCATAATAAATTATGAGCAAACTATTAATACCTGCAGTTACTAGTGTATACTTGCTTCCGTGATGCAGATCACGTTTTGCATCCTCGATTTAACACGCGCAGCCCGACATCAAGCGCTACGCGTAAAGAATCAGGTATAAAGAACAATAGAGGTAAGAACATGAAAATTAAAACCGCAGTTTCCCTGATGACCGTAATGTCGGCCCTGTCGTTTGGCGCCTTCGCCGCGGATTCCATTTCGCAGGAGCAGGCCAGCGGCCTACATGCTTTCGGCACCGTAAGCGTAAGCGGTGTCGCCGGCGCGCCTTCCGATATCCATCAGGCGCTGAACCAGGCCGCCGAAGCCAAGGGCGCAACGTCATATCACATCACTGAAGCACGTGAAAACGATACCTGGCACGCCACGGCCGAACTGTATAAGTAAGCAGGCGGGCATCGAGCCGGCCGTTGAAAAGCGGCATCCGGCTCGGGACCGGGCTGGTTTGGATAAAACCGGTTTAGCCAAAAAGAAGTAAAGAAGTCAATAAAGTACCAGAGAGTGTCACTCCAGCAGTAACACCGGTAATGCCGTCGTCGCCCTCAGTTATTCCTGTGTCGCAGCAATAGCCACGGACGCGGATTGCCGGTTCCCTCTCGTCGCCTTATCCGACGAACCTTTCCCCCGCTTGCGGGGGTTTTTTTGACCTCCGGCCGGCGTCAGGCCACCAGGCCGGCTTTGGCATTGAGCTGCGCCAGCAGTTTTTCGTGTATACCGCCGAATCCGCCGTTGCTCATCACCAGGATGTAATCGCCCGGCTGCGATGTTTTTACAATCATCTCCACCAGCGTATCGACATCGGCGCTCCAGTGGGCCGGCTGTACGCAGGCCTCGGCCACCTCGCTCACCTGCCAGGGAATATGCTGGGGCTGGAATAAAAACACCTCGTCGGCGCGGCCCAGGGAAGGCGCCAGCTCGTTTTTATTCAATCCCATCTTCATGGTATTGGAGCGCGGTTCCAGTACCGCCAGGATACGCGCGGTCCCGCCGACTTTACTGCGCAGCGCGGCAAGCGTCGCCAGGATTGCCGTGGGATGATGGGCAAAATCATCGTAAAGCTTGACGCCGTTGGCGGTGCCTTTCAGCTCAAGACGGCGGCGGGCATTGATGAACGAACCCAACGCCCGACAGGCATCGGCCGGCAGGACCCCGACGTGCCGGGCGGCGGCGATGGCCATCAATGCATTATGCATATTATGTTCGCCCACCAAATCCCAGCTCACCTCGCCCACCGGCTCGCCCTGCAAAAACACCTGGAACTGGCTGGCGTCCGCCGCGCTCTTTTTCGCGCGCCAGCTGCCTTCCTCCCCGATGTATTCCTGCTCGCTCCAGCAGCCCATCGCCATCACCGGCTTAAGATGCGGATCGTTATCGGGCAGGATAATTTTGCCTTTACCCGGCACCAGCCTGACCAAATGATGGAACTGTTTCTGGATGGCCTTCAGATCGTCGAAAATATCCGCATGATCGAACTCAAGGTTATTCAGGATCAGGGTACGCGGACAGTAATGGACAAACTTGGATCTTTTATCAAAAAACGCACAGTCGTATTCATCCGCCTCCACCACAAAAAACGCGCCCTGGCCTAAACGCGCGGAAACGGTGAAATTGCCGGGCACGCCGCCTATCACGAATCCCGGTTGGTAGCCGCACTCTTCCAGGATCCAGGTCACCATACCGGCGGTGGTGGTTTTGCCGTGGGTGCCGGCGACCGCGATTACCCAGCGTTGCTGCAGTACCCGATCGTGCAGCCACTGCGGGCCGGACATATAGCGGATCCCCCGTTCCAGCACCGCTTCGACGCAAGGATTGCCGCGGCTCATCGCATTACCGATAATGACCAGCTCCGGCTCCGGCGCCAGCTGCGCCGGATCGTACCCCTGGATCAGTACAATGCCCTGATCCTGCAGCAGCGTGCTCATCGGGGGATAGACATTATCATCGGATCCGGTCACTTCATGTCCCAAAGAACGTGCCAGCATCGCCAGCCCGCCCATAAATGTGCCGCAGATCCCGAGAATGTGTATACGCATAGTTTTTCCATTTTTTAAGCACGAACTGCGGCTCATTCTACCGCTGCGGCCGACCGATATAAACGAATTTGATGATGTACTCGCATTCGTTTAAGCTAAACTGCATTACATACGCAGCGGCAAATCGGTTAGTGTAAATCGGTCGTACTCATTGATAGTACTAATTGATTGATAGTACCGCTTTTCATCCTTAGCAACATGGTCTTCTTTGGATTCAGGGAATGTGATATGAAAACGTTAGGCGAATTTATCGTAGAGAAGCAGCACGAATTTCCACATGCCACCGGTGAGCTTACCGCGTTACTCTCCGCGATAAAATTAGGGGCTAAGATCATTCACCGCGATATCAATACCGCGGGTCTGGTGGATATCCTCGGCACCAGCGGCGTATCCAATATCCAGGGCGAAGTTCAGATGAAACTCGACCTGTTTGCCAATGAAAAATTAAAAGCGGCGCTCAAGGCGCGCGGACAGGTGGCGGGCATTGCTTCCGAGGAAGAAGACGAGATCGTGATATTTGACGGCGAACGCTCCACCAGCGGCAAATATGTCGTGCTGATGGACCCGCTGGACGGCTCGTCCAACATTGATGTCAACGTATCGGTAGGCACCATTTTTTCTATCTATCGCCGGATTACGCCGGTAGGCACGCCGGTGACGATAGAGGATTTCCTCCAGCCCGGCAGCAAACAGGTCGCGGCGGGGTATGTGGTCTACGGCTCTTCCACCATGCTGGTCTACACTACCGGCTGCGGCGTCCACGCCTTTACCTACGATCCTTCCATCGGCGTGTTTTGCCTCTCGCACGAAAGCGTACGTTTCCCAGCCACCGGAAACATGTATTCCATTAACGAAGGCAACTATATCAAGTTCCCCACCGGCGTTAAAAAATACATCAAATACTGCCAGGAAATGGACGAGGCTACCCACCGCCCCTACACCTCGCGTTATATAGGCTCGCTGGTATCGGATTTCCATCGCAACCTGCTCAAGGGCGGTATCTACCTCTATCCCAGCACCGCCACGCATCCGCAGGGTAAACTGCGCCTGCTCTATGAATGCAACCCGGTGGCTTTCCTGGCAGAACAGGCCGGCGGCAAGGCCAGCGACGGCAAAAACCGCATCCTGGATATCGTGCCGGAAAAACTGCACCAGCGCTCGCCGTTCTTTGTCGGCACCGAGTCCATGGTGAATGACGCCGAGCGCTTTATGCGCGACTTCCCCGACGAACAATAACAACGCTCCATGGCGCGCCAGACCCGTTAACACTGAATCAACGGCGTGCCGATGAGGCCGAAGCCCGGGCGCCTCATGGCACGGTAGGCCATCCGCCCACCGCCCCGGCCAGCGGGCCGGCAGATGCCCATCCTGCGCAGCAAGCCTGCGCGATCGGACCATCAGGCCGCCACCGCCACGTCGTTGTCTTCAGCCGCCGCCGGCCCCTCTTCCAGCTGGAACACCGCCATACTGTTGGTCAACTGCCGGGACTGCGCCTGCAGCGAACGCGTCGCCGCGCTTGACTGTTCCACCAGCGACGCATTCTGCTGCGCCACCGCATCCATCTGCGACACCGCCAGGCAAATCTGTTCGATACCCCGGCTCTGCTCATCGGTGGCACTGGAAATCTCACGCATCAGCCTGGTCACCCGCATCACCTCCTCGGAAATCTCGTCCATGGTCTCGCCGGCGGTATGGGCCATCTCCGACCCCTCGTTAACCCGCCCCTGCGATTCCTGGATCAGCCCTTTGATCTCCTTGGCCGCCTCGGCGCTGCGATGCGCCAGATTGCGCACTTCCCCGGCCACCACCGCGAAACCCCGGCCCTGCTCGCCGGCGCGCGCCGCTTCCACCGCCGCGTTCAGCGCCAGGATATTGGTCTGGAAGGCAATACCGTCAATCACGCCGAGGATATCGGCGATTCGCCGCGAACTCGCGGTAATCGCCTGCATCTTTTCAATGACGTAGCACACCACCTCGCTGCCCTTATCCGCGGTATCGGACACCGTCTTCGCCAGCTCATGGGCCTCACGCGCGTGCTCGGCGTTCAGTTTCACCGTCTGGGTCAACTGCTCCATACTGGCCGCCGTCTGCTCAAGCGCCGCGGCGGAGGCCTCGGTACGCTGGGAAAGATGGGTATTGCCCATCGCCAGCTCGCGGGTGCCGGCATCGATTTGATCCCCCGCCAGGCGAACCTCGCTCACGGCGCCGGCCAGGGAATCCTGCATCAGCGCCAGGGCGCGGTTCAGCCGCGCCAGCTCACCGGCCCTGCTGGTATTCACCGGATGATAAAGCGAGCCGGCGGCAATATGTTCCAGGTGGACGATAGCGCCATCCAACGGACGCAGGATATAGGCCCGCACCGCCAGCCAGGCCATTACCGACAACGCCAGGGTAAGCAAACAGGCAACGAGGGTAAGGACTAATTGAACATGGGCGGCATTGGCGGCGTCATGCTGGATCTCAAGCCCGGTCCGCAGCGCAAATTGCTGGAAAGCGTCGAGCGCCTTGTCCATCTCCAGGCTAAGCGGGGTCAGCTGGGTCTCCAGCACCTGATAATAGCCGTCCACATTAGCGTTGTTCAGGGCAACGATCATAGGCTTGAGGCCCTGCTCGTTATAGCGCTGATACACCATGTTCAGCCGTTGGGCGCCCCTGGCGCCCTCGGCGGTCACCGAACCGATGGACAGGAAGGCCGCCATATCGCGATCGGCCCGCCCTGCCAGCGCCTTGACATTGGCCGTCGACGCCTGGGCTTCGTTGATAAGGCCGGTCTCATATTGCCTTACCGCCAGCGACGCCTCGGTACGCGCCCGCAGCGAAGCGTTGTAGCTCCGGCCAAGCGCGCCCAGTTCTTCGCCCTGGATCTGGGTAATGGCTTGCAGGGAGCGCGAGCTTTGCTGGATGGTACGAATGCCGATACCACCGACAATAAACAAAATAATGGTCATCACAATCAGCCAGGTCAGTAACCCAACCTTGACACTCATGGTCTTGAACATAATACCGCCCCTGCATTTTCAGATGTTGATGAATACAAATCACCCGGCAGAGGCTGTACACTCCGCCTTGCATCGGTTATCGGTGGCAAGGGCGAATACTTTACCGATTCAGCCGATATGAATTCGTTATGTGAGTGACCTCACAAGGTTGGACCGGCTGGTAAATTCGCACAGGGTTGCGCAATCAGCGGTGAACTACCGCAAATTTTGGTTATAATAGGCGTCACGCCATTATTATTGGAAAGGTTAAGGAAACTTACATGAGCTTGAATCTGGTACCGGCAGGAAAAGATCTTCCCGAGGATATTTACGTAGTGATCGAAATCCCGGCTAATGCTTCTCCTATCAAATATGAAGTTGATAAGGAAACCGGTGCGTTGTTTGTCGATCGTTTCATGTCCACCGCGATGTTCTACCCATGCAACTATGGTTACATCAACCATACCCTTTCCTTGGATGGGGATCCGGTCGATGTGTTGGTCCCTACGCCGTATCCGCTGCAGCCCGGTTCCGTGATCCGCTGCCGTCCGGTGGGCGTGCTGAAGATGACCGACGAAGCCGGCGAAGACGCCAAGCTGGTGGCGGTGCCGCATACCAAGATGACCAAAGAATACGACCATGTTAAAGATGTGGAAGATCTTTCCCCGCTGCTGCGGGCGCAGATCACCCATTTTTTTGAGCATTACAAAGACCTGGAAGCGGGCAAGTGGGTAAAGGTCGCAGGCTGGGAAAACGCTGAAGCCGCGAAAGCGGAGATTGTCGCCTCCTTCGAACGCGCGAAAAAATAACGCGATCCGGGGCTGTTGAGGAAGATGCGCAAAGTTCAATTTGCGCATCTTCATGATGGGCGGATTAGGATTCCTCGGCGCGTTTGACCCAGTCGCCGCCCTTTAACTGCCGTAATCCCTCCACCGGCCGTTGATAGACATACATCCAGGCGCCGCCATAGGGCGTCGCGATCAATGCCCGTTTATACTCGCCACTTTTGGTGCGCAGGGCATCCAGCTCGGCCAGGGTCGAGGAATCAATGCGATAGACTTCACAATATACCGTTCCCACCCCGGGGACGACCGCCGGGTAATGGCCGAGATCGTATAATTCAAAACCGGATATCACGTGATCGCCCAACCATTGGCCGTTCGTCATCCAGTGGCTGTTGCCCTGATTGCGTCTCAGACTACCGTAGACAATTATTCGCATCGTTAAAACTCAAACTGATAGAGCAAGTCCAATGCCTGGTCGAGACCAGACACGGCTTCCAGATAAAGTCTAGGCATTAAACGGTAACGTAACGTTAGCGTTGCCAATGAATCAAAAATACCGACTCCATATTTCACTTGCAAGCCGGGTGCAACATAACCGCTGACCACTACCTGGGATTCGTCGCCGACGCCCTGCGTATCCAGGGTTAAATTGCTCACCCCGAAAGCTGAGCCGATTTTACCCACAAGTTGACCACTTTGCGCAACCCCCATGCCAATTAACATTGAAGTCATTGCGCTGCTGTCTGCGCCGGGGGTATTTAATCCCTGGCCCCGCAGCAGATAAGACAGCGCCTCCTGCTGCGATTTAACCGGCTCGGAGAAGACCTCCAGCCTCGGTTGATCCGCCATGCCGGTCACCCGTACGCCCGCAATCACGCTATCCGCGGTATTGTCCGGGTTACGGATGGCCTCGACGTTCAACAACGGCTGATCCGGCGGGCCGGCAAACATCAGCTGCCCGCGCCTGACGATCAAATCCTGCCCATAGGCCCGAAAACGACCGTATGGAATATTGATTTGGCCGTTCAGGCCCAGGCCCTGCTTATCCTGCACCATTTTCAGATCGCCCTCCAGCCTGGCTCTCAGGCCGAAGGCATCCAGGCGGACATCGCTGCCGACATGGATAATCAGGTTACTGTTGATTACGGTCGCCACTTTTGCCGGTTCCACCGGCTGCAGCCGATTGTCGAGGATCACTTCGTCGGGCGAAACGCCCACCGCGCTGGGCGGTAATTCTTTCACCACAATCCGCGCCCAGGGTATATCGACCCTGCCGTTAAGGGTAAACACCTGCGGCGCCGCCTCCAGCACGATATCGGGTGAAACATCCATGCGCACCATGGGCGGCACGGTAATCCGCACCCGGGCGCCCTGGGCGGCGATGCGGGCGCGCCAGGCGTTAATCTGGCTCCAGTCGGCATTACCACCGAGGTTGATCTGGCCATGGGTGGTTTGGATCACCCCTTGCAGCGTCGAACTGGCGCCGTTAAACGCCATCGCCAAACGGCTCTCGCCCATGACGAACGGCATCCGGTTACCGCGCATCAGTACCTTGTCCAGCGCTAATTGTCCAAACAGCTGCGGCTGGGCGACGCTGCCGCCGACGCGCAGGCTGGCGTTGAGGATGCCGGCGACGCTTTCTCCCCGTGACAGGATGGGATTCACGATCGCCAGCGACAGCCGGTTAATGCTGAGGGTGCCGGAAAGCGTGCGCCTCCCCTGGGGATCGGCCACCACCACCTGGCCGTTGAACCGTCCGTTACCGGCAATGCCCATCTGCCAGTCCAGGCGCGCGCGATCGTGGTCCAGCCCGGCATTGAGGTTTAAGGTCTCGAAGGCTACCGGCAGCGCATTGCCTTGGACATTTTGTACCACTTTTACCCCCTTGCCCGCCAGGGTAATCCTGGCCTGGGGCAAGCCGCCGCCCGGTTGCCAGCTCACATCGGCCCGGCCGGTAAATATACCGCTTAACGCGGTATCCGCCGGCAGGAAGGGCTTGAGCATCGCCAGGTCGAAGCGGTTAAGCGCCACGCCGGCCTGGCCGCTGGCGCCGGCCTCGATGGTGGTGGGCACGCAAAGCTGGGCGTTGGGGTTCTGCCAGCAATGGGGGCCGATGGCAATACGTTGCGCGCTGTGCTGGTAATCCAGCGACATGTCGCGGGTAAGCCGCCATTCGCCGACCGGGCTGCCGAAGCGCGTCTGGGCCAGGGCGCCGCGCCAGCGCTGGGTCTGCCGGTCATAGCCGCCGTTCAGCGTTAATTGCCCCGACACCGGCTCGCCTTGCACAACGAGGCGCATCTGGTGCCGGCGCTCGTCGCCGGTCGCCGCCAGGGTCAGCTGGCGCACCACCAGGCTATCCTGCCGGAGCTGGTCGAGACGTAAATCTAGATCGCCGCGCACGATATCGCTGGCGCGCAGATGACCGGTCAGGGCGATACGGCGGATGGTCAGCGACTGCCAGCGCAGCCCGGCGGCGGTGAGGTCCATGTTCACCTGCGGCGTTTCCCGGTCGCCGCGGACCGCCAGGGTGCCGCGGGCGGTGCCGGCAAGGCCCGGCAGGGTGCCGTTCAGGCTCGGCGCGTCAAGCACGGCGTCCAGCGCCAACTGCTGGTTTAAATCGCCTTTGACATCCAGACTGTTGCGTCCCAGCGCCAACCTGAGATCGGGGATATGCCACTGCCCGGCGGCGTTGCCGCTCAGGGATCCGCGGGCGGTGACCTGGTTTTGCCTGATATTGCCGTCCAGCGTCAATTCGGGAATGCGTAGTTGCCAGCTGCCGCCGTGTATGCTGCCCTGGGTGGAGATTTTTCCCGCAAGTCTGGCCGGCCAATCGGGCCATTGCTTGGCGGTGTTGATGCCGCTGAGCGTCAGTTCGCTCCTCCAGCTGACGGCGTCGCTCCAGTCAATCACCGCCGTCAGGTCGGTATTGCCCTCCAGCGCCGCCACGCGCAGGCGCGACAGGATAAACTGCGTGGGATTGCCTTTGCCTTCCAGGGAGAGATCCGCCGGCGGCAAGCCCTCGCCGCCGACGGCCCCGTGCATGGCGAGCGTATAATCGACCGCCTTGCCGTCGACCTTCAGGCCCAGGTCGCGCAAGCGATACTGCGGCGCCCCGGCGAGGGGCCATTGCATGCCGGGACTGTCGAAGGTGACCGCCAGCGGCAAGCCGTTTTCGGCCAGCCGGGCGGCGACATTCAGCTGCGCCTTGATCGGGCCGGAGAAATTGAGGACGGTATCGAGCCGCTCGCGCAAACTGCCTTTTATCGTCAGTTTAATGCGCTCGCCTTTTAGCGGATCGACGTTCAGCTGGGTATTGACGGTGAAGTCCAGCGGCCATTGGCCGCCCAGTTGCGCCTTGCCGCTGGCGTTAAGCAGGCCCTGGACCGCGTCGATGCGCAGCCTGGCGAGCGTAACGTCCCGATCGAGGGTCTGGACCTGCATCAGGAATCGCTTCACCTGGATATCGGTATCGCCGGTCAGCCTCAGGTCAGCGCCGCGCAGTTCCTGTACCTGGATATTGAGCGGCAAATGAATATCCGGCAAATCGGGCAACAGGGGTTTGGCGAACAACGCCGTTAAGGTTTCCGCCAGCGGCGGTTGCCGCCGCGCCGCCGCCTTTTCGGCCTCGGCGCGGGTGGCGGCGGCGCGTTTTTGTTCATCGGTTTGGACCACGGCGTCGATGGCCTGGTCGGTTATCACCGCCACGGTTTTTGGCAAGGCCACCAGCAGGCCGTTGATATCGGTAGGCGTAACGATAAGCGTATTGCCGCGAAAATCCATGCCGGTGCGGAATTGATCCAGGGCGACCACCGTATGGTCGATTTGCACCCGCAGGCCGTTGACGCTCAGATTACGCATGATCAGTGGATAAGGGGTGCTGATCGACGCATTGTCATCCGTCCCGGCCGGCGGCGCCGCCGGCGCGGAGGCCAGCGCGGCGGTGTCCACCGCCACGTCCACCTGGCTCAGGGCGAGATCGTTAACGCATAATTCACGCTGGCGAAAGCAGGACAGGTCCAGCGCAAGATGCAACCGACCGGCTTTTACCGTCATGCCCGGCAGTTGATAGCGTACGTCCCTGAGCGTCAAATCGCGCCAGCCGCCGTTTACGCTGGCGATTTCCAGTCCGGGCACCCAGCGCGTGGCGCCCTTCAGCAGCAAATGCAGGCCGCTGGTGGTACCGATCAGATAGGCCAGCGCACCGAGCAGCAGCACAAGAATGGTCAGGATGCCGAAGCTGATTTTCTTGGCAAGACTCATAGCTCTGTCCCTAATCCTATGTAGAACTGCAACCCATGTTCTTCCGGATCGCTCACGGGCGCGGCAACGTCCAGCTTGATCGGACCTACCGGCGATTGCCACCTGACCCCGACGCCGGCGCCGGTTTTCAGGTTGGTTTGCCGGAAATCATTCACCGCCTGGCCGGTATCGATAAAGGTGGCGCCCCACCATCTTCCGGTTACGTTGTATTGATACTCCAGCGAACCGGTGGCCAGCTTCGAGGCGCCGGTCAGCTTGCCGTCCTCGTCGCGGGGAGAAATGGCCCGGAACCGATAGCCACGGATGCTGCGATCGCCGCCGGCGAAAAAACGCAGCGACGGCGGCACCCGGTCGAAATTATTGGTTTCAATCCAGCCCAGGTTATAGCGCGCCACGAAACGGTGTTTTTCCGCCAGGGTGCGCACCCACACGTTCTGCGCCTGGATAATAAAGAAATCCACATCCGAGGCCCAGGTGGTGTCGGACACATCGATGGAATAGCGCTGGGAGTCGCCCCAGGTGGGCATCAGGCCGCCCCGCTGGCGTGTGCGGTTAATGGTAAAGCCCGGATAGAGCAGCATGGTGGTGTCGGTAACGTTGGCCTGGGTAAAGTGATCCAGGCTCCAGCGTAAATTGACCGAGCGTTGCCAGCCGCTGGATGCGTCCCAGAAGCGGGCCACGTTAAACGTGGTGGAATCGGATTTGGTATCGTTAAGGTCTTCACGCTTAAAACCGCTTTGCAGCACATAATATTGTTCCAGCGGGCTTTTTTGCAGCGGGATTTTATAGCTGAAATCCAGCGCCTGCTCGGGAGCGGACAGGCTCAGGGTGGTCTGCAGGCTATGGCCGCGGTCATTCAGCCAGGGCCGGTTCCAGGTGGTTCTCACCCGTGGCCCGACGTCCGAGGCAAACCCGACCCCGGTCTCGATGATGTTACGGCTGCGCGGCGTCACCACCGCGTCCAGCGGCAGGGTTTTATCGGTTTTCCCGGCGCTGAAATCAGGCGAAACCACCACCGAGTTAAACCAGTTGGTGGCGGCCAGCTGGCGGTTAAGCTCCGCCAGCGCGGTGGCGCTGTATTCGTCCCCTTCACGGATGTTGGGGATATTCCGTAAATAATCATCGCGGATTTGCGCGCCCTGAAATCGAATCTTGCCGAACCGGTAACGCTGGCCGCTATCAAAGATCACATCCCAGAACGCTTCATGGCGATCCGGCGACACGCCGAGCTGCCGCCTGGGGAACTCGGCGTCAAAATAGCCATTGCGCACCGCCAGTCCGGTCATGCCGTTGATAAAGCTGGTGTAATCGCCATGATTGAGCACGCTGCCGATGGCCGGCCGGCTGCGTTGCACCAGCCTCTGGTAGTCGCGGTCCGTTCTCGCGTCGCCGCGCAAACTGATATTCACCCCGGCAATTTTCACCGGCTCGCCGGGTTTGACCTTGGCCAACAGCACGGGCCGTCCGCCGTTGACCGCCGGTCGGAACTCAAAATCAATTTGCGCGGAGTAATAGCCGAGGGCGCGCAGCCCCTCGCGCACCACACCGTCGACACGCGCCTGAAAACGCGCGTCGGCGGTAACCTCATCCGCGCCGATGGTGGATAGGCGCGCCCGGACATTACGTTGCAACTCCCCCTCAAGCCCCTCCACCTGCAAGCGCACGTTGGCGGCATAGGACCAGGGGGTAGCCAGCAGAATGCAAAACAGGCATAAAAGGCGATTCTTCGGCACGCTGGCTCCTGGATTTTTTTACTTTCCTGCGAATGAATTCAGTACGCGCACAATCGTCGTCTTTTCTATTATTAGCGGACTATTAGCCAACCCTAGGGTTGTTTTTCGTGTTTTCACCCTAAAATAGAGTCGTAAGCTTACAGCTTAACGTAATATTGGTGTTTATTGTCTGTAAAGAAAGTGTGCATGACAACAGGGAATAGCCCATTATTTCGATAATCGTCTAACCAGGAGCCTATCGTGGCGCAGAATTTTGATAAAACCCAGCTTGTATCACAAAAGGACGCCCTGCCCGGCCGGCTGACGCCGATGCCGGTGGCGACCACGCATGTGGTCAACGGCCATTCCATGACCCATGTGCCCGACCCTATGGAAGTGGCGCTGTTTGCCATGGGATGCTATTGGGGCGTGGAGCGCTTGTTCTGGCAGGTGCCGGGGGTATATAGCACCGCGGCCGGATTTGCCGGCGGCTACACGCCCAACCCTACCTATCGCGAAGTCTGTACCGGCCAGACCGGGCATGCCGAAGCGGTGCGGGTGGTGTTCGACCCGGCGGTGATCGGCTATCGCGAACTGCTGCAGTATTTCTGGGAAAACCACGACCCGGCGCAGGGCATGCGCCAGGGCGGGGATATCGGTTCCCAATACCGCTCCGCGATTTTTGTGCTGACGCCGGAGCAGGAAAGCGAAGCGCTGGCCAGCAAGCAGCGTTTCCAGCAGGCAATGGCGCAGGCCGGCGATCGGCGCGCCATCACCACCGACATCGAGCCGGCCACGCCGTTCTATTATGCCGAAGACGAGCATCAGCAATACCTGGATAAAAATCCGCAGGGATACTGCAATCTCGGCGGCATCGGGGTATGCATGCCGCCGCAGGCGCAATCATGACATCCCGGTAATATCGGCTCGCCCTGCGCCACAAGCTTAATCATTAGCAGCCCCATGGGGGCTGCTGCTATACTGTGCGCACTGTCGGTCGGGCAGTTGATGCCTTAACCTATCCGCTGAAGGCCTTCATCTCCGCCGAAGGCTCCCCGTAACAGTCTGAAATATGTTATCTTTAACCAACACGTTGCCCCCAAAGGCGCGCTGGCATAACTGTCAGCCCGAAGTGGTCGAATTATGCTAAACAGTATCCTGCTTATCCTGCTATTAATCGCGGTAAGCGCTTTTTTTTCCGTCTCGGAAATCTCCCTCGCCGCCTCGCGCAAGATAAAACTCAAGCTAATGGCGGACGAAGGCAATATCAATGCCAGACGCGTGCTTAAACTTCAGGAAACGCCCGGCATCTTTTTTACCGTCATACAAATCGGCCTGAACGCGGTGGCCATCCTCGGCGGTATCGTGGGCGACGCGGCGTTCTCGCCTTCGTTCGCCTCCATTCTTATCCGTTTTATGTCGCCGGAACTGGCCGATCAAATCAGTTTCATCTGTTCTTTTACCCTGGTCACCAGCCTGTTTATCCTGTTCGCCGATTTAACCCCGAAACGCATCGGTATGATTTCACCGGAGGCTTGCGCCATCCGGATTATCAACCCGATGCGCTTCTGCCTGATGGTGTTTCGTCCCCTGGTATGGTTGTTTAACGGCCTGGCAAACGTGATTTTCCGCATGCTGAAGCTGCCGATGGTGCGCAAGGACGACATTACCTCCGATGATATTTACGCGGTGGTGGAAGCCGGCGCGCTGGCGGGCGTACTGCGCAAGCAGGAGCATGAGCTGATTGAGAACGTGTTTGAGCTGGAGTCGCGCACGGTCCCCTCTTCAATGACCTCGCGCGAAAGCATCATCTATTTCGATTTAACCGAAACCGAAGCCAGTATAAAAGAAAAAATCTCAACGCATCCTCACTCAAAGTTCCTGGTATGCGACGCCAATATCGATCATATCGTCGGTTATGTGGATTCCAAGGATTTGCTCAACCGGGTGCTGGGCAACCAGAGCCTGGCGTTGAACAGCGGCGTCCAGATCAGATCGGCGCTGATCGTGCCCGATACCCTGACCCTGTCGGAGGCGTTGGAAAGCTTTAAAACCGCCGGCGAGGACTTTGCGGTCATCCTTAACGAATATGCGCTGGTGGTGGGCATTATCACCCTGAACGACGTGATGACCACCCTGATGGGCGATCTGGTGGGCCAGGGACTGGAAGAACAGATTGTCACCCGTGACGAAAACTCCTGGCTTATCGAGGGCGGCACGCCGATCGACGATGTGATGCGGGTGCTGCATATTGATGAGTTCCCGCAGGCGGGCAATTACGAAACCATCGGCGGTTTCATGATGTTCATGCTGCGCAAGATACCCAAGCGCACGGATTTTGTGCGTTACGGCGGGTATAAATTCGAAGTGGTGGATATCGACAGCTATAAAATTGATCAGCTGCTGGTGACCCGCATTGAGGAGAAATCCACGCTGATACTGGCCAAGACGCCTGATTCGTCGCACGTGGCCTAACCGGACACGCCGCCCGATCGGTTTTTTCTGTCGCCTCGCCGCCAGGCGCGATTATCTTCCGGCAATGCCCTGGTCCGCCGCCGCCGGTAAGATAGCTGATTATCGATTCACCGGCGGTGCCGGTAGGATTTTATCGCGGGGACTCGGCGGGTCAGCCCATATCGGACTGTAGGCGCATCACCTGCCGGTTTACTTCCGACATGACATGGAAATGTTGCTTATCGCGGACCTTGGGCAACAGGATCTTGCCTTTATCGAATTCAAACGCGCCGAAGCCTTTGATATAGATACGGCCGCGGAACAGGGTCTTGACGTAGGTTGCTACCTTTATAGCGTTATAGCGATGGAAGATTCTCATTTTTTTACTTTACTCCCGTGATTAATCTCATCCCGCCGTTGCGTATTGACCATCGGCGGGGGAACCAACACTAGCACTTTATAAGAGTGATCATATGTGCGTAAGTTCACGCTATTACAGGACACTGAGCTGCTTTTACACAATTTGACAGAGCGCTATAAAAGCCCTATCTATTAGAGCAGTATTATTATGCTAAAAATGCTGTAACCCGGCCGCAGCGCGCGGCATGGCGGCAATCGTGGTTTTGCCGCCGCCGGGCGCCGGTTCGCGCCCCCATCCATCCAGAGGAGTCGCACCATGCGTTGCCCGTTAACCTTATTACTTGTGGTCCTGCTTTTGCCCTTCGGCGCGCCCGCCCATAACCTGGAAACCGGCAAACCCTTGCCCAAGGTCGCGATCGCCGAACAGGGCGAACTGCTGCTAAAGAACGAGAAGTTTAGCTATAAATTCTGGGATAGCTCGCAGCTGCCCGGAAAAATCCACCTGGTGCTGCATATCGCCGCGCAGGCCTCCGCCAGCGAGATGAACGCCGCGATGATCGAAGCGCTCAAGAAGATCAACTTACCCGCCAAATATTACCAAACGACGACAATCATCAACGAAAACGACGCGCTGTTCGGCAGCGGGCCGTCGTTTGCCCGTAACTGGGTTGAAAACCATAAAAGGATTTATCCCGGCTCCCAGTTCATCCTCGACGCCCACAGCAGCGTACTGCAGGCGTGGCATCTGCAGCCGAAAGGCTCGGCGATCATCGTGTTGGATGCCAAGGGACGGGTGCGCTACGTCAGGGAGGGCGCGCTATCGCTTGAGGAGATCCAGCAGGTATCCGATTTATTGCACCGCCTGCTGCCAGGCGGCGCGACCTGAAACCGGCTCAGAATAACGACACCCTGAAACCCGGGTTGAGAAAAGACTCCCGCGGATGGTAATCCAGGGTGCGGCCGGTCCAGTCATTGACCAACGCGCCGGCGGCGGCGGCCACCGCATGGCCGGCGGCGGTATCCCAGACATTGGTCGGCCCGAAGCGGGGATAAAGCTGCGCGCTGCCTTCCGCCACCAGGCAGAATTTCAGCGATGAGCCGATGGACACCGTTTGGTGCTCGCCAAGCTGGGACAGATAATCCTGTAATTCGCTATCGTCGCTATGCGAGCGGCTGACCACCACCAGCGGGGGCCTGGCCTCCTTGCAGTGGATCTCCAGCCGTTCGCCGTCCGGCGTTATCTTCCAGGCCTTGCCCGCGTCGGCGGCGTAGAGGATATCGGTAGCCGGGGCATAGACCACGCCCATGACCGGCTGGCCGTCCTTGATTAAGGCGATGTTCACCGTGAACTCGCCGTTGCGCCGCAAAAATTCCTTGGTGCCGTCCAGCGGATCCACCAGCCAGTAGCGGGTCCAGCCGCGCCGCTCTTCCCACGGCTGCGGAGCCTCTTCGGACAGGATGGGAATATCGGGCGATAACGCCCGCAGGCCGGCGGTAATCACCCGGTGCGCCGCCAGATCGGCGGCGGTAAGCGGCGAATCGTCGGTTTTATGGGTCAGTTCGATCGGCTGTTCGCCAGCGTAAACCTGCATAATCGCAGCTCCCGCCTCACGCGACAGCCGGCTTATCTGTTCAATCATGTCGCACCTCTGGAAGATCACATCATATTCACCAGACTAGCTTTTTTTGGCAAAATAGCCATCGGAATAATCTATCGGCGGGTGATGGGATTGGCGCGCGACCGCGGGTATTACAGGATTTCCAGCAGCTCGACCTCGAAGATCAGCGCGCTGAACGGCGGGATGGACGCGCCGGCGCCGCGCTCGCCATAGGCCAGGCCATGAGGAATATATAATTCCCATTTGGAGCCGACCGGCATCAGGGTCAAAGCTTCAATCCAGCCGGGGATAACGCCGTTCACCGGAAACTCCGCCGGCTGGCCGCGCTGCACCGAGCTGTCGAATACCGTGCCGTCGAGCAAACGGCCGGTATAATGGACGCTCACGCGATCCTGGCGGGTCGGTATCGCGCCTTCGCCCTGTTCCAATACCTTGAATTGCAAACCGGACTCCGTTTGGCGCACGCCTTCTTCCTGGGCATTGGTTTCAAGGAATTGCTGCCCCGCCACCGCCAGGTGCTGCTGACGCTCGAGACGGACCGCGTCCGCGCGCTCATGGATGATGCGCAGGGCGCGGTGAATGGCGTCAACCGGCACCGCCGGGGAATTGCCGGCCAGGGCATCGCTCAACCCAGCCAGCAATGCCTCGGGCAGCAAGCCTTCCAGGCCCGACTCCTGCAACTGCTGGCCTACTTGCAAGCCGATGCCGTAACTGGCCTGGGCTTCTACGCTGTCTAAAGATGGTGCGCTCATGTTTTTTCCTTGAATTGGTAAAAAGCGAAAGGCGCAGCATAACAGCGCAGGCGTTTGGGGTAAAATCCTCTATGATGAATATGAGTCCTGTATCGGCAGGCAGCTTCTCGGTTACCGGTCAATTAAGCTATGGAGGTTCCCTGTGCGCCGCTTTATACTCCCCCGGGTTACAGGTAAACCATTGCAAGAGAGGTTATCATGGGCAGAACGTCGCCCGGGAAAAACAAAATCCCCCGTTTTTCCCTGTTGGGTTACGGCGGATTCAAATGGAAGTGGCCTCTGCGTCCGCTGCCCGATGAGGATTCCAACGCATCAGGCCGGCCAATGCTGACCCTGCTGAGAAGAGTATGGCACTTACCCGACGGTTTCCAGTGGATGGGTCCGCTACCGCTGCTGCATCGCCGTCTGGTGCTGATTGCCGCGTTGATTATCGCGGCGGCGGTACTTTGGCCCTACTCGCCGTCGCCGGGTCCCGCGCCCACCCCTACCCGGGCAACCGCGGCCAACGGCCAGGGAACGGTTATCCAGGCGGAGCTGGTGGATAATAACCGCGCCGCCGCTGCCCCCGCCACGGCGCCCGCGGCCGGCGACGGGCAGCTGCAGCACTACCGTATCGTCGAGGGCCAAACGCTGGCGCAGTTGTTCCGTGAGCATAACCTGCCGGTGGGGGATGTGTTCGCGATGGCGCAGGCGGAAGGCGAAGATAAACCGTTGAGCAGCCTGCGGGCGGGTCAACAGGTGGAAATCCAGCAGAATGCGCAGGGGGTGGTCCAGATGCTGACGATTGAAACCGGCGCCAACAGCCGGATACGTTTTGTCAGGCAGGCCGACGGCAGTTACCTGCGTAATTAAGCGCAAGCGTTAACCCCTGCAAGGTTGTGCTAACGCAACGTCGCTCAGGAATTCACCGCCGGCAGCTTACCTACCGCCAATGCCGCGCCACCCAGGCTCCAGACAGCAAAACGCCGGCAATTCAATAAGCCGGCGTTTTATCAATCGCTTAATCTTTCGATTAGGCTTCCGCTACCACGATAACATTCAGGGTAGCGAAAACTTCGCTATGAACCTGGATGCTAACATCATGGTCGCCGATGGTGCGCAGCACACCGTTGGGCAAACGCACTTCGCTTTTGGCGACGTTAACGCCGGCGGCGGTGATGGCGTCGGCGATGTCGCGCGTACCGATAGAACCGAACAGCTTGCCTTCGTCGCCTGCTTTAGACGCGACGGTAACACTACCCAGTTCAGTGATTTTATCGGCGCGAGCTTGGGCCGCGGCCTGAACGTCAGACAGCTTAGCTTCAAGCTCAGCGCGACGTTCTTCGAAATACTCAACGTTTTTCTTGGTGGCCGGAACGGCTTTACCTTGCGGTACCAAGTAGTTACGGGCATAGCCCGCTTTAACGTTAACTTGTTCGCCTAAGCTACCCAGGTTGGCAACTTTATCAAGCAGAATAACTTGCATTACCTTATCCTCTCAAAGTCTTAGTGGACAGTGACCGATTACTGATGACGATCAGTGTACGGCAACAGAGACAGGTAGCGCGCGCGTTTGATCGCACGGGCCAACTGGCGTTGGTATTTGGCACGAGTACCGGTAATACGGCTCGGGACAATTTTACCGCTTTCGGTGATGTAGTTTTTCAGCGTAGCGATGTCTTTATAGTCAATCTCAATAACGCCTTCCGCGGTGAAACGGCAGAATTTGCGACGACGGAAATAACGTGCCATATGGCTAGTCTCCAGAATCTATCAATTCAATCTGCTCGGCATGCAGGACCATTTTATTGAGCCCATTGCGACCTTGATGGCAACAAATAAAACCCTGGATGGTGAGCTGCGTACCGACCGTTATACTGCGAGTAATCTCTTGCGATTGCTTTCCACTAACCACCACGGGCATACGGCACCATGCTTGTCGTGAAAAACCGGCTTCCTGTTGCTGCGAGCGGTGCTCAAGCACGAACTGGCAGTGAGGAATACCTGACGGGCTGACCTTTCGGATGGGTGCCTTGCATACGGTGCCGGACAGCATCAGACGGTTCGCCGTCATCATCGATTACTCTTCAGAATCCCCAGCATCATTGTCATCGTTGGCTTCGGTAGCGAAGTCTTCACGGCGATCGCGACGTTCATCTTTCGCTTTGACCATCGGGGAGGCTTCGGAAACCGGATGCTTAACGCGCATGATCATGCTGCGAATAACGGCGTCGTTGAAGCGGAAGTTTGTTTCCAGCTCGTCGATCACTTCCTGCGAGGCTTCTACGTTCAACAGAACATAGTGGGCTTTGTGCAGTTTATTGATCGGGTAAGCCAGTTGACGGCGGCCCCAGTCTTCCAGACGATGAATGATGCCCTGCGCGTTGGTGATAACACCGGTGTAGCGCTCGATCATTCCTGGAACCTGTTCGCTTTGGTCAGGATGAACCATAAAAACGATTTCGTAATGACGCATACAGAATTGCTCCTTACGGATTATTCAGCCTCCTGTCAGGGTCAACCGCGGCCCATGGAAGCAAGGAACGTGATAATTGTGCGGCTGAAAAATGACGCGCAATCTTACATTTATGCGGCGCGAAATACAAGGACTGATGAACGGGGAAAACGGCGGCGCGGGGCACTAAATATATAGAAAAGCACTAATTAACAAAAAAACTATTCAATATGCATGCTTTTTGTTCAAAAAAACTGATTTACTCAATCAATAAAGTGTTATTTCCCTACCCATCCCGCTGGCATATACTGTTTACCATAAAAAGCCGCATCCCCAACACCAGGGAATCACCAATAATAACGAAGTCATTTTACTTTAGCCCCCTAGTGGGGCTTTTTTACGCCCGTCGCCCCGCATCCGGGCGTTGATAAATAACGCCCGGCGGCTACAGATGCCGCTGGAAGAAAGCCACGCCGGCGGCCAGCGCGGCTACCGTGATTTTATGGCCGACGCCGGGCTCCGTGAGATAGGTGGCCTGATGATGCCCCTCACGCGCCTCCAGCGCCTGGTACAACCGGCTGCTCTCCGCCGCCGGTACCAGTGGGTCGGCCTCGCCGTGCCAGATTAACAGCGGCCGGTTTGACAGCTTATCCAACTGATGGAACACCTCATAGTCGGCCAGGGGGGCCATGCGCTGCTCGAATTCCTTTTGTCTGGCGCTTGAGGTCAGCGCCACCGGCGGAAACAAGGTCTTCGCCAGGCGCAGATAGTCGCCCGACCCCATAAACTCCGCCGCCACGCCCAGCCAGTCGTAACGGGCCATGGCGCCCAGCGCCGTCATGCCGCCCATGGACGCGCCGCATACGCCGATACGCCCGCCGTCGATCAGTCCCTGCCGCTGGTAATGGGTTTTCAGGGCGGGCAGTTCATCGATATTGCCGCGCAGGATGTCCCAAAAGTGCGCCAGGCGTCGCTGCTCATCGCCGTCAAAGCGCGCGCCATGCATGTCGGCGTCCGGCAGGATCGCCCGAAATCCGGCCTTCGCCAGGGCGTAGCCGAAATAACTGTAGACTTCTTTTGACGAGGTATAACCGTGATAAAAGAAAATCGTCGGTAACGGCAGCAGAAGTTTACCCGCGGGTACCGCGTGGATGACGTCAATGCCGCCGACGGACTCTTGATGCATTTCAACCATATTGCCCCCTTAGCTGTGCGATATTCTTTTATACTACCTGTATCTGTTTCCGGTGTTTTTTTATGGTTGATATCTATGAAACCACTATGCGTTATGATCATCATCCTGAGCATGATGTCGGCGGGTTGCGGCGTGCTTGAGGGCAAACCGGTCGCGCCTCCCGCGCCCACCGGCCAGGCGCAGGAAATCAGCCGCGACCAGGCCGGCACCCTGACCATGATCGGCCGGGTCTCCGCCCTGGAGCGCGGCAGTCCGATGGACGCCGAGGACTCAATACGCGCCCAGGCCAATGCCCGCCGGGCCGGCTATTACCAGATTATCATGCTGTCGGAAGATTTTAGCCCCGGAATCTGGCGCGCCGAGGCCATTTTATACCGGTGAGCAAGGGCTGGTTAAGGCGCGTCCCGTTAACGGGAACCCAAAAGCAGCGGAAATACGAGCGGCAGGCTTGCCGCCGGGTGCTGATAACAGGCGCCGGCGGCGACCCGCGCGTCAGGAAAGCTGGCGCTGGCGCACGGCTTCAAACAGGCAAACGCCCGCAGCGACGGAGACATTAAGCGACGAGACCGAACCCGCCATGGGGATGCCGATCAGTTCATTGCAGTGTTCGCGGGTCAGGCGGCGCATGCCCTCGCCCTCGGCGCCCATCACCAGCGCCAGCGGGCCGGTGAGTTTACTTTGATACAGATGATGGTCCGCTTCACCGGCGGTGCCGACAATCCAGACGTTATGTTCTTTCAACATGCGCAGGGTGCGCGCCAGGTTGGTGACGCGGATCAGCGGCACGGTTTCCGCCGCGCCGCTGGCCACCTTCTTGGCGGTGGCGTTCAGCTGCGCCGACCGATCGCGCGGGACGATGACCGCATGTACGCCGGCGGCATCGGCGCTGCGCAGGCAAGCGCCCAGGTTGTGCGGATCGGTAATGCCGTCAAGCACCAGCAGGAAAGGCGCGGGATGCTGTTCCAGCAGCCCCTCAAGGTCGTTTTCCTGCAGCTGGCGGCCTTCCTGCACCCTTGCCACTATGCCCTGGTGCACCGCGCCCTCCGCGGCCTCATCCAGCCACTGGCGGTTAGCCACCTGGATAACGATACCGTTGGCTTCCAGTTCCACCACCAGCTCATGCAGGCGGCGATCGTCGCGGCCTTTCATGATGTACACATCGAGAAAACGCTGCGGGTCGCGTTCCAGTAAGGCTTTGACGGCATGAATGCCGTAAATGATTTCGCTCATGTTTTTCTTTTTATCACTATATGGGCCGTAACGGCCCACAGGTTGTTGTCGGTTGACGATAATAGCCGGCACCGGCGCGCCAGGGATTATTCCTGGCCCGGTTTGCTTTCCGCGCTACTTCTTTTTCTGCTGCGCCGCGGTTTGCTGGCTGAAGGTTTTTTGGGCGCACTCTCCGTCGCGGCGGCGGCGGTCGAACCTGCGGCACCCGCCCTGGACGGCGCGCTTTTGGGTTTCGACCCGTTGCCGTCATTTTGGCGAAACGCGCTGTCCGGCTCAAAATTTGCCGGTTTTTTGCCGGAGCGGCGACGGCGCGGGGGCTTGCCGTCATTATCCGCGCCGGCCCCGGCGGCGGCGCCGCGCGCCGCCTGCTGCGTGCGCACACGTTCGGTTTTACCCGCGCCGCGCGGCTGGCGCTTGCTGGAGACCAGGGAGAAATCGATTTTACGCTCGTCCATATGGACCGCTTCAACCTTGATCTCAACCACGTCGCCCAGGCGATAGACCCGGCCGCTCGACTCGCCGATCAGGCGCTGGCCGATATTGTCGTAACGGTAATAATCGTTATCCAGGGTTGATACATGCACCAGGCCGTCGATAAACAGATCGTTGAGGCGCACGAAGAAACCAAAGCCGGTGACGCTGGCGATGATGCCGCTGAAGACTTCGCCGACGTGATCCTGCATAAAGTCGCATTTCAGCCAATCCGCCACGTCGCGGGTGGCTTCATCGGCCCGGCGCTCGTTCATCGAGCTTTGCTGGCCCAGTTGCAGCATTTCCGCCATCTCGGCGTGCCAGCCGCCGGTAGGGGTGGAACGGCCCTTGGCCTCGCCTTCCTGCTTCGCCAACAGGTATTTAATACTGCGATGCAAAGATAAATCCGGATAACGGCGGATTGGCGAGGTAAAGTGCGCGTAAGCCTGCAACGCCAGGCCGAAATGCCCGCGGTTTTCCGGATCGTAAATCGCCTGTTTCATCGAGCGCAGCAGCATGGTTTGCAGCATCTCATGATCCGGGCGCGCGGAAACGATGGTCATCATATCGGCGTAATCTTTCGGCTCGGGTTTTATCCCGCCGCCCAGCGTCAGGCCCAATTCGCCCAATACGGTGCGCAGTGCGGTAATATGGTCGTTGCTCGGACGGTCATGCACCCGGTACAGCGCCGGCTCATCATTTTTCTCAACGAAGCGCGCGGCGGCGATATTCGCCAGGATCATGCACTCTTCAATCAATTTGTGCGCGTCATTGCGCATCACCGGCTCGATACGATCGATACGCCGCTCGGCGTTAAAGATAAACTTGGCTTCCTCGGTTTCAAACGAGATGCCGCCGCGCTGTACCCTGGCCTGCTCAAGCGTCTGGTACATTTCATGCAGCGTCTGGATCGGCTTGACCAGCGGATGGTAATGCTCGCGCAGCTCCCGGTCGCCCTGCAGGATCTGCCATACCTTGGTGTAGGTCAGGCGCGCATGGGAATTCATCACCGCCTCATAAAATTTATATGAGGAAAGCCGTCCCTGCGAGGAGATGGTCATTTCGCAGACCATACACAGCCGGTCCACCTGCGGATTCAGGGAACACAGGCCGTTGGACAGTTTTTCCGGCAGCATCGGGATAACCTGCGACGGGAAATATACCGAAGTGCCGCGACCGCGCGCCTCGTTATCCAACGGCGTATTGGGACGGACATAATAACTGACGTCGGCTATGGCGACCCACAGGCGCCATCCGCCGCCGCGTTTCTTTTCGGCGAATACGGCATCATCGAAGTCGCGGGCGTCCTCGCCGTCGATGGTCATCAACGGCAGGCTACGCAAATCCACCCGGCCGCGTTTTGCCGCCTCGGGGACCTCTTCCTTCAGTTCCGCGACCTGGCTTTCCACTTCCGGCGGCCAGGTATAGGGGATGTCATGGGTACGCACGGCGATATCAACCGCCATGCTGGTACCCATATTGTCGCCCAGCACTTCCACCACCTTACCCACCGCCTTGGTGCGCCTGGTGGGACGCTGGGTCAGTTCCACCACCACCACGAAGCCCATGCGGGCGCCGCTGGTATCTTCCGGCGGGATCAGGATATCAAAACTCAGGCGGCTGTCGTCGGGCACCACGAAAGCGCTGCCGGCGTCGGTAAAATAGCGGCCGACAATCTGGCTGGTTTTCGGCACCAGCACGCGCACGATGCGCGCTTCGCGCCGGCCTTTGCGATCGGCGACCAGCGGTTGCGCCATTACCACGTCGCCGTGGATGGCCATTTTCATCTGTTCGGCGGACAGGTAAAAATCGTCCTTGCTGCCGTCCACCCGCAAAAAGCCGAAACCATCGCGATGACCGATCACGGTGCCGCGCAGCAAATCCAGTCTTTCCGGCAGCGCGTAGCACTGCCGGCGGGTAAAGATCAGCTGGCCGTCGCGCTCCATGGCGCGCAGCCGTCGACGCAGGCCTTCAACCTGGTCTTCTCCGGTAATCTCTAAATCCTGCGCCAACTCTTCACGACTGACGGGGGTTTCCCGTTTGGCCAGGTGAGCCAGGATAAACTCCCGGCTGGGGATGGGAAATTCGTATTTTTCTGCCTCTCGTTCGAGAAAGGGATCTTGTGACATTGCGCTACCTCCATTGTCCAAAACAGGTTGCTATGCCGATATCATTCAACAAGCAATAATGTGTAGCGCGGCGGATTTCCTGGCCCTTTATACGCGCGGACCGGGCCGCCAAATACCAGGAAAAATGTCAAAATCCCTGCTGCAACACCTGTTTTGAACAGCTGGCAGGGTGACATGATCACGCTTCGCACTACATCGGACCAATATTAATTGATCAGGGTTTACGTCCTGCTAACCGCACTTCTGCTATCCCTGACAGCGGGTATGGCGACGAGAGAACAGATAACAAGAAAACGAATGCAATAAGAGTAACCTTTAGGAACCAATCAGGCTATAAGACTTGTCATCGGCCAGGAGAGAGACAGGAACTGCAGGAAGGTTAACGTATTGATAATAATCAATAAACCGGGACTCGCCCGGTTTGTTACATTTTTCAGCTTTTATGATTTTGCCGCAATCAGGCGTCAAAAGGGTCACGTAAAATCATGGTTTCGGTGCGATCCGGTCCGGTGGAGATAATATCAACCGGTACGCCGGTAACTTCCTCGACACGGCGAATATAACGCTTGGCCGCTTCCGGCAGCTTGTCGAACTCTTTCACCCCGAAGGTGGATTCGCTCCAGCCAGGCATGCTTTCATAGACGGGAACGATGCCTTCCCAACCTTCGGCCGCCAGCGGCGTGGTCTTGAGTTCACGGCCGTCGGGCATGCGGTAGGCAATGCAGATCTTGACTTCTTTCAGGCCGTCCAGCACGTCCAGCTTGGTCATGCAGAAACCGGAAAGGGAGTTAATCAGTACCGCGCGACGTACCGCAACCGCGTCCAGCCAGCCGGTACGGCGGCGGCGGCCGGTAGTGGCGCCGAATTCGTTGCCTTTGGTGCAAAGATACTCGCCCACGTCGTCAAACAGCTCGGTGGGGAATGGGCCGGCGCCAACGCGGGTGGAATAGGCTTTAACGATGCCCAGCACGTAGTCCACATAACGCGGGCCGATACCGGAGCCGGTGGCAACGCCGCCCGCGGTGGTATTGGATGAGGTCACATAGGGATAGGTGCCGTGATCGATATCCAGCAGGGTGCCCTGGGCGCCTTCGAACATGATCAGCTCACCGTTTTTGCGCGCGGTGTCCAGCAGTTCGGACACATCCACCACCATGCCGGTGATGATATCGGCAACCGCCATTACATCGTCGAGGATTGTCTGGTAGTCAACGGCTTCGACTTTATAGTAATTAACGAGCTGGAAGTTATGATAATCAACGATTTCTTTTAACTTAACGGCGAAGGTTTCTTTATTGAACAGATCGCCGACGCGCAGTCCACGACGCGCGACCTTATCTTCATAGGCGGGGCCGATGCCGCGTCCAGTGGTGCCGATGGCCTTGTCGCCACGGGCTTTTTCACGCGCCATATCAAGGGCGACATGATAGGACAGGATCAGGGGGCATGCTTCGGAAATCAGTAGACGTTCACGTACCGGTACGCCGCGTGCTTCAAGTTCGCCCATCTCTTTCATTAGCGCTTCCGGCGATAATACGACGCCGTTGGCAATGATGCTGGTTACGTTTTTACGTAAAATACCAGAGGGAATCAAATGAAGTACGGTTTTTTCACCGTTGATAACTAAAGTATGACCGGCGTTGTGTCCGCCTTGATAGCGAACAACATATTTAGCCCGTTCAGTCAGCAGGTCTACGACCTTGCCTTTACCTTCGTCACCCCATTGGGTGCCCAGTACGACAACGTTCTTACCCATCTCTCAATTCACCAGATTGCTTAAAAAAGGATTCTAACATCTCAGTCCCAGGCTTTCAGTACTTTTTAACACCAGTGCGGACTGTTTTTAATCTGTGCGATCATCCTCCCATTCTGCTACGCAACATATAGTAGATTACACCGCCGGCGACCACTAAACCGCCGCCAAAACGACGTAATAATTTATCCGGCAGTATCGTCATGGCGCCGATCATTTTGCGCCAGGCGCCCGGAAACAGCATCGGCCCCAGGCCCTCAAGCACCAATACCAGCCCCAATGCCATCCATACGGTAGGATTCATGACAACCTCATAAAAAAGGCCCGCGTAAACGGGCCTTGATAAAACCAGGTCAACCTGCGGCTTAAGGACGGCCCGCAGGGGTCGGCGTGGTGGTGGCCGGCGATTTCATAAAGCGGAAGAAATCACTGTCGGGGCTCAGCACCATGATGTCGTTATTGCTGCTAAAGCTGTTTTCATAGGCGCGCAGGCTACGGATAAAGGCGAAGAACGCCGGATCCTGGCTGAACGCGTCGGCAAACAGCCTGGCGGTTTCCGCATCGGCTTCACCGCGGGTAATCAGCGAGGTGCGCTCCGCCTCCGCCAGCGTGCGGGTGACTTCATAGTCCGCCGCCGCCCGCAGTTTTTCCGCCTCTTCCTGGCCCTGAGAACGATGACGACGGGCTACCGCCTCACGTTCCGCGCGCATACGTTGGAATATGGCATCGGACACTTCGGCCGGCAGGCTGATCTGCTTGATGCGCACATCCACCACTTCAATACCCAGGGCCGCCATGCTGTTCGGGTTCACCGCCGGCTGCGCGCCCTTGGTTTCCCGTTCCACACGCGCCGCCGCCGATGCGATAGCGTTATCCGCCGCGGTGGTTTCCACTTCGCCATCGCCCGCGGTACCGCTGTTCAGCGCCTCGCGCACATCGGTCATCAGGCGGTTACGTGAATCAGTAACAATACCCTTGACGTCCAGGCGGCCCAGCTCCGAGCGCAACCGATCGCTGAATTTACGTTTCAGCAGCACTTCGGCCTGGGACACGTCGCCGCCGCCCGTCGCCAGGTAGTAACGGCTGAAATCACTGATGCGCCATTTGATATAGGAATCGACGATCAGGTCTTTCTTTTCCATGGTAACGAAGCGATCGGCCTGGTTTTCCATGGTCTGGATGCGGGCATCCAGCGTTTTAACCGTTTCGATAAACGGAATCTTGAAGTGCAGTCCGGGAGAGAAAATCTCCGGCTTGTTTTCACTGTCGCGCAATACTTTGCCAAAACGCAGCACGATGCCGCGCTGGCCTTCCTGCACCACGAACAGCGAGGCGTACAACACCACCAGCACCACGACAACAATAAGGATTAATGGCTTACGCATCGGTTATTCCCTCCCTACGCGAGTGGTCGTGTCACGCTGGGCGTTCGCCCTGCGCTGGTCCATGACGGAACTGGAACCGCCGCTTTCGATCTGGCCCGGCTCCGCCACGCCGCCGGCGTTGACGGACAGCGGCGGCAGGCGCATCAGGGTACTGGCGCTGGTATCCTTACGGGTGGCGTCCGCCGCCTGCGGGTTACGCAGCAGTTGATCCAACGGCAGTACCATCAGGTTGTTGCCGCCTTTGTCGTTAACCAGGATTTTACGGGTATGGCTCAATAAGCGCTCCATCGAGTCGATATAAAGACGCTCGCGGGTAATTTCCGGCGCGGCTTTATATTCAGGCAGCAGCTTGGCGAAACGCTGCACCTCGCCCTGGGCTTCCAGCACGGTGCGGGTCCGGTAGGCGCGGCCCTCCTCCAGGATGCGCTGTGCCTGGCCGTTGGCGCGCGGTTGCACCTCATTGGCGTAGGCTTCGGCTTCACGAATATACTGCTGTTCGTTTTCACGGGCGGCAATGGCATCGTCAAACGCGGCTTTGACTTCCTCAGGCGGACGCGCCGCCTGGAAGTTGACATCCAGCAGGGTAATGCCCATGTCGTAAGGACGGATGGTTTCTTCCAGCACGCGCTGCGTATCGCTTCTGACGACGGTACGGCCTTCGGTGAGGATACGATCCATGGTGTATTTGCCGATCACGCCGCGCAGCGCGCTGTCGGTCGCCTGGCGCAGGCTGTCATCGGCATTGGTGACGCTGAACAGGTAGCGTTCGGGGTCGGTGACGCGGTACTGCACGTTCATTTCAACGCGCACCACGTTTTCATCGGCGGTCAGCATCACCCCGGAGGCGGCCAGTTCCCGCACCGATTCAACGTTGACGGCAACCACCTGGTCGATAAAGGTAGGTTTCCAATTCAGGCCCGGCTGAACCAGACGGTCGAATTTACCAAAGCGTGTTACCACGCCGCGCTCCGCTTCCTTGATGGTATAAAAACCGCTGCCTGCCCAGATGATGACCACCGCCAGCGCGGCGAGTCCAGCATAACGGCCGCCGCGCGCGGGGCCACCGACGCCGCCGGCGCTATCCGGTGACTTCTTGCCGCCGCCAAACCCGCCCAGCTTCTTGCCGAGCTTCCGGAAGATATCGTCCAAATCGGGAGGTCCTTGTTCACGTCCGCCTTTATTATTATTTCCGCCAGAGTTGCCGCTGTTATTATTGCTGCTCCCCCACGGGTCGCGGTCATGTCCGTTATTACCGGGCTGATTCCACGCCATGTTTTAGCTCCATTTTACTTAATTAGTATTCTTCAGGCTTTTGTTCCCAAAGGACGGTCAGACAAGATAGTCCGCCAACTCGTTTTCCTGCTTGCAAAGACGACGCCAGTCGATGATGGGCAACCGGACTATCATTCCCACGCTGCCGTCGTCTTCGATCCATTCTTTTTCAATTGCCTGAAGCTGGTAGAACCTGCTGCGTAAACGTCCCGCCTGCGGGGGCAAGCGCAGCTCATGCTGAGCAATCTCGCCCGACAGACGCTCGGTCAGCGCCTGAAAAAGCAACGGAATTCCCTCACCGGTCTGGGAAGATAACCATACCCGCACCGGCACGTTTTCCTCATTGCGATCGATACGCGGCACAAAATCGTCCAGCATATCGATTTTATTCATCACCAATAATTCCGGTATTTCATCCGCCTCTATTTCAGCCAGCACCGCATCCACGGCGGCGATATTTTCCTGGCTGCGGACATCCGACGCATCCACGATATGCAGCAACAGCGTGGCTTCGCGCGTTTCCTGCAACGTGGCTTTGAACGCCGCCACCAAATCATGGGGCAAATGGCGGATAAAACCAACGGTGTCCGCCAGCACCGTGTCGCCGACGTCGTCGACCTCGATACGCCGTAGCGTCGGGTCCAGGGTGGCGAATAACTGATCGGCGACATACACGCCCGCCTGGGTCAGCCGGTTGAACAAGGTGGATTTGCCGGCGTTGGTATAGCCCACCAGCGATACCGTGGGCACCTCGGCGCGGTTGCGGGCGCGGCGTCCCTGCTCCCGCGATTTTTCCACGCGCTCCAGGCGCGAGAGAATCAGGGTAATGCGGTTGCGTAATAACCGGCGATCGGTTTCAAGCTGGGTTTCACCCGGCCCGCGCAAACCGATCCCGCCTTTTTGCCGCTCAAGGTGGGTCCATCCCCGCACCAGTCGCGTTGCCAGGTGGCGTAACTGCGCCAGCTCCACCTGCAGCTTACCCTCATGGGTACGCGCGCGCTGCGCGAAGATATCCAAAATCAGCCCGGTTCGATCGATAACACGGCATTGGCACAGGCTCTCAAGGTTTCGTTCCTGGGCCGGGGACAACGCATGGTCGAATAATACGACAGACGCACCACTGGTTTTAACCGCCTCGGCGATTTCTACAGCTTTTCCCTCACCGACATAATATTTGGGGTGGGGTGCCTTGCGGCTCCCGGTGATCACGTGCAACGCCTCTACCCCGGCGGAAGATACCAGCGATTCAAATTCCTGCAGATCTTCCGTGTCTTTGTCTTGTGAGAAAAAAATGTGAACCAGTATGGCCTGCTCACCGGTATCGTAACGGTCAAACAAGCGTACAACCTCTCAAACGGATAAACCGCAGTTGTAACGGAGCCTTAGCGCCAGCAACGCGCTAAAGCACCGCGATATGGTCAAGCTGGATACGCCTTATTCAGCGTCATCACTTTCCTGGGGCTGAGCAGGCGCCGCAGGATTGCTGCCATGATGATAATTACTGCTGGCACCACTGGCCGGATTGTTATTGTGATGCGACACCGCACGCGATGGTACTACTGTAGAAATGGCATGCTTATAAACCATCTGACTTACCGTGTTTTTCAACAAAATGACAAACTGGTCAAATGACTCAATCTGGCCCTGCAATTTGATACCATTCACCAAATAAATAGAAACCGGAACCCTTTCCCGACGCAATGCGTTCAAGAACGGATCTTGCAAAGATTGCCCCTTAGCCATTCTATCTTTTCCTTATGTGCTTGTTGTTTGTAACAAGAACCATGTGTGGCTCTAAAAATAAACGATGTAAAAAAAAACGCGTTCAGTACTTTTCAATTGTACACAATCACCCGACCTATGCACTAACAACCTGTAATACCGTATCTAAGGCGGAACGGGGCTTGTCGCTATCGAGCCAGTGTACTGACTGCCAACCGCGTAACCATGTCATCTGGCGCTTGGCCAACTGACGGGTTGCGCAAATCCCGCGAAACACCATTTCATCGTAATCGATCTCACCGGATAAATATGACCACATCTGGCGATAACCCACACAACGGATGGAAGGAAGATCTTTATGTAAATCCCCGCGCAGGAAAAGTGCCCTGGCTTCCTGCTCGAAACCGGCCGCCAACATCTGGTGAAAGCGTTGTTCAATACGCTGATGCAACCCTTCCCGGCTTTGCGGTGCAATCGCAAACTGATGAACCCGGTAAGGTAATGCTTCGCCAGATATTTTTGTCAGTTCCGTTAGAGTTTTACCTGAAACGAAAAAAACTTCCAGTGCTCTGGACAGTCTCTGGGGATCATTAGGATGAATACGCGTTGCCGATGCCGGATCTATCATCTGCAATCGGCGATGCATCGCCTCCCATCCTTTAAGACCCGCTTCCTGTGCGATACGTTCCCTAATTTCAGGATTTGCCGGGGGCAAGGGGGATAATCCCTCGAGCAAGGCCTTGAAATAGAGCATTGTACCGCCAACCAGTAACGGCATACGTCCGGACGCGGTGATTTCTGACATCGCCTGCAGCGCATCTCGGCTAAAATCCGCCGCCGAGTAGGCTTGCGCCGGATCGTTGATATCAATCAGCCGATGCGGCGCCTGCGCCAGTTCATCCGGTCTGGGTTTGGCGGTGCCGATATCCATGCCGCGATAGACCAGCGCCGAATCCACGCTGATTATCTCTACCGGCAGCTGCCTGCATAGCGCCATGGCCAGCGCGGTTTTACCCGAGGCGGTCGGTCCCATCAGGAACAGGGCCGTTGGCTTTCGGCCCGGCCGCTGCGCCTGGCCCATGGCATCAATCATGTTTAAGGGCCTCGACGGCGGCACCGAGATCGAGCATCACCAACAGTTCGCCGGGCGGGGTTTTTACCCATTGCGGACAAAGCCGCTCTACCTCGGCAAGCAGTTGGATTGCCTGGGAAAGGCTCCAGTCGTGCTGTTCGCTGCTTAACCGGCCGGCTATCCAGTCAGCTACGCGCTCGGTGGAGACCTCGTCCTCAGCCGAGAGATAGCCTAACAGTTCGGGAATCAAGTTTTGTAAATTTTGTTGGCGTAATGGTAAAGGTACGCCATTAAGCGTTGCCTGATGTTGATGAACCTGCAATTGGATCCCCAATTCATTCAAGATTGCCTGATGGCGATGGTAAGCGGCCACTTCTGGCTCCTGCAGCGCCATGCGCAGCGGAATCAACAGCGGCTGCGCCCGCAGCCCTTCTCCGTCCGGCGTAAGCTGCCGGTGCTTAAGGCACCGCTCCGCCACCGGCAGCGAGATAAGCGCCAGGCGCTGGCGAAATTCAACCAGGGCGTAACAAGGCGGGTAAATAGACAACACCCGGCCGAAACTTTGCGCATCGCCGGGATCGCCGGCGGCGGTGGCGGACGGCAGCGCCGTGGCCGTGCGCTCATCCCGCGCCGGCGCGCCGGGCTGGATCAGCCGACGGTATAGTTCGCCTTCTTTTTTCTGGTAACCGGGGCCCGCGGGGTAAGCCGCCGCCGGTTCACGCATCCGGCCCCGGCTGGAGCCGGCAGGGGGCGCAACGTCGTCGCCGGTTCGGGCAAGGACGCGATCGCCATCGCGGCGACCGCCGGCCACGGAGGGCCGGCCGGCAAGCTGGCCGCCATCGCGCCGGTCGCCTTCGGCAGCGGGGAACAGCGGCGCCGGCGATGGGGGGGCGGCGCCGGCGAAGGAGTTTTTACCCGACGCCGGGCGATTTTCCGGCGACCAGTGGATGGCCGGCTGCGCCTCATCGCGCAGGGGCAGCGTCGGCGCGGCGCCTTGCTGCAGCACCGAGATGATCGCCTGGTAGATAAAGTCATGCACCAGGCGCGCCTGGTGGAAACGCACTTCATGCTTGGCCGGATGGACATTAACATCCACCTGGTGCGGATCCACGTCCAGGTACAGCACAAACGCCGGCTGCTGGCCCCCGGTCAGTTGCTCCTGGTACGCTTGGCGAATGGCATGGTTAATCAGCTTATCGCGCATCATGCGTTGGTTGACGTAACAATACTGCATTTCCGGCAGTTCGCCGCCGCTGCGGGGATCGGCCACCCACCCGCGAATGGTCAGGTCGCCATGGCTCCATGACACCGCCAGCGCACGCTGCACAAAAGCCGGGCCGCATAAACTGCCCAGGCGGCGCAAATGATGGGCTTCCTGGGTAACCGCGCGATATTGCCGCACCGGCTTACCGTTATGCGAGAGGGTAAAGGTGACGTCGAACCGGGCCAGGGCGATGCGTTTTACCACCTCGTCGATATGGGCAAACTCGGTCTTCTCGGTGCGCATAAACTTACGCCGCGCCGGCGTATTGTAAAATAAATCCAGCACTTCGACCGTCGAGCCCACCGGATGCGCGGCCGGCTTAATGGTCACGGTCATATCGCGGCCTTCGGCGTAAGCCTGCCAGGCCTCGCTTTGCGCTTCGGTGCGCGAGGTCAGGGTTAAACGCGATACCGAGCTGATGCTGGCCAGCGCTTCGCCGCGAAAGCCCAGGCTGATAATGGCCTCGAGATCGTCGAGCGTGACTATCTTGCTGGTGGCGTGACGCGCCAGCGCCAGCGCCAGTTCATCCTTATCGATGCCGCAGCCGTTGTCGCGGATGCGGATAAGCCTGGCGCCGGCCTTCTCAATATCGATATCGATGCGGGTGGCCCCGGCATCAAGGCTGTTCTCCACCAGTTCCTTCACCACGGAAGCGGGACGTTCGACCACCTCCCCCGCGGCAATTTGGTTGGCTAGCTGTGGCGGCAGCACCTGGATTGGCATGGCGGCAGTACCTCTGGCATTATGCGGATGGAATAATCAGCGTCTGGCCTAACTTCACGTTATCTGACTTCAGCTTATTAACGCGTTTCAGGGTATCACTGCGCACGCCATATTTGGCGGCGATGCCGGTTAATGAGTCCCCCGCCACCACTTTATGGCGCCGCGCGCGGACCGCCTGCGTCTGCTGCGGCACGGCTCCCGCCGGGATTCTCAGCCGCTGTCCGACCCAGACCACATCCCGTTTCAGCTTGTTCAAATCGCGCAGCGCGGCCATGCTGACGCCATAATGCGACGCGATGCCGGACAGGGTCTCGCCCCGCTGGACCGTATGACGGGTCATGGAGCCCGACGGCGGCGCGCCGGCCGGAGGCTGTACCGCGCTGGCCGTGCTTTGCGACACCGCCTGTACGCCGCTGGCGCCGGCGTCCATCGCCGAGCTGACGCCCTGCGGCCGGTTTTCCAGCTTCGGACCGTTTTGCTGCGGGTGCGATGCGAAATAAGCGCGCAGGCCAAGATAGATAGCTTTGGCAATTTTATCCTGGTAATCACTGCTGCCCAGCAGCCGCTCCTCGCCGGTATTGCTGATAAAGCCGGTTTCCACCAGCAGCGAAGGAATATCCGGCGAACGCAATACCCCCAGGCTTGCATGCTCCGGACGCGCCTTATGCAGCGAACCGACGTTGCGCAATTGCCTCAGCACCCTGGTGGCAACATCGTAGCCTACCCGCTGCGAGTGGCCGAACTGTAAATCCAGCACCGCTTGGCTGAGATAAGGATCGGCGGCGCTATTGGCCAGCAGATCCCCGGCCCCGCCGAGCAGCTCCGATTGTTTCTCATGCTGTTCCAGCCAGTTACCCATTTCGCTGTTGGCGCGCCGGTTGGACAATACCCAGACCGACGCGCCGGTGGCGCTGCGGTTTGGCGCGGCGTCGGCATGAATCGACACCAGTACGCTGGCGCCCTGTTTGCGCGCCACGTCGGAACGGCCCATGACCGAAATAAAATAATCGCCGTCACGGGTCAGCGCCGGCCTGAACATCGGATCGGCATCCAGCAGCGCTTTCAGTTTGCGGGCAATGGCGATGGTGACATTCTTTTCCTTCAGGCCGTTCGGCCCGATCGCGCCGGGATCCTGCCCGCCGTGCCCCGCATCGATGGCGACCACCACCCGATCGCCCGGCGCCACCGCGCGCCGCGGTCCGCGTGAGACCGGCGCCACGGGCGTCACGCCGGCGGCCACGCCATCGAACGGATTACCCTGCGCCATGGATGACGTCCCGCTGGATGCCGCGCGGGTGATGCGCCCGCGATTGGGCGAGGGAGCCCTCTGTACGGGCCTGGCCTGGCCGATCAGGGTAAACACCAGGGTATAGCGGCCGTTCTCTTGTTTTGCGGCGGCCTGCACGCGCGATTTGCGCGTCAGTTCGAACACCAGCCGAATACTCTGCGCGTCGGGGGCCTGGCTGCTGCGGATGCGGCTGATGATATTCTGGCCGTTGAAATTCAGCGGCAACCCCTGCGCCGCGATGCTGTCCCTGATATCCACCACCACCCGATCCGGATTGTGCAGCGAAAAGAACGCGTAAACCGGCTGCGTGGCAAACCCCAGCGTGACCGTCGACTGCTCGGCGCCGTTGGAAACATTCACATCGCTTAGATTTGCCGCTAACGCCTGTCCCATCAGGCAACATAAAACAATGGCTAAAATCGTCCTGATCTTCAGCATCATGTATTGTTTTCCCGCCGTGACGCCAGTTGCGCCAGGATATGCGCGCCGCGATCGGATCGGGATTCCAGCGTCGCCCGCCGGCCCGGGTCGACATACTCAAGCGACAGGGCGATGTCGGCGTCCGGCAATACGCCCTGGCCCTGCTGGGGCCATTCCACCAGGCAGAGGGCATCCTGATCGAAATAATCCCGCACGCCCATAAATTCCAGTTCTTCGGCATCCACCAGGCGGTAGAGATCGAAATGATAGACCGTCCTGGGCGCCAGTTCATAGGGTTCGACCAGGGTGTAGGTCGGGCTTTTCACATTGCCCTCATACCCCAGGGCGCGCAAAAAACCACGGCAGAACGTCGTTTTGCCGGCGCCCAGATCGCCATAAAGGTAAATCACACATGATTGTCGGCAGGCGTCGGCCAACGCCGCACCCAATGCTATGGTTGCCGCTTCGTCCGGCAAAGGTAATACACGTTTTTCCATGTCTGATTTCTATGCGATACGTTCAGGATTAACAAATTGATATAACGCGGGCAGCAAATCCGTGGCCAGCATGCCGCGCGTTCCTTTTTCCGCCGCCAGCAGGTCGGCGGTGGCGCCGTGTATGACGCAGCCGGCGCATGCCGCGTCGTACAGCGACAGCTTTTGCGCCAGCAGCCCGCCAATAATACCGGACAGCAAATCGCCCATGCCGCCCGAGGCCATGCCGGCGTTGCCGACATCGGCGACGGCCATATGGCCCCCGGCGTCGGCTACCAGCGTGCCGGCGCCTTTCAGTACCACCACGCCGCCATAACGTTTAATGATATTTTTAGCAAAGAGTAAGCGGTCACTCTCAATATCGCCAACTTTACTGTTCAGAAGGCGGGCGGCCTCCCCTGGGTGGGGGGTAACGATACGATTGTGACGTTTCTGCGGATTGATTGCCAGCAGGTTAAGCGCATCGGCGTCCCATAACATGGGTTTAGTGCAGTTTTCCACGATGCGCAGCGCATTTTTCGCCCAGTCGCCCTGGCCGAGGCCCGGACCGATGACAATCACATCCGCCCACTCGAGCCCGTGGCGCAGGGACTCGTCGTCCAGGGGTTCCACCATAAGCTCAGGACGGGCGGTCAGCAATGCGCCGATATTCTCTTCGCGGGTCAAGACCCGCACCAAACCGGCCCCGGTGCGCAATGCCGCCTCGCCGGTCATGCGGATGGCGCCGGACAGGCCGCGATCGCCGCCGACAATCAGCAGGCGCCCGTTATCGCCTTTGTGGGCGCAGGGATCGCGCGGCGTTAACCAACGGGTCAGCTGGGCAGCGGTCAACCGTTCCATGATCGGGGTCTGCCGCGCCAGCCAGGGCGCCAGGCCCAGGTCGTCATAATGCAGCCGTCCGGTCACGCTGCGCGCTTTGCCGGTCAGCAAACCGGGCTTAAGGGCGATAAAGGTCACGGTATGCGCCGCGTTGATCACGTCGCCCGCCACCGCGCCGGTGTCGGCATTCAGACCGGAGGGAATATCCAGCGCCACCACCGGCGCGGCATGGGCATTGGCCGCCGCGATAAGCTCGTCATAGGGCGCGCGCGGGGCCGCCGCCAGGCCGGTACCCAGCAAGCCATCAACGATCACGTCGACCCGCTCCGGCCAGGCGGCGTCGGCTACCAGGATGGCGCCGCCCGCGTCCAGCCAGGCCTGGCGCGCCAGCCGCGCCTGCTCCGGCAGCGGGCTATGTCCGGCGCACTCGATAAGCATCACCTGTTTGCCCGCCGCCTGCGCCAGGCGGGCCACCACATAGGCGTCGCCGCCGTTATTGCCGTGACCGGCCAGGATCAGGTAATGGCCGGCAAAGGGATACAGCCAGCTCAGGGTACGCCACGCGGCGTCGCCGGCGCGTTCCATCAGCTCGTACAGGGAAACTCCCGCCAGGCCCGCGGCCTCGCCTTCCCAGCGCCGGAGCCACTCCGCCGTATAGACGGAATGTGGTAAACTCAGGGTGCTCGTTTTCTTTTTATGGTCCGCCATGTCATACCCTTTTGATCTTATGGAATTAGCCCGGCTCATCAAGCAATGGGGGCGGGAGCTGGGTTTTCAACAGGTCGGCATCTGCGATACCGATCTGGCCGCGCATGAACCCGCCCTGCAAACCTGGCTGGACAACCAATACCACGGCGAAATGGCCTGGATGTCCCGCCACGGCATGCTGCGCGCGCGTCCCCACGAATTACTGCCAGGGACCCTGCGGGTCATCAGCGTCAGGATGAATTACCTGCCGGCCGGGGCCGCGTTCGCCAGCACCCTGAATAATCCCCATATGGGTTATGTTAGTCGCTACGCGCTGGGACGCGACTATCACAAGGTATTGCGCCAGCGTCTCAAACAGTTGGGCAACAAAATCCAGGATTGGTGCCAGGAGGTAAACTTTCGGCCTTTTGTCGATTCGGCGCCGATCATGGAACGGCCCCTGGCCGCCAAGGCCGGCATCGGCTGGGTTGGTAAACACTCGCTAATATTAAATCGCGAGGCCGGTTCCTGGTTTTTCCTCGGCGAACTGCTGATCGATTTGCCGCTGCCGGAAGACCCGCCGCAGCAGGAGCAGTGCGGACGGTGCGTCGCCTGCATGACCACCTGCCCCACCGGCGCCATCGTCGCGCCCTATACTGTGGACGCGCGCCGGTGCATCTCTTATCTTACCATTGAACTGGACGGGGAGATCCCCGAGGCGCTGCGCCCGTTGATTGGCAACCGCATCTACGGCTGCGATGATTGCCAGCTCATCTGCCCGTGGAACCGTTTTTCTCAGTTAACCGACGAGCCGGACTTCAGCCCGCGCACGGTGCTGCATACCCCGGAATTATTGGATTTGTTTGCCTGGGACGAGGCGCGGTTCCTGCGCATTACCGAAGGATCGGCCATCCGGCGCATCGGCCATTTGCGCTGGCTGCGCAACGTAGCGGTCGCCCTGGGCAATGCCCCTTATGAAGATACCGTCGTACTTGCCCTGCGGGAACGGCTGGGTGACAACCCGATGCTGGATGTGCATATCCGCTGGGCCATCGGACAGCAACTGCAGCGACGGGACGCCCTTGCGGTCAGCGTACAGACCGCGCAGCAAAAGCGTCTGGTAAGGGCAATCGAGAAAGGATTAATTCGTGACGCGTAGGCGGCGGCAGCTGATTATAGCGTAATGATTTGAACTTTCCCGTCTGTGGATAAAAATAAAAACCCTTTGACAATCAAGCACACTAAAAAAGGCAATAGGCACCACCGACGTTTTTAAATAAAACTTTCTCGTTAAATATCAACAAAATAAATTTTGATATTGATTTGAATACTATTTAAGGAAATTTGTTGTTACGAGGAGTAGCTGTGGATAACTCTGTTTAAAACATTTTTGGCAGCGGCTCGGCGCAGAGCACAGGCCGACGGGTAATGTCCAGCGAATTTAGACATATTTTTGACTTTGGAGCGGGAAACGAGGCTCGAACTCGCGACCCCAACCTTGGCAAGGTTGTGCTCTACCACTGAGCTATTCCCGCATAAAATGTGACTGGTTACCGCTTGGCTGAAAGTGGAGCAAGCGACCGCTGGCCACAACATCAACTACCGGCAAAACACTGAGTGTAAAAAGAGATGCTGTGCATACAACCAACTGAAACTACAGTGTTTTTTCGCACATCCCCACTCAGGAATGGTCGAGATTATGGACTGATACCAAGGGAGAGTCAATAACCCGGCAGAAATTTATTCAACAACCGGCAGCCGCGGCATAACTATCGCTAATGGCCGCTATTTTCATGGCGATTTGCATTATCCATGGGTGCGATCGGCATATGGCTTACTGCTTGAAAACCTAGCTAATGCTGAAACCGCCTGGCCGACATGGTCCCAATACATGGCTCGGCGGAACACGCGCCCTATTTGCAAGCGGCTTATACAGCAGTGACCACTTTCCGCTTTTGCGCCGCCGCGCGCCGTCTTCTGAGCCGCCTGCGCGGCAGTGGACCTTACCGACTACGTTGTCGCCCGTTTAGCCAGACACGGTCACCGCGTCCAACCCCTTAAGAACCGCGCAGGCAAGTTTTCCAGCACGCCACTCAAGCCGTTACACAAGTCGTCTTGAGCAGCCGGCTACATCTCTTTAACATTGGCGAGGTGGGTCATTTTAGATTGGCGCCGACCGTTATCTAACGGCTTTTGTCGAGTGAAACTCGGCATGGGCCCGTGCGAATTGCGACGCAGATATCCGCTAAATGAACAGTTCGTGGGGGGAAGCAAGAGGATATTCAGGCATGAAAAAAGGGACCTGAGTCCCTTTTTTCAACGAGTTGCAGACGTCAACAGCTATCCGCACCTCAATATTTGGAGCGGGAAACGAGGCTCGAACTCGCGACCCCAACCTTGGCAAGGTTGTGCTCTACCACTGAGCTATTCCCGCATTTTTCACAACATGTACCCTTTGGCTTACGCATACAATTTTGTACCGGTACGGGGAGCGCATTATACGAGAAAACAGTTCGGCCGCAAGCCCCCCGAAGGTAAAAATAGCCTATTTTCGTCTGACTGCCGATAAAAACGTCAAAACGGCGGATTTTACGGCAGCGAGAGCCGCATTAGCAGCCTACAGCCGGATAAAGTGCTCGCGGTAGTACGCCAGCTCCGCCACTGATTCGCGGATATCGTCCAGGGCCTGGTGGCTGCCCTTTTTGGTCAGCCCGGCCAGGATCTCGGGTTTCCAGCGCCGGGCCAGCTCCTTGAGCGTGCTGACGTCCAGGTAACGATAGTGGAAATAGGCTTCCAGTTCCGGCATGTAGCGGAACAGGAAACGCCGGTCCTGGCCGATGCTGTTGCCGCAAATCGGCGATTTGCCGGCCGGTACCCAGTCTTGCAAAAAAGCCAGCGTCAGCGCCACCGCCCGATCCTCGTCGATACGGCTGGCGCGGACCCGTTCCACCAAACCGCTGGCGGTATGGGTACGCACGTTCCAATCATCCATGAGGCCCAGCTGTTCTTCAGACTGGTGCACGGCCAGTACCGGGCCTTCCGCCAGGATATTCAGGTTGGCATCCGTCACCAGGCTGGCAATTTCAATAATGCGGTCGCGCTCGGGATCAAGCCCGGTCATTTCCAGATCGATCCAAATCAGGTTGTTTTCATTTACCGGCATGATTTTCTCGTTGCAAAGGTTTCACGGCGTTTCTGTTAGAATACTGTGTATCATAGACGTTTTCATCGCCACGGGCGATTCATGAGCTACAAGTGAGGCACAGTGAGTAAAAATAAACTGTCCAAAGGCCAGCAACGTCGCGTACAGGCAAATCACCAGCGCCGCCTGAGAACCGACCGCGGCGTCGATTGGGATGACTCTCTTTTAGGCCAGGCCCAGGAAGGAACAGTTATCAGCCGCTTCGGCATGCACGCCGATGTGGAGGCGGCGGACGGCATCATACACCGCTGCAACCTGCGCCGCACGCTGGGCTCGGTGGTCACCGGCGATCGGGTGGTTTGGCGTCCGGGCAGCGAAGCGTCCTCGGGCATCAAGGGCATCGTCGAGGCGATCCATCCCCGCGCCTCCGTGCTGACGCGGCCGGATTTTTACGACGGCGTGAAGCCGATTGCCGCCAATATGAACCAAATCGTGATTGTTTCGGCAATCCTGCCGGAATTGTCGGTGAACATCATCGATCGTTACCTGGTCGCCTGCGAAACGGTTGAAGTGGAGCCGCTGATCGTGCTTAATAAAATCGACCTGCTGGACGCAAGGGAACGCGCCTGGGTAGATAAAACCATGGAGGTATACAGCCACATAGGCTATCGGGTGTTGATGGTGTCGAGCCAGACCCGCGAAGGGATGGAAGGGCTGGAGGACGCGTTGACCGATCGCATCAGCATTTTTGCCGGACAGTCCGGGGTGGGCAAATCCAGCCTGCTAAACGCCTTGCTCCCGCCAGAGCTGGCGCAGATCGTGGTCAATACCGTTTCCGATAATTCGGGGCTCGGCCAGCACACCACCACCGCCGCGCGTATGTACCATTTTAAACACGGCGGCCAGGTTATCGATTCCCCCGGCGTGCGGGAATTCGGCTTATGGCATCTGGAGCCGGAGCAGGTCACCCAAGGGTTTATCGAATTCAGGCCATACCTGGGTAACTGTAAATTCCGCGATTGCCGCCATGATAACGATCCGGGCTGCGCCATCCGGAGCGCGGTGGAAAACGGCGAGATTACCGCCATCCGGTTCGAGAATTATCATCAGATCCTGGACAGCATGTCGCAGGTAAAAACACGTAAATCATTTTCCGAAACGGATCACTGACATTTATCCTGTGCGTCGCTACAATTTTTTTTCCCGGTTAAATTTTCGGTTCACCCACTCATGTACGAGGTTTCTGTGCTCGATAGGATCAAAATAGCATTGCAGTATGTATTGCCCAAGCTCTGGCTGACCCAATTGGCCGGCTGGGGGGCCGAACTGCAGGCGGGCTGGCTGACGAAATTGGTCATTGACCTGTTCGTGCGGTTCTACCGGGTGGATATGCAGGAAGCGCAGCAGCCCGAGACATCTGCCTACCGGACGTTCAACGCCTTTTTTGTCCGGCCATTGCGCGATGACGCGCGCCCGATCGACAGCGATCCGGACGCGCTGGTAATGCCGGCGGACGGCATTGTCTCCCAATCGGGACCGATAGCGGGCGGGCTGGTTTTCCAGGCCAAAGGGCATCATTATAGCCTTGAAGCGCTGCTGGCCGGCGACGAGCGGCTGGTCGACGACTTTCGCGACGGCTCGTTTGTCACCACTTATCTTGCGCCCCGTGATTATCACCGGGTGCATATGCCCTGCAACGGGGTTTTACGTGAAATGATCTATGTGCCGGGCGAGCTGTTTTCGGTGAATCCGCTGACCGCGGCCAATATCCCGAATCTGTTTGCCCGCAACGAACGGGTCATCTGCGTGTTTGCCACCGATTTCGGGCCGATGGCGCAAATCCTGGTCGGCGCCACCATTGTCGGCAGTATCGAGACAACCTGGGCCGGCGTGGTCACGCCGCCGCGCGAAGGCATTATCAAGCGCTGGCGCTATCCGCGCGCGGATGAAGACGGGGCGGTGGTATTCTTGAAAGGCCAGGAAATGGGGCGGTTCAAACTCGGCTCCACGGTGGTGAACCTGTTTGCCAACGACGGCGTTTCCCTAGGCGATCATCTTCACAGCCGCGCGGCGACCCGCGTCGGCGGACGCCTGGCCACCGGCATCGCCCAAGCCGACAGCCCGCTGCCATAACCGGCCGGGAGTAACTAGAGAGAACACCTATTGCGTCTGATCATTATCATCTTGTTGGGGTGGCTGCTCGCCGCCCCGGCATTCGCCGCCGCCTTCCCCGACGAAGCCCAGGTCAAAAAAGAACTTCAGCAGGCAGAAGCAAATAAAGGCGCGGCAAATCAGGCGGAGATTGTGGCATCCCTCCAGGGCGCCCTCACGTTTATCAGCGAAGGCACGGCTTCCGCCGAGCGCGCGGCCCGATATCGCAACGCCATCGATAATTTTCCCCAACTGACGCGTGAACTGCGCGAACGGCGCGAAAACGAACCGGATAAAGCCGCCGAGGTCAGCGCTAGGCTGTCGGCAAGCGAACTGGAGCAGCGCGTGCTGCAGACCAGCAGGGAATTGCAGGAGCTGGCGCGTCAGCTGCAGCAGGAGCAGGATCAGGCCCGGGATATCAGCGACTCTCTGAGCCAGTTGCCGCAGCAGCAAACCGAGGCGCGCAGGGCCATGAGCGACAGCGAACAGCGTTTGCAATCGCAGGGCAATACCACCGTCACGCCGCTGGGACAGGCGCACCTTACCCTGCTCCAGGCGGAATCCGCCGCCCGGCGGGCGCGGGTCAACGAGCTGGAACTGGCGCAGCTGAGCGCCAATAACCGTCAGGAGTTGTCGCGCCTGCGCACGGATTTGCTGAAAAAGCGCCATGAACGGGTGGATCTGGATTTGCAGGCGCAACGCTTCCGGCTGAACAGTTTACGCCAGCAGGAGGCGGAACGGGTGCTGGAACGCACCGAACAGCTGGCGGAGCAAAGCGGCGATCTGCCCGCCGTTATCACCGATCAATTGCAGATAAACCGCGAGCTGTCGATGGCGCTTAACGAACAGGCGCAGCGTATGGACCTGATCGCCTCCCAGCAGCGCCAGGCCGCCGCGCAGACGCTCCAGGTCCGGCAAGCGCTGAGCACGCTGCGCGAGCAGGCGCAATGGCTGGGTGACTCGCCGGCGCTCGGCGAGACGCTGCGCGCCCAGGTGTCGCGCCTGCCCGATCTGCCCAAGCCGCAACAGCTGGACAGCGATATGGCGCAACTGCGCGTCAGCCGCCTGCGCTACGAAGATCTGATGAACAAGCGTCCCCAGCTTGATCAAATCAAGCAGAACAACGGTTTGCCGCTGACGCCGGAGCAGCGCCGCATCATGGAGGCGCAGCTGCGTACCCAGCGCGAACTGCTCAATTCACTGCTGTCCGGCTACGATAACCAGATACTGGAATTGACCAAGCTAAAGGTGGCCAACAGCCAGCTGGTGGACGTCATGGCGGAAATCCAGGAGGCGGCGCACCGTTATCTGTTCTGGGTAGCGGACGTCAGCCCGATCTCGCTTTCTTTCCCGCTGCACCTGGTCCAGGATCTGAAGCGTTTGGTCTCGCTTGATACCTTCACCCAGCTCGGCAGCGCCATGATTATGATGGTGACCAGCCAGGAAACGCTAATCCCGCTGTTCTGCGCCATCGCGCTGGTCGGTTTCAGCATCAGCTCGCGCCGCCATTATCATGCTTTCCTCGATCGATCGGCCAGTAAAGTCGGCAAGGTCAACCAGGACTACTTTTACCTGACGCTGCGCACCGTGTTCTGGTCGATAGTCGTCGCCCTGCCCCTGCCGGTACTGTGGGCGGCGCTGGGATATGGCCTGCAGCATGCCTGGCCCTACCCGGTGGCGGTGGCCATCGGCGACGGCGTAACCGCCACGGTGCCGATACTGTGGCTGTTTATGGTAAGCGCCCACTTTGCCCATCCGCGCGGCCTGTTTATCGTGCATCTTGGCTGGCCGGTGCGCCGGGTTGGGCGGGCGATGCGTTATTACTCCCTGTCCGTCGGCCTTATCGTACCGTTGATCATGGCCCTGATCACCTTCGATAACCTTAATGACCGCGAGTTCGCCAGTACCCTGGGCCGGTTATGCTTTGTCCTGATCTGCGCCGCCCTGAGCCTGGTCACCAGCAGTCTGAAGAGAGCCGGCATTCCGCTTTACCTGGATAAATCAGGTTCCGGGGATAACGCGGTTAACCGTACCCTGTGGAACCTGCTGCTATGCGCGCCGATCGTCGCGGCGCTGGCCGCGTGCCTGGGCCATCTCGCCACGGCGCAGGCTCTGCTGACACGGCTGGAAACCTCGGTGGCCATCTGGTTTTTCCTGCTGGTTATCTACCATATCGTCCGGCGCTGGATGTTTATCCAACGCCGGCGCATCGCCTTCGAGCGCGCCAAGCAGCGCCGGGCCGAGATGCTGGCGCAACGCGCCCGCCACGAGGAGGATTTGTCGCCGTCGCAGCTTAGCGAAGCCGCCGCCGAGGTGGACGAGCCGATTGTCGATCTGGATGTGATCAGCGCCCAGTCGCTGCGCCTGGTGCGCTCCATCCTGACCCTGATCGCCTTTGTCTCTGTTATCTGGCTGTGGTCGGAAATCCATTCGGCGTTTGCTTTCCTGGAAAATATCCAGCTGTGGGATGTCAGTTCCAGCGTCAAGGGCGAGGGCGGCATCCAGTCAATTTCGCTCGCCTCGGTACTGGTGGCGGTGATGGTATTGATTATTACCACCCAATTGGTCCGGAACCTGCCCGCCCTGCTGGAATTGGCCCTGCTGCAACACCTGGAACTGACGCCGGGCACCGGCTATGCGATTACCACCGTCACCAAATATATGCTGATGTTGATTGGCGGCTTGATTGGCTTTTCCTGGATCGGCATTGAATGGGCAAAATTGCAGTGGCTGGTGGCGGCGCTCGGCGTCGGGTTGGGCATCGGGCTGCAGGAGATCTTTGCCAATTTTATCTCCGGGCTGATTATCTTGTTTGAAAAACCCATCCGCATCGGCGATACCGTCACCATCCGCGACCTGACCGGCAATATCACCCGCATCAATACCCGGGCCACCACGATTACCGATTGGGATCGCAAAGAGATTATCGTGCCGAACAAGGCCTTTATCACCGAGCAGTTTGTTAACTGGTCCCTGTCGGATTCCGTCACGCGTATCGTACTGACCATTCCGGCGCCGCCGGACGCCGATAGCGAGGAAGTTACCCAAATCCTGACCCAAGCGGCGCAGCGCTGCCCGCTGGTGCTGGATAATCCGGCGCCGGAAGCCTACCTGGTGGATTTACAGCAGGGGATAATGCTGTTCGACCTGCGGGTACACGCGGCGGAAATGGGCCATCGCATGCCATTGCGCCACCAGCTTAACCAGCTGATTCTCGAGGGCTACCGCGAGCACGGCCTGGAGATGCCGTTCCCGCCGTTCCAGGTGCGCATGGAAACCAATAAATGCACCTCGACGTTCAAATCCGGATCCCTGTAGACCGCCGGCGCCAGGGACAGGGCTCAGGCCCGCTCGACCGGGAAGGCGATGACCTCGGCCAGGCTGTCGGCCTTGAGCGCCAGCATCACCAGCCTGTCCACCCCCAAGGCCACGCCTGAGCATTCAGGTATGCCATGCGCCAACGCCGCCAGCAGGTTTTCATCGATGGGCTGCTGCGGCAAATTCATCGCGGCGCGCTTGCGATTATCCTGGGTGAAGCGCTGGCGTTGTTCGGCGGCATCGGTCAGTTCGCGAAAACCGTTGGCCAGCTCAATGCCTTTAAAATAGGCTTCAAAACGATCGGCGACCCGGTGGTCTTCGGTGCTGATTTCAGCCAGCGCCGCCTGGGTGGCGGGGAAATGGTAAACGAACGTCGGTTTATCGCGCCCGATATGAGGTTCCACTCCCATGGCAAATAATAACTGCAGCAAGGTATCGCGATCTTCCTCGACCGTGGCAATCCCGGACAGGTCAAGTTTGGCGGCGGCTTCGCACAGCTGCGCCTTATCGGCGGACAAGGGATCGATGCCGATATGACGAATAAACACCTGCTGGTAGGAAACGGTTTCCGCGCTGTCGCAGTCGAGGATTTGCTGGAGTAAATCGTCCACCTCGTTCATCAGGCGGTACATATCGTAATGCGGACGATACCACTCCAGCATGGTGAACTCGGGGTTGTGGTGCCGACCGGACTCTTCATTACGAAAGCTGCGCCCCAGTTGGAAAATGGGCCCGCTGCCGGCGGCCAGCAGGCGTTTCATATGGTATTCCGGGCTGGTCATCAGATAAAGCGGCACGCCCTGCGCGGCGCCCGGCCCGACATACTGCGTCTGGAAAGGGACCAGGTGGATATCCGTGACGGTGGCCTGGCTCATGGCCGGCGTTTCCACTTCGAGTAATCCGCGATCGGTAAAGAATTGCCTGACCCGGCCAATCACCACCGCTCTTTTTAATAGATTAGCGATGGGGGCGCTCGGTAACCAGCTTGCCATTTCGCTCATAATTTTTTCTCCCGTTAAACAGGGGATGCAGTCTACCTTTATCCCTTCTGGCAGACAAACCTTGTTCAAGCCGATGAATCAATCAGCCGCCCGAGCATCCATTTATACCTCAACCTTACGCCGATAGCGCTACACTTGCAGTTCCCCCAGGACCGATGGAGTACTTATGTCCGTATGGAAAACCGCCGCGCTGGTCGCCTCGTCATTACTGTCGCTGTCGTGCAGCGTCAGCCCGCCTTCAGGCGTAAAGCCGGTGCAAAACTTTAACGTTAACCGCTACCTGGGTACCTGGCATGAAATAGCCCGGCTGGATCATCGTTTCGAACGCGGGCTGGACCACGTTACGGCGCACTACAGCCTGCGCGACGATGGGGGCGTTAACGTTATCAACAAAGGCTTTTCACCGGCGAAACAGCGCTGGCAGCAAAGCAACGGCAAGGCGTATTTCCTTGATTCCCCGCGGCAGGCTTCACTGAAGGTGTCATTTTTCGGCCCCTTTTATGGCGGCTATCATGTGATTGAGCTGGATGCGCAGTACGGCTACGCCCTGGTATCCGGCCCTAACCGGGATTACCTGTGGATCCTGGCGCGCGGCAAAACCCTGCCGGAGGCCACGCGCGCCCATCTGGTGGACACGGCCAGGCGCCAGGGTTTTCCCGTGGATCATCTGATCTGGGTAGATCAATCCTGACGCGGTTCCCTTGCAGCGGAACGAACGCCGCGAACGGCCGCTCACCGGCGCCCCGGTTAGTGGGTAAGTTTCAGGCCCACGATCCCCAGCACAATCATCGCCAGGCTGACGATACGCACCCACTGCACCGGCTCGCCCAGCCACATCATGCCGATGATGACCGTGCCGACCACGCCTATGCCGGTCCAGACCGCATAGGCGGTACCCACCGGCAGCTCGCGCATGGCAAAAGCCAGCAGCGTGATGCTGATCGCCATGGCGATTAACGTCACGACGCTTGGCCCCAGGCGGGTAAAACCCTCGGTATATTTCAGGCCGATGGCCCAGACGGTTTCGAGCAGGCCGGCAAAAATAAGTAATAACCATGACATGAGAGACGACCTCAAAAAAATGGGGTCGTCCCCGCAATTAGGATACCTGGCGGGACGTCCAGCCAGGTAAGGTTATGCTACCTCGCCCGACCGAGGATGACCAGCAAACTTAATTAATCAATTAATTTTTTTTAGCGAATCTTTCATTTAACGAAACGGGTAGTTAAAGAAAGGGCACGGCCATTTTGGCAAATGACCGCGCCTCAGGACATGACAACCGTCACTGTCGATCAAACGATGCAACTAAAGCTAAACAGTTGTCACCGCGGCGGGAGGCCGAGGTATCAACTCAGGCCCGGCCACGCGATATTACTGGGCGGCTCGCTGTACTGCCTGCCCGCCGGCCGAAATATCTTCACCGGCGCCGCGGGTGGTATTACAGGCGGTCAAAGAGGATAAAACCAGGACAGATAAAAGGGCAATTATACTTTTCTTCAACATAACGTTTTCCTTTTGTAGAAATCACTCTTGTCTGAATGAAAAAGTGTGCTGTGGATAAAAGCTTGCCCTTTAAGCATAGTAAAAAACCGGCAAAACATATTAATCATATGGCCGGTAACGCACATTTAGGAGTATTTACTGCTGAAAAACGGAGCAGTTACTTGCTGGCACCATGGGCAATAGCGCCGCCGAGGTGCTGGACGTCTTCGCCGAAGCCGCGTGCGGTATTACAACCGCTTAGCGTCGCCGACATTAATACCGAGATAACGATCAGTTTAACTATTTTTGCTGACATAATCGCCGTATTCCCCGCATGCCTGGAAACACCCGTCATACCCTTGATAATGTACCAAGGGTATGACGGGTTGACCGTTATTTTACACGAGACACATATTCGCCGGAGCGGGTATCCACCTTAATCACTTCGCCAATTTGGACAAACAGCGGGACTTTTACGACCGCGCCGGTGGTGAGGGTCGCGGGTTTGCCACCGGTACCGGCGGTGTCTCCCTTCAGGCCCGGGTCGGTCTCGGTAATTTCCAGCTCGACGAAGTTGGGCGGCGTGACGGCGATCGGCTGGCCGTTCCACAGCGTTAACACGCATTCAGCCTGTTCAACCAGCCATTTGGCGCTTTCGCCCACCGCTTTCTTGTCGGCGGCCAGTTGCTCAAAAGTCTCGTTATTCATAAAATGCCAAAACTCACCGTCGTTGTACAGGTAGGTCAGGTTGATATCCATGACATCGGCCGCTTCTACGGAATCGCCGGATTTAAACGTTTTTTCCAGCACCTTGCCGGAAATCAGTTTACGGATGCGCACGCGGTTAAAAGCCTGGCCTTTGCCCGGTTTTACGAATTCATTATCAATGATCGAGCACGGCTCGCCGTCCTGCATGATTTTGAGACCGGAACGGAATTCATTGGTACTATAAGACGCCATGGTGGTCCTCTTAATATAACTTGGTCATTAAGCCAAAAAAATGGCAGATATTGTAACCCGAAACACCCCAATTAGAGAAGATTGGTTGCGTCAACTTGCCGATGCCATTACCGATCCCATCGAACTTTTGCAACAATTGCAACTCAATGAGCATCCGGCCCTGCGCGATGGCGCGGCGGCGCGGCGGCTATTCCCGTTACGGGTGCCGAAGGCGTTCGTGGCGCGCATGGCGCCGGGCGACCCCGACGACCCGTTGTTACGGCAGGTTCTCACCCAAAGCGAGGAGTTCCTGCAGGTTCCCGGTTTCAGCACCGATCCGCTGGAAGAACAGCAAAACGCGGTGCCGGGCCTGCTGCATAAATACCGTAACCGCGCCTTGCTGCTGGTCAAGGGCGGCTGCGCGGTCAACTGCCGTTACTGCTTCAGGCGTCATTTCCCTTACCAGGATAACCAGGGCAACCGCGCCAACTGGTCAATCGCGCTGGAGTATATCCGGCAACATACTGAACTGAACGAAATCATTTTTTCCGGCGGCGATCCCCTGATGGCCAGGGACCATGAGCTTGATGATCTCATCGGCCAGCTGGAAGCCATTCCCCATCTGCGCACCCTGCGCATCCATACCCGTTTGCCGGTGGTTATTCCGGCGCGCATTACCCCTACGTTGTGCCAGCGCCTGGCCGGCTGTCGTCTTAACGTGGTGATGGTCACCCACATTAACCACGCCAATGAGATTGACCGACCGCTGCGTGAGAGTATGACACAACTGCGCCTGGCGCAGGTGACGCTACTGAACCAGAGCGTGCTGCTGCGGGGGGTTAACGATAATGCCGATACGCTGGCGACCCTGAGCGAAACGCTGTTCGCCGCCGGCATATTGCCTTATTACCTGCATGTTCTAGACCGGGTACAGGGCGCGGCGCACTTCATGGTGGATGACCAGGAGGCCCGGGAAATCATGCGGCAATTATTAATGAAGGTCTCGGGCTACCTGGTGCCGCGGCTGGCGCGGGAGATCGGCGGGGAAAAAAGCAAAACCCTGCTTGATTTGGCGCTACGCCAGCGCTAAGCCGCGCCCGATCGCCCCGCGCGCGGGACGATCGGGCTGTCGGTTACGGGCATTTATAGACCTGGCCCTGGATTTTACTGTCCAGCGGGGCAAAGCTGGAAAGATAGGTTTCCTTGAAACCGGCCGGGCTGGCGGCGCCATAAATCACGTTGCCGCCCATTGCCGCCGCTTTGTTGCGCAGATCGTTAGCCGCGCCGCGCATGGAACTGCCTTCGCCGCCCTGGCCTGATAACCAGTTGCTTTGCGTGCCGGTGACCGTACCCAGCATTTGACAGCTGCCGGCCGGCCGGTCCTCGGTAAATTTCACCGATTGACCCGCGGCAGACAATTCATTAGTGGTAGTGCATCCCGCTAATAACAATGTGCCTGCACAAACACAGAGTAGAAATTTGATTCGCATCGTTTTCCTCGAATATTGATATGTCCGGCAAAATTTTTGCTGTGCGCCCTATTTTCCCTTGGGCAACCTTCAGCGCATAAACCGCTGTTTACCCTGCCCATACCGCTACCTGTTTATACCTTAAAAACGGTCCGGTTGATAATTTTTTGCCAAAAAAACAAAAACCCCCGGAAACCGGGGGTTTTTTTAACGCTATCAGCGAAGCAGGGGCATTACATCATGCCGCCCATGCCGCCCATACCGCCCATGCCGCCACCGGCGCCGCCCATATCGGCTTTGTCTTCACGCGGCAGATCGGTGATCATACATTCTGTCGTGATCATCAGGCTGGCGATGGAAGCCGCATATTGCAGCGCGGAACGGGTTACCTTGGTCGGATCCAGGATGCCCATGTCGATCATGTTGCCGTATTTTTCGGTTGCCGCGTTATAGCCCATGTTACCATTGCTGGCTTTAACGTTGTTGGCAATCACGGAAGGTTCTTCACCGGCGTTTTCGACGATCTGGCGCAAAGGCGCTTCCATGGCGCGACGGGCAATCCTGATGCCGACGCTTTGGTCTTCATTATCGCCACGCAGTCCGGTGATGCTGTTGGCTACGCGAATCAGCGCCACGCCGCCACCGGCAACCACGCCTTCTTCCACGGCCGCGCGGGTCGCATGCAGGGCATCCTCCACGCGCGCTTTTTTCTCTTTCATTTCAACTTCAGTCGCGGCGCCCACTTTGATCACGGCGACACCGCCGGCCAGTTTGGCAATACGTTCCTGCAGTTTTTCACGATCGTAATCGGAAGTGGCGTCTTTGCGTTGCTGTTCGATTTGGGCAACACGGCTGTCGATGACGGCTTTCTCGCCGATACCGTCGATGATGGTGGTGGTATCTTTCGTAATAGTTACACGTTTAGCCTGGCCCATATCTTCCAGGGTGGCTTTTTCCAGCTCCAGGCCGATTTCTTCGGAAATCACGGTACCGGCGGTCAGGGTGGCGATGTCCTGCAGCATGGCTTTACGACGATCGCCGAAGCCCGGGGCTTTCACGGCGGCGACTTTAACGATGCCGCGCATGGTGTTGACCACCAGGGTCGCCAGGGCTTCGCCCTCGACGTCTTCAGCGATGATCAGCAGCGGTTTGCCTGCTTTGGCAACGGCTTCCAGTACCGGCAGCATTTCGCGGATATTGGAGATTTTTTTATCAGCCAACAGGATGAACGGGCTTTCGAGTTCGATAGTGCCGGTTTCCGGTTTGTTGATAAAATAGGGGGAGAGATAACCACGGTCGAACTGCATGCCTTCAACCACGTCCAGCTCGTCTTGCAGGCCTGAGCCTTCCTCAACGGTGATAACGCCTTCCTTGGTTACCCTTTCCATGGCTTCAGCAATAAGTTTGCCCACGGTTTCGTCGGAGTTGGCGGAGATGGTGCCCACCTGGGCGATGGCTTTGAAGTCAGAGCAAGGCACGGACAGTTTTTTCAGTTCTTCGACGGCGGCGATCACCGCTTTGTCGATACCGCGCTTCAGGTCCATCGGGTTCATGCCTGCGGCAACGGCTTTCAGGCCTTCGTTGACGATGGATTGAGCCAGAACGGTGGCGGTAGTGGTGCCGTCGCCCGCAGCGTCGTTCGCTTTGGAGGCAACTTCTTTCAACATCTGGGCGCCCATGTTTTCGAACTTGTCTTCCAGTTCGATTTCACGCGCTACCGACACGCCGTCTTTAGTGATAACGGGTGAGCCGAAGGATTTGTCCAGCACGACGTTACGGCCTTTGGGCCCCAGGGTCACCTTGACCGCGTCTGCCAGAATGTTTACGCCGCGCAGCATTTTGATGCGGGCGTCATTACCGAATTTTACGTCTTTAGCTGCCATTTGAATTTCCCTTAAATTCGTTCAGTTCAGATGATTACGCGAGGATTACGCCTCGACGATAGCCAGAATGTCGCTTTCGGACATGATCAAGACTTCTTCGTTATCGATCTTTTCTACTTTCACGCCATAACCGTCGTTGAAAATCACGATATCGCCGACTTTCACATCCAGTGCTTTGATTTCACCGTTTTCCAGGATGCGGCCATGGCCGACCGCCAGTACTTCGCCGCGGGTGGATTTACCCGCCGCGGAACCGGTCAGAACGATGCCGCCAGCCGATTTTGATTCAACTTCTTTGCGCTTGACGATAACGCGATCGTGTAATGGACGAATTTTCATTGAAAGCTCTCCTTAAGAAAGTCCGTATCTGTTTCAGGATGAATGCCGGGCATGCCTTCATGCCCTGCCTCGTGGTGATTAAGATGGGGGCGTTCAGTTACGCTTCAAGGGGGAAAAAAAGAATTTTTTTAACTGAATGGTTATTTTTTATACACTTAAAATAAAAAACGTTTAATATCATCAGTTTAAAAAGCAGTCATTTCCATGGGCATTAACATCTATTTATCATCTTCGCGCCGGTGCCCAATGCCCTCGCGGGGAATATCCTTGCGCTTGAACTCGCCTTCGAACGTGTCGCCGCCCGCATCATGGGGAGCGGATCCACCGGGGGCGCCGCGCTGGAACCTCAGGTAGGGCAACAGCTTCAGGGTCAGCGAATTCTGCACCGGCGGCAGCAGCAGCAGCAGGCCGAGGAAATCGGTAAAAAAGCCCGGCAACAGCAGCAGGAACCCCGCCAGCAGGACGGAGACGCTTTTAATCATTTCAAGCGCGGGGCTTTCGCCGTTAGCCATCTTGATCTGCATTTGCCCCAGGATTTTCAGCCCCTGGGCGCGCACCAGCGATACGCCGATAAACGAGGTCAGCACTATCAGCAGCAGGGTAAAAAGCACGCCAATCACATGGGCTACCTGAATAAAAATCGAGATTTCTATGTAGGCAACGACAAAAATCAATAGTAACGGTATCCAACGCACCGAATTCTCCTTGGTTTAACGTGCCCGGCGGCGGCTCACTTTGGTCGGTGGCGACCGCCGGGCTTGATGAAATGAGCTTTCCTGAGGGTTATGGTATCCTGAAGCGGGGATTGAGGCGCGGGTTATTTACCGCACTTTACATCACTAACGACCTGGGGAATGCCGGCATGCATGGCGATACGCATCCCTTAACCCCGATGACCCGGACGATAAAATATCGCGCGTCCCCCGATCCCCGCCTTATCGTCCCGCCGGGGCGGGGAAATCTGTTGCGTAACCGTGATCAACTTAATAGTGCCAATGCTTAATCAGCATATAATGATGAGCATAGATACGTTGTCAGTGCAACGCGCTGGAAAATAATATTTTTATACTATTATCCCGCGCCAATCGTTAAAAATATCGCTTATTAAGGAAGTATCCATGGCGAATACCATTCGTATAGAAGAAGACCTGTTGGGAACACGTGAAGTTCCTTATGAAGCTTATTATGGCGTCCACACCTTACGCGCCATCGAAAACTTCTATATCAGCAACACTAAAATCAGCGACATTCCGGAATTCGTGCGCGGCATGGTGATGGTGAAAAAAGCGGCCGCGCTGGCCAACAGGGAACTGCATACCCTGCCGCGCGCCATTGCCGATACGATTGTCGCCGCCTGTGATGAAGTGCTCGACAAAGGCAGATGCCTGGACCAGTTCCCCATCGACGTGTTCCAGGGCGGGGCCGGCACGTCGGTAAACATGAATACCAACGAAGTGCTGGCGAATATCGGCCTGGAGCTGATGGGGCACCAAAAAGGGGAATACCAGTACCTTAATCCTAACGATCATCTGAATAAATGCCAGTCAACCAACGATGTCTATCCTACCGGATTCCGCATCGCGGTGTATATTTCAATCCTGAAACTGGTCGAAGCGGTCGGGCAACTGGGCGAAGGTTTCGAGCGCAAGGCGCAGGAGTTCGCCACCATATTAAAAATGGGCCGTACCCAGCTGCAGGACGCGGTGCCCATGACCCTGGGCCAGGAATTCCATGCGTTCACCGTGCTGTTGAAAGAAGAGAATAAAAATTTATTGCGCACCGCCGAACTGCTGCTGGAAGTGAACCTGGGCGCCACCGCCATCGGCACCCGCCTCAATACCCCCGACGGCTACCAGGCGCTGGCGGTGCAGAAGCTGGCCGAGATCAGTAACCTGCCCTTGCTGCCGGCGGAAGATCTTATCGAGGCGACCTCCGACTGCGGCGCTTATGTCATGGTGCACAGCGCGTTAAAACGCCTGGCGGTAAAACTGTCCAAAATCTGTAACGACCTTAGGCTGCTGTCCTCCGGGCCGCGCACCGGCCTCAATGAGATCAACCTGCCCCAGCTGCAGGCCGGCTCGTCGATCATGCCCGCCAAGGTGAATCCGGTGGTGCCGGAAGTGGTCAACCAGGTCTGCTTCAAGGTTATCGGCAACGACACCTGCATCACCATGGCGGCCGAGGCCGGCCAGCTGCAGCTAAACGTGATGGAGCCGGTTATCGGGCAGGCGATGTTTGAATCGGTGCATATCCTGACCAACGCCTGCTTTAACCTGCTGGACAAATGCATTAACGGCATTACCGCCAATCGCGCGGTGTGCGAGGCTTATGTGTTCAACTCCATCGGCATCATCACCTATCTCAACCCGTTTATCGGTCACCATAACGGCGATATTGTCGGCAAAATCTGCGCCGAAACCGGTAAAAGCGTACGTGAAGTGGTGCTGGAACGCGGACTGCTGACCCCCGCCGAGCTGGATGATATATTCTCGCTGGAAAACCTGATGCATCCCACTTACAAAGCCGTGCGCTATACCGATAAAAACGAGTAACAGCGCATAACGTTGCCCGCAACAACGTATTTTCATTGCTGTTGCCAACGCGCCGGCCGGGTTATACTGCCGGTCGGCGCTACACCGCGAGGTTGTTATGGCAGCAAAATTCCCGGCAGGAAAACCTATACCGGCGGCAGACCCTGTCGATGAAGGTGCATCTGAATCCCGTTCCCCCGAAGACGGTTCGTTTGAAAAAAATTCCGCTGAAAACGGCACTATCATTATCCTGTGCACCGCCCCGGATAGAGCCACCGCGCAGGCGCTGGCGGGCAAACTGCTCGGCGAAAAGCTGGCCGGCTGCGTCACGCTGCTGCCGGGCGCGACCTCGCTCTATTTCTGGGAAGGGAAACTGGAACAGGAAGACGAAGTGCAGATGCTGATCAAAAGCCATGTCCGCCATCAGCATGAGCTGATTACCTGCATCAAGAAACATCATCCTTATCAAACCCCGGAGTTACTGGTATTACCCGTCCAGGGTGGCGATCCAGATTATCTATCATGGCTCAACGCGTCCTTACACTGATTCTGCTGGCGTGGCTGGGCATCGGCCTGCCGCCGGCGCCCGTTTTCGCCTCGCTGTTCGGCAACACGTCGGCCACGGCGTTCGTGCCGGTCGATCGGGCATTCAGTTTCGATTTCCTGCAGCGGGGGACAACGCTTCATCTTAGCTGGCAGATACGCCCCGGCTATTATCTTTACCGGCAGCAAATCAGGCTGGAGCCGGCCGACGCCCGGCTGGGCGCCCCGGCCATGCCCGCGGGCCAGAACCACCACGATGAATTTTTCGGCGACGTGCAGGTTTACCGGTCAAGCCTGGCGCTCAAGGTGCCGCTGCTGGAAGCGGCGCCGGGCGCAACGGTGCGGGTCACTTACCAGGGCTGCGCGGAAGCCGGCTTTTGCTACCCGCCCGAGACCCGGCTGGTGCCGCTGTCGGCGGTAAGCGCCGCTGTCGGCGGCGGCGCCTCCGACCCGGTGATGGCGGTCTCCGGCGCCGGCGGCGCCCCGGCGGTGATAACTCCCGCGAGGGCGCAGGGTACCGACACCCTGCCCTTCTCCCCGTTATGGGCGTTGCTTATCGGCATCGGCATCGCCTTTACCCCCTGCGTGCTGCCCATGTATCCGCTGATTTCCGGCATTATCCTCGGCGCCGGCGCGGCGCGCCTGAGTTCGCCGCGTGTATTTACGCTTGCCATGGTTTATGTGCAGGGCATGGCAATTACCTATACCGCGCTCGGCATGGCGGTAGCCGCCGCCGGGCTGCAATTCCAGGCCGCCTTGCAGCAACCGGCGGTGCTTATCGGCCTGTCGGCGCTGTTTGTTGCGCTGGCGCTGTCCATGTTCGGGTTGTTTACCCTGCAACTGCCGGTAGGCCTGCAAACCCGCCTGACGCTGTGGAGTAACCGGCAACGGGGCGGCGCCCTGCCCGGCGTCTTCATCATGGGCGCGTTGGCGGGGCTGTTTTGCTCGCCTTGCACCACCGCGCCGCTCGGCGCTATTTTGCTGTATATAGCGCAAAGCGGTAACCTGGCCGTTGGCGGCGTGACGCTGTATCTGTATGCCCTCGGCATGGGAATCCCGCTGATCCTGGTGACGGTGTCCGGCCATCGGCTGCTGCCGCGCGGCGGCCCCTGGATGCAGCGGGTTAAAGAAGGCATGGGTTTTGTTATCCTGGCGCTGCCGGTGTTCCTGCTCGAGCGCGTCTTTGGCGATACCTGGGGCCTGCGGCTGTGGAGCCTGCTGGCGGCGGCGTTTTCCGGCTGGGCGCTGCTGTGCAGCCGGGAAGGCCGTTTTCGCGGCATCCACGCCCTGCAAATCGTCCTGCTAATCCTGATGGCGGTGGCGGTAAGGCCGCTGCAGGACTGGGTATTCCCACCTGCCGCCGGCGTTAGCGTCGCTGTGGAGGGCAACGCGCCGGTATTCAGGCGTGTCGCCAGCAGCGCGCAGATAAACCAGGCGCTGAATGAATCGCCCGACCGGCCGGCGATGTTGGATCTGTATGCCGACTGGTGCGTCGCCTGTAAAGAATTCGAGAAATACACCTTCCCCGCCGAAGGAGTGAAACACCAGTTGGCTAATCTGACGTTATTACAGGCGGATGTGACGGCCAATTCACCGGAGCAGCAGGCCCTGCTCAAGGAGCTGCGGGTCCTGGGCCTGCCCACCATCCTGTTTTTCGACCGCCGGGGACGGGAAATTCCTGGTTCACGGATAACCGGCTTTATGGATGCCGACGATTTTCAGCGCCATTTGCAGAACATCGCCCGATAAACGACACTAGGGACTGGCAACCGCGAGCTTTTAGGAGGCATAAGTGCAACGCGAACAGGTTCTTGATTATGCGTTGAACCTTTTGGAACAAAAAGGTTTTACCCTCGTTTCACTGGAGATGCTTGCCGACGGCCTGGCGATACCCCGAACCCAGCTTGAGCAATACTGGCCGGATCGCGAGGCGCTGCTGTTTGACTGCCTGCGTTATCACGGCGAGCAGGTGGACGGCTGGCGCAGCAAGCTATTGCTGGACGATACGCTCGATCCGCAGCAAAAGCTGTTGGCGCGCTACCAGGTACTGGACGAGCAGGTGCGCCAGCAGCGCTATCCCGGCTGCCTGTTTGTCGCCGCCTGCAGCTTTTATCCGGCCACCGACCACCCGATACATCAGCTGGCCGAACGGCAAAAACAGGCGTCCTACACCTATACCCGCGCACTGCTGGACCAGTTGGAAACCGATGACCCCACCATGGTGGCGCAGCAAATGGAACTGATCCTGGAGGGTTGCCTGAGCAAGCTGCTGGTGAAGCACCAGTTACAGGATGTCGCCGTGGCCCGCCGCCTGGCGGAGGATATTTTGCGCTTATCCTTATGCCGGAAAAATGGCGCGCTGACCTGAATATTTGCGCAACTTGACCGAAAAGTCAGCGATTGAGAGGGATTACGCATAAATCCTTGATAAATCCATTGACGAACCGCGGTCAATACGGTGTAATGCGGCGCGTTGCCCGGATAGCTCAGTCGGTAGAGCAGGGGATTGAAAATCCCCGTGTCCTTGGTTCGATTCCGAGTCCGGGCACCACCATTTCTTTTTTATGCTTTCTTATGAATCCCTATATATCTTAAATTCAACAGGTTAGCGTAAAACCCTTTCCGATACGTTTTGATTTATCCCTAGGTATCCGGAAAATGTGGGGTCAAATTGCGGGTCATTCAGTTCGATGAATGGAGTGACCCTCACATGGCTCTGACTGACAGCAAAATCCGCGCTGCAAAAACCTTCGTAAAATCCTACAAACTCACCGATGCTCAGGGTCTGTATCTACTGGTATCAACCAGCGGTTCGCGCCTGTGGTATTTCCGCTACCGCTTCGGCGGCAAGGAATCACGCCTGGCTATAGGCGCCTATCCGCAGGTGACGCTGGCGGAGGCCCGTGAAAAACGCGACGCTGCCCGCAAGCTGCTGGCCTCCGGCATCTGTCCTTCCCTGCCCCGCGAATCAGAAAAAACCGCTGTAGACGAATCCCGCACCTTTAAACACATCGCAACCTCATGGCACACCAGCAGCCTCAGACTCTGGTCGGAAAGCCACGCGTATAAAGTCCTTACCTGCCTGAAACGCTATGCGTTTCCTGACATTGGCGAAATGGATATCGCGGAAGTCGAAACACGGCATCTGGCGCAGCTCATCAAAGCCATTGATGACAAGGGCGTGCATGACGTGGCCGGGAGGATGCGGCAGTATCTGACCAAAATCATGCGCCACGCCGTGCAACAGGGCCTAATCAAATACCACCCCGCGTTCGATCTGGGGGGCGTCGTGACGCCGATAGTGGCCCAACATCTTCCCGCGTTGCCGCTGAAACGTCTACCCGAATTGCTGAGGAACTTATATAACTACAAAGGCCAGACGTTGCGGTAATCCCCCGCAAAACTGGGGTTGTGGATTACCCAACCACCAGGTGAAAATTACTAGCAGGCAGTATAAAAAATTAACAAAAGCATCGTCGATATTGTGATACGACTCTCAAATCTACGTCACCCAATATCTAGCATTGTCGACTCATTTTACATGGAATTTTGTTCGGTTATAGACAGTTTATTGGCACATTCGACCATCGATATCCGTACACGCTGGAAATATCTTCTGGACTGCGCCGGAAGCGTCAAGGTTGCACCGTATTGACGCTTATTCGGCAGGGATGTTGAGGTTCCACGGCAGGAGATCTTTGATCTTATTGATGGGAAGGTCCGCGATGGTCGCCAGCACATGGCGCAGATACGCTTCATGCTCCACGCCGTTCAGTTTGCAACTGCCGATCGGCGTGTACATCAGCGCCGCCCGGTCGCCACCGCTGTCTTTGCCCATAAAGAGATGATTTTTTCGCCCAAGGCTCACCATCCGCAGCGCGTTTTCAGCGACATTGTTGTCGATCTCCGCCCAGCCATCGGTGCTGTAATAACACATGCGTATTCTGGTGAAGATGAACGGTTATTCCGGAAGAAGGTGAACGTGTTATTTCCTGTCGCGGCCGGACTTTCCTTTATTACCTGCCCTGTTCATTTTATCTCAGCAAATGTCGGGCCGTCCTGCCATCCTTTCAGAGTAGTCCTGCATCGCAGTGCGGATATGTTCGCAGAGAAGCCGCACGCGCTTCGTCTGTCGTGTCTCACTGTGGGTCAGCAGCCAGACATCGCCAATGCGCGCGACAGGTCCTCCGGGTACACGGGCAAGCACAGGATCGGCATCGCCGAGAAAACAGGGCAGAAGCGTGATCCCCATGGCCGCGCGTGCCGCCTCAAACTGAGAGCGCATTTCTGCGAAGCGGATCGGGGTGGTTGTCATCCTCATCCCCCCTTCAGGCTGCCATTCGGACGGAACGGCCTCGCCTGGTCCCAGCAGCCAGGGTACAGACCCTGAAGGGGCTGCTAAAAGAGTTAAATGGCCGTAGTATCCTGTATAAAACTCACAAAGTTTCATACCGTAAAGATTGCCTGGCGGCGTTGTATCACCGGTGGCCACGCGCAGGGCGACGTCCGCCTCCCGGTTGCCCAGATTGGCGATGGTTCCCGACCCGATAATCTCCAGCGCAATATCAGGGTAAGAATTCATAAAATCCGCAAGCGTGGGCATAAGCAGGTCGGTTGCAAGAGATATGGGGAGCGTAAACCGCAAAGGCCCGGAAACACGCTGGTCTCTGCCGAAAACTCTAGCTTCTATCTGAGATGACGCTGTAGCCATCTGCCCTGCAAGCTCGACGATGTCTGTGCCCGCGTCCGTCAGCCGGTATCCGGATGCCTGCTTTTCAAACAGCTTGGTATTCAGCTTGTTTTCCAGTCGACCAACGCCGCGAATGATGGTGGCGTGGTTAACACCCAGTGCGTCAGCGGCCGCGCGTACCGTCCCGCCTTCCGCCACGGCAAGAAACATGCGAAGTTCATCCCAGTGGTCCATTGGTGCGTTTTCTCACAAGTGTTGTGCAATTTTCACCAGTTTAATTCTGGATCAGCCTGAAGCATACTGAAAATCAGAGAGCCATGGTGTTTTTTTTCACATGGCAGACAATCAGCCTCTTAATGAAATGAACGTAAGTGAGGAAACCATGGGCAAACTGGAATCTAAAATTGTTGTGGTGACTGGCGGTTCCAGCGGGATCGGTTATGCGATCGCCAGGCGCTTCATCCAGGAAGGGGCGACGGTTTATATCGCTGGCCGCAGACTGGCTGAGCTTGAAGCGGCGGCAGCGAAGCTGGGTAAACATGCGAAAGCGATCCAGACCGACATCGCCTCCCCCGACAGTCTGGACCGGCTGTTTACCACGGTTCAGAAGCAGGAAGGCGGGCTTGACATCCTCGTTGCCAATGCCGGCGTCATTGCCTCGGCGGCAATCAGCGACGTGACGGAGCAGCATTTTGACCGGATGTTCGACATCAATGTCAGAGGAACGTTCTTTACCCTGCAGAGGGCGCTTCCGGCGATGCGCGAAGGTGGTTCGGTTATCCTTGTATCATCCTGTCTGGCGACAAAAGGACTGCCGGGCCACAGCGTCTACAATGCCACCAAGGCCGCTGTGCGCTCCTTGGTACGGACCGCGGCGGCGGAACTGAAAGCACGGAATATCCGGGTGAACACGCTGAGCCCCGGTCCTGTCGATACGCCTATTATTGACGCGCAGGTTGGTACGCCTCAGGAAGCAGAAGACTTTCGTAAACAGGCTGCAGCCCTGGTGCCTCTCGGGCGTTTAGGACAGCCGGATGAACTGGCCGCTGCCGCTCTTTTTCTCGCATCAGACGAAAGCAGTTTTTCCACCGGAACCGATCTTGTCGTCGATGGCGGCATGACACAGTTTTAAGGAGAGTTATCATGAAAAGACTTGCAGGGAAAACGGCTATCGTTACCGGTGCTTCAAAAGGGATCGGAGCAGGTATCGCCCGGGAACTGGCGCGCCAGGGGGCGCAGGTGGTGGTGAACTATGCGTCCGATCGCAGCGGAGCCGATAAGGTTGTCGCAGCCATTGAGGCAGAGGGCGGCCAGGCGATTGCCGTTCAGGCCAGCGTAGCAATCGCGGCGGATGTAAAGCGGCTGTTTACCGAAACCACGCGTGCCTACGGGAAACCTGATATTCTCGTGAACAACGCCGCAGTCTACGGCCCGACGCCGCTTGAGGCCATCACGATTGATGAGTTTCACCGGCAGTTTAACACCAACGTTCTGGGCGTCATCCAGACCATTCAGGAAGCGGCGAATCACTTCAGCGAATCCGGAGGAGCCATCGTCAATATCGGCTCCATCGACAGCTGTCGCGCCGTACCGGGAATGGCAGTCTACTCCGCAACCAAAGGCGCTCTGGATGCGCTGACCAGGGTGCTTGCAGCTGAACTTGGTTCACGAGGCATCAGAGTAAATACCCTGGCTCCCGGAGGGACCCATACCGAAGGGATTATCAGTGCCGGATTTATTGGCAGCCCGTTCGAAACTGACATGATCGAACGAACGCCGCTTGGCAGGCTGGGCCAGCCGCAGGATATTGCGAAGGTTGCGGCATTTCTGGCTTCGGACGATGCGGCCTGGATCACCGGTGATCGCCTTGTGGCCTCCGGTGGGTTCTACGGTTGAGCGCGTAATCAATAGCGATAAAAAAGGGTGGCTTTTTTCAGGCGCTTGTCCTGTAGCTATGAAGACAGCGTTAAAAAGGTAAGCGTACGCCCAGTCTTGCGGCTACCCACAATTATATCAATATAATCATTAAGATAATTAGATAACGTCGTATCCAGGGATGGGTGTTTATGGTCAATTTGGAACAGGCCTCGACTTCGCTTTCATGGCTCGATGAGGAAATTAATTCTTCTACTTTTAGCGATCGCCGTCATGCCAGCCACTTTAAATCTCTGATGCAAAAACTCCGGCAAGGGATGGGAAACAGCCTGCCCTTTGCCTGCCAGGATCGCGCAGCGACAAAAGCGGCTTACCGGTTTCTTTCCAGCACCAGAATTGATGAGCAGATGCTTCTGCAGGGGCATACCGAAGCCACCTGCCGGCGTGTGGAAGCCGCTTCGCAAGAAACCATACTCCTCCTGCAGGATACCACTACTTTTGGTTATCACCGGAACAACCCTGATGCAGTTGGCTTCGCGGGCCACTACACCACAGGGCTTGCCACAACAGGAAATGATACCGGCATCATTCACGGGATCCTGATGCATTCCAGCCTGGCCGCGACGACACAGGGACTTCCGCTGGGCCTGACGGCGGTTAGATTCTGGACCCGTAAGAAATTCAAAGGGACGAATGCCTTGAAAAGAAAAATTAATCCGACCCGAGTTCCCATTGGGGAAAAATAAAGTTATCGCTGGCTGGAGAAAATACCGAAAGCTCCGGTGGAACTGGCGTGCACAAAAGTAGAGAGAAAACTCCGGATCCTATGATGAAAGATACAGCACAAATAATGTTCTCATCACCGCTTGAGGAATATACGATAAAACTTGCGCAACTCGGTGGCATATGGGTAATAAAAACAATCACCCACCAGGAAATATCGTTATCTGGCGGGGTCTGCGACGTTTAAATGAAATACAGGCGGGATGGGAAATCGCGACGGAACGATGTGGGTAGTTGAAGACTGGGCGTACGCTTACGGGATTTCCCAGCCGTTTGAAAATGCAAAAGTCGATCCTGATGCCTGGTAAAACGAAAGATATTAGAGTGATAATGGCTGATAGAGTGGATAAGTAAAGAAAAGCAGATGGATCAGATTAAGTCCAAAATGAAAAAGTGTTGAGATCCACAAACAACCACTCCACATCCATGCCAGTCCATATATTACTCCCGATAGACCTGCGAATAGCATGAGTTGTGGGCCACCAACATAGTGCAATGCACCAAACAGAATGCTTGCTACGATGAGTGAACTATACGGGGAAAGGAAATTCCCCAGCCTTTGTTGAAAATATCCACGGAATAATGCTTCCTCGGCGAGGGAAACAAAAAATAGGTTTGCCAATACATATTGCCATAACCATTCAGGATGGTGCGTTTCGAATCTTAAACCTCCAATGTACACGGCAAAAATAAGTAATGCTGGCACAGATAAGGTTAGAACCAACCACAGCCACATTTTGGGCGGTAAGGTGGATTTAGATTTGAAAAGCGTTGATATACATGCAAGTAAGATGAAAGGTATTATTGCCTTATCAAGGTTATAGTACATCGTAAAGGTGGTGCTCAGTGGTCCAACATATGCTGCATCCAAAACCTTTAGATTGTTGAATCCTGGAATAAGATGCATGGTTAAACCAATTGCGATAATAACTAGAATTAATTCCGTTATTATGCGAAAAATTAATTTATCTCTAAATTTAAAGCGCAATAAAGTAATTGCAATTATGCTTATTATTATCAAGCTACCTATTGGCGTCAAAATATTACCTGACATTGCTGATATGAAGGTAAGAGCGAGTAAAAAAAGAGATAATGGCGTTAGAAAGAGTAAGGTAAGTAATGAACTTGCAAGTAGTAACCACATAGAGCTTCCTTGTGTGTAAAAAATAGTATCAATTTTCCCTAAAAAATGAGGTCTCCGCTACGATTTTAGTCATCATCTGGGGGCTATCCTACGGGGGGATCCCCGTAGGTTTTCAAACATGGGTACTTAGGGCTGTACCAAATATCACGGAAAGTGCCGGGGCGGTGTTTATAGCGGTTTTTCCATTCGCCGTGGCCGGTGGCGCTATGCTCGGTGGCATCATCGTAGAACGCTATAGCCTTTCGGCCAACCTGATTCTTGGAGGAATTGCGGTGCTGATAACAGCTTTTATTATATGTTATTTTAGTCGCGCATGGATCGTATCTTAAGGCTGATTATTTGACACCTTTCGATGGAAGTTTTCATTCATTCCGTGTCGGCATCATCTGTTTCTGTTGCAGGGTTGCTGGTGCGGAACTAATGGCTACAGGCTGTCCATCGCGAACAAACACAACGTTGCTCAATGGTGTCGCCATCGATGCAAAAGTGATCCACCGGAGGTGCGGACCAGCACCTGGGCTACTTAGCAGGTAGTTCATGTACCCTTACGAAGACCGCGTCCGAGCGGTAGTGAATCAGCGTCTGGCGGCGACTAATGCGCGGTGGAAATGGATAATGGAGTGCAACCGCCGATCAATAGCAGAAACGGCGATGTACCGGGTAAAACCGTTGTTCGGTGGTTCTCCGACGCTGTGTGATGATGGTCAGGTTGCTAGAGGCTATGGCCATGATCCCTGCCCTGAACACAATGACGCGGGTGTTATGCCGATAAGTGTGCGTATTGCCTGAGAGTTAACCGTGCCGCAGAGACGCTGAACCATAATCTGATTTATTCAACAAAGCCTCATTCAATCTTACTGTCGATTTATTTTAAAGCAAATCATGTTCATTTCTCACTACATAACTCCTTTATTCTTTTAATAACGGATTCAGCATTATGAGTCACATAATCCATCATGCTTAATTAAATTATATTATTTTTATAAAATCCATTATTATAAAACTGGAAACGTAATCCCGGCGCACAAACCAATAATTTAGCCTTTTGCTCCATGGATTTTTCTATATCTGCTCCAGTATTATCACTTTCGACCATCCAACCAATCCCGGCTGATCTCAACGTATTTTGCAAAACGGATATGTATTGTTTTTACTTATACAGACCGAACAGCCCCCTCCGTCACCGGAAATTGGTGAGCGGCCAATAGTCGGAGGAGGTGTGGAACAGAAACCAGCCATTTTATTGCGCCGGATTAAAACATGACCGCAATGATGCTTAGTATCACAGTTAGGTATTTGCCGTCATTTTCCCTAATGGCGGCAAATAGATAATTATAACGAGAAATTGGATCCTTTATCCTTTTACAGCGGACGCTGATGATTAAATCCCGGGCTAGGTTGCGTGCGGCGCCCTACCATACCCATTACGCCGGCCAGAACGGCTTCGACAATCAGCATAAAAAAGGTAAACCAGCTGGCTTTAGCGGTAGCGGCCGCCGCCTTTTCGCCCGCTTCACGGGCTTTTTGCTCAGCCTGTTGTTTCAACTCTTCATATTTGGCGCGGGCTTGCTGGTAACTTTTTTCTGTCTGGTCGACAATCTGGTCGGCTTCCCGATCGCTTTTACCGGTGCGCGCTTTAATGATGTTTTTCAGCGCATCCCGATCGGCGGCCTGGAAGGTGGTTTCGTTACGCTGGATCAGACCCGTAAAAAATCCGGCAATGTCGGTATCAGCGGTCTGGGGGTGATTGGCAGTATCGGATGCCTGATTTTGCGCGTTATCGACTTCTCCCGCTGCTTTATCTTGCAGATTTTCCGGCTGCAGTTCTGGTTTACCCGTCTGGCGCAATGTGGTTTCCAGTTCATTTTGCAAGCTATCGAGATTGATATTATTTTCCGCCAGTTTATCTTTTACCATTTGCGTTACCGGCGGCGCGGCGGCGGATATGCCACTGCCGAGCGTTTGTAAGCCGGTTCCCGCGATGCTCATGGCGCCGCTCACGGCGTGATTAACCACCACAAGCAGGAACCAGGCACAAATCAAGGTATTCACCCCGAACATTAACAGACCATGAAGCGCCCCTTCGCGCTGGGCCAGACGCCCGCTGGCGTATGCACCGGTTGCTATGGCGATCAGCATGCTGGCGCCGGTCCAGATAGCCGCGCCGGTCCCTAAGCCGGCAAGAGGATTATTTTCTTTCAACGGATCGATAGTGCTGGCGCCCACGGCGGTACCCAATATGGCCAACAGTAAATAGACCACCATTGAAATAATGACACCAGCGAAAACGGCACTCCACGAAATACGCTTGAGAGGGACACCGGTTACCGGCTCAACCCATGTCTCATTGTAATTTCCAGGTGCAGTCGTTGGGGTTTCGCTCATGTTGGAATCTCCATTTATCGCTAGACATTTCAAGATTTGAACGCAGTTCAGGTTGAACAGAATGCTGCGCTCTCATGCCAATGGTCACATGCCATCCTAACATCACATTAGCTTTATTAATGTTAGTCACATAACAGGAAATGCACCAACAAATCTTTACATATCGTGAGCAAGGTATGAAAATAAATAAAAAATACATATTATTCATTATCTTTTGTCAAAGGCAACTCAGCCAAAGTTCCCGCCGTGCTCTTTAAATTATGGGATTGCCCGGTTTTTACTGCGTAGCAAATGATATATATAGCTAATAATTTGGCCAAATAACGCGCGTTTTTTTGCAGGCCCCGCCAAGCATTTTGGCAGGCAAACGTGGTTGGGTCTTCAGGAGGCTGATACGCAGGATTTTGGCGATCTCAATCCAATCATTACGGTGAGCGTCAACCTAATCTAAATCAATCCTATTTTATAAATTATGTAAGCGGGGAAAATACCGCTAAAGCGCCTTGCGCAGCGTAATATTAATGCGGTGCGGGCCAACCAGCGAATGATACCCTTCCTTGACCGGCAGGATGCCGTGATAGTTCAGCCTGGACGGTCCGCCCCACACCACCACGTCGCCATGCGCCAGCGGGATGCGCCGGGCCCGATCGCTGCGCTGCAGGCCGCCGAACCGGAACACCGCCGGCAGGCCGAGCGACACGGACACGATGGGCGCGTCAAAGTCATGCTCGTCCTTGTCCTGGTGTAGGGAGAGCTTGCTGCCCGGATCGTAGCGGTTCATCAGGCAGGAATCCGGCAGGTAGTGACCGAAACCCGCCTGCATGGCGGCTTCATCAGCCAGCGCCATCAGGATCCCGGGGATGGGCGGCCAGGGCTTGCCGGTACGGGAATCCCGCTCCGAGTAGCGGTAGCCACGGCTGTCGCTGTTCCAGCCATTGCCGCACCAGCTCATCGCCACCGACATGACGTGACCGCCCGGCGTGGTCATATGGCGCCACGGCACCTGGGCCACCACGCCGTTTACCGCCGCCAGCAGCGCCGGGCCGTGGTCGCGCGCAAAACCATGCAGCACCACCGCTCCGGGGGCTATTTCTTCGCGCCACGGCGGCGGCGGCGCGTCTTCAAAAAGATCAATGGTCATCACTCAAGCCTGTATACATGAACAGTGATTATTTTAGCCCACCGCGGCCGCTTGTCCAGCGCCATCGCAGGCTGTCCCCGGCGCCCGGCGCGGGACCTGAGGATACAACGGTCGAGCCCGGTGATGGTTATTTCAATATTTCTTATAAGCTTAGCTAATTTTGTCACTTGTGAAGGCCGCCGGTATTCCATGACAATATATCAATGAGTGGACTATGTGCTGAAACCGCTGCCAGACCGGCGTTTGCCTAAGCGCCCTAACCGCTTCCGCCTTTATCATCTGAAGGTTTATCTATTTAAGGTCTGCACGCAGACCCCTTTGTCATGTTTCATCAGGAGAAAAGCCTTTAATGAAGTTATCCCATGGTTTTATATCGCTTTTCATGATGGCGGGCGTGCATAACGCCTGGGCGGCCGAGCAAAATGTTCCCACGGCCAGTTCGTTTCACGTCAAGGCCGATGAAACGCTAAAAAATAAACTGCCCGCCGACATTTTGTCCCGGGGCTATATTATTGCCGGCACCAACCCCAACACGCCGCCCACCACCTTTTTCCAGGAAGACAACCGCACGCTGGCGGGACGTGAAATCGATATCATGAACGCCGTTGCCGAACGGCTGGGCGTGACGGTGCACTGGCAGGATACCGGCGGGTTCGACAACATTATTCCCGGGCTGAAGTCGGGCCGGTATGACGTGGCGCTGTCCAATATCAACGCCACCAAGGCGCGCTTGCAGCAGATCGATTTTATCGGTTATTACAACGCTTCCCGGCTCGGGGTTATTTCCCGTAAAGACGCCAATGTCGCCCCTTTTACCTCGCTATTGGCGGTATGCGGCAAACAGGTCGGCGGCGGGGCCGGCACCACCCAGCTGACCCGTCTCGAAGCCGCCAGCAAGCAGTGCGTGGAGCAGGGCAAACCGCCGATTAACATTGCGGTGTTCCCGGACCGCCCCGCCGGGGTGCAGGCCGTGGTCAGCGGGCGCGTGCCGCTGTTTTTCGGCCCTTATGAAGGGCTCACCTGGCAGGTGAACCTGGTGAAAGCGCTGGCCATGAGCGGCGAAATCAGCGTGGACGACGCGCCGGTTTCCATTGCTTTCCCCAAACAATCGCCATTGGAAGAACCGGTGCAGGCCGCGCTCAATTCCCTGATCCAGGACGGCAGCTATCAAAAGATCCTCGATCATTGGGGAATCGGCTATGGCGCCGTGAAAGAAGCAAAACGTAACGAAGAGATATTCCAATGAGCAGTACACAGCAGGAAACCGAAGCCGACGGGCTGAGGATTGTCGGCAAACGCTATTACGGCCGCTGGGTCAGCGCGTTTTTCGTGCTGATCCTGCTGTGCGCCGCCATCCATTCGATGATGTCCAATCCCCGCTTCGAGTGGCAGACTATCGTCGGGAGCTTTACCGAGGCATCCATCCTGCGCGGCGTGCTGATGACGCTGCAGTTGACCGTCATTTCGGTTTTGTTCGGTTTTGCCTTCGGCACCGTGCTGGCGCTGATGCGCCTCTCGTCCAATCCGGTGCTGGTGGCGGTAAGCTGGGCTTATACCTGGTTCTTTCGCGGCGTGCCGATGCTGGTACAGCTGTTCCTCTGGTACAATATCGCCGCGCTCTATCCCAAGATTTCCCTGTCCCTGCCCGGCGTCGGCGCGCTGTGGAGCGCCGACGCCAACACGTTGATAAGTCCGTTCAGCGCGGCGGTGATCGCGCTGGTGATGCACCAGTCCGCCTATGCCGCGGAAATCGTGCGCGCCGGCATCCAGAGCGTCGGCCATGGCCAACTGGAAGCGGCGCGGGCGCTGGGCTATCGCCCGGCGCAGATCTTTCGCCACACCATATTGCCGCAGGCGATGCGGGCTATTTTGCCGCCGGCCGGCAACGAAATTATCGGCCAGCTGAAGACCACCGCGGTGGTCTCGGTGATCGCGCTGCAGGATGTGCTGTTCTCGGCGCAAATTATCTACCAGCGCACCTACCAGGTGATTCCGCTGTTGCTGGTAGCGACGCTGTGGTATTTGCTGATGACCTCGGTCCTGTCGGTGGGCCAGTATTACGTTGAGCGCTATTTTAGCCGCAGCGTGACCCGCCAGCCAAGCCAGGAGCGGACGAAACGCAAGCCGTTGTTTTATAGCCTGAAGACCGGGAGGGTAAACAATGGCTGAGACCATCACCCTGCGCAAGGTCACCAAACGTTTTTCCGGCAACACCATCCTCGATAATATTACGCTTGATATTCCCGCCGGCTCGGTGACGGTGATCCTCGGGCCGTCCGGCTCCGGCAAATCTACCCTGCTGCGGTGCATCAACCATCTGGAAAAGCTTGATGGCGGCACCATTCTTATCGGCGGTGAACTAGTGGGCTACCGGCAGAAAGGACAGGCGCTCCATGAATTAGGCAGCCGCGAGATTGCGCTTCAGCGCAGCCGGATAGGTATGGTGTTCCAGCAATTTAACCTCTTTTCGCACCGCACGGTGCTGCAAAACATTATTGACGCGCCCATGCTGGTGAAAAAGTTGAGCCGTCAGCAGGCCACCAGCAAGGCGCGACTGTTGCTGCGGCAGGTCGGGCTGGCCGAACGGGAAAACGACTGGCCGCAACAGCTTTCCGGCGGACAGCAGCAGCGCGTCGCCATAGCCCGTGCGCTGGCTATGGATCCGGCGGTGCTGCTGTTTGATGAACCGACCTCGGCGCTGGATCCGGAACTGGTGGGAGAAGTGCTGCAGGTGATTAAAACGCTGGCGCATTCCGGCATCACCATGGTAATTGTTACCCACGAGATTGGCTTTGCGCGTGAAGTGGCGGATAACGTCGTCTTTATGGAAGAAGGTAAAATTGTCGCCGCCGGTCCGGCACACAGCGTGCTGGACGACCCGCAAAACCACCGCGTGCGGCACTTCCTGGCAACCGTGCTGTAAACCACCGGCTTGTTATTTCACCTGGATACCCTTGATGACTTCGACCCATCGCAAAACGCACAGCTCCCATTGGGGGGCGTTCACCGCCCGCTGGCAAGACGACCGGCTGGTCATCACCCCGTTCAGCGGCGATCCCGATCCCAGCCCGCTGCTGCAGAACATGGCCAACGCCCTCGGCCATCGGGCGCGTATCGCCGGCCCGATGGTGCGACGCGGCTGGCTGGAACAGGGCCCGGGGCCCGATAACCGCCGGGGCGCGGACGAGTATGTCGCCCTGAGCTGGCCGGAGGCCTATGAGCGGGTGGCCGCCGAGTTGCAACGGGTAGCCGGAGAATCCGGGCCGGAGGCGATATTTGGCGGTTCCTACGGCTGGTCCAGCGCCGGGCGCTTTCATCATGCCCAGAGCCAGGTGCATCGCTTCCTTAATACCACGCTCGGCGGTTACGTCCGCTCGGTCAACAGCTATAGCTCCGGCGCGTCGGCGGTCCTGCTGCCGCATATCATCGGCGATATCAACGAAATCGCCCGCCGCGGCGTCAGTTGGCAGGAAATCGCGCAGCACACCGAGGTCATGATCTCCTTCGGCGGCCTGGCGTTGAAAAATTCTCAGGTGGCCAGCGGCGGGCTGAGCGAGCATACCGAGCGTGGTTTTATTGACCAGGCGGCGCGGCGTGGCGCGGCCTTTATCTCGGTCAGTCCGCTGGAAAGCGATCTGCCCGCCGAGGCCCGGGGCGAGTGGCTGCCGATACGTCCCGGCACCGACGCGGCGCTGATCCTCGCGCTGCTGCATGTGCTGGTAAGCCGACGGTGGAGTGATGAGGCGTTCCTGGCGCGCTACTGCGTCGGCTGGGAGAAGCTGGTGGCCTACCTCCGTGGCGACGCGGACGGACAGGTCCGCGATGCCGCCTGGGCGGCGCCCATCTGCGGCATCCCCGCGGCGCGTATCGAGGCGCTGGCGGCCAGGTTGCATGGGCGCAGGGTGATGGTGACGGTGGCGCACTCGCTGCAGCGGGCGGAACATGGCGAGCAGCCGGTATGGCTCGGGCTGGTGCTGGCGGCGGCGTTGGGGCAGCCGGGGCTGCCGGGAGGCGGCTACGCTTATGCGCTGGGCGCGCTGGGCCATTACGGCAAGCACCACAACCAGGTGGCGTTTCCGGCGCTGCCGCAGGGGAAAAACGGTATCGACCGGTTTATCCCGGTGGCGCGGGTGGCCGATATGCTGCTGCATCCCGGTGAGAAATTCTTTTACAACGGGCGTCATCTTACCTATCCGTCCATCCGGCTGGCCTATTGGGCGGGCGGCAATCCGTTTCATCACCATCAGGACCTGGCGCGCCTGCGCCGGGCGTTTTGCCGGCTTGATACGCTGATCGTGCATGAGACCGCCTGGACGGCAACGGCGCGCCATGCCGACATCGTACTGCCCGCCACCATGACGCTGGAACGGGAAGATATCGGCGGCGCGCCGACGGACCGGCATCTGGTTGCCATGCAGCAGGCGGCCGCGCCTTACGGCGAAGCGAAGGATGATTACGCCATCTTTACCGAACTGGCCCGGCGGCTCGGCGGGGAAGCAGCTTTCACCGAAGGACGCGGCGCCCGGGAATGGCTGGCGCATCTCTATCAGCAGATGCGTGAACGTCTGCGGGAACGTGACGTCAGCGTGCCTGATTTTGCCACCTTCTGGCAGCAGGGCATCCTGGAACTGCCGCAGGACCAGGATGGGGGCCGGCTGCTGCGGGCGTTTCGCCAGGATCCGGAGCGCAATCCGCTGCCGACGCCGAGCGGCAAACTCGAGATTTTCTCGCAGGCCATCGCCGGCTTTGGTTATGCGGACTGTCCGGGACATCCGGTGTGGCTTGAGCCGCAACAGCGGCCCGACCAACAGCATCCTTTTTATCTGATTGCCAACCAGCCCGAATCGCGCCTGCACAGCCAACTGGATTTCGGACAGTACAGCGTCAGCCGCAAACGCGGCGGGCGCGAGATATGTCGCCTGAATCCCGACGACGCGCGGCGCCTCGGCATAACCACCGGCGACGTGGTTGAACTGGTCAACGGCCGCGGCACGGTGCTGGCCAGCGCCGAGGTGAGCGCACGTATTATGCCGGGGGTGGTACAGTTGCCGACCGGCGCCTGGTACGATCCGGTGGATCCGCTGGCGGAGAAACCCGTCTGCCGCCATGGCAATCCCAATGTGCTGACGCTGGACATCGGCACCTCTTCGCTCAGCCAGGGCTGCGCCGGTCAGATTACCGTGGTGCGCGTCGGCCGCTTTGCGGGCGAGGCGCCGGAGGTCAGGGCGTTTGAGCCGCCGGTCGCGGCGTCGCGCCGGCCGGAAAACAGCGGTGGGTAAGCAACGATTGCGGCACGGATATCATTAGCGCGGGCAGGGAACGGCCGCGGCGCGCAAATTAGGGGAACGGGTGAAACGCTGAGGTCGGCGGGAAGAGCCAAGCGTAAAGCGCGTCTACCGGCGGGGCTGGTGAAGCGCCGACAGGAGTATCCCCCCCAGCCGGGACAGCGACGAGGGTGAATCCAGGCGGCTCAGGCTTTCGATGGCGTCGATCATCGCATCCGTTTCACCCGCCAGGCACCGCCGCAGCTTATGCGACAGATCCACCGGATGGGACAGGCTCTCCCGGCGCGTCACTTTACACCGCAGCGGCGCATCGTGATGGAAAAATAGCGTCACCTGATGGAAGCGGGCGGAGGGATCCAGCTCATCGGGAGGCGCCAGCGGGTCGGGACAGCGGCTGACCCGCTGCGCCAGCGCCGAAATCGCCGCATTCACCGGTCCTTCGGCAAATTCCGCCAGGGTAAGATCGTCGCGCAACAGGCCGGCGGCGATAACGTATTCCAGGCTAAAGCGCGCTTCCATACCGTTACGGGGCCGGCGCACCGAGGGTGCGAGATCGCCGCCCGGCGGAAACGCCACCTCGATATGATCCAGCCCATCCAGCAGCGCGTCGAGGGTATGGCCGCTGTCCAGCCACTGCCGGCGTAACCGGCGCGCCGCATCGGCGGCGCTGTGGGTGCCGCTGCAGGCGGCATACGGCTTGAACTCCAGCCCGGGAGCGACAATGCGCCAGGGTTCGCCCCAACGGTCGGTCAACAGGCCCGGATCCTGCTGGCCGCCACAGCTGGCCGCCAGGAAATCCTCAATAATCCCGTCAGGCTGTCCGGAAAACCCCGCTAACGCGAGCTGGCAAGCGGCCACCGCGGCCTGCGCCGCCAGTCCGGCATGCAAGGGTTTTGCCGCGGAGCCGGCCTGCGCGCGCAGCCCGCTGGCCTGGGTGGCGGCGATGCCCAGCATCACCGCCGTCGCGCCGGCGTCGGCCTTCACCAGCCGCGCCGCCCCCGCCGTTGCCGCCAGCGTGCCCAGGGTGCCGGTGCTGTGAAAGCCCAGGGCGTAATGCCGGCGTCCGGCGGCCAATCCCAGCCGCCCCGCCGCTTCCACCCCGACGGCATAGGCGTCGAGAAACCCCTCGGCGCTGACCGTCGGATGATCCGCGGCCAGGGCGAACAGCGCCGGCAGGATCACGGTGCTGGGATGGCCGCGAAAGTCGGGGTGAAAATCATCATAGTCCAGCGCATGGCCGGCATAACCCAGCAGCAGCGCACGCGTGCGCGCATCCTGGCCGTCATAGACCCGGCGCAGGCAAGCCAGGCCGCTGTCAGCCACGCGTCCGAGCAGCACCGGGAGGGTCACCGCCAGGTAGTCCAGCACTCCGGCCCGGGCTTTTTCCCGCGCCGTTTCGTCGGGCCGGGCGTCGGCGATAAGCGTCGCCAGCCGCCGGGTGGGCGTTTCGCTCATGTTACGCCAGCGACTTCAGCGCTTCGCCGGCCAGGCGCGCAAGATAACGGGCGGTGGGGAACAGCGCGCGATCGTCCACGCGAAATTTCGGGTGGTGCAGCGCATGGGGGCCGCCGGATCCAACCATCATGAAGGTGCCGGGCAGCTTCTGCTGGTAAAAGGCGAAATCCTCGCCGATCGGGCTGGCGTCGACGCGCCTTGCCTCAAAGCCGGTCTCGGTGGCCTGCTCCAGGGCAAACGCCACCCATTCCGGCGTATTCACCACCGACGGCGGCCCGGCGTGCCATAAAAACTCCAGCTGCGCCCCATAGGCCTCGGCGATGCCTTGCACCAGCTGGCGGAAGCGCTGCTCGATAAGATCGCGCACGTCCTGGCTGAAGGTCCGCACCGTGCCCTCGATATAGGCGGTATCCGGGATCACATTCCAGGTGCTGCCGCTGTGGACCTGGGTGATGGATACCACGGCATTGTTGTTGGACGGCACGTTGCGGCTGATCAGGGTTTGCGCCGCGCCAATCAGCTGGCCGAGGATAATAATGGGATCGTTGCCCTCGTGAGGCTTGGCGGCATGGGAGCCTTTGGCGGCAATCTTGATCTCGAACCTGTCCACGCCCGCGGTCAGCGCGCCGTCCTTGCCGCCTACCACGCCCACCGGCAGGGTGGGATCGTTATGGATGCCGAAAATGACCGCGGCGTCGTCCAGCGCGCCGGTGGCAATCAGGTCCGGCGCACCCAGCCCGGTTTCCTCCGCCGCCTGGAACAGCACGCGCACCCTGCCCTTTAAGCCGGCCTCCCGGCGTTTCAGCAGGATGGCGGCGCCGAGCGCGGCCGAACTATGGAAATCATGACCGCAGGCGTGCATCACGCCGGGGTTTTCGGAGGTGTACTCGACGCCGGATTCCTCGTTGATAGGCAAAGCGTCGATATCGGCGCGCACCACCACCAGCGGGCCGGGCAGCAGGCCGCCGATTTCCGCCACCAGGCCGGTTTTCAACGGCAAATCAAGAATGCGGATACCTTCCCGCTCGAGCGCGGCGCGGATTTTGGCGGTGGTTTCAAATTCCTGGTTGGACAGTTCGGGATGCCGGTGCAGGTGGTGGCGAAAGTCCTGGATCTGTTGCGCCAGGTCCTGATATTCGGGAGGGATGGTCATTAGGTTACTCCATCAGTCAAAACGCGTATTGGCCCGCAGCCTGGCGGGCGCTGGCCGGACGCGCCCTGCCGGCATACCCGCCAGGCGTATGCGGGCGCGGCGCCGGTAAATCGCCTAAATAGAAAACTCGCTGGGCGTCTCGATATTGATCAACTGCCTCAGGAAGCGTCGGGTCTGCGGATTGTCGGAAAAATTGATGATATGCTCCGCTGGCCCCTGTTCGATAATGTGTCCGTCGGCCATAAAGATCACCCGGTCGGCCACCTCTTTGGCAAACTGCATTTCATGCGTGACAATCACCATGGTGGTCTTGCGCCTGGCAAGCGTCTGGATCACCTGCAACACCTCATGCACCCGTTCCGGATCCAGCGCCGAGGTGGGTTCGTCAAACAAAATCGCTTTCGGATTGACCGCCAGCGCCCGGGCGATGCTGACCCGCTGTTGCTGGCCGCCGGACAGGGTCACCGGATACTGATGCGCCTGATCCGCCAGGCCGACCTGCTCCAGCAACGACATGCCCATTTCCACCGCCTGCCTGCGGGGCAGTTTTTTCACCACCAGCAGTCCTTCGGTGATATTTTCCAGCGCGGTTTTATTTTTAAACAGGCTGTAGTTCTGGAACACCATCGCCGTCTGGCTGCGCAGGGCGTATTCTTCCCGGGTGGTATAATGCTCGGTATCAAGGGTAACATCGTCAATCCGGATGATGCCGGATTCGGGTTTTTCCAGCAGGTTCAGGCAGCGCAGCAGCGTTGATTTGCCCGAGCCAGACGGTCCGATAATGGCCACCACTTCACCGGCGGCGATGTCGATGCTGATATTGTCCAACACCACCTGGTCACCAAAACGTTTATAGAGATTTTTGGCCGTGATCATAATGTCATCCTAGCGTTGCAGCGAGTGGCTGAGTTTTTTCTCAAGCAGGGCCTGCAGACGAGCGTAGCAGATGATTACCAGCCAGTACACCAACCCCACCACCAGGAAAGTTTCAAAATAGCGCAGTGACTCGGCCGCGATCATTTTGCCTTCCGCAAACAGTTCGGACACGCCCAGGGCAAACGCCACCGACGTTTCTTTTATCAACGAGATAAAGGTGTTGCCGGTGGCCGGCAGCGCATTGAGCATCGCCTGCGGCAGCACGATGCGGCGATAGATTTGCCCCTTGCGCATGCCGATCGACAGCCCGGCCTCGGTTTGGGTCGGATCCACCGAGGCAAGCCCCGCGCGGTAGATTTCCGCCATGTAAGCCGATGTCTTCAGGCTAAAACCGATGATGGCGGCCGCGGTGGCCGTCAGGCCGGTCAGCGAGGGGATCAGCTGCGGCAAGCCAAAGTAGATGATAAACAGCTGCACCAGCGCCGGCATGCCGCGAAACAAGGAAATATACAGTTCGACCGCTTTACTGAGCAGCCAGATTTTACTGGTGCGCAACAGCGACAGCATCAGGCCGACGACCATGGCGATGATCATGGACACCACCGCCAGAAACATCGTCATCGGCAAATAGCTGATGATGAGCGGGAAGACTTTGAGCAGATAGCTGATATCGATATTCATGCAGGAACACTCTGGTAACGCCCGCCGTTAAAAACCGCGGCGGACGTGGAAACGAGAACCGGCTTATTGCGCCGCGCCGGCTGGAGGAGCGGTGATATCCTCGCCAAAATACTTAATTGACAGCGTCTTGAGACGACCGTCCGCGCGCATGGCGTCGATTTGCCGGTCAAACGCCGCTTGGAGCGCGCGGCCGTTGTCATCCTTATGGAACGGATAACCCACCGGCTCGACCACCAGCGGCGCGCCGACCAGCTTCAGCGGCAGGCTCTTTTCCTTGATCTCCGCCAGCAGTATCGGCCGGGCATTGACATAGGCGTCGACGCGCTTGTTCATGGTGTCGGTCATCGCCCCATCGCGATTTTCATAGGTGCGGATGGTGATGGTATTGTCACCAAACGCCTTCTTCAGGTTGGCCACGTGGTTGGAGCCCAGTACCCCGGCGACGGTTTTACCCTTCAGATCGCCGAGGGTATTGATGCCGGTGTTGGTACTGCTGGTGACCAGTTGGCTGCCGTAATAACTGTAAGGACCGGAGAAATCATACTTCTCCCGGCGCGCAGGCGTAATGGCGACGGCGTTGGCCACCGTATCCAGCTTGCCGCCTTCCAGTTGTCCCATCAGGCCGCTGAAATCGGCGTTGATCCACTCGACGCGATAATGCAGGTCCTTGGCGATTTGTTCGGTTAATTCCACATCAAAGCCCACCAGCTTGCCGTCTTTTTTATAGGCGGTGGGGAAACTCAGCCCGGTGGCGCCGACGCGAATGGTTTTTGCGCCGGCAGATCCGCCGTCGCCCGGCTTGTCACAGCCGGACAGCAGGGTGGCGGCGGCCAGCAGCGCGGTTAATACCATAGAATGTGTTTTCATTGCGCCGCCTCTTGTGCCGCTGTGCGTTGCAGCCATAAAGCATGGCGTGTTTCATCGAGTATTTTTTTCATATAAATAGTGATATGACCTTTGCCTAAATCCGCTTTGTGCATCGGTAGGAAACCGCGCGCCTGATACATTTCAGCCAGCCAGGGGTGGTTTTCCGCCGTGCCCAGCGAGACCGCCGGCGCCCTGAGCTGGTCCAGCAGTATAGCCTGTTCCAGCCATTGCAGCATCTGGCTGCCCAGATGCCGGCCGCGGTAGCCGGGGTCGGCGCCGAACCAGCCGATATGCGGCAGGCCGAACGGGCCGGGCAACGGCCCCCACGGGTAGCGCAGCGTCGCCGAGGCCACCAGTTTCCCGTCGAGAAACATCCCGTAGACGCCGTGCTCGTCCAGATGCCGGCCGACCCGGGCCGGATCCGCCGTGGCGGCGTCGAAGTGGATGCCCAATTCCCGGATAGGCGCATAGGCGGCGTGCATCAGCGCCAGGAACGGCTCCGCGTCCGCCACCGTCAGCTGGCGATAGCCTGCGCTCATCGTGCCTCCGGGCCAGCGGCCGGCAGCAGGCCGGACGCATTGGCGGCCAGGATCACCTCGTCGACCTTCTCAGGCGCGCTGCCGAGATAATTGGTCGGGTCAAGCCACTGGTCCAGTTGGGTTTCCGTCACGGTGGCGCGCAGCGTCGGGTGCGCCAGCAGGACCTCTTTGAACGGGCGCTTCTGTTCATAGGCCTGCATCGAGCATTCGTACACCAGGTGATGGGCGGTTTGTTTGCCAAGCGTCTTGCCGAGTTCGAACATCACCTTTTCCGACAGCAGCAGCCCGCCCTGCAAATGCAGGTTAGCCAGCATCTGCGCTTCATTGACGGTAATGCCCCGCAGAATGCCCAGCGCGTTCTGTAGCTGGGCCGACAGGTAGATGCAGATTTCCGGCAGGGCAATCCATTCCGCGCGCCAGCTCATGGCGTCACGCTCATGTTCTACATGCATCGATTCATAGATCAGGGCGGCGCTTTTCAGCACCGGCGCCGTCAGGCTGGCGAGACCTTCCAGCGCCGCCGGGTTGCGTTTGTGCGGCATGGTGGTGGAACCGATTTTGCCGGCGGAAAACGCCTCTTCGATTTCATTGATTTCGGAACGCATCAGGTTATAGAACTCATTGCCTATCTTGCCCAGCGTCCCGCTGATCAGCACCGCCACCGAGGCAAACTCGGAAAATCGGTCGCGCGCCGCCTGCCAGCCGATATTGGGGGTGTTCAGCCCCAGCTTGTCGAGCGTGAGCCGTTCAATCGCCGGCCCCTGCGGGCCGAAAGAGGCGTAGGTGCAGATCGCGCCGCTGATATTACCGGTCAGCGCGCGCGGTTTGATTTCCTGCAGGCGCGTCAGGTGGCGGACAAACTCATCCAGCCATACCGCAACCTTAAAGCCAAACGTCGTTGGCAACGCCTGCATGCCGTGGGTACGGCCGGTCATGGGGGTGTGCTGGTATTTTTTCGCCAGGCGCCTGAGCTCCACCGCCAGCAACGTCGCGTCGCGTTCGATAATGTCGAACGCCTGGCGCAGTTGCAGCACGGTGGCGGTATCGACGATATCCTGGGTGGTGGCGCCATAATGGATATATTCGCCGGCGTCGCCGCACTGTTTTTGCAGGGCGGCGAGGGTAGGCATCAGGGAATGTTTCATCTCGGCGCCGGATTGGGCAATGTCGTCAAGATTGAGCTGGCCGGCATCGGCGCGCCGGGCAATAGCCTGCGCCGCGGCCTCGGGGATCACACCCAGCTCGCCTTCCGCCAGGGCGAGGGCTACTTCTACCTCGATTTGCCGGGCCAGGCGGCTGCTTTCCGACCACACCTCGCGCATTTCCGGGGTGCCAAAATTATTACCAATCAGGACAAAATCAATCAGATGGGACGCCATACACTTCTCGAATTAAATAATTTTTTAAGTGTGGGACTATAGCACGTAGAAATAATGGGCCTTATAACAGAAATATATATCCTAATCCCAACGGGATATAGCAAAACCGGCTGGTGAGCCGGTTGCGCGTTAACCTGGGATATAGCCCTTAAGAATGTGGTGTTATTTCACCTGGCTGAGGTCGTCGCCGAAATATTTTTCCGACAGCGCCTTCAGCCGGCCGTCCTCGCGCATTTTGTCCAGTTCCTGGTTATACAGGCCGAGCAGCCGATCGCCTTCAGGCGTTTTGGCAAACGGGAAACTGACCCCTTCGTCCGTAAGCGCCGGGCCCACCAGCTTCAGCGGCAGCTGATGCTTGTTGATTTCCGCCAGCAGCACCGGCTTGGAGTTAACATAACCCTGCACCCGGTTATTGAGCGTATCGCTCATGGCGCCGTCGCGGGTTTCATAGGTGCGTATGGTGATGCTGTTGTCCGGGAACGCCGCGCGCAGGTTGGTAATATGGTTCGACCCCAGCACTCCGGCCACCGTTCTGCCCTTCAGGTCGTCCAGCGAGTTGATGTCTTTATTTTGCGCGCTGGTGACGATCTGCGACGAGTAGGTCAGGTAGGATGTGGAAAAATTGTACTTTTCCTGGCGTTTGGCCGTCACCACGAAATTATTGGCGATACTGTCCAGTTTGCCGGCTTCCAACTGGCCCAGCAGGCCGCTGAAATCGGCGGTGGTCCAGACCACCTTGTAGCCCAGGTCGTGGGCGATGGTTTCCGCCACTTCCACATCGTAGCCCACCAGTTTATCATTTTCTTTATAGGAACTGGGGAAACTTTGTCCCGTGGCGCCGAGACGGATCACCTTATCCTGCGCCGCCGAACCCGAATTATCGCACCCGGCCAGCGTGGCGGCGACGCCCATAACCAGCGCCAGCGCGGCCCATCGCGTGTTAAAAGCCATTTTCACTTTAATTATCCTGTCTGATGAATGCCCGGGAATATATCATGCCGCGCCGGTCGCTTTTATATTCACCCGCTATAAGTTATATCTTTTAATGAGGTTACAAATGAGTGAGGAGATTTTACTATTTCCGGCTGACTTATGGTAAAGCGCTCATAAGAAATCGACGAAGGTAATACCGTGCTCGCAATCAAATCGCCTCAAACCTATTACTCCCGCCCGGGCCTGTGCGCCGACGCGGGCGGCCTTATCGCGCCCTTTGCCGATCGGATCGCCATACTCACCAGCCCGCGCGCCTGGGAGGCGGTGGCGTCGCAGGTCGCCGCCAGCCTTGAAGCCGCCGACATCGCTTATGACGTGAGTTATCTGCAAGGTGAATGCACCCGGGCCACGGTGGCCGAACATCAGGCGCGGCTGGCCCGGCAGTCTTCTGCATTTGTGCTCGGCATCGGCGGCGGACGCGTGCTGGACTGCGCTAAAGCGGTGGCGGACGGCCTGGAGGGCGGCAATGTCGCCACTATGCCCACCATCGCCGCCACCTGCGCGGCCTGGTCCCCGATCAGTATTATGTACGACGAACACGGCGGCCATGAAGGCACGTTGGCGCTTAAGCGCATGCCTGCGCTGGTGCTGGTGGACAGCGAAGTGATCGCGCGCAGCGACGTGCGGTACCTAAAAGCCGGCATCGTCGACGCGCTGGCCAAATGGTACGAATTCCAGCCCTACCTGGTAAAAAACGGCGACAGCCTGGCGCTCAGCTTTAAAATCCACGCGGCCGCCTTTGCGCGCGAGATCTTTAACGCCTGGGGCGAGCAGGCGTTGGCGGACAACGCCCGCCAACGGGTAACGCCCGCGCTGCAAAAAGTGATCGACGCCAATATCGCCGGGGCCGGCCTGGCCAACAGCATGCGCGACGACAACCCGTCGCCGGGCGTCGCCCATGCCATTCACAACCGGATGACCCATCTGCCGGAACTGCACGGCCGGCTGCACGGAGAAAAAGTCGGGTTCGGCCTGCTGGTGCAGTCCCTGCTGGCGCAGGGCAACGACCGGCCGGAGGCCGAACTGCTCGCACAGTTGCGCCGCTATGACGCGCCGCTGCATCTTTCGCCCCTGGGCGATCGACTTGCCGAGGCGGCGCGCTATATTGCCGCCAGTTTTAAGTTTCCGTCCGCCAGCGCGGCGTTGTTGCCCTTTTCGCTTGCGCCCGCGGCCATCGAACGGGCGGTGATGATCGCCGCCGACCAGACGTTCTGACGGCGATAAGGCGACTGGCGCCGGGCTCAACCTAACCACGCAGGAGTGTGCATGACATCGCATCCAACGAGTCCGCGCCAATTGCGGCTGGGACTGTTTGTCCAACCGCTGGGCCATCATGTCGGCGGCTGGCGCGCCACCGGCGACCTGGGTTCGCCCACGGATATCGCCTGGCTGACGCGCATCGCGCGCAAGGCCGAAGACGCCAAATTCGACCTGTTTTTTGTCGGTGACGCGCTGGCCACCAGCGTACATCGCCTGCCGTCCACCATGGCGCGGCTGGAGCCGCTGACGCTGCTGGCCGCCCTGGCGGTCTCCACCCGTCATATCGGCCTGGCGGCCACCGCCTCCACCACCTTCAGCGATCCCTTTACGCTGGCCCGCGCGTTTTCATCCCTGGATCATATCAGCCAGGGCCGGGTCGCCTGGAACGTGGTGACCTCCTATTCCACCGAGGTGGCGCGCAACTTCAGCCGGGAGGATATGCCCGACCACGCGGCGCGCTACGCCCGCGCGCGCGAATTCCTCGAGGTGGCGTTTAAGCTGTGGAACGGCTGGCGGGACGGGGCGGTGGTGGCCGATCGGGCCAGCGGCCGCTATTTCGACGACGACAAGATCCAGCCGATCAACCATCGTGGCGAACACTTTTCGGTGCAGGGACCGCTGAACATTTCCCGCTCGCCACAGGGGCGGCCGGTGATTATCGAAGCCGGATCCTCGGCCGACGGCCAGGCGCTGGCGGCGCAGACCGCCGAGGTGGTGTTCACCGCCTCCGCCACGCTGGAGGAAGGACAGGCGTTCTACCGCAGCCAGAAACAGGCGGTGGCCGCCGCCGGACGCGATCCGCGCGCCGTGCTGATCCTGCCGGGGGTGATGCCGATCGTCGGCCGTAGCCGCGAGGAGGCACGGGAAACCTGGCGCCAGCTAAATACGCTGGTGGATATCGATAACGGGCTTGACCAGCTGTCCGCCCGTTTTGGCATGGATCTGCGCGCCTTCCCGCTGGACGGACCGGTGCCGCCGGTGCCGGGCGGCGAGGGGAACCAGAGCCGCATCAGGCTGTTGACCGATCTGGCGGCGCGCGATGGTTTGACCCTACGCGAGCTGGCGGCGGTGGCCGCCGGCTCCCGTGGACACCGGGTGGTGGTGGGCAGCGCCGAAGATATCGCCGATGACTTCCAGCAGTGGCTTGAGGCAGGCGCGGCGGACGGCTTTAACGTGATGCCCGCGATCGTGCCGGAACAGCTGGATCTGTTTATTGAACTGGTGATCCCGGAGCTCCAGCGCCGCGGGTTGTTCCGCACCTCATATCCTTTCGCCACGCTGCGCGAGAACCTGGGGCTACCGTCGGCGACCTGAGCGTAGCCGCCCGCCCCAGGCCTCCCGCGCCTGAAAAACGTTTTTTAGAGGAACCGCAATGAGTATTCGACTTTCGCGCCGTGTCCAGCGTGTGACGCTGTCCGCCAACGCCGCCGCCAAGCAACGCACCAATGAATTAAAAAGCGCCGGGGTGGATATCCTTGACCTGACCACCGGCGAGCCGGATTTCGACACCCCCGAAGCCATCAAGCAGGCGGCCTACCGGGCCATCGCCCAGGGTGAAACCAAATACACCGCCACCCCTGGGGTGCGCGCGCTGCGGGAAGCCGTGGTGCGCAAGCTGGCGCGGGAAAACCGGCTGACCTATCCCCTGGCGGAAGTGGTCATCGCCAACGGCGCCAAGCAGATCATATTCAACGCGTTCGCCGCCACCCTGGATGATGGAGATGACGTGCTGGTGCCGACGCCGTACTGGCCTACCTTCCCCGACAGCGTGCGTTTTAACGGCGGCGAGCCGCGTTTCCTGCCCTGCCCTTTGGAACAGGGCTACAAGCTGCTGCCGGCGCAGCTGGAACAGGCCATCGGGCCGCGTACCCGCTGGCTGGTCCTCAACACCCCGGGCAATCCCAGCGGCGCGGTCTATACCCGCCAGGAGCTGGAGGAACTGGCGGCGGTGCTGCGCCGCCATCCCCAGGTACTGGTGATGCTCGATGAACTGTACGAACATATCCTGTTCGACGGCCGTCGGCATATCGGGCTGCTGAACGTAGCGCCGGATTTGCGGGATCGCGCGCTGCTGGTGGGCGGCGTGTCGAAAACCTATGCCATGACCGGCTGGCGCATCGGCTACGGCGCCGGTCCGGCCACGTTGACGCAGGCCATGGTGGTCACCCAGTCGCAGATCTCCTCGGGCGCCAGCTCGGTGAGCCAGGCGGCGGCCCTGGCGGCGTTTGAGGGCGGCCTGGATTTCCTGCCGCCGCAGGTGGCCAGCTATCAGCGGCGCCGGGATACGCTGGTGGCACATCTTAGCGCCGTGGACGGACTGGAACTGTTGCCGCCCCAAGGCAGTTTTTTTGTATTCTGCCGGTGCGCGGGGCTGTTGGGGCAACGGCGGCCGGATGGCCGCCGGCTGGAAAACGAGGCGGATGTGCTTGATTACCTGCTGGAGCGCGGCGTATCGGGCATCGGCGGCAGCGCTTATGGCTTGTCGCCCTATTTCCGCCTTTCCATCGCCACCGATGATGCCACCGTGGCCGAAGCGGGCCGGCGTATCGCCGCCGCCTGCGCCGCGTTAATAAAATAACCGCTCACCGTGCCGGCGATCCAGGATAGATCCCGCCCGGGCGGTTGCCGCCGTCGGCCCCACGGAGATACCGGGGGGCCACGGCGACGTTTAATCGACGGCATGAGTATAAATAAAGCGGATATGGCCGGCAGATATCAAATTCATTAAACTCACGCGCCGGAATCCAGTAAAAAAAGGATATATTGAATATCCTGATTTGTGACCAATCGCTAACTCTTGCATTATTCCCCACGTCCTCCAAATAAAATATTATGCAGTTAGCAGAGATATAATATTTTGTTTATCAAACTAAAAATTAACCCGCGCCAGGTTATCCGCACTTTTTATCCGCACTTCTGCCCGAAGAACTTTATGCTATTGCACAATGCCACTGCCGATACATAACTGTAGATATATTTGGTCCCTACTTTAATAAGAGAGGCCGATATGGGTACCCTTGATGAAATACCCTTAGCGCGACGTGAAGACATTATCAGCCATGCATGCGGTAAATTTTTCAAACGCATTATCCCTATGCTGGTTATTATGCTCATTGTTAACCAGATCGACCGCTCTAATATTGGTTTTATTAAAGCCGAACTGGCCGCCGATGCCGGCGTGGGCGCCGCGGCGTTCGGCCTCGGCGCCGGGCTGTTTTTTGTCGGCTACGCGCTGTTCGAGGTGCCGAGCAATATTTTTTTGGGCCGCTATGGCGCCAGGGTCTGGCTGACCCGCATCATGATCACCTGGGGCCTGGTGGTGTTCTGTACCGCCTTTATCACTTCCGCTACCCAGTTCTACGTTATGCGTTTCCTGCTCGGCGTGGCCGAAGCCGGCTTTTTCCCCGGCATCCTTTACTATTTTCGCCAATGGGTGCCCAACGCCTGGCGCGGGCGGGCGACGGCCATGATCCTGAGCGCCTCGGCGGCGGCCTTTCTGTTTTCCGGCCCGATCACCGGCGGCATCCTCGGGCTGCATGATGTCCTCGGCATTCCCGGCTGGAAATGGGTGCTGTTCCTGGAAGGCGGCATGTCCGTCGCCATCGGTTTTGTCGCCTATTTTATCCTGGTCTCGTCGCCCCGGCAGGCTAAATGGCTGACGCCGCAGGAAAGCGAGCTGCTGCTGGCGCAACTGGCGCGGGAAGACGAGGAGCGCAATAAGACCATTACGCAAACCTCCCGCTTAAAGCTGCTGTTCGACAGGCAGATGCTGTTCTATTGCACACTGTTTTTCACCATGACCATGACCGGCTATACCCTGGTGTTCTGGCTGCCGCAAATTATCCGGCGCATCCATGGTTTTAGTGATTTCGGCATCGGCCTGCTAACGGCGATCCCCTGGCTGTGCGCCATCATCGCCATCAACCTGGTGGGAAAAATCAGCGATCGATTCCGCCATATGCTGGACAAGGTGCTGGCCCTGGCGATGCTGCTGGCGGCCTTCGGCACCTTCCTGGCGACGCTCGGCAACCCCTGGTTCGGTTTTGTCGCCATGTGCATCGCCTGCGTCGGCTCGAAAACCAGCGCCACCTTCTTCTGGCCGATGCCCCAGGGCAACCTGCCGGCCAGCATCGTCGCCCCCGGCATCGCGCTGATCAACTCGGTCGGCAACCTGGGCGGCTTTTTTGCCCCCGCCGTGTTCGGCTACCTGGAACAGAAAACCGGCAGCACCACCGGTGGACTCTACGCCCTGACCTGCGTCTCGGTGGTGGCCGCGGTCTACCTGCTGTGCCGCAACCTGAACGGCATTAAGCCGCCAAACGCCATGGAGAGAAAAAATGTCTGATACACCCGTTATTACGCAAATGAGGGTTATCCCGGTGGCCGGGCATGACAGCATGTTGCTCAATATCGGCGGCGCCCATAACTGTTATTTTACCCGTGTGCTGGTGGTCCTGACCGACAGCCTTGGCCATACCGGGGTGGGTGAAAGCCCCGGCAGCACCACCGTGCTCAACTATCTGCAGGCGGCCATCCCACAGGTGGAGGGCCAGGAGCTTAAACGGCTTAATTCGCTGGTGACCGCCCTGTATACCGCTAAAACCCGTGACGCTTTTTCCGAAGTATCGGATACCATCCACGTTCCACAGGTCAATCCGGAAAAACACTATAACGCGGTGGCGGCTATCGAGGCCGCGATGCTGGATTTGCTGGGGCAATTCCTGGATCTGCCGGTGGCGGAACTGCTCGGGCCGGGTAAACAGCGCGACCAGGTACCGGTGCTGGGCTATCTGTTCTATATCGCCGATCGCACTAAAACCGATATGGATTACCTGCCCGGCAGCAGGGGCGGCCACGACTGGTATCACCTGCGCCATCAGGCGGCGATGGATATCGACTCGGTGGTGAGGCTGGCCGAAGCGGCGCAGGACCTCTATGGCTTCAAGGACTTTAAATTAAAGGGCGGCGTGCATCGCGGCGAGTACGAAATAGAGACGGTCAAGGCCCTGGCGCACCGGTTTCCCCAGGCGCGCATTACCGTCGACCCCAACGCCTGCTGGTCGCTGGAGGAGGCGATTGCCCTGGGCAACCAGATTAAGCATCTGGTGCCCTATATCGAGGATCCGTGCGGCGCGGAACACGGCTTCTCCGGCCGGGAAACCCTGGCGGAATTCCGCCGGGCGACCAATATCCCGGTGGCCACCAACATGATCGCCAATGACTGGCGCCAGCTGCGCCATGCGCTGGAGATGAACGCCATCGATATCCCGCTGGCCGACCCGCATTTCTGGACCATGAAAAACGCCGTGGCGGTGGCACAGCTGTGCGACGAATGGGGGCTGACCATGGGCTGCCATTCCAACAACCATTTTGATGTTTCGCTGGCGATGATCACCCATCTTGGCGCGGCGGCGCCGGGCGAGCGGGTTACGCCCTTCGATACCCACTGGCTGTGGCAGGACGGGCAGCGGTTGACCAGGGAGCCCTTTAAAATCGTCGATGGCAACATTAGGCTACCCGATAAACCGGGACTGGGGATTGAGCTGGACATGGAGCAGGTGGAAAAAAGTCATCAGCTGTATCAACGCATCCCCAACAAGGATCGCAACGACGCCGTCGGCATGCAGTACCTGATCAAGGACTGGCGCTTTAATGGCAAACGGCCCACCCTGCTGCGCTGAAACCGCTCGTCGGGAAGTTGCGCCCCGTGGAGCGGGGCGCGCAATATAAATTACACTTTCCCCAGGTTTTCCTGCAAATACTCAACAAAAACCGCAATCCTGCCCGGTATAAATTTGCGGTATTGATATACCGCGTAAACATCGCCATCGGGCAGGGAATAATCCTTTAGCACCTGGACCAGCTCGCCGCTGTGAATATATTTTTTAGCATCCCACCACGAACGCATAATTAAACCGTGCCCGTCCAGGGCCGCGCGCATGGCGACCTCGCCGTCATTGGTTGAAAACCGTCCCTTCACTTTTTGGTTAATGAGCTGACTCTGTTTAGTAAAACGCCATATGCCATAATCACTTTCATACTGACGTAAAATAATGCAATTATGATTGACCAGATCCTGTATATCCGACGGCGCCCTGAAATTGTCGATATAGGCCGGCGAGCAGCATATTACCCGGGGATTGGCGAGTATTTTCCGGGCGATTAAACGCGAGTCGGGCACGGCGCCCATGCGAATATCCACATCAATATTGGCATCCAGAAAGTTCGAAGACTGATTAGTCAACTGGAGAGAAATATCCAGTTCCTGATGTAACGTGGCGAAGGCTGAAACCAGGGGGGCGACATGGCGCCGCCCGAAACCGAAGGGAGCATTTACCTGCAGGCTCCCCTTTAATCTGCCGGTGTTCAGGCACACCGCGCTTTCCAGGTCGGCCAACTGGTTCAAAATGGGCCGGGCGCCCTCGAAGTAGACCCTGCCCTCCGATGTCAGCTCCAGCCGCCGGGTGGTACGGCTTATCAGCTGCACGCCCAGGCGTAATTCAAGCTGAGCGAGCCGCTTGCTCACCGCCGGCAGCGACAGCCCCAGCTCCTTGGCCGTCGCCGTCAGGCTGCCCGACGAGGCGACCCGCAGGAAAAAAAGCAGGTCTTCGGTGGTGGAGTTGAATTCTTTACTTTTTTTCAACATTGGGTTAATTGCCAGACTAATTATTTCTTACTAACGTTCTACTATAATCACACTGAATCTTCAACCCCTTCATAAAGGTGATTAGATGTCTGATTTAACACATAAAATAGCCGTCATCCCCGGAGACGGCATCGGGGTGGAGGTCATGCGGGAAGGGGTGCGGACGATCGGCGCCGCCGCCAAAAAATTTGCTATCGATATCCAATGGGATTGGTTTGATTTCGCCAGCGCGGATTACTACATTAAACACGGCAAAATGTTGCCTGATGACTGGTTCGCGATACTTAAGGATTATGACGCCATCTATTTTGGCGCGGTCGGCTGGCCCGCGATCATACCGGACCATATTTCATTATGGGGCTCCCTGCTGCAATTTCGCCGTGAGTTCGATCAATATGTCAACTTAAGGCCGGTGCGCCTGATGCCGGGCGTCAAGGCCCCGCTGGCCAACCGCCGGCCCGGCGACATTGATTTTTATATCGTGCGGGAAAATACCGAAGGGGAATACTCGAGCGTGGGTGGCACGATGTTCGCCGGCACCGAGCGCGAAATCGTTATCCAGGACACCGTGATGACCCGGACCGGCGTTGACCGCATCCTGAAGTTTGCCTTTGAACTCGCGCAAAGCCGCCCCAAGAAACATCTTACCTCCGCAACCAAATCCAACGGTATCGCCATCACCATGCCTTATTGGGACGGACGGGTGGAGGCCATGAGCCCGCATTATCCCGAGGTTAAGGTGGATAAATACCATATCGATATCCTCACGGCTAACTTTGTCCTTCATCCCGACTGGTTTGATGTCGTCGTCGCCAGCAACCTGTTCGGCGATATTCTTTCCGATCTGGGGCCCGCCTGCACGGGCACCATCGGCATAGCGCCGTCGGCGAATATCAATCCTGAACGCAATTTCCCCAGCCTGTTTGAACCGGTGCATGGCTCCGCGCCCGATATTGCCGGCAAAGGCATTGCCAATCCCATCGGCCAGATCTGGTGTGGCGCGATGATGCTGGAACACTTGGGTTACCCCGACGCGGGCGCGGCGGTTCTGAACGCCATCGAACGGGTCCTGGCCGCCGGCGTTGACCAGCAGCCGCTGACGCCTGATTTAGGCGGCCATGGCGATACGGCGAGCTTAGGTAAAGCGATAGAAAAAGCCCTAACCCTTTAACCTGCCCGGGGTGGCCTGTTATGGCGCCCCGCGTCCCTTGATGCCTTTATACGCAGTGGGATAACCTTATCACCCGTCCGCGTCATGATAATATTTTCTTATCGGTTAAATATTTTGTAATAACTCAACGACAATAATTAATATAAATAAAACAAACACGCCAGGCTAAAAACCATCATTTTTACCATCCTGAAAATAAATTTATTTATCGTTGATTATCAAACATCCGGCCCTATAACAGTTTGAAGCAATCAACACATCGCGCTACGTTAAACCATAACATTCTACTTAAGTCGCTATATTGCCCGGTTACCGTTCTTTGCACCCGTACGGGAATTCATCCGGTAATTAATGAATTCCCTTGCGCTGCCGATAAGTAAACATCGGCTTGAAATTTATTTAAGAATGAAATGAATTGATGGCTTTTCCGCAGTTTATTTTTCCCTTAAATAAGGACAAGTCACGATGAAGCGCAGTGGCATTACGCAGGTTTTTCTCTCCGCCGGCCTGCTGGCGGCCATCCCACCGGCGCTGGCGGCCGGCAACTGGACCGAGGCGCGCAATGACGCCATGGGCGGGACCGGCGTGTCGTCTTCCCATTATGGCGCGGCGGCGCTGGTCAACCCGGCGCTGCTGACGGGATTTGGCGATGAGGATGACATCAGCATCATCCTCCCCGCCGCCGGCGGGCGGGTATCCGATCCCGATAATCTGCAGGACGGGATCGATAACGTGCAATCCGCCTGGGATAACCTGGAAAACGAGGTGAACAACGGCACCGGTACGCCGGATTCGGTAAAAAAATTCAGCAATGCCCTGCGGGATATCTCCGGCGACAAAGGCAAAGCCGAAGCCGGGGTGGCCGGGGTGATTACCGTCCCCAACCACGTCCTGCCCTTCGCCCTGGTGGCCAAGGGTTGGGCCAAAGCCAGCGTCAAGGCCAAGGTGACCGACCGCGATCTGGCCTATCTGGATGCGGTGCAGGCCGGCCTGGTCCGGCCGGCCGGGGAAGACCTGGACCAGTTGACCTCGCGGGCCGAGGGATTGGCCGCGCTGGTGACTGAATACGGCGTAGCCGTGGCCCATCCGTTTAACCTGGCCGGGCGCGATATTTCGGTGGGCATCACGCCGAAGCTGCAACGCGTCGCCACCTACAATTACAATGCGATCATCAACCACTACGATAAAGCGGATTTTCGCAACGCCGAATACCGGCGCGCGGAGAACGGGGCCAATATCGATTTTGGGTTATCCGCCAATATCACACCGGACTGGATCGCGGGCCTGGCCGCGCAGAACCTGGTGGCGCGCAGCGTTGACACCAAAGAAGTCAACGGCTCGCAGGACAGCTTCAAGATCCGCCCGCAGGTAACCGCCGGCACGTCCTGGAGCAACGGTCTTGTCACCGGCGCCATCGACATCGACCTGACCCCGGCCAGCGGTTTCGCCTCGCAGGAAAAAAATCAGTACGCCGGCGTCGGCGCCGAGATCAACGCCTGGTCATGGGTACAATTGCGCGCCGGCTATCGCGCCGATATGCGCCATGGCGATAATAATGTTGTTACCGCAGGTATCGGCCTATCGCCCTTTGGTAGGGTGCACCTGGACGTGACCGGCCTGGTCGGCAACGATCGCACCTATGGCGCCATAGCACAGTTGAGTTACACCTTTTAACCGCGGTTTTTTATATACAGGACTGATGAGGGTTCTGTGTCCAGTAAGCGCAGTAGACGAAATCCGCGCGGCCGATCGCGCGATAACACCCGGTTGCTGCGCCAGCAACATCTCAGCATAACCTCCCGGCGCCTTTTCCCGTAAACGGGCTGCGCCACAATAAACGGGCGCGGCCCGCGCCATGGCCCGCGATCGGCGTCCCGTCCGCCTCGAATTTAACGAACCGGCCGGGCCAGGCATCAAACCGCCGGATTCGCTGCTGTATCGCGATCGCCGGGATTGACCGGGTCCGCCGGCGACGAAGCGCGCTGTCACGGTGCGGACACACCACGAGATGGGGAAACATCTTCATCGCGTTTATGGTGTCTATTTCAGCATGTCGGCCAGTTCTTCCGCGCCTTTATCGATGCCCACCTCGGCGGCGCTCAGCGACCCGATGCTGGCGCTGACGTTCATGGCATTCGGGTATTGCTTGGCGACATAGGCATTGAGCAGCTTATTGGTGGCGGAATCATAAATTTCAACGGCGTAATTCACGGAACCGTTCATTAAGCCTTCCTTACCCCGGATGGACTGCACTATGTTATAAGGACCCCCGCCAATATCGAATTTGGTGAAGGTACCGATAAACGGCGTGGTGGTGTCCGCGCCGGTTAACGTCAGTTTTAGCCTGAGGGTATCTGGGGCGGGAGTGGCAATCTCCCTGAAATGGGGCCTGAGGGTTTCACTAAACTTGTTTTGCATATACCTGGCCAAGGCCTGGCGGTCATCCTGTGACATATCGTCAAACTGGTTGTCGGCGCCCTGGTAGATAGCCACCGGCTCGATGATGATATTGGAATATTTTTTCCAGTCCACCGGCGCCGAATAACGATATGGAATTCGGTCCGATTGGTCATCGGTGTTGGGCCGCAGCTGTGATGAGGAATCGATCCCGGAGTATTGTACAGGCTGGTTTCCCGCACAGCCGGCTAATACAATGGCAAGCGTCAGCATTGCCGGACGATAGACCTTGGAGAATGTGTACATGTCAGAAATCCTGTAGATGAAAATGCCACCGATAATCGCTTTGAAAGCCCTGTTTGAGCGACCGTATGTTCCACATGGTGATGACGTGGTTAACAATTGTTCTTGTCTTTACATTGCCGGTTTTGAAACGTAGAGTGTAAAAATTAACCTAAACAAAACCGTACGGTTTAGTTTTGCATTAATATCATTTGTCTGTCAAGAAAATGTACAATTTGGTTTATTTATATTTCAGGAGTGACGATGAAGGTACGAACCAACGAACGCCGTGAGGCTATTGTCGAGGCCGCGGCCCTGCTTTTTCAGGAGATGGGCTATGAGCGCGCCTCGATGAATGAACTGGCGAAACGACTGGGCGGTTCTAAAGCGACGCTTTATGGTTATTTCCCCTCAAAAGAGGAACTGTTCACCGCCGTCGTTCGTGCCTATGCCACCCAGCATCTCTCCGAGGCCGCCGTCGAGTTAATGACGGAGGAACGGCCGGATGAGCCGCTTAGGGACAAGTTGACGCGGTTCGGCGAGCGGATGCTGGCCGTGTTAACCAATGACAGCAGCGCGATAGCGGTGTATCGCATGGTGATCGGCGAGGCGGGTCATTCCGATATCGGGGTGCTGTTTAATGATTCGGGACCGCGGGAAAGTATTGAAAAATTGTCGGGATTGATGGCCAGCGCCATGGATCGGGGGGAATTACGGCCGGGCGATTCTCATGTCAAGGCATTGCAATTCACCTCATTATTAACCGCCGAGATCCAGTATCGCACCTTCCAGCGTCATCTAGAGCCGGTAAGCCTTACCCGGATTCAGCAAATGGTCAATTGCGCGGTCAACCTGTTCCTGACCGGCGCCGCCCCGTTTCCACCGGCAGAAAGCAATGACTGAGCCGCAAGCCGCGCCGGCAGGATTAAAGAAACGCCGCCCGCCGGCCGGCCTGGGTAAATCGGCACAGCCGGCGCCCGCCCGCCGGTTCAAGACGCACGATGCCGGTAAGCCATGGTTCCAGAACCGCCGCCTTAGCGCCAACGATGATCCCGGCCGCCGTCGTGGTGACGGTCTACGTCGCGCTGATGAGGATAGTCGTGTCGCGGCCGGTCGTGATAACCGTGCCCGCCGATGGAAAGACAGCCGCTTAATGACGGCATGCAGGCAAGCAAACCCAGCAAAAATAGTTTTTTCATATTATCTTTCCCATGGTGCCAAAAGGAGTTGGGTGATTTGAAAAATCATTGAAATCCACCCTCCAAAACAAAACTGTACAGTTAAGTTTTGATGCATCACCGTCCGGCTGTCAAGAAAATGTATCTTTCTGTGTCATTATGAGACTTGTCTGAACGCGGCTAAGGGCAGGCGGCATTTTTTGAAAAAAAGCATTGGCTGGCGGGAGAACTGAAATTCTTCTCTCATCAAGGGTGGGCGTACAGACATTAACGGCGGGCGTAAGGAACTCTTTTTGGGGCGGGCGGGCTTCCCCCGCCCACCCCCGCTGATTAACGGTTTGCGCCGCCGCTCAGTATTTCACCATTTCAATCCAGTTGGCGCCTTTGCCGACCGGGTATTGCCCGAGGGATTTAAGCGAGCCGGTGGTTTTATCAATGCGGTAAACGCTCATCTGCGGCGAGAGCTGCCCCACCGCCAGTAAATAGTTACCCGAAGGATCGATGTTAAAACCGCGCGGCTGCTTCTCGGTGGGCCAGGTGCCTATGCGGGTGAGCTGGCCTGATTTTTTGTCCACCCTGAACGCCGCCAGGGTGCTTGAGGTACGTTCGGAGGCAAACAGGAAATGTCCGTCCGGGGTGACATGCACATCCGCGCCCCAGGGTTTATCGCCGGTAAAATCCGCCGGCAGGATCGATACCCTTTGCACCGGTTTCACGGTGTCCTTGTCCTGGTTGAAGGCTAATACATGCAGCTTGCCGTCCAGCTCGTCGATCAGGTAAACAAAACGTTTATCCGGTGAAAACACAAAATGCCGGGGACCGGATTTTTCCGGTAGCGCGTAGGCGGGCGCCTTATCCTGCGCCAGCTGACCCGTTTTTGCGTCCAGCCGCAGGCGCAGCCAGGCATCGGCGCCCAGTACCGAGGCAAAGACATAGCGGTTATCCGGCGCGCTCCTGATGGCGTGCGCCATCGGGCCGGTCTTGATAACCTGCCGCACCTCCCCCGCCAGGCCTTCCGGGTTAATGGCGTTGATCGCCAGCTGGTTGCCGCCATAGGAGGCGGAAAACAGCCAGCGGCCGGTATTATCGGTGGAAATATAGGCCATGCTTTCCGCCAGCGGCGCCGCCTGGCGTTGGGTCAGTCGGCCGTCGGCCGGGTTGATGGCTAAACTTAATACCTGATAAGGTTTGGAACGCAGCCCGGCATAGAGATGGTGCTTATCGGGAGACAATGCCAGCGGCATAACGGTACCACCCACCCCCAGCGTTTGCACCGGCGTTAGCGCGCCACTCGCCTCGTCGAGGCGGAAGACGGAGATATCGGCGCTGTCGGCGTTGGAGACATAGGCATAGGTGGCCGCCTGCGCCGCGCCGGCACAGGTGGATAACAGCAACAGGCTAAGTTGGGTACAGCGGGTCAAGGTTATTTTCATTATTATGTTAATCCGTTGATTATTTTATTTATGTAAAATAAGTATAAATAACCAACATCCCGGCGACAGCAGTCGGCCGCACAGAATTTGCCCATGGCGCGCGGGATTTTTTGGGCAGGTGAATAGCCCGATGAGAAATGAATCACAAAAAGGCGCGCCCGCCCGCGGGCATCGGCCTTACGCTAAGACCGCCGACGACGCCGGCGGCGCAGCAGATAACGTATCGTCCTCGGCAGCAGCCAAACCAGCGCCAGCAGCGCCACCAGCAAAAACAGGTATTTCAGGTGATGATCCACCGTTTGCAACCATGGCGCGATAATCCTGCCGCCCACGTAGCCGAGGCTGACAAAAATCAGCGCCCAGAGAATCGAGCCGAGGATATTCAGGGGGATGAATTTTTTCGGGTCAAGCCTGCTGGCGCCGATCATTATCGGCCCTATCAGCCGAAAGCCGTACATAAAGCGCACGCCCACCACAAACCACAGTGGGTACTTTAAAATCAGCCGATTAGCCCGCTCGATATTCGGCTGGGCCTTTTTAAACCGGCGCAATACCCGGTTGCCGAACCGGCGACCGGTAAAATACAGCGCCATATCGCCCGCGATACCGCCCAGTGCGGCCACCGCCACCACCGCCGCATAGCGCAGCAGGCCCTCATGCGCCGCCACGCCCCCCAGCAGCGTGACCGTTTCACCTTCCGCCAGGCAACCGATAAACAGTGCCCAATAACCATAATTGGCAATGAAATGCGTAATATCCATGGGCGTCAGCGTCCCTTCGGTTTAAACAGGCCAAAAGATATTGCCGCGCCAGGCGGCGACTCTTAAGCATAGACCTTATCGCCGCCTGCCATGGCATGGATCACAGGGATTGATCGGCGCGCCTTCTCCGCGCCGGCGGTTAATACATAGCCCGACGGGACGGTTTTGGTTTAAAATACACCCAACGTTCCTCATCTTCCGACCAAACGGGTTCCCTATGGCTTATATTCCAAAAAACTACGCCAGGCTTGAGACCGGCTACCGCGAAAAAGCGCTGAAGCTGTTCCCCTGGGTTTGCGGCCGTTGCTCGCGGGAGTTTGTCTACTCCAATCTGCGTGAGCTGACGGTGCATCATATCGACCACGATCACAGCAATAACCCCGAAGACGGCAGCAACTGGGAAATGCTCTGCCTGTATTGCCACGATCATGAGCACTCAAAGTACACCGAGGCGGATCAGTATGGTTCGACGGTGGTCGCCGGCGAGGATGCGCAAAAAGACGTGGGCGTGGCCACCCACAATCCTTTTGCCAACTTAAAATCGTTGATGAAGAAGTAAGCGGTTGCCCGATTATTTATCGTCGAACCAATCGCTGTTCTGCTGGGAAATAGGGGTAATGGAAAAGATCAGCTCCTGCAGATGATCGCGCATGGCCTGCTCGGCGGCATCGGCATCCCGGGCTTTGACGCCGTCGAAGATTTTATAATGCTGGCTGATCAAGCTTTGCGGCGGCGATACCTGCCCCAGGCTGAGAAAACGCACCCGATCCATGGTGGCCTTGATGGATTCAATAATATCCCAGGCCAGGGGGCAATCGGCAATCCCGGTCAGCAGCCGGTGAAAATCATCGTCCAGGCTGAAAAATTCGCGCACCTGCTGGTTCTGCGCCGCCAGTTCCTGGCGATGCAGATTATGCTCGAGCAGCATGATATGGCGCTCGGTAATATTAAGCGCCGCGCGACGCGCGATGGCGCACTCCATCGCCTGGCGAATAAAACGCGCATCCGCCACCCGTTTGGCGGAAATCCGCATCACGAAGGTGCCGCGCTGGGGCAGGATCTGCACCAGGCCCGCTTCGGCCAGTTTAATAAAGGCTTCCCTGACCGGCTGGCGCGACACGGCGAAACGGGCGGCAATATCCTTTTCCGATAACAGCTTGCCCGGCGCAATGGCGCACTCGACGATATCCTTACGCATCAGGCGGTAGATTTGTTGATTCACCGGCTCGTTGTTATTAAACGGTAACGCTGTATCCATGCGGGGAGGTTCACCCTGTTCATATTGGTTCATGGCGGATATAGTACATGTTCCGCCGCCGCAATAGCCATAGGCACCTCCCCAAGGGCCGGCGTTAACGGATGCTCATCACATCGGTGGCGCAGTGCAGATAGCTGTTCATGGCGGTTTTCCATAGTTGGTCGGTATTGGCCGGCATGGCCGCTCCCCGCCCTATGCGTGAGGGTTGCATGACATACTGTGGGAAATACACCGGCTTGCCGATGGCGTCGATCTGCCGGCACAGAGCGGCAAGCTGTTGCCTGTCGCCTAGAGCGCCGTTAGCCGACTGCCAAAACGCCTGCTGCTGGTTAGCGTTGATCATTTTTAACGCTTCGCCCAGCATGGAGGAATGGGCTTGCCTGGCGGCGTCGGTATCCAGCCGCAGCGCGTCAAAATAAGAGTAGGTTCCGGCCAGGGCAAACAGCAATACGCCGTCATTATTCCTTCCCGCTTTAATACAGCTGACCATGCCCTGGTACAACGCCGGTGGCGTCAGGGTAGGATTGATGGATGCCGCGCCCAAACAGCCGGGGCTGGCTACCTGGGACAAATAGGTACTCTGGGCCGAACGGCCCGGGACGGCGAAACGAGGGGCATTGGCGCAGCCGGTTATCAGTACCGCCAGCACCATCGTTATCATTATTTTTAGTTTCATCTTCTACCCAGGATTTGATGATAGCAAAATAGAGTAAATTGTATCCTAACGGCGCGGCGCTATTAGCGCGCCGATTACAGTTCATTAACGTTCCTTCGGCTCCGGGTGCCCCAGGGCATGCTGCTGCAAAAAGACCTCGTGTAACCGCCGCAGCCCGGATTCGGTGAGCCGGCGGCAGTTATCCGGCAAGCCGGCGAGCGTACCCAGGCGCCGAACGCCCTCGGCTAACACAGCCTCCGGGGCGAACTCGGCCACCTGGTGGCCATACTTCATCACGACTCGATTCTCCCGATGATATTCAATGCCGCCGGCACCAGGCCATGCCGCCTCGATGCGCCGTTTAAGCCGCACATGGGATTTTCGCGCCGATTCCGGCAGCAGTAATATCATCGGCTCGGCCGGGGTCGGCTCAGGCAAAGACGCCAGCCATTCGTCCACCAGCGCCAACAGGCTGTCGGGATGGTCCAGCGCCGTCGACAATAACCGGCGCGCGCGATCGTTGATTTGGCATTGTAATTCGGCCTCCAGGCGCTGCCCCTGGGACATATAATCGGCCACCGCGGCGGCGGCCGTGGCCATGCCCTCCTGGTACCCGTCCCGGAAACCCTGCTGGCGCAGCAGCTCAACCTCGGCCCGCGCCTGTTTAACCATATTGCGCGCCTGACGGCGCGCTTCGCTTATGACATCAAGCGCCTCGCGTTGTCGCGCCAACTGCCGGCGCTTGATCAATACGCCGCCTAAAATCGGCGGCATCCGGCGTAGTGGAATATCTTTCGGCATGTTGGAAAGCCAGTTTTATCAGTAGCTGGCTTGGGACAGGCTTGGGTTCGCAGCCGGTTTCCCGGTCCAGCTCGGGTGAGAATAACAGGGAAATCCGCTGGCGGATGGCCAACGGCAATGGGTCGCCGAACGCCAGCAGCTCGCGTTTTCCCCACGCAATGAGGGTGCCTGGAATCTCCACCGGCGCGTTGCCATCATCATAGGAATCGACGATCGCCAGCGCGGAGAATTGCCGCGCCCAGGGCGGCAACTGCAATAACCGTCCCTGCCGGGCAAGCGAAGCCCGATGACGCTGTACCGCTATCAGCAAAGCGACCTGCGGCAACCGGCGCCAGTGGCGGATAAAAAGATCCGCCGTGCGGCTTGCGCAGGGCGGGGGGTATTCAACCGACCAACTATGCGATCGGATAATCATCCCGTTGATAATCGAGCGCGAACTGGCGCCGCCCAGAGCCGGCGGCAGCGGCAAGCGCCGCGGATGCATCCATGACAGCGGATCGCAGAGTATGCTATCAAGCGGCGCGATCGTTTTCATGACTGGTCATCCTTTGCGCCGGCGCCGCTTTTGCCCGGCGCCGATACCAGGCCAGCCCGGCCACGGCGACAACCAGCGCCACCCCCGCGCCGGAAGCAAATTTTGTAAGATGGCCGGAGCCGTCCACCTGGATGTCCACCGGCGCATAGTGTTGCAGTGGCGCCTGTTTGGAAAGCACCACGGAAATATTGTCGTAATCGACCTGGTTGAAGCTGTTTTTCAGGAACCTCTTGATATCGTTGATCATCAGGATGGGATCAACGTCGCTTTGATAGGTGACCAGGGCTGATATATGCATCGGCGCCGGTGCCCTGCCGGTATCGCCGGAATCGATGTCATAGCTGACGTGGACCCGGTCGGACACCACGCCGTCCATGGTTTGCAGCGACTGCTCCAGGCGCTGCTCTATGGCGGAATAAAGCCGCGCCTTTTCCGCCCGCGGCGATGATACCAGCGAGTCGCTGGGGAAAAGCCGGGAAATTTCCATGCGCGGCTGCGAAGGCAGGTCATGGGCTTTCAGCAAATCCACCGCCGCGGGAATATCGGCTTTGCGCACGCTGACGCTATAGCCGGTCTTGCCTTTATCGGCCTTGCCCGCCTGGATATTATTGCGCTGCAAGGTGGCGATAACCTCATTGGCCTGCTGTTGATCCAGGCCTTTGAGCAACGGCTCGTCATTGCAGGCGGTAAGCAAGAGCGCCAGCAGGCAGGCGCTTAATATCGGCTTAAACATCATTGTCCGCTTAACAGGGTGCGAATGAAGTTGACTCCCCTCGAGGCCAGCGCGCTCGCCCAACTTGTGGCAACCCGTTCATCCGAGTTCAGCGCCATGGCGTAGACGGCCTGCAGCTGATTATCCGGCCCGTGGGTGTATATTGGATTTTCCATAAGTTTTTTCCGTTCCGCGTCGGTCACCACCGCCGAGGCGGCTAAGGATGCCAGTGGGCTGACGGAATCCTCCGCAGCATCCTGCTTTATGACATGGACTTGTTTAGGTAATTCAATCTTGGCAATTATAGTCATGTTGCTCCTTAACCAGGAAATTCGTGCCCGGAGATAAGCGTCAGGCGGCCTGGAATTCACAGATAAAGTTACGTTTGGCATACCCCACCGTCATATCATTCCCGCATGTATGGGTCGCTATAAATGCTGAAACGCTCATGGTGAAATAATATCTACTCCAATAAATGAGATTACGATTTATTAATTATCCCTAATATGGCCTCGCGCTTGGAGGTCACCCGGTAATTGACCCAGCCCGCCCTGACATCCATATCCGCCGAGGCAGCCTTCGCTTTCAGCAATAATTCCTGGTTGAACGGATCGGCATCTGAATCTCGCTGCGCGTCATCCATTCTGATTTGGGCATCTGCTATCGCCACTCGATTATTGGCGTAAATATCAAAAATACTCATAATAATACCTATTCAATTAATGTTAGGGAAATACCAATGTCCGGGTGTCATTTTGACAAAACCCAGATGGCCGTATTTAAATGATTTATCTTTCAGCCAATTGTCTTTTAACTCAATGGCGAATTGGACATAATTTCCGCTCCATTGCCGGTCATATTCCTCGACAAAAAAACGGATCCTTTGACGCTCGCCATCATTGATGGCTCCGTCGATAACAAACGTGACGCTATCCTGGTTATTAATTCTGGTATAGCTTATCGCCAGTTTTTTTATCCCCTCTTCCGCTTGTCTGGACACGATGTCATCGTCAACTTCAGCAAAATGGATATGTTCGGCGTAGGGCAACTGTTTCATTAACCCGCGGCTGATGTCGCCGCGCTGCGTTTCGTCCAGCCGGCCGCGCTGCCGGCTTACCATCAGCACCGGCTCGGCCGGTTGGTCAAACTGCAGCTGATGAAGATTTAATGCGGGGAAATTCTGCCCCAGCCAGCGCTCGATACGCCGTTTTTCCTCTTCATGGCTATTGATTTTTATCGACTGCGGCGATTTGAGGCGCACCAGTGACTGGCGCCCCCAGGCTGCGGCGCGCTCGTTATCCGCCTGGACATACAGCACGCCGTCGCGGCCGGGGAATATACGGTATTTGCCCGGTTCATCGCCGAGCTGTTGCGTCAGGGCGACAATTTCCCGCTGTTGCGCATCCGGGGTCTTTAAAAAGAATACCAGCGCCAGCACGGCGACTGCCGTGGCGACCAGTACGGCTAAACGCCACCTGCCGCGTCCGGGGCCCTTTGCCGCCATTGCCGCGGATGCCCCGGCCATCGCACCCCGCTGATAGTTCAGTACCCCATCCGACCAGGTTTCGCCGGCGGCTCTTACCGCCAGCGCCAGCGCGCCCACCGTGACCGGCTGGTTGGATGCCAGCAAGATATCATCCGCGCCGCTGTCGTCCAGCCGCCGCAGCAGAATGCCTTGGTCTGGGGCGGCGGGGCGGATAATTTCAAAATTAACCCCGCCTCCCTCGGTGGGTACCAGCACGCAGTCCTCGGGAAATGAGGAGGAGGCGCCTTCACTTTCCAGCGTGTCGCAGTCCGCCGCTATGAATAATGTTTTCCGCGCGGATAAAGGATATTCGCATCCCTTTAAAATACCATTCAGCAGCCTGACAACGGCAGTATTATCCGGGCGGTCTGTTTTACCTTGATCTGTTTGCATGGTAAAATATTCTTCGTACTCTAGGGATCGTAATGCTAAAGAGTATAATACCCCGCGGCCTATTACTTCATGATGGAAAAATGATAAATTATCCGGGAAGACTAAGATAATTAACCATATATGCTTTAATAAATGGTTTAATTATTTTCATTTCAATAATTATAAACTCATACATCATTCATCCCACACCAGGACTGGAAGAGTATGACATATTTTCCCGCATACATAAAACAGCTTTTTATCGCACCCACATAACCCACGCCACAACTAAAAGAGTTTTTAATTAACCCATGAAAGCCAATGACAACCTTTATCCCCACTAAAAATACTATTAATGATAGGATGATGAATTAGTATTTTACTTTCCATTAAACCGCTGTGCGTCAAGCGCTTCGACGAGGAAACGTAAGAGGTCGTCAACAGTTTGCATCGATGCTACATCGTTTTCCTTGAGTTCAACGCCGAAGGTTTCCGCTACGCCGATCTCAATTTCCACCCAATCAAGAGAGTCGACATAAAGATCCGCCGCCAAATTAAGGCGGCCGGCAATGTCGGCCTTCTTACGTCCCAGGCGGTAGGCCAGCATGGCGTATAGTTCGCCCCGTATCAGTTGAAGGTCGCTGGATAATGCCGAGCCGGGCATCATATTATTTTCCATTGGCTGTTTTCTCTCTGTCTGCAATAGGCTTAGCTTCCGTGACAGCATTGGCAATATCGTCTATTGGCTTCACTTTATGCCAAAAATAGGCAGGGAGTTGAACCCCGCTTTTTAAATTGGTCCGCGCCTTGTTCAGTGATTCGGCCATGGGGTCACTCTTGGTGGAATGAGCGGATTGCGGCGGTATGGGTTTCAAATTTGCCCGGGCGTTGCGCAGGATTTCCTCCGCCAGCCCGGAACCAGGTGATGCAAGGGATTGCGACGCGCCCTTGGCGGAGAGCATAGCCTGAACGTTTTCCGTTTGCGAAACACGGGTTTTCCTTGCCATGGCAACGCCCGGTATGGCGCCTTCTGCCGGCCGGGCATTTCCCGGCGCGGATGCATCGCTTAAAAAGGAAGGTGTGGATACCGGGATAGCTTTTATGAGCGTTTCCATCGCGTCAGCCACCTCT
>NZ_WUBS01000001.1:404855-503481 GCF_010131535.1 Acerihabitans arboris
CAGATAATGCAGGGGATTGCGGCGCGCCCTTGGCGGAGAGCATAGCCTTGGTGGTTTCCGTTTGCGGGACACGGGTTTTCGTTGTCGTGGCAACGCCCGGTATGGCGCCTTCTGCCGGCCGGGCATTCCCCGGCGCGGATGCTTCGCGTAAAGCAGCATGTGCGGATACCGGGATGGCTTTTATGAGCGCCTCCATCGCTTCGGCCACCTCTTTCGTCGCAGCAAGCAATGAGTTGGATTTATTGGTAGGGATGCCCAGTTTGGCGCCCTCTTTCGTCGGGACATTAGCCAGATTCCGCGCGTTAAGATCAAACTCCGCGGGTCGGTTATATATTTTTTGCCCTATCCCGGGCGATACCCGCTCGAAATGGGTAAGCTGCGCCGGCGGCGATGCGCTAATCAGGCGGCTGATAAGTTGTTTGAGCGCGGGCGTGGGCGTGGCTATCGCCTGATCCAGGCCTGGGCCTGGATCGGTCTGAGTCGCTTTTACGTCGTTACGTAATGTAGTAGCACTCGTCTGGGAATCAGCGACTTTCTTGCCAACAACAGGCCGATGGACAAGAGATCCCCGCCGGTCAGGGTTGTTATCCGATTCCTGGGTATGGATACTACCCGTCGCCGTAGAGGGCAACAAATTAATAACCGGCGCAAATACAGTTTTATTGACCGGCGCATAGGTGAAATGATAAGACCCTGGCGCTGAATTCGCCTTGGGAGGCTCGATTTCAGCCGCGGTGGCTTTTCTATCATGCCGGTCGTTATTCCCTGCGGCAAAGGTTTGCTGTTCCGCATCGCTCGTCAGTCGCGCCGTCAGGGGAGGATTCTTCGCCTGATGTAAATCAGCCAGCAAATTAGGCAGTATTAAAACCATGTCCATATCGCGAAAGGTTTTTTCCAGTGATGAGGCTTGATAAGTCTGAATCCCCGACCGTATATTCTGGAAACATTGATAGGCGTTTTTCTCGACTAACTGCTCAATGTGGTTTCTATTTACCGCGTCGTGGCCGCGCCCCGTCTCTTGCACGATATAGTCAACCACAAACGGCTTGATTTTTTCATTGATGAATCGTTCTCCCGCTTTGGCGCCGCCTTCACCCTGAATGGTGTTCAACAGTAAGGCAAGCTTTTGCTCCAGGCCCCGGCGGCGCACGCAGACCTCTTTCTGCTCAGGACGGTAGCCGCCGAAAACTGAATTTTCGCCCAACTTATCTTTTAACATCATATCGGTCAGGTCATGCATAACCTTGTCGAGGCTGGCGCGTTGTTCCGCGGAAGGTTCGAGCTGACCGGCGAGAAAGTGAGCGTTGGCAATATGCTCCAAATGACGTTGGGCCAGTCTATTGGGCGTATTTTGCAGCATCTGCGCCAGCGTTTCCCGGCGGTTTCCGGCGCAGGCAAACAGGGCGTTCATGCTATCCTGCCGATACTGCCGCTTAAAATCGTTAATATTAATCGGTGAAGGGCTTGCCGCCGTCCGATCCGGGCTTTGGCAAAAGTCAACAGGCGCATCATCGGCGATAGAATACAGGGCGGGGCAACTCTTTCTGCCGCCGGAGACGATACTTCTATTGCCGGTCGGCACATTACCGACCCGCCGCGGATGGCTAGGGTTATTCAGCGCCCGTTCCGCCTGTCGGTTGGATGGCGCTTCCATATCGACAGGAGGGTGAGAAATTAAATTGGTTTTAGGCATGTGTCCCCCGTTATAAATCATCTGTCAGATTGAAGACTTTGGAATTGCCTTCTGCGCGCTTCAATCCACTCATTCAATCCTTTTATCTGAACATCTCGTTCGCCGAATTTATTAGTGAGCTGGGTCATTAATATTTGCATAGTATTTTGCAAGGTATCACCCTGCGCATTAAATCCGCTCTCCCAGGATTGATATTGAAATGAATTCATGGTTTTATCGACACCACTCTTCTCTAAGTCTTTTTTGATCGTCTCCAAAGGAGCCAGATCCACCCTGACGACCCATCCGCCGTTGGCTTCTTGCACACATTGGGGATCCATATCCCATTCCTGCGCCCATTTATCCGCATCCGCTCTGCTGGCGCTGCCCGACGCGGGGAACATAATGCCGGCGTTACCGGAAAATTTATCGATAAGCGTTTGCAGTTCTGCCAGGATGGCCTTGTCAAACTGCATGATGTCGTTACCGTTGCTATCCTTTAAAATGGTGAGGTACTGGGTTTTCTTCCCTTTAAAAGCGTTGAATTCACTTATCAACGAAGTAAAAGCCTTCACGCCGTTTTCATATTCCTGGTAAAAATTTTCATAAGCGGTGATATTTTTTATTCCTTTTAACCAAAAATCCGCCTCCTCCGTTGATAACGCGCCTAAGGCTCTGGCGCCGTGGATTTCGGCTTCCGCCTCGCGCAGGCGTAGCGTATTTTCCACGTGTTCACCCTCAGGCAGGCGTGGTAGCGAAAGAAAGGGCGGTTCCGGCGGCCGATTCGCAATGCTTAACGGCTCGGCATCTGGCCAATTGCGGTAAATTTCTTGGTAATCACGCAACTTTTCATCGAATAAGGCGACTTTATCCTGCATCAACCCTATATGTGCGCCAATTGAATCCAAAACGTCCAGGGATTTGTTTTCGGCATTTTCAATTAATGCATAACCTATCGCCGAGTTCCGGCGATTTGCACCAACCGCTGCTGAATCTGATTGATTCCCCGCGGTGTTGATGCTTTCCTTCTTTTCGTCCAAGAGCGGATCGCTCACTGCGCGACTGTCGACTTGGAATACCGGTGGATAATGGAAAATTACATTAGGCATGGTTGTTACCTCGCGCCGCGCTGCGATTACAGGCGGCGCATTGTATTTTTAAGCGCGGCCGTTGATGTGGTTCAGGTTTGCCGTATGATTCTGTCCCGTATCCTGCATCAATTTCAAAACCATCTGCGCTGCGTTTTCAGCGTCGGCGGTCCCTTTAACGCTTCCCTCGGTTAAGGCGGCTAACACCTGCGCTTGGCTTGACGACACGTATTCTTGCGACTCAGCCACAGCCACGCCCGCGCGGGTCGCGCCGCTGGCCACACCTGTAACGGGATTATTTAACATCTCCAGCAAATTACCCCGGTCACGTAACTTTGCGCTGTCGTTCTTTTTGATAGCGATATCCTGCTTGCTGGCCGCGATATCCTTCTTCAAGTTATCTAAAGCACCTTGTTCGAGATGTGCCTGGTTTTGTGACCTGATATTGTTCTCAGTGGACTGGAGCGGGCTGGTATTGCCTTGGGCGAGCTTTAACTCGGCAATATTACGATCGTTTTTCAACCCCATTAGCTTGGGTTCATCATGTTTTGCTATTCCGCCGTCAATTTTAGTGGCCTTGCTGCGCTTGCTGTACGAGCCGCCCGCCGCCGTAAATCCCAAACCGGCCTGGGCAATGCTGCCGCCAAGCGCGGCCGCGCCTGACGCCCGCTTCATATCGGCGGTGTTTTTTACCGCCGCTTCATTAAGCAATGCCATGGTTTGCGTATTCTTCTGTTCCGCCCGCTTGCCTTCCAGCTGTGCCTGCATAATTTGCGATAAGAGGAGCATAATTGACGCCGATCTGGATTGTGTTTTGTTCACGTTGGCGACGCCGTCCGCAACGTCCTTCTTGTCGCTTACGGTGGTTTTTTCACCCGCCGTCATCAGCATGGGATTTACCCCCGTCTTGACGATTTTCTCAAAGTCTTCAAGAGTCGTTTTAGGTACGGACGGGTCGGGCGCAACGAGTTCAATCTTGTGCGCGTCCAGGGATCCCTCTGCGTCGCGGGATAGTATATTCGCCAGATTCAGCATCTCCGGCCCAAAGCCAAACGACGGATTTACCTGTTTTTCCGGCGCCTCCTGGGATGTAAGCTCATTAATCCTGTGTTCATTTTGGGTATTGATCGAATTTAAATAGCTCATGGGAAACTCCTGTTGGTTATGCTTGGTTGCTTGATAAACCCTGCCTGTTCTGAATGGACAGGGTCGTCAGGTCGTTTAAGGCCATCCACTGCTGGTGAATAGTTTTTTCAGCCTCGCTGAATGCTTCAAGAAGTGCCGTCAGTAATTTTCGCAGTTGCTGATGTTCCGCCAGTTGCTGATGGAAGTCGGCCAACGTCCCCGCCATTTTATTTTGCAGTATGCCTTGATATACCGTAGCGCCGGACTGTGCTGCCTCCGCGCTTAACATCATTTTGTTGTTAAGCCGGTCGAGCCTGTTGACGTGGCGCGCCATAGCCAGCCGGTCCGTACTGAAGGAAAGTTTTTCCATCACCCGCTTTACGCTATTATTGATAACGGCGCCGGATTGACCGGCCACATGCTTAAGCACGTCGGGCACCAGCTTTTTGACGGCGTCGGTTAACATTTTGCCCAATGCCGAGGAAGCGATTTTGCCGCCGGCGGATTTCCCCACCACCACTATGGCGACAATCAACGCCGCCGCGACCAGGGCGCCGATAATCGCGCCTACCATACTTGCGATATTGGCATTGATGCCAAGTCCTTCCAGCATTTTAGTAATGGCCTTGCTAATCATATCGACCAGCGGTTTAATAATGCCCTCCATCAAGGGTCGCAGCGCCTGCTCCATAAAAGATACGCCGGTGACGGCTTTGCATATCTCGTCACCCATCATCAAGGCCAATCCCACCGCCGCCAGCGCCAGGCTGGCGCCGCCGCTGAAAATTGCGCCGGCCACGCTTATAAGGGTAATAAGCCCGCCGAGTATTTTGCCCACGCAGCCCATGGTCCGATTGAGTTCCTCGGACTTGCGAACCTGATCGGCGTATTCGTCGGACTTCATTTTCATCTGTTCCTGCTTGAGCACCTGCATACGCTGATTGAATTTGTTGTCTTCCTTCAGCGATTTGATATTGCTGTCTTGTTGCACTTTGTTCATAGCCAGGATCAGGCCCATTAAGCGATCAAGCGCGTTGAGCACTGGCTTCGGATCTTCCTTGGCCGCGCCGGGCTGCAGACTTTTGGAATAGATTTCGTCAAGCTTTAGCATGCTTTTTTCAGCGGCGGCATACGAGGCATCCGCCCGAACCAGCGCGCTCTGCAGCCGGGTCTCGGCCTTATTTAATGCATCCTGCGCCTCGGATAGCGTTTGCAGCGCCGCCGCAAAGGCATCATCTTCCGGCGGAATCTGGCTTAGCGCCGCTGCCGCCTTGTCAAACGCGAGCCGTTTTTCCACCAGCTCGCTTTGGGCATGTTCCAACGCCAGCACATCGCCTTCGGCAGCGGCCAACGCGGCCTCGCTCGCTTGAATCGCCTGCTGGTATTCAGCCGCCAGGGCCGCATTGGCTTGATTCATTGCCACGCGCCTGGCCGAGGCTAACGTTAGGCGGTCCGCCAGCAGTGCCAGCGAAGAGTTGGCCCATATCTTCTTGACGATATTAAATAACTGGGCTAATCCAAACCGGCCGGTAAAGCTATTTTCCTGGGGGGCGGTAAGAAAGGGCGCCAGGGAATCAGCCGCGGCACTCCGTGGCGCGGGTAATTCAGTTCCAGTCGAGGCATTGGCGCTGAGACTGGACAATAACGCCTGGGTCACCTGTCGTGTGTGATTATTCAGGGACTGGCTTTGCTCCCGTGACATCCCCACAGCATTATTAATTTGGACACCGGCGCTTTCGGAGTGTTGATGTTGTAATTCAATGTTATTCGTGGAAAGAGGGGCATTAAGATTATTGGCGATCTCCGTCATGTCATATCCTCATTTTGTAGTGTATCTTCACTGGCCGGATCCGATTTCTTAAGATTATTTAAATATACTCCAGCGCGTATTTTCAGCGATTCATCCTGGCTTTGTTCCATGACGAGTTCGAAACATTGCCTGGCTTTATTAGTCTTTTGCAGTAACAGCTGGCATTGGCCGTTAAAGAATATCGGGCGATAATCATTCTGTGCCAGGGAAAAGGCTACCGCATAAATATCCGCCGCCTTTTGATACTCTTTTTTTAACTGGTATACCGCGCCAAGCCCTATGTAATACTCCGGATTATAGAAATCATAGATACAGAGAAACCGGAAAAATGTAGCCGCTTCATCTAATTGACCTTTATTATAATAATTATACGCATGGGCATATAACCCTTCCATCATATCTTGGGGTATATCATGTACTTCTTTTAAAGTGATACCACTATTTACCGCATTCCATAGCAGATCTGCAATATGGTCTTCACTGACGTTATCAACAACACTCATATATTACTCCTGAATATGTCATCACCGACAATGATGGTGACCTGATTGAAACACTAAGGAGAAGTAAAAACTTTCAATTATCGCTTAATCATTAATGTCATGTGCCGGAAGGAGAATTGATTGCGCCAGGACCTGATTCGCCCTGCTTAATTTGGTATATTCTGCTCAAATACCACAGACTGCGCTTTCTTCGCAGCCATCGGTTCTTTTGCCGCGCGCATCTGCTACGCCCGCAGCGCGCCTTACCACGCTAACACAGCCGCCTCCTGTTCCAGCGTGGCACCTACGGCTTGCTACTCTCGCGGGACGTTTTCATTATCTTCAGTAATTGGGCCAATCGCTTCCCGCCGCCATGCATCTTCAACTTCTTTCAACCACAGCAACACCTGGACGATTTCGTCCAACGCCTCCGAACCAATAAAAGTATATATTTTATTGGTTTTGTAGATCTTTCTCGCCAACCGTATATCCCTGACCACCGGCACGCCGATTTTTTCCGCGTAGGCGCGTACTGCCAAGGCCCGCTGATTGCACTCTCTTAACGAAACAAACGGCGCCGGCACTACGTCGGGGTCAAAATAAATGCCTATGGCGATATGAGTCGGGTTTACCAAAATAAATTGGGAATCCTTAATATTGGCTTTCGTTTGTTCCGAAAGGGTTTCCCGGTGCAATTGACGTCGCCGGAATTTTATCTCCGGATTGCCTTCCTGTTCCTTGAACTCGCGTTTGACCTCGTGTTTTTCCATTTTTAATTCTTTGATATGCAGGAAATAATCCGCAAGCGCATCCAATATCGACACCAGAATAATGCACAGCAGGCAGGTAATCACCAATGACAGCAGCAGCTCCCGCCAAATATTGACCAGGTTTGCCACGCTGCCGTGCAATTGGGCAAAGATCAGCCGCTTATTGTTGTGCCAGAAGATCATCGCCGCCGCGGCGAAACAGCCTAGATGCAGCATGGCTTTGATGCCGTCCTTGATAGTCCTGATGCTAAAGATTTTTTTAAACCCTTTGGTTGGGTTTAACGCGCCGAAATTGATTTTCAGCGCCTTGGTGGCAAGCATAAACCCGGTTTGCAATAGCGTGGGCAGCGCCGACGCCAGCACGCATGCCAGCAGGATGGGCAATATCATTTTCAGCCCTAACAGCATGATGGCGGTGCTATAGGCCTTTATTTCCATAGCAAAGTTGCCGGCGATAATATTGCGGTAGGCCTCAAGCAATTGCGCCAATGAACTGACCTTGGTCAGCCAGGCGATACCGCACAGCAGCAGGCAGGCGATAATCAACTCGCGACATTTAAACGTTTGCCCTTTTTTCGCAGAGTCTTTCAGCTTTTTTGGCGTCGGTTTTTCCGTCTTGTTTGCCATAATTAATCAGGTTTCAGCCATATGTCCAATACACCTGGCCCGGGGGCCAATGATTTAAACGCGTCGGGCAAATACGGGGAGAAATATAAAATCAGCACCATAAACGCGATCATGCTTTTTATTGTCAATGAAATAGAGAACGCGTTCATTTGCGGCGCAAAGCGCGATAACAGTCCCAAAATCATTTCCGATAATAACAGACAGGCCAGCACCGGGCTTGCCAGTATTATTATCTTGCCCATCAGGTGGCCTACAATCCCAAGCACCGGCTTTAGCGCCGGCGTGCAGGTTTGCAGCGGATCGCATAGGAGATAGCTTTGCTGGAAGGTCTCCAGCAGCAGCAGCATACCGCCACCGGCCAGGAACAGGGCGCCGGCAAACAAATTGAACAGATTCGACAGCTCCGAGGTATCCACGCCGCTCATGGGATCAAAGGTGCTGCTTACGGTGGCCCCGCGCTGATGATCGATAACGCTGCCGAGGCCGTGCATAATCCAGAATGGCAGGGCGAACAGGATGCCTAAAATCAAGCCGATAAATAATTCTTGCGCCAGCACGGCCAAAAAGTTGATCTCATCCGCCGGCAGCCGCTCGAGAGAATAAGGCCACAGGGACGCGCCGATAAAGATTATCACCGGCATGCGTATATTCATGCTGATGATATTGCTGGTTAAAAAGGGCAGCAATAAGAAAACCGGCGTAATCCTGGCGGAGGTGAGGATCATGACGCTGAGCCAATGCTGTAAATCAAGCCATGCGGAGAAATCCATGATGGGTTACCGGCTCATGGCCATTCTGATAACTTCCCGGCCAAAACCCAGCAACGTCTCGCCGTACCAGCCTGACAAAACAAAAAGACATAACGTAACAGACAACAACTTAATACCGAAAGGCAAGGTCTGTTCCTGCAGTTGTAAAACTGTTTGCAACAGCCCTACCATTAACCCAACCACCGTCGCAACCAGCACAGGTCCCGCGGAAAGAATTAACACCAGATATAAGGCTTTATTGCCGGCAAATACGACGTCATTCATTTTTAAACCCTATTCATACTTAATTCAGGTAGCGAGATCGATATATTGCATAATTAACCCCTTGGAAAGTAATGTCCAGCCATCAAGCACCACAAACAATATTAGTTTAATAGGCACTGATATGGTAATCGGACTCATCATCATCATACCTAAGGAGAGCAGGATACTGGAAATCAGTAAGTCCACCACCACAAAAGGCAGATAGAGATAAAAGCCGATTTTGAATGCATTTTTTATTTCACTCAACGCGTAGGCGGGCAGCAATGCCAACATCGAGGGCGTTGCTTCCTCTTCTTCATCCGCACGATCCCTGCTTTGTCGGGACTGGGCTTTTTCAAAAAACTCGGCTAATTCCGGGTCGGCGTATTTTTGCAAATAGGCTTTATAACCGCTCATGCCGTTTTCAACAAAATCAACCACCGTTTCCACGCTGGTGAACTGGACGTTTTCTTCAGTAAAGGCGTTATAAGCGTCCCGCGCCACCGGCGCCATGACAAACATCGCCAATATCAGCGCCACGCCGTTCAAGGTCATGTTCGAGGGAACCTGCTGCAGCCCCAACGCATTCCGAACAATAACAAATACAATGGAAAATTTGACGTAACAGGTTCCTGAAGCGATTAAAAATGGCAGTAACGATAGGAATGATAGCGTGGCGATCATCCCGATTTCATTAGTCATGGGGGCTATCCGGATTGAGTTCCGTTATTTCGACCCCGAGGCGATCTTCCAATTGCACCAACTCGCCCCGCGCCAGCAAATGGCCGTTGCTTCTCAGCTCGATCCTTTGCTCGCAGGCAGGATCCAGCTCCAGGACCTTGCCTGCGAATAACGCCTGTACCTCGCCAATCGACAGGAAGCGCCGCTGCAAAATAAACTCCACGTTTAACGGCAGCGTGGTCAATGCGTCGGGCAAGGCCGCGTTATCAAATGACGGCACATGGCCCTCCGCGGGCGGATGGTATTCTTCATAAATTTCATCATGGCTTTCATCAATCATGATCATCTCCTCTCTTTGGCAAAAATGTCCCGTCCGTCGGCCCTGGCATGTCACCCGACGTGTGAGCGTGGTAATCAACACAATATCCCCGACGGCAAGAGTGCTTGCCATCCCCGCCGGCAGCCTACTGGCGCCGAGGATAAATTCCACCGCCAGCGGCACGCCCAGCAGGCCATGGCAGGATAGCCCGGGCATCACCAGCCGCCGGGGGGCGAGCGCCTGCAGCCAGACCGCACACTCGCGCGCGTTTACCCTGGGCAGGGGAACCCGGTCGCTTACCTCCGGCGGCATAACGCCTTGCGCCTGTATGCGCCGATAGTCCAGCGCGCCGTCGGCAAACGTCAGGGGGCGGGGCATGGAATTGAATAACGCCACGATCTGCCGATCGTCACAGGCGTTGGCCGCCATGGCGGCCAACGCCGGCGCGGTCTGCGCCAGCCATTCACGCGGGTCCAGCAGCGCCCGCCACTCGCCATCGTCGGCGTTTACCATTATCAGCGACCCCGCCGCCGGGGGTAACGCCAGAGCGACGGCAACGCCGCCCGCCCGCCAGCCCGCCAGCGCCAGATGCCAGGACGCCTGGGCCCTTGGCAGTTTGCGCAGCGAAAGTTTACTCACTCGTCATCCTCCTGCTTCTGTTCCTGATGCTGGTCCCGCTGCTGCCTGCGTTGCTCATCCCCCGCGGGCAATATCCGGTAATCTCCCGGCATCTGGTGGTTAGCCATATGCCTGATCACTTCATGGCTAGACGGCGACAACGTGACACCTTGGCCGGTCGACACCCGGACCGAATGATCGCCCGGCACCGAATGAAAGGCGTAGGTCAGGGTGTGGCCGGCGTTCGCGCCGCGGTTTTCCTGGGACATATTTGCCTCGGGGCCGGGGTTCGCCTGCCGGGGCAAGGCGGGATGCCCGACCCTGGCCTCGGCCAGTTGATTTTCCGACGGGGTTGGCGTGCCCTGGGTAGCGCCTGGCGGTAATCCGGCCAGGATCCGCGCATCGACGGATTCGCCCGACGACTTGTCAGCCGGAGTCCGGCCGCCATCGCCGGGCGCAGGTTGGTTATCCCCCTCCGGTAAAGCAGTCTGCGCAACCATGGCGCCGGCGCGCGCGCCCTCGTCCCGTGGTTCGCTGTTTTTCATAGCCGCGCCGGCCAAAACGGGGAGACACTTCACCCGGGCGGGTAAGGTTTCTCTTTCCCGCGCCGCGGCCGATGGTTCCTGAGCTTGGTCCGGGAACTGGATCTGTCGAATCGGCATGGTGGTTTTAGCCGTTATTAACATCCCATTGAGGGTAAGGACATCCTCCCGCCGCGCCATCGTCGCGGGGATAAAGGCGTAATGGCCGTTATCCGCGGATGCCTGCTTTGGTTTTCCACGCAATTTTTTGACGTCCATGCCGTCTTCATCGCGGCGCAGCCGACGGGCGATATCGTCGATGCTCTCCACGGAGTTATCCGGGGAAACGGCAAGACCGCGTGCCAGGTTGTCTATGATGACCATGTGATAATCTCCTGCGTTTCATCTTCTTCCTGACGCAAGCCGGTAAGCCTGAAGGCTTTTTTGCGCTGGTCCGCCCAGTTCAGGTACTTTTTATGCTTACGTTCCCAGTGCAGCTTTTCCGTCCTGAGGGCCGCTAGCTGACGCGTGAGGTCATCGCGCGTCTGGAGCAGTTTTTTCTCCTGGACTTCCAGCTCTTTTATTTTCTGCATAAACACCGCGATACGGTGCTGGCACAGAAAAAGCCGGGCTTTGTCCAGCATGCCGCTGGGACGTTCCTGTTCAATCAGCTGTCGCAAACCGTTTTTCTGCTGTTGCAACGAGGCCGCTTCCTCTTCGTTCTCACGCAGCTGCCGCTCGGTGCCGACGCGGCGCATGTCACAGCGACGCACGCTGGCGTCAGAGCGGCTGATAAGGGTTTTGATATTACGCAACGACGTCATACATCACCCGCAGGGTCGTGGCAAAATCGGTGCTTTCCTGCGTAGACTGGCGCAGCAGGGCCGACAGCGCCTGCCGCTTACCCATGGCGCGGTCATTTTCCGCATTTTCACCGGGTCTGTACTCGCCCAAATCCAAAAACACCTGCAGTTCCTCGAGCCGGGTCATCAGGCGGCGGACCTCTCCCGCCAGGGATTGATGCTGCCCGTCGGTGACCTGGCCGGCGACCCGGCTGATGCTGCGCAGGATATCGATGGCCGGATAATGGTTTTGCCCGGCTAGCTTGCGGCTCAGGTAAATATGCCCGTCAAGGATGGAGCGTATTTCGTCGGCAATGGGATCCGGCTCGTCATCGCTTTCCAGCAATATGGTATAAAACGCGGTGATGCTGCCGACACGGGTATTGCCCGGTCGCTCGAGAATGCGCGGCATGGCGTCGAACACCGAGGCCGGGTAACCGCGCCGCGCCGGCGGCTCTCCCGAAGCCAGGGCCACGTCCCGCAGCGCGCGCGCATAACGGGTGATGGAGTCCAAAAACAGCACCACCTTTTTACCCCGATCGCGAAAATACTCCGCCACCGTGGTGGCCACCATGGCCGCATTGCACCGATCCAGCGAGGAGAAATCCGAGGTGGCGTACACCAGCACGCATTTATCCTGCCGGCCGGAGCGGCGCAGGGACTCGGTGAATTCCGTCACCTCCCGCCCACGTTCGCCAATCAGCCCGATGACAAACACATCCGCCTCGGACCGGTCGATCAGCATATGCATCAGGACCGTCTTGCCGCACCCGGCCGAGGCGAAGATGCCGATCCGCTGCCCGGTGCCGCAGGTCAGCAGGCCGTCGATGGCCCTGATGCCGGTAATAAAGGGCGCGTCGATAACAGCGCGCTCCAGGTAGGAGGGCGCGTTGATATCGATGGGCCGGGTTTCCGGCTGCGGCCCGGGCGCCGGGGAATGCAGCCGTTCGACAATATTTCCCATGGGATCGACCACCGCGCCCAGCAGATCCATGCCGACGTCGATCCCCAGTTGGGCGCCGGTGGGATGCAAGACCACATCCCGGCATAAACCACGGCCGTGCCCTATCAGGCTCAGCACCGTGCGCTCTCCCTGGAAACCCAGCACCTGGGCCCGGGCGACAATCTCCGCCGAGCGCCAGTCGCGGCGAACTTCGCAAATCTCGCCCACCGCGACTCCCGGCAGCTCCGCCTCGATAATCGGCCCCGCCAAACGCAGAGGTAAGGCCTGTCGCAGCAGCAGCCTCAGCTTGCCGGTCATTAATGCATAACCCTGACAAATCCTTCGAGGCGATCAAAATAACCGCTCAGGGCCACCGCGAAATTTTGCGCGCTTTGCAGGCATACCGGGTTTAATAACGCTTTCAGTTCCAGGTAGCCTTCATTCCTGGCCAACAGGAACTGCTCGCCGCGGATAAATTCGGCGCCGCGCATATGCTCGGTCAATAACTCCGCCGCGCATTGTTTCACGGTCGCTTCATTATATTCAGCGATGCGCGACCACAGCCAGATATCCTCATCCTGGCTGCTTATATAGATGCTTGGCAAATCATTAAAATCAAGAGCAATAGTTGAATGGCTATCAAAATTATCCAACAAATCGGGATCACAGCCACTTTCCATTAAGGCTTCACGCACTAAAGCGGCGATATCAACATACATGTTCAATACTCCAGGTCAATTAGATAGTTTTGATAACATTAACATTTATTGCTTCAGTCAACTCCCCAAAGGACATTACTTCCAGATCGCGAAAACGCGTCTCGATTAATTTTTTGACGAAGCGTCTTATATCTACCGAGGTTAATAAAACCATATCTTTTTGGGCAATCAATATGCTTTCTAAACCTACAGTAAACAAATCTATTAATTCATCCGAAACCGCCGGTTCCAGATGCAAAAACGCACCGGAAGAGGTATTCCTGATACCGCCCCGGATCATTTCCTCGACCTCTGCCGAAAGAACAATGACTCTTAGCTCATTATTTATAGCGAATTTATGACATATATAGCGCGCCAGCGAGCTTCTGACATGCTCAACCAGGGTAATCACGTCTTTTTCCCTGGGCGCCCACAGCGCGAGCGATTCCATAATCAATTTCATATTGCGGGTGGATATGCGTTCCATTAACAACCGCTGCAGCACTTCGGCAATGCGTTGCACCGTGGCGTGACGCAGCACTTCCTTCAATAAGTCCGGATATTTATTCTCCATCAGGTCCAGCATATGCTTGGTTTCCTGTACGCCGAGAAACTCGTTGACGTGATGGGACATCAATACCGCAAAACAGTGGTACACCTCATCCACGGCGGGACGCAGCTGGTAACCGAGCTGCAGCAGGGTTTCCTGCGCCCCGCGTTCCACCCAGATGCAATCTTTTTCCACGCGCATGGCAATATCGAGGTGATGTATCTCATCCGACGCATTGACCACGCGCAGCAAATCAAAATGAATGGTAAAGGCATCGGCGCGGATTTCGTTGATCAAGACCACGACGGTGCGATCGTCGACATTTTCCGTGGCGCGCAGCATCGGTTCCGGCAGCTTTACGCCATAATCGACAAAGAACTGGCTGCGCAGGCGTTCACAGAGCTGTTCCTTCTCCAATAAGGCGTAATTGGCGCGCGACACCACCAGTATCAGCGCCACGGTCTCGGCGGCTACGCTATCGAGATCGTTGATGATGTTTAACCGGGTATCCATGCCATTTTCGCCCCCCGGATGATGCGGCTGGAACTCGCCGGCGCGGGAATCAATGGCGACCGCCTCCGCCCTGCGCTGCTTGCGCTGCCGAAGATAAAATACGCCTCCCAGCGTGCCGGCCAGCAGGACGAACACCGGAAACGGGAACCCGGGCAACAGGCCGATGGACAGCGCCAGGAACGCGGTAATTATCAACGCAACCGGATTGCCCAGCGTTTGTTCCATGATGGTGCGGCCCATGTTATCGCCATCGCCGTTGACACGGGTGACAATGAGTCCGGCGCTGATCGAGATCAGCAGCGCGGGTATCTGGCCGACCAGTCCGTCGCCGATGGTCAGCATGGTGTAGGTATTGAGCGCCGTGGACATATCCATATGATGCTGGCTCATGCCTACCGCCATGCCGCCGATCAGGTTGACGAACGTTACCAGTATACTGGCGATGGCGTCGCCCTTGATAAACTTCATCGCGCCGTCGAAAGAGCCGTACAGCTGGCTTTCCCGCTCCAGGTCGCTGCGGCGCTGGCGCGCGCCGTCGGCATCGATCATGCCCGCCTTCAGGTCGGCGTCAATGCTCATCTGCTTGCCGGGCATGCCGTCGAGCGAGAAACGGGCCGCCACCTCCGCGACGCGCTCCGACCCTTTGGTAATCACAATGAACTGCACGACGGTGACAATGGCGAAGATAACAAACCCCACCACCAGGTTGTCGGCGATAACAAACTGGCCGAATGAGGCGATAATTTCGCCCGCGTCGGCGTCGGTGAGGATCAGCCGGGCGGTGCTGATGGTCAACGCCAGGCGAAATAACGTGGTAATCAGCAGCACCGAGGGAAAGGTGGAAAAGCTCAGGATGCGACCGATGTAAAACGCGCCCATGAACACCAGCATGGCGATAACGATATTCAGGCCGATAAGGAAATCTAATAAGTAGGTCGGTAAAGGAATAATCAACATACTGATGATCATGACCACCAACGCCAGAATAAGCAGTTCCGGGCGAGAATGTATATTATTCAGAAATTTTGTAAACACATCGTTATCCCATGCAAAGGCGGTAAAATCCCACAGCCATTATCGATTCATTCTGCTTTCAATGACTTCACGTTTATAAGCCAGGCCGGCGAGATATTCGAACTGCCGGAACATGCGTTGCGCAGTTTCAGCACAAAAAAATAATTCATGTGGTAATAGTCTACATGTGCGAAATATAGGCTGAAGAATAGCCGAGCGCTCGTGGTGGCGATACAATAAAAACTCTTCTCCCAATAAATAATGAAGATGCTCATCTATATCTTCGGGAGATTGCAATAAGGAGAACAAAAATATCAGCCAATCAGGTTCACTTTTATTTAAACCAACAATCACTTCATTAGATATGAGTTGTTTCATGAACAGGTCGTCCCCGGAGCGGATCAGCCTGAGCTGACCCAATTTACCGCAAAAATCGCCATATACCGATCCCGAGCTGGGGGTGGCCGCATAGGCATCGGCCATCAGGGCGGCCTCGATAAACGCGAGGATTGTGCTGCGGTACTGATGGCCATAACAGGAGATCCACTCCTGGTACTCCTCAATGGACTGGCGGTCGCTTTGTAAAAACCGCCGGTAGCTTCCCCGCAGCATAGCAGGCGCCAGATCCAGATGGGCCTGCCCGAATAGCCGGGCCTTAAGCGCGCAGTTAATCCCGGCGTTGAGATGTTGGGGATCGGCCTGCGCCTCCACCTGGGCCAATAATGCCGCAAGCGCCTTCCCGACCGCCTCTTTAAGTTTACGGCGGCGCAATATCTCGCGCAGCACCACCACCAAATCACTGTCATCGGGAAACAGGGCGCGCGCATATGACAATAACGAAGGTTCCTGCGACAGTTTGCCGTCGTTGAGGATGCGCAGCAGTTGCTCCACCTTGGGGATCGCGTCGTCATCAAGGATACGGGCGAAATTTATCTCCGTATCCCGTTCGTATTTCTCGTACTGCCGCCGGCTGGCAAACTGGGACGCCGCCGCCGCGCCGCCCTTGGCGAAGGACTGTTCCGCCTGCCTGGCCAGGGTGGCGGCGCTGCGTTTTACCCGCACGTTGGCAGACATATCCTGCCCCGGCTGCCGGTTGGCCGTCCTGGCGTCAGGCAGGGTAAACAGAGCGGCGGGGCCGATGCCTCCGGTGGCGTTTACCGCCATTTTTGGCTTTCCAGCAGGTTGCGCGACCAGTCCGGCAAGGGATCCAACCGGCGGCCCGCGATCAGCCGCTCCGCCACGTCGCTGGCGTCGGATTGCAGTGGTTCGGTGATTTCCCGCGGCTCTATCAGGAAAATACGCACCATATTGGACTGGGTATCCTGCTTATAGCGAAACAGGCCGCCGATAAGGGGGATGCTGCCCAACACCGGTATCCTGCCCTCCCGGCCGGAGATTTCGTCGCGCGTATAGCCGCCTATCAGCAAACTTTTGCCCTGGGGCACCCGGGCCACGGTGCTGATATTGGTGCGCCCGACCATGGGCAGGATGGCATTGCCGGATACCGTGGTCTCTTTGAGTTCGTTGCCGTCCTCGATATTAAGCACCATTTCAATTTGCCCGGCGGCGGTGAAACGCGGCAGAACATTCACCATGGTGCCGTAGGTGACGTGCTGCAGCTCGACGTTGCGCTCGCCGATAAGCTGGGTGTAAAAGGTGCGGTTGTTGTCAAAAATGGCCGGGATATTTTCCTGGGTCAGCACCACCGGGCGCGATACGATATTGGCGCGGTTTTTCTGCGACAGCGCCTGGATGGACGCGACAAAACGCGCCCCGTCGAGGGTGGAATAGGAACCGCCGTTAAAGGAAACGCCCAATTGGCTGCCGATATTCACGTTACCCTGCCAGCTGACCCCCAGCTGATCCAGATCGTCTCGTTGTATATCGACAATCCATAAGGAGAGTTCGACATGCCGTTTTATCGTATCCAGCGCCGACACCAGGTTGGCGATCAGCTGGACCTGTTTGGCGGTTCCCTTGACCAGCAGGCTGTTGGTATTGGGATTGGCGATCACGTTAATCGGGCTTGACGCTGATTCAGCGCGCAGCGCTTCCGCCAGACTCCCCCGGGGCTGGTAGACCGAGGCTCCGGCACCCGGCGCCTCAATATTGAACTCTGGCATTTTTGGCGCCGGCATGGCGTCCGGCATCATGGAATGCACCGCCGGGCCGGCCACTTTCGCTCCCCCCCTCAGCAATTCGTTGATCACCGTCGCCACCCCGGGGATGGTGATTTTTTCACCGCGCTGTTCATAGACCCGGTCGGTAACAAAGGTATTGCTCAGGTGGATGACCGCCGTTTTCTCGTCGCCGGAACCGATGCCGGTGGCGGACTGCTCGTCCATGTTTTTGGCGGTATTCATTACCAGATCGACATAAAACGGCGGCCCGGAAATGTAAAACGTCCCGCTGTTCTCATCACCGCGCAGCGGATAGCGGCTGTCCAGCAGCTTTGACTTGCGCAGGAAATTGTCTAGCGCGGTAAAGGAAGTATTATTCAGCGACATCATCGAATTACGCATTTCACTGGCGTCGTAAACGTAGACCGCCTGGCCGTCGTGATACCAAATCAGGCCCAGTTGCTGGGAAATGTTCTCCAGCAGATCCTGGGGATTGCTGAAATCAAACTCGCCGCTGATTTGCCTGCGCGCCGCCAGCTTGCTGACAATGACCGGTTTGCCCAGACGCGACGACAGCGCGTCAAAAAACACCTTTAAGCCGTCTTTATTGGCGACATACCCTTCGGCCGCGGCGGTGTCGCCGCCGGTGAGCGGGTTCGCCTGCGCCAGCAGGGGTACCATCCCGCCGAGCAGACACCAGCAAATCAGACCCTGTTGGATAATTATTTGCGATTTCATTTCTCAAGTTTCTTGTTGATAATGTTCCACAATCCCCGGGGGGAAACGCCAAAGGCATCCCTGATATCATTGGATAGATGTGAGGAGGATGCGTAACCGTACCGCATCGCCACCTCCGTCAGGCTTTGCCCCTCCTCGACCACGTCGAGCAATGCTCTTGCGATACGCCAGCCGCGCAGCTCGCTCTTGGCTGAATTACCCAGCGCGTTCCGGCATAACCGCCGGAAATGCGAATAAGACAAACCATAACGCGCGCCCAGCTCGTGTATTTTTCCGCTGCTTATCGATTCATTTAATAAAAACCGGATAAGCCAATACCATTCCGTCCTGCGCAGGAAAGACGCCAGCATGCCCATTTGGGCGGGCATCACCTGATTCTGCGATAACCGCCAGCGCTCGACGTCGCCGCAGGTGGCAATAAGCGGATCGCTGTTAAGCTCGATGCTGTCCCAATGTTGAAGTGGGTCGTACTTCAATGAAATCCGGCGTGACTCATCAATGAACACCTGAAGCTTGACCAGCGCAAATAAGGGTAATTCCTGCTGGCTGGGCGAGCCGGACACAATTTCCATATTGATCTTGTTCATTACCAAAATGCCATGCCAGTCCGGCGACAGCGTCAATGTGGAGGACTCCTCGCCAAACTGGAAATGAATCCGGCACGCCTGGTTATTAGTTTGCATCAGCCAGCATGTGGGTTCGGTTATATCCTGTCTGTAATTTTCCACGAGCAGCCTGCGGGGCAATATGATATTCTCTTTGTCCATTATTAACCCTGCGCGCTTTTGATTAATCTTTATACTCATGATAGTGCCTATATATTTTTAAGAAATCATGACGGGAATCTGATTCATCGGGTTAGATTATTTATTTTATAAAAAAGGACGACATTGAAACCCAGGCAAACACAGATATAGCAATCAGGCTTAAAATATATTCACATACATTTATCATTTGCTAATCTTTAAAAGATGAATTTATTCAAAGAGCAACTTATAACTCCATTATCATTACGTCTCCTTGCATGCTCCGCCGCGCGCTGGCGAAATAGCTGCCGTCAAAACGAGGCAGGCCTGGCCATGACCTGCAGTCCCGTGCTCTCCAGGTTTTGATAACGTTCCCAAACGCGCCGGGCATAACGCATCCGCAGGTGTTTGCTTCCTGCGCCCGTCCCCGCGTTGTACGCGCCCACCGCCTCCCAGGAATAGCCGTAGCGTTTCATCATGTCCGAGAGCACCGATGCCCCCACCATGACCGAAACGCAGGTATCGTCATAAAGCCGTTGTTCATTGATGCCCAAGATCCTCAACCGGGGCAAATGAATGCTGTTGATTTGCATCAGGCCGATATCCCTGGTGCCGTTTTTATTCTTTCCCGTGGCGCGCGGATTCATATTTGACTCCGTCAGCGCAATGGCCCGCAGCAGCCTGGCCTCGATGGAAAAATGGCTTTCGGCCTGGAACCAGCAGTCTGCCGACGCGGCCGTGGCGACCAGCATCAGGCCGAGCGCGATAATGTATCTACCCAGCAGCATCTTCTGTTAACCCTCCTGTCCATCGGCATAAAGGGGTTTGACCCGCGGATCGTTGCGCCAGAACATCAGGCAGGGCGACGACGTCATGTACAGCTGGTCATACCATTTTTTAGCGGCCCGGTAGCCCTGGCACTGCAAGATAACCGGCAATAAGGCCGCGGGCATCATATGCGTCGGCCTTTGCATCAGCGTGGCGATTTGTTCTCCGTTCACCGAGGCCGACTGCGAAAACATACGCGTATAGAGCGCGTTTAAATAGACAATGCCGTCCCGTTCATTCCCGTCCATCAGATGGGAAATCAGCTTCGCCGCCTGGCCGGGCTGCCCCTCGCTGCACAAGATCACCGCCTTCATGCTGAGCAGCACCGGATGGACCGCCGCCCCGGGCGATGGCGGCTGTGCGATTGCAAGCGCCGCCGACGGGTTACCGTCGCAATACGCCAGCCACATGATCAACACCTGCACGGCTATCATTTCAGGCCGCATTTTCCAGGCCTGGCGGGCAAAATGCAGCGCCCGGCCGATTTCCCCGACGATAAACAAGTGCCATGCATAATAATAATTGACCGAAGGGTTATCCCCGGACAGCGCCAGCGCCCGCCTGAACATGTCGGCCGCCTGGCCGAAAGCGGAGCCCAACCCCTGCAGTACCCCGCCCAACGCGAGCGCCTGCGCATGATCCGGGGTATGTTCCAGGACGATATCAACCAGCGCGCCGCATTCCTGCAGTGCGCGGTCAAAATCCATCATCCCCATTTGTCCGAGGGCGAAGTAGCATTCCGCCAGATGATAAAGCAGATCGATATTATCCGGGAGCAGCTGGCGACCCTGTTGCAGCAGGGCCAGCGCCCTGGTCAGGCTTTCCGGGGTATGGGCGAGGAATGCGCCGCGGCCCTCCTGGTGAATGGCCCGCGGATCAACGGCGGGCGAAGGTTTAGCCGGCCCTTGCCCGCCTTTGCGCAAACAGGGGATATGCTGTAACAGCAGCGGCGTGATCCGGTGGTTTATTGCCGCCAGCGTCAGTTGGCCGTCAAGGCGTATGGCCTCCCGGTGCAGTACCTGGTGATCCTGCGCGCGCATCAGTTCGACGCGCAGCGATGGCCCGCTGGCCTGGGTGAGTTGATACCCGGTCAGGTAATAGTCCGGTTTGATCTTCTCCATCAGTTCCAGAGTCGATTGCAACGTCCGGCAATTGAGCGTCAGGGACGAGGGCAAAACGTGCAGGCCCATGGCGGCGTAGCCGGTCATTTCCTGTACCAGGCCGTCGTGTAGCTCCAGCACATCGAGATGCCCCGCCAGATTAAAGGGCAGTACCGCAAAAATGCAGTTGGCGGTGGCGAAGCGTTCACGGGGCGTGACACGGGTAACCGGCAGGGCGAAACGGTAGCCTTTGCCATAAACGGTATCGATAAACCGATCTTGTTTGCCCTCCTGCAGGATGCGGCGCAGCACATAGATGCACCGGGTCAGGGACTCTTCGCCGACGTTCCCGCCCGACCAGACTTCATCAATAAGCCGGTCCTTGCTTACCACCTCGCCCGCGGATTCCAGCAGCAGGATCAGCACGCCCAGCTCCTTGGGTGAAATACTGATTTGGCGGTCTTTGTGAAACAGCACGCGGGTGGAGTTAAGGATGAAATCACCAAACGTATACTGCCCCTTGAAATGGTTAACGACCTCTTTTCTGATCCCTTTGATCGGAAGAGGGGACGGCGGGATATTCGCAGCACGTGGTTCATTAAATGCATTACTCATTTTATACTCCCCCTATCTTGTGATAATGCTGAATTAAAATAGTGGATCACCAATGAACAAGCCTATGACATGACCGGTGCATACTTCATCAATGCACCGATCATTTCTTATTCATTTACCCTTTTGCCATACCGAAAAAACGACTAAAACGTCGTTGCCGCTGAAAAAGCAATGAACAACTTCATCCATTAAAAGTTATTATTAGTTATATAAATTCATATTTATTTTATTATTAATACTTGCGCCTATATTAGCACGTCTTAGCCGGATTCATAGGGCCAGCTTACAATCATACCGCGTCTGTATTTGCAGGTTAGATCAAAAAAATGATAAATCAATTTTTTTTAGCAATACGCACATTATGATTGCAAAAAATATATTAATTAAAATTTAGCTATTATTCCCTTAATGGTGAATACATTCAATTATCAACCAAGGGATATAATACACGTGCCAGTGGAATTGAAATGGGTTACATAATTATCAGGCTTATTGTCAAATAAACCGTCATGGGGAAAGTAAAGCTATCCTGGCGATCGGTACGCGCACGGAGAAACTAAGGCGACATTTCGCCAATAACGAAGATTTTAATAAACGGATGTGATAAATAAAAACATGGGGTTAACATTTTTAACAAGAATGGGCCATAATCCGGGCGGCGCAATAAACTCACATCGCAGCGTTAACCGGGCGCGGAGATCAATACATCTTGCATTTTCTGCGGTTGCCCTAAATATTTTTTCAGCCTGAAAAAAACCAACAATGTTAATGCCATATTTACAAAAAATTGAGATGGCATAGTGATTTCGGCCACGAAATATAATACACCTAATTACAAAATATCTTGGTAAATCAAGAGCTATTATTACCGTCAGCGTTTCCTGCCGCGCCCCGACACCCTATTAACGCTGGGCACATTCACCTGGAACCAGACGCTCAAAGTCCCAATCGTTATGTATGTTTACCAAGAGAAGTGAAATGGTTTTTGACGAAACTTTTACAATATCGTCCACAAAATTACTTTATCCTAGTACGATGTTCAATCTCTGACCACTGATGGCCGCCCGTATCGCATGAAAATCCGTTCCCAACGTAAAATCAAATGGCGCAACGTCCTGTTGTTGTTAGTCGTCGCGCTGTTGATTGCAGCCGCCCTGTTCTATTTTCTTCCTCGTCATACGACCAACACGCATACCGGCGGCATGCCCGGCGGGCCGGGTAGAGGCGGCCCCGGCATGGGCGGCGCCACCCCGGTACATGGCGGCACGGCAAAACTGGCGGATGTGCCGGTGTACCTTACCGCGCTCGGCACCGTGGTGGCCAATGCCAGCGTTACCGTGACCAGCCGGGTCGACGGCCAGCTGATGCAGGTCTATTTCGCCGAAGGCCAGAAAGTGGCCAAAGGCCAGTTGCTGGCGCAAATCGATCCCAGGAGCTATCAGGCGACACTGGAACAATATCAAGGTGAACTGGCGCAAAACCAGGCGTTGCTGAAAAGCGCCCAGCTTACCCTGGCGCGCTACAAGACCCTATTCGCCCAAGACTCGTTAGCCCGTCAGGATCTGGAAACCCAGACCGCGACGGTCGGCCAGTACCTGGGCACCATCAAAGCCGATCAGGCGCAAATCAATGCCGCCAAGCTGGATCTGGACTACGCGCGCATTACCGCGCCGGTCTCCGGCCGGGTGGGACTACGGCTGGTGGATCCCGGCAATATGGTGCACAGCAGCGATACCACCGGCATTGTCACCATTACCCAGACCCAACCGATTGCGATTACCTTCAGCCTGCCGCAGGCCCACTTGCCGACCTTATTAAAAACGCTGCACCAGGGCCAATCCCTGCCGGCAACGGCCATCGACCAGGATGGCGTTACCCCCCTCGGCCGGGGCAAGCTGAATTTTATCAGTAATGAAATCGATAGCGATACCGGCAGCATCAAGCTAAAGGCGATTTTTGATAATAATGACGAGAGTCTCTACCCCAATCAGTTCGTGAACGTCCGGCTGCAGACCGACACGCTCGCGGGTGCCACCGTGATCCCGGCCCAGGCGTTGCAGTTAAGCAGCGATGGTGATTTTGTCTATGTGATCAAGGCGGACAATACCGTTGAGCGTAAAGCGGTTAAAACCGGGCCGGCCTATGGCGATAATATGCAGGCCATACTGTCCGGTGTTGCGCCGGGCGACCGGGTGGTCACCGAAGGCATAGATCGGCTTAGCAACGGCAGTAAGGTTTCTGTGGTCACTGCGGCGACGGCGCAAAGCCAGGGCGTGACGGCGCAATGAATCCTTCCCGGCTTTTTATCCAGCGCCCGGTCGCAACGATTTTATTGATGATCGGCGTGCTGGTTTCCGGCATCTTTGCCTACCGAATGCTGTCCACCTCCGCCCTGCCGCAGGTGGATTACCCGACCATCCAGGTGACCACGCTCTACCCGGGCGCCAGCCCAAGCGTCATGGCGTCGTCCGTCACCGCCCCGCTTGAGCGGCAGTTGGGACAAATGGCCGGCCTGAGCCAGATGTATTCCACCAGCTCCGGCGGCGCGTCGATCATCACCCTTAAGTTCTCGCTGGAGCTGTCGCTTGACGTGGCCGAGCAGGAAGTGCAGGCGGCCATTAACGCCGCCGACAGCCTGCTGCCCACCGACCTGCCCAACCCGCCGACCTATAAAAAGGTCAATCCCGCGGATACCGCGGTCATTACCCTGGCCGCCACGTCCGATACCCTGCCGCTTATCAAGGTGCAGGATTTGGTGAATACCCGCATCGCCCTGAAGCTGTCGCAGATTTCCGGGGTGGGTATGGTGACGCTGGCCGGCGGCCATCAGCCGGCGATACGCGTGCGCATGGATCCCCGCGCCCTGGCGGCGCATAACCTGACGATGGAAGATGTCAACACGCTGATTGGCAATAGTAATGTCAACGGTTCCAAAGGCGGGTTCGACGGCAAATATCATTCCATTACCATCGATGCCAACGACCAGCTGCGCACCGCGGCGGAGTATGGCAACCTGATCCTGACCTACCAGAACGGCGCTGCGCTGCGCCTGCGCGATATCGCGCAAATCGACGAAGCGGAGGAGAACGCCTTCCAGTCCGCCTGGGCCAATCGCCAGCCGGCCATCGTCATCAGCGTGCAGCGCCAGCCCGGCGCCAACGTCATCTCGGTGGTGGACAATATCAAAGCCCAGTTGCCGACGCTGCAGGCGGCGCTGCCCGACGGGGTGAAAGTGCAAATTCTATCGGACCGTACCCAGACTATCCGCTCGTCCATCAGCGATGTGCAGTTCGAGCTGTTGCTGTCCATCGCGCTGGTGGTGATGGTGACGTTTTTATTCCTGCGCAACCTGGCCGCCACCTTAATTCCCAGCATCGCCGTGCCGCTGTCGCTGGTCGGCACCTTTGGCGTGATGTACCTGGCCGGATTCAGCCTGAACAACCTGTCGCTGATGGCCCTGACGGTGGCCACCGGTTTTGTTATCGATGACGCCATCGTGGTGGTGGAGAATATCTCGCGCCGCCTGGAAGACGGCGAAACCCCGATGCAGGCGGCGCTTAACGGCTCGGCGCAGATTGGGTTTACCATTATCTCGCTGACGTTTTCGCTGATCGCGGTGCTGATCCCGCTGCTGTTCATGGGCGATGTGGTCGGGCGCCTGTTCCGCGAGTTCGCCATCACCCTGGCGGTGGCGATCCTGGTGTCCATGGTGGTGTCGCTGACGCTGACGCCGATGCTGTGCGCTTACCTGCTGCGCCATATCCCGCCGGAACAACAGAGCCGGTTCAACCGCAAGGGCGGCCAGCTGTTCGATCGGCTGGTGTCCGGCTACGATCGCTGGCTGAACGTGGTGCTGGATCACCAACGGCTGATGCTGCTGGTGGCCCTGGCAACGCTGGCCCTGACCGCGCTGCTGTACCTGATAGTGCCGAAAGGCTTTTTCCCGCCGCAGGATACCGGGCTTATCCAGGGGGTCACCCTGGCCTCGCAGGATGTGTCGTTCAGCGAAATGGCCGCGCGCCAGCAGAGGCTGGCGGACGTTATCCTGAAGAACCCGTCGGTGGAAAGCGTTTCCTCGACCATCGGCATCGACGGCAACAATACCAGCCTGAACAGCGGCCGGCTGCAGATAAACCTTAAACCTTTCGCGGATCGCGATTTACGTTCCGATGGGATTATCGCGCAGTTGCAGCAGGCTACCGCCGGTATCGCCGGCATCCAGCTGTATATGCAATCCGCCCAGGACCTGACGGTTAACGATCAGGTCACGCCGAGCCAGTACCAATTCACGCTTGACGACGCGGACAGCGAGAACCTGGTGGCCTGGACGCCAAAGCTGGTGGCGGCCATGCAGGGGCGGCCCGAATTCAGCGAGGTGGTGAGTAATTTACAGGATCAGGGACAGGTGGCCTACGTTGAGCTGAACCGGGACGCGGCGGCGCGTTACGGCATTACCGCCTCGGATGTGGATACCGCGTTGTACAACGCCTTCGGGCAGCGCCTGGTCTCGACGATTTTTACCCAGTCCAATCAGTATCGCGTGGTGCTCGAGGTGCTGCCGAAGTACCAGCAATCGCCGGCGTCGCTGGATGATATCTACCTGGCGACCAATCTCACCGACGGCACCAGTAGCAGCAGTACGAGCACCAGTAGCACCAGCGCGTCCAGCAGCTCCACCAGTTCGTCCGGCACCACCACCAGCTCCTCGGGCGGCATGGTGAAACTCACCGCCATCGCCAGTATTCACCTGCGCACCGGTTCGCTGCTCTACGCCCGGCTCAATCAGTTCCCGGCGGTCACCCTCTCCTTTAACCTGCAAAAAGGCTATTCGCTGGAAGACGCCCAACAGGCCATGGTCAAGGTGACCGATGGGCTGAAGCTGCCGTCGAGCATTACCCTGCGCTATCAGGGCGAAACCTCCGCATTCCAGAGCGCCACCGATAATACCCTGTGGCTGATCCTGGCGGCGCTGATGACCATGTACGTGGTGCTGGGTATTTTGTACGAGAGTTTTATCCATCCGGTGACGATTTTGTCGACCCTGCCCTCGGCGGCGGTGGGCGCCCTGCTGACGCTGTTGTTTGCCAATACGGAGTTCAGCCTGATAGCGCTTATCGGCGTCATCCTGCTGATCGGCATCGTCAAGAAGAACGCCATCATGATGATCGACTTTGCGCTGGAGGCCGAGCATAAACAGCATCTTACACCGCGCGAAGCCATCCACCAGGCCTGCCTGCTGCGCTTCCGGCCGATCCTGATGACCACCATGGCGGCCCTGCTGGGCGCGCTGCCGCTGATGCTGGCGCACGGGTCCGGCGCCGAGCTGCGCCGTCCGCTGGGGCTGGTGATCGTCGGCGGACTGGTTTTCAGCCAGGTGCTGACCCTGTTCACCACGCCGATTATCTACCTGTGGTTTGACGGATTGTCACAGCGCGGGCAGCGGTTTTTGCGCCGCCACGGCCGCCAGGAGCGCTGATGAACATCTCGCGCGTGTTTATCTTTCGCCCGGTGGCGACATTATTATTGACGCTGGCCATATTACTGCTCGGCCTGCTGGGCTACCGGCTGCTGCCGGTGGCGCCGCTGCCGCAGGTGGATTTCCCGACCATCATGGTCACCGCCAGCTTGCCGGGAGCCAGCCCGGAAACCATGGCCGCGACGGTGGCCACGCCGCTGGAGCGCGCCCTGGGGCAAATTGCCGGCATTACCGAAATGACCTCCAGCAGTTCCCAAGGCTCCACCAACGTTATCTTGCAATTTGATCTTGACCGGGATATCAACGGCGCGGCGCGCGATGTCCAGGCGGCGATTAACGCCGCGCGCAGTCTGCTGCCCTCCAGCATGCCCTCGCTGCCCACCTATCGCAAAGCCAACCCGTCCGACGCGCCGATCGTCATGCTGGCATTGACCTCCGCCACCCGCTCCAGCGGACAGCTGTACGACCTGGCCTCCAGTCAACTCCAGCAAAAAATCGCCCAGGTCGAGGGCGTCGGCCAGGTATCGCTGGTGGGCAGTTCGCTGCCGGCGATACGCATCGAGCTGCGTCCGCAGATGATTACCCATTTCGGCTTATCCCTGGATAGGGTGCGCAGCGCCATCGCCGACAGCACCAGCAATTTGCCGAAGGGGATTTTGCAGGGGGATAAGCAATCCTGGGTGGTGGACGGCAACGGCCAGCTGGATCTGGCCCGCGATTACCGCGCGCTGATCGTCAGCTATCAAAACGGCACCGCCGTGCGGCTGGGGGATGTGGCCAACGTCTATGACTCGGTGGAGGACAAATACAACGTCGGTTACTACAACCAAACCCCGTCGGTGATGATTGGCGTCACCCGCCAGGCGGGCGCCAATATGCTGGAAACCATCGATGCCATCAAGGCCCGGCTGCCGGCGCTGGCCGCCACCCTGCCCGGCGATGTCCAATTGCATATGGTGGTGGATCGTTCGCCGAACGTGCGCTCTTCGCTGCGCGATACCGAAGAAACGCTGCTGATTGCCGTCGCGCTGGTGATTGCGGTGGTATTTGTCTTTTTACGCAATCTCCAGGCGGTGATTATCCCCGCCCTGGCGCTGCCGGTGTCGCTTATCGGCACCTGCGCGGTGATGTACCTGCTGGGCTATAGCCTGGATAACCTGTCGTTGATGGCGCTGATTATCTGTACCGGGTTCGTGGTGGACGACGCCATCGTGGTATTGGAAAACATCACCCGCTATATCGAGCAGGGCATGGGGCCGGTGCGGGCGTCGATCAGGGGGGCGCAGGAGGTCAGTTTCACCGTGCTGGCGATGACCTTGTCGCTGGTGGCGGTGTTTATCCCCATCTTATTAATGGGCAGTATCGTCGGCCGCCTGTTTCGTGAGTTCGCGGTAACGCTCACCATCGCGCTGCTGATTTCGATGCTGGTTTCGCTCAGCCTGACGCCGATGCTGTGTTCGCGTCTGCTGCGACGCAAGCCGCCGGTGGCCCGCAAGCCGTCGCGGGTGTATGTGCTGATCGAGCGCGGCCTGGCCCGGCTGCTGGCGGCTTACGCCGTCGCCCTGGCCTGGGTGATGCGCCATCAGCGCCTGACGCTGTTCAGCCTGGTGCTGACCGTGATGCTGAATATTTTCCTCTATACCGTGGTGGAAAAAGGCTTTTTCCCCAACCAGGATACCGGCCTGCTGATGGGCATGCTGCGCGCCGACCAGAACGTGTCGTTCCAGGCCATGAAACCCAAGCTGCAGGAATTTTCCCGCATGATCCAGCAGGACCCGGCGGTGGACGGGGTGCTGTCCTCCACCGGCAGCGGCGGATTCGGCTCGCGCAATACCGCCAATTTTTTCGTGCACCTGAAGGATTTCAGCCAGCGGGACGCCACCGCGGCGGAAGTGGCCAACCGGCTGACCGCCAAAGGGCTTAACCAACCCGGTATCCAGCTGTTCCTGATGCCGGCGCAGGATCTGCATATCGGCGGACGCAGCGCCAACGCGCTTTACCAGTACAGCCTGCAGGCCGACGATTTGGATACCCTGCGGCTCTGGACGCCGAAGGTAAAGGCGGCGCTGGAAAAAATCCCGCAGCTGACCGGGGTGGACGCCGATTCCCAGACCGGCGGGCAGGAAGTGATGCTCAATATCGACCGCGATAAGGCCACCCGGCTGGGCGTGGACGTGGAGATGCTCGATACCCTGTTGAACAACGCCTTTAGCCAACGGCAGATCGCCACCCGCTATAAAACCCTCAACCAGTATCATGTGGTGATGACACTGGACGCCGCCTTTACCGTCGACCCGTCGACCCTGAATGATTTGATGGTGGTCAACGACGAAGGAAAACAGATTCCCATCTCCGCCTTTGCCACGTTCAGCGGCGCCAACGCCTCGTTATCGGTGGCGCATCAGGGACAGTCCGCCACCAGCACCGTGGCTTTTAACCTGGCCGACGGCGTTTCCCTTGAGCAGGCGCAACAGTTGATCAAGACGGCGATGGCGCAGATTGGCCTGCCCTCCACCATCCAGGCGGGATTCCAGGGCACCGCCAAGGCCTTCGCGGCGCTGGCCGCCAGCATGCCCTGGCTGATCCTCGCCGCGCTGGCGGCGGTCTATATCGTGCTGGGCATGCTTTACGAAAGTTACATCCACCCGCTGACCATCCTATCCACCCTGCCCTCCGCGGGCCTCGGCGCCCTGCTGCTGTTGATTATCACCGGTACCCAGCTCACGGTAATTGCGCTGATTGGCATTTTGCTGTTGATAGGCATCGTCAAGAAGAACGCCATCATGATGATCGATTTCGCGCTGGCGGCGGAGCGCACCCAGGGACTCAGCCCGCAGCAGGCGATAACCCAGGCCTGCCTGATGCGTTTCCGACCGATCATGATGACCACGCTGGCGGCTTTTTTTGGCGCCCTGCCGCTGGCGCTGGGCAGCGGCGGCGACGCGGATTTACGCAGCCCCCTGGGGATGGCGATTGCCGGCGGCTTGGCGTTAAGCCAGCTGCTGACGCTGTTTACCACCCCGGTGGTGTATCTCTATATGGATCGCCTGAGCCGCACCAGCAAGCGCGCCTGGCGGCGTTTGAGCAAAACCGGCGCGGCCTGATCGCCGATAACCACCCATAACTCAGGATCCCTGACTGAGGATCCATAACTACAGTGAACCTATGATAATGATATCCCGACATCCCGCCCTGAAGCTGCTGTCGTTGGCGCTGGCGTTGATCCTGGCCGGCTGCATGGTGGGACCGGATTACCGGCGTCCGGCAATGACGGTGCCGCTTGAGTTTAAACAGGCGAAAGGCTGGACCCGCGCCGCGCCGCAGGATCGGGCCGGCAAGGGGGAATGGTGGGCGGTGTACCGAGATCCGACGCTCTCCGGCTTATTAAGCCAGGTACGGATTTCCAATCAGAACGTGGCGCAATATGAGGCCCTGTACCGGCAGGCACGGGCGCTGACCGCCGCCTCGCGCGCCAACCTATATCCGACGGTGAGCGGCACCGCCGGCACCACGCGCAGCGGCACCCGGGCTACGACGAGCAACACCCATGAGGCGCAGGTCAGCGCCAGCTGGGAGCTGGATCTGTGGGGAAAGCTGCGCCGCACGGTGGAGGAAAACCAGGCCAGCGCCCAGGCCAGCGCCGCCGAACTGGCTAATATCACCCTGAGCGCCCAGTCGGAGCTGGCGCAGGATTATTTCCAACTGCGGGTGATGGACGAACAGATCACGCTCTATCAGGAAAGCGTCGAGGCCTACCAGCGCTACCTGACCGTTATCGAGAATAAATACCGCGCCGGCAGCGAGTCGCGGGGAACCCTGGCGCAGGCGCAAACCCAGCTGGAGAGCGCCCGTGCTTCCTCACTGGATTTACAATGGCAACGCGCGCAGCTTGAACACGCCATCGCGGTGTTGATAGGCCTGTCGCCGGCGCAGTTCAGCCTGCCGGCGGCCCGGCTGGCCGCCACGCTGCCGGCCATTCCGGTGGAATTGCCGTCGCGGCTATTGGAGCGCCGGCCGGATATTGCCTATGCCGAGCGTAATGTCGCCGCGGCCAACGCCGCTATCGGCGTGGCGCAGGCGGCCTATTATCCCGACCTGACCCTGAGCGCCAGCGGCGGTTTTGAAAGCTCGGCGCTGCATAACCTGATTTCCATGCCGAACCGGGTGTGGTCGCTCGGACCGGAGCTGAGCGGCACGTTGCTGGACTTCGGCGCCACCAAGGCGTCCGTTGAGCAGGCGCGCGCCGCCTACGACGCAAGCGTTGCCAGCTATCGCCAGGCCGTGCTGTCGGGGTTCGAGGAAGTGGAAAATTATCTGGTCGAACTGTCCACCCTGCAAGAGGAAACCGCCGCGGCGCAGCGCGCCGCCGAGTCCGCGCAGGAATCCGCGCGCGTCACGCTCAACCAGTACCGGGCCGGGATGATCGATTACCTGGACGTCGCCAGCACCCAGAATACCAGCCTGTCGCAACAGCAAAACCTGCTGTCGCTGCGCAGTACCCAATGGGCGGCCAGCGTACAGCTGATTGTCGCCCTCGGCGGCGGCTGGCATTACGACGGCCAATAAGGCAGGGCTACCGGCAACCGCCGCCGGGCGGGCGTGGCCCGTCCCCGCTTATGGCGCCGGTGCGGCTTGCGCGCGCTCCGTCAACGCGCGGGTCGATACCCAGACCCGACCCTGGCGAATCTCTGCCGGCCAGGCGCTGACCGACAGGCCGGCATCCTCCAGGCAGCAGCCGTCGCGCAGGCGGAAATGCTTTTTATACAACGGCGAAATCACCACCGCCTCGCCCTCCACGTCGCCCACCAGGCCGCGCGCCAGTACATTGGCGTCGCTGCCCGCCTCATGATTGGATAAGGCGAATACCCGGCCGTCCCCACCCGCCGCCCCCGCGGCCGGCGGCAGGTAAAACAGGGCAATCTGCCGCTGGCCCAACCGCGCGGCCATGCCGGCGTTGGCCGGGATATCCCCAAGTACGCAAACCGGCTGCCAGCTTTCCTGGCCGGCGCCGGACGCCAGGCTCGAGTCCGGCAACGGCCTTTCATCCGCCCTGGCAGGCCGGATCTGATGCCGCTGCGCCACCATGACCACCGCTTCATCCGGTTGGGCGCTGTTAACAAATCCCCGGAACAGCGCCAGCCGATCCGCATCCGCCAGGGTGGTTCGCCATTCGCATTGGTAGCTTGCCACCACCGCTTGCATTTCCTGTTCAAGCTCGGCGCAAATACCCAGTGAGTCATCCATAATCACCCGGCGCAGATATTCCACCCCGCCCTCCAGGTTATCCAGCCAGGTGCTGGTGCGCTGCAGGCGATCGGCGGTGCGGATATAAAACATCAGCAGGCGATCGACAAGGGCGATAAGCCGGTCGGCATCCAGATCGGTGGCGAATAAATCCGCATGGCGCGGTTTCATGCCGCCATTGCCGCAAACGTAGAGATTCCAGCCTTTGTCGGTGGCGATGGCACCGATATCCTTGCCCTGCGCCTCCGCGCATTCGCGGGTGCAGCCTGAGACGCCCAGCTTGAATTTATGCGGGGTACGCAGGCCCTTGTAGCGATTTTCCAGCCTGACGGCCAGCCCCGTGGAGTCCTGTACCCCGAAGCGGCACCAGGTGGATCCGACGCAGGATTTTACCGTGCGCAGCGATTTGCCGTAGGCATGGCCGGTTTCAAAGCCGGCGTCCACCAGTTGCCGCCAGATTGCCGGCAGTTGTTCCATCCTGGCGCCGAACAAGGCGATGCGCTGCCCGCCGGTGACCTTGGTATATAAATTAAAACGGGCCGCCACCTGGCCGACGGCAATCAGCCCCGTAGGGGTCACCTCCCCGGCGGACATGCGCGGTACCACGGAATAAGTGCCGTCTTTCTGGATATTGGCAAAATAACGATCGTTGGTATCCTGCAGCGGCAGATGTTCGGGTTGCAATAGATAGTCGTTCCAACAAGAAGCCAGCAGGGAACCGGCCAGCGGCTTGCAAACCTCACATCCCAGCCCCCTGCCGTATTGCGCCAGCAGCTGGCTAAAAGTGCGGATACGGTTGACGCGGATCAGGTGATAGAGTTCCTGGCGCGAATAGGCAAAGTGCCCGCACACGTCTTTTTTCACCTCCACGCCCCGTTGCGACAGCTCATACTCCATCACCTGCTTGAGCAACGGCACGCAGCCGCCGCAGCCGGTACCGGCCCGGGTACCGGCCTTGACCGCCGCCAGATCGCCCGCTCCCGCCGCCACCGCAGCGCGGATCTCCCCTTTGCTGACGTTATGGCACGAGCAAACCTGGGCGCTGTCCGGCAGGGAAGCCACGCCCGCCGCTTTCGGCGCGCCGCCCGCGCCGGCCGGCAGGATCAGGCTTTCCGGCCGTTCGGGCGGCGCCATATCATTGAGCATCATCTGCTGCAGGATGCTGAACTCCGCGCTGTCGCCCACCAGTACCGCGCCCAGTAAACGTTGTTTATCGGCGGAGACCACGATTTTTTTATAAATCTGCCGCGGGCCGTCGGTCCAGGCATAACTTTGGCAGCCCGGAGTCGTCTCCTGGGCATCCCCAAGCGAGGCAACCTCCACCCCCAGCAGCTTCAGCCGGGTGCTGGTATCCGCCCCGCCAAATGCCGCCTCCTGCCCGGCCAGGCGCGACGCCAGCGTGCGCGCCATTTGATAACCGGGCGCCACCAGTCCATACAGCCTGTCGCGCCATGACGCGCACTCGCCGATAGCGAAAATAGCGGCATCCGAGGTCACGCAACCATCGTCGATAGCCACGCCCCCGCGCGCGCCTGACGTCAGTCCGCACTCCCGCCCCAAGCGATCGGCGGGACGGATGCCGGCGGAAAACAAGACCAGATCGGTATCCAGATAACCGCCGTCGGTAAACTCCAACCGCAGGCCGTCTTGTCCGCTACGGGTGATGCGGCGGGTATTTTTCCCCGTGTGAACGCTTACCTGCAATGCTTCGATTTTCCGCCGCAGCATGGCCGCGCCGCCGTCATCGAGCTGTACCGCCATCAGACGCGGGGCGAACTCGACCACATGGGTTTCCAGCCCCAGCTGCCGCAGGGCATTGGCGGCTTCCAACCCCAGCAGGCCGCCGCCGAGCACCGCGCCGCGCCGCGAGTGCCGCGCCCGCGCGGCGATGGCGTCAAGGTCGTCCAGGGTGCGGTACGCCATACAGCCGGGAGAATCGCTGCCGGGGATCGGCGGCACAAAAGCATAGGATCCGGTGGCCAACACCAGCCGATCGTAGGGCGTTGTTCCGCCAAGGTTATCCGTCAGGCATTGCCGTTGACGATCGATGGCGGTAACAGTCGTGGCGCAGCGTAATTCGATGCCATGCAGCGCAAAAAAACCGTCGGGCGCCAGCGTCAGCGACCCGGCGCTGCGCCCGGAAAAATACGCCGACAAATGCACCCTATCGTAAGCCGGGCGACGTTCGGCGCCGAAGACGATAATGCGGTAACGCCGGTGTAGCTCCCTCGCCACCAGCTGTTCCAGGAAATACTGGCCCACCATGCCGTGGCCGATCACAACTAATACAGGTTTGTTCATAAGAAAAAGTCCTTACATAAAAAAAAGGCGTCCAAAAACATGCAAAAATTGCATGCCTTTGGACGCCTTTATCCGTTAACCCGCGCTATGCCGCCATTGGCTTAGCCCGGTGTCATATGCTTATGTACGCCGCCGCCCCGTCGCTATGGCCGGTCGGTTAGCACCTCTTCCACCGCCAGGATCGCGGCGGCCACCTCAACCAGCTTTTTATTTTGATTCATTGCCATACGCCGCAGGCAGTTATACGCCTCTTCCTCACTTAACCGCCGATGTCGCATCAGCAACAGTTTGGCGTCATCGATTTGCCGCCTGTCATTAAGCGTGGCGCGCAGATGCGCCAGCTCCTCGGCCAGGTCCCGCACCCGGCGCGATTGTTGCCCGACGATAGATAACACCGAACGTCCCAGCCGCGGGCTAAGGCCGTTATTGCTTAGCGGCTCCGCGACTTCACCCGGCCCGGCGGCGGCAACAAATACGCTATAATCCGCCGGTTCTCCCATCTGCCTCGTAAGCAGGGCTTCCAGCGCGGCATCGCCCGGCCGATCGCCGCCGTTGGCGTCTTCCGCGGTCCCGATGCCGGCCCGGCATATTTGCATCAGGAACGCCGCCAGTCCGTCCTCGACCCTCTTCATCAGGTCGATACGGCGGGTCGTCACCTCATACCAACGCAGGCTGCAATCCGTCACGGTGTTATCCGTAAGGGCGATCCGGCGCAGCCGCTCGACATCGGCGTCGCCGTCAATCGCCATCTCCCGCCAGCGCTGCAGATTAAGCGGATCGCTAAACTCGCTGAAGGTGGCAAAACAGCGTTCCTGGCCGTCGATCAGATCCAGCGACTGTTGACGGACGGCGTCGCTAAACGCTCTTGAGGCAAAAGCCGCCGCCACCAGCGCCCGCTCCTGCCCCGCCAGCTCTTTGCCCTGCATAAAACTGAACATGGCAATCAGCGCCCTTGAAACGGCCGGCTCCGCCGCGGTATCCGCCGCCTCGAACACCAGCGCCAGCAGACTGCGCATCACCGCGTTAAATATTTCCGTCGCCTGTGACGGGTTAATCTCGGCCTGCCGGATCTGACGGCGTAGCGCCGGCAAGCGTCCGAGCGCGAACAATACCGCGGCCGTGCGTCCGAGCCGCCGGCTGTCGGACGCCGGCGGATTGGCTTCGTCCGCCCGGCCCAGCAGGCGCAGGACGTCGCGTTCGGCCGCGGCGGCATTACGCGCCGGTTTATCAAGCGCGTCGGCGTTTAATCCGGAACACAGGTAAATATTGGCTACGCCGCGCTCGCGTTGCAGCATATGCACCAGTTGGCTGACAGCGCCCACCAGCTCGCCGGTTTGCAATAACCGTCGCAAAGCCGCGATCTCGCTTTGCCGCGAGGCCAGCAGGAATTGGATGGCAGTAGAAGTATCGGCAATTAATGGCTTCATTTACGCAGTCCGGACTTACCAATACGTTACCTGATAGAGGTCATATTACGGGCCGGCGAGCACCGGCGCCCTGCGCAGAATCAAATTACAGGCCGTCCGCCGATATTTGTCCGCCCGGCGCGGCCCGTCAAGCCAGTACCCCATTGCGGACGCCGGCCGCGCCGATGCGCGTTAAATTCGGCCATACCTTCATCAGCGTGGAAACAATGGTATCCAGATCCTCGCGGGTGGCGCCGTCACGCGCCTGCACCGACATGCCCTGCAGGATACAGGTCAGGTATTTTGCCAGGGTGGGCACATGCGAGTCGGCGGACAGCTCTCCCTTGGCCTGGCGCGCGCGCAGGAAGTCCCCCAGCATATTTTCCTGGAAGTGATGGCGCGCGCGCAGCAGTTTCGCCACTTCATCGGATGAAGAAGACAGCGCGGCGGAAGTACAGATGATAAAGCAGCCTGACGGCAGGTCTTTGTCGGTGTAAAGGGCCGCCGTATCGCGCATGAAATTTTCGGCCGCCTGCGCCACCGTGCATTCCGGGTCGGCCAGCAACGCCTTGCCCCGTTCGGCGAATTTTGCCACGTAGCGTTCAGCCGCCGCGCGGAACAGGCCTTCTTTATTACCGAACTCGCCGTAGAGCGTCGGCGCCTTGGCGCCGGTGGCTTCCACCAGATCGGTTAGCGAGGTCGCTTCGTAGCCGTGGCGCCAGAACAGTTCCAGCGCTTTGTCCAGCGCATCCTCGCGGTCGAACTGTTTTGGGCGTCCGCGTCCTTTCCGTATGGGCGCAACATGATCGGTATTCATAACATCCTCTCTTATCGCATTTTGCCTAACGTGTGCCGATTGCATAACGTCCTTGTGGATATCGGTCGGCATCTATATAATTAACGATCATTACAAAAATTACAAGCACCTTATGTCACATTGCCCAAAGAAGGTTAAATTTTACGGGTCAAGCCCGTCTTGCCGTTCGATCCGCCACTGTCGACATGCGCATCCGGCGGCGGCCGCTAAAAATCAATTAAAATAATCAGCCTAATTTACATAGGCTTGACTATTATATTAACGATCATTAAAAATTAAGTTGATCAACGGACTCAATGGGACTAGTATTAAGTTATCGAACGTTAACAAATAACGTTGCCCCACAAATCCTGCAACTATATAAAGAACAGAGAGAACAGATTATGAAAAACCTAAAATATGCCATCGCCGCCATCGCCCTGAGTGCTGTCTCCTTCGGTAGCTTCGCCGCGGAACTGGTCACTTCCGCCCCTGCGGGCCAGCAACCGGCGGGTGTGATCAGCGCCACCGGCGGCAGCAACCTGTCTTCGCTGGAAAGCCAGCTGTCGGCCAAGGCCTCGGCCATCGGCGCCAAGTCTTATGTCATTACCTCCACCACCGGCCAGAATAACCTGCACGGCACCGCGGTAATTTACGAATAAGGATCGGGCATCATGATGAAAAGAGCTAATCTTGTTATCGGTGCCCTCGCCCTAAGCGCAATCTCGTTCGGCAGCGTCGCTGCCGACGCGATCGATACCGCCCAATATGATTCCCATCAGGCGGTGTTGACCACCATCAGCGCCAGGACCGGGATGCCGCCGCTACCGGGCCATCACAGTGAAAGGGCGGTGCGCGATGATAACCGCGCCTACCCGATGACGTCGGTTTCCGGGCAGAATAATATGCACAATACGTCGGTTGTTTATGAATAGTGCGTTATCGGCGAGCGACCTAACCCAACGCATAACCATTAATTATTTTACTGAAAGCGTTTGCGGAATTTAATCTCGCAAGCGCTTTTTTACGTGGTAACAAAATAACACTTTCTTTTATCTCGCCCGTCGGTATCCTGTGTCAGGAATAATCCTAATTCTGTTTTCCTGAAAAGAAAAAAATCGCATAAATAAGCTTTTTCCTATATTAATTAACAAATTGGGCAATCTTTTTCCCGCCAAATTTACCGTTCTATTCAATAATCGCAAATAGAAACATCTGTGTTAAATATCTTTACGGTTGCGGCCGTTGACCCCCTTTCCCTAATGGATAATCATTTAACGGTAACGTAATTATTAATAAATGGAGCAAACCAATGCGTCGCATTATGGCATTTGTCGGGATTATTGTTCTTAGCGCCGCGCTTAGCGGTTGTCTGTGGCCACCCCCTTGGGGCGGTGGCGGCGGTGGCGGTGGCGGCGGCCATCACGGCGGCGGACCGGGCCGCGGCTAAGGTTAGCATACCTGAAGTCCAGGACCCATTGAGAGCTGCGCCCCAACCGTCAGGAACCTTCGCTGACGGTTGGCGGCGCAGTTTTTATATCTGCCGCAAAGATTATCCTTCATCCCCACTGTTGCAGTTATCCCTCAACCACGCCAGAATCGCTAGCAACCGCCTTCATGCTGAACAGGATGAGTTATGGCCGAGCTGCGCCGTTTTAAACAGGTCGATGTCTTTACCCCTACGCCGCTGATGGGCAATCCGCTGGCGGTGATCCTGGACGCCGATGGATTATCCGGCGGGCAGATGCTGGCCGTGGCCCGCTGGACCAATCTTTCCGAAACCACCTTTGTCCTGCCGCCCTCGACCGCCGGGGCCGATTACCATGTGCGTATTTTCTCGCCGGCCGGGGAGCTGCCGTTTGCCGGCCATCCCACGCTTGGCACCGCCCATGCGATGCTTGAAAGCGGCTTTAAACCCAAATCAGCCGATCGGTTAATCCAGGAGTGCGGGGTGGGCCTGGTCCCGCTCGATCTTTCGCATTCCGGATGGCTGGCGTTCCAGGCCCCGCCGGCCAGGATCCATACGGTAAACGAGAGTTATTTCCCCTTGCTTAACGCCGCCGTGGGCGGCGCGACGACGGTCACCTGGTCGCCGCCGGTGGTGGTGGACATGGGCATTCGCTGGCTGGTGGCGCGCGCCGACGGCGCGTTGTCCTGTTTGCTGATGAAACCGGACACCGGCGCCCTGGAGCGGCTGCTGACGCGCTGCGAGGCCGACGGCCTGGCGGTGTATGGCCTTCATCAGCCGGGCGGCCCGGCGGATTATGAGGTCAGGGCCTTTGTCGTGGAACGGGGCGCGCTGGTGGAAGATCCGGTTACCGGCAGCGCCAACGCCTGCCTGGCGCGCCTGCTGCACGCCCAGGGTTTCCCTGATAATCCGGCTTTTGCTGAATCCTGGCGCGTCCGGCAGGGCACCGCGCTGGGGCGCGACGGACAGGTCAGGGTACGTTTTATCGACGGCGATCCCTGGATTGCCGGCCAATCGATCACCGTAATCGACGGCACCTTCAGGCTGTAGCCCGGCCGGCGCCACGGGGTCTTAGTCGGGTAAACGGCCGGCGCCTTCCGCCGCCGGTTCGCTTTCCTCCCTTCCCCGCGCCCGATGGACCGCTTCCCGCCGCTGGTTCTTTTCCCGCAGCGCCTTGGCGCGGCTCTCAAGCCCCAGGTAGAGCACGATCGCCAGCAATAGCGGCGCGATAAAATAGATCGCCCGGTAGGCCAGGAGGGCGGCGATAATGGTGCCGTGGGACAGATGCTCGCTGCCCAGCATGGCGACGAAGACCCCTTCCAGCACGCCGATGCCCGCCGGGATATGCACGATAACCCCGGCGATGCTGCTGACCAGCAGTACGCCGAGCACCAGCGGAAAATCGACTTTGTCGTTAAGCAGGATATAGATAATGGCGCCCATCGCCAGCCAGTTGGCGCAGGAGGCCACCAGCTGCGCGCCGGCCATGCGCAGCGACGGCAGCACCAGCTTTTGGCCCCTGAGGGTCCAGCGGCGCCGTTTGGCAAAAGCGCACAGCCAAAAATAAGCGGCGATCGTCAGCAACAGGCCGACGCCCGTCAGGCGCAGCGCCATCTCGCCGATACCCCATTTTGCCGGCAGGTGCCGCACCCCGAACGCGCAGACGATGCCGGAAAGCAGGATATAACCCAACCAATTGGTGGCCAGGCTCAGGCTGAAAATACGGGTAATGGCGCTGTTGGACAATCCCAGGCGCGAATAAAGCCGGTAACGCATGCCGATGCCGCCGACCCAGGCGCTCAGGGTGAGAGTAAAGGCGTAGCAGATAAAGGAAACCAGCAGCACCTGCTTTTTAGCCAGCTTATGGCCGCAGTAGGCGCGGCCGATAAGATCGTAAATGCCATATAGCAGATAGCTGAAGATCACCAGCCCCACCACCATCAGCATCGCATTGCGCCGATAGCCGGTGATGGCATGCGCCACGTCGCCCCAGTCCACCTTGCGGGCATAGATCACCAGCAATACCGCCACACCGATAAAAAACAGGCCGGTAAACACTTTTTTGGCCATGGACCGGGCGCGGTGACGTTTGCCGCCGGGGCGCTTGCGGGTCATGATTTGGCCCCTTCGTTTTCAGGTTCGGCGCGATCCTGGGTTTCCATCTCCGGCTGGACCGGCGGCGCCACCAGCGATAATTTCGGCGTATGGGCGGGAAGCCAGCCGATCCACGCCGGGAAATGGCGCAGGAAATGGAATACCACCACGGTTTTCGCCAGATGCCAGTAGGTTTGCCTGGGCACGTGGCTTTCGTCAATCAGCAGGCAATCCCGCTCGATAAGCCCGTTAAGATTGTCACGCAACTGGCGCGTAAAGGCGCTGTCATGGATCACCACGTTGGCCTCCAGGTTCAGCGCCAGGCTGAGCGGGTCGAGATTACTGGAGCCGACCGTGGCCCAGCTGTCGTCCTTGACCGCCACTTTGCCGTGCAGCGGACGACGGCAATATTCATAGATCTTCACCCCCTCGGGCACCAGGTAGTTATACAACATGCGCGCGCCCACCTTGACGATGGGCATATCCGGCTCGCCCTGCACGATCAGCACTACCCGCACGCCGCGCCGGGCGGCGTTGCGCATCTCTCTAAGCAGACGATAGCCCGGGAAAAAATAGGCGTTGGCGATAATCACCTCGCGTTTTGCGCTGCGCAGCATTTCGAGATAGTGGCGCTCTATATCGGTGTCGTGTTCATCGTTATCCCGGTAGACAAACAGCGCCTGGGCTTCGCCCGGCTGGCGGTTATGGGCCGGCAGCCGCGAGCGCCGCCCCCACCAGCTGCGGTGGTGATCTTCGCTGTACAGCGCCTGCAGGGTAAAACGGTGGATATCCTCCACCACCGGCCCCTCGACCTCCACCGCATAGTCCTGTTTGGCTTGCGGACCGTAATCGCCCAGATGCTCGGCGGAAAAATTGATCCCGCCGATAAACGCGATAAGGCCGTCCACCACCACGATTTTACGATGCAGGCGGCGAAACATGTTGGTGCGCATGCCCATAAACGCCGGGCGGGGATCGTAATAACGAAAACGCACCCCGGCGGCGGTAAGCGCGCCGACATAGCCGTCGGACAGATCCGCCGAACCGTAGCCGTCGACCATGATCTCCACCCGTACCCCGCGCCCGGCGGCGGCGATCAGGTTTTCCTGCAACGCCTTGCCGACCTTATCCTCGAACAGGATAAAGGTCTCCAGCAGCACCTCTTTCGTGGCCTTGCCGATGCGTTCGTACAGGACGGGGAAAAACTGCTCGCCGTTTTCCAGCAGCTTGATGCGGTTGCCGTCGCGCCACTCCATATTCATGTTCTGTTTCATAAGTGGATCTCCACGGCGAGGGGAGCATGGTCGGACAAATGCGACCACGGCTGGTTGGCCAGGGAGGTCGGCTCGCTGATACGGGCGTTCCTGACATATATCCGGTCCAGGCGCAGCAGGGGAAAGCGGGCGGGGAAGGTACGGGCGGGACGGCCGCGCGCCTGGGTAAAGACCTCCACCAGGCCGGCCTCGCGCTGCAAAATGGTATTCGCCTGCTGGCGCCAATCGTTAAAATCCCCGGCCACCACCAGCGGCGCATGCGCCGGCAGCGTGGCGATATGCCGGCCCATGGCCAGCATTTGCTCCCGGCGATGCCGCTCCCTCAGCCCCAGGTGCACGCAAATCATATGCAGCTGCAGTTCGCGATCCGGCACCTGCAGCACGCAGTGCAGCATGCCGCGTTTTTCCGTGCCGCCGATGGATACATCCAGGTTGCTGTGGCTGGTGATGGGAAACCGTGAAAGCAACGCGTTGCCGTGATCGCCGTCCGGATAGACCGCGTTGCGGCCGTAGGCAAAATCGGCCCACATGGTATCGGCCAGGAATTCGTATTGCGGCACCACCGGCCAGTTTTCAAAACGCTGTGAATGCTTTTCATGCGCGCCAAGCACTTCCTGTAAAAACACGATATCGGGGGAGACGGTACGCACCGCTTCCCGCAGCTCCGGCAGGATGAAACGCCGGTTGAAGGCGGCGAATCCCTTATGGGTGTTGATGGTCAGTACCTTAAAGGAAAATCCCTGATCCGCTTGCGGCATGCCTGGCGCGCCCTTTTTATCATGATAATCCGTTCGAAGCATTGTATCGAACCCCTGCAAAATTTAGCGGCAAAAACCCACTCCCCGATGTATCGCGGGTAAAAAAATAGGTGGGAGGGAGGTAATTAATAATAAGTATGCTTAATATCTTAGCCGCTGCTAGGCAACCGCGCCAATCCACGGGGCGGCGCGCATGCCGGCGCGCCTCAACCCTGAGCCCGGCCCAGGCCGGATATCGACCTCTTGGACGCCCTTCAGCGCCATGGCTATTTACAGCCATGGATTACATCGGGCGCGGGCAATTAAAGGGTGATGTCATAAAAATGCCATCCAGGTTACGTAGACTTACATAATAATAAATTCAGACACACCCTTCGATTAGCCCGGCTACAGGAGTTTTATTTATGCCGCATCCGCATCGTTCCTTACTCTCCCTTGCCCTTACCGTCGCGCTGCTGGGCGGCAACGGCCTGTTATCGCACGGCGCTTCGGCCGCCGGCGCCGAAAGCCTTCGCGCCGCGCAGGGCGACCTTGCCCAGCCCGGCGGCGCCCGCCGGCTCCAGTACGACCAAACCGAGGCGCTCAGGGCCGCGCTGACCAACCAGCCGGCAAAAAACGTTATCCTGCTGATTGGCGACGGCATGGGGGACTCGGAAATAACCGCCGCGCGCAACTACGCGGTCGGGGCGGGGAACGTTTTCCCCGGTATCGACGCGCTGCCGCTGACCGGCCAATACACCCATTACGCCCTGGATAAGACCTCCCATAAGCCGGATTACGTTACCGACTCGGCGGCCTCCGCCACCGCGTGGTCCACCGGGGTGAAAACCTATAACGGCGCGTTGGGGGTCGATGTGTTCGGCAAGGATCACGTGACTATCCTGGAACTGGCCAAGGCGGCCGGCAAAGCCACCGGCAACGTCTCCACCGCCGAACTGGAGGATGCCACCCCGGCGGCCCTGGTGTCCCACGTCAGCTCACGCAAATGCTACGGCCCGGAAGCGACCAGTAAAAACTGCCCGGCCCAGGCGCTGGAAAACCAGGGGCGCGGTTCTATTGCCGAGCAACTGCTGTCGGCCCGCGCCGACGTCACCCTGGGCGGCGGTGCCAAAACCTTTGGCGAAACCGCCAAGGCCGGGCAGTGGCAGGGCAAAACCCTGCTGGAGCAGGCCCAGGCGCGCGGTTATCAGTTGGTGGGCGATCTGGACGGCCTGAACGGCGTGAGCGTGGCCAATCAGGACCGGCCGCTGCTGGGTCTGTTCGCCGAGGGTAATATGCCGGTGCGCTGGCAGGGACCCAAAGCCGTTTATCACGGCAATATTGAGCAGCAGCCGGTCACCTGCGTCGATAATCCCAAGCGTGGCGCCACGATGCCGACCCTGGCGGCCATGACGCAAAAAGCCATCGATTTGCTGAAAAACAATCCGAACGGCTTTTTCCTGCAGGTTGAAGGGGCATCCATCGATAAACAGGATCACGCCGCCAATCCGTGCGGCCAGTTCGGCGAGACGGTGGACCTGGACGAGGCGGTGCAAAAAGCGCTGGAGTTCGCCCGCGCCGACGGCAATACGCTGGTGGTGGTAACCGCCGATCATGCCCATTCCAGCCAAATTATCGCCGCGGACGCCAAGGCGCCCGGCCTGACCCAGGCGCTGACCACCAAAGACGGCGCGGTAATGGCCATCAGCTACGGCAATTCGGAAGACCCCGAGTCCCAGGGCCATACCGGCACCCAGCTGCGCATCGCCGCCTTCGGCCCCTTCGCCGGCAACGTGGCCGGGCTGACCGACCAGACCGACCTGTTCTACACCATGCGCGACGCGCTGGGCATCAAATAAAATCTCCGGCCGGGGGATATCCCGGCCCCAATCCGCTGATAAAACGATATTTGCGGCCATGGCAGGAAGATCGTAACACGCCGCAAATCCATCGCCGGAGGCTCGGGCGCGCGAATAGGGATCTGATCCATGAGAGCCGCCCTGGCGTTGTTCAAAGACGCTCCCGGCGTCTTGTCCCCGGCGCGCTACGCTTTACTCTTCTACGCTGCAAGCTCATGCGCAGGTTTGCATCTTGCGCCGGGGCGGGATTTTCATTAGCCTGCGATATTCCCCGCCCGCATGAGATTGGGTAAATGACCGAGCAAAGCGCGCCCGCGCTGAAAGAAATCTTTAATCACGCCCGGCTGCGCGATATCGCGGCGCAAACCGCCGCCGTCCACCCGGGCTTCGATGCCGCGCGTTTCCTGGCCGCCACCGCCGAGGGGCTGGATGATTTATCGCTGATGGCGCGCCTGCGCCGGGTAAGCGTCTGCCTGCATGACGGCCTGCCGGCGGACTATGCGCAGGCGCTGGAGATTTTACGCCGGCTGGCGCCACGGCTGGACAACCGTTTTGTCACCCTGGTGCTGCCGGAGTATGTGGCGATGTACGGACTGGATGATTACGATCGGTCGATGGCGGCCCTGCGCTTTTTTACCGCGTTCGGTTCATCGGAGTTCGCGGTGCGTCCATTCCTGCGCCGGGACCTGGCGCGCGGACTGGCGCTGATGGAGCGCTGGTCGCGCGACGATAACGAGCACGTCCGCCGGCTGGCCAGCGAAGGCAGCCGCCCGCGCCTGCCCTGGTCGTTTCGCCTGGAGGCGCTGCTGGGCGACCCGTCGCCGGTAAAACCCATCCTCGACAACCTGCGCGCCGATCCCAGCCTGTATGTCCGCAAATCCGTGGCCAATCATCTTAACGATATCACCAAGGATCATCCTGATTGGGTGATGGATCTGCTGGAGGGCTGGCCGCTGCAACAACCGCCTACCGCCTGGATCGCCCGGCACGCGCTGCGCACCCTGATCAAGCAGGGGGACCGGCGGGCGCTGGGATTGGTCGGCGCCGGGGAAGCTGCCCTGGTCAGCGTCGGGAAGCTGCGGATCGCCCCCGCCGAGATCCTGCTGGGCGACGCCCTGCGGCTGGCGTTCCGGCTGAGTTCGACCTCGCCCCTGCCCCAGCGGCTGGTGATCGACTATGCGATTCATTATGTCAAGAAATCCGGCGGCACCTCGGTCAAGGTGTTTAAACTGAAAACCCTGACGCTGGCGCCGCTGGCCACCGTCGAGATTACCCGCAGCCAGACCATCCGCAATTTCACTACCCGTATGCACTACGCCGGCAAACATGCCGTGGAGGTGTTTATCAACGGCGAATGCCTGGCGCGGGGCGCGTTTATCATCAGGTGATCGACCGCGTCACAGGGGTTTTGCCATATTTACCCCGGTGACCCGGAAACCGCAGGCATCATACAGCACCTGGGCGCCGGGATTGCCGGCCGCCACCCGCAGGCCCAGCTCGGTAACGCCCTGCCCGCGCAGCAGCCGATCCAACTGTGCTAACGCGCTGCGGCCGAGTCCCCGGCGGCGCCAGGCGGGCAGGATGTAAAAATCGTAGATAAAGGCCGTATCGCCTTTGCGTCCGACCCATAAATACCCCGCCACCGGCCTCTGGCCCAGATCGGCGTCCGCATCGGCGGGCTCAATGCAATACAGCTGGTGATCCGCGGTATCCACTCCGAGCGGCAACGAGCCGTCGATACTGGCGCGGGCATTTTCCCTGCCCCGATGAATGTCATACCGGTGGGTGGCGCTCAAATCCCGCGCGTATTCCCCAATAAGCAACAGGCGATAGTCCGGGTATTCCACGGCGGCCATATTCCTGAGGATAATCATAGTGCTGTGCGTCCTTTTTTTGCGCTGATCCGCGCGGGCCATCGGTTTTAAGCCGCAATAGGACACGGCCGTCGGCGAATCATAAACCGCTTACCCCGCCGTCGACAATCAATTCGCTGCCCACCACAAAAGCCGATTCGTCGGAGGCAAGATACACCGCCGCTTTAGCCAGTTCCAGCGGCGTGCCCAGCCGGCCGAGCGGCACCAATTGTTTGATTTCCGCCAGCAAGGCCGCATAGGCCGCCCCGTCCAGACCCAGCTTTTCCAGCGCCGGGGTCTGTGTCGGCCCGGGGCTTAAGCTGTTGACCCGGATACCGCGTGAGAGCAACTCTCCCGACAGGGTACGGGAGAGCGACAGCAGCGCCGCTTTGCTGGCGGCATATGGGCTGCTTTGCGGCAGGCCGATATGCGCGCTGACCGAACCGCATAAAATCACCGAGGCCGGGGCATGCAACAGCGGCAGCAGTGACTGCACCAGGAAAAACGGTCCCTTCAGGTTGGTGGCCATCAGGCGATCCCAGCTCGCTTCATCCCACCCCTCCACCGGCCGGTGGGTCACATCGGCGGCATTGATCAACAGCACATCCAGCCGGGGCCACCGGGCGGAAAGCTTTTGCGCCAGCATCGCCTGAGCGGCGGGGTCGCCCGCATCGCTTTGCAGGCACATCACCCGCTCGCCGCCCAGATCGGCGGCGGCACGCGCCAGCGCATCCGCGTTTCGCCCGGTGATGGCGACGGTCGCGCCCTCGGCCAGGAACTGACGGGCGGTTTCCAGCCCGATGCCACTGGCGCCGCCGGTGATTAAGGCATACTTATCAATTAAACGGTTCATTTTTAACCCTCAACAGGTGAAAACGCCATTATTGATATGATAGTATTAAAATGATAGTAGGTACCAATAGGATACTAAAGAGGCGAGAGGTATGAAATGACGACCAAGGCGATTGCGCAACCGAAAAAAAATTTACCGCCGCCGGCCGCCGCCCCCTGTCCAATGATCACCTTTGTCGACCTGGTGGCCGGCAAATGGGCCATTCCAATCCTGTACCGGCTGATAGTCATCGACGCCCCGGTACGTTTTGGCGAACTGCAGCGGGGGGTGTACCCGATTACGCAAAAAGAACTGACGCGACAGCTGCGCGCCTTCGAAACCAAGGGCCTGGTACGGCGTACCCAATTTGCCGAAATCCCGCCCCGGGTTGAGTATCAGGTCACCGATCTGGGCAAGACGCTGAAGGCGCCGCTGCAGTCCCTGGCCGGATGGGTCAACGCGCATCAGGATGATCTGCGCGCGTAATCCGCGGTGAAACCAGTTACAGCGCCGCGCGGGGCAAATCGGTGACCCGGGTGGTATAGGCCGGCGACAGCATATCGCGTTTCATTTTCCAGTCCTGGCGGATACCCTGCCCGGCAAACCAGATTTGGCCCTTGCCCGATCGGTTGACGTTATCCAGCGTCGCCATCAACGCCTCGGCGTTGACGCGCGGCTGGTACCGATCGAACAGGCCGAGCTGCGCCACGCCCCGGTCAAAAAAGTCGCCCAGCACGATGCCGGCCTTCATATAGCGCCGGTCCTCCAGCCAGATGCGGTCCAGGCACTGCATCGCCTGGGCGATAATATCGCGTGAATCCTGGGTCGGGATGGAAATACGGCCGGTGGCCTGGTTGGCGTAGTGTTGTTCACCCGCCGCGTGCGGACTGGTGCGCAGGAATACCGATATCTGCCGGCAAAACTGTTTTTCCACCCGCAGTTTCTCCGCCGCGCGCACGGCATAACTGCATACCGCCTCGCGCATATCCTGGTAACGGGTAATGCGCGCGCTAAAGCTGCGGCTGCAGATAATCTGCTGCTTGACCGCCGGCATCTCCTCCACCTCCAGGCACGGCTCGCCGCGCAGCTCCCGCACCGTGCGCTCCAGCACCACGCTGAAGTTTTTACGGATAAACGCCGGATGGGAATCCGCCAGCTGCAGCGCCGTGCCGATGCCCATCGCCCGCAGCGTTTTACCCAAACGCCGCCCGATGCCCCACACGTCCTCCACCGGCATCAGCGCCATGAGTTTACGCTGGCGCAGCGGCGAGGAAAGATCCACCACGCCGCCGGTTTTACTCCACTGCTTGGCCGCATGGTTGGCAAGCTTAGCCAGCGTTTTACTGGGGGCAATGCCTACCCCTGAGTTGAGCTTGGCGCACTGCCGCACCTTGAGCTGCACCTCGCGGCCAAACTGTTCCAGCGACATGCAGTGGTCGACCCCGGTGAGATCAAGGAAGGCTTCATCGATACTGTAGATCTCAACCGCCGGCGCCATCTCCTCAAGCAGGGCCATCACCCGGTGCGACATATCGGCATACAGGCCATAGTTACTGGAGAACACCGTTACGCCGTGTTGTTCAAGCAGCCGGCTGATCTTGAAATAGGGCGCGGCCATGGCGATGCCAAGCTGCCTGGCGGCGGCGGAGCGGGCGATAACGCAGCCGTCGTTGTTGCTCAATACTACCACCGGCCGTCCACGCAGTTCCGGCCGGAACACCGTCTCGCACGAGGCGTAAAACGCATTGATATCCACCAGCGCGTACATGGCTACAGCGCCGCATGGATAATAAACGTGACCACGCCGAAGATTTCCACCTGGCTATGCTCGTCGATGAGGATAGGCGCGAAGGCGGGATTCATCGGCATCAGCTGCGCGCGGGGATGGAGCTGCAGGCGTTTTACGGTAAAACCGTCGTCGACGGAAGCGATGACGATATTGCCGTGTTGAGGTTTAAGGGAACTGTCCACCACCAAAATATCCCCTTCATGAATATTGCCTTCTATCATCGAGTCGCCGGTGGCCCGCACAAAGTAGGTGCTGGCCGGATGGCGCACGCAAATCTCGTTGATATCGATCCGCTTTTCCACATAATCCTGCGCCGGGCTGGGAAATCCCGCGGCAACCCGATCGCCGAAAAACGGCAGCGGGGTGATGCCAGTGCCCTGCGCTGCGGGATAAAACGTCATAATGGCCGACTCCAGATACTGTATTTTTATACAGTATAGACGTGCGGAGTGGAGCTTGTGAAGCAGGTAAAATCCGTGACGCGACAAACGGCTGATAACCCTTGGATTTAACATGCAGAGGAGGCGACGCTGCCGTCATTTATTTGTACGATAAATGCGGGCCGCCTCAAACTTTCCGCTATTAAAAACCCTTTTTTTTATGCGACTTTGTTCGGGAACAATATTTTATGCCTGTTTTTCGCGCACTATGAGTCCATGAACTGTAACCACAGTAACTATATGGTCTTATAACTTTGTGGCTATGCTAAGCACTTTTGTGAGCAATGTAACGGGTGAAAAATGAAAAGTAAAACATTAGCCCTGCTTGGCGAGGCGTCCATCAGCCGGCGCAGCCTGGTGAAAGGCGGCATGGCGACCGGAGGGCTGCTGTTGGCCAGCAGCGCGCTGGAGCTGCCGTTCCTCTTTGCCCGCGCGGCAGAACCCCAGGCGACGCCCGCGGGAGCGGCCGACAAGGTGGTATGGAGCATGTGCTCGGTTAACTGCGGCAGCCGCTGCGCCCTGCGGCTGCATGTGCGCGACGACGAGGTATATTGGGTCGAAACCGATAACACCGGCCAGGATGAATATGGCGATCATCAGGCGCGCGCCTGCCTGCGCGGCCGCTCCATGCGCCGCCGGATGAACCATCCGGAACGGCTGAAATACCCGATGAAGCGCGTCGGCGAGCGCGGCGAAGGCAAATTCCAGCGCATCAGCTGGGACGAGGCCCTGGACACCATCGCCGATAACCTTAAGCGCGTGGTCAAGGACTACGGCAACGAAGCGGTTTACATACATTACTCCTCCGGGGCAACCGGCGCTAACTTTGCCCGCTCTTCGCCCTCGGGGTCGCTTATTACCCGCTTGATGAACTGCTACGGCGGCTACCTGAACCAGTACGGCACCTACAGTACCGCCCAGATCAACGCCGCCATGCCCTATACCTACGGCAGCAACGACGGCAACAGCACGTCGGATATCGTCAATACCCAACTGGTGGTGATGTTCGGCAACAATCCGGCGGAAACCCGCATGAGCGGCGCCGGCATTACCTACCATCTGGAGCAGGCGCGCGAGCGCTCCAACGCCCGGATGATCGTAATCGATCCGCGTTATACCGATACCGCCGCCGGGCGCGAGGACGAATGGATCCCCATTCGTCCCGGTACCGACGCGGCGCTGGTGTCGGCGATTGCCTGGGTGTTGATCACCGAAAATCGGGTGGATCAGGCGTTCCTGGATGCCTACTGCGTCGGTTATGATGAAAAAACCCTGCCGGCCGGCGCGCCGGCCAACGGCCACTATAAAGCCTATATCCTCGGCCAGGGCGACGACGGCATCGCCAAGACGCCGATGTGGGCCGAGAAGATCACCAGCATTCCCCGCGATCGTATTATCAAGCTGGCGCGTGAAATCGGATCGGCCAAACCGGCCTATATTTGCCAGGGCTGGGGTCCGCAGCGCCAGGCCAACGGCGAGCAAACCGCGCGCGCCATCGCCATGCTGCCGATCCTGACCGGCAACGTGGGCATCAACGGCGGCAACAGCGGCGCCCGCGAGTCCACCTATACCATTACCATCGAACGGCTGCCGGTATTGACCAATCCGGTGAAAACCCAGATCCCGGTATTCTTGTGGACCGACGCCATCTCCCGCGGTAAAGAAATGACGGCGTTAAAAGACGGCATAAAAGGCAAGGACCGGCTTGACGTACCGATTAAATTCATCTGGAACTACGCCGGCAACACCCTGGTCAACCAGCATTCGGATATCAATCGCACCCATGAGGTCCTGAAAAACGAACGGGATTGCGAAACGATCGTGGTGATTGAAAACTTTATGACCTCATCGGCGAAATACGCCGATATCCTGTTGCCGGACCTGATGACCACCGAACAGGAAGATATCGTCCCCAACGATTACGCCGCCAATATGGGGTATCTGATTTTCGGCCAGCCCGCCACCACGGCAAAATTCGAGCGCCGCTCGATTTACCAGATCACCAGCGATATCGCGCGGCGCCTCGGCGCGGATGTGGCGCAAAAATTCACCGAAGGTCGTACCCAGTCCGAATGGCTGCAGTTTTTATATGCCAAGATGCTGGCCAGGGATCCCCTGCTGCCGTCCTATGAGCAGTTAAAAGCCCAGGGCATTTATAAACGCCGGGATCCCGACGGCCACTTTGTCGCCTACCGTAAATTCCGCGAGGATCCGGCGGCCAATCCGCTGAAAACCCCGTCCGGCAAAATTGAAATCTACTCCGAGCGGCTTGCGCAGCTTGCCGCCACCTGGCAGCTCCAGGCGGATGAAAGCATCAGCCCGCTGCCACGCTATGTCCCCACCTTCGAGGGCTGGGACGATCCGCTGCGCGCGCGCTTCCCGCTGCAAATGGCCGGTTTCCACTATAAGGCGCGCACCCACTCCAGCTACGGCAATATCGACGTGCTGCGGGCCGCCTGTCCGCAGGAAGTGTGGATTAACCCTATCGACGCCGAAACCCGGGGCATCCGCAACGGCGATAAGGTGCGGGTATTCAACGACCGGGGCGAGATCAGGATCGACGCCAAGGTGACGCCGCGCATCCTGCCCGGCGTAACGGCCGTCAGCCAGGGCGCCTGGCATCAGGCCGATATGGCCGGGGATAAAGTCGATCACGGCGGCTGCATTAATACCCTCACCACCCAGCGGCCGTCGCCGCTGGCCAAGGGCAATCCGCAGCATACCAACCTGATACAGATCGAAAAGGTGTAGTGAATGAGCACGCAATACGGTTTTTATATTGATTCAAGTCGCTGCACCGGCTGTAAAACCTGCGAGTTGGCCTGCAAGGATTACAAGAACCTGGGCCCGGACGTCAGCTTCCGCCGCATCTATGAGTATGCCGGCGGCACCTGGCAGGCGGACGGCGCGGGCTACCGCCAGGATGTGTTCGCCTATTATCTCTCGATTGCCTGTAATCACTGCGAGGACCCCGCCTGCGTCAAGGTGTGCCCGAGCGGCGCCATGCACAAGGGGGAGGACGGTTTTGTGGTGGTCGACGAGGCGATCTGTATCGGCTGCCGCTACTGCCATATGGCCTGCCCGTATGGCGCGCCGCAGTTCAACGTGGCCAAGGGGCATATGACCAAATGCGACGGCTGCCGCGAGCGCGTGGCGCAAGGGCTTAAGCCCATCTGCGTGGAATCCTGCCCGCTGCGCGCGCTGGATTTGGCGCCTATCGGCGAACTGCGCGAAAAGTATGGCGATCTGGCCGACGTGGCGCCGCTGCCGGCGGCGCATTTCACCATGCCCAACCTGGTGATCAAAGCCAACGCCAACTGTCGCCCGCAGGGCGACACCACCGGCTTCCTCGCCAACCCAAAGGAGGTGTGATATGGGTAACGGATGGCATGAATGGCCGCTGATGTTTTTTACCGTGGCGGGCCAGAGCGTGATCGGCGGTTATCTGGTGATGGCCATGGCGCTGCTGGCCGGTCGCCTGACGCCACAACAGGCGCGTCGGGTGCACCTGGCGATGTTTTTCCTCTGGCTGCTGATGGGGCTGGGATTTATCGCCTCGATGATGCACCTGGGATCGCCGATGCGCGCCATGAACGCGCTCAATCGCCTCGGCGCTTCGCCGCTGAGCAACGAAATCGCCGCCGGCTCGCTGTTTTTCGCCCTCGGCGGCATTTATTGGCTGATCGCGGTGCTCAATCGCATGCCCGGGCGGCTAAACAAGATCTGGCTGGTGATTACCGCGCTGTCGGGACTGGTGTTTTTATATGCCATGGGCCGGGTCTATATGATTGATACCGTGCCCACCTGGTACAATCTGTATACCCCGCTCGGTTTTGTGCTGACGGTGTTTATCGGCGGCCCGCTGCTCGGCTGCCTGCTGCTGCAGATGGCGGGGATCCGCGGACCGGGCTGGCGTTACCTGCCCTGGGTCAGCGTGATCGCGGCCATGATAAGCGTGGCGGCGGTTATCATGCAGGCCGCCGGGTTGGCCGCTATCCACAGTTCGGTGCAGCAGGCGTCGACGCTGATACCCGATTACGGCGCGCTGATGGCGGGCCGGGTGCTGCTGCTGGTATTGGGCCTGGCCTGCTGGCTGTGGCCGGTGGCGCGCGGTAACACGCCGCCGCTGGCGGGTCTTGCGCTGGGACTGGTGCTGGTGCTCGGCGGCGAGCTTATCGGCCGGGCGCTATTTTACGGCCTGCATATGACGGTGGGCATGGCGATTGCCGGTTAATGCAGGCCGCTAATAGCGACCGGGCGCTATTTTACCCACTGCATATAACATGGGCATGGAATTTGCCGGGCGATGCGGGCCGCCAATGTCGGTATTCCTCTGGAACATAGGCCACGAGGCATCGGGAGATAATATGAGTGATGCGCTGATTGCCCTTGCCGGGCGCACGCTGGGGGCCTTGCTGTATTACCCTCCCCTGTCGGCGCCAAACGCCGGCCTGCTGAACGCGCTGGCGGCGCCGGGCTGGGAGCATGAATGGCCGGAAATGGCCGGCACCAGGGCCGCGGCGGCGCTTATCCGCCAAGGCCTGGCCTCCCCCTGGCATGAATCCCTTGAGGATACCTTCCAGAATCTGTTTATCGGCCCCTACGCGCTGCCGGCGCCACCCTGGGGATCGGTCTATCTCGATCGGGAGGGCGTGCTGTTTGGCGAATCAACCGTGGCGCTGCGCCGCTGGCTGGCCCGGGAAGGCATAACGACCCGGCAGCGGGACGGCGAGCCGGAGGACCATATCGGCCTGCTGCTCATGCTGGCCGCCTGGCTGGCGGAAAATAACGCGGGCCAGTTGGATGCCTTGCTGGAACAGCATCTCCTGCCCTGGTCGGGTCGCTACCTGACGCTGTTGGAACAGGGCACGGATCACCCTTTCTACCGTGGCGTTGCGCGGCTGGCTAGCCTGACGCTGGATCGTTGGCGGCAACAGCGCGGGCTGCAGCTACCGGCGCGGGAGTTATTCCGCTAACGGCCCTGGGCGCGGCCGGCATGGTATCCGCCAGCCCGGGAGCGGAACGTGATTATGCGTTTTGAACGGTAAGCCCCGGCACATTGCGGTTGCCTTCTAAACGAGCGTTACCTTCCAGGATCACAGTACATTTATCACCCTCAAACTCTAATGATTTCACCACAGCGCCATCCTCTATGGTAACGATCTTCTCTTGTGGCTGCTCCCTATTTTGGCCTGAGGATCGGTTGATTGCATGATTTTGCGGGCCATAATTTACCCCATCGATTATGAGTGTGTTTGTGATAATTCCCGAAACCCTGTTCATATTGATAAAATCACCTATCCTTACGCTATCGACATTAGGGAAATCATCAAAAAAAAACGTAGAGGAGATGCAATTAACGTTCTTCAAATAAATATGGTTAACTGTCGCGTTAGCGCCAATATTCAGATGACTTGCGCTAATTACAAGCATATTGTCAATGCTGGAGTTTTCTATTGATAGGGTCCCTGTTCCTGTTATAATGACATCGCCTTTGATATGGCTTCCATCTTTCAAAGTTATTTTCCCGGAACAGTTTTTCAAAGAATCCGCGCTGGAACCTTGGAGTATTATAGCGCCCGAAGTTGTCTGCACATGCTGGACCGCTGCTCCATTATTCAACACCGCATCGCCAGATACGGTCTTAACATTTTTCAGATGAACATCATCACATTTGATATCACCTGATACTGATTTGGCATCACAATTTAACCTCCCCCCAGAAAGCGTTATATCTCCACTCACGCTTTTGATTACCACCCGGCTATTCCCCTCAGGGGTGAAACAGTTTTCCAATTTTATATCGCCAGATATTGTCTTGAGATGCGAGTCTATACATTGACCAACACGATGAAGATTTTGTCCGATATTATTTGAAAAATTGATTGAGGATGATGCGGCCGTGAAATAACACGAGACGCCATTGATATTAACATTCATTCACTAGTCTCCCTAAGCGAACAAAATTATTTAACCATAAACATGTGTAGAGGGTTTATCGAATAAAATAAAAATTGAACCCGACCAATACGGCTAAGAGACAGTATAGAGTGACATCAACTAACCTTCATTAAACAACATTGAAATTTTATATCAGCTTGTCTTGCCGGCGGCCCGGGCGGCGGGCATGTGCCTGGCCTTTTTGCCGACGCGGCGCCTGGCGCCACGCTATGCAATCGTGATGGCGCTCGTCGTCGGGCTGGCCATCGCCGGCAGCCTGCATCGCGCCCTGCTGGGGGAAGGCCTCCGGGACGCCGCCATCGTCACCTTTTCACTGACCGTGTCCGGCGTCGGTTTTTTTGGCATCGGCAGCGCCTTTTGGGGGTTGGCGGGAGGTATTGTCACCTGGGGCATCCTGGCGCTTCCGGGTATAAAAAGATAATCAGGGGCAATGAACCTTCCCGTACATTATACATAATTTACCTGCGGCTTTTGGCTTCCGCTTCCAGCGGCCGTTATTATATTCACATCAGGTTTGAATCACTATGAAATCGTACATCCCCGGCGGTTGTCGTACTCGCTTTTTAGCGGTATCCGGTCCCCCCTATCATCTTTGCTACAGAAAACTTTACCGATTTCGAAGCTAGTGATAGTGCTACTCATTGGTTTAGATCGCCTAACGATATCCTCGCCCTTATTTTCAACTATGTCTTGCAGCGTTGCTTTATGAAAGCCCTCCGGCATATAAGCCACAATGGTCGAGCAGCGCCCTGAAGCTGTTTTCTCACCATCTTGATCTGAGCATTGCGTCACATCAGTAGTTAAATCGCCTGGCAAAGGATTACCCGCTCCACTGAATGACCTGCCCATATTGTATACCAGCTTATACTCAACATTGGCGGTTATTTCTTTATTGGCTTTTGGTTTATTATGTAAAACCATAACTTCCATGCTACTCCCTTGCCGAGCATCGATAATGGAGGTATGTTTATTTCCCTTATTGCTATAGGTGGCTTCCAGGCGGGTGACGTTTTTGAACATTTCTTTGCAGGCTATGTCAGTCGGGATTTTTTGGAAAAGCAGATATCCGGCCAGATCCGCTATCGCTTCCACCATGATGGTCGCTCCTCATATGAATATTTAAAATTAGTTATATCTACAGCAAATTTTTTCGAAAGGTCAATACTGCAAGCGGATATGAACCTTATCACAGCGGCATTAAACCTTGCTTAAATAAATTCATCCCAATAGATGAATTATTAAACGCCGCCAACCAAGACATGGGTGGGATTAAGCTATTTCTCCGCCTAACCATTAAAGATTTATCGCGCCGCCGACTCAGCCTTTAGCCTCCGTATCCAGCAGGCGCCGTTTGCGTTCCACCCCCCAGCGGTAGCCGGACAAGGCGCCGTCGCTGCGCACCACCCGATGGCAGGGAATGGCTACCGCCAGCATATTGGCGGCGCAGGCGCCGGCCACGGCGCGCACCGCGGCGGGCGAGCCGATGCGTTTCGCCACATCCAGGTAGCTGGCCGTGCGGCCGGGCGGAATTTCCCGCAGCGCCTGCCAGACCCGCTGCTGGAAAGCCGTGCCGCGAATATCCAGCGGCAGATCCAGGCCAAGGGCCGGCGCATCGACAAATCCCACCACCAGCGCAACCCGGCGGGCGAAGTCTTCATCGTCCCCCGCCAATACCGCCTGGGGGAAGGTATCCTGCAGCTGCTCCACCAGGCGCTGCGCATCGTCGCCGAGCAGAATAGCGCAGATGCCGCGCGCGCTCTGCGCCACCAGGATATCCCCCAGCGTACAGCGCCCCACCGCAAATACAATGTCCATACCCAACCCTCCGGCCCGGTAAGCGGTGGGCGTCATGCCCAGGAGCGCGTCGGACCCGGCGTAAAAACGTCCCGGTGAATTAAACCCGGCGTCCAGCACCGCGTCGGTCACCCTGGTGCTCTCCGCCAGGCGCCGCCGCACCCGCTGATTACGCCAGGCCACGGCATAGGCTTTCGGCGTCAGGCCGGTAAGCGACTTGAATAAGCGGTGAAAATGAAACGGACTCAAGGCCGCCTGCCGCGCCAGCTCCGCCAGAGGCGGGATACCGTCGGCTCGTTCAATATAACGGCAGGCCAGCGCGACTTTTGCCGCCTGCTCCTCGGCCAGCGTGGACCGCCCCTGGCGGCAGCGTTTGCAGGGGCGATAGCCCGCCCGCAACGCTTCCTCGGCATTGGCAAAAAACAGCACATTTCCCGCCAGCGGCAGGCGCGACGGGCAGGAAGGCGAGCAGAATATCCCGGTGGTCCTGACGGCGTAGATAAACCGGTCGTCGGCGGTTTTATCGCGCGTGACGATGGCCTGCCAGCGCGGGTCCTGCTCGATGGTCATCATGGGTGCGGCGGTTTCTGGTTTCATGCTATGCCCCTCTCCTAATCATCATATCGTCCCGGCCAGGCTGTGACCAGACTGGAGATAAGCGTGACATGGGCTCAGCGGTTAAACACCCTGAAGCTTGCTTTCTCATTCATACCCTCTTCACCCCCTCCATTGGTTAACATCCTGTTGCTGACTGCCTTGTCATTCGAGATAGCCGTCACGCATGGTCATGACCCGGTTGGCGTAATTCGACGCCTCCTGTGAATGCGTCACCATCACGACGGTGGTCCCTTCCAGGTTGATCTTTTTCAGCTGCGCCAGCACGTCGCGGCTGTTCTTGCTGTCAAGATTGCCCGTGGGTTCATCCGCCAGTATCAAACCCGGACGGCAAACCATCGCCCTGGCGATGGCCACCCGTTGCTGCTGGCCGCCGGACAGCTGCGCCGGATGGTGCCCTGCCCGGTGCTCCAGGCCGAAAACCTCGAGGATCTGGTCGACCCGCTGCCGGCGCTCGGGCTTTGCCACGCCGCGGTATTTCAGCGGCAAGGCGACGTTGTCATGTACCGACATGGAGGGAATCAGGTTAAACGATTGGAATATATAGCCGATAAGCCGCCGTCTTAACGCGATTTTCTGCGCATGCCCCAGGGCGGAAACGTTTTCCCCGGCCAGGATCAGGCGGCCTTCATCAAGGGATTCAAACATGCCCAGCACGTTTAGCAAGGTGGATTTGCCGGAGCCGGACGGTCCCATGATGGCAAGGAAATCCCCCGCGCCGACGCGAAGATCGACCCCGTTCAGCGCCAGGGTCTTGATGGTCCTGGTGGTGTGGAACTTGCCGCCTTTTTCCAGTTTTATCATATCAATCAAACTCAATGATGTTGGATTTTTCGTAGTCGTTATCCGCAAAGGTCACCACCTGTTGCCCTTCGGTTAGCCCGCGGGTAATTTCCGCCTGAGCCGCTCCCTGCCGCTTGACCCGCACCGGCGTTTTCACCGCACGGCGGCCGTTTTCGTCAAACACATAGACCAGCGCCTGGCCCTCATTAAAAAACACCGCTTCGGAAGGAGTGAGCAGCGCGTCCTGCTGCGTACTCAGGAAAACATGCAAATCGATGGACTGCCCGCGCTTGAGGACCATTTGCAGCGGCCGGGACGATCTCAGCCTGGCTTTGAATTTGCCGTTATCCACCACGGAAGATACCGATTCGATGGTCAGGGGAATTTCAACGCCGCCGGCCTGCGCCACGACATTGGCCTGGGGCTTGATTTTATCCAGGTAATATTCGCTGAAATCAGCTTCAAAATAGTAAGAATGCAGGTTGTCGACGATGGTGACCTTATCGCCGGGCTTGATCTGCTGGCCGATTTTGATATCCAGCGACGAGAGCGTGCCTTCAATGGGCGAAACGATAACCAGCTGTTCCAGGCCCCCTTTGATCAAATCCACCAGTTTGCCCAAACGGTTGATGGAACGATCGATCTCCTGGAATTGTTGCGGCAGGATCTGATCCTGCTGCCGATCGTGCCCGGACAAAATGGCGCAGGTTTTTTCCCAGTGGTTTAACTCATCCAGCAGATCCTCATATTTGGCTTTTTCAATAATGGCGTTTTCGAATAGCTTTTTATTGCGCCGGATATCCTTGGCGATCTTCTGCCGGTTGTAATGGGATTTTTGCAGTTCTACCTTAGTATCGCGGCTGTTTCGCTCCAATAACATGCGCATATTACGCAGGTTGTTTATCTGCTCGGTGGCATCGGCGATACGGGAGGTCACCTGCAGGACAAAATCGTAATTGGACAGGCGGGCGATAATTTCGCCCTTCTTGACGTAATCGGAGGAGGTTTTATAGATATCGACCACCTTGCCTCCACGCTCGGAGGAAACGATGACGCTTTCGTTAGGCATGGCGACCGCGCGGGTGATCAGGGTATCGGTATAGGCGCCGCGCGTCACCGGATGAAGGGTTACGTTCGCCAGCGGCATCCGCAGGTAATTATCGGTGGTGGCCAGCTTATACAGCCACCCGCACAGCAGCATAAACAGCGCGACGGCGCACCAGGTGATCCAGCCGGCGCGCCGATGGACGCCATGTTTTTTATCCAGCTTGACATCCATGGGCTTTACCTGCGCCCCGGACGCGACATCCGGCCGCCGCCGGCCAGCAGGGCCATGGCCATCACCGCCACCACGGCCAGCGCCAGTAGCATCAGGGCGGCAAATGCATAGGTATAGGTCAGGCCGGTGATCACCTCATATTGGCGCAACCACCGTCTGAGGAAAACAAAGCCGATGGCAAAGGAAAATGAAAGCGCCGCCGCTAGCGGCGGTACGTTTTGCCGCAGGAAAAATACCGCGCTGGTATAAACCGAGCCGCCCACCGCCTCCATTATCAGCAGGGTCTGCTTGAGCCGCCGGGCTTCCGACAGCCCGATGACCATTGCGCTCGCCAGCATCAGTAACAGGGAGAGCGAGGCGACCAGCCTTATCACATTTAGGATCAGCAGGCTGTTTTTGAAATGATCGGCATGCAGCTCATCCACCGTCTGCATATGCATGTCCGCCAGCCCATATCCGCTGAGCAATGAGGTGATTCGATCCCGCTGCGCCGCGGTGGCAAACCCGATGGCGGCATACTTTTCCACCCGCTCGTTAATAAACAGCATCAACGGCGGCGGCTGCCGGGCGCGCTCCCCCAGGTAAAAGTTATCGACAATACGCAGCACGCGCAGTCTGCGCTTCGCGCCGCCCACCTCGGCATAAAACGTGGTGTTAAGCGTTTCATCATAAGAAGATAGCCCCATGAGCGCCATAAAAGACCGGGTAACCATAACGTGGCACACCGCCGGGTCTTCGCTTACGGCAATGGCGTTCTCCCCGCCGCCCAGGGTCTCAAGTCCCCAGACCCGGGAAAAACTGCGGTCGACATCGAGGGCGGTGACGGTGACGAACTGCTCCCCGGCCTGCTGGCGGGCGTGCTGGACGGTAAGCACGGTGCGCGACATATCAAAGGGACGCCAACTGCTTAACGCAATATTACCGCTGCCTGTCGCCTCTTTCAGGCGGCTTTGCAACGCGCGCATGGCCTCAGGCGAGTTTAGTCGTTCGTTGGGTTCAAACGTCAGCAGGTTTTTTTTATGGTAGCCAAAATCGGCATCCATAACGTAATGGTTTTGCGCCGTCGCCCCGGCCCAGATGTAGACCATCACGCCGGAAATAAGCAGTTGCGTCACCAGGGTCAGCCGGTTGAGGTAATACGCCGCCGTGGTATCGTGCCGGTTTTGCGCCCGTCCCGCCCCGGCGGACAACACAAATAAATAGAGATAGAGCAGATGCGAGGCCAATACCACGCAGCCGATGAGAAGCATCGTCGCCAGGAACAGCGCAACCGGAAGCACCGCGCCATGATGTGATATCAGCGCCAGGACATACGGCGACACGGCGGAAAAACCTATCAGTATCAGCAGCGCCAGCGCACAGATGGCGGCAAACTGCGGCACGATAACCGCCATCGCCTCGGCGACCAGTTGCTTATCCGACGCGCCAAGGGATCGTTTAGTATGCAAGGTGCGCCGTTTGGCGGCATTGACGACGGCATTGACGTTAAAAAAGTTTACCGCCGTGGTCAGCAGCACAAAAAACGCGGCCCCATACAGGGTATGCAGCAAGGGTTTGGCGATCCCCCCGGCCAGGTCATCGGCATAACCGTCGTCATAATGCATCTGCTGGATATTTTTGGCGCTGAAATGAATAAACTCCCCGGGCGTAAAGGGCGCGCCGGGCAACTGCGGCGCATACAGCCCGACCAGCTTATCCAGCAGGCGGTTATCGAACGGCGCGGCCGAGGCGGTCTTGATAAAAACAAACATATGAACGTGATACCAATCAACGCGCTTATCGTAGTAACCGTCCATCACCGCCGGGGAAAAGGCAATAATCGCCGGCATGGCGACGCTGCTGTCGGGGCGGGGCTCGAGCACGTCCTTGATCACGAACCGGCCTTTATCCCCCAGATCGATGGTCTTGCCCTGGGGTGACGCCAGCCCGAGATACTGGCGATTGAACGCGGGCGTAATATAGATTTCATTCGCTTCAAGCGTGGCGGGGGGCTGCCGGTAGGGATTCAACTGCGCCAGGAAACCGGGGCTGACCGCAAACACCGGCGCGCGCTGGGCAAGCCGGTCCTCGCTGCGAATGGTGGCATACAGCCGGAAAGCATAATTAACGCCCTCGATGCCCGGATCTTTTTTCAGGGCGTCAATCAACGGCAGCGGTGCCTGGGCGGAGCGTATCTTATCGCCATTGGGCAGCATAAACCGGGTTTCGATACGGTAAAGGCGCTGATGCCCGGGGTAAAACCTGTCGGTTTTAGCATCGTCGATAAACATCAGCAGGATAAGGAATGTGGTGGCAAAGCCAATGGCGGTAATAATAATCGCCAATAGGGATGCGAGGGGATTTAATTTTGCATCATTAAAAAACTCATTCAGGATCATCAGCGGATTATCTCTGTGTAGGGAGTAGAAAACCACTAAGCCTAACCATTAATTCTTTATTTAATTTATATAATAATTAATTATTGAATTATTTAAAATAAATATTTTGGTGAAATGCCCACCGAAATATCAGGGCCGGTTAAATACCGGCCATGGTAATACCTGATATGAAATACCGCCAATCACGAACTTCCGGAACTCATTCCATGCCGGCGGCTCCGGACGAAAAAATATTCTTCACTACTTAATTTAATAGACTATTTAAAAAATCGCCAATATATATTGCTTGTTTTTTAAGCTGATTTAATCAGCGTTTAACTTTTGATTAATGGGTTTAACGACGTTATTCATAAACGCACCTTGAACCCTGCGAAGGAGCGGTCCGGCGCGCCGGATAAAAAAAGGCCGCCCGTCGGCGACCTTCCCTGAGGCAACATCGGGTTTCACACCCGCTTTTTGCTGGCGGTATCCATCCACACCGCCAATAGCAGGATGGCCCCCTTGACGATGTACTGCCAAAACGTGGGTACGTCCAGCATGCTCATGCCGTTATCCAGCGAGGCCATGATAAACGCCCCCATTACCGCCCCGGCCACGCCGCCGACGCCGCCGGCCAGGCTGGTGCCGCCGATGACGCAGGCGGCAATGGCGTCCAGTTCGGCGATATTGCCCGCCGACGGCGACCCGGCCCCCAGGCGGGAGCTGAGGATCAGCCCGGCAATCGCCACCATCAGGCCGTTGATGGCGAAAACCGCCAGCTTGGTGCGTTCGACGTTGACGCCGGAGAGCCGGGCGGCGTCGATATTGCCGCCGATGGCATAGACGCGCCGGCCGAACGCGGTACGGGACGCCATAAACAAGCCGGCCAGCATCAACGCCACCAGGACCAGCACCGGCGTCGGCACGCCCCGGTAATCGTTAAGCAAATAGATGGCGCCCAGCACCACCACGGCGGTAATCGCCTGGCGGGTCATATCGCCGGTGCGGGTGGGCACCGATAATCCCAGCCGCCGGCGATTGCCCCGCCGGCGCCACTGCCAGGCGATAAACAGCACCAGGCTGACGAATCCGATGCCGAAGCCCACCCCGCCCGGCAGGTAGCTCTGCCCTATCTGCGACATGGCGGGTGAGGTAGGCGATACCGTGGTGCCGTTGGTGACGCCGATTAAAATGCCGCGAAAAGCCAGCATCCCGGCCAGGGTAACGATAAACGACGGGACTTTACGATAGGCCACCCACCAGCCGTTCCAGGCGCCAAGCACCAGTCCGAGCACCAGCGTCACCACGATGGTCAGCGGCAGCGGCCACCCCAGCCAGACGTCGAAAATCGCCGCCGCGCCGCCCAGCAGCCCCATCATCGAGCCGACCGACAGGTCGATCTCCGCCGAGATAATGACAAACACCATGCCGACCGCCAGGATGCCGGTAATGGCGGTCTGGCGCAGCAGGTTGGAGATATTGCGCGCGCTCAGATAGGAGCCTTCGGTGGTAAAGGTAAAAAACAACATGATGACCACGATGGCGGCCAGCATGACAAACACCTGCAGGTTCATGGATTTCAGACCGCCGGCGGCGACGGGACCGGCGACCGTTGCACCGTCGGTGCGCGTAATTTTAGACATGGGAGTCACTCCTGAGCGCCGCTTCCATCACCTGTTCCTGCGTCAGGCCGCGGTTGATAAGATCGGCTTTAATGGAACCCTGGTGCATCGCCAGTACCCGATCGCTAATGCCCAGTACTTCGGGCAACTCCGAGGACACGACGATAACGGCAATGCCCTGCCGCACCAATTGGTTGATCAATAGATAAATTTCCTGTTTGGCGCCGATATCTATGCCCCGGGTCGGCTCGTCAAGGATCAGGATGTCCGGATTCAGCAGCAGGCATTTGGCCAGGATGGCCTTTTGTTGGTTGCCGCCGCTAAGCCGGCCGATGGCCAGCTCCGGCGAAGACGTTTTCACCTTAAGCCGCTCGATGGCGTCGCGCACCGCGGCCTGTTCGCCGGCCTCATCCACCATGCCGAATCCACCGGTGAATTGCCTGAGCGCCGCCAGGGTAATATTGGACCCGACGCTCATCACCGGCACGATGCCGTCCTTTTTCCGATCCTCGGGCACCATGGCGATCCCCCGGCGCATCGCCTGGCGACAGTTGGCGAAGCGTACCGGCGCGCCGTTAAGGATAATCGAGCCCTCCCAACGGCCGGGGTAGCTGCCGAACAGGCACTGCACCAGCTCCGTACGCCCCGATCCCACCAGCCCGGCGATGCCGAGGATTTCACCCTTATGCAGGCTAAAGGCGGCATTGTTGACGCGACGGATATGCCGGTTAACCGGATGCCAGGCCGTCAGGCCCTCCACCCGCAGGATTTCCTCGCCAATCGCATGGGGCTGGCGGGGATAAAGCTCCGTCAATTCGCGCCCCACCATCATGGTAATCAGCGCTTCCTCGCTCAGGCCCGCCGCCGGGCGGGTGGCGATATGCCTGCCGTCGCGTATAACGCAGATCACGTCCGATATGGCTTTGACTTCATTGAGCTTATGGGAAATATAGATGCAGGCGATATCGTGATTGCGCAAATCGTCGACGATATCGAGCAGAATGGCGGTTTCACTTTCGGTCAGCGAGGCGGTAGGCTCATCGAGGATCAGCAGGCGTACCTGTTTGTTAAGCGCCTTGGCGATTTCCACCAGCTGCTGCTGGCCCAGCCCCAGTTCGCCGACCCGGGTGTTGGGATCAATATTCAGTTTTACCTGCGCCAGCATCCGCTGGCAGCGCAGGTACATATTGTCGTAATCCATTACGCCTAATCTTGCCCACTCGACGCCGAGAAAAATATTCTCCAGCACCGTCATCTGTTTCACCAGCGCCAGCTCCTGATGAATGATGGCAATGCCCTTTTGTTCGGTATCGCGTACCCCGTGCGCCACCAGCGGTTCGCCGCCAAACAGGATTTCGCCGTCGAAGGTGCCGTGCGGATATACCGCCGACAGCACTTTCATCAGCGTCGACTTGCCCGATCCGTTTTCGCCGCACAGCGATAACACCTGGCCGGCCTCGATGGACAGCGAGACATTATCCACCGCCTTGACCTGGCCGAACCGCTTGGTGATATTTTTCATTTCCAACAAATTTGACGCCATGATAATCAACCTCCGCAACCGGGCCGCAGCATAGGGCGGCCCGGTTCAGTTCACGTCACAGACAACAACCGGCGTTCAGGCGGATTAGTTCAGATCGGACTTCTTGTGGAAACCATCGGCGATGACCGTACTTTCTATATTGCTTTTATCCACCGAAATCGGCGTCAGCAAATAGGAGGGGACATCCTTAAGGCCGTTGTTCAGGGACGCGTTGGACTTGGGCTTTTCACCATTGCCCAGCTGTACCGCTATTTCGGCGGCGGCGCTCGCCAGCTGTTTAATGGGTTTATAGACCGTCATGGTCTGGGTACCCTGGTTGATGCGCTGGATCCCGGCCAGATCCGCGTCCTGGCCCGAGATGGCCACCTTGCCGGCCAGTCCCTGGGCAGCCAGCGCCTGGATGGCGCCGCCGGCGGTGGCGTCGTTGGACGCCACTACCGCGTCAATTTTATTATTATTGGCGGTAAGGGCGTTCTCCATGATTTTCAGGGCGTTTTCCGGTAACCAGCCGTCGGCCCATTGGTCGCCGACGATTTTTATCTTGCCGCTGTCGATCAGCGGCTTAAGCACCGTCATCTGCCCGGCGCGAAACATTTTGGCATTATTATCCACCGGCGAGCCGCCCATCAGGAAATAATTACCCTGGGGTACCCGATTGACCAGGCTTTGCGCCTGTAATTGTCCTACTTTTTCATTATCAAAGGAGATATAAAAATCCACATCAGCATTATTTATCATTCGATCATAAGCGAGGACTTTTATCCCTTCCCGTTTCGCTTCGGCAATAACGTTACTTAACACCTGGCCGTTGTAGGGAATAATGACCAGCACATCAACACCGCGATTGATCATATTCTCGATTTGTGACATCTGTGTTTCTTCATTGCCGTTGGAGGATTGGACAAACACATCGGCACCGAGGGACTTTGCTTTATCGACAAAAATATCGCGATCTTTTTGCCAGCGCTCCAGGCGCAGGTCGTCAACCGCCATGCCGATCTTGATTGGTTTGGCCATGCCCGGCTGGCTTAACAACACCAGCGCCGCGCAGGCAAAAAGCAGGAGGGTTTTCAGTTTCATCTTTAATTCCTTATGTTACTTTCATAAGAACATATTCAGCAAGGGACATTGCCGAGCAACGGATAAGAATCAAACCTTTACACAGTAGTGATGCGTAGGATGCCCGAACGGCGGCAGAGTTAACCCACGTAGTATTAGTGTTGAAAATCAGCAGCGGCAATTGCAAATTTTCACAACGGCATTACGATATTTTACTCAAATGCGGGTTCTGTGAGCTGCGCCTTATTTTACCAGCGGCGCCAAGCCCGGCCGGACATTAATCCTTGCGGCTTTCCCGTCTAGAAGCGTTTTTTTTCCTTCATTCCCTGTGATCTCGCGCACAATTAATAATTTCATGAATAGCGATGTGAAATAACGTAATTGATTGCGCCAAGGCTTATTACCAGAATCAACCACAGAGTAATTTATTTCGCCGACGTATTTACCCGCCGGCGCGGTAAATCCCGTCCGCTTCAGAACGGACCTGGTGTTTCCAAGGAGTCATTATGTCTCAATTCTTTGATCAAGTTGAAAAAATCCGTTTTGAAGGTACGCAAAGCACCAATCCGCTGGCTTTTCATCATTATAACGCCGGCGAAAAAATATTGGGTAAACGCATGGAGGACCATTTGCGCTTTGCCGTCTGCTACTGGCATACCTTCTGCTGGGGGGGCACCGATATGTTCGGCGTGGGTTCCTTCAATCGTCCCTGGCAGCAGGCGGGAGACGCGCTGGCCCAGGCGCGGCTGAAAACCGACGTGGCCTTTGAGTTTTTCAGCAAGCTGGGCGCGCCTTACTACTGCTTTCATGATATTGACATCCTGCCCGACAGCCCGACCATCAAAGACTACCTGAATAACTTTGCCATCCTGACCGACGTGCTGGCGCAAAAACAACAGGAAACCGGCCTTAAGCTCCTGTGGGGCACGGCAAACTGCTTTAGCCACCCGCGTTACGGCGCCGGCGCGGCCACCAGCCCCGACCCGGAAATCTTCGCCTGGGCCGCCACGCAGGTCAACAGCGCCATGGACGCCACCCGGAAACTCGGCGGTGAAAATTACGTGCTGTGGGGCGGGCGCGAAGGTTATGAAACCTTGTTGAATACCGATTTGCGCCAGGAACGGGAACAGATCGGCCGCTTTATGCAGATGGTGGTGGAACATAAGCATAAGACCGGCTTCCAGGGCGCGCTGCTGATTGAACCGAAGCCCCAGGAGCCGACAAAACATCAGTACGACTATGACGTCGCCACGGTGTATGGTTTTTTGCAACAGTTCGGCCTGGAAAAAGAGATCAGGGTTAACGTCGAGGCCAACCACGCAACGCTTGCCGGCCACACCTTCCACCATGAAATCGCCACCGCCATCGCCCTGGGCATTTTTGGATCGGTGGATGCCAATCGCGGCGACCCGCAGTCCGGCTGGGATACCGACCAGTTCCCCAATAGCGTGGAGGAGAACGCGCTGGTAATGTACGAAATTATCAAGGCCGGCGGCTTCACCACCGGCGGGCTGAATTTTGATGCCAAGGTCCGCCGCCAAAGCACCGATAAATACGATCTGTTCCACGGCCATATCGGCGGCATGGATACCATGGCGCTGGCGCTGAAGGTCGCGGCGAAACTTATCGAGGACGGCCGCCTGGATCAGATGGTCAAGGCTCGTTACGCCGGCTGGAACGGCGATTTGGGACAGCGGATATTGCAGGGCAACCTATCGCTTGCCGAACTGGCGCAGTACGCCGGCAAGCACGCCCTGGCGCCGCAACACCAGAGCGGGCAGCAGGAACTGCTGGAAAATATCGTCAACCAGGTGCTGTTCAGCTAACGCCGCGGGGCACCGCAGACCCTGCCAGCCAAAACTGGACAGGATTGCCGGTAGCGCCGCGCGGGCGGACCGCCGCCATGGACCCTATGCGCGGCGCCCGCGTCGGCATGATTTGATGGAGGATAGCGTATGTATATCGGCATAGATTTGGGCACGTCCGGCGTGAAGGCCATCCTGCTGGATGAGCAACAGCATATCCTGGGCAGCCATACGGAAACCCTGTCGGTCTCCCGGCCCCGGCCGCTATGGTCCGAACAGGACCCGGAACACTGGTGGCGGGCCGCCGACCGGGCCATGCGCGCGCTTGCCGCCCGGCATGACCTGAGCGGCGCGCGCGCGCTCGGGTTGACCGGCCAAATGCACGGCGCGACGCTGCTCGATAAGCATCGGCTGGTGCTACGCCCGGCCATTTTGTGGAATGACGGGCGCAGCTTTGCGCAGTGCCGATCGTTGGAAGACGAAGTACCCCGATCCAGGGAGATTACCGGCAACCTGATGATGCCCGGCTTTACCGCGCCCAAGCTGCGCTGGGTGCGCGAACACGAGCCGGAGATCTTTGCGGCGGTGGACAAGGTCCTGCTGCCGAAAGACTATCTCAGGCTGCGTTTGACCGGCGATTTTGCCACCGATATGTCCGACGCGGCGGGGACGATGTGGCTGGACGTCGGCCGCCGCGACTGGAGCGATGAGCTGCTCGGCGCCTGCGGCCTGTCCCGGGCGCAGATGCCGCGTTTGTTCGAGGGCAGCCAGGTTACCGGCAGCCTGCTGCCGCAGGTGGCGGCGGGCTGGGGCATGCCCCCGGTGCCGGTGGTGGCCGGCGGCGGCGACAATGCGGCCGGCGCCATCGGCGTCGGCCTCTACCGCCGGGGGCAGGCCATGCTGTCGCTGGGCACCTCGGGCGTCTATTTTGCCGTCAGCGACGGATTCCTCAGCAACCCGGAACAAGCGGTACACAGCTTTTGCCATGCGTTGCCGGGCACCTGGCACCTGATGTCGGTGATGCTCAGCGCCGCCTCCTGCCTGGACTGGGCGGCCAGGCTAACCGGCCTGGGCAGCGTGCCGGCATTACTGGAAGCCGCCGCGCAGTGCCCTCCCGGCGCGGCGCCGGTGTGGTTTTTGCCCTATCTGTCGGGCGAGCGCACGCCGCATAATAATCCCAACGCCACCGGGGCGTTCTGGGGACTGACCCATGAACACGGCCCGGGCGACCTGGCGCGGGCGGTGGTGGAAGGCGTCAGCTTCGGCCTGGCGGACGGCATGGACGCGCTGCATGGCACCGGCCTGCGGCCGGACAGCATTACGCTTATCGGCGGCGGCGCACGCAGCGAATACTGGCGCCAGCTGCTGGCCGATGTCAGCGGCGAGGCGCTGGACTACCGCACCGGCGGCGACGTCGGCCCGGCGCTGGGCGCGGCGCGGCTGGCGCGGCTCAGTTGCCACCCGGGCGCGTCGTGGGCCGACATGCTGCCCGCCCTGCCGTTGGAGGCCCGCTATACGCCGGATAAGGAACGGCACGAGGCCTACCGCGAGCGGCGGAAATTATTCCGCCGGTTCTATCAACAGGTGGCGCATTTGGGCGAATAAAACCTCGCCCGCACTTTATGATGAATTTGCTAGCTGGCGCACATACGGCCAATTCTTTCTCATTGTTCAAAGGTATATGCTGGCCTTCGGCAGATTTTCGCGAGAACTCCCCGTATGTTTGAAAAACGTTATCGTATAACTCTATTATTTAATGCCAATAAAGTGTACGACCGCCAGGTTATCGAGGGAGTGGGGGAGTATTTGCAGGCGTCGCAGTGCGATTGGGATATTTTTATCGAGGATGATTTCCGCTGCCGTATTAATCGTATCGAGGAGTGGCTGGGTGACGGCGTGATCGCCGATTACGACGATAAGCAAATTGAACAGCTGCTCAGCGACGCCAAGGTGCCGATCGTCGGCGTCGGCGGCTCGTACCAGCATACCGAGGAGTATCCGCCGGTACATTATATCGCCACCGATAACCATGCGCTGGTGGCCAGCGCCTTTTTGCACCTGAAGGCAAAAGGCCTCAATCGTTTTGCTTTTTACGGCCTGCCGGCCAGCAGCGGCAAACGCTGGTCCCATGAGCGCGAGCAGGCGTTTCGCAAGCTGACGGCGGATGAATATTACCAGCCTATAGTCTACCAGGGGGTGGAAACCGCGGTGGATAACTGGCAGCATGCCCAGAACCGGCTGGCCGACTGGCTGCAGTCCCTGCCGCCGCATACGGGTATTATCGCGGTGACCGACGCCCGCGCCCGCCATCTGCTGCAGGTATGCGAACACCTGAATATCGCCGTGCCGGAAAAGTTGTGCATTATCGGCATCGACAATGAGGAACTGGCCCGCTGCCTGTCGCGGGTCGCATTGTCCTCCGTGGCCCAGGGCACCCGCCAGATGGGTTACCAGGCCGCCAAGCTGCTGCATCAGATGCTGAATAAATCACGTTTGCCGCTGCAACGGGTGCTGGTGCCGCCGCTCAAGGTCATGGAGCGCCGCTCGACGGATTTCCGCTCGCTGCGCGACCCGGCGGTGATACAGGCGATGCATTATATCCGTTATCACGCCTGCAAAGGCATTAAGGTCGAACAGGTGCTCGACGTGGTGGGCATGTCCCGCTCCAACCTGGAAAAACGGTTCAAGGACGAGACCAGCAAAACCATTCATAACGTGATCCACGAGGAAAAGCTGGAGAGCGCGCGTAATTTATTGATCTCCACCTCATTAACCATCAATGAGGTGTCGCAAATGTGCGGTTATCCTTCGTTGCAGTATTTTTATTCGGTATTTAAAAAAGGTTTTGATATTACGCCTAAGGACTATCGGGAAAAACATGCCGAGATGCCGTATTAAAAACCCGTTTTTCCCCCCGGCATGCCGCCCCTAGGGTATTGATGGCCGCCGTGTTACGCCGTAGTGTCCCCGTCGCGTCGCGCCCGTTTTTCCTGGCGCGCCCGCGCAATCTGCGGCATATGGGTTTCAATCCAGTCGGCCAGGCCTTCCACGATGCCGCCGACCTCCCGGCCCAGTTCGCTCAGGCTATATTCCACATGCGGCGGCATCACCGGCAGGGATTTACGCACGATCAGGCCGTCGTCCTCAAGCCATGACAGGGTCTGCGCCAGCATTTTTTCGCTGACGCCGCCCACCTTACGGCGCAGTTCGCTAAAGCGGTGGGTGCCTTGCGACAGGGCTATCAGCACCAGCACGCCCCAGCGGCTGGTCAGATGTTTCAGTACGTCCCGCGACGGGCAGTTGACGTTCAGCAGCTCGCCGCGCTGCATTTGTCGTCCCAGTGAGGACGCCGGCGGTGGATTAGTTTTCAAATACTTACCTATTTGTTAGTACTTACTTAAAGTAAGTATAGAGGATATGATGAGCATTCTGAACCCCCCGAAGGAGAATATGATGATTGTCATTACAGGCGCGACCGGCCAACTGGGCCGCTTGGTTATTGCTGAATTATTGAAAACCCATCCGGCCGCGGAGTTGGTGGCCGCCGTGCGCTCGCCGCAAAAAGCGCAGGATCTGGCCGCGCTGGGTGTTAACGTGCGCCAGGCCGATTATAACCGGCCCGAGACGCTGGACAGCGCCTTCCAGGGCGCGGAAAAGCTGCTGCTGATCTCATCAAACGAGATCGGCCGGCGGGTGGAGCAGCATCGCGCGGTGGTCGACGCCGCCAAACGCGCCAAGGTTACGTTGCTGGCCTATACCAGCCTGCTGCGTGCCGATACCAGCCCGCTGGGGCTGGGTGAAGAACACCGCGCGACGGAAGCGTTGCTGCATGATTCCGGCCTGCCGGTGGCGCTGTTGCGCAACGGCTGGTACAGCGAAAACTACGCCGCGGGCATTCCCGCCGCCCTGGCCCGCCATGCGCTGGCAGGCGCGGCCGGCGACGGCAGGATAGCCTCGGCCGCGCGCGCCGACTACGCCGCGGCCGCGGCCGCGGTATTAACCCTGGACGGACAGGCCGGCAAGAGTTATGAACTGGCGGGCGACGGCGCCTATACCCTGACCGAACTGGCGGCGGAGATTTCCAGACAGGCCGGCGCCGAGGTGAAATATGTTAACCTGCCGCGGGATGAATACCAGGCGCTGCTCATCAAGGCCGGGCTGCCTGCACCTATCGCCGCGCTGCTGGCGGATTCCGATGCCGGCGCGGCGCAGGGCGGACTGTTTGACGACCGCCGGCAGCTCAGCCGGCTGATCGGACGCCCCACCACCCCCATCAAGGATACGGTGGCCGCCGCGCTGCAAGCCGGCTGATTGCCGGGGCCGACGATGGTTGCGCATGCAGGGATCGGGAATATCCGCGCTACAGCGGCTGGAGCACAATCAGCAGCACGCAGGCGACCAGCGCCACCAGGATAAACGCGGCGGCATGGCCCAGGATGGCCGGGGCCTTGAGCTCGGCGCGTCCCAGGCTGCGGCGAAACGATCCCGACTGCATACCGTGCAGCGCCGATAGCGCCAGGACAAAGATCGCCTTCACGATTAACGACAGGGACGGCGGCCAGTTGCCCATCATGGTCAGCGCCAGGCCGGACAGCCAGGTGAGTACCATGGCCGGCAGCGTGGCGGTTTGGTTAAAGCGCTGGATGGCGCTGAATATCCGCAGGCCGGGCGAAAGCTCGGCGACGGGCATTTTTTTCCAGGCGGCCATGGCCACCGCCAGCAGCAGCATGCCGCCGATCCATACCGTTATCGCCACCAGGTGCAGCGATTTTACCAGCATAAAGGTCATCATATCCGTTTCTCCTTGGCCGGCGCGTCATCCACACCCGGTCCGGCTGCACGCCGTTTGATCGTGCCCACGTTAAAAAATGTCCCGAAAGGGATAAACGCCAGGATCAGCAGCCGCGCCACCTGGGCTTTACGCCACATGCCGCCGGAAGCGGTGTTGATCACCATCCAGGCATAAAACAGGAAGGCCAGGCCGTGGATCGGCCCCATCATCGCGGTCACCTGTGGATAACCGGCGAGATGTTTTAGCGGCACGGCAACACACACCAGGATCGCCAGCGTGCTGCCCTCCACCAAAGAGGCGAGATGCAGGCGTTTTAACAGCGTAAGCTCCTGGCCGTCCAGCCCGGGCCGCCCTTGATCATTGATGGCCACATTAGCCCTTATTGCCGCCGCGGCGGCGGTAGTTATGATAAAAGTAGGGTTATTCTAACTGCCGGGCGGAAAGGCGGCAAGCGGGCCGCGGTCAAAGCTGCCGGCGGCGGGAAGCCGGCCCCCGCGCGGGGTGATATGGCGTTTTATAGCGCGCCGGATGAACCAGGGCGGGCGACGGCGCGCCCTGACGATAACAGCCTGGGTGATTAACGCCGTCCGGTTATCCCGGGATTGGACGCGTTTCTTCCGACGGTTCGCCGCGTGTCGCCGCGCCGTCGGGCGGGCGGAACGCGGTGGCGTCGTAGGAGAATACCCAGTTGGCCTCCAGGCCGGATGCATTTGGGTTCATCATGGCCTTGAGCTTATAGCTGAAATCCCGCCTGAACTGCTGCCAGGGCGTGGGCAAATGATAGATTTTACCCCGTTCGCGCGCCGTGAGCTGGACCCTGCTGGTGCGCGGCAACCGCTCCGCCTCGTATAACCGCAGCGCCTCGGGAATATCGCCGGCATTTGCCGCCAGTACGCAGGCCAGTACATAACCGTCCTCCATCGCCATCGCCGCGCCCTGGGCCAGGAAAGGCAGCATCGGATGCGCCGCATCGCCCAGCAGGGTGATACGTCCCCGCGACCAGTGGCGCATCGGATCACGGTCGAACAATCCCCATTTCAGGACGTTTTGCGCGCAAGAGAGGATGCGCAGCAGCTCGGGATGCCACCCGCTAAAGGTGCGCATCAGCTCGTCGCGATTGCTGGGCAAATGCCAGGATGACTCCTGCCAGTCGGCGGCTTCGCTGACCGCGACGATGTTGAGCAGCCGACCGCCGCTGATGGCGTACGTCACCACATGACCGTTTGGGCCCAGCCAGACGGCGGACACCGGACTGATAAAATCGGGACGCTCGCCAAGGGGGATGGAGGCGCGCCAGCAGATATGCCCGGTGAAGCGCGGCGCGTCGCCGCCGAACAGCGCGTCGCGTACCACCGAGTGGACGCCGTCGGCGCCCACGATCACGTCGGCCTCGAACTCTTGGCCATCATCAAACCGCGCAACCGCCGCCTCGTCCTGGTTCAGCACCGCCATGCAGCGTGCGTTGTGGGTAATATGGCGCGGGTCGACAAGCCCCACCAGCATCGCCAGCAGATCGGCCCGGTGCAAATGGTAAAATTCCGCGCCGAACAGCTGCGGACAAGCGTCGGACAGGGGGGTACGAAACTTCTCCCGCCCGGTGCGCCAGTTGCGCCCGACGATCGCCTGCGGCAGGTATCCCAACCGCTGAAGCTCGTCACCCAATCCCAGGGCCTTTAAGATTTTTACCGCGTTCGGCGTCATTTGCACGCCCGCCCCCACCTCTTTATATGCCGCTGTACGTTCAAACAGATGTGCTTCCATGCCCCGTTGCTGCAATGATGCGGTCAATGCAGCGCCACCGATACCTCCGCCGATGACTCCTATACGAAGCTTACGATTCATTCAGTTGACCTTTAGTGAATAAACGTTTGAAGAAAACTGCCTCACACCTTTTGTCGGAGCCTGCCCGCGAACCGCCGTGGGTACCGGCGGGCAGGCGCAGCACATGTCGGGAGGTTCAGGTAACGCCCGCCGCCGCGGCATATGGAGTGCTAATGTCAGTGTTGTTCACCACCGCGGACGAAGCAATGGCCGGGGCGTTATAGACATATTGCTTATTATTTGATGAATAACGGCTAGTGATCCACGCGCAGGCCGTAGGTTTTAAATTTTTCCACCACCCGGAGTATCTCATCGTCGGGCAGCACCGGCACCGGATCGACAATCGGCAGCAATTTTAAATACAGCGCGGCCAACACTTCCACCTCATGGGCCAGCCACAGCGCCTTGGCCAGGTTCGCTTCCGCGGCGATCAGGCCATGATGCTGCAACAGGATGGCCTTGCGATGTTGTATCGCCGCCGCCACGTGCCCGGAAAGCGCCTGGCTGCCAAAGGTCGCATAAGGCGCGCAGGGAATATCATTCCCGCCGGCGGCGGCAATCATGTAATGGATCGCCGGGATCGGCCGGTTGAGGATCGACACGCCGGTACAGTTAACCGCATGGTTATGCACTACCGCGTTGGCGTCCGGCCTGGCGTGGTACACCGCCTGGTGGAAGCGCCATTCGCTGGAAGGGATTTTGTCCGTTTCGCCGTGCCCCTGGCCGTCGACAAACACGATGTGCTGCTCGGTAAGCAGCTCATAGGCAATGCCGGAAGGGGTAATCAGCATTCCGCCCTGGTGACGGACGCTGACATTGCCGGCAGTGCCCTGGTTCAATCCCAGGCGCGTCATTTCCAGGCAGGTGTCGATGATCGCGCGCGCTAAGGTCGTTCTTCCCATGGTTATTCCTCGCATTGATATTTTGCCGGGCGCCAATGCGCATCGGCACAATTTACCCGCACAATAATTAACTGGCCGACTCACGCCGCCGCCAAATAGCGTTATATATGTGACGTAATCGACAATATTTTGCTGGGCGCGCAATTTTAAAGCAGATTACATATGTTAATGATTGCCCGTTTTTTTAATAAACCGCTCATACGGTCATTTATCCACGTTTATTTTTTTCCGCTGGGATAAAAAACACTTTAATAATCCCCTTTTTTAGTGACTAACTTCACAATTTATTTACATAACCGGCTATATGCCATGGCGACGATAGGTTTTTAATTTCAGCTGTCTTAGATTTTTTCCAGCGGCGGTATTTTGCCTCAAACAATGTTGTCACCCTGCGCCGGGGTGTTAACCCTGCGAACGCCGGGAAGACACATGAATAAATAAACATAATTATTATACACTTGCCTTTACAAGCCCGATCGCCATCACAAAAAACGCATAAAGCCTTTGTATTATTTCCAGGCGTTTCATAAATAGCTAACTCGAGTTAGCTAAAAGATAAAACCACCTTTTGTAGTACGTTTTTATCCGGAGGCAACATGTCTGAAGCGTTATTAACCATGAAGCATGTTACGAAACGATTTCCCGGCGTCCTGGCCCTGGACAACGTTAATTTCGATTTAAATCGCGGGGAAGTCCACGCGCTGTTGGGAGAAAACGGCGCGGGTAAGTCCACATTGATGAAAATTTTATCCGGCGTCTATTCCTGCGATGAAGGCCAGATAGTACTGGAGGGCCGACCGGTGACCATCAGCAGCCCAATCCAGGCGGGCGCCCTGGGCATTGCCATTATTCATCAGGAATTCAACTTATTTCCCGATTTAACCGTTGAGCAAAATATTTATATTGGCCGGGAATACCATAAACGCCATAAATGGATTCTGGATGAAACCGCCCAGCGGCAGGCGGTGCTGGATATCCTGGCAATGTTAAACCTGAACATCGATCCGACGCGTCGCATCAGCCAATTAACCGTGGCGCAGCAGCAGATGGTGGAAATTGCCAAAGCGCTGTCGGTCAACGCCAAAATCCTGATTATGGACGAGCCCACGGCGGCCCTGACCGAGAGCGAAATCGACAGTCTGTTCAAGGTTATCGAACTGCTGAAGTCGCAAGGGGTGGCCATCGTTTATATCTCCCACCGGCTTGAGGAACTGGCCCTTATCGCCGACCGGGCAACGGTGATGCGCGACGGCAAATATATCGCCACCGTCGACTACACCAGGGTGCGCATCGAGCAGCTGATCGCCATGATGGTGGGACGGGATTTGGGCGATATCTATCCTGCCAGGGCGGCAACGCCGGGCGACGAGGTGGTGCTGGGGGTACGTAACCTCGGGCGCCGGGGCGTGCTGAGCGATATCACCTTTGAGCTGCGCAAAGGCGAAATCCTCGGCATCGCCGGGCTGATGGGCGCCGGCAGGACCGAGGTGGCGCGGGCGCTGTTCGGCGCCGATCCCATGGACTGCGGCGAAATCAGCCTGTCCGGCCGTGATGTCACCATTAATAGCGTACATGGCGCCATTGCCCTGGGCATCGGCTACCTGACCGAAGATCGCAAAAAGGACGGCCTGGCGCTGGGGCTGTCCGTCGGCACCAATATCATGCTGAGCAGCTACCGGCAGTATGCCAACCGGTGGGGAATAATCGACGATAAACGTTGTAATTCCGTAAGTGAAAGCCTGCGCCGCCAGTTACGCATTAAAACTCCCGACTTGGAACAGTTGGCGGTTAATTTAAGCGGCGGCAATCAGCAAAAAATAATTATCGCCAAATGGCTTTGCAAGAATTCGGAAATATTGATTTTTGATGAACCAACCCGGGGCATCGACGTGGGCGCCAAGCTCGAAATATACGATCTGATGAATCAACTTACGGCGGAAGGTAAATCCATCATCATGATTTCATCTGAATTACCGGAGATCCTGGGCATGTGCGACAGGATATTGATAATGCGGCAGGGACGTATTACCGCCGAGCTGTCATCCGCGCAGGCTAATCAGGAAAACATCATGAAATATGCGACGCTGGAGGGATAGATTATGCTGGGCATAACCAAACATTTACAGACTGGCTCCAATAAAAAAATGAGCAATAAAGCGTTGCTGATGCGTTTTGCACCGCTGCTGAGCTTGATCCTGCTGATGATATTTTTTAGCCTCGGTTCGCCGTTTTTCCTTAATACCGAAAACCTGATGACCATCGCTTTGCAAACCTCGGTGATCGGCATTATGGCCATCGGCGTCACCTACGTCATCATTACCTCCGGCATCGATTTGTCGCTGGGATCGGTGGTGGCCTTTTCCGGGGTGGCGATAGGCCTGGCCGCCGCCGCCGGACTGCCGCTGGCGCTGTGTATCCTGAGCGGGGTGCTGGGCGGCTGGCTCTGTGGTTACATCAATGGTTTGCTGGTGGCCAGGGCGGCCATTCCCCCCTTTATCGCCACGCTCGGACTGATGATGTCGGTGCGCGGCGTCAATATGGTGCTGACCGACGGCCGCGCCATTTATTTCTCGCAATATCCCGGTTTTAAAACGCTGGCCCAGGGCAAGCTGTTTGATTTCCTGCCCTACCCGGTGATCTATCTGGTGGTATTGGCGGCCATCGCCGCCTATATCCTGAAAAGAACCGTGATCGGCCGATATATCTACGCCATCGGCAGCAATGAGGACGCCGCGCATCTGTCGGGCATTAAAGTCAGAAAAGTCAAAGTCTTCGTTTATATGTTCTGCGGCATCTTAACCGGCATCGCCGGGGTGGTGTTGGCGTCACGGCTGAATTCCGGGCAACCGACGGTGGGGGTGGGTTATGAGCTTGAGGCCATCGCCGCGGTGGTTATCGGCGGCACCAGCCTAATGGGCGGCATCGGCACCATCGGCGGCACCATTATCGGCGCCTTTATCATGAGCGTGCTGAAAAACGGATTGAATTTAATGGGCGTATCGCAATTCTGGCAAATGGTTGCGATGGGCATGGTCGTGATCGCGGCGGTGTACCTGGATACGCTGCGTAAAAAAATCTGATTCACCGACGTCACCGTTACCTGGACTGTATAAAAATAACTTCGGAGGTTGTCATGATGAAATTAATCAGGCTGTGCGGCATTGCGCTGATAACGATATACGGCGCGGGCAGCGCCTGGGCCGCCAATAACCAGATCTATATTCCAGTGGTCAGCAAGGGCTATCAACATGAATTTTTCCAGACGGTAAAACTGGGTTCGGAGGCGGCGGCAAAAGAATTAGCGATTAAAACCAGTTTTGTCGGTCCGTCCGACGAAACGCAAATCGCCGAACAAATCCAGCTGATGGAAAATACCATGACGCGCCAGCCCAGCGGTATTTTGCTGGCGGCCCTGGACGCCAATGCGCTGGTGCCGCTGGTGGAAATGGCGCACAGCAAAAAAATCGCCGTGGCCACCTTTGACTCGGGCGTCAATTCCGATATCCCGGTGAGTTTTGTCGCGACCAATAACGTCAAGGCGGGATCCGCGGCGGCGGACGCCCTGGCTAAAGAGGTGGGCGGCCAGGGCAAGGTCGGCATTATCGCCCATGTGGCCGGCACCACGTCGGCGATAGAGCGCACCGAGGGCTTCACCAAGACCATCAAGGAGAAATACCCCGATATAACCCTGCTGCCGGTGCAATACAGCGACGGCGATCCGCAGAAAGCCATGGATAAAACCATCGACATGGTGCAGGCCAACCCCGATTTGGCGGGCATCTACGCCACCAACGAGGGATCGACGCTCGGCGTGGCCAACGCCATAGACAGCCTGAGCCTGGCCGGCAAGGTCAAGGTGATCGGCTTCGACAGCACCGAGGCGATCATCGGTTTCCTCAAATCCAATACCCTGCAGGGCTTTATCGTGCAGGACGCTTACCAGATAGGTTACCAGGGCATCAAGACCCTCGATAGCTACCTGAAGGGGCAGAAGGTGGCGAAAGTCATCGACATCCCGGTGAAGTTCGTCACCCAAAGCAATCTTAACGATCCGGCAATCCAGAAATTGCTCTATCCGTTCGGCAAAAAATAGCCGCCACCACCAGAAGGAATCGCTATGAGCAGCACATCAGTTTCACCACGCAGGCACGACGATATGCGGGCAATCGGCATTCGTCCGGTGATCGACGGTCGCCGCCTGGGCATCCGCGAATCGCTGGAGGAGCAAACCATGAATATGGCGCGCGCCACCGCCGCCTTGTTAACCGCTTCCCTGCGTTACCCGAACGGCGAGCCGGTGGAGTGCGTGATTGCCGACACCTGCATTGCCGGGATGGCGGAATCCGCCGCGTGCGAGCGCAAATTCAGCGGCCGCAACATCGGCCTGACCATTACCGTGACGCCCTGCTGGTGCTACGGCAGCGAAACCATCGATATGGACCCCTTCCGCCCGAAGGCCATTTGGGGCTTTAACGGCACCGAGCGGCCCGGCGCGGTGTACCTGGCCGCCGCGCTGGCCGGCCATAACCAAAAGGGCCTGCCGGCGTTCGCCATCTACGGCCATGACGTGCAGGACGGCGGCGACGACGGTATTCCCGACGACGTACGGCAAAAACTGCTGCGCTTCGCCCGCGCCGGCATTGCGGCGGCCTCCCTGCGGGGCAAAAGCTACCTCTCGATCGGCGGCGTCGCCATGGGCATCGCCGGCTCCATCGTGGATCACGACTTTTTTGAATCCTGGCTGGGCATGAAGGTCCAGACGGTGGATATGACCGAACTGCGCCGCCGGATGGATCAGCGCATTTATGATGAGGATGAACTGGCGCTGGCGCTGGCCTGGGCGGATGACGCTTTCCGTTTCGGCCAGGACAAGAACGCGCGGCGGTATCGCCGCACCGCCGAACAAAGCCGGGCGGTCCTGCGCGACAGCCTGCTGATGGCCATGTGTATCCGCGACATGATGCAGGGCAGCGATAAGGTGGCGGCCAAAGGGTTTATCGAGGAGTCGCTGGGGTATAACGCCATAGCCGCCGGCTTCCAGGGACAGCGGCACTGGACCGATCAATATCCCAATGGCGATACCGCCGAGGCGTTGCTCAACAGTTCGTTCGACTGGAACGGGGTGCGCGAGCCGCTGGTGGTGGCGACGGAGAACGATAGCCTGAACGCCGCCGCCATGCTGTTCGGCCGCGCCCTGACCGGCACCGCGCAGATATTTGCCGACGTGCGCACCTACTGGTCGCCGCAGGCGGTGGAACGCGTCACCGGCCACCGGCTTGAAGGCCGGGCCGCCGGGGGCATCGTTCATCTGATCAACTCCGGTTCGGCGGCGCTGGACGGCACCTGTCGCCATACCGACGCCCGGGGCGACCCCACCATCAAACCCCATTGGGAAGTCACCGAGGAGGATACGCGGGCCTGCCTGGCGGCCACCGAGTGGTGTCCGGCCATTCATGAGTATTTTCGCGGCGGCGGTTATTCGTCATGCTTTTTAAGCCGGGGCGGCGTGCCGTTCACCATGACGCGCGTCAATATGATCAGGGGCGTGGGACCGGTGCTGCAAATCGCCGAAGGCTGGAGCGTGGATTTGCCGGCTGAAGTTCACGATACCCTGAACCAGCGCACCGACTCCACCTGGCCGACCACCTGGTTCGCGCCAAGGCTGACCGGCGAGGGGCCGTTTCGCGACGTGTATTCGGTCATGGCCAACTGGGGCGCCAACCACGGTGTGCTGACGGTCGGCCATGTGGGCGCGGATTTTATTACCCTAGCGGCGATGCTGCGCATCCCGGTGTGCATGCACAACGTGGCGCAAGAGGATATCTACCGCCCCTCCGCCTGGGCCGCCCACGGCATGGACCCGGAAGGACAGGATTACCGCGCCTGCGCTAACTACGGCGCGTTATATAAAAAATAAATCCGGCGGTGCGCGGCCGCATTCCCCCGCCGTTCGCGGGATTGCCGGCCGCGCGGCGCGCCCTTGACGCGAATCGGGAGCTCACATGAGCCAAGACGTGGTTATCGTGCTGGACTGCGGCGCCACCAATATACGGGCGATCGCCATCGCCCCGGACGGCCGGGTGGTCGCCAAGGCCCTCACCCCGAACGCCAGCCTGCCCGCAGCCGAAAACCCGGACTGGCAAATCTGGTCGCTGGACAAAATCATGGACGGCTTCGGCCGCTGCGCCCGCCGCCTGACGACCGAACTGTCGTCCTGCCGGGTGCGCGGGCTGGCCGTCACCACCTTTGGCGTCGACGGCGCGCTGGTGGACCCGCAGGGCGGATTGCTCTATCCGGTCATCAGTTGGAAATGTCCGCGCACCGCGCTGGTGATGGCTGATATCGCCCGCTATATCGCCCCGGCGGAATTGCAGGGCATCTCCGGCATCGGCCAGTTCAGTTTCAATACCCTGTACAAGCTTATCTGGCTAAAACAACATCACCCCGCGCTGCTGGCAAAGGCCCGCGCCTGGCTGTTTATCTCATCGCTTATCAACCATCGGCTGACCGGCGCGTTTACCACCGATCGCACCATGGCCGGCACCAGCCAGCTGCTGGATGTCAGGCGCGAACGCTTCAGCGAGCGGATATTAGGCGCCATCGGCCTGGATGCCGCGCTGTTTCCACCGCTGGTGAACGCCGGCGATACCATCGGTGCGCTGCTGCCCGCGGCGGCGGCAATGCTTGGCCTGCCGGCCGGGCTGCCGGTGATCGCCGCCGGGCATGATACGCAGTTTGCCCTGTTCGGTTCCGGGGCGGAGCTAAACCAGCCGGTGCTATCATCCGGCACCTGGGAAATACTGATGGTGCGTACCCGGCGGGTGGATACCGGATTATTGCCGGACATTGCCGGCTCCACCTGCGAGCTGGACAGCTGCGCCGGCTTATTCAATCCCGGCCTGCAATGGCTGGCGTCCGGAGTGCTGGAATGGGTGCGCGAACTGTGCTGGCCGGCTACGCCGCCCGGCGAGGTCTACCGGGATATGATGCGCGAGGCGCGGGAAGTGCCGCCGGGCGCCGACGGCGTCAGGATGCGCGGTTCATTGCTGGCGAGCGGGTCGGGGCTGGCAAGCTGGCATGGCCTCTCGCTGACCGCCCGGCGCGGGCATATTTATCGTGCCGCGCTGGAAGGGCTGGCCGTTACCCTGCGCGACAACCTGGCGTTATTGCAGCAAATCGGCGGTTTCACCGTCAGCGAACTGACGCTGGTGGGCGGCGGCGGACGCAACGCGCTGTGGAATCAAATCAAGGCCGACCTGCTCAATATGCCAATCAAGGTGATGAATGAAGCGGAAACCACGGTACTGGGCGCCTCGATGTTTATCTGGAGCGGCGTCGGCTATTTTCCTTCCCCCGGCCATGCCCGCGGCCAGGTCGCCTATCAATATCAATGGTTCAGGCCTGGCGGCGACTATGCCGGCGTTCAGTTGGCGCCGCCGCCCGGGCCATTATCCCCCCAACCTGGAGATCGTTTATGCTGAAATTGATATCACCGCTTATCTCGCCGTCGCTGCTCAAGGCGCTGGCCGAAATGGGCCATGGCGATGAGATTATTTTTGCCGACGCGCATTTCCCGGGCCATTCCCTGGGGCCGCAGGTGCTGCGCGCCGATGGCCTGGAGATCGGCCCGCTGCTGGCGGCGGTAATTCCGCTGTTCCAGCTGGACAGCTACGCCCCGCCGCTGGTGATGATGCTGCCCGGCGCGGGCGATGAGCTGGACCCGACGGTGGAAAACGGTTACCTGCGGGCCTTGTTCGGCGCGGGCGAACGCCTGCCGGTGACGCGTATTGACCGATATGCGTTTTATGAGCGCGCCCGCCGGGCGTTTGCCATCGTCATGACCGGGGAGCGGGCGAAATATGGCAATATCTTACTAAAAAAAGGCGTTACGCCCATATTTTGACCACCCGATGCCGTATCTTATGCCGACAACCGCCTGCGCGCCCTTCCGGGGCCGCCGCAGGCCGGGCACAGGGCAGGGCGGCGGGAGGGCAGATGAAATCAACGCGGCAGCAAGACATCCTGGCGTTAATATCCCAGCAGGAAATCCTGAAGGTGGACGAGCTGGCGGCATGGTTCGAGGTCAGCAGGGAAACCATCCGCCGCGATTTTAACAGCCTGCAGGAGCAGGGCCTGATTATCCGCCAGCATGGCCGGGCAAAAGGCATCCCCCGGGGCAAGCCCGATAGCGGCGACTCGTTTAACGCCCGCGTCAAAAGCCATTTGAACAGCAAGGCCGGGATCGCCGCGCAGGCTCTGACCTGGATTGACGAGGAGATGGTGATTGCCCTGGACGCCAGCACTACCTGTTGGTACCTGGCCAAAAAACTGCCGGACATCCCGTTGACCGTTTTCACCAATAGCGTCAGGGTATGCCGCGAGCTGGAAAAAAAATCCCGCATTACGCTGATCAGCTCCGGCGGCACCCTGCAGCGCAAATATGCCTGTTATGTGAACCCAGCGCTGTTTTCCATCGTTAAGCATCTGGATATCGACCTGTTTATCTTCTCCTGCGAAGGAATTGATCATGAAGACATCATGTGGGACTCCAACGCGATTAACGCCGACTATAAAGCCCTGCTGCTGAATAAAGCCACGCAGTCGCTGCTGCTGATGGACAAAAGCAAGCTCAGGCGCCGGAGTACCGTAAAAATCGGGCCGCTTAGCCTGGTGGAACGGGTCATTTCAGACACCGATCGCCTCAAAAAAACATAATTAATGTGAAAATAAATATCAGTTAAATTCAAAGAGTATTAAAAATATAATACTTATTTAAAACAACCCATTTTACTCCGGTTATAACGTTGTGGGAAAATTTACGTTAAAATTTTAACTTTATGATGATTTTTTCACATTTATGGCATAAGTTATCTATCGGGCCATCAAGGAAGAATTAGCTGTATGCTTAACATTATAGATATTAACCATCTTGCATATGAATTATTAATGTCGGGGAAGTCGTGTTCAAACCTCACCGATTTACCCATGGAAAAAGAAAGCTTAATTAATATTATTAATAACGAATCCCGTTATGACGATGGCGCGCCGATTCCCTTTCTTCCCTTCACCCGTCTTAATTCCAGCAAAGAGCGGACGGCATGCCTGGCGGAAATGGAAAAAGTGGTGACGTCGGGCCAATTTACCAGCGGTGACGCCATCACCCGGCTGGAAAAGCAGCTGGCCGATTATTACCGGGCAACATCATGCATCGCCACCAGCAGCGGGACGGATGCGCTGAAAATAGCGCTGAAAGCCATCGGCGTCGAACCGGGCGATGAGGTCATCGTGCCGCCCAATTCTTTCGCCGCCACGGAAAACGCTATTTTTTCCATCGGGGCAAAACCGGTCTACGCCAACATCGATGCCAGCTTTAATCTCAACCCGGCCGAGATCCCGCGGCTTATCACCACCCGGACCAAGGCTATCCTGGCCGTTTGCCTGTACGGATCCGTCAGGAATATGCGCGCCATATCCCAGGAGGCCAGGCACCATGAGCTGCGCGTTATCATCGACGCGGCCCAGTGTTTTGGCGTGCCGGACCTCATCGGCTGCTGCGACGTGGTTACCCTGAGTTTCAATCCGTTTAAAAATATCGGTGGTTTCGGCAAATCAGGGGCGCTGCTGACCTATTCCTCGGCAATAGCCAAAAGGGCCAGGCAGTTTTCCCACCACGGTTTTTCCGAGGGGAAAAAAAACGTCAAGGCCCAGAACTGGGGATTCAACAGCCGGATAGATAATATCCAGGCGGCGACCCTATTGGCTAAATTTACTTTTTTCGCCATAAATGCATTAAAACGATCATACTTAGCTTATCGTTATATTAATAAACTCACCCCGCTGGAAAAACGCGAACTTATTACCTTGCCCGTTGAAAAAACCGAAAATACCTGGCATTTATTTCCCATCCGGGTTAATGCCGGCAAGCGTGATGAACTGATTCGCTTTGCCAAAATCATGAACATTGAGTTCGATATTTATTATCCAATATTAGGTTATGAGGGCGCCAATGAATATGCGCTAACCTACCAGGACAAAATAAGCTTCGCCACCAGCCGCAGCATTCATGCCACGGTACTCCATATCCCTTTGCACAATCATATGTCCATCAGGGAACAGGACCGTATCGTCGACATCCTCTACGAATTTTTCCAGTGACGGCCGGATGTTATTATTTTCACAGCGGTTGACCTGGACAGGCCGTTAAGCCCATCGTGGTCAACAGCCGGCAGCTTGAGCTAGTATGGATGTCGATGATGCGGGCCTTGCGCCATAGCGCGGCGCGGCCAGGATAACCGGAGGACAAAATGCAAACGATAGCCATAGATATGGATGAGGTGATAGCTGATTTCAACAGCAAAATGATCCGGCACTTCAATGCCGAATTCGGCGAGCATATCGGCTTAGGCGATCTTGCCGGACGGACCATTCAGCAGTTGCGGCCGGCGCTGCGTGAAAAGATCAACCAGATGATCGGCGAGCCGGCGTTCTTCAGCGATCTGGACGTGATAACCGATTCGCAGGAGGTGGTCAGGCGGCTCAGCGAAAAATATCACGTGTTTATCACTACCGCCGCAATGGAATTCCCCGCCTCGTTTACCGCCAAGTTCCAGTGGCTGCAAACCCACTTTGGTTTTTTAAACGCCATGAACTTTGTCTTCTGCGGCAACAAACGCATTTTGAATGCCGATTATCTTATCGACGATAATATTCGTCATTTCGAACATTTTGTTGGCGAAGGCATCCTGTTTACCGCCCCGCATAATATCCATGCCGGCGGCTATCGCCGGGTCGACGGCTGGCAGGATGTGGCAAAGCTCTTTTTGTAGGTGCAATCCCCGGGCAAACTGTCATTGCCTATTAAATGAACCAATGTTTCTTAATAAAAGAAATATTCTTTTATAAATTTGAGCTTGATCGCCCCGCTCTTTGTTTTTTTGCCATTCAATCAACGGGTCTGGCAACGTGAGAAAGGTTTCCCACCGTCCCAGGCGTTAGGGTTGACAGCGACAATGATGATGTCGGTCGGTTGACCGTTTTTGCCATGCCCTGTCAACGCCTTATCCGGGGATTAATGACGATGAAAACACGCTCCATAGGACTACCGCAATACCTGGCTTATGGCTCCGGCGACTTCCTGGGCGCGGGCACCACCGCCCTGACCGCCGCCTGGCTGCTCTACTTCTACACCACCTTCTGCGGCCTGTCGCCCATCGAGGCTACCTTTATCTTTGCCTGCGCCCGGGTACTGGACGCGGTGGCCAGCCCGCTGATGGGCTACCTGACCGATAACTTCGGCGGCACCTGGCTGGGCAAGCGCTTCGGCCGCCGCAAGTTCTTTATCCTGCTCGGCATTCCCTGCGTGTTCAGCTACTGCCTGATGTGGGTCGGCGGCATGGGCTACGGTTATTACCTGCTGACCTACCTGCTGTTCGACGTGGTCTACACCATGATCCTGGTGCCCTACGAAACCCTGGTGCCGGAAATGACCGACGATTTTAAACAAAAATCCAAGTTTTCCGGCGCCCGCATCGCCCTGGCGCAGCTGTCCGCCATCCTGGCCGCCTTTTTGCCCGGCATCCTGCTGTCGCATTTCGGCAAGGACAACGCCATCTCGTTTTTTTACGCCAGCGTAGTGTTCGCGGTGATCTGCGCCTGCGTGCTGACCCTGGTCTACCTGTTTACCTGGGAACGTCCGGCGGCGCTGAAATCGGAGGCGGCGCTCAGGCTTGAGCGTGAAAAACAGCAGCTGACGCTGGGCCAGAGCCTCAGGCGCCTGCATACCGAACTCTCCTCCACGCTGCGCGTGCGCATCTTTCGCCAACACCTGGGACTGTACCTGGGCGGGTATATCGCCCAGGACGTGTTCAACGCGGTGTTTACCTATTATGTGGTCTTCGTGCTGATGCAAAGCGCCACCGTGGCGTCCAACCTGATGGGCGTCATGGCGATCCTGCAGTTCGTGGCGGTGATCGGCATGATCCCGCTGTGCATCCGTTTTGGACCGGCGCCGTCCTACCGCCTGGTGGTAACCCTGTTCGGCCTGAGCGCCATCTCCTACGGCGTGCTGTATTACGCCGGCCTGAGCGACACGTTCTCGCTGCTGCTGCTGGTATCGGCCATCGCCGGCCTGGGCCGGGGCGGCATCAACTATGTGCCCTGGAATATCTACACCTATATCGCCGATGTGGACGAGGCGATCACCGCGCAGCGGCGCGAAGGCATCTTCGCCGGCATCATGACGCTGACCCGCAAGGCGTCGCAGGCCGGGGCGGTCATGCTGGTCGGGGTGTTCCTGCAGCTGTCGGGATTTGTTTCCGGGCAAAAAGTGCAGTTGCCGCAGGTCAGCCACGCCATCCTGGCCATCCTGTGCGTCGGCACGGTGCTGGTGCTGACCGCGGGTTTTATCATCTCCCTGCGCTTTAGGCTGAACCTGAAGACCCACCGGGTGCTGCAGCAGGAAACGCAGAAGATGCGCGAGGCCAATCACCCGCTGCCGCAGCAGATCACGCCGGAAGCGCGGGCCACCGTGGAAATGCTGACCGGGATGAAATACGAATCCCTGTGGGGCAATAACAACATCGGCTACGTTAACCGGCATAAAAGCGCGCCGGAAAAAGCCGCGCCCACCGGGCACCCGATTTAACCTATAAAGACATTGCCAGGACAAATACATGACTATTTTTAGCGTAAAACACAGCCCGCTGCTGCGTCAGCCGGAGTATCTGCTACCCCGCGATCGGTTAAAGTCGTTGATCGGACAAGTGACCGACAACCTGGTGAATATCGAGGATCGCACCGGCGAGTTTTTGCTGCGCCTCGACGACGGGCGGGTGATTGACACCAAGGGCTGGGCCGGGTGGGAATGGACCCACGGAATCGGCCTGTACGGCATCTATCAGTACTACCAGCAAACCGGCGACGACCGGATGCGGGCGATTATCGACGACTGGTTCGCCGCCAGGCTGGCGGAAGGCACGCCCACCAAGAATGTGAATACGGTGTGCCCGCTGCTGACCCTGGCCTATCGCTATGAGGATACCGGCAACCCGGCCTGGCGCCCCTACCTGGAACGCTGGGCGGAATGGGTGATGTACGAGATGCCGCGCACCGAGAAAAACGGATTGCAGCACATTGTCTATAACAATGAAAACCATCAGCAGCTGTGGGACGACACCCTGATGATGAGCGTACTCCCACTGGCGAAAATCGGTAAATTGCTTAACCGTCCTGAGTTCGTGGCAGAAGCCACCTATCAGTTTTTATTGCATGTCCAGTACCTGATGGATCGTGAAACCGGGCTATGGTTCCACGGCTGGAGTTTTGTCGGCCGGCATAACTTTGCCCGGGCGCGCTGGGCGCGCGGCAATAGCTGGCTGACGGTGGCCATTCCGGAATTTATCGAGCTGCTGGATCTGCCGGAGCAGGACCCTACGCGTCGTTATCTGCTGGAAGTGCTGACCAGCCAGATCGACGCCCTGGCGAAATGCCAGGATGAAAGCGGCCTGTGGCACACGCTGCTGGATGAGCCGGATTCATACCTTGAAAGTTCGGCCACCGCCGGCTTTGCCTATGGCGTACTGAAGGCGCTGCGTAAACGCTACATCGGCCCGAGCTACCGGGAGATGGCGGAAAAAGCGGTGCGCGGGGTCATCGGCCGCATCAACCAGGATGGCGAGCTAACCAATGTCTCGTTCGGCACGGCGATGGGCAGCGAACTGGAATATTACCGGCAAATCCCGCTTACCTCCATGCCCTACGGCCAGGCCATGGCCATATTATGTTTGACCGAATATTTGCGCGTCTATATTTGAAGCCGGGCATGCCGAAGGTCGTTTGCCGGGGGCTTGCCGTGTGGCCCAGGCAAACATATTCAGCGGATCATGGCCGTCGCACCGGGCGGCCATGGCGCGTCCCGGTTATTCAATAATGGTAGTATTATGCTCAAAAGAAGCAAAGAGCGTGGGCCGATGGCTGTCACGGAGAAAGGCGCGCAGTCCTGCGAGGGCGATATCATAGTCGTTGAATAAAAACAGTTTGAGCGTTACCGGCAATGCCGGCATTTGCATCCTCAATAGCCCAACCGCGGTAATAATATGCGGCAAACCCAGTATGGGGGCGACACAGGACATTCTTTCCCCCTGGTGCCGCGCGTGTTTCCACAAATCACGCAATTGCCCGGTCAGTCTGGCATAGATGATATCGGCATATTTATCGTTGCTACAGTCAATGTCAAATTGCCCATGGTTGTCCACTGAACATTTTACCACGCAGTTCAGCCAGGTAATTTTATTACTATCTGCTAACCCGTTAGTTAATTTTTCATAATAATCATCAATATAGTCATTTAGTGTATAAATAATACAAATACAATTGGCTTCACTGAGATCTTGCGTGATTTGGCCCCGGATCCAGATGCACCCCGTCAGGACGTTATTTTGTGATGGCGGTAGTTCGTTCATCAGCATTGTCGGCGGCGCCATGGACAAAAGAACGATGGCGCCGTTGGACCGATCCTCCAACGCCAGAGTTTTGGCGTTATTCTCAGGGTATAGATACGCCTGCTCGGTGGTGAACGCCTCCAGCCGCATGCCGGTGGATTCAGTGAAGGCGCTAATGGCGGCGTGACTTCTATCCTGGGCATATTTGACGTCAATGCAGCGCCAGCGTAAATCGGTAAAACCTTCAGCGGCTAATAGCCTGGTAATTAAATACTCCGCCAATAGTCCGCCGGCCCCCAGCGAAATCAAGGTCAGAGGCTGTGGCCTGGGCAAATCCATGGCAATGATGCGATCTACCAGGCTGCTGATAAAATGGAGACGCGCGTCGAGGGAGCCGATATCGGCATGTTCAAACCAATTCATACCATGAAAGTAACGTAAAGCGCCAAAATGACAGGGACGCAAATCGGTTTCCTGAATGAAATGTTCAATAGAATAACAACGAGTTTTCGGCATATTATTATCAACGGCAATCAATCTGTCCGCATTTCTCAATACATAGCCGGTTAAGAGTTCATCTGGCATGGTGGGGATATCCTTCAGGCCCGGGAATATTATTTTGTGGACATCTATGATCAATATTTATTAGCGACAAACCTAGCTTTGGTTGGGCAAAGACTGCTTAACAATACAGGGTTAACCGTGCTCCATGCCCTTACGCCTCCGTTATCCGCACGACTAAGACACGACGAGTTTCGTCGCTTACCCACGCCGCGCTGTTGACTCGTGACCTTGATCACAATATAGTTAGCAAACTACCTAATTACATGCTATCGATAACAATGACGAAGCCAAAAACTCGCGCGCAGGCGCTTATGGCGATGACCATGGCATTGAGCCTGCTGCAACGGGGTTATCGGGCCAAGGCGGATAAACTGGTCGCGCCGCTGGGCCTCTCCTCCGCCATGGCCTGGCCGCTGGTGCTGATCGGCCGTCATCCCGAGGGGATTCGTCCCGGCGGACTGTCGGAAGAACTGGGTATTGAAGGGCCTTCCCTGGTGCGCTCGCTCAACCAGTTGGTGGATGCCGGGCTGGTGCTTCGCCAGGACGACCAGGTGGACAAGCGCGCCAAGATTCTTTATCTGACGCCGGCGGGCAGCGCTATCCAGATAAGGATAGAGGCGATGCTGAATGATTTTCGCGCCACGCTGTTCGAGGGCGTGCCGCAGCAGGACGTTGACGCGTGCCTGCGGACATTTTGCCTGCTGGAGCGGCGGCTGGGCATCAACGGATCTTCATCCCTTGATGACGCGATAGTGAACACGCCGGCCTGAATGACCATGACGCTGCCCGCCTTTAAGCTCTTCTCCCGCGCGGAAATGATCTATTCGCTGAAAAGTTTCACCGCGGCGATGATGGCGCTGTACCTGTCCAGCCGCGCCGGATTGCCCAACACCTTCTGGTCGCTGATGACGGTCTATGTGGTCAGCCAGCCGCTGGCGGGCATGGTGCGGTCGAAGGCGGTCTATCGCCTGTGCGGCACCTTTATCGGCAGCACCGCCACGGTATTTATGATCCCCGCCCTGTCCAACGCGCCGGTGCTGCTGGTCCTGGCCATGGCGCTTTGGGTCAGCGCCTGCCTGTTTATTTCTCTGCTCGACAGGACCCCGCGATCCTACGCCTTTATGCTGGCCGGCTACACCGCGGCGCTGATTGGGTTTCCTTCGGTGCAGACCCCGGATTTAATCTTTAATACCGCCATCACCCGGGTGGAGGAAATCTGCCTGGGAATTTTATGCGCCACCCTGGTGCACAGTGTGGTGCTGCCGGCGGGATTGACCGGAAGCGTCATGGGCCTGCTGGACAAAACCTTAACCGACACCCGGCGCTGGCTGCAGGATATCTTTTCCCCGGAGGTCCCCGTCGCCGGTGAGGACGACGGCGCCCTTTCCGCATCGCGCCTGCGCTTATCGGTGGATATTACCCAACTGCGCCTGTTGTCCACCCATATCCCTTTCGACACCGGTAACCTGACCTGGACGGCGGGCGCCATGCGTACCATGCAGGACCGGGTGGCGGAACTGATCCCCACGCTCTCCGGCGTGGAGGATCGTTTGCAGGCGTTGTATAAGGCCGAAGGCGGCTGGAGTCCCGACGTGCTGGCGGTCCAGCAGCAAATCAGCGCCTGGCTGGCGGCCAACGAACCCTTGCTCACGGGCCAGGACATGGATATCCCGCTCACCCGGGCCGAGTATAACGACCAGCGTCTGGCGCTGCGCGAGTCGGCATCCCGGCTGGAAACCGGCGGCAATCAAGGCGCCTGGTCGCGGGCGTTGCGGATTTCGCTGGTCAACTACCTGGAAGAGCTGGTGATTAAATGGCAGGAGTGCCTTGCCCTGCGCCAGGACATAACCACCGGCATGCGGGTCGGCGTGATGCCCCGGCGGCGCCTGGCCGCCGTCGGCAACCGGGTGCTGCACCGGGATCTGGGCATGGCGCTGCTCTCGTCGCTAGCGGCATTTATCGCCATCAGCCTGTGCTGCCTGTTCTGGATACAAGTCGGTTGGGCCGACGGCGCCACGGCGGCCATGATGGCGGCGGTATTTTGCAGCTTTTTTGCCGTTATGGACGATCCGGTACCCGCCATCAATAATTTTCTGAAATACACCTTCTGGTCGGCGCCGATTTCGGCGATTTACATCCTGGTGCTGCTGCCGGCGGTGCAGGATTTCGGCATGCTGGTGCTGGTATGCGCGCCGTTGTTCCTGGTGTTGGGCTGCTACAGCGCGCGCCCGGCGCTGCTGATGGTGGCGCTGCCGCTGCTGTTTGGCGTGGCGGGCACCATGTCGCTGCATGATACCGCCCATGCGGATGTCACCAGCTTTATCAACAGCACCACCGCCCAGTTGTTGGGTACGTTCATGGCGGCTCGGGTGACCCGTTTATTTCGCTCCGTCGGCGCCGACTGGAGCGCGCGCCGCATCCGCCGGGCGATACGCCGCGACCTGGTGGACATGGCCCGGGGCGCAAAAGCGCATCAATTGCAAATCTTCGCGGTCAGGATGGTCGATCGCATCGGCCTGCTGGTGACGCGTATCGCCCAGGGTGAAACCCACCGGCACCATAGCGTCGCCCGGGAAACCCTGCGCGACCTGCGCCTGGGCGCCAATATCATCGCGCTGCAGCAGGCGCGCCGGCATTTTCCGGCGGTGGACTTCGGCGCGCTCCTGGCCCAACTGGCCCTGCTGTTCCGCTCGGCGCAAAACCTGCCCGCCGAATCGTTACACCACGCCGTCGACCGGGCGCTGGACGCGATGCTCGCCATACCGGAAAAGACCCCGCAGTGGCGCGGCGCCATTTCCGCCCTGGTCGGGCTGCGTCATAACCTGTTCCCCGATTCTCCCGCCGCCCTGACCGTTAAGGAACACACGCCATGATAGGTGAGGCTAGTTTTTATGGTCTCTTTTTCCCCTGGCTAATGGTGCTGGCCATGGCCGCGCTGGGGTTGTTCTGGATGGTCCGGCGCCTGCTGGCGCTCGGCGGTTTTTATCGCTGGGTCTGGCATCCGGCCCTGTTCGATATCGCCGTTTATTTCCTTATCCTTTATGGGATTACCTATGCCACTTATCTTTTGCAGCGATAGCCTCCGATGAAACCTGAAACTTTTGCTTTACGTTCGCGACAAGCGATCCGCGTGTTGATTACCCTGCTGGCAACGGTTGCGGCTATCTGGGCGGTGTTGCAACTGTGGGACCACTATGAACTTGCTCCCTGGACCCGGGATGGCCGGGTACGCGCCAACGTAGTGCCCATCGCGCCGGATGTCTCCGGACTGGTGACCGAGGTGGCGGTACATGATAACCAGCGCGTGACGGCGGGTTCGCTGTTATTCGTGGTCGATCGCACCCGTTATGAGCTGGCGGTGCGGCAGGCGGAGGTGGCCCTTAACTCCCAGCGCATCGCCATCGCCCAGGCCCGGCGCGAGGACAAGCGCAATGCTCAATTAGGTACGTTGATTCCGCAGGAGGAACGGGAGCGCACCCGTACCCAGCTCGACCAGGCGCAAAACGCCCTGGCCCAGGCGGAGGTCGCGCTGGACAGCGCCCGGCTGAACCTGCAGCGGGCCCAGGTGCGTTCCCCGGTCGACGCCATGGTGACCAATCTCGATCTGCGCCAGGGCAGCTACGCCACTACCGGCAAGCCGGTGATGGCGCTGGTGGATATCGGATCGTTTTACGTGGAGGGCTATTTTGAAGAGACTAAGCTGCCGCGCATCCATCTAGGCGACCCGGTCCGGGTGATTCCCATGGGCGGCAACGGGCCCTTTACCGGCACGGTGGAAAGTATCGCCGCGGGCATCGCCGAACGGGATCGGCTGACGGGCGACAACCTGCTGCCCAGCGTAAACCCGACCTTCAACTGGGTACGACTGGCCCAGCGTATTCCCGTGCGGGTTAAGATCGGCGCCCTGGCGGCGGATCAGCGCCTGGTGGCCGGCGAGACGGTTACCGTGGAGGTGGCGGGCTCGTCCAGCGGCATCGTTAAAATCAACCCAGCCGGACAAGGACGCTAGCCATGCTGCTCCACGCCATGATTGCCGGTTGGTATCGTCGGTTTTCCCCGCTACCGGCCTGTACGGTATTATTTGCCCTGTCCGGCTTGAACGCCTGCTCGCTGGCGCCGGTCGGGCCGGACTATCATCCCCCGGCGTCGCCGCTTGTCACCCGCGCCGGCAGCCTGCCGCTGGCTGATAAGAGCATGAACCCGTCGCCAAACGCCGCAACCGCGCCGGTCAGTTCCCGGCCGCTGCCGGACCGCTGGTGGCAGCTTTACCAGGATCCCCGGCTCGATCGTCTGGTGGGACAGGCGCTGGCGCAAAATACCGATCTGCGCGTCGCCATGGCCAACCTGGAGCGGGAGCAGGCATTGCTCAGGGAAGCCGGCAGCGCGCAAAACCCGACGCTTAGCGTCAACGCCAAGCCCTATTATGGCCATCCGTCGGGATTATCGGTACTGCAACCCGATTATGTGCCGGATAACGCCTGGCGCTACGACAGCGGCCTGAACCTGTCTTACCAGGTAGATCTGTTCGGCCAGATACAGCGCGCCATCGAAGCCGCCAACGCCGATAGCGAGGCCGCCCAGGCCGCCCTTGATTTGGTCAGGATCAACGTGGCGGCCAATACCGCCCGCGCCTATGCGGAGATTTGCGCCACCGGCCTGCGGCTGCAGACCGCCCGGCGCTCCATCGACCTGCAGCGTCAATCGGTGGAGCTAACCGCCCGGCTGTTGCAGGCGGGCCGCACCGGCGAACTCGATACCGCGCGCGCGCGCGCCCAGCTCCAGCAGCTGTCGGCTACCCTGCCGCCGCTGTTGGCCCAGCGCCAGAACGCGCTCTACCGGCTGGCCACCCTCACCGGGGCGCTGCCGCAGGATTTTCCGCGCGATGTCGCCGACTGCGTCGCTCCCCCGCGCATTAGGCAGCTGATTCCGCTCGGGGACGGCGCCGCGCTCCTGCGCCGCCGCCCCGATATCCGCCAGAACGAGCGCCAGCTGGCCGCCGCTACCGCCCGGGTCGGCGTGGCGATGGCCGATCTCTATCCTAAAATTACCCTGGGGCTGGCGGGCAGCTCCGCCGGGTTGATAAGCGGCGCCGGTGAAAAAGATACCTATGGCTGGAGCCTGGGCCCGCTGATTTCCTGGACGATACCCAATAACGGCGCCGCCCAGGCGCGCATCGCCCAGGCCCAGGCCGCCACCAAGGGCGATCTGGCGCGTTTCGACGGCGCGATCCTAACCGCGCTCAGGGAAGTGGAGACCGCCCTGAACAACTATGCCCAGGAATTGGACCGCCTCCAGGCATTGCGCGATGCGGGTAAAGAGACGCGGGACGTGGCGGAAAAAACCCGCCGGCTCTACTCCAGCGGCAAAATCGGTTACCTGGACGTGCTGGACGCCGAACGCAGCCTCGCCGACAGCGACGCCGCGCTGGCGCAATCGCAGGCGCAGCTGGCCGACGATCGGGTGTTGCTGTTCCTGGCGCTGGGCGGTGGCTGGGAAACAGCGCCGGGCGCGGCAAAATAGCAGCCCGGGCTGTTGTCGCTAAGGCGTATTGATAAATTCCACCGCCGCGGACAAATGCGCGGGGCGCTCCGTAATCAAATTATGGCTGACGTCGATAAGCACCAGATCGCGCGGCACGTTGACCATAAGGGCTCTTAATTTGTTGTCGGCGATAAAAATCTTTTTTATGCCGGCGGGTAAGATTTCAGATAAGAACTCGATATGGTTTTGATTCAGGTTGAGCACCCGCAGCCCAGGCGGGAAAACGGCCACTGACATACTGGTAATATCATTATTTTTCAGCATGATGGAAGTTATTTTAGACGGCCAATTTCGCGGAAGCCGCATGATCTGGTTATTGCTGGCGGAAAAGGAAATCAGCAGTTGCGGCAGTGGTTGCAATATATCGCCTATCAGATTGTTATCGAGTTTCAGGTGCCTCAACTTGCTGAACTGCCAACTCGGGGGTATTCGATTCATTAAGTTAGAGCTAAGATCAAGATAGGTTAATTTTTCCGGTATAAGCCACGTCATTTCCTGTAAAAGATTATGCGCGGCACTGAGGATAGATAACGTATCCGGTAAATCGGGCAAAACCTCCAGCTGGTTATGGTTAAGATAAAGGCTCTTTAATTTCAGTTGCCCAAAGCTAGGTAATTGAGTTAGTCGATTATGATTAAGGTTAAGCGTAGTCAATCGCGCGTGGGAAAACACCGCCACTGAACCAATCCCGTTGTAGCTGACATCAAGCTCGGCTAACGACGCCGATAGCCTGGCGGGCAGGTGTTCAAGCTGATTATGGTGGGCGACAATCACCGTCAGTTTATCCCCCGAAGCACCTAGTAACCCGGTAAAAAGATTATGGCTGATATCCAGGTGCATTAAATCGGGAGGCAGGGCGCCCTGGATCGTTTGCAGCCGATTATTGCTCAGGTTCAGTTTCACCACCCGGGGAGGATATGCCGCCGGCAGGTCTCGCAGCCCCAACCCGCTGAGATCGAGCTGCGTATGGCCGTTCAACAGGCAAAACTCTAATCTGTGCAGGGCCGCCGAACGCCCCTCATCCAATAGCCCATGGCTTGCCCACAATTCCCATAGGTCGAAAAAATCGTTATTGGTGATCTTTAGTCGCAGCGCGGCCGGTTCACGTAAACTTGCGCGCCCGGCATCCTCGATTATGGCGGGGGGCAAAGCCCGGCCGATGTTGTCATGCCAGGTGCCGGGATCGATATGAACCTGAATACGCTGTTGCACCTCAGGCGGCGGGTTAGCGTTGCGAGTCAACGAATCCGGTTCATCGCTTGCCAGCAACGCACGTCCCCGCGCCGTTAATGTCCCCTCCTGGTGTACATAGCGCCGCCATTGATGCAAGGGAATACCCCGCAGGGCAATAAAAGCCCCCATAGCCGTCGGGTGAGGGCGTATGCCGTTCTGTACCCATGCCCGCAGATGCGCGCCGGTAACCCGGGTATAGGGCTTGCGGCCGGGTTTGCCGGCAAGCTGTTTACCCGCGCCCGGCGCCCCCCGCCCGCCCAGTCCCTGTTCGAGGATATTACGCAGCCGTTGGGCCAACGGTGCCGGCACCGCCTGCAGCACATTCCCAGCGGCAAGCGTATATCTTTTGCCGAACGCTTCACCGGTTTCGGGGTTGAAACGGAGATAAATATCCTGCGCCCCCAGCTTGTCGCCCCCCAGTTTTACCACCGGCAGGTCCCGATCCAGTCCCGCCAGCCGTGCCGTAATAACAGGCGTTGCGTGCGGCGTCGCGCCGGCGGGCGGATGGCGTTGTTCTAGCCAAACGCGTATTTTTCGCCACACCGGCACCCGGTTTTCCAGGAGTCCGGCGACGCCGACAAGCTGCTTTACCGCCCGCGCGCCGGCGATGCCCGCCAGTTCAAAGCCGGGGTCCATGGCCCTGACGGCCGCCAGGCCAAGCGAAATCATTGCCTGGCGATCCAGCTCCCGCGCCGCCGGCACCACGGCAAAGCGGATTAAATCCACCCCGCCGCGGCTTAAGGTTTCCCTGAATGAAGCGCGCACCGCCAGGGCGCCGAGGCTGGCGCGCAGGGCAACCATGCCGCCCAGGGCTCCGCGCTGGGCAAACCGGGCGCCGATAGCCGCGCCCTGGCCGGCCAGGGGAGCCAGGGTAAACGCGTCTATCATGCACGATATTACCGCCTCCCTGCGCTCCTCCCTGATACCCGATATGCAATCATAAAGCGGTATCAGCGATAGCAGGATTTTTTGCGTTTTTTCCCAGTTTGTCTCTTCATAGCCGAATTGCTGTAGCTGATCCATCAGCCGCTGCTTATGCCGTTTTATCAGGTTTTCGATCAGGATCGCCCCTGCTTCGGCGGAGGTTTTCATTACCGGCGCGTTGACGGCGTCAGCGTGGATTTTGAGTTGATAGTCCGTATCTTTTCTCGCCGTCGCGGGATCCGTCATCAGCGCATAATAATGTTCTTCTATCTCATCAACGCGATCCAGCCGATACCCCGAGCGCGAGGGCCGCAGGGCGTATATCCTTCTGCCGCTCCCGGTTGCGGCGGCCAGCAGGTCCACCTCGGGCAACAGCGCGATGGAGTGAGCGCGGCGGGGAAGATGCCTGCTGATGATTTGATGTTTAAGGCGGTCAAAGGCGCTAAATCGCGCTGTAATCAGCGCCACCCTGGCGGAAGCGATAAATCCGGACTCCTCCGGCGCCAGGTCCGCCAGCGCCTGCGACAGCAGCATATCGTCCACCACGGCGTATTTGGCGGCAATATCCTCATTTTGCCGCCTGAACCGCTC
>NZ_WUBS01000010.1 GCF_010131535.1 Acerihabitans arboris
ACGATGACGTTGATAGGTCGGGTGTGTAAGCGCAGCGATGCGTTGAGCTAACCGATACTAATGACCCGTGAGACTTAACCTTACAACACCTAAGGTGTTTGAAGCGGAGAGCGCGTTGCCCCGCGGGGTGGCGAGCGGATTTTCAGCGAAGTTCCGGATAAACGGACGTGGCATGGAAGGTAATGCGACGTACGGAAATGAATTTGCCTGGCGGCACTAGCGCGGTGGTCCCACCTGACCCCATGCCGAACTCAGCAGTGAAACGCCGTAGCGCCGATGGTAGTGTGGGGTCTCCCCATGCGAGAGTAGGGAACTGCCAGGCATCCAACAGTGACGAAGCCCTCTGTGAAAACAGAGGGCTTTTTCATATGTGCTGAACGGGCGGTTCGCTACTCGGGCAGAGAGCAGGACAACCGGCTTTGCCGGTTGAACGGAGCCGCAGGCGACGGCCCGCAGGGTGGCCGCCGCAGGCGGGCATCAACTGCCAGGCATCCAATAATGACGAAGCCCTCTGTGAAAACAGAGGGCTTTTTCATATGTGCTGAACGGGCGGTTCGCTACTCGAGCAGAGGTTCGACCATTATATCGAATAACACTGCGGAGCAGGTGTAGGCATTTTGACGGCCCTGCAGGCAATTTTCCCAGTCGGTAAAATTATTATTTTTCTCGCTCGGGAAAATTTTTACATCAAGCTTATGCGCCTGGGCCATCAGCGTATAAGCATAATGCCTGAGAATTTCTGATGAGTGCTGCTCCTTTCCAAAAATCGTTACGGATGAATAGCTTGTAAATACCGCCGCCAGGCTCGGCAATGTTTTGGCCTTCTCGGTATCGCTGGCGGATGGTAGGCCATAAGCCTTGATAATTTCGGCGCGGTGCTCGCTGGTCAAATAAGAGGCGTGCTCAGTCTCTGAATATACCATTTAAGGACCAAAAATGTTTCTTAGCATTATTTGATCTGCCGGATCCATCAGCTCTTTCTTTGATGCTGCGGACCGGCTCCGGCTGGCAGAGGCAAAAGTCTCATGCAATTCACCGAATTTCGGTATTTTAAGCAATGTAGGAAAACGGGCTGCTTGTAACGCTTTGTTATAAGATGCCTGGAAGATTTTGAAATCCTGATTAAACAGCTTGTCCTGCCAATAGCTCCCCGAACCCAGGTTTTCCAGGTTTCTATACAGATAATATTGGCCCGATAAGGCATTAAGGAGTTCAGGTTTAAGCGTCCCAAGAAACGTATGGTGTGAAAGCAGCATGACAAGCCCGTCAGTCTCGTGAGAAAAAAGAATGTAATTGATGGCATCTTAACCCGTCAAACCATCCTGGCGGGTGCCATCGATACCAAATGAATTCAATGCGGCATAAGGTTTTACTTTTTCATTGCTTAGGTAGAGGCGATAAAGTCGGGCAGCGCTTCCATTAACAATCTCATCATCAGCCTCTATCCCTCGAGTGACTAACTGATTGAACGCGCCGTTATGGGAAAACATCCGGTCTGGCTGATGGCTGAACATCTTCAACAGTCTCAACAGGACTGTAACCTGATTTTGCATCTCCACGTCAAGGGGCGGCAAAACTTTCCCCTCATATTGACTAAGATACAGTTCACAGACCGTATCCAGCCAAGTGTCGATCCTGGCATCGCTCAAGTAAGGCGCTTTAGAGAGGGTAGCTAGCAGCGGCAGGGCGACGCTGGACACGTCAGCGTTTTGTAACGAGGCCACCAGTTCACGCGCCATGCGTAATTTCACGTCCGCATGCCGTTCGTCAATGCTGTCCATCATGGTCAACACAGTGCCGCTAGCATCATTGAGATAGCGGTCTAGTAAAGTTGTATTCCAGTGGGGCAATTTTAGCAAAGCGCCTTGTTTTGGCAGGTTGTTCAAGTCAACGCCTCCCAGTTGTGCTCCGTTCAGATCATTTTCCCCCATCTTAGCTTCCGTCAGATCAACATTGCGCAGGTCAACATAGCTAAGGTCAGTTCCCCTTAGGTCAGCCCCGGTTAGCTTCGCTCCGCGCAATTTGACCCGGCTCAGTTTGGCCCCGCCCAAGTCGGCATCACGCAGGTCTGCATTTTCCAGCTTCGCTCCACGCAGGTCCGCCTTTATCAGGACAGACCCGCGCAGGTCAGCTTTGCTCAAGTGAATATCCTTCAGGTAGGCCTCGCTCAGGTTGGCCCCGCTCAGGTTAGGTTTGCCCCATTGCATCTCGGATCCCCCCCGGCCCACGTCAATCTGATATAGGCAAACATCTCGTAGGGTAGCGCGGCGCAGATCTGCCCCGCTCAAGACGGTCCCCCATAGACTAGCATTCGTCAAGTCAGCGTCGCTCAGGTTAGCCTCGCGCAGGTCAGCCTTTTCCAGAGAAGCCTTGCGCAGGTTAGCGCCGCTAAGGTTGGCTTTCGTCAGATCAGCTTCGCACAGGTAGGCGTTTTGAAGGTCAACGCCGGTAAGGTTGGCTTCCGCCAGGTTTGCTTGGCGCAGGTCGGCCTGGCGTAGAGTGCACCCCCGCAGATCTGCCTCGGGCAGTGCAGCTTTTATCATGTTCATCTTCCCCCAATCCGTAAAGATTCCGGGAGAACTATCAAGGTCGAACCGCCGTCGTAACATCAATACGTTGCAGCCAAGGAAAAACATGTCCTTATCAACTGTTACCTCATGTACCTCATGACTTTGCCTATCTTTGCGTATCTCGATGGTGACCGGGCCTGTTTCATCATGGTTTTCTCCCGGCCGTATGGCGGTAACGACCCATCCGTTGAAATCGACGTTAAGCTTAGCCGGGATGCCATAGGGATTTTTGTCCGTTGATTCCCTGGAAAGAGCGTCCGCTAAAGCCTGTGTGAACAAATCATTTTGCCAAGTTAGTTTTTTTTGCTCAATGCAGGGGCTGAATAAATTTGAAATATGCTCCCCAATAATCTCCTGGGGTAATGGAGCCTTGGAACCGTAACTCCAGATGTATTGCACAATCTCACTCGTGCTACTAATAATACCCATTATTACAAATACTCCTTTTATTACTTGGCGACACAGGCTGTCTCGTGGTTGTTGATAAAAATAGTTCGGTCAATCTAACACGGAAATAGCGTTGACTTCTTGCGAAAGAAGCGTATCGCTTCATCATGTTGAATGTTGGTTAAGATAAACGGGGAGAGGATTAAAAAATGAAAGGCTATCTTATAAAGGCAATGGCAAGTGAACTGCCCGCGCGCCATTTATATAGCAGTGGGAGAAATAATTAACTATGAGCGAAATAATATAATCATCAATCAATCATTGAGAGAATAAATACTATAGCCGGTGACTACCCCCCGCCACATCCCAGGCAAAATCTTTCCAGCTCCATCCGCTGCCAGCAGTGCGGCTGTCAAAGGCCTCTTTGGCGGAGCCAAGGGAAATGGAAAAGGCAAAACCGATATTAATGCTGCGGGCCGGAGAGGCGTTTTGGTGTGCGGCCGCCGCGCTGCCCGCATAGGCTAATGCGGCGGAAGAGACAAAATGCGCCGATTTATCACGCCCGGTCCAGCTGTCGTGGGCCATGTGGGTAGAGGCGCTGCACAATATGCTGCACAATATGCTGCACAATATGCTGAACAACAGCAGCGGCGCCATGCAGGCCGCCTGGAATAATCGCCTGGCACTTATTGGCAGGGTCTCAATCCATCTGGCTGACAGCCTCGCCCAATCGCGAGCCCATGCGTAAAGTGTGGGCGCTATAAGATGCGGCTGATCAGGCGGTCGACGCGGATACGCCGCAGACGGCGGATAAGCTTGCGAACTTTCACCGGGTAATCGCCGATCCCCTGCAGCTCGGTAAAATGCGTCACCGCCGTGGTATGGGTGCGGATAAGCCCCAGCTCATGCTCGCGCTGTTCGCGCAGTTCGCCCTTGGGATCGTGAATTAGCAGGGCATTTTCCAGATCCAGGCGCCAGGCGCGGGGATTAAGGTTATTGCCAGTCAACAGTTGCCACTCGTCGTCGACCCACATTCCCTTCAGGTGATAAGTATTGTCGCCGTCTTTCCATAACCTGACCACCAGTTGCCCGTTGTCCACATAACGCTGCAACCTGCCGAGAAAACGCCGCAGGTTAATTTCATACAAATAGGGTAGGGCGCCGATAATCTTGAACGGCTGATCCTCGGGAATATAAAAATCATTGGCCGTTTTATCGCCGACAATGATTTCCACCTGCTTATTCTGGCGCAGCAGGGAGATGATATTGCGCACCAGCAGCGCCGGCATATTAAAATACGGGGTACAGAGGATCAGCTTACTGTCGGCGCACGACATCAGGTGGTGGATGGTCTTATTGAGCGGACTTTGTTTACCTAATCCCACCAGGGGGGTCACGGTCAGCCGATCGTCGGTTGCCGCGTCGTTGCAGGTATAATCCGCGTCGCGCAGGGACTGACGGAACAGGCGCGTATCGTTTTTAATTTCGATGCTTTTCGGCCGGTCGGGATTATCCAGCCGGTTAACGGCGGGCGCGTTCAGCAGGTGATGCTTGATGTAGCCCAGCATACAGTCGGCAAGCGAAGGATTGTGGATCAGCTGATAACGATCGTAGCGGTATTTATCCAACTGGTGCAGGTAGACATCGTTCAGGCTGGCGCCGCTGTAAATGACGGTATCATCGATGATAAAGCCTTTCAGGTGCAGCACGCCCAGGGCTTCGCGGGTATTTACCGGCACGCCGTACACCGGAACCTGCACGCCGGGATGGTCCTGCGCCATGCGGCAATACCAGTCGGCATTGGTGTTTACCGCGGCCGCGCCTATGCGCCCGCGCTGCGCGCGATGCCAGTCGACCAGCACACCGACCTCCAGCTCCGGGCGCAGTTCGCAGGCCCGGTAGAGGGCCGAAAGCACGGCGTCGCCACCCTCATCCTGCTCAAGATACAGCGCCACCAGATAGATACGCTTCTTGGCGCCGGCAATGGCGTTAAGCAAGGCGAGACGAAAATCTTCAGGACTGTACAGCGTTTGTACGTCAGCAACCGTCTGGGGAATTTTGGGCAGTTGTGCAAGGTGTTGTTGGTGTTTGGTACGTCTAAATTTTGACAACATCACAGTGCGCTTCTTCTCTTGTCATCGTATGGTGGAATGACCATATGCAAAAACACAAATGTGTGGAATCGGGCATAATAACATTACTTAACGCCGTTGTGGCTATGTTTCGCCGCAGGTTGATATGCGCTTGAGGTTAAACCGGCGGCTGCCGCCGGGATTCGCCCGCCAGCGATAACGATAGCGCGACAATGCCGTCTTCCAACCGCAGCTCGACCGCGAACCCCAGCTTTTTAGCCAGGGAAATCATGCCCTGGTTACCGGGCATGGTAACGGCGGTTAAGCGCTTAAGCCCATGATGCCGGGCGTAATCAATCATTTTTTCCAGCAGCAGACGCCCCAAGCCCATTTTTTTTAAATCGGATCTGACCAGCACCGAAAATTCGGCATCGGTGTTGTCCGGGTCGGAAAAGGCGCGCGTGACGCCGATAATGCTGGTTCCCGCCTCGTTTTGCCTTACCGCGACAAATGCCATTTCTCGATCGTAGTCGATTTGGGTCATATAAGCCAAATCTTCATGGGTAAATTCCGTGATCTCACTGAAGTAACGGAAATAAAGATCTTCCGGCGTCACCTCGCCGATAAACTGCTTCAGCAGTGGTTCGTCTTCCGGCAGGATGGGGCGAAACAGGCATTGTTCGCCATTTTTCAGCATCACCACCGACTCCAGCTCTTGTGGATAAGGGCGGATCGCCAGGCGCGCTTCCGGATCGCCATGGCATTCGGCCAGTTCAAGGCTGACGTCCAGCAAGGTCATATCACTGCCGCAGGCCAGCAGCGGATGAATATCCAGATGAATGATGTCAGGACAGTCGAGCAGTAGATTGGAGACCTGTACCAGCAGGCGGCTTAACGCGGCAATATCCAGCGAATATAGGGGACGGTGGGTGCGGATCGCGCCCTTTTTCAGCCCCTGGCGCACCATATTCCGCGCCAGCGCCATATTGAGCGGCGGCAGGGCCACCGCCATCTGGTCTGCCTGGCGCCATTCGTTTTCGCTTTCACCCAATAGGATCAACGGGCCGAAGACCGGATCCTGCTCGACCACGATGCGCAGTTCCTGGGTGCCGGCCCGGCTGGCCATGCTTTGCACCAACATGCCTTCGATGCGCGCCCGGGGAAAGGCCTGCGCCACGCGTTCCGTCATGGCGTTGGCCGCCTGCGCCACTTCGCGCGCATTACGCAGCGACAGCATCACGCCCTGTACTTCGGATTTGTGCGCGATGTCCGGCGAGCGCAGCTTCAATGCCACCGGATAACCGATACGTTCGGCAATGGCGACGGCTTCATTGGCGTCGAGCGCGATCCAGGTGGGCAGGGTGGTTAGGCCATACGCCTCGACGATGGGACGCACCTCATGGGTGGCCAGCCGGGTTATGCCCTGATCCAGGGCCTGGCGGATCAGCTGGTGCGCCTGTGCCGTGTCCACCGTCAGCCCGACCGGCAGGGCCGGGGTTTCCATTAACTGCTGTTGATTGCGCCGGTACTCCGCCATATGCATAAAGGCGGTGACCACGCCTTCCGGCGTGCGATAGGTAGGCAGGCCCGCCTCGGTGAACAGCTTGCGCGCCTCGCGGGAGGAGAATTCACCGCTCCAGTTGGTCAGCAGGGTCACGTGCCTGCCGCGCGGATGGACCCTGGCCAGTTCGATCACCTGCTGCGCCGTCTCGCTGCTGGGCGCGGCGGCGCTGGGGGCGTGGATAATCAGCAGCGCATCGTAGTCAGGGCTGTCGAGCAATATCGAGAGGGCGGCGCGGTAGCGCGCCGGGGTGGCGTCGTCCGCCAGATCGAGCGGGTTGGACGCGGTCACGGCGTCGGGCAATACCGCCTGCAGGGCCTCGCGCGTGGCCGGGCTTAAGGTGGCCAGCTTGCCATGGCGGCTTAGCAGTTCATCCAACGCCAGCGCGGCGGGGGCGATGCCGTTGCTGACGATCATCAGGCGTTCGCCGCGCAGCGGGCGCATATGGCTTAAGGTTTCCACCGCCGAAAATAATTCGTGGGTATCGCGCACCCGCAGCAGACCGGCGCGCTGGATAGCGGCGTCGTAGGCGGCGTCGCGGCCCTGGGGATAGTTCAGCAGGCGCTGCGCCTGCGGACTGCGTCCGCTTTTAATCACCAGGATCGGTTTATTACGCGCGGCGCCCCGGGCGGCCGACAGGAAACGCCTGGCATCGCTCAGGTGCTCCAGGTGCAGCAAAATGGCGCTGGTCTTGCTGTCCCGCGCCAGGAAGTCGAGCACGTCGTCCACGTCGATATCGATACTATCTCCGAGGGCGATAAAATAGGAGAAGCCGATTTCACGCTGCTGCGCCCAGTCCAGCACGGTATTGGACACCGCGGCGGACTGGGAAATAAACGCCAGCTTGCCTTTATGGATGGGAACCGGGGAAAAACTGGCGTTCAGGCCCTGCCAGGGCGCCAGCACCCCAAGGCTGTTCGGCCCGAGCAGGCGCATGCCGTGACGGGCGGCGCAGGTTTTCAGCTCGTCAAACTGGGCCGGCGGCGAGGAGAGGATAATCGCCGTTTTGCATCCATGCTTGCCAAGCTCGTCGAGCAGCCCGGCATTGCGACTGGCGCGGGTGCACAGCACCGCCAGGTCCGGCACCAGCGGCAGGCTTGCCACATCCGGATAGCTTAATACGCCGCACACCGCGGGATAGCGCGGCGTCACCGGCAATATTGGCCCGCCGAACCCGCCGTCCAGCAGATTACGCATCATCAGGTTGCCGGCCCGGCCCGGCTTGTCCGATGCCCCCAGCACGGCAATGGACTTCGGCCTCAGCAGCGCTTCCAAACCTCGTTGACTCATCGGTGGTCTCCTATCCAGCCGCACCCGGTAAGTGTAAGCGCTTTAAGCCTGGGGTGTTGTGATGGCGGAAGATATTTGCGGTGTGCGGTGGTGGGATTTACCCGCCAGGTAACGACCGCGAAACAGCGTAAACAGCGCGGATAGGTTTTGCGCCGCCGCGTCGTCTCCCGCCTGCAGCAGCAGGGTGGCGGCAACCTCTGCGGTGCAGTGGTGCCCCTCGCCGTGCGCTTCGCGCAGGCGGTAGGCGGAGAGGGTATCCAAGGTAAGGGATAATATCGGAAAATCAGCCAGATAGGGACTTTTACGAAACATCTTGCCGGCCTCGGACCAGGTGCCGTCCAGCAGGATAAACAGCGGCGGCTTGCCGTGGGCATCGATCTGGCGCACCACGCGCCGGCCGGGGGCGACATTGTGCGCCGGAAACACCACATAGGGCTGGCGGGCGGGATCGGTTATGGCGGACAGCAGCGCCGGATTCGGCTCGGTGCGCGACCAGAGGAAAGCCTGGGTGTCCGGCAGTATATCGGCAATCAGACGGCCGGTATTGCTGGGTTTCAGCGGCTCGGAGTCAAACATGATCAGGCAGAAACGGCTGGCCGACGTCGCCGGCAAAATACTGTCGCACAGGCAAACGGCCTGCGGCAGCAGGCAGCCTTCGCAGCGGAGTACCCGGCAACCGCGCGCGCGATAGGGGCGGGTGGCGCGATCGAGGCGATATCGGCGTAGCGCCAGCACGGCATTGTGCGTCATGGGATGCCCGGAAGAAAAGAGATAGTTTACCGGAGCGGGCGGGGAAAGCGGACTGTTTTTTTGCCTGTCCCGGCCGGAACGCATGCCCGTGGCTCAAACGCGGCGAAGGGCCCGCGATCCCACGGCATGGACGGGCAGGCAAATTGGCCGGCGAAATTCACCGGCCGGGGCAGGGGGCCAGGTTAAGACCACTCAGGTCGCGCTGGGGATGGACAGGCCTTCGTCCAGCCATTCTTCAAACGGCCCCTTGGGTATGGCGCCATGCAGCGAGTCCACCATCTTGCCGTGCCTGAAGACCATAATGGTGGGAATGCTGCGGATGCCAAAGCGGGTGCTCAACTGGGGTTCCGCTTCGGTATTCACTTTAAGGAAACGTACCGAACCACGGCGCTCTTCGGCGACCGCTGCAAAAATCGGCGCGAAGCCAACGCAGGGTCCGCACCAGGGCGCCCAGAAGTCGACCACTACCGGCAGGTCGTCTTGCAGCAGTTTGTCCAGGGAGTCGGTGGTGGCGTGGACGACTTTACCGTCCAGCAGCGCCTCGCCGCAACGGCCGCATTTCGCGCCGCCGTTGACCTTTTGTTCCGGCAGGCGATTGGTGGCCAGACAGGATGCACATACCGTATTCATGCTTTTGCCTCTTATTGGTGGAGGTTAAACCGGCGTAGGGCGGCCGGGCGATGATATCCACGCTTTATCCAAATGTTGTTCTGAAGTATGGTTAAAGAAATGAAGGGTGACAAAGTGATTTATCCGATGGCTTCGATAGTTGCTGGCTTTTACCGCTATCCGGTAGCTAAAAAAGGCCAGATCGGGTAATCTTCGCGCCCAGCACTTGGGTGGAGAGACAAATGAGCGATTCGTTAAAGGGTAAAAACGGCAAGGTCCGTGTCATGTACGTGCGTAAAGAAGAAGAAGAACAGCCGCGTCGTCCTTCTCGTCCACCCCAGCAAGGCCGTGACGGCAACGCCGGACGCGGCGATACCCGCCGTGGCGACGCCCCGCGCGGCGATGCCCGCCGTGGCGACGCCCCGCGCGGCGATACCCGCCGTGGCGACGCTCCGCGCGGCGATGCCCGGCGTGGCGATGCTCCGCGCGGCGATACCCGCCGTGGCGATGCTCCGCGCGGTGATACCCGGCGCGGGGACGCTCCCTGGGGCGACGCTCCGCGCGCTGACGCCCGTCGCGGTGATTCTGCCGGTGGCGAAGGCCGGTCGCGCAGGGATAAACCTTCCGCCGCGCCGGATTCCCCCTGGAAGACCCTGTATCAAAACGACGATACGCCGGCGGTGGCCGATCACGGCGGCATCAGCGGCAAAAGCCTGATCGATCCGGATCAGCTGCGGCGCCAGCGGGCGGAAGAGACCCGCGTTTACGGCGAAAACGCCTGCCAGGCCTTATTTAAAAGCCGCCCCGACTCCATTGTGCGCGCCTGGTTCGTGCAATCGGTTACGCCGCGCTTTCGCGACGCGCTGCGCTGGATGGCCGCCAACCGCAAGGCCTACCATGTGGTGGAAGAAGAAGAACTGGCGCTGGCGTCCGGCACCGATCATCACGGCGGCGTCTGCTTCCTGATCAAAAAACGCATCGGCCTGGATGCCGTCGCCTATCTCGGGCAGACCCTGGAGAAGGATTGCGTACTGGCGCTGGAGGATGTGTCCAATCCCCATAACCTCGGCGCCATGCTGCGCAGCTGCGCGCATTTCGGCGTGAAAGGCGTAATGACCAGCGACAGCGCGGCGCTGGAATCCGGCGCGGCGGTGCGTACCGCCGAAGGCGGCGCGGAGCATATCAGTTCCATTAATACCGACGATTTGTTCAGCGATCTGGCGCGTTTTCGCCAGGCGGGATATACCATCGTGACCACGTCGAGCCATAAAGGCACGTCGCTTGCCAGGGTCGACATGCCGGCTAAAATGGTGCTGGTGATAGGCCAGGAACGGGCGGGGCTGTCCGATGCGATAGTGGACCAGGCGGATCTGGCGATTTCCATCGGCGGTACCGGCCGGGTTGAAAGCCTGAATGTCTCGGTGGCCACCGGGATACTGCTGGCGGAGTGGTGGCGGCAAAACCACTAAGCCCGACGCCCACGCAGCCCGGCATCCGGGCCTGAAGCGCCGTTATTGACGAAAGTCGGTAACGGCGTTTTGCTTTATACCTGTGCCACAGGGATGCGAGCCATCATCGCGCGCCCACGCCAGGACCAATCAGGCGATATCGTCTTCGACGATTAAGTCATCCAGTTTGGTCAGCAGCTTACGCGTCAGCGTCTCAAGCTGTTTTTGCTCGTTGCTATTGAGCGTAGACCACAACGATACCAGGCATTTATGCTGCGGCGGCAACAGGTTGTTGAGAAAATTTTCCCCGTCGGCGGTCAGTTGCAAATGCAGGCAGCGGCGATCGTTTTCACTCTCTTTACGTACAATCCAGCCCCTTTTTTCCAGCTCATCGGCGATGCGGGTGGCATTAGTGCGCGACGATCCCAGCGCGGAACTGAGTTCAGAGGGTTGGATGCTGTGATTTTGCTGGGACTCCAGGGTGAGCAGGGCCATAAACAGGGTTTCATTGATACCCTGGGCTTTTAGCATGCGGTTGCGGTTTTCCAGCAGTTTGCCCTGCATATGCATGCAAAGCCGGGTCAGCAGGATTTCCTGGTAAGGAAACTCGGGATGTTGCTGGGCGCGTTGCGACAACATTTGCTCAATGGGGGTGAAGGAACTGTCCATTTAAATTAATACCTCATTAGTTACTATGGATATAATAACTAATGTAATCACCCATGTAAATATTGTCGCCATGAAAAGTTTAGATAACTATAGATCAGGCAGACAGTAATTTGAACACCAAGCCAAAGCAGAGCGCGCCGCCCAGGGTGGAGATAACAATGCTGCGGGTCTGGTAAAAACAGGCAATCAATATCGCGAAACCCGCCAGGGTAGGCGCCAGCTTAGCCGGATCGCGCATGACCTCGGGCACGCTGGAAACCACCAGCAGCGCGCAAATGGACGCGATGCCGATGCCGTCCAGCAGAAGCCCGGCCCAGTTGCCGCCGGTACCGATGGATTTACGCCTGCCGCTGAACCGCAGTGGAAGATACCTAAACAGATAATTCGCCGTTCCGACCACCAAACCGATAATGATCACGTTGGTATTCATTCAACCTTCCCCGGCTTAAGCGCCGGACCCAGCAACGCGCCCACGCATCCGCCGCCGATACCGGCCAGGATGGCCATCGGAATCGACATCAGCAGCAGCCCGGCCAGCGCGCCGGTAAGCGACGCCGCCAGTACCAGGCTTTGGCGCCGCTGGAACGCCGCCAATAGAAAACTAAGGAACAGCGCCGGCAGCATAAACGACAGCGCGGCCTCCACCGCGGGATAATCATCCAGCGGGCCGTTGCCGGACAATGCGCCGGCGGCGGTCCCGATCACCCACGATAGCCAGGAACAGGCGGCTACGCTTATCATCCAGTTTTCCGACCAGCGGCGGTTATCTTTAATTAGCCTGGCAATCGCCGCGGAAAACACCTCATCGGTCAGGCCGAAGGCCCATAACGCCGTTTTGCGCGGCGACAGGGCGCCCAGGATACGGTGACGCAACGCCGGGCCATATAGCAGGTGGCGCACGTCCATGGCCATGACGGTCAACGCCGCGACCCACAGCGACAGGCCGGCGCTGAGCAGGGTGGTGATGACGAACTGGCTGGCGCCGGCATAGATGACGCAGGAGATGAAGATGCCTTCCAGCGGCGTGAAACCCAGCTTAACCGCGTTCAGGCCAAAGGCGAACGCCACCGGCAGGTAGCCGATGACGATGGGCAGGCTGTCGACTATCCCTTCGCGGAAGGTGGCCGGCGGCCCTGGCGTCAGGGGATTATTGCTTTGGCTTGCATCCATGTGCAGATCCTCCTGATAGTGGCGTGCGTTGCCGGGATGGGGGGCATGGCGTCCGCGGGGGCGCCGTAACCGGCCTCGCCCGGCAAGCGGCCTCAGGCGGCCGTCACGCCGTTGTCCTCGTGATGTTGCCCACGCCACCACAACAGCAGGTTGAGCACGCCCAGCACCGCTCCGGCGATGCATACGCCGGTCCAGCCGGCGGTCTGGTATGCGGAGGCGGAAATCAGCGAGCCGATGGCGCCGCCGATGAAATAACTGGTCATATAACCGGAGGTCAGCCGGTTACGCGCCTGCGGCATACGCCGGTAAATCACGCTCTGGTTGGTGATATGCAGGCCCTGCACCGCCAGATCCAGCACGATAATGCCGGCAATCAGCGCCATGACCTGATACTGGCCGTACCAGATGAAGGCCCAGGAGACCAGCAACAGCAGCAGGCCGTAGCGGGTGGTCGTCTTGGCCTTGCCCCGGTCGGCCAGGTGACCGGCCCGTGAGGCGGCCAGGGCCCCGGCGGCGCCCGCCAGGCCGAACAGGCCGATTTTCGCTTCCGAAAAATAAAACGGCGGCGCGGCCAGCAGGAACGCCATGGAGGTCCACAGGTTGCTGAAGCTGGCAAACGTGACGCAGCCGATCAGGGCCCGGGTACGCAGTATCGGGGTAGTGACATACATACGCAAGATGGAGGCCAGCAACTGCGGGTAGTTGAGATCCGAATACTGTTTATAACGCGGCAGGGCGAACCACAGGATGAGCGCCATAACCACCATCAGGGCGCTGGCGAACCAGTATACCGTGCGCCAGCCGCCATAGGAGGCCAGGGCGCCGGCGACGGTCCGCGCCAGCAGGATGCCCAGCAACAGGCCGGTCATGATCATGCCGACCACTTTGCCGCGCTTGGCCGGATCCGCCAGGGTGGCGGCCAGCGGCACCAGGATCTGCGCCACTACCGAGAACAGGCCGGTCAGGGCCGTGCCGGCAATCATCATCCACAGGCTGCCTGCCGACGCGGTGACCAGCATCCCGGCGGCGGACAGCAGCGTCATGATGACGATCATCCCGCGCCGTTCGAATTTATCTCCCAGGGGCACGATAAACATCAGGCCGCAGGCATAACCCAACTGGGCGGCGGTGACGATAAAACCAGCCTGGTTTACCGACAGCTGATAGGCCTGGGCGATGGTGTCCAGGAGGGGTTGCGCATAGTAGTTGCTTGCGACCGACAGTCCGGTGGCGATAGCCATGATAATAATCAGCGCCGGACTTAAACTTGGGTGGTCAGTTTTTGTTTTCATTGGTGAGTCTGTTAACCAATCGGGGGGCTATTATTCCTCATAAGCGCCAAAAAAACGAGGGGCGAATGCCCCCCGTTTTTTGACGTGACCTGTTATCGCGGGATAAACAGGTGCGATCGACGTCTCAAAAACGCCGTATTACTTACTATTATTTGCCGGCGGCCGCGGCCGCGGTGCTTACCCAACCGTCGAACAGCGCCTGGTGCGCTGCGATCCAGCCGTTGGCGTGGCGTTCAATATCCACTTCCGACGCCTGGCCTTCATGCATCCGCAGGTTTTGCGCGTTCACATCGCTTATCGGCAGCCGCATGATGGAAAACAGCTTCGCCGCCGCCGGGTTGGCCTGCGCCCACGATTTATTAGCGACGATGCGCATGGCGTTTACCGGGAAACCATAGTCGGCGCCGTTAGGCAGCTTGGTGCTGATGTCTTTCTGCTTGCCGGGCAGGGAAGAGAACGGCACCTGCAGCCAAACCACATCCCGTCCGGGAACCAGGACGTCGCTGACCCAGTAAGGAGTCCAGGTATAATACAGGATCGGCTTGCCTTCCTTGAAGCGGGCCATGGTGTCGGCAATGATGGCCGCGTAGTTGCCCTGGTTATGCTCCACGGTGTCTGTCAGTCCGTAGGTTTTGATTTGGTGGTTAATCACCGCCTCGCAGCCCCAGCCGGGGGTGCAGCCGGTCAGATCGGCCTTGCCGTCGCCGTTGGCGTCGAACAGTTTCGCCAGTTTGGGATCCTTGAGCTGATCGAGGGTGGTGATATGGTATTTATCCGCGGTTTTTTTGTCGATCAGGTAGCCCTGGGCCGCGCCCTCGACATAATTGCCCTGGCGATAGAACTTGGCGTCGCCGCCGGCCGCCTGGTATTGGTCCGCATGCAGCGGATCCCAGTTTACCGCCATAAAGGTGGCGTCGCCGGAGGCGATGGAGGTGTAGGCGACGTTGTAATCCACTTCACGGCTTGATTTGACATCGTAACCCAGCTTTTCCAAGGCTTTGTTCACCAGCAGTGTCTGGAACGTCTCTTCCGAAATGGTGCTTTGCAGGGGTTGGACCTGCGCGCCTTTACCCGGCAGCCCGGCGGCAAAAGAGATTGGCGCGGCCAGCGCCGCGGTGAGCGCTAACGCCCAAATTCCGGTCTTATGCATAGGATATCCTTCTGAATAGTTTTTAATGATAAATTTTTAAACAATCAGGCGACGGGAGCGGACGTGGGTCCGCTCCCGGGAAAGGGTCAGGCTTTTTTGGCAAACGGACGGGTAAACAAACCCAGGGGACCGCCGGCATACCAGCGGCGGTTGCCGCGGCTGCGGCTGTCGCGTCCCAGGGACTGGGTCAGCCGGTCGAGGATAATCGCCAGGATCACGATGCCTACCCCGCCGATGGTCGCCAGTCCCATGTCCAGGCGGCCGATGCCGCGCAGGACCATTTGGCCTAGTCCGCCGACGGCAATCATCGAGGCGATGACCACCATCGACAGCGCCAGCATCAGCGTCTGGTTGATACCGGCCATGATGGTCGGCATCGCCAGCGGCAACTGCACTTTGAACAGTAGTTGGCGGGGGCTGGACCCGAACGACTCGGCGGCTTCAATCAGGTCTTCCGGCACCTGCTTGATGCCCAGTATGGTCAGGCGCACCACCGGCGGCAGGGCGAAGATAATGGTCACCACTACCCCCGGCACGTTGCCGATGCCGAACAGCATGACGATGGGCACCAGGTAAACGAACGCCGGCGTGGTCTGCATGGCGTCGAGCAGCGGGCGGATGATTTTTGCCGCGCCCTCGCTGCGCGCCAGCCATATGCCCAGCGGCAGACCTATCACCACGCAGAACAAAAGCGAGGTAAGCACCAGCGCCAGCGTCACCATGGCCTGCGACCACGCGCCGATGGCGCCGATAATCACCAGGGAGACCAGGGTGGCGATGCCCATGCCCAGGCTCGACATCTGCCAGGCCAGCAGGGCAAACACCAGGATGGCGACCGGAGCGGGCATGCCCAGCAGCAAATGCTGGAAGCCGCCGAGGATGAAGTCCACCGGCACCCGGATGCCCTGGAACAGCGGGCGGAAATGCAACACCACCCAATCGATGCCGTGGGTGACCCAGGTATCGAGCGGGATCAGGGTGCTGTGAAACGGATCCAGCAGGTTAAAATGCTCGGGCGCGGGGGCCGGGGCGCTGTTGAGCCAGTCGGCCCCTTGCTGGGCGGAATGCGCGCCCGCGCCATCGGTAGCCGTGGGGGCGGTAGTCCCCCAGGCGTCGGCGCCGCTGCCGGCGCCGGGTGCGTTTTGCGCGGCGGTCGCCGCGTCATGAGGCTGCGCGCCGGTGGCGCCCCAGGGATCGGCCGATGGCGTATCGACCGCGTGCTGCGCGGAAGTGGCGTCCGCTGTGGGCGCGGCCTGTACGCCCGTCCATGGATCGGTGGTTGGCTTACTCATTGATCGCCCCTTCTTTGTCTAATGCCTGTAGCAACATGCCTTTGGAAATAATGCCGATATACTGATTCTCATCACCGACCACCGGTACGGCGCAGGGCGCCTGGGCGACGGTGGAGATCAGTTCGCTCAGCGGCGTATCGCCGGGGACGGGAGCGGGACTCTCGAGCAGCGCCTGCTCCAGCGGCAGGTTGGCCGCCAGGGCGGCTTTCAGCGAATCGATGGATACCACGCCGATAAATTTCTGGCCGCGCTCCAGCACATAACCGAAATCGCGGTCTTCATCCTGCAGCAGCTTAAGGGCGGAACGGGGGCCGAACCCCGGCGTCTTGCGGATAAGCGTCACCGGACGGCGGCGGGCGATATCCTTGGCGCTGAACACATGGCTGACATCCACGCCGCGAAAAAACGTGCGGACATATTCATTAGCCGGATTATTGAGGATCTCTTCCGGCGTGCCCACCTGTACCACCACGCCGCCCTGCATAATGGCGATACGATCGCCGATGCGCATAGCCTCGTCGAGATCATGGGAAATAAAGACGATGGTGCGCTGGTGGCGGGACTGCAGCTTGACCAGCTCGTCCTGCATTTCGGCGCGGATTAACGGGTCGAGCGCCGAAAACGCCTCATCCATCAGCAGGATGTCGGGATCGTTGGCCAGCGCCCTGGCCAGGCCGACGCGCTGGCGCATGCCGCCGGACAGCTCGTCGGGCCAGGACAACGCGTGTTTATCCAGCCCCACCTGCGCCAGCGCCTCCAGCGCCTTGGCGTGGCGTTCCTGCGCCGGCATGCCGGCCAGCATCATGCCGAAGGCGGTATTGTCCAGCACGTTCAGGTGCGGCATCAGCGCAAAGGACTGGAACACCATGCTGATTTTTTTACGCCTGACGTCGCGCAGCGCGCTGTCGGAGATCCGGGCGATATCGACGCCGTCAATCAGGACTTCGCCGCGCGTCGGTTCTATCAGACGATTGAGAAGGCGTACCATGGTGGATTTACCGGAACCGGATAACCCCATGATGACGAATATCTCGCCTTCTTCAATGGCCAGACTGGCATCTTTTACGCCAACCGTCAGACCGGTTTTGGCAAATATTTTATCCTTGTCGTGCCCCGCCTGAATCAGCTTAAATGCGCGCTCGGGATGTTCGCCAAATATTTTATAGAGGTTTTTTACTTCAAGTTTAACAGCCATGCAATTATCAATTTCCCGTATGGTTTTCTAATATATTTAGGGGTCCTGCCGAAATAAAAACGCTGTATACCCTAACATACTGAGCTTTTTAGACAACCCCCAATCCCTTATCCAGCGAAATATCCTGTCGGCAGGACGAGCGCATTTCGGCCCAAACGGCTAAACAGGGCAAGGGTTTAGGAAAATAATCCACTCTGGAAATTTTTTATTCCACCGCCCCGTTCCGGGAGGAATTTTCGCTCGTCAAGGGGAATAGGGGAATACTTTTCCGGCCAATGCGCCCAAGGATGCCGCGGATAATGCCGCCGGCATGGGGATGCGTATCCGAAAGCAGATTTTATAATTGATGCCATCTGGGGATAATTAATTTAATTTTGCAGGGGATTTCATGTTAATGATAATGGTTTGAATAAACAGCTATCAGCGCGAATAATATATCGCTTGGCGAGGGGGAATAACACGCCCCCGCCAATGGGATTAAAAAGCCCAGTCTTCGTCTTCGGTGTTGACCGCGCGGCCCATCACGTAGGATGACCCTGAACCGGAGAAAAAGTCGTGGTTTTCATCGGCGTTGGGCGACAGCGCGGAAAGGATTTCCGCGTTAACATTGGTCATCGACGCAGGGAAAAGCGCCTCATAACCCAGGTTCATCAAGGCTTTATTGGCGTTATAGTGCAAAAACGCCGTGACATCCCCGGTCCAGCCGACGCCGTCGTACAGCTGTGCGCTATACACCAGCTCGTTCTCATACAGGTCCTGCAGCAGGTCGTAGGTAAAGGTTTTTATTTGCTCACGCCGTTCAGGCGTCGCCCGCTCCAGCGCGCGCTGGAATTTGTAGCCGATATAATAGCCATGCACCGCTTCATCGCGGATAATTAATCGGATCAGGTCGGCGGTATTGGTTAGTTTTGCCCGGCTGGAATAATACATCGGCAGGTAAAAACCGGAATAAAACAGAAAGGATTCCAGGAATACGCTGGCGACTTTTTTGGTCAGCGGATCGTCATGGCGATAATGCCGCAAAATGATGGCGGCTTTATTTTGCAATGCTTCATTCTGCTCGCTCCAACGGTAAGCCTCATCCACCTCCGGCATAGCGCACAGCGTGGAAAATATCGAACTGTAAGAGCGCGCATGCACCGCTTCCATAAAGCTGATATTAGAGAACACCGCTTCCTCGTGCGGGGTGACCGCATCGGCCATTAAAGCCGGCGCGCCAACGGTATTTTGTACCGTATCGAGCAATGTCAGCCCGGTAAATACCCTGATGGTCAGCTCCTGCTCCTGCTTTGATAATGTCGACCAGGAGGGGATATCATTGGACAGGGGCAATTTTTCCGGCAGCCAAAAATTGGCGGTCAGGCGATTCCAGACCTCAAGATCCTTGTCGTCTTCAATTCGGTTCCAGTTTACCGCCTGGACGGGGGAAACCTTGGACGCGGTGGTCATGGTGATATTCTCCTTTACCTTTACAGCGCACATGAGACGCAGCCGGCGACTTCGGTGCCTTCCAGCGCCAGTTGGCGGATACGGATGTAGTACAGCGTCTTGATGCCCTTTTTCCAGGCGTAGATCTGCGCCTTGTTGATATCCCGGGTGGTGGCGGTATCACGGAAAAACAGCGTCAGCGACAGACCCTGATCGACATGGCGCGTGGCGGCGGCGTAGGTATCGATAATTTTTTCCGGCCCAATTTCATAGGCATCCTGGTAATACTGCAGATTGTCGTTGTCCATGAAGGGCGCAGGATAATAGACCCGGCCGGTTTTCCCCTCTTTACGGATCTCGATGCGCGAGACAATCGGGTGAATGCTGGACGTGGAGTGGTTGATGTAGGAGATGGAGCCGGTCGGCGGCACCGCCTGCAGGTTCTGGTTATAAAGGCCATGCGCCATCACCGATGCGCGCAGCGCCAGCCAGTCGTCGCGGGTGGGCAGGGCGATACCTGCCTTGGCGAACAGCGCGCGTACACGCTCGGTGACGGGTTGCCACAGCTGCTCCACGTACGGCTGGAAGTATTCACCGCTGGCATAACGGGAGTTGGCAAAACCCTCGAAGGTGGCGCCCCGTTCGAGGGCCAGGCGGTTTGACGCCCGCACCGCGTGGTAGGCCACGGCGTAAAAATACATATTGGTGAAATCAACGCCTTCCTCCGAGCCGTAATAAATATGCTCGCGGGCCAGGTAGCCGTGCAGGTTCATCTGCCCCAGGCCGATGGCGTGGGACGCGTCGTTGCCTTTGACAATGGAGGGCACCGAGTTAATCCGGCTCATATCGGATACCGCGGTCAGGGCGCGCACGGCGGTTTCCACCGTATTACCCAGATCCGGCGCGTCCATGGCGCGGGCGATATTCAGCGAGCCCAGGTTGCAGGAGATATCATGGCCCACCTGGCGGTAGCTGAGATCTTCGTGGTATTCGGTGGCGCTGTTGACCTGCAGGATTTCCGAACACAGGTTGCTCATATTGATGCGCCCGGCGATGGGGTTGGCGCGGTTTACCGTATCCTCGAACACCATATAGGGGTAACCCGACTCAAACTGGATCTCGGCCAGCGTCTGGAAAAACTGCCGGGCGTCGATGCTGGTTTTGCGAATGCGCGGGTCGGCCACCATCTCATGGTATTTTTCACTAATGCTCAGCTGGGAGAACGGCTGGCCGTAAATCCGCTCGACGTCGTAAGGCGAGAACAGGTACATCGGCCGGTTGTCGCGCGCCAGTTCAAAGGTGACATCGGGGATGACAACTCCCAGCGACAGGGTCTTGATGCGGATTTTTTCGTCGGCGTTTTCACGTTTGGTATCGAGGAAACGCATGATGTCCGGATGATGGGCATGCAGATAGACCGCGCCGGCGCCCTGGCGCGCGCCAAGCTGGTTGGCGTAGGAGAAGGCGTCCTCCAGCATTTTCATCACCGGGATAACGCCGGACGATTGGTTCTCGATCCGTTTGATCGGCGCGCCGGCCTCGCGCAGGTTGGTCAGCATAAACGCCACGCCGCCGCCGCGTTTGGACAACTGCAGCGCCGCGTTGACCGAGCGGCCGATGGATTCCATATTGTCTTCGATACGCAGCAGGAAGCAGGATACATACTCGCCGCGCTGCTGTTTGCCACAGTTCAGGAACGTCGGCGTCGCCGGCTGGAAGCGTCCCGACAGCATCTCCTCCACCAGCCGCGAGGCCAGCGCGCCGTCGCCGGCGGCAAGCGTCAAGGCCACCATGCATACCCGGTCCTCGAAGCGCTCAAGGTACTGTTTGCCGTCAAAGGATTTCAGGGTATAGCTGGTGTAGTACTTCAGCGCGCCCATAAACGTCTGGAAGCGAAATTGCCGTTCGTCGGCCTGGCGAAACAGGGCCTCCAGGATGTCCTGGGAGTAGGGGGCCAGCACCTCGGCTTCGTAGTAGCCTTCGTCGACCAGATAACGCAGCCTGGCGGCGAGCGAGGGAAACTGCCGGGTATTGGGCAGCACGTGCTGCTCGAAATACCGGTCGACGGCTTGCCGATCCTTGTCGAACTGAATATTGCCGTTCTCGTCATAGAGATTGAGCATGGCGTTCAGGGCGTGATAATCCGCCAGGACCGGGCCGGGTTGGGTGATGTTCAGTTCTGCTGTTGCCAAAATTCGGTTACTCCCATACGTACCTGCGTCACGTCTTCCGCCGTTCCCAATAACTCAAAACGATAAAGGAAAGGCACCTGGCATTTTTTGGCGATGATTTCGGCTGCCAGGCAGAAGGCGGTGCCAAAGTTACGGTTGCCGGCTCCGATAACGCCGCGGATCCAGGAACGGTTAGTTGTATCATTAAGAAAGCGGATAGCCTGGGGCGGCACGGCGCCATGCTCGCTGCCGCCGCCATAGCTCGGGACTATCAGGATATAGGGCCGCTCCACTTTCAGTTTTTGGTTGGTCGCCAGGGGAATGCGCAGCGCGGGCAGCGTCAGCTTGCTGACAAAACGATGCGTATTTTCCGAGCTGCTGGAATAGTATACCAGCAGCGGTTCCGGGGTTAACATGACCGGCTTATGAGGCCATGGCGGCGGCCGCCAGCAGGCTGATCTTGTCAGGCCGGAAGCCGCTCCAGTGCTCGCTGGGAGTCTGCACCACCGGCACCTGCTGGTAGCCGAGGGATTTCACATGGGCCAGCGCCTGTCCGTCGGCCACCAGATCCACTAACCGGTAGCTGATGCCTTTTCTGTCCAGCGCACGGCAGGTGGCGTGACATTGAACGCAATCCGGTTTAGTGTAAATAGTAATAGTCATGATTCGCATTCCCCTTACGCGTTAAAATTATTGGGTATAATGGTCTTGGTGGCAATGGTGCAATCAGCTGTGGTGCCTGAAACTAATACTATATGTAGATGTTATTTTTTTCAACCACACAATATATGGTATTACGCTACAATTTAGTCAACCTGGGGCGGGGCGCAGGATACAAAAAGCCCGCGCTCCTTGCGGGACGCGGGCTTTCACCATTAAATGACTGGTTCACGGATGCGGTAAATAATTCTTGTCGGGAAAATCAGCCGGCGCGATAGCGCCATAGTACGTGACTATCAACCTACCGGCAGCCTCGCCTGTGACCAGCACCCGCGGGCTTTACGCCCTCAGGTGTTAACGGCGCGACAGCAATACGCCGAGCACGATACCGACGGCCGTGGTAATGCCCAGGCTTTGCCACGGTTTATCGACCACATAGTTTTTGGTCTGGATTGCGGTGTCGCGGGCATACTGGCCGATACGGCTGGTGCCGCCGGCGCGGGCGCGCGCGTCTTTCAGTACGTCTTTGGCTTTACTGCGCAGGGCGTCCAGCTGTTCTTTAGAAGTTTTTTCAGACGTACTAAGCAATTCATCCAATGTATCGGCTAACAGAGAAACATCGTCTTTTACATCTCTTTGAAGATCGTCTTTTTCAGCTTTGGTAAACATTTGTTTCTCCCTTTTGGCTAATGATGATTTAACTGTAGACTATTCACGCGATTCCTGCCGCCGCGCTAAGGCGGCGCCCCACCTTACCGGCCAGGCCCGCACAAGCGCGGCGGGCGGCTTGGCGCGGCCCGGCGCGCGGCCTGATACCGGCGAACCGGCCGTTTTTGGATTAATCCGAAAACACGCGCCGCGTCTACTGACCGGCCGCTTAACTGATTACATTAGCTGGGATCACTTCACTGTGACTGAAGAGAGGACAAATAATGTACTTAAGACCCGATGAAGTCGCTCGCGAACTGGAGAATTCCGGCTTCGAAAGAGATTATATCACCCGGCAATGCTACGGTTACCGTAAAGGTCACCACTACGTCTACGTGAATCGGGAGGCTAAACTGGGCCGGACCGCCCTGGTTGTTCATCCTTCGCTGCGCGACAAAAGCAGCCTGTTTGCCGCCCCGACGTCGCCGGTGCGCTCCAGCGACAACTATCAAGTGTTCCCCGCCGATCCGGATGGGAAACCCGAAAGCCATTACGGCATACCCCATGGTTTTTCTTCCCGCGCTTCGTTAACCCACTATTTGCAAAAAATGTTCAATTAACCCCGCCGCCAGCTCCCCCTCGTTTGGTTTATCGCGCCATACCGGTTTTCGGTTATGCCATCAGCCGTCGTTGGGGGCTTTTTTAGTGTTTCATGCCATTTATATTTCTTTAGACGGCATAATTGAATGACCGCCGGAAGTTTGTCGCCCGTATTCAGCATGTAATATGGCGAAAGGGTCTGGTGTGCAACAAGACGCGCACTAATATGATGAAAAATTGCAACATCTGCACTTCCATAGGTCATTTTTACAGCAGCCGCAGGGCGTGTCGGTCGGTCGGCATTCTCGGTCGCGCCACGGGATTTGGTCATTAATCAATTAATTAATTGATTAGTTAATTGATGGCACGCTAGTTGCTACTTCCTCTCATCGGTACGCTATCACGGCTGGCCGTCGCCGCAGGCGCCAACAATGCCTATTGGCTCTTACGCCCATATCATCGGGTTTACCAGATAAAGACGTTTCAGGAGTATTCCAAGCATGAGAATTACATCATCCCTGCTCCACGCTATGTTGTTGTGTGCCGGCCTGACTCTGGGGAGCGCGGTTTGCGCCGAGGACGCGGCGCCGATCGGCAAGGACAATGCCCTGCACGAGCTGTTGCCAGCCAAGATAAAGACCCAGGGCGTCATCAACCTGGTTACCGATGCCCATTACCCGCCGTGCGAAGTGTTTGCCGATGATAATAAAACCATGGTGGGATTTGAACCCGATTTGTGGAACGCCATCGGTAAGGTGCTGGGGGTGGGCGTCAATCCGGTATCCATTGATTTCGCCGGCCTGATCCCGGGGGTAAAAAGCGGCCGCTACGATATGGCGATGGAATGTATTTCCGACAGTCTGGAGCGTGAAAAACAGGTGACGTTCGTGAATTATGCCTATGCCACCAATGAAGTTTATACCCTGGCCAGCAACAAAAGTATCGTCAGCGATCCGTTATCGCTGTGCGGCCTGAAGGTCGGCGTCCAGTCCGGCACCGATTTTGAGCATGCCATCAGCGATATTTTTACCCCCAACTGCGCCAAGAACCATAAACCGGCCATTAAGGTGACGACCCTACCTTCGGCGGATGCCGTGCTCCTGGCGCTGTATGCCGGCCGCATCGATTTTGTGCTTAACGATGCCGCCGCCGCCGCGGAGATCAAAAAAGTCGCTCCCCGCCCGATCCGCACCGTCAGCATGCCGTTGATGCCGAAATACTATCTGGGCATCGTGGTGAAACAGGACAACCAGCCGCTGGCCCAAGCGTTGCTTGGCGCGTTGAAAGTACTCTGGGCTAACGGTGAATACGCCCGCATCATGAAAAAATGGGATTTGGAACCGGTGATGCTGGAACAGCCCGGCATCAACCTGTTCACCACCCGCCCGATGCAATAAGCGCGCAAGGATGACGCGGGCGGATGAACGTGCCGGGGGCGTGCGTGCCCCGGTAGCCGACAGCCTGTTGCAATGCGACGTGCTGGTGGTCGGTTCCGGCAGCGCCGCGTTAAGCGCGGCGCTGGCCGCGGCGGCGGCGGGGCTTAAGGTGCTGATTGTGGAAAAGGCCGCCGTCCTGGGCGGTACCTCGGCCATGTCGGGCGGCGCGGTGTGGGTGCCCGCCAACCATCATGCCCTGGCTCGTGGCGTGGAGGATAGCCCGCGTGAGGCGCTGGCCTATCTGCGCGCCACCGCGCCGGCGGGCTGGCGCGCCACCGAGGACCGGCTTTGGGCGCAGTTTGCGTTTTACGCGCCCGAGATGCTGCGCTTTCTGGAAACCCATACGCCGCTGCGTTTTGCCCTGACGCCGGAGGCGGATCCGCTGATGGACTGCGCCGGCGCCAAGGCGTTCGGCCGCATGTTGACGCCCGATCCGCTGCGCGCCGGGGTGCTGGGCAAGGAACGCCGGCCGATCCGGCGCTCCCCGCTGCCGCAGGTATATACCTATCTGGAAGTGATTGGCGAGGATATCTATCATCATCCGTGCAGGGTGGCGCTTAAGCTTGCCCCCCGCCTGTTGTGGCGCTGCCTTACCCGCACCCGCACCAAAGGCGCGGCGCTGATCACCGGGCTGCTGGCCGGCTGCCTGGCCAAGGGCTGCCGGATTGAAACGTCGGCCAGGGTTATCGATCTGATAACCGACGCGCGGGGCGCGGTAACGGGAGCCTGGTTCAGCCGAAACGGCCGCTTGACCCGCGTCACGGCCGGGCGCGGCGTGGTGCTGGCCAGCGGCGGTTTTGAATGGGACGCGCTCAGGCGCGCCGCGCATTTCCCGGGGCCTTTCGACGCGATTTCCAGCCCGCGCACCAACGAGGGGGACGGGCACCGGATGGCGCAGGCCGCCGGCGCCCGGCTGGCGCATATGGATCAGGCCAATATGAGCGGATCGCTGCCGACCCGCTACGAAGGGCGGCCCTATGGACTGTCGGTGTTTTTTCAGTACGAGCCTAACGCCATCCTGGTTAACCGGGACGGCCTGCGTTTTACCAATGAATTTGCTTTTAACCTCGGCGAAGCGCTGGATGCGCGCGAGGAACCGGGCGGATTACCGCAACATCTTCCCGCCTGGCTGATTGCCGACGCCCGACTGCTGTGGCGGGCGCCGATAGTGCTGGCCTGCGCCCTGCGCAGCCGGGGATGGATGCGGATGGCCCCGACGCTTGGCGCATTGGCGGTTAAGCTCGGTTTACCGCCGGCGGCCCTGGAACAGACGGTCACGCGCTTTAACAGGTTTTGCGCCACGGGCGTCGACGAGGATTTTAACCGGCATCAGGCCCATGGCCACGGGAAGGGCGATCGGCGTTTTCACGGCGGCCTGATGAACATCAAACAGGCGCCGTTTGTCGCCGTGCCGTTTAACCGCAGCTTTACCGCCACCAAAGGCGGCCCGCGCACCGACGAATTCGGCCGGGTGCTGCACCTGGACGGCCATGTGATTCCCGGGCTGTTCTGCGCCGGCGTGGCGATGGCCAATCCCATCGGCACGCGCGGCGTCGGCGCCGGCACCACCCTCGGGCCCAACCTGACCTGGGGCTATATCTGCGGCCGTACCCTGGCGGCGGGCGCTATCCCTTTAGCCGGGGACATGTTTTCACCGGCCGCCGGCGGTATCGCACCGGCCAATGAACCTACGGAGTTGTTATGAACCCTGATACCCGACCGGCGTTAACCGCCCTGGTTACCGGCGGATCCAAAGGCATCGGCCGCGCCGTCTCGCTTATGCTTGCCCGATCTGGCGTCAATATTGCATTACTGCTCAGGCAGGATCGGAATTCGGCGGAGCGGCTGGTGGCGGAGATCCGCCAAACCGGGCGTCGGGCGCGGGCCTATTATGGCGATATCACCGATCGCGGCCAGGTTGGCGCCCGGGTTGCCGCGATCGCCGCCGACTTCGGCGCCATCGATATGCTGGTGAATAACGCCGGCGCCGCCGCGGCGGGTGATTTGCTCAGCCTGGACGATGCCGCCTGGCAACAGGTGGTGAGCGTTAACCTGAACGGATGTTTTGTGGTGGGCACCGAGGTGGCGAAAATCATGCGCGCCGCCGGTGGGGGCAGCATCGTGAATATTGCCGGGGCCTCGGCCGATCGCTGTTATCCCGGCGCCGGGGCCTTCGGCCCGAGCAAGGCGGCGGTGGTCAACCTGACCCGGCAGATGGCCGTCGAATGGGCGGACTACGGTATCCGGGTTAACGGCGTCAGTCCCGGGCCGATACGAGCCGCGGCCGACGATTGGCAACGGCGCGAGCCGCAGCTGGCCGCCGAAGTGGCGCGCCTGCCGCTGCGACGCGCCGGACTGCCGGAGGAGGTGGCCGCGGCGGTGGGTTATCTGCTCTCCCCCGACGCCGCGTACACCACCGGCCAAATGCTGGTAGTGGACGGCGGCGGGCTGTGCACCTGGTATATGACAAGATAAAGAGGGGAGCAACGATGTCGGAACACGATACACCGGCGGTAGCCGCCTATCAGGTGGTAAAGCGGTTTCACGGCCAGGAGATCCTCAAGGGCGTGGATTTGCAGATCAGGCAAGGCGAGGTGGCCTGCCTGATCGGACCTTCCGGGTCCGGCAAATCGACCTTTCTGCGCTGCATTAACCATCTGGAAAAAATCGACGGCGGCGCGCTGTACGTCGGCGGTGAGCTGATGGGCTACCGCCGGGTGGGCGACAAGCTTTACGAACTGAAAGAGGCGGAAATCGCCCGCAAACGCGCCGGTATCGGCATGGTGTTCCAGCGTTTCAACCTGTTCGGCCATATGACCGCGCTGGAAAATGTGATTGAAGCGCCGATGCGGGTGCGTAAAGTGCCGCGCGGCGAGGCGCTGGATCAGGGGAAAATCCTGCTGGAGCGGGTGGGATTGTCGCATCGGCTGAACGCGTACCCGTCACAGCTCTCCGGCGGGCAGCAGCAGCGGGTCGCCATCGCCCGGGCGTTGGCGATGAAACCCACCCTGATGCTGTTCGACGAGCCCACCAGCGCGCTGGACCCGGAGCTGGTCGGCGAAGTGCTGGATGTGATGCGCGGCCTGGCCGAGGAGGGCATGACCATGGTGGTGGTCACCCATGAAATGGCCTTTGCCCGGGAGGTGGGGGACTGTGTGGCGTTTATGGATAATGGGGCGATTATTGAAAAAAGCCCGCCGGCGGAAATGTTTCAGCGGCCGCAGCATCCCCGGACGCGCGCTTTTCTCGCTAAGCACCTGTCACATTGAGTGACTATGATTAATATGCTGTTTTTAATGTATATTTTGTTAATTAAAAAATTAAATATCCGCTGTTTTTTTATTGACAGTATGAGAGTGCAGGTGCATATTATTAATTAACTGATTAATTAATAATAGCGCTGCCGGTGCCGTATCCTGCTTATGTTAAGAAAAGTCAGTGAGCGTGAATGAGAGATAAGATGACAGATAACCAACAATACCAGACCCTGGGACAACGACCGCCCGATACCGGCCAAAACAAGGCGGCGGCCTTTCCCCACGATGCCCTGACCGTGGTGCCGACCCGCTATCCGGGGCGCTGGATTTCAGTGGCCGTCTGCGCCTTACTGCTGATCATGCTGGTTCATTCGATGGTGATGAACGAGAACTTCGCCTGGCCGACCGTGGGGCAGTATCTGTTTTCGCCGACGATACTGGCGGGATTATGGGTCACCCTGTGGCTGACGCTGGTGATTATGCTGCTGGCGATCCTGCTGAGCGTGGCGATCGCCACGCTGCGCCTGTCCGCCAACCCGCTGCTGGCGCACTTCAGCTCGGGGTATATCTGGTTTTTTCGCGGCACCCCGGTGCTGGTGCAGCTGATTTTCTGGTACAACCTGGCGGCGCTGTATCCCGAAGCCTACATCGGGATACCTCATGTATTCACCCTATACCAGGGCAGCATGAATGATTTGATTACCCCCTATACCGCCGCCATCCTGGGGCTGGGGCTAAACGAAGCGGCCTATATGGCGGAGATTATCCGCGCCGGCATGTCCTCGGTGGATAACGGCCAGCAGGAAGCGGCCCGCGCCCTGGGCATGAATAAAGGGCAGTGGCTGCGGCGGGTCATCCTGCCACAGGCGATACCCTTTATTATTCCGCCCACCGGCAACCAGGTGATTGGGATGCTGAAAACCACCTCGCTGGTGAGCGTTATTTCGTTATCGGATTTATTGTATTCGGCGCAGTCCATTTATTCTCGGACGTTTGAAAATATTCCTTTATTGATAGTGGCCTGTATTTGGTACCTGGTTGCCACCACCCTGCTGAGCTGGGTGCAGGGGCGGATTGAAAAATATTTCCGCAAGGGCCAGGGCGCGGCGGCGTGATGATAAATATACATTGTATTGGTCAATATTACCCATCAGGGGACGGTTATGAAATTAGGACTGTTTAATTTAATGTCTTACCAGGACAATCCCCAGGGAATACAAGGGGTGATCAACGACACGCGTACAATGGTCGCGCTTGCCGAGGAGCTTGGGTTTGAAACCGCCTGGTTTGCCGAACATCATTTTACCAATTATTCCATCAGCGTATCGCCGCTGCTGATGGCGGCCCATATGGCGGGTTATAGCCGGCGCATTAAGCTCGGCACCGCCGTGATTGTCCTGCCGCTATACCAGCCGATGCGCCTGGCGCAGGAGATCGCCCTGGTGGACAGGCTCACCGCTGGGCGGCTGGTGCTGGGCATCGGCAGCGGCTACCAGGCCTATGAATTCGATCGCTATAACATCGATGTTGAACAGCGCAATACCGTGCTGCTGAAAAACTGGCAGTTTATCGAGGCGGCGCTGACCGGCGGCAAGGCGTCGTCGTTGTCCTGGCAGGGAGAGCGCGTGGAAACGGATTTCCTGCTGACGCCTTTGCAGCAACCGCTGCCGCCGCTGTTTATCACCACCACCAATCCGGCTTTATTGCAGCGCTTCACGCGCTGGGGGGCGACCGCGTTTATCACCGCGGGCTGGCGCGGCTCGCCGCGCTTGAAGGAGATGGCGCGGGACGCCCGGCGGCAATGGCGCGAGGCCGGCCTGATGGCGTCCACGCCGCTGGCGGTGCAGCAGTATATCCATGTCACCGATAGCAAAAAAGCGGCGCTGGACGCGGCGGAGCGTGCGTTGTTTGTCGCCAGGATGATCAGCGCCCTGCACGGCAAGACGCCGGACACCAAGGGGGCGTTTATCACCGCCCCCAAATTTCCCGATGAACCGGATGTGGCGGTGGTACGGGATAATTTAATCATCGGCGACGCGCATTATGTCGCCGAGCGGATTATCAAGGAAGTGGCGGATATTAATCCCTCCCATTACAACTGCTTTTTCCAATTTGGCGATATGCCGATCCAGGCGGCCAGGCAATCCTTGGAGAAATTCGGTCGGGAGGTTATTCCGTTATTGGAAAAAACGATTGGTAAGGTCACGGTGGATATTCATTAAAGAATATCCCGCATAACGTATTACCCAATATATTTGTTAATCGAGGGGAAAAATCATGCCTGACTATTCACGGCGGATTGACTGCGCAATTGACGACAGCGCCACTATTGTGGAAAAAATTAAACAGCAGCGTTCTGACGATGCCGCTTTATCATCGACGCTGCCGCCGGAAGCCTATAACAGCGATGCTTTCTTTTCCCACGAAATGGAAAAAATATACCGTGGGGACTGGGTCTTTGCCGGCCATATTTCGCAAATACCCAATGTAGGCGATTATTTTACCCTGGATATCGTTAACGAACCGCTGGTGGTGACGCGCGGCCCGGACGGGGTTAGCGTGATGTCCGCCGTGTGCCTGCACCGCTGGGCGCCGATCGTAACGGGCAGCGGCAATGCCAAGGCCCTGGTCTGTCCGTTCCATAACTGGACTTATGATCTGGGCGGCAACCTGATCGGCACGCCCTATATGAACCAGGCGGCGGAGTTTGATCGCAAGCAATGCAAGCTGCCGCGGATAAGACACGAGATTTTCCACGGCCTGATTTTTATTACCTTTTCAGACCAGGTGGAATCGATAGCGCAACGGCTCAAGCCGCTTAACGCCATGTTCGACAAATACCAGGTGGCTGAGCTGGATACCGCCTATACCCTGGATTACGATTGCCCGTTCAACTGGAAAATGGCGGTGGAGACTTTTATGGAGTGTTATCACCACTCCGCCGTCCACCGCACCACCCTGGAAGACAGCTTTCCGGGACGCCTCAGCTATATCGGCGAGGACGGTCCGGGCTGGACCTTATGCCATCAGCCGTTGCGCAAGAACGGCGAGCTGTCCGAGGTGCTGACCGAGGGGCTTATCCCGCTGTCGGGATTCAGCGAGCAGGACATGCGGCAAATCGACCTGATGCTGGTTTACCCCAGTTGCCTGATTGGCCTCAATCCCGACCGGCTGAGCATCAGCCAACTGCTGCCGATCGATAAGCATATGACCGTCTGGCACCGCCTGGTGCTGGTGTCGAAGGACTCCAGCGCCCAGCCGGGATTTGCCGATACCGCCGCCGCCATGAAAGCGTCCAGCCTGTCGATTATCGATGAGGATCTGGCCATCAACGCCGCCCAGCAGCGCGGCAGCTTATCCAGGCTGGCGGCGCCGGGACGCCTGGGGCATCTGGAAACCACGGTCTGGCATCTGGCCAATTATATCCGCACCCGTATCTAGGGCGCGCGCCGGCGTCACGCCGCGCTAATACTAAGGTAACCCGCATGAAAATGGTAAAACTTGGCCGATCCGGGCTGGATGTGTCCGCGCTGTGCCTGGGCTGCATGACCTATGCCCGGCCGGAAAAAAGCGGTTATGCCTGGACGCTGGATGAGCGGCAAAGCCGGCCCTTTATCCAGAAAGCCCTGGAACTGGGCGTGAATTTTTTCGATACCGCCAATGCCTATGCCAAAGGTGACAGCGAAGAAATCCTCGGCCGGGCGCTGCGGGATTTTGCCCGGCGCGAGGATGTGGTGATCACCAGCAAGGTGTTTAACCCGATGCGCCAGGGGCCGAACAGTAAAGGGCTGTCGCGCAAATGCATCATGACCGAAATCGACGCCAGCCTGAAACGCCTGAATACCGATTATATCGACCTCTACCAGATTCACCGCTGGGATTACGACACGCCGCTGGAGGAGACGCTGGAGGCGCTGCACGACCTGGTGAAAATGGGCAAGGTGCGTTACCTGGGCGCGTCCTCCATGTTCGCCTGGCAATTCTGCAAGGCGCTGCACGTGGCGCGTGAAAACGGCTGGACGCCGTTTATCGCCATGCAAAACCACCTCAACCTGCTTTACCGGGAGGAGGAGCGGGAAATGATGGGGCTGTGCCAGGCCGAAGGCGTCGGCGTCACGCCGTGGAGTCCGCTGGCGCGCGGACGGCTGACCCGGCCATGGCAGCGGACGACGGCCACCGATCGCGGCGCCAACGATGCTTACGCCAGCTTCCTGTATACCGCCACCGAACAGGCCGACCGGGCGGTAATCGAGGCGGTCACCGCCGTTGCCGCCGGGCGCGGCGTACCCCAGGCCCAGGTGGCGCTGGCATGGCTGTTCACCAAACCCGCGGTGGCCTCGCCCATTATCGGCGCCACGTCGTTCCAGCACCTTGAGGACGCGGCCGGCGCCACGGAAATCACCCTGACGCCTGACGAGATCGCGTCGCTCGAGGCACCCTACATCCCCCATGCGATCGTCGAGCATACCTGAGCCGATACGCGATATTTACCTGGAGAGCAGAACTTATCATGAAAAGAAGTCAGCAGCAGATAGCGGAAATTGCCCAGCAGTTAAAGCAAAAAGGGGTGGAATATTGCATGGGCGCCTATGTGGATATCCACGGCGTGCCCAAGGGCAAGGTGGTGCCGATTGGCCATTTCAGCCAGATGGCGGCCGGATCGGAGCGCTATACCGGCTATGCGCTGGACGGGCTCGGCCAATTGCCCAATGAGGATGAGCTGACCTCCATACCGGATCTGGACCATATTATCCAGCTGCCCTGGGAGCCGAAAATTGCCTGGATGCCGGCGGACAACGCGTTTAAAGGCGAACCCTACGCGCTCAATACCCGGGTGGCGTTGAAAAATGTGCTGGCGCAGGCCGGGGAGATGGGGTTTGGTTTTAACCTGGGCATCGAATGCGAGATTTATTTGCTCAAGCGCGATGAGGACGGCGGCCTGTCGGTGCCGGAAAAAGATAATAAATTAAACAAGCCCTGCTACGATCTGCGCGGATTTGTCGACCAGTTCGCCTGGCTGGATAAGGTCTCCGGCACCATTAACGATTTGGGCTGGGATCTCTACTCCCTGGATCATGAAGACGGCAATTCCCAGTATGAATTTGATTTTAACTATGCCGATGCGCTGACCAGCTGCGACCGGTTTATCTTTTTCCGCTTTATGGCCAAACATTATGCCAAGGAGCTGGGCCTGGTGGCCACCATGATGCCGAAACCCTTTGCCAATAAAACCGGCACCGGCGCGCATTTTAATATGTCGCTCTACGATATCAACAACGGCGACAATATTTTTGCCAGCAAAGATGACCCGCGCGGGCTGGGCCTGTCCGATACCGGCTACTATTTTATCGGTGGACTGCTCAAGCACGGCCGGGCGCTGTGCGCGGCCTTTGCCCCGACGGTCAACAGCTATAAACGGCTGGTGCGCCAGGGGGCGATGAACTATTTCTCCTGGGCGCCGGTGTTTAATTCCTACGGTTCCAATAACCGCACCAACTCGGTCCGGGTGCCCGCCGGCGGCGGCCGCTGCGAATCGCGCAACGCGGACGGCGCGGTCAATCCTTATCTGGCGGCCACCCTGGCGCTGGCGGCGGGCCTGGAAGGGATCCGTGAAAAAATCGACCCGCGCGAGCCTAACGAGGACAACCTGTATTCCATCAGTGAGCAGGAGCGCCGGTCGCGGGGCATCGATTTCCTGCCGCAGAACCTGCTGGAGGCGGTGGAGGCGTTTGCCGCCGATCCTTTTATCGAAGCCACCCTCGGCACCGCGCTGCGCGATGAATTCGTAAAATATAAAACCCAGGAATGGAACAGTTACCATCTCCATGTCAGCCAGTGGGAAATCGATCAATACAGCACGATATTCTGAGGCGGGGCGTGAATGCCCGTTTCGGGATACCGTTAAACCACGCGACGGCGGGCGTTCCGCCGTCGCGATGCCGGCAGGACGGCGATTTATGGACGCATCACAGCACTTTTTTAACGTCAGGGTGGTGAATAAAATCCATCGGGGCACCGGGGTGGTTTTTCTCACCCTGGCCCGTCCCGACGGCTCCGCGCTGCCGTCGTTTAGCGCCGGGGCGCATATCCAGCTGCGCTTGCCCGACGGGCTTATCCGGCAGTACTCGTTATGCGGCGATGCCGCGCGGCAGGATAGTTACCGGCTGGCGATTTTGGCGACCCATCGCTCCCGGGGCGGCGGCGGCTATATCCGCGACGGGCTGCGGGCGGGGGACCTGCTGGAGATATCCGCGCCGCGCAATGACTTCCCGCTGGCGGATCGGCCCGGCGCGTCGCTGCTGCTGGCGGGCGGCATCGGCATCACGCCCCTGCTGTCGATGGCGCTGGCGCTTAAGGCGCGGGGACGGGAGTTCCAACTGCATTATTTCGGCAGGGCCGACACCTTAAGCGCGTTTGCGCAGCAGCCGGAATATCGGGCGCTTGCGGAAAATATTACCGCTCATTGCCGGGTGGTGGGCAGTGGCGCGCCGCCGGCGGGCGAGGCGGTGTCCGCGCCGGATGATATCGCAGTGGCCGCCGCCGGCATGCCGGCCCAGGGTCTTTCCCCGGCCGGTGGGGCATCGCCAGCCGCCTGCGGCGAGGATGGGCAGGCTGCCTTGCTAGCCCGGTTACTGGCCGACTGGCAACGGCGGCACGGCGGTTTCAGCCTGTATTACTGCGGTTCGCTGGCGTTTATGCAAAGCGTGCGCGATCGTTGCGAGGCGGCGGGAATGCCGGCGGAGGACTGCCATTATGAGTGCTTTACCCCGCCGGAGGTGCGTGACGAGTCGGTGTTTGACGTCGAGATTTTCAGTACCGGCGACATTATCCCGATTCCCGCCAATCTGAGCATCGCCGACGCGCTTAACCAGGCCGGGGTCGAGGTGGAAATATCCTGCGGCCTGGGCATCTGCGGCACCTGCCTGGCCGGGGTGAAGGCCGGCATACCGGATCACCGGGACGAGTACCTGAGCCCGGCGGAGAAGGACGCCAACACGAAAATCCTGCTCTGCTGTTCGCGCGCGCGGTCGGCACGATTAGTGATTGATCTATAAATTTACCTGAGGAGTCAAGCTATGTCCGTTGCACCTTTTCATCTGGCAATACCCGTTTACGACCTGAGCGCCGCGCGCCATTTTTATGGTGCTATCTTTGGCCTGGAAGAGGGCCGCAGCAGCGAACAGTGGGTGGATTTCAACTTTTTCGGCCACCAGTTGGTGATCCACGAGCATCCTAAAACCCCAAGCCAGCAGCGCGCGCACACCAATCCGGTGGACGGCCACGATGTGCCGGTGCCGCATTTTGGCGTGGTGCTGTCCTGGGACGACTGGGAGGCGCTGGCGGCCAGGCTGACTGCCCAAGGCACGGCCTTTGTGATCGAACCCTATATCCGGTTCAAGGGGCAAATCGGCGAGCAGGCGACGATGTTCTTGCTCGACCCCTGCCAGAACGCCCTGGAGTTCAAGGCGTTCAAGGATATCGGCCAGCTGTTCGCCCACTGATGTCCGCCATGGCAATCCCCCGGGCGGCTGTTAGCCCGCGATGTCAGCGCGCGGCTTAACGATGGCGGGCAGGCTGGTGCCGGCTTATGGCCGGCGCGACGGCGTTCTTTACTAACCGGGTTGTCCCCGCGCCGCCGGGCTTATTTGGCCTTGACGTCCAGATGCTCGAAGACAAATTCCCGCATGCAGTTAATGGCATGCTTATATTTGAATTTGGGGAACATGACGGTGCGAAATAATACGCCGTCGAGAAAGGTGGAGATAAACATCGCCATATCCACCGGATTGACCTCGCGGAATACGCCGGCGCTGATGCCGTCCTTGAGGGTGTTTTTCAGGACCACGGATTCTTTTTCGTAGAATTTCTTGATGGCTTTGTCGATATCGGGCGTGCGTCCATTGGTGCCGGCGTAATCAAGGCTGATCTTGGCCAATTTCTGCAGCAGGTAAAACTGCAATATATGGATTTGGATCCACAAAAACAGCACGTCCCTGGGATTGGCCGCGTTCATTTTGATGGAATCAAATTGCTCGAAGGCTTTTTCCACCGTGGATTCGATGACTTTAAGAAATAAATTTTCCTTGGAGCCAAAATAATAATATATCAGCGCGGAGTTGAGTCCGGTCGCCTCGGCGATATCCTTGATCCTGACCGAGGAGTAATTCTGTTTGGCGAACAGTTCCAGCGCTGAATCCTGCAGGGTATTGGCCACGTCGCTTTGCAGGTTTTTACCGCTTTTAACCGTGATCTTTTCTTTTACGTCATTGGTTTTCATACAGTGCGTCCGGGCAACCCTGGCCTAAGAATCAGGTTATTTCAGCATGGGGATAATCTGGTTTATACAGTAAATACTATCACAGGCGGGAAATCAGCAACAAGTTAACTAGCTGATTAATTAACATCTATAATATCGGCCACGTAGCCGGGGGAAGCCATGCCAGATTACCACTCCTATGACCTGGGCTCGTTCGCGCTGGAATCCGGCGAGACGCTCCATGACGCCATGCTCACCTATGAAACCCACGGCCGGCTTAACCAGCAGCGGGATAACGCCGTGCTGCTGCCGTCATGGTATACCGGCACCCATCGATCCTATCGGCCGGCGATCGGCACGGGCCGCGCGCTGGATCCGGCGCGCCACTTTATTATTGCCGTGAATATGTTCGGCAACGGCGTCTCCACCTCGCCCAGTAATTCGCGCCGCCAGGCCGGGCCGCGGTTTCCGGCGGTAACGGTGGGGGACAATGTTCGGGCGCAGCACCGGTTGGTGACGGATCATCTTGGCATCGGACGCCTGGCGCTGGTGTGCGGCTGGTCGATGGGGGCGATGCAGGCCTGGCAATGGGCGGCGGCCTATCCGGCGGCGGTGCGGACGCTATTGCCGATTTGCGGCAGCGCCCGCTGCTGGCCGCTGAACGATGTGTTCCTGGAAGGGGTCAAGGCGGCGCTGCGGGCGGATCCGGCGTTCAATAATGGTCATTATACCGAGCCGCCGCTGGCCGGATTGGCCGCGTTCGGCCGGGTGTATGCCGGCTGGGCCTATTCCGCCGCATTCTATCGCGACGAGCTGTACCAGGGGCTTCATTTCCCTACGCGCGAGGATCTGCTGCGGGACTGGGAGCGCGATCATCAGCGGTGGGATGCCAACGATCTGTTATGCATGCTGCGCGCCTGGCAGCAGGCCGACGCCGGGCTGGCGCCGGGATATGGCGGCAGCCTGGAAGCGGCGCTGGCGGCCATTACCGCCGAAACCATCGTCATGCCCTGCAATACCGACCAGTATTTTACCCAGGAGGAAGCGTTCAAGGAATTTTTAGGGCTGAAACGGGCCCAGTGGCGGCCGATCTTGTCTCCCTACGGCCACTGCGCCGGCGCGCCGGGCCGTTTCGCCGCGGAAACCGCCTTTATCGAACAGGCGATACGCGAACTGCTGGCCGGTGAAAAGTAAGGCGCGCATTAGGGCGGCGCGGCGCGCAAAGAAATGGCGGCCTGGTCTGAACGATGGGCGGCTAGCCGCTGAAAGGTGTTCGCAGGGGTACCGTTCGCGCCGCCGCCCGGCACCCGGGGGTTACTCGATAATTTCCAGTTCCACCACGCGCCCCTGGTCAAACCAGGTTTCCAGACCGGTAACTCGCAGTTGCAAGTCTCCTTCGATCACTTCGCCGATATAAGATATGGGTAACGGCTCTTCGGCGGTGTCGTCGCCATACACCACGCAAAATTGCTGGCGCGGGCTGTAAAAACACACCGACCCGGTAACCTTGCCGTATTTTTCCCGCCGCATCTTGCCGACTTCTTCGGTTTTGAATTTGTTTTCCCACGGGGCCACGATAGGCATGGTAAAAAACACCATGTCGCCGATTAATTTGCCGTGCTGCAATACGCTTTTCATCGGCAATTTGGCCCGCAGTTCCTTGACCAGGTTGGGTACTTTATCTTCCCATACCTCGATAATGCAAATAGGTTCGTCCGCAACGTTCATTCTGAGTTTCATTCTGGCACCTGATGGTAACGTAAAAGGAAATAAGGGAAAGGGTCAGGCCGGTTTAACCCGGCGGAAGCCGTCGCCAAGGCCCCATGGCAGAATAAAATCAACCCACATGTGCAGACGGTTGGCGTATGACAGCGCCGCGTGGGACAGCCGGCACAGGTCATGCAGGGTAGTGCATTGGCAGGCGGTATCCACATACAGATGGATCATGGCCGCGGCGTGGGGCAGGCTGACAAAGTCGAAAAAATCCGCTTTATAACCGATAATTTCCTTGATGATCGATTGCAGCGTGGGTAAATCGGCATCGGTATCTTCCGCCACGCGGATCAGCCCCCACAGCATTTCATCGGCCATGGTGCGCGCTTCGCCTTCGGCAAAGATGATGGTGCTAAGATATTGCCCGCGCGCGCCGGTGCCGCGTGGCACGATACCGTTGCCCAAATCCCGTACTTCGTCCGGCTGCTCGAACCATATTTTTTCGCGCTCCTGTTCGAAACGCGCTATCACTTCGTCCACGGTCATGTCGTTACTCTCCGGTTGGCTTGATTAGCTCTGAAAGCTTATTAATTAATTAACTAATTAATAAGCAAGTAATATGCCAACGAAGAGAGGCGCTATGGGCCTATATAAATCAAAGGGTTAATATTGCCGTTTGTTTATCACCGCATCACGGCGAACCACACGTACGTTAACAGTGCGTCCGTTGCACCACGATCGGCGCGCGGCTTATGACGCCGGCGCATAGTGACCCAGGCCCGGCAGTCGTTCACTCAGCTCCCCAGGCGCCCGGACGCGGACGCATCCACCGCGTGCGGCATCACGCCCGCGCGCCGAAGGGAATCGCCGATTTTACCGCCGCGGTCCACGCTTAGCCGCGGGCGTGGGCGGCGGCGCGCTCCACCAGGTCGTCGTCGGGACGTACGCCGGTATACAGCACGAACTGTTCCAGCGCCTGGATGGCAATCACTTCGGCACCGGTAATCACGGCTTTGTCATGCAGGCGCGCGTATTGGATCAACGGCGTTTCCGCCGGCAGCGCCACTACGTCGAATACCCGGTCGGCCCGTTCAATACACCGTTCGCTGAACGACAGTTCTTCAGCCCCCGGCCCTCCCGCCATGCCCACCGGTGTGACGTTAATCAGCAGCGCGGCGTCCAGCCCGGTTTCATCCGCCTGCCAGCGGTAGCCATACAGATCGGCCAGCCGCCGGCCGGTTTTTTCGTTGCGGGCAATAATCATCCCCTGGCGAAACCCGGCGTTGTGCAGCGCGCCGGCCACGGCCTTGGCCATGCCGCCGCTGCCGCGCAGGGCAAAGACGGTGTCCGGGCCGACCTGATGCTTGGCCAGCAGGCGCTCAATGGCAATGTAATCGGTGTTATAGGCCTTCAGGCGGCCGTCGGTATTGACGATGGTATTCACCGACTCGATGGCGCGCGCCGAACGGTCAAGCTCGTCCAGGTAGGGGATGCAATCTTCCTTGAACGGCATCGACACCGCGCAGCCGCGGATGCCCAGCGCCCTGACGCCGCCGATGGCGGCGGCCAGATCGCCGGTGGTAAAGGCTTTGTAGATATAGTTCAGGTCCAGCTTTTCGTAGAGATAGTTATGAAAACGCGTGCCGAAATTGCCGGGACGGGCGGCCAGCGACATGCATAACAAAGTATCTTTATTGATATTCATCATAGGTTCCTGTTTGCCCTGCGTCGTAAAAAATGCCGTTACGCTATTGATCAAGAATATCACATCATCGCGCCGCCGGCAGGAGGCCGGCGGACCGCAGCGTTCCCGGCGCTAAAACATTACCAACGCTTATGGCATAACCGCAAACCGGTACTACACTGCAATAAGGCGTGTCGTACCACCCCTATTTCCCCGGCCGTTGTGCCGTTTACCCCCATGCCCCGATGGGCAGGATCGTGGTTATTCACCGGATGCCGGCCGCTGCGCGGGCAACGGGCGGCGTCTTGATTGGATGGACTAAAAAAATATGCGCAGGAGACGAATTTGATGGCTAAGGGATCGTCGAAGGTAAATGAAATTGTTATTCCGACCACTACCACCACCATGGCGAGCAAAGTCGATAACCAGGTCGTGGTAACCATTGATGACAAAGGGGTGCGCATTGCCCATCCCAATACCGATACCGATATCGTCAGTCGCCTGGACGCGGATCGCAAAACGCGCGTCCGGGAAGGCATGCCGGTGCCCCTGGGCGCAACCTGGGACGGCCTGGGCGTCAATTTCGCTCTTTTCTCCGCCCATGCCGCCAAAGTGGAGCTGTGCCTGTTCACCGAGGAAGGGGAAGAGTATGACCGTATCGAGCTGCCGGAATATACCGACGAGGTCTGGCACGGCTATCTGCCGGACGCGCGTCCCGGCCTGCTTTACGGCTACCGGGTCCACGGCCCCTATGCGCCGGAGGAAGGACATCGTTTTAATCCGTCCAAGCTGCTGCTCGATCCTTATGCCAAGCAGATCTGGGGCGGGCTGACATGGGACGATGCGCTGTTTGCCTACGATATGGAGGCGGAGGCGGAAGATAAAGATCTGAGCGTTGACGAGCGCGACAGCGCGCCTTTTATGCCGAAATGCCGGGTCATCGATCCGGCGTTTTCGTGGCCGGCTAACGGTAAAAGTTTTATCCCCTGGGAAAAAACGCTGATTTATGAAACCCATGTGCGCGGGTATACCATGCGCCACCCGGCGGTACCGGAACATTTGCGCGGCACCTTTTCCGCGCTCAGCACGCCGCAGATTGTCGATTATATTAAATCCCTCGGCGTGACCGCCATCGAACTGATGCCGATCCATGCCTTTGCCGACGATCGCCATTTACAGGAAAACGGCCTGCATAATTTCTGGGGCTACAATACGCTGTGTTTTTTTGCTCCCCATCCGCAGTATATGGCCACCTCGACGGTAAATGAATTCAAACAGATGATCGCCACGCTGCACGCTGCCGGCATCGAGGTGATCCTGGACGTGGTGTACAACCATACCGCCGAAGGCAATGAGCTCGGCCCGACGCTGTCGCTCAAAGGCATCGACAATGCCAGCTATTACCGGCTGTTCCCCGAGGAAAAGCGCTATTACATCAACGATACCGGTACCGGCAACACCCTGAACCTGAGCCATCCGCGGGTATTGCAGATGGTGACGGATTCGCTGCGCTACTGGGCCACCGAGATGCAGGTCGACGGCTTCCGTTTTGATCTGGCGACTATCCTGGGACGCGAGGCTTACGGATTTGACGAAGGCTGCGGTTTCCTGGATACCTGTCGGCAGGACCCGATCCTCAGCCAATGCAAGCTGATTGCCGAGCCTTGGGATTGTGGCCCGGGTGGGTATCAGGTGGGCGGTTTTCCGCCTGGATGGTCGGAATGGAACGATCGCTACCGCGATTCGGTGCGTAAATTCTGGCGCGGCGACGAAGGGCAGTTAGCGGAATTTACCACCCGTCTGGCCGGCTCCGCCGATATCTTTAATCATCGCGGGCGTAAACCCCATGCGTCGGTTAATTTTATTACCGCCCACGACGGTTTTACGCTTAATGACCTGGTGTCCTATGAGCAAAAGCATAACGACGCCAACGGCGAGGATAACCGCGACGGCCATAGCGACAATATCTCCGCCAACTATGGCGCGGAAGGGCCAACCGACGATCCGGCGATCTGCGAGCTGCGGCTGCGGCAGATGCGTAATATGCTGGCGACGCTGATGTTTTCGCAGGGTACGCCGATGCTGCTGGCGGGGGACGAATTTGCCCGTACCCAGCAGGGTAACAATAACGGTTATTGCCAGGACGGCGATATCAGTTGGGTTAACTGGAAAATCGACGATAAGGGCGAGTCCCTGATTTTGTTTACCTATCGGCTGATTGCCCTGCGTAATCGTTTCCCGATTTTGCATCGCGGGCGGTTCCTTAGCGGCAAGCTGAATGAAAAACTGAATATCAAGGATGTGACCTGGGTCCAGACTAATGGCGAGGAGATGTCGGAGGAGGCCTGGGGCGATGGCAACCTGAAAAGCATCGGCATGCTGCTGGACGGCCGCGCGCAGCCCACCGGCCTGCTGCGGGTCGGTTCACAGAGCACCGTGCTGTTGCTGTTCAGCGCGTCCCATGAGGATGTGGTGTTTACCTTGCCCGAGGTGGCGCACGGTTACGGCTGGCGGCATATTTTTGACACCTACCAGCCGGACGATATCAATGAGCATAGCTTTGGGTTCGGCCATGCCTATACCTGTCCGTCGCGGACGGTGGTATTGTTTGAACTGGTGAACACCAAGACCACTATGGTGGTGGCGTAAACCCCCTTTGACTGGGTGCGATCGGGCGGCCTGGGAAGGCCGTCCGGCCCTATTGGCGCGCTCTCCCTTTAGCACATGGGGTCTAAGCCCGACGCCAGGTATTCCCTCTTGATTTGTCCCTCGCCGCCCATGCGCGCCGCGCGGGATTTTACGGCGTTTTTTCGCTAAATATTCATGTCCCGTTGCCGATACTCTCTAAACGTGAATAGTTTGGATGCGGTCGACCAGAAAACGTATCGGTTGCCTTGCCCGTGATATGGTGGCAGCAATATATTATGGGACTTGATAAGAGATGAATACGTTCCGCTACAGCCCATTAAGATTTATCCGCCAATTTGAATTTGGTGACGATTTGTTGTTAAACGCGGTATACCTGATGCTGGACAAGCCCTTTTTAACCCAGTCTGTATTGGCTCGGGAATTTAACCTCAGTTTTATCCAGTCGGATGTATTATTCAAAGAACTGGTGGATGTTAATAAGTTTCTTAAAACCAATTATTACGCAATGTCCTATGTCAGAAATCAAAAGATAGACGAGGCCGTTAAGCTTTGGGCGAACCAGCATCGCGCCGAGCGGGGCGTGGCGTTTAAGCTGGATGCGCAAATTCACGATAAACTAATCGATCTGGCGCCGGTTTTTTTTGATAAGCGGCAGGATCTGGTATTTACCGATGGTTATGGTTCCTATTTTCAGTTTAACAAAGATACGGAGATCACGCTGATCGTCAAAGGCGTGCTGAGCAGGATTTTGGAACCTTATCAGAAAGTTGTCCTGGACCCCGACTCGGTGAAGGCCTTTATACTCGAGCAGGTGAATATCATGCGCGATGTGGCCCAGGTAGCCGGCGAGGATTTTGACGTCAGGGCCACGGTTATCGACGCGGGCTGGAATGTGAGGCTTATTACGCCGGAGCGGGTGATTATTGCCGATAAGCGCGGCTGCAAGGCGGCCATCACCCGTATCAATAAAACCCTGCCGACCAATACACTGATGAAAAGCAAAATTGACTACGGCTGCGATATCTCGGTTTATCTTGATAATGCCATGTCGTTGTTGGATGATTTTTATGTTAACTGCAGTTCGGAAGTGTTCACCACCAGGGAATTTTACAAAATAAAAATATAATGAAAGTTGTCCTCTTGGGCGCCTTGGGAGCTTTATGAATTTCACCATCATGCCGGTTGGCCTGGACGATCAGGATTTTGCCCTGCTGGTCGCCAAACTGGATGACTATCAATTGCCGTTGTATCCGGCCGCCAGTAACCACGGCGTGCCGGTCGGCGCGCTGCGCGCCGCAAGGGCCCGGGTCTGGCTGGCGCGGGCTGGGGCGCAGGCCGCCGGCTGCGTTTGCCTGTATTTGGATAACCCTAACCTGCCCGAGATCAAACGCCTGTTCGTCGATCCGGTTTTTCGCGGTTACGGTATCGCGTCGGCGTTATTGGCGGGTCTGGAGGATTGGGCTCGCCGGGATGCCCTGCCGGCCCTGTATCTTGAAACCGGTATTTATCAAATGGATGCCGTGGGACTGTATGAAAAGCATGGATTTGTCCGCACCGGCCCCTTTGGCGATTACCAGGAGGATCCCCTGAGCATCTATATGCGTAAGACCGTGACGGATGTGGGCTCCTGATCATTGCTATGCACAAGACACGGCCCGCTGCATTTCTATAACCAAAACACCGTTGCTGGGCAATTCCTTAATGGCATTACGGCGCGGGCGGCGCATGCTCTTTGTGCTGTTCGCGGCCGTTCAACGCCGCCTTGCCGGCCAGATATTCGTCCTGGAAGATACACATGCGTATGGTATTGCGGTATTCGCCGTTGACAAAATATTCCTTCAGCAACACGCCTTCGACCTTGAACCCCAGCTTGCCGTAGATATGGATCGCTTTTTCATTCTCCTGATCGACAATCAGGTACAGCTTATGCAGGTTAAGCACCATAAAACCGTAGTTCATGGCCAGCTGCGCGGCAATGCTGGCGTAGCCCTGGCCCTGGTGGGCGGGATCGACCAGTATCTGGAATTCGGCGCGGCGGTGGACATGATTGATTTCCACCAATTCCACCAGGCCGATGCTGACGCCTTCCTTATCAATAATAAAACGCCGTTCGCTTTGGTCATGGATATGCTTGTCATAGAGATCGTTAAGCTCGACAAACGCCTCATAAGGTTCCTCGAACCAATAACGCATGACACTTTCATTATTATCCAGCTGATGGACGAAATGCAGATCCTCGCGTTCCAACGGATGAAGTTTGATATTGTAACTATGTGATATCGCATTTTCCACAATCATGATATTTACCAATAGTACTTGTTAATATACGGAATAATTAATTAATAATAGTATAGCTAATTAATGACTGGTTGATTTTGACACGACATTCATTACCAGCACGCCGCCGATAATCATTGCCATGCCCAATATGGCGTAGATATCGAGTTTTTGATCAAAAAAGAAATAACCAAAAACAGCAATGAATACAATGCCTAAGCTTGCCCATGCCGCATAGGCGACGCCCATCGGCATGGTTTTAAGCACCAGCGATAGCAATAGGAATGAAATACAATACCCGACGATAACGACAATGGAAGGGTAAATTTTTGTAAAACCGGCCGACGCTTTCAACGAACTCGTGGCAATCACTTCAGAAATAATGGCTATTACCAGGTACACATAGGTCATAAGATTATTCTTTGGTTTTTAAAGGGCTGCCGATATTATCACAACCCCCCTCAATAAGAAAATTGGCAATATTATGACAAATTCGGTGAATAATCTCTGTAGTGATTATGCTAACGTGAATCTGTTACAGGTTAATACGCCCGGGATAGCTTTTCGATGTCCGTTCGCGCCGCGCCGGATAGCCGACGTCGGTGGCAAATAATATTATTTGCTGATAATCAGCTTTATGCCTAATAGCGCCATCACGCCGCCGCCTAGGCAGTCTATCCACGCCTTGCAGCCGAGATAGGCGGCGCGCGGCCCAGCTGAAGAGAGCGCATAGGCTACCAGGGCGTACCATAGGAAATCGATCATAAACGCCAGGGCGGGCAGGATGAGATAGAGATGCCAGGGAATAGTATGGCTTAGCAGGGCGGCAAAAACACTACCGAAGACCAGCGCGGTGCTGGGATTGAACAACTGGGTCAGTAATCCGTAGCTAAAGCCCTTCCTGACGCCGGTAAAATGTGGTCTCCCGCGCTCGATTACCAGCGGTTTACCGGCGCCGCGCAGCATACCGAAAGCCAGCCAGAACAGATAGAGGCCGCCCGCCAGCCTGAGCGCCGAATAAAGCCATGGCACGGTCAGCAATACCGAATGCAGGCCCGATAACGCGATAACCGCGAACACGGCGCTGCCGACGCCCATACCCAATGCTGCCGCCAGACCATCCCGCCGGGAGGATGACAGGGAGGTTTTGGCCACCAGCACAAAACTCTGCCCGGGGCTCATGGCGCCAATTAACAGGGCGACGCTGATGGTCATCACCGGGAACAGTTCCCCAAACATATCCTTCTCCTCAATCCAGACGGCGTCGCCAGGTAGTGGACGCCACCGTTGCCAGCCGGTCCTCTAGTTATCTCACGGAATTTTTATCCGCGCGATAGCATTGGCGCCGGCCGGTGATATTTCCCCGGCCGGCGCGCGTTAAAAACATCCCCGGCAACGCACAGGGCAGGTTTTTTGGCCCTGTTTCCCTCATTCATTATGTTCGATCAATATCGTCCTGGTCATTATGGACATAATGGTTCCTTACCCGGCGCCCGGCCGGGGTTTTAAAGGGAAGCTCCATGATGTCAAGCTTACTGCCCCCGGCCGTCGGCATCCGCCGCAGCGCCGGCGGATGGCTGCTGTTGGCCGCGATGTTATGCATCCGGCCGTCGTTTGCCGCCGGGGATCTGGCCGCCGCGGCCGCGGCGGCAAACGACAGCGCCGCCCGGCTGTTTACCATCGGCAGCCAGCCGTTTTTCCTGGGCGCCGATCTGTCCGTCCAGGCGGGAACCCTGACGCCCGCCACCGAACTGATCGTTATCCGGCGCGATGGCGACAGGGTGCAGGCCACCCTCGGCGGCTGGCAGCAGGAGGGCGCCGACGGCGTGATCTATGCCGCTGTCGGTAAACGTATTATCAGCGCCTCGTTAAACGAAACCGCCAGGGCGCAGCTGAAGATTATCGGTGATGCCGCAGACCAGCCCGCCGGGCAGATATGGCATCAGGTGGCGCTGGACGTCTGGCTGCCGAAGGCCGCCCTGCTGGACGACCGGCAAAAAATCTGGCGTTCCGCCGCCGGGAGCATGGCGGCCAACTGCGGCGGTTGCCACGCGCTGCCCGCTACCCGCAACTTCACCGCCAACCAATGGATCGGCGTGATGAAAGGCATGGCGCCGCGCACCTCGCTGGATAAAGAGCAGATCCGCCTGCTGACCCAGTATGTGCAACAGCACGCCGGCGATATGCCGGCCGATGCCGCCCACCCCTGAACAGGAGGCCGTTATGGCTAAAGCATTTTCAGCCGCGGGCGTGAGCCGCCGCCGTTTCCTTTATGGTTGCGGGGCGCTGGCCGGCGCGTCGTGGCTGGGCGGACAATGGTCGCGCTCGGCGCTGGCGCAGGCGGTCAGCCAGGCGCTGCCGCAGTTCAGCGCCCTGAGGGCGGCGTCCGGCGGCCTGTTAAGCGCCGCGCACTGGGGCGCGTTCGAGGCCACCGTCGAGGATGGCCGGATGCTGGACGCGCGGCCGGTAGGCGACGACCCGGCGCCGAATGAGCTGATCGGCATGGCGCCGCATCAGGTCCACGCGGGCAATCGGGTGCGCTATCCCATGGTGCGCAAAAGCTGGCTGGAGGGCGGCCCCGGCAGCCGTACCGAACTGCGCGGCCGCGACCAGTGGGTGCGCGTCAGCTGGGAGCAGGCGACGCGGCTGGTGGGCGACGAAATCATCCGGGTGCAGCAAGAGCACGGTCCACAGGCCATTTACGCCGGGTCCTATGGCTGGAAAAGCGTCGGCATGCTGCATAACTGCCAGGCTCTTCTGAAACGGCTGATGAACCTGGCGGGCGGGTTTTTGGGATACACCGGGGATTATTCCACCGGCGCCGCCCAGGTGATTATGCCGCACGTGGTGGGGTCGATTGAAGTGTATGAACAGCAAACCACCTGGCCGGAGGTGATTGAGCACAGCCAACTGGTGGTGCTGTGGGGCTGCAACCCCATGGTGACGCTGAGAAACAGCTGGAATGTGCCGGATCACGTCGGTCCCGGCGGTTTTATGGCGCTGCGGCAAAAAGGCACCCGCATGATCTGTATCGACCCGGTACATAACGAGAGCGCGCGCGAGCTGGACGCCGAATGGCTGGCGCCGCGGCCCTATACCGATTGCGCCCTGTTGCTGGGCATCGCCCAAACGCTCTTGGCCGAAAAACTGTATAACGCCGGTTTCGTGCATGATTACACCGTGGGTTTCGATCGTTTTGCCGCCTACCTGACGGGTGAAACCGACCGGCAGGTGAAGGACGCCGACTGGGCCGCCGATATCTGCGGGCTGCCGGCCGATACCATCCGCCAGCTGGCCCGCGATATGGCCCGGCAGCGCACCATGATCATGAGCGGCTGGGGCATGCAGCGCCAGCATCACGGCGAGCAGCAGCACTGGGCGCTGGTGACCGTCGCCGCCATGCTCGGGCAGATAGGCCTGCCGGGCGGCGGTTTCGGCCTGAGTTATCACTATTCCTCGGGCGGCAGCCCCATCGCGCGCGGCGGCGTGCTGGCCGGGATGTCCGCGGGCGTCGCCCCCGCCGGCGCACCGCGCCCGATCCCGGTGGCGCGCATCGCCGATTGCCTGGCGAACCCGGGCAAAACCATTGATCATAACGGCGGCAAGGTTACCTATCCGGAGGTCAAAATGGTGTACGTGGCGGGCGGCAACACCCTGCAACAGCACCAGGATATCAATAACCTGATCACCGCCTGGCGGCGTCCGCAGACCATAGTGGTGAACGAGCCGTACTGGACGGCTACCGCCAAATACGCCGATATCGTATTGCCGGCCACCACCAGCTACGAACGCAACGATCTGGATATGGGCGGCGATTATTCCCAGCGTTATGTCTTCCCGATGCATCAATGCGTGCCGCCGCAGTTCGAGGCGCGCAACGATTTTGATATCTTCCGCGCCCTGGCGGCCCATCTGGGCCGGGAGCAGGCCTTTACCGACGGCAAAAGCGAAATGCAGTGGCTGGCGGGCATGTATGACGCCATGCAAAAACAGGCGGCGGTAAATAACGTGGCCCTGCCGTCGTTCGAGGTATTCTGGCAGTCCAATAACTATGTGTGTTTTCCCATCCCGGACGCCAGCCGGCGCTGGGTGCGTTTTGCCGATTACCGCGAAGATCCGCTGCTCAATCCGCTGGGCACCCCATCGGGTAAAATCGAAATCTATTCCGCAACCGTGGCGGCGATGGGGTATGACGACTGTCCCGGCCACCCCACCTGGATGCCTCCCCATGAATGGTATCGCGGGCCGGAAGCGGAACGTTTTCCCTTGTCCCTGACCAGCGGGCATCCCATCAACCGTCTGCATTCGCAGCTGGACAACACGCCGCTGCGGGATAAGTATGCGGTGGCCGATCGTGAGGCGATACTGATTAATCATCTGGATGCCGGACGGCGCGGCATCAACAGCGGCGATCTGGTGCGCGCCTGGAACGATCGCGGCCAGGTGCTGGCCGGCGCGGTGGTGAGCGGCGATATCCGGCCCGGCGTGGTGCGTATCAGCGAGGGTGCCTGGTATGACGCGGCCGACGCGGCGCAGCCCGGCGCGCTATGCACCAACGGCAGCGTCAACTGTCTGACGTTCGATATCGGCTCCTCCCGGCTGGCCCAGGGCAACTGCGGCCAGATGGCGCAGGTGAATATCGAAAAATACCAGGGCGTGCCGCCGGCTAATCATGCGTATGACCTGCCGGCCAGTGCGGATAGGACGATCTGATCGTTCCGGCAGCGCGCCGGGCGATTATTGACCCCGCGACGCATCGCTGGGCGCCATCATGCGCCGGCCGGCGCTATTGCCGATCCCGTCCGGCGCTCCGCGGTCCATTACCCTCGGCTTGACCAGATCGGACATTTAATTGGTATGACATCTTGGTTTTCAAAAATGACATGTTGATCACGGAACGTAAATAAACCCCATCCGGATACTCATCGTCACTTATTTTATGCCGATAGACCATACTTCTCTTCATGGATGGCCACGGTCATGAAAAAATTAACTCATTTGCCCTTTATGGTTCAGCTGTTCAGCGGCTTTGCCATCATTATCGCCTTGATGCTTTGCCTGGGGGGCGTGTCGCTCTACCAGCTGAGCGCCAACAATACCCATATCGACGCCTATCGCAATAATTGGCTGCCGGGGGTACGCTATACGCTGGAAATGCGCGGCGTGTTGGCCGAGCTGCGTTTGCAGCAGGTGCAGTATATTGCCTCCGCGACGGAAAAGGATCGGGAAGGACACCGGGTGGAACTGATGCAGGCGGTGGCGAATTTTCTTCGCGCCCAAAATGCTTACCTGGCCCTCAATACTCCAGCAGGCTCCACCGCCTTATTCAGCCAAATCATGGCTAACTTCAATCAGTTCAGCCAGGCGAATGATAAAATGGTGGCGGCCATGTCGGCTGACGATGTTACCGGCGCCATCCAGATCAGCGGCGATACGTCGCGCAAATACCGTACGCAGCTGATGGCGGATCTGGCGACCATGGTGGATAGGGAAGTGAGCGGCAGCGAGAAGGCTGCGGCGCAGGCGGCCCAAGGATATATTATCGCCAAGTACAGTCTGATCGGCCTGGCGCTGTTCGCCCTGCTGGCGTCGGGCCTGCTGGCCACCGTGATTTCCCGCAACCTGTGGCGCCAGCTGGGCGGCGAACCGGCCTATGCCACGGCGATTATGCGTAAAATCGCCGCCGGCGACCTGACCACCGGCATCAGGCTGCGCGCCAGGGACGGCAGCAGCCTGTTGGCGGCGTTAAATACCATGAGCCAGGAGCTGCGCGGCACCATCAGCGGTATTATCAGCGGCAGCGAATCCATATCGGTGGCCTCCGGACAGATAGCCCAGGGCAATACCGATCTTTCCCAACGCACCGAAGAGCAGGCGGCCTCGTTAATCCAGACCTCGGCCAATATGCAGCAGCTGACGCAGACCGTGCACCACAATGCCGATAACGCCAGGCAAGCCAGCGAACTGGCGGCGGTCACTTCGCGCACCGCCACCCAGGGCGGTAAAATCGTGGCGGAAATGCTGACGCATATGCGCGATATTTCCCAAAGTTCGAAAAAAATCGTCAACATCATTGCGGTTATCGAAGGTATTGCTTTCCAGACCAACCTGCTGGCGCTTAACGCCGCCGTCGAAGCGGCGCGGGCCGGCACCCAGGGTAAAGGATTTGCCGTGGTGGCGAGCGAGGTGCGCACGCTGGCGCAAAAGAGCGCCGACGCGGCCAAGGAGATCAAAACATTGATTGAAGGCACGGTGGAGAAGATCAGCGCCGGGTCCGATCGGGCGGATAACGCCAGCAAGGCGATGAACGAAGTGGTCGGTTCGGTGGATAAAGTGGCCGCCATTATCCGCGAAATAGCCACCGCCAGCAGCGAACAGCATATGGGCATCCGGGAAGTCGGCCAGGCGGTGGCCCAGATGGATCAGGTCACCCAGCAGAACGCCGCGCTGGTGGAACAGGCCGCCGCCGCCGCCCGTTCGCTGACCGAGCAGGGGCAGGAGCTGCGCCGGGCGGTCAGTTTCTTCCAGACCGCCTGATTCAACCGGAGTTGAAGGCTCCCGTGGGTTAAAACCTGTGACGGGTTTTCGCCAGCGGGCGTTTTTTATACCGCTTGAATACCAGCCAGTTATGTTAACCGGCCTTGGCCCTGCCGGGCCTTGGCTTGCGCGAGACCAGCTCGCCGGCATTGGCCGGCAGCCGCAGCAGATCCAGCAGGCCGAGCAGCGACATCAGGGTAATCAGCACGAACGCCAGCCGATAGGCGATCCCCGGCAAATCCCCCAGCCCGAGCCAGGGCGCCAGCCGTTCGCCCAGGCGGATGCCGATGGCGCCGATGGTGATGCCCATGCCGATGGATAACTGCACCGCGGTGCTGAACAAGGTATTGGCGTAACTCATGTCGCTTTGCGGAATATCGGCAAACGCCAGCGTGCTGATGCCGGTAAACTGCATCGAGCGGCACAGGCCGCCGAAAAACAGCACCGCCAGCGTCAGCCAGCCCGGCGTCTGCGGCGTCAGGAAGGCGCAGGCCAGCAGCGACAGCGCCGCCAGCGTACCGTTAACCAGCAATACCTTGCGAAAGCCAAAATGGCGGATTAGCGGCGTGGTCGCCGGTTTCATCGCCAGGTTGCCGGCAAATACCGCCAGTACCAGCGACCCGGCGTGGAACGCATCCATGCCGAACCCGACCTGGAACAGCAGGGGCAGCAGAAAAGGCACCGCGCCTATCGCCATGCGAAACAGCGATCCGCCGCCCATGGTCACGCGAAAGGTCTGTACCTTGAGCGAACCCAGGCGGATCATCGGCTGCTCGGCCCGTTGCAAATGCCGGGCGGTTACCGCCAGCGCCAGCACGCCCAAGGCTAAAAACAGGATCATATAGGGCCAGGACGCGTCATGCCGCCCGGTCAGTTCCAGGCCATAGACCAGGCTGAGCATTGCCGCGCCGCTGGCGATAAACCCGAACAGATCAAACGGCGGCCGCGCGGCGCGCGGCGGATTGGGGATCAGTTTCCAGGCGGCGAAAATCGCTATCAGCCCCAGGGGCAGGTTGATAAAGAAGATCCAGCGCCAGCTGGCGTAATCGGTAATAAAGCCGCCCAGCGGCGGGCCGAGGATCGGCGCCACCAGCGCCGGCCAGGTGAGCGTGGCGATGGCTTTGATCAACTGTGACTTGGGGGTGCTGCGCAATACCGCCAGCCGCCCGACCGGCACCATCAGCGCGCCGCCCGCGCCTTGCAGGATGCGCATTACCACGAATTGCGGCACATTTTGCGTCAGCCCGCACAGCACGGACGCCAGGGTAAAGATGGCCAACGCCACGGTAAACACCTGGCGCGATCCAAAACGATCGGCTATCCAGCCGCTGGCCGGGATCAACACCGCCAGCGTCAATAAATAGGCGCTCATGCCGATATTCAGATCCACCGGCGATATGCCGAAGGTCAGGGCCATCTGCGGCAGCGCGGTGGCGATCACCGTGCCGTCGATGTATTCCATAAAAAATGCGCCGGCCACCAGCAGCGCCATGCCCGACAACCCCCGGGAGGCGGTCTCCTCCGGCGCGTCGGGCGCGTCGGTTTCCTCCATGGGGGATGTCGGTTGTTTCTCGTTCGCCATTGCCTGACTTAATCCTTACGCTATCAACTGTCACCGGCCGGCCATGCCGGCACCGTCCGAAGATCCCCGGCCGTTCGCCGGCGGGTCATAACACTTTACCTTGCGTAAAAGATTTGTCATACAAAAAATCGCACTGGTTTACCAATCGGCCGTTTGGCTAACGCGCGGACCCGGGATCGATCTCCTTTGCGGCCGGTCGGCTATCCGCGGCGTCGACCGGCGCGAGGGAATGGGAGGCGGACCTGCCGTGGCCGCCGAAGGATTTGCCGACCATGACGATCGTCACCGCCAGGATAATAATGCCCAACGCCAGCCATTCCACCGGGTTAAGGCGTTCGCCGGCAAACCCCATGCCGAGCAGCACCGCCACCACCGGATTGACATAGGCATAGCTGGTGGCCAGCGCCGGACGGGCATGGGAGAGTAAAAACATATAGGCGCTGATGGCGATCATCGAGCCGAACACAATCAGGTAGCCCACCGCCAGCAATCCGGCCAGGTCCGGCATCCTGGTCAGGCGTTCGCCGTTAAGCAGGCTGGCGGCAAGCAGCACCGTCCCGGCCACGATCATTTCCACCGCCCCGACCATCATGCCCTTGGGCAAATCAAGCCTGGAGCTCCAGATGGAACCAAACGCCCAACTGACGGAGGCCACGATCACCAGTAGCGCGCCAAGCGGGTTGCCGGTCAGGCTACCGCCGGTATTAAGCAAAATAATGCCGATAAGGCCCAGGACGATGCCGAACCACTCCAGGCGCGTGGCGCGCAGGCCCCAAAAACTGCCGAAGCAGGCGGCGAACAGAGGCACGGTGGCGACAATCACGGCGGTGATGCCGGACGGCACCTGCATATGCTCGGCCACGGTCACCAGACCGTTGCCCACCGCCAGCAGCAGAATGCCGATCATGCCGGCGTTAGCCGCCTGGCGCAGTGATGGCATGGCGTCGCCTTTCAGGCGCAGCACGGTAAACAGCGCGATACCGGCGATAAAAAAGCGCACGCCGGCCATCAGCAGCGGCGGCCAACTGCCCACGCCGATGCGGATAACAAAATAGGTCGATCCCCAGATGATATAAAGCGTAAACAGCGCCAGGGCCAGCTTCAGTCCGTTAGAATCCCGAGATTGCATTTCACTACCTTTGAAACCATTATCGTTTGGACGATTAGTAAACCTTTATTTATGCCGATCAATACACTTATTTTGTCGTAATCAGCCGGTTAAACCACGAAAATAGCCTGATAACACCTTTGATTCAACGGCGGCGGATAAACGGGACACCTATGGATAAATATGATGAGCTGATACTGCATGCGCTGGTGGAAAACGGCCGGCTGACCTATGCCGAACTGGCGAGAAGGGTAAACCTTTCGCCGCCGGCGGTGGCGGAACGGGTGGCCAAGCTGGAAGCGAAAAAGGTGATTACCGGCTACCACGCCCACGTCAACCTGGAAAAACTCGGCCTGCCCATCGCTTTTATCGTGGAGCTGCGGCTTAACCATAACCACTGGCAAAATACCCTGAAGATGCTGACGCGGATCCCGGAAATCCTGCAGTGCTTCAGGGTAACCGGCGAAGCCTGCGTGATTATCCGCGGCGCGGTCGGGGATATGGCGGCAATGGAAGCGTTTATCGAGCGGATCAGCCAGTTCGGCGCCACCAAGACCTCGATTATCCTCTCGGCGCCGGTGGAGCGTATTGCGCCGCCCGGCGCGGCGGTTACCGAGGGGTTAAAAAAAGTTTGATAATCTTCACAAAAAATTGACACGCCGGTTCATTTTGCTTAAACTGCGGAAAAAGTGTGATTAGCATCGCATTAATAACAAGGCAATGTGAGGAATCTGCAATGAAAATTATACGTAAGCTTAACAAGTTCCTGAAGGAACAAGGCAAGATCCACGCCCAGGCGGCTAAACACAGCCTGTACTAGGCGATAGCGCTGCCCGGCGCATGCCCGGGTTAACGGCGAGATTTGCCGGCAAAAGGCGGTCCTCTTCCAGGGCCGTTTTTTTTTGGTTGCGCGGCGGTAACGGATCCGATGGCCGGCGGATGCCGCCGCGTAAAACGCAAAGATAATATGTGCTGTGCGACATCGACCGTCGTTAACTGGTCGCCTATCTTATCGGGTGAATCTACTTCGAAAGGAGTGCGGACATGCCTACCCGCCAAAGCGATGACCTGCACCGTCAACCCCCCGGGCAGTTTATCCTTTTCACCGTGACCGCCGCCGTAAGCGCGGCCCTTGCCGCCTGGAGCAGCGCGGCTCTCGCGCTTGAGGTCTGGGTGATGTTCGCCGGCCTGATCGCCTGGTTCACGCGCCCGGCGTCATGGCGCGAAGGCGCGTGCGCCATGATTTGCCTGTGGCTGGGGATAAGCCTGGCAGCCGTTTCCCATGTGGCGATGTCGGCATTATCGCCGCCCCTGGGCGCGCTGGCCCTGCCGTTGGTGGTATTTTTGGTCGCCATCCTGATCCTGGGCCTGCGCGCTACCCGTATCGTCAACAATACGCTGGCCTGGTTTCTCGGTATGGTGACGTTCCATGCCGCTGAAATGGGGCTGTCGCCCGGAACTTTTGCGCACCTTGGCGGCGCGACCGCCATCGGCGGATTCGCCGGTTGGGCCTGTCAGGCGTTTCACGGATATTGGGCCGCCGCGCGGCCGTTGCGTGGGAATGGCCTGGCGAAACCGGCCGCGCCCCGGGGTAACGAATCCAATGGCGCGGACCTCGGTTGAGCGGGACGCGGGGCGGCAGGGAAGATAACCGGCCTAGGCCAGTTCGATGATCTCATGGCGGCCGCTTAATATCGGCCCGCTCAGGATTTTATAGCCGTCACGATCAAAATCCCGCGCCACGGTGTTCAGGGCCGCCGCCTGGTCCAGGCTGTCCACCGATCCCAGATAGAACCAATTGTTGACCACGTGGATTTGCCGCCGATCGCCGCTGTGTTCCACCAGGCCGATGGCGCCGGGGTAAGGCCAGGCCACGACGCGCATCTGCTGCAGCGCGTCCACCAGGCGCAGCTGGTGCTCTTGCGGACTCTCCTGGCCACAGCACGCGCCCGCGCAGCGGCCGAGATGAAAGCGGAAGCAGGGGCGGCCGTGGCTGAGCTTTTCCAGGCCCAGCAGGCTGTAGCATAACAATTCGCCGTCGCCGATATCCAACAGCGCCTGCTGCGCGGAGCGCCGGCTGGAAAACAGGCCGTATAAATCCGGCGTGCGGGCAAAATCGATTTCTTTGGCCGAGACGATGACGGGCATGCCCCGCGCCAGATGAATCGAGCACAGCTGGCGGCTGCGCCGCAGCCGTTTATTGTGCAGCGGCTGCAACGCCTTGATCATCCGCGCCTCGAGCAGCAGGGCGCCGATTTCACCGGCGGTGAGATGGTAGCTGATGCGGCGCGACTGACGCAGCATGCGCGCTTCCTCGGCGGTGCGCAGATGGGACATCACCCGGCTGCGTATGTTGACGCTTTTGCCGATATACAGCGGCATTACGTCGCTGTCGCTATGAAACACATACACGCCCGGCGCGGCGGGCAGGCCGTCGAGATACTGGCGCAGATGTTCCGGATACTGATAGGCTTCGGCGGGGTCGAACTCCCTGCGGGCGGCGGACAAACGTTTAGACACTGACATGAACTCTTTTTTTACTGTTGTTATGTACAGCATAGCAGGTTATTTTTTGATACGACAGTGCATTATAACGGCTAAACGTTATTTAAAGAGGCATTATGCGGGTTAAAACCGCTGAAGGTTATCATCCTCCTGCCGGCGCCAGGCTAGATGGCATTCCCGCAGCAGCGCCCCGTCGGATAAAATTGCCGCGGTCCGGCCCCGGGCCGCCAGACGCCCCTCACGCAGCACAATACAGTCATCCGCAATATCGGGAACCATGGCCAGATCGTGGGTGGCGGTGATTAGCGTGCGTCCGCGGCTGTCGCGCAGGAATTGCACCATACTGCCCTGGCTTAGCGGATCCAGGCCGCTGCAGGGTTCGTCGAGCAATAACACTTCGGGTTCGATAATCAGTACCGACGCCAGGGCAACGCGTTTTTTCTCGCCGCCGGACAACCGGTGGGGCGAGCGGTGGCGCAAATGGCCGACGCCGAATTGCTCCAGCATGGCGTCGATACGCCGGGCGATACGCGGTTTATCCCAGCCGAGCTGTAACGGCCCGAAGGCCAGTTCGTCATACACCGTCGGGTTAAACAGCTGCACGTCCGAATTCTGGAACACCAGCCCAACCCTCCGCCTGAAGGCATACGCGTCCGCGTCCGCGCGCAGGGCGTTTTCATCAAGTCTGCGGCCGAACGCCCGCAGGGTGCCCGCGTTGGGAAAATACAGGCCGTCCAACAACCGCAGCAGGGTGGATTTACCCGAGCCGTTGGCGCCGAGCAGGGCGATACGCTGGCCCGCCCGGACCTGTAGCGTGATGTCCAGCAGCGCGGGCTGCGACTGATAGGCATAACCCACCCGCTGTAAGTCATAGACCGGCTGCGGCTCGTTTAACGGCGGATCCTGGTTCATCTGCAACGCTCCTTTTCCGGGGTAACCACCACTCAGGGTAACCGCAGCCACTGGCAGGCAAACCCCGCCAGCGCCAGCGCCATAAATACCGGCAACGCCCGCCAATCCCGCTTTTGCAGGCGCAGATCGTCCATCAGCCGTATTTCGCCGCGAAAACCGCGCGACAGCATGGCCAAATGGACCTCCTGGCTGAGATAGAGCGAGCGTTCCAGCAGGCTGCCGGCGGCATTGACCGCCAGGCGGCGGCGCTCGCCGGGCGGCAGGGGACCGACCATCCGGCTTGACCGCGCGTCAAACAGCGCCATCGCGCTGCCGAGCAGTACAAAAATATAACGATGGGTCATGCCGAGGATCATCACCGCCATCCTGGGCACCCGCAGCGAACGCAGCGCCTTGAGCAGGCGGGGCCAGGAGGTGGTCAACACCAGCAGCAGGGTCAGTGTCGCCGAGGTTTCCGCCCGGCCGACCAGCAGCGCGGCGGAACGCAACCCCTGGCAGGTGACGGTCAGCGGCGGGAAGGGCAGGGTAAGCAGCGGCGCGCCGGGCACCATAAACAGCGCCGGCAGCGCCAGCATCCCGGTAAACAACAGCACGCCGAGCCATACCTGGCGCAGCAGCCTGGACAGCGATATCGCCGAGAGCCGCGCCATGATGACCGCCGACAGCAGCAGGCCGGCCAGGGCCGCCAGCGAATGCACCGCGACGGCGGTGAAAATCAACGCGCCAAGGCCGATGAGCTTAACGCGCGGGTCGAGCCGCTGCAGCCAGCCCGGCCGGTCGGCCGTAAGCTGCGCGTCGTCGGCATGGGCCATGGCCGCCTGCAGGCCCGCCAGCAGGCGGGCGACAAAATGCCGGCTTACCGGGGCGCGCCGGTGGCTGAAGGAAGGTTCCCGCACCGCCTTAACGACGCCCGGAGGACGGGCGATAGCCCGCGGGTCGCGTCAGGCCCGCGGGTCGCGTCAGGCGCGCCAGCAGGTAAAACGCCAGCAGGATCATTCCGCTGCCCATAATGGCCGACAGCACATACCCGACGTGGGCGTTTTGCATAAATGACGGGGCGTAGTCCGGCATCGGCGCGGACCAGAGCGCCTCCAGCCGCCGCATGCCGGCCGGCACGCCCTGTGGCGGCGCGATATTGCCGGAGGCGCGGGTGATTTCGGCCCTGGCGCCGGCATCCTGAAAGTCGGCGGCGCCCCATTCACCCCAGGCGGTACCGGCGGCCAGCAGGCCGAGCGGGCTTAAAATCATCACCACCGCCATGCCCAGCCACAGCGAGCGCACCGGCCGCCAGCCGGAGAGGCGCGCCGGCGGCGCGTTGCCGGCGGAACCGGCGGTGGCGCGCAGCAGGTCGGGATTGGCTTTTTGCAGATAAGCGACAATGCCGCCGGTAACCACCGCTTCCGCAAGTCCGGCGAAGGTCAGGTGGCCCAGCAGCATGGCCGGCACGGCCACCGACAGCGGATAGGGCGCGTAAAGCGGCGTGCCGGCGGCATCGGTGAACAACAGCGGCTGGACGCCGAATTCCACCGCCGCCAGCAGCGCGGAAATATTGATGGCGCAATAGCCGGCCGCGGCGGCGGCCACCACCCGCCGCCTGGCGGTAATGGCCGAGCCGGCGGCAATCAGCCGGTAGAGTCCGTAGGCCGCCAGCGGGCCGACAATGGCCATGTTGAGGCAGTTGGCGCCGAGCGCGGTAACGCCGCCGTCGCCAAAAAAGACCGCCTGGATAAACAGCGCCATCGAGATAGCCAGTATCGCCGCCCAGGGACCGAGCGCAATGGCCGCCACCGCCATGCCCACCGCGTGGCCGGTGGTGCCGCCCGGCAGCGGCAGGTTGAACATCATGATCACAAAGGAAAACGCCGACACCACCGCCAGCAGCGGCACCAGGCGGGTGTGCAGCAGGCGCTGGACGCGCCTTTGCGCCACCCACCAGAACGGGGCGGCAATCAGGAAGGCAACGGCGCAGGTGGACGGGCTGAGATAACCATCGGGAATATGCATCGGACAACCCTGTATTCAGACCGCGCGCATCGCACCGCGTGGCTAAGGGGCTAAAACCTGGGTGAAAATCAGTATGCCCCCGCCGTTCATACTTTTCCAGAAAAAATCATACCGGGTTATTGATCGGGCGCAATTAACCGCCAAAAACCCGGCGGGCACATTTGCAAGCCCGGCGCCCATAGTGAACATCCGCCGGCGGTTTTATGCGTGCTTATGGGCGTGCTTATGGGGATGTCGATGACCCTGCTCGCGATCGCCCGCGCGGCCATGCTCTGCCGTCATAGCGGCATGGACGGTAATTTTTTTGGCGTCGCGCGCGGCGGGCGCGTCCAGCGGAACCAGGTTAATGCTGCCGTGGCGCACCCCGGTCTGGGCGATCACCGACTGGGCAAAATCGGTTAGTACTCCCAGCGGGCCGCGCAGGATGGCGGTTTCGACGCACTCGTCATGGCTGAGATGGGCATGCATGGTGGACACGGTCAATTCATGGTGGTCGTGCTGCAGTTCGGTCAGGCGCGTGGCCAGCTGTCGCTCATGGTGATCGTAAACGTAGCTGAGCACCGCGATAAACGGCGCCTCGGGGTCGGCGGCGGCCGCCTGCTGGCCCAGGTCGCGCCGCAGCATGTCGCGGAACGCCTCCGAGCGGCTGCTGTAGCCGCGCAGGCGCATCAGTTCGTCCAGCTCGGCCGCCAGCCGATCGTCGAGGGAAATGGTTAATCGCTGCATAGGGCATCCTGGCTATGTGGCAAAGCCGTAGTGTGGAACATTTTTGCCATAAAGCATAGGGCCAGCCGGCAAGGGAGCAAATGGAATCTGCCAATCCAATACCGCCGGTTGGCGATGCGCCGTTTTGTCATTGAGCTTGGTGACCGTCTGAATGGTCACCTTTGAACGGGCGGCGATTACATGGCTTTCTTGGCAGGGTCGGATTGAACCCTGTCATCGAAATCAATATAGAGTCTATTTGGTATAAACTTCTTGTAGTCCTGTGCAAATTCCTTGGCTTCGTCGGATAGCGGGTTGCCCTTCAAACGTATTTCAGGGAAGCTAGGCAAGTTCTTGAGATCTGGCGGAAGACTGACCAGCTTATTATTCTCTAAATTTATAATTATTAAATGGGTTGATTTGCATAGGCTTTCGGGCAGGTGGGTGATTTGATTATTATCAACGCGAATCCATTCCATCTTTTCCGGCCAATTTTCCGACATTTCTGTAAGGCAATTATCATTAGCTTGAAAATCAGTTAGGGATTCTGGCTTATTTTCTGATAGTTTTGTTAGGTGATTATGCGATACCTCCACCCTGGTTATGTTGTCAGACAGCGGTGGCAGCTCGGTGAGGTGATTATTGTTGAGGATTAATACAGTGCAGGAAGGTGGCAGACCAGCAGGCAGTGTGCGCAGGTTGAGTCCAGCCAGCTCGAGTTTTTCGGCGTTTCTGTCCACGCAATCCTTCATTATTTTAACCGCCGTCTGGCGGTCTTCTCCCGGCACGGCTTTTTTTTCCCACGCATTCCATTTCTGGAATAATATTTCATCAGACGATTTAATCGGGCGCGGGGAATTGATAGGAATCTGATACCCTTGTAAATTTGGATTGAGGCTTGTTGAGTTAATCATGCATATTAATCCTTTTGAAAATAAATATATCTCTTGACAGAGATATGGGATGGATACGTGCATATTTTATTATGCGCAAAAAGGCAGTATTGCGGAGATCATTATAAATAGCGTGCTGATCTGCTACTCTCGCCACCGCTTACCCCGAATTTCCCCAGGCGCGGCCTGGTTCTTCCAATCACCCAAATCGATCAGGCATCTCCGTGACTCCTGGCGGTTTCCGATGTCTCCGCCAAACGGGCATCGATATGGCCATCACCCGTGATAATCAATGAGGCAGGGTTGGAATAACGATTTATCGGGATCATGGTTATATTGATAACTTATCGTAAATAATAAATTTTAATAAGCATAAGCAATGCTTGGCAGCAAAGCCAGCTCATTTTATTTTTCAGCCATAATACACCTTCTTGGTTTACTACTTATTGAATGTTTTTCTGCGGCGAAGGCATCTTCTATTAATAAATTTAATTTCCTATTAAATTCTTTTAGCTAGGTTACATACCGCGCGGCTCGGCACCGTGTCCGGATTATTCATGTCGAGATCGAGATTATCAAGAGAGGATGGCCGCTTATCAGGTAATCTGTTTATCATATAAACACCTGCGATAGGGGGCTTCTTTCATTTCAACACTGCTTGGCTGCGATATTCACCGGGACAGGCGTGGCTCGCCCAGTCATCCCACGCCGCGTGAAAATGGCGGGGCTATTGATATGGTGAAGTCGCCATCAGATAGTCACCAACCCGCGCACCCCGTCCGTTTCCATATCGGCGCCAAGACCGCGCTGCACGATTTGGCCGCGCGACATCACCAGATAACTGTCCGCCAGGGCGGCGGCGAAATCATAAAACTGCTCCACCAGCAAAATCGCCATATCGCCGCGCGCCGCCAGGGTCTTGATCACCACGCCGATCTCCTTGATAACCGACGGCTGGATACCCTCGGTCGGCTCGTCGAGGATCAGCAACTGCGGCTGGCATGCCAGCGCGCGCGCAATGGCCAACTGTTGCTGCTGGCCGCCGGACAGATCGCCGCCGCGCCGGTTTTTCATCTGCTCCAGCACCGGGAACAGCTCGTAGACCTGGGCCGGCGGGTGTTTGGCGCGCGCGCCGGAAAAGCGCGACAGGCCCAGCAGGATATTCTCTTCCACCGTCATGCGCGGGAAAATTTCCCGTCCCTGCGGCACATAGGCGATGCCGGCCTGCACCCGCTGGTGAGGCCGGCGCTGGTTGATCAACTGCCCCTGCCAGCGGATGCGGCCGGTTTTGGCCGGCAGCAGGCCCATCAGGCATTTGAGCAGCGTGGTCTTGCCCACGCCGTTGCGCCCGAGCAGGCAGGTAACCTGCCCTATCTGCGCCTCGAACGACAGGCCGCGCAGGATATGGCTGCCGCCGTAGAACTGGTTTAACTCTTCCACCTGTAGCATCATCTTTCTCCCGCGTAATGCGAAATAATCCGTTTCTCACCGTCCCAGATAGACTTCAATTACCTGCTCGTTGGCCTGCACATCGCGCAGCGATCCCTCGGCCAGTACCTGTCCCTGGTGCAATACGGTGACATGATCGGCAATGGTTTCCACAAAACCCATATCGTGTTCCACCACCATCAGCGAGTGCTTACCCGCAAGCGAGCGGAACAGCTCGGCGGTATAGGCGGTCTCGGCATCGGTCATGCCGGCGGCCGGTTCGTCGAGCAGCAGCAGATGCGGATCCTGCACCAGCAGCATGCCGATTTCGAGAAACTGCTTTTGCCCGTGGGACAACAGACCCGCCGGACGCCGGCGCAGCTGGCCGAGGCGCAGGGTGGCGAGCATGGCGTCGATGCGATCGCGCTGTTCGTCGCTCAGCGTATTGCGCAGGCAGGCCCAGACGGATTTATCGGTCTTCAGCGCCAGCTCCAGGTTTTCAAATACCGTCAAGGCCTCGAACACCGTCGGCTTCTGGAATTTACGGCCGATGCCGGCCTGGGCGATTTGCACCGGGTTAAGCCGGGTCAGGTCGGTGTGCCGATCGTAAATGGCGCTGCCGCTTTGCGGACGGGTTTTGCCGGTGATGACATCCATCAAGGTGGTTTTGCCCGCGCCGTTGGGGCCGATAACGCAGCGCAGCTCGCCCACGCCGATCTGCAGCGACAGGTTGGTCAGGGCGCGGAAACCGTCGAAGCTGACGTTAATGTTTTCCAGCGCCAGCACCGGATCGAACCGGCGGCGACGGGCGTCGGAGGGATGGCTTTGCGTCAGCAGTTCATCCCGGCCGGAAAGGGCATTCATCAGCTTTTCCTCCCGCGCAGCAGGCCGATCACGCCCTGCGGCAACAGCAGCGTGACCAGGATAAACATCAGTCCCAGGAACAATTGCCAGTACTCCGGCATCGCCATGGTGAACCAGCTCTTGGCGCCGTTGACGATGCCGGCGCCGAGCAGCGGCCCGATTAGCGTGCCGCGGCCGCCCAGCGCCACCCAGATCGCCGCCTCGATGGAATTGGTCGGCGACATTTCACCCGGATTGATAATGCCCACCTGCGGCACGTACAGCGCGCCGGCCAGGCCGCACAGCACCGCCGACAGCGTCCAGACAAACAGCTTGAACCCCTTGGGATCGTAGCCGCAGAAAATCAACCGGTTTTCCGCATCGCGCACCGCCGTCAGCACCCGGCCGAATTTACTGCGCGCCAGGGCGAAGCCCAGCAGCAGGCTCGCCGCCAGCAGCAGTACGGTCATCAGGAACAGGCCCACGCGGGTGGCGGTGGCGGTGACCGAAAACCCCAACAGGGTGGTAAACCCGGTAAAGCCGTTATTGCCGCCGAAGCCGGTTTCATTACGAAAAAACAGCAGCATCGCGGCGTAGGTCAGCGCCTGGGTCATAATGGAAAAATAGACCCCCTTGATTTTGGAGCGAAAGGAAAAATAGCCGAAAACAAACGCCAGCAGACCGGGGGCCAGCACGATCAGGCACAGCGCCCAGGCGAAGTGCTGGGTGCCGGCCCAGAACCAGGGCAACTCGCTCCAGGATAAAAAGGACATAAAGGCCGGCAGGCCGGCTCCCGCCGCCTGGCGCATCAGGTACATGCCCATGGCGTAGCCGCCGAGGGCAAAAAACAGTCCGTGCCCAAGGGACAGCAGCCCGGCATATCCCCAGACCAGATCCAGCGCGATGGCGACCACCGCGTAGCAGAGGATCTTGCCCACCAGGGTCAGGGTATAGGTGGAGATATTCAGCGGATGCGCGGCGGGCAGCAGGGCCAGCAGCGGCAGGGCAACCAGCGCGATAAATGCCAGCAGGCCCAGCGCCATGGCGGCGCGGGGCGCCTTTTGCAGGCCGGTAAGGGATAAAGGTTGGCTCATCAGTCGATTACCCTGCCTTTGACGGCGAACAGCCCTTGCGGACGTTTTTGAATAAACAGCACGATTAACGCCAGGATCAGGATCTTGCCCAGCACGGCGCCGATTTCAGGCTCGAGGATTTTATTGACGATCCCCAAGCCAAACGCCGCCGCCACGGTGCCCGCCAGTTGGCCGACCCCGCCCAGCACCACCACCAGGAACGAGTCGATAATGTATCCTTGCCCCAGTTCGGGACCGACGTTGCCGAGCTGTGACAACGCCACGCCGCCAAGGCCGGCAATGCCTGAGCCCAGGCCGAAGGCCAGCATATCCACCCGGCCGGTGGGCACGCCGCAGCAGGCGGCCATGGCCCGGTTCTGGGTTACCGCGCGGATATTCATGCCCAGCCGGGTTTTATTCAGCAGCAGCCAGCACAGCGCCAGCACGCACAGCACGAACAAGATCACCGCGAGGCGGTTATAGGGCAATACCAGGTTAGGCAGCAGCCGGATGCCGCCGGAAAGCCAGCCAGGGTTGGCTACGCCGACGTTTTGCGCGCCGAACAGCATGCGCACTCCCTGGATCAGCACCAGGCTGATGCCCCAGGTCGCCAGCAGGGTTTCCAGCGGACGGCCGTATAAATGACGGATCACGGTACGCTCAAGCATCATGCCGATGATGCCGGTGACAGTGAAGGCCACCGGCAGGGCCAGCAGCGGGTAAAACGGCAGCAGCCTGGGCGTGTATTGCTCCATCATTTGCTGCACCAGGTAGGTCGAATAGGCGCCCAGCATCAGCATCTCGCCGTGCGCCATGTTGATCACTCCCAGCAGACCGTAGGTGATGGCCAGTCCCAGCGCCGCCAGCAGTAAAATGGAACCCAGGGACAGCCCGGTAAAGGCCTGGCCGAGCAGATCGCCTATCATCAGCCGGCGCTGCACCTGCTTGAGGCTGCCCAGCGCCGCCGCGCGCACCTGCGCGTCGGGTTCGGTTTTTTCAAGCGTAAGCGCTTGCAAACGTACCTGGATATCGGGATCGCCCGATTCGCCGAGCAGCGTGACCGCCTGCAGCCGTACCTCCGCACGGGGATCGTTAAGCTGGAGGTTGGCGAGCGCTATCAATAAAGCGCCGTGTACCGCCGGATCTTTTTCCAAGGGCAGCCGGGCCTGGAGCAGCGGCAACTGGTCGGCCTGGGCTTCGCGCCGGAGCGCGTCGGCCGCCTGTAGCCTGACCTTGGCATCCTCGCTGACCAATTGATGGATGGACAGGGCATTGGCGATAAGATTGCGCAGGCGGTTGTTCAGCCAGATCTTCTTGACGCCCCCGGCGGGCGCGGCGGCGCCTTCCATCGGCGTCAGCGTCGCGCCCTGCTGGATAAAGGGCTTGCCGGCCTCGTCAACCACCATGGTTTCCTGACGCAAGGCCTGCAACAGCGGCAGGCGGGCGGCGTCCGGGGCGCTTGACCATTGTTGCAGCAGTTTGGCCCGATCGGCGCGGCTGGCCGCGGCAAAGTCGGCGGCGGGTCCGGCCATGGCCCGGGCCGGCAGGCATAGGATCGCCATCAGGCCGACCCCTCGCAGTAATAGAGTTAGATAACGCATATATTTCACCCTGTGGGGCGCCAAGGACCGATGGCGCATGCGGCCGGGCGGCCTGTCATCGGGAACCGGGCGGCCGGCGCCGGGTAGGCCCCTTCGGCATGGCTGCCCGCCGATTGGCTGTTTAGCCCAAACGCGGCGGGCAGAGTAACGAGCTACTCGGCGCTTTTCACCGGATGGTCCGGTTTTTTGTCATTGCCGGGGATAAACGGACTCCAGGGCTGCGCGCGCACCGGCCCTTCGGTCTGCCATACCACGTTAAACTGGCCGTCGGACTCAATCTCGCCAATCATCACCGGCTTATGCAGGTGATGGTTGGTCTGGTCCATGGTCAGGGTAAAGCCGGACGGGGCGGCGAAGGTTTGTCCCGCCATCGCCGCGCGCACCTTATCCACATCGGTGGACTTGGCCTTTTCGACCGCCTGCGCCCACATATGGATGCCGACATAGGTGGCTTCCATCGGATCGTTGGTGACCACGGTATCGGCGTTGGGCAGATTGTGCGACTTGGCATAGGTTTTCCACTGGGCGACAAATTTCTTATTGGCCGGATTGTCCACCGATTGGAAATAGTTCCAGGCCGCCAGGTTGCCGACCAGCGGCTTGGTATCGATGCCGCGCAGCTCTTCCTCGCCTACCGAGAAGGCAATAACCGGCACATCGGTCGCCTTGATGCCCTGATTGGCCAGCTCTTTATAGAAAGGCACGTTGGAGTCGCCGTTGATGGTGGAGATCACCGCGGTTTTGCCGCCGGCGGAGAATTTCTTGATATTGGCGACGATGGTCTGGTAATCGCTATAACCGAACGGGGTGTAGACTTCTTCGATATCCTTGTCCGCCACGCCTTTTGAATGCAGGAAGGCCCGCAGGATCTTATTGGTGGTGCGCGGATAAACATAGTCGGTGCCGAGCAGGAAGAAACGCCTGGCGCCGCCGCCGTCTTCGCTCATCAGGTATTCCACCGCCGGGATGGCCTGCTGGTTAGGGGCCGCGCCGGTATAAAAGACGTTGGGCGACATTTCTTCGCCTTCATACTGCACCGGGTAAAACAGCAGGCCGTTCAACTCTTCAAAGACCGGCAGCACCGATTTGCGCGATACCGACGTCCAGCAGCCGAACACCACCGCCACCTTGTCCTGGGTTAACAATTGCCGGGCTTTTTCCGCGAACAACGGCCAGTTCGACGCCGGATCCACCACCACGGGTTCCAGCTTTTTGCCCAGCACGCCGCCCTGGGCATTGATTTCGTCGATGGTCATCAGGGCCACGTCTTTTAACGGGGTTTCCGAGATAGCCATGGTGCCGGATAAGGAATGCATCACGCCGACCTTGATGGTATCGGCAGCCAGCGCGCCCCAGCTGATTCCCATGCCGATAAACGTGGCGGAAAGGGCGAAGGCTTTTAGTAACTTACGTCGTTGCATACAATTCACTCCTGAATTTATGAGTATTAACAATGACCGGCGGACTGAATGGCCCAAGCAATCCCCGTGCCAGCTGCGGCATAACGGGCCGGCCGCACTTACCGGCTTCTTTGCCGCCGTGCCGGCGCGTTTTCCGCACTAAAAACGGGCGCCTGCGCGGCATTAGGGGGCGAATTGCTGGTTTTTTAGTCCGCCAGGGCCTGGGTTGGGGGGGTTTGGGGCACTAACGGGGCAGGGCGGCTCGCCAAAATTGTGCATGCCGGTGAGTCAGGCGAGATGCCGGAGCCACGCCGGTCGGGAATGGCGCACGGCGCCGCGCTGTTTTCCGTGTCTTCCGCTCTATTTATGAACAGACTACTGGCGCGTTTGATTAGTGGAGCTAAACTGAATAAGTAATTCGATAATAAATATTTGTATTTTTTTCTAATAGGTCGTCACTGTTTGAGAGGTGAATTATGGCTGATTTACATGACAATTACCTGGACTGGCTGCGTGACGCGCACGCCATGGAAGAGCAGGCGGAGAGCATGCTGAAAGGCATGGCGGGACGTCTGGAACACTACCCGGCGCTGAAGGCCCGGATCAAACTGCATATCGATGAAACCATCGAGCAGCAGCGCTTAGTGGAAAGCGTAATCAAACGTTATGATTCATCCAGCTCCACGTTTAAGGATATGGCGGGGAAAGTGGCCGCCATGGGGCAGGCGATGGGCGGCATGTTTGCCAGCGACGAAGTGATCAAAGGCGGCATCAGCGGCTATACTTTCGAAAATTTTGAAATCGCCTCCTATACCGCGCTTATCGCCGCGGCGCAGGCGGTCGGGGATGTCGAGGGGGAGCGTATTTTCGAGCAGATCCTGGCGCAGGAGAAAGCGATGGCCGCCTGGCTGCTGGAGCACCTGCCGGAAACCACCCGGCAGTTCCTGGCACGTTCGCAGGCGCCGCACACGGAAGCTAAAAAATAGTCCATTAGCCCAGGAAGTGAGCTATCGCACGCCCGGCTATAAGCCTGGCCCGATATTGTTAACCAGAAAATTGCTTAATTCTTGTATTTACCTAACCCGGCGTAAGTATGCCCGCTTCCTTATATTGTCAGAAATATATCGCAGCTGCCGTCGTTATAAAATACCGCTGAAATAATGCGATAAAACGCAAAAACCCGGCAACTAAAAGCCGGGATTTTTGTGCGATAAATATAAATTAAAAAATAGCGTGGCGCCTAGAAGTACGGGAATAACTTTATAGATTTTATAGTGCGCTTAAGTCGTGAACATGATGGTAATAATTATTTTTTACCGGCGTCGGCGTTGACTTTAATACTGGCCAGCTTGGATAATTTGATGTCGGTATCTTTTTCTTCCTGCAGCGTTTCGGCCAGCAGGGTTTTTGCCTCGGCGTAGCCCAGCAGCCCGGCAAGGGTAGCCAATGTGCCATAAGTGGCAATTTCATAATGTTCTACTTTTTGGGCCGCGGCGATCAGGCCGGCATCACGAACCGGGCCTTTTTCCACCTCATCGATAATTTCCTGGCCTTCTTCCGCCAACCCTTCCATTGCCAGACATTTCATGCGCTTAATCTTGACATTGGGCGTTACTTCCACCAATTTATCAATACGCTCGATTTGTCCATGGGTCTGTTCCAAATGCAGTTTGAAACCGTCAATCAGCTGGGGATCGGTCGCGGCCCTGGCCATTTTCGGCAAGGCGCGGGTGATTTGTTTCTCGGCGCTGTAGACATCCGAAAGGGCATGGATAAACAGGTCTTCAAGGGTCTTGATATTCATCGGGATCACCATAAAAAGTTGTGAGATTATAATTTGTAAACAGTGGCTAATAGCTAGTCAACTGATAATAATAACTCTAGTCTACCGTGGCCAATAAAACAAACTGCGCGCCCTGGTTAGGTCAATATTGTTGAACAGATTTCCTGTTATGATTGGTTTCAATTAGTTAGCGAGGAGGCTTTTGTAATATATATCCTGGCGGGCAATAAAAAATAGTGGCATTTAACAGAATAACTACCGTGGATAAAAATGATAATATGTTCTAGCGGTTTTGCGCGCGTGGGAGCGGCGGGATAAAATAAATTAATTCCCCCCGGCGCGAAGCTGGGGGGTACAGAGGCGTCGGTAAAAAGGCATGGCCTTCCGGCTAGAATAATTCGCCTAATGCCGCAGGGCTGAAATCAGCCATGTTCCCGGTGTCGCCGGCGCGTATCTTGGCCACCCAGCGCGGGTCGCTTATCAGCGCCCTGCCGACGGCGATAAGATCAAACTCGTTGCGTTCCAGCCGCCGGATCAGATTATCCAGTCCGACGGGACTTGAACTTTCCCCGCCAAAGCTATCGATAAAATCTCCCGACAAGCCGACGGAACCGACGCTAATGGTGGCCGCACCGGTCAATTTCTTGGCCCAGCCGGCGAAGTTTAGCCCGTTTTCCCCGTCCTGTTCCGGAAACTCCGGCTCCCAGAAGCGCCGCTGCGAGCAATGCAGCACATCCGCGCCCGCGTCCACCAGCGGCGCCAGCCAGTCGGCCATGGCGTCCGGGGTTTCCGCCAGCCTGGCGGTGTATTCCTGCTGCTTCCACTGGCTTACCCGCAGGATGATCGGATACTCCGGCCCGACCGCCGCGCGCATTTCCTTTAATACCCCGGCGGCAAAACGGGCGCGTTCTTTGATCGTGGCGCCGCCGAAACGATCCTTACGCAGGTTGGTGCCGGACCAGAAGAACTGATCTATCAGATAGCCATGGGCGCCATGGATTTCAAAGGTATCGAAGCCCAACCGCTTGGCATCGGCCGCCGCGCGGCCATAGGCGGCCACTGTGTCGGCTATGGCCTCGTCGCTCATGATTTCACCCCGGGGCACGCCCGGCGCGGCCAGCCCCGAGGGACTTTCCACCGGTACATCAGGCACCCATTCGGTCTGGAAGCTGGCTACCGCCCCCACATGCCAGAGCTGCGGCCCCATTTTACCGCCGGCGGCATGGACTTCATCGATTACCCGCCGCCAGCCCGCCAGCGCCTCTTTGCCGTGGAAGAACGGCACGTTCGGATCATTTCGGGCCGCCGGACGGTCGATCACCGTACCCTCGGAAAGGATCAGCCCCACGTCTGCCTCGGCGCGTCGGCGGTAATAGGCGGCAACATTTTTTCCCGGCACGCCTTCCGGCGAGAAAGAGCGGGTCATGGGGGCCATGACGATGCGGTTTTTTAATGACAGGGTTTTTATCCGGAAAGGCTGGAACAGGATGTCGATGCTTGGTGCATTCATAGATTGAATCTCAGGTTAACGATAAGGATTTGATGGTATATTATGTATACCGAGAGTCAATCAGGCACTTTAACGCTACCAGGTAACCAAGAGGAAACCGCCATGCCGGGAGACCAACACGCCGGGGGCAGCGCGGCGCAAATCGCCATGTCCGATGATCCGCGTCCCGCGGACCTTACGGTGGACACCGCCATGCCGGAGGCGCAAGACTTCATGGGCTGCCCCGGAGGAACCGCCGCGCCGGACGGTCATTATCCTGTTTTTAGCGCGGCGGATTGCCCGAGCCGCCTGTTGCTCGATCAGATAGCGGATAAGTGGTCGGTGCTGATCCTTGCCGCCCTCTGCGCGGAGCCATTGCGTTTTAACGTCATCAAGCGCCGCCTTGACGGCATTACCCAAAAGGCGCTGACGCAGAGTTTACGGCGCCTGGAACGCAACGGCATCGTGGCGCGGCGCGTCATCACCGCCTCGCCCATCGCGGTGGAATATCGGATTACTCCCCTTGGGCACACCCTGAAGCAACCTTTTCAGGCGCTGTACGGTTGGACCGTCGATTACCTGCCCGAAGTGGAGCGCGCGCGCGCGGCATTCGACAGCAACTCGAATACCGGGGCGGGCAACCCCGGCTAGCCAAGGCCTGGGTATCAAGCGCGCCCGTTCAGGAGGCTAGCGGCATCTCCAGCGGCGTTTTACTCGGCTCGCCGCCGATTTCGCGCGTCAACCGGGGCACCAGGTAGCCGGAAACCTTGGTGAACAGCTCGCCGACGATGCCCCTGGCCTCGTCGTCGTCCAGCATAAAATGGGCCGCGCCCTTCACCTTATCCAGGGCAAAAAGATAGTATGGCAGGATGCCGACGTTAAACAGCCGGTCGCTTAGCGCCGCCAGGACACTGGCATTGTCATTGACGCCCCGCAGCAGCACGCTCTGGTTAAGCAGCGTTACCCCGGCATCGCGCAGCCGCGCCATGGCGCCGGCCACCTCCGCGTCGATTTCATTGGCGTGGTTGATATGCGTGACCATAACCGCCTGCAGCCGGGTGGCGGCGAGCATCCGGCACAACCGCGCGGTAATGCGCGCCGGTATCACCACGGCCAGCCTGCTGTGGATGCGTAAACGTTTGATATGCGGTATCGATTGCAGCTCGTCGGCCAGCCAGGCCAGTTCGTGATCCTTGGCCATCAGCGGATCGCCGCCGGAGAAAATGATTTCATCGATTTGCGGGTTAGCGCGGATATAGGCGATGGCATTACGCCAGTTGACCTTGTTGCCGTTGTTTTCAGAGTAGGGAAAATGGCGGCGAAAACAGTAGCGGCAATGGATGGCGCATCCTCCTTTCACCACTAACAATGCCCGGTTGTGATATTTATGCAGCAGGCCCGGCAGCACGCCGTTATGTTCCTCAAGCGGATCGGTGGTAAAGCCCGGCGTTTCGATAAACTCCTCCGCCGCGGTGATCACCTGCCGCAGCAGCGGGTCATTTTCGTTGCCTGCCTCCATACGCTTAACAAAGCCGCGCGGGACCCGCAGCGGGAACAGGCGGCGCGCCTGCTTGCCCTGCCGCAGGCGGGGATGGTCGCTAAGTCCCAGCAATGATAATAATTCATCAGGATCTGAAATGGCCTCGGACAATTGTGTTTGCCAGTCGCTCGCAGGCGTTATTTCCTTGACAGGTATGTTGGCCATTTTTTCTTTATCTGTGAGCTGATTAATTGTTAGTGAGCGGGTTAATTAACTTTATCCTGATATATTAACCCGGCCTGATAAACGCACCGTGGCAATATTCATTGAAAATGCCGCAAAAACAAATGACAAGCTATGTTAATTTCCAGATAGCTTAGCATGTTTTTTTAGTTATAGAAACGAGTCTTCATCACAGGAATATATTAACCAGTCTCAAAACATATGAGTATGGTTCAATTTATTTATCAATATAAATTCCTATTTATTTACGACAGGGCTGAATTGCGGATGGCCATTACCCGCCTGCGGCATGTTGACCCAGGACAGCATTATCGGCCTATTTCTCCTGATGGGAATTGGTTTTGGCATGGCGGCGGCGGGTCCAGGCCTGGCTGATAACCTGCCGGTAAAAAGCCGCGTAGGAGTGGCAGTAATAGCGCATTTCCCCCTTCATTTGATGATGCACCCAGGCCAGTTGCTCCATGGGCAAAGAAGGCAGGGCATGGTGTTCCACATGATAATTATTGCCATTGGTAAACCAGCTTATTATCGGATGGGTATGGATGGTACGGGTATTGTCAAACACCCTGGCGCCGAATCTGTCGCAGCCATAGTGTTCGGGAAATTCAATCAGGCTGTGGACGGGCGCGGCGACAAAAAACAGCGGCACCAGCCAGCACTGGATAAAAATATCGCTGCCGGCCGCCAGGCTGCCGAGCGCGGCGGTAAAAAATACGCCGCCCATCAGAAGATATTCTTTGCGTATCATGGCCGCATCGCCGGCCGCAATTTTCAGCGGGAACGCGCGCCCTTTGCACGCATCCGTGAATTTGAGTAATTGACAATAAAAGTGAGGCAGCATAAAAATGTGTTTGACCTTATGCCGAAGCGGTGACCCGGAGGTCTTGTCATGCTTGAAAAATTCCTCGTCATCAGGCCTGCCAAGCGCCTGGTGGTGGAACAGATGGCTGTCCCGGTAGGCGGAATAGGAGACCAGCATCGGCAGCCCGAGCAGGAAGCCGGCGTAATGATTGGCTCGCCTGGAACGAAAGCCGGTATGGTGCAGCGCCTGGTGCTGCAGCTCGACGCCATGGGCAAAGGCCAGCCCCAGCAGCCCTTGGGGGAAAAGCCTGGGCAACCAGTGCTCAAGCGCCAGAATGCCGTATATGCATATTGCCATCCAGCCCATCCAAAATAAAAACTTAATTAAATAGATAACAAACCATTTAAATGGTTTGCTTTTATAATCCCTTAATATTGAATGTGTAAAGGTGTTTTTAAACATATAATATATCCTCCGGCGATTAATAATATTATGTTCTGGTCAAAATGATACCTAACGTATTTTGAGGTTAATAAAAATATCAACTGTATTGCTTTTATTTTATGGATCAAGAAAAACTCATATAACAATACATATTCACCTGCTGTCAATACGCTATAATAAAAATTATTTATCGATTATTTTTAATTAGTAGTTAATTGTGTTTAATTAAAATATTATAAAAGTATAAAAATAGTGCTAATTGACGAAAAATAGAGGTCGGGAACGACTGCGGGCAAGAGGGCAGGGCGAGGGGGGAATTCGCCGGAATTAGGGGCGTCTTCCGGCGAGCGGTTTGGCTCATTGATCTTTTTTGGGAATAATGGTGATTTTGCCATTTTGCTCCAGGATGGCATAGCGGATATGGTCTAAGTCCAGGATGCCGTCGGACTTGCGCGCGCTGGTCAGCAGGTCGTCATGGGAGATCTTGACCCGCTTAAGCCGCATTTCAAGCACCTTGCCGTCGTCCACCAGCAGCAGCGGCGGGCCGTCGGCCGCCAGCCAGACAATATGATATTTATCCTTGAGCCAGGAAAGAACTAAATCGAGGCCTATCAGGGTAACGATGGAAATCGTGGCGCCGATCGCTGAAAAATCTTCGCCCAGGATCGCCTGTTGGCAGGCTTCACTGATGATCAGCAATAAGATAAAATCAAAACTGTTCATCTCAAGCAACGTGCGCCTGCCTGAGATGCGAAATACGACGATAAGGATCAGGTAGATAAATGCCGCTCTTAATACCATGTCCATGCTGTTCTCCCTAGGGATAAACTAATTGGTTAAACGTTATTTTTTCATTATCGGAAAGCGTTATGGTATTAGTGAAATATCCCATTTTATTGGGCTTCAGTGTCATATAAATACTGTACCAGGTATCCTTTTTGCTGATGGGTTGGGTTAATGTCAGGGCCTTATCACTGATAAATGAGGTGTCCGGCAGGGGCTGGATAAATTCGATATCGTAATTATCCAGGAGATCGCCGCGAAAAACCGTCGTTAGCTGGTTCTCCTTGTTGATTTTTACCCGGATAATAAAATTGGTATCCGTGCTGTTGCGGGCAAAACGGTCATATTCGAGCCGCATGTTTCCGCTGGCCGATTGAGTGGACGCATTGCTGAGCACGCCCTGGGAAAACAGTCCCAGGCAGGCTGCGGCAATAAAGAGAAACAGCAGCAAAAAGCCAACTTTCTGCATTTTCCAGGCAAAAAGCTGAAAACGCATATTTTCCTTTACCGGGTAATGCCTGTTGCGATAGTCGTCGGGTATTTGCTTGTTATCCATCGCCGTTACCTCGAGAGCCGATAATTATAAGAAGATAACCGCGCTATCCTCACGTTTCACGTCCTGAAAAGTATAGGCGTAAAAATGCCATTGGCCGAAGATAATGCGCCATGGGCGACGCGCAACGGCGTGTCGGAAAATGTGCCTGGATCACATTTTTCCACGCCGGTGGCCACAATCGGGGATCGGGACATTAATCACGCTTTCCGGCAACCGGGCATCGCGGTAGGATATTGTCGGTGCCGAATGCGTTTCCCGCCCGCATGCCGGCGGGGGGCGCGCACCAGTCCGCCGTGCGCCTGTCGATAGTTTTCATAAGGATACCAGAATGGTCAATATCAAAGAGTTTATGCGTTTCTTTAAAGAAAAATTAACGCACCAGAATAACCTTGCCCCGCGCGATCCGGATATTGCCTCTTTGATTACCGCCCTGGGCGAGCAGGGTAATATCGTCGATGTCGATGCCTGCATCACCCGGCTGCGGGTCAAGGTCAAGGATTTGGGTAAGGTGAATACCGGCCAGATCCAGCATCTGGGCGCGCTCGGCGTCGTGGTTATCGGCCAGGAGGTCCAGGCGATTTTCGGCCGTCAGTCCGATAACCTGCGCCGTGAGCTGTCGGAACGTTTCGGCCTTGGCGACAGCCAGGAAAAATAATCCCCGCGGCTGATACCCTTATCCCTGTTTTGCCCGCGCCGGCTTAGCGGCGCCGGCGCTGCAACAATCCCAGCGCCGCCAGCATCACCAGGATACTCGAGAACATGGCGATGCTGGCCATCGCCATGCCGTCGCCCACCGAGCCTTGTTCGAACTGGCGCCAGATAAATACCGAGACCGTCTGTACCCCGGGCGGCGACAGCAGCAGCGAGGTGACCAGTTCCCTTGAGGCGATGGCGAACACCATTAGCATCGAGGCCAGCAGCGCCGGGAATACCAGCGGCAGTACGATATAACGCAGCGCCCGCCCGGCGGTGGCGCCATGCACCCGGGCCGCAGGCTCCAGGTTCGCGCCCAGCTGGCGCAGCGCGGCTCCGGCATAGCGCACCGGGTAGGGCAGCAGCAGGCAACTGTAGGCCAATAGTAGGATTACCCAGCTGTCATAGGGCGTCACCGGCCAGAAACGCCGGTTCCAGGCCAGGATCAGGCCGACGCCGACCACCACGCCCGGCAGCGCGGCCGGCAGCAGCGACAGCGCGTCGATAAATGCCTTGGCGCGCATCCTGGCGTTTAACGTCAGCCAGGCAACCATAAATCCCACCGCGCCGGTCAGCAACGCGGTACCGAAGGCCAGGCCCAGGCTGGTGCCCAACGCGTCGGTCGCCTCGCTGTGCCGGGCAAACAGGTTGACGAAATGGCGTAACGTCAGGTTGGCCGCCGTCAATCCGCCCGAAACCGTGCCGGAGAAGGCGGTGGCCAGCATGGCTGCCACCGGCGCGGTCACCGCCAGCCCGGTTACCAGGCCGAACAATAGCAGCACCGGCCAGCGCCATACGCCGAGAGGCCGGGAGGCAATCGCCGCCGGTTTACCGCCGGTGGTGGCCACGTCCAGGCCGCCGGACAAAGCGCGCTGGATGCCGTAAGCCGTCAGCGCCAGCGCCACCAGCAATAAAGAGAGCAACGACGCCGAGGTTAAATCGATAGGCCAGTCCGCCAGGCGCTGTTCAATGGCGACGGTCAATACCGGCGCCCCGGCGCGCATTCCCAGGGCGGCGGGTACGCCGTATTCTTCAATCGCCAGGGTAAACGCCAGCAGCAGGCCGGCAAAAACAGCCGGTAGCGCCAGCGGCAGGGTGATTAGGCGAAATGCCCGCCACGGTCCGGCGCCGTGGACCCGCGCCACTTCCGCCAGCCGATGTCCGCCGGTCTCCATGGCGCGTGACACCGCAAAATAGACCACCGGGAAAATATTCAGGCTCATGACCAGGACCATGCCGGTACGGCTGAACAGGACCCGATCCAACCGCAGGCCGGTGAGTTGCTCAAGATAGCCGTGTTGCTGCAACGCCAGCATCCAGGACAATCCGGCGATATAAGGCGGAGTCAGGAAGGGAACCAGGATCAGCACATCCCAGCAGCGCGCCAGCGGCACGGCAAATAATCCGCGCAGCGCGCCCAGGGGAATGCCGATCAGGGCGCAGGCGAAGGCCACGCCCAGGCCGGTTTTGAGCGTGCCGCCGAGCAACACCGGCACCTGGGGATCGCGCGCCAGGGCCGGGACCGCGCCAAACGCGCCCGCCAGCGAACCCGAGGCCAACTGGGGAAAAACGGCCTGCAGCAGTACAAACAGCGCCGGCAGCGCGACCAGGACCAGCAGCGCCGCCAGGGTCAGCAACGGCAGCACTATATTTCGCATAACGCGCTTCTCAGGGTGTAGGCAATATGTTTCGCTTCACGAGCCACGGAGAAGCGTTGCGGGCGCATGGCGATCCCGGCGTCGCCGCGGCTGGTTTGCGACGGTTTCAACGTTGGCCGAACAGTTTGGCGAACCGGTCGAGCGCCGTCTCCCGCGTGGCGGATTGGGCACCCTGGGCCGGCAGCAGCCGCAGGTCGCTGAACAAGGGACGTTTGGCGCTGATATCGCTGCGCGCGGGCATCAGCCACGCTTCGGCCACCAGTTGTTGTCCGGCGGGTGAAAGCGCATAGTCGATAAAGGCCTTGGCCTGTTCGGGCTGGGCGCTGCTTTTCAGGATCATCATCGGCCGCGGGGCGATAACCGTGCCGCTGGACGGGAAAATCACTTTCACCGACTCGCCGTCCTGCGCGCTGCCGTAGGCGACGTAGTCCACCGCGCCGAACACCGCCGCCCTGGCGCCCTGCAATACCGGCGTCAGCGCCTGGGCATTGGGCCCGGCGATAATCATCCCGTTATCCTTCAACCGGCCGAACAGCGCCCAGGCTTTCTCACCCAAGGCGTTTTGCAACCCCATCAGCAAATCGAGGGATGCGCCCGACAGCGCCGGGTCGGGCGTGGTCACCCGGTCTTTGAACGCCGGCTGCGCCAAATCCTGCCAGTCATGCGGCTCCGGCGTGCCGCTGGCGCTGTTCCATACGATACCCAGCGCCGAAATGCCCTGCGCCACGTAGTAGTCGGTTTTGAACTGCGCCGGAACCTGCGTGGCGTTCGGGCTGTCGTAAGCCAGCAGCCAGCCCCGTTGTTGCAGTTCTTCAGCGGTGTCCCATGATGCGGAAACCAGGATATCGGCGCGTGGATTGGCCTGTTCGGCCTCGAGGCGCGCCATGACCTTACCGGTGGTGGCCTGAAAAATATCAACGTTAATCCCCGACTGCTGCTGGAACCCGGCCGCCAGCTTTTTCGCCAGGGAGCCGGGGCCGGCGGTATATAAGGTTAGCGCCTGCGCATCGGCGGCCATAAGGGTGGTGGCGACAATCATCGTGGTTAAGGCTCCTGTCCTGAGACGGCTTAATAAATGGGCGGTAATCTGTTGCATAGGTTTTCCCCGGTTCAAACGGCGTGGTGATCGACGATGCGCCCCTGCGCCATATGCGCAATGTGGTGGGCAAGCTGGTGCGCTTCGCTGCGATCGTGGGTGACGTAAACGGCGGTAATGCCCAACTGCCGGAGCAGTCGGGCCATTTCCCGGCATAACGATTCGCGCAGTTCGCTGTCGAGATTGGACAGCGGCTCATCAAACAGCAGTACCCTGGGTTCGGCCACGATAGCCCTGGCCAGCGCCACCCGTTGCTGCTGGCCGCCGGACAGCTCCGAGGGTTTACGGCCGGCGAAGGCGGCCAGGCCGACTCGCTCGAGCGCGGTGGCGACGCGTAGTGCCCGTTCGGCGCGCGCCACCCGGCGCATGCGCAGCGGGAAATCGACATTTTGCGCCACGCTCATATGGGGCCAGAGGGCGTAGTCCTGGAACACCATGCCGATATCGCGTTGCTCGGGCAGAATACAGACCTCCCGGCTGGCGATCAGGCGTTCGCCGAAACGGATCTCGCCGCTGGAAGGTTGCAGCAGCCCGGCCAATAATTTCAGCAGGGTGCTTTTACCGCAGCCGGACGGACCGAGCAGGGCCAGTGTGGTGCCGGCGGGCACCCGCAGGTGGATGTCCTGCAACACGCGCCGGCCGGTAAACTCCTGGCTCAGTCCGCAGATCACGATGGGCGTATCGGTGCTATCGGCTATGTTTTGCATCATGGACCCCCGCTGGAACTCCGGCGCGATAAAACAGGCGAACGACCGGCACGAATCGGCGTGCGGCGGGGCTATTACGGGCATAATGCCTGGGGGAAAATAGGGCGCAGGGCACAACCCCCGGCGCTGACCTTCGACCGGACGTTCGCCCCTGCGCTAAGGACAGGCGGGCGTACATATTGTTATCCTCTTTGGGACTTAATCTTCGCTGGAGTATAAAGAGGGAATATGACGGTTTTATTGCCGCAACGGTAAATGCGCCGGTTGCGATGTGCCATGCCGGCGCCCGATGGCCATAACCGCGCCCGGGAAGATGGCCGCGCGCGGTTATGGCCGGGTGCCTTAATGCCGGCGGCCGGCTAGAGTTTTACCGCCAGGTCGCGGATATGCACCGGCAGTTCGGTGCGCAGCGAGCGGTTGGCGGCAATGCCGGTCAGGATTGACATTGCCCCGTCGCGGTAGGTGGCGGCGCGTTTTAACGGGTCCGGCGCCGGCGTGCCGAATAAATCCGCCAGCATCACCCGATCGCCGCCGCCATGGCCGCCGGCCAGGAAATCCACCGGCACCCCGTAGGGGGCGGCGAACATGGGGAATACCCGGATGGAGCAGCTCTCAATTACGCCTTCCAGCTCTTTTTTGCCGCCGCCGTTGACATACGAAGTTTCCACCAGCTTCATTTCCAGACGGCCCTGGCTGCCGTTGAACACCACGTTAACGCCTTCCCACGGCAGGTAGGCGTTAAGGGAGTAGGTCATGATGGCCTTGTTTTTATAGCGCACCATCACCCCCATCACGTCCTCGATGCTGATGCCGTCGTCGAAGACGCTTTTGTCGCGGTAATAACCGTCCTCATGTTCGGCGTTCAGGTAGAGTTCCCGCAGCGGTTCGCTTTGATCCATATGCAACGCGAAGGGATCGCCGGCCGCCGCCCGGCTGCCGGACGCGCGGGAATAAAACTGCGTTACGCCCCGGCTTTCGGCGTTGGCCTTGCCGTAGAAGCGCAGGTCTCCCTGGGCATATACCGTTTCCGGCTCGCTGTTGAGCCAGAAATTGACCAGATCGAAATGATGGGTGGATTTGTGCACCAGCAAACCGCCGCTGTTACGTTTATCGCGGTGCCAGCGGCGGAAATAATCGGCGCCATGTTCGGTATTGAGCAGCCATTCGAAATGTACTGAAAACACGTCGCCGATGACCCTGGCGGCAAGCAGTTCGCGGATCTTGCTATGGTGCGGGGCATAACGGTAGTTAAAAGCCACCCGCAGGTTTTTGCCGGTGCGGCCGATGGCGTCGATAATCGCCTGGCATTTCTCCTCGTCGATGGTCATCGGCTTTTCGCTGATAACGTCGCAGCCCCATTCCATCGCGCGCACGATATAGTGATGATGGGTGCGATCGATAGAGGTGACGATGACGATATCCGGCAGTGTTTCGGTCATCATGCGGTCAAACTCGGTTGCGGCGTACATCGGCACGCTGTTATGGCCCTCGGCGCCGATTAACCGGTTGGCGTATTCCATCCGCGTCCGGTTGGTATCGCAAAAGGCGACAAACTTTCCCCGGTTGCGGTATTCCCCGGCGATCGCCTGTAAATAAAGCCCGGCCCGCCCGCCGGTGCCGACCAACGCATATTTTTTCATCTTATTATTCTCCCGTTATCATCACTGTAGATTATTTAATCCCGATTTCATCAGGGTCAATTTGATCACCCTCATTTCATCAGCAAGCGAGGCCGCCTTATTGACAGGCTAAAGCGGATGCTTTATACCCGGGGAACCTATATTCGCCTCTCAGCCGACTTTTCAGGGAAAATACCGTGCCGCAATGTTTGCTGGAAGTTAACTCCCCGCTTATCTGGCACTGGTCGCATTTCCTGGAAATGGCGGCGGTCATGGAAAAATATCGGTTCACCGGCCTGGTGATTCATCAACAAAATATCCTGGCGCTGCTTGCCCAACCCTCTCCCCATTACCAGGGCGCGGATAAGGCCAACCTGCAGCATGAATGGGAAGGCGCGCTGCTTTACCTGCAGCGCCTGAGCGCCTGGTGCCGGGCGCGGCGGCTGACGGTCTGGCTGCAGGGTGAAGCCTTTCCACAAGACGGCCGCATCGAGCACAAATTTCCCGAGTTGTCCCTGGCGGACGATGCGGGCCGGGGTGAAAAATTCCTGTATTATTTTTATACCGACGTGGTCAGCGCGTCGCTTGCGCAACTGCCCTTGATTGACGGCATCATTCTCAGCCTCCAGACCCCGGCGTTTAATGAAACGCAGTGGCACGCGCCGCTGCTGTCGCTCTATCGCCAGCTGCGGCGGCAAAATAAAAAGCTGGCGCTGCGCGATTATACCGACGACAGCTGGCCCCGCCGGCAGTTGCACCAGACGCTGGCCCGGTTGCCGGGGGATGTGCGCGCCTCGCTGAAGGCCACGGCGGTGGACTATCGTCCCGGTTTTGCCAATAACCCGGCGATCGGCGCTTTTGACCGGCGCCGGATGTGGATTGATATCGATTTGTGGGGCATTGATTACGGCTGGACCCTGTTGCCCTGCCTGTTGATTGATGAAATACAGGGCCGCCTGGGCTGGGTGCAAACGGTGATAGGCGAGCGGCTGGAAGCGATCAGCGTGCGCATCAGCTGGGAATGGATTAACAACGGCCCGCTGCTGGATTCGGTCAATGAAAGCAATCTTTATGGCCTGGCGCGCATGGTAAATGACGCGCAGCCGGCGGCGGCCGTCACGCTGCTTGATGATTGGCTCGAGGCCAAAGGCGCCCGCCCGGTGGACGGCCGCCAGCGCCAAATGCTGCGCCAGCTGTTTTTTACCAGCTATGACTGGATGTGCAAGGCCCCCTATCTGCTGGGGCGGGTAATGCATTGCCACAGCCAGATCCCGCAGGACATTAACGACGCGTGGCGTTTGCTCAATTCGGGCGCCGACGGGGCCCACTGGCGGGCGTCTTTCCAGCCGCTGTTTCCGGCCGACGACCGGGACACGGGGCTGGCGCAGCGGGAGCTTATCCGCCTTGAGCGGCAGCAGGTGGAGTTTTTGGCCCGTCACCTGCGGCATATGGCGCAACAGCTTGAGCACGGCGGAGCCCTGCCCGCGGGCATGGGCGCTAACCTGGCGGCCGCCTGGGAACGGGCGGAGTGGTATTCCCGCATGTTCGGCCACGTCCGGCAACTGCTCGAGCTGCATGGCTTTATCGACAAATATGGCGACAGCCCATCGCTGCGCGCGGAGCTGGCTACCGCCATCGCCGCCGCGGGGCAATGCGCGGACAAGATAGACCGCTGGCTTGACGATAGCGCCGATGACCATCCCCTGTACCTCCGCATGATGATGAATCCGGCCCGGCTGCACGCCCTGGCGCAACAGTGCCGTTTACGCTGATGCCCGCGTGCTGCGGACGTCACGATGCTAAACGCCGGGCGGGATAAAGCCCACTGGCATCTGGCCCCTGCCGCCCCCGTCGGCGGCATAAGCGTCTAAAGTGTGATGAGGTTCATGAAGTCATCGAAAGGATCGTGACGGATGTCACTCGCGGGCAGTAGCGAAAGGCGATCGCGGGCGTAAAATGTGGGGCAAAATATGCGCCTCGTCACAATCTCGCCGACGCGCGGGCCACCCCGGACGATGCCATGACCCGTGTCCAGGTTTATCCCCCCCGGCAGGGCGGGTGGAACCCGATCGGCGGGCGCTATCGCGGGTACGGTGATGACGGCTCGCGGCCAGGGCGGCGGCACGGGTGATTCAGTCGCCGGCCGGCGTCGGATCGGCTGAGGATAACCAGTATCCGCCGTCGGACCAGATGAAGATCATGGCCTCGGACGAGGGAGGGTAGTCGGCGTCGGCGAGAAGATGGATCGAGATATGGGTTTCACGATCCGTTATCCGGGTCGTGGCATATAATATTCTCAGGCTGATGTCGGCGACGTGGGGCAGCCGTCGACCGCTGCGTTCCCAATGGGCGATGAATGCCATTTCCACCCCCAGCTTAATGCCGAGCGTGCGGCGGGAAAGATTCAATTCATGACGCAGGAAACGCATTTCCGACGAGATAAGCGGACTGTGGCGGTTGATTAATTGCTGGGCGATCAATCGATGCAATCCCACAATATCTTTTATGTCGGTAAATTTTCTATTGCCAGTATTATGATGCTTATAACCGTTAGTTAGCCAGATATTTGATAGTCCACAATCTATATATCTAAACATAAATTTTCCTTGTAATATAGCATCCTGGTTACATATGACTTATAAACAAAGACAGTTCACTTGGTAACACCCTGATAATTCATTGATACATGTCATTTAATGGAATGGGAAAGTTATTAAAATAATTCTTAAAGCCAGAGGGCGCTTAAGAAGTAATACCACTAGCAGGAGATAAGAGCGAAAAAAGGTTGCAAAAAAGTATAGCCGATCACGCTACTATTGCATTTATTGAAATTAATTAAATTATAATTTAATTATGAATGCACCTATTATCAATAGGCGGAAATTGGCGCCATCAGCGGCCATGGTCGTCTGAATTTCGTGGTTAACGTGACGCCGCCGAGGTTTTTGCCGGCGGCGGGGTGGCATAATTGAAAGTAAAACAGCATTTCATTTTATTGAATAGTGATGCTGGTTTCTTTATCATGACAGCACATCATTCTCATCTACAATGGGTAACGCCTTTATGAAAATTGCACTGATCAATGAAAACAGCCAGGCCGCCAAAAACGAGCTGATCGCCGCCACCCTGGCCAAGGTCGTCGAGCCGTTGGGCCATCAGGTGTTTAACTACGGCATGTATTCTGCCGAGGACAAGGCCACGCTGACCTACGTGCAAAACGGCATCCTGGCGGCGATATTGCTGAATTCCGGCGCGGCCGACTACGTGGTGACCGGCTGCGGCACCGGCGCCGGCGCCATGCTTGCCTGCAACTCTTTCCCGGGCGTGATTTGCGGCCTGGCCATCGATCCTGCCGACGGCTATATGTTTGCGCAGATTAACGACGGCAACGCCATCTCCCTGCCGTTCGCCAAAGGTTTTGGCTGGGGTGCGGAGCTCAACCTGCAGTATATTTTCGAGAAACTGTTCGAAACCGCCGGCGGCCAGGGGTATCCGAAAGAGCGCGTGGTGCCTGAGCAGCGCAATAAAAAGATCCTTGATGCGGTAAAAGCGGTGAGCTATCGCGATTTGTTGTCCATCCTGGCCGATCTCGATCAGGATCTGCTTAAAGGCGCCGTCGCCGGTGAGAAATTCAAGGAATATTTCTTTGCCAACTGCCGGGATAAAGCCCTTGGCGCCTATATCGAAGCTCTGGTAGCCTGAGGGACTTCTTGTCCGGCCCGGAACATGACTACCATGCACTTACAGGATATCCCCTTCGGCACTACCGATTGGTCGCGCATTGAACCCACGCAACATGCCGGCGAGCGCGGCGCGGTCTCCTGGCGCACCCGCCATTTCGGCGACATCCGCGTGCGCATGGTGGAGTACACCGCCGGCTACCTGGCCGATCACTGGTGCTCAAAAGGGCATATTCTGTTTTGCCTGTCAGGCGAGCTGCATACCGAACTGGCGGATGGGCGTGTTTTTACACTGACGCCGGGCATGAGTTACCAGGTGGCGGATAATGCGGAAGCGCACCGGTCCTATACCGACCAGGGCGCCACCCTGTTTATCGTCGACTGACGGCTCGGGCTTGTCATCGCCCGTCGCCGCGCCTTACCGGCCGGAGCTGCGGGTTATGCAATCCGGCCGCGCTTTTAACCCCGCGCTCAGCTCAGTTCCCAAACCCGCGCCGGCGGGCGGCAGCAGATATCCCCGCTGCAGTTCGGGCAATACCGTCACCAATTCGGGATAAAATCCCGCCAGATAGGCTCTGACCACCTCCTGGAAAATGGCGTTAGGCGACGACAGGCCCAGGTGCAGCGAGGCCATCAGCACCACCGGGCCTGTGCAATCGTGGGGTGCGATGGGTTTTTGGTAAGCCTCCGCCAGCGCGGCAATCTTCTTGGCTTCGCTGATGCCGCCGCACCAGGACAGGTCGATCATGACATAATCCAGCGCGTCGGCGGCCAGCAGGTCGCGGAAGGTGCCGCGGGTGGCCAGCGTTTCGCTGCCGCAGACCGGCAGGCCGGATAAGCGCCGATAGTCCGCCAGCGCCTGCGGCGAATCCATTTTAATCGGATCTTCCGCCCAGAGAATATTGTATTGCCCGAGTTCGCGGGCAATCGCCAGCGCGGCGGTCGTATTCCATAACGAATGAAACTCGCACATGATCTCGATATTATCGCCCACCGCCCGACGGATTTTATCAAACGGCTCCAGCGCCCGGCGGATATCCCGCGCGCCGATATACTGGCCGTCGCTCTGTAGCGCGACGCTGTCGAACGGCCAGATCTTCATGGCGGAAAACCCTTCTTCAACCAGGCTTTGCGCCAGCTCGTCCGGATAGTCGACAAAGGCCACCTGGTCGTCGTAGCGGGTGCGCGGCGCCGTCCCGCCCGTGGTTATGGTGCGGCGCTGTTCGCCCCGGCTGTTGAAATTAATCCCGGCGCAGGTATTGTAGGCGCGCATCCGGTCATGGCATAAGCCGCCCAACAATTGGTACAACGGCAGCTGTGCCGCCTTGCCGAAAATATCCCATAACGCAATATCCAGCGCCGACGCGGCGCGGGTTTCCACGCCCGACCCGTTAAACCCCAGATAGCCGCGCAGCAGCGTTTTGTTATGTCGCTCGATTTGCAGCGGATCCTTGCCCAACAGCATCGGCGCGCAAATGGCATGGATGTAGGCCTCCACCGCCTCAGCGCCCCTGAAGGTTTCGCCCAGGCCAACCTGGCCCTCATCGGTATGCACCTCTACCCACAGCAGGTTGGCATGCTCATGCAACCTGAAGGTCTCTATTTTGGTTATTTTCATATAATGCCTTGATCATCATCCATTATTTAAGGGCGCGACGTGGCCTGGCGGCCGTCGTGCACCACGTTGAGCAAAGGCTCACCGTTGCGCTGCCGGGTGATATTGCCGGCGATAAACGCATAGCGCCGGGCGAACAATCCCTGGGTCCAGCCGGAAATATGCGGGGTACAGAAGGCGTTGGGCAACGCGGCGAAATCATAAAACGACGGCGGCACCGCCTCGCCGCCGCCGGCCGGATAGCGATACCATACGTCAAGGTAAGCCCCGGCGATCCTTTGGTCGCTGAGCGCGCTGTACAACGCTTGTTCATTGACGATGGCCGCGCGGGCGATATTAATCAGCACCGCGTCCCGGCTCATGGCGCTGAACTGAGGCGCGCCGAACGAGTCGCGGGTAGCGTCGTTAAGCGGGCAGCAGAGCACCACATAATCAGCATGAGGCAGGACCTCGTTAAGCTGCCGTGGGGTAAATGCCCGATCCGCCGGGCCTTCCACCTTGCCGTCCATGGCGCGCGACGAGATGGCAACCACCTCCAGGCCGAAGGCCCGCGCCCGTGCCGCCACCGCCTGGCCGATACGGCCGAAGCCGATAACCACCACTGTCTTACCGTTGAGCTCGCCGCGCGGCTTGCGCTCAAGGTAGCTTTGCGACCAGCGCCGGTTATCAAAGCTGGCCCGCGCCGCGCCGAGGCCAATCTCATGGTCGAGCATGCAGGCCAGGGTATATTCCGCCATGGGAATTTCATGTTCAAACACGTTGCACACCGTACAGCCCGGCGGCAGCGCGGCAAAGTCGATGCCGTCCAGGCCGGCGCCCGGCGCGTGCAGCAGGCGGAATCGGGGCGGCGCGCCCCGGCGCTGAAAGCGCATGGCAACCAGGACGTCGGCTCCGTCGATCTGCCGGTCCCAGGCGTCGGACTCATGGGCTTCCCGGGGGAGCGCCGCGAACTCGGCCTTAAAATCCAGCTGGTCCGCGATCTCATCGCGGTGGGTGGCGGCTTCGCCAATCATTACTATCTTCATGTGTTCTCCCATATTGATTGATATATAACGCCGTGCGACGGCGGATTATCGTACCGCCGACCCCAGCGAGGTCTTCAGCACCAGGCGTTTAATCGGCCCGACCACCACTAAATAACAAAAGATGGCGCCGATGGCGTGCGAGGCGACAAACACCAGCGCGGCGGAGAAATTACCCGCGTCGTTGACCAGGTAGCCGATAACGATCGGGGTGGAGATCCCGGCCAGGTTGCCGATGCCGTTAAATAACGAGCTGGCCAGGCCGCTGGCCTGTTTCGGCACCACATCCGACATGACGCCCCAACCCAGCGCGCCAAAACCTTTGCCGAAAAAGGACAGGGCCATCAGGGTGATGATCACCCATTCCACGTTGGTGTAATTACAGATAATCATGCAGGTGGACAGCAGCATGCCGAGCACCAGCGGGATTTTGCGCGCCGCGGTCAGCGACATGCCGCGTTTGAGCAGGTAATCGGACACCAGGCCGCCAAGGATGCCGCCGGCGAACCCGCACACCGCCGGGATGGCGGCGACGAAGCCGGCTTTGAGGATCGACATGCCCCGATCGTGCACCAGGTACAGCGGGAACCAGGTCAGGAAAAAATAGGTCAGGGTGGTGACGCAGTACTGGCCGATCAGGATCCCGAGCATCATGCGGCTGGCCAGTATTTCCCGCACGCAGGGCCAGGTGGCGACGGTCTCGGCGGGATTGATTTTTTTACTTTGGGTATTTTCCGGGCTGTCCATATCGATAAGCGCCCCACCGGCGACGATATAGTCCAGTTCCGCCCGGTTAATGCGCGGATGCTCTTTAGGCGCATAAACCACCCTGAGCCAGACCAGGGTAATCACCACGCCGATGGTGCCCATCAGCATGTAGACGTACTGCCAGCCGAAGCTTTGGGTTATCCAGCCCATCAGCGGGGCGAACACCACTTTAGCGAAATAGGACGCCGAGGTGAACAGGGCGGAGGTGGTGCCGCGCTCGGCGGCGGGAAACCAGGTGGCCACGATACGGCTATTGGCCGGGAAAATCGGCGCTTCCACCAGCCCTATCAGGACGCGCAGGGCAAACAGGGCGGCAATGCCCAACGCCACCGGCAGGCCGATGACAAAGCCCATGGAAAAGGTAAACACGGCCCAGATAAACATGCTGGCCGCATACACCCGCTTGGAGCCGTAGCGATCGAGTATCCGGCCGCCGGGGATCTGGGCCAGCACATAGGTCCAGGCAAACGCGGAGAACATATAGCCCAGGGTGACCGGCGAAATACCGAAGCTCGACTGGATGGCCGCCCCGGTAATGGCCAGGGTGGAACGATCGGCGTAATTCATGGCGGTCATGAAAAACAGCATCGCCATGATGCCGTAACGCACATGGGTGGCCTTGGCGCCGGTGGCCGGACCGGCCGTCGGCGCCGCGCCGCGCGGGGTCGCCAGGGCGGTATCGGCTGAAATGGTATCGCTACCATTCGTGCGCTCGGATGCGCGGACCCGCTGGGAAAGGGCGCCGGCATCAAGGACATCGGCCGCGCCGCTGTTTATGGTATCGCTACCATTTTTATGCAATTCATGGAAATTGTAGGGTACTTTAGCCATATTGAGTTTGTCCGTTTAGGTTTTATAATCAAACGTCTACTAAAGAGGGGGGTAAATAATCGTAGGGTACGGGCCGACTATAAAAGACGCTAAAAATTTTTAAAGGGACGACGATCACATAACCCGCACCCCAGCTCGGCACGGATGGGGACGGAAGGGATTAGCGCGTGGAAATCAGCGGACCGGTGCTGTCGCGGTTTACCAGCGTAAAACCCACGTCCATGGCCTCCGGCGGCGCGCCGTTAGGCTCTTTTAATCTTTCCAGCAACGCCGACGCCGCGCGCTGGCCGATATCGGTGCCGTCGATTTTAACCGTCGACAGGGCGGGGAAGGTATGGGCGGCAAAATTCATATCGCCGAATCCCATTACCGCGACCTGGCCGGGAACCGCTATCCCCCTGCTGGCGGCCTCGGTCAATACGCCATGCGCCAGGGTGTCCGACGTGCAGACCAGGATTAACGGCCGTTGGATCACGGCGGATCCGGCCCTGATCTCCACCGGCGGCCGTTGCAGCAGATGCAGCAGGTTGACCAGGCCCAACCGCCCCTGTTCCAGGGTCGGCAATCCGTGGAAGGTCTGGCGGTCGAGCGGGGTAACGTCCTGGCGCGCAAGCTGCTGGATAAAACTGTTGCTGCGCCGCACGCCGCGCGGATCGTCAACTTCAATCAGGGCAAAATCGCGATATCCCTGCGCCAGCAGATGCTGCGCTTCCCGCTGGCCTATGGTTTCATGGGAAAACCCCACCAGCATGTCAATGGGGTCGTCGGTCATGTCCCAGGTTTCCACCACCGGGATGCCGGTTGCCCGCAGGCGTTTGCGGCTGACCTCGGTGTGAATGGTCCCGGTCAGGATAATGCCGTCGGGACGACGGCTCAGCACCACTTCGAGCAGTTCCTGCTCCTGGGCGGCCTTATAACCTGAAATGCCCAACAGCACCTGGTAATTGGCCTGCTCCAGCCTGGCGGCAATCGCCTGGAAGGTATCGGCGAAAATCGGGTTGGTCAGCATGGGCACCACCACCGCCACCAGGCGGGTACGGTTGGAGGCCAGCGAACCGGCGATTTGATTGCGCACATAGCCGGTCTCTTCAATCACCCGCCGTACCTTAAGCAGCGTGGATTCCTTGACCTGGTCGGGCTGGTTCATCACCCTGGATACGGTAATCGGCGCCACGCCGGCGAGTTTGGCCACGTCAAAAATAGTAATACCGTGGGTTGAGCGCGCGGTAACGGGATGGGCTTTTTTAGGCTTGGGCATGGTATGGCTCGACAAGGGAAACGCCGACAATGCTACAACGGCGCGCGGATACGAGCAAATTAAACACGCGAAGGTTACGGCGGTGCCGGGATGCCGGTAAAACGCGGGGCGGCTTTCAACCGGCGATCTTTATCCTAGCCATATTGGCCAAAAGAGCGGCCGGCGGGCCAACCGGGCGAGAACAATAACCGGAGTGCCGCTTTCATCAATAAACAAGTCAATGGTAATATTTTAGTGAATATAATTTATCTAAGTAATAAATTGCGTGTTTGCGCACGCAGGACATTCACGCCATGGCATGTCCGTATAATGGCTGGCCGCGCAATAAACTATTATGTCACAATAGAATAATCATCAGGATAATACATTTTGAGTTCACCTGATCTAAGCGTTAAATAAGATTTTTTAGCGGACGTTTATTACACATTAACCCTCATGAAATTTGCGCATTTATTTAATGCCGGGCTTTACCACGCCCGCGGGAAACCCCGGGGATGACAGGCGGGCGCCGGCCGGGCCGACGGGCATGGGACAGGGAGGACCATCATCGGGCGGCAGCGCATGGGTGGCATAAGGTTAGCCGAAAAAATGCTTTCACGCGGCGGCGATTTATGTATATAACAGTATAACCGTCATATACAGTCGGTAGGCTATCTGTACAGGATTAACCTCCCCGGCTATGAGGTTCCGTGTTATCAGGCGTAGTGTAAAAGCCAGGAGAATCGAGATGATTGTCGATCGTTTAAAACGTCTGTTTGTCACCCCGCCGGAAGAACCGGCCAGCGATATGTTCGCCGGATCCGAAACGGATGCCCTGTTCAGCGCCATGGGCTGCGAGAACATGCCGGTGTATATCCCGGCCGAGGTTTGGCAGCGGGTGAGCGATATGGAGTATCGCGCCCATTTAGATCGCGCGCGCTCCCTTTAACACGCCGGGTTTGAGCCCGGCGTCGGCTGGCCCGCCTGAGCTGCGGTTAAAAAATTGACTCGTAGAGCTGTTCAATATCGGCAATCGTGGTAGCGCGCGGGTTGCCGCCGGTGCAGACATCGGCGTACGCGGCTTTCGCCAGCTGCGCTATATCCTCTTTTTTCACGCCCACATCCCGCAGCGACGCGGGGATCCCCACGTCATGGCACAGCTGTTTGACCGCGTTGACGGCGGCGGCGCGTGCCTGGGCAATATCCATGGTCTTCGCCGCCTCCACGCCCATCGCCACGGCAATATGGCGGAATTTTTCCCCGGTATGCGCGGCGTTATATTCCATGATGGTCGGCAGCAGGACCGCATTGGCCACGCCGTGCGGCGTATCATAAAACGCGCCCAGCGGATGCGCCATGCCGTGGACCAGCCCCAGCCCAACGTTGGAAAATCCCATGCCGGCAATGTATTGGCCCAGCGCCATATCCTCGACGCCCCGCGCCTGGCCGCGTACGGAATCGCGTAACGATCGCGCAATAATTTCTATCGCCTTGAGATGGAACATATCGGTCAGTTCCCAGGCGGCGAGAGTGGTATAGCCTTCAATGGCATGGGTAAGGGCGTCGATGCCGGTAGCGGCCTTCAACCCGGCGGGCATGCTGGCCATCATTTCCGGATCGATAATGGCCACCAACGGGATATCGTGCGGGTCGACGCAGACAAATTTGCGCCGGTTTTCCTCATCGGTAATCACATAGTTGATGGTGACCTCGGCGGCGGTGCCGGCGGTAGTAGGCACCGCCAGGATGGGCACGCAGGGATTTTTGGTGGCGGCGACGCCTTCCAGGCTGCGCACATCGCCAAATTCGGGATTATTGATAATGATGCCGATGGCCTTGCTGGTGTCCTGCGGCGACCCGCCGCCGATGGCAATCAGATAATCCGCCCCGGCCGCCTTAAACGCGGCGACGCCTTTATTTACCACCGCTATGGTTGGATTTGGTACAACGTTGTCAAAAATTTGAAATTGAAGACCGGATTTTTCAAGCAGATCGGTTACGCGGGTGGCCACTTCAAAACGCATTAAGTCCTTATCGGTTACCACCAGCGCCTTTTTGTAGCCCCTGGCCTGTACTTCATCAATTATATGGGCGATGGCGCCTTTACCGAAGTAAGAGGTCTCGTTAAGGATCATTCTATTAGCCATAATAAATAACCTTTGTCGGGTGAGTGAATAAGTTAATATTTTCACCTGGCATCGGAGGCGACAAGGGATATTAACTGCTCTACTTCACACTAATGGTTATTTAAGGAAGTTGGCTTGCCGGATAAATTATTTTTTATCTACAAATGTATTATTTTTGTTATTGTTGCTAATTGTTAGTGTTTAATGTAATTGTCATGTTGTTTGGGCAGGATTGATATCCCGCCTCCCGCCTCCCGCCTCCCGGCGAGCCTGTCCTGGCCAGTGGATCCGACGGCAGCGCTCCATGGGCGTCAATTGGGTTACGATAATTCCGAATATGACCGTTAAACCGGCTAACCGGCTAATTTTCCCGGCTAAATTGCCAGTACGCCCCCAGCTTGTGGCGTGAGTAGCTATAGTTATAAGTCAGCTACGGTTTTTGTCAAAGCCGGCCGTGGCCAGATTAGCCGGATGGCGTATAAAAATGGAGAATTCACCTATGATTACACGCTCTTTCAGGTGGGCCTGGAAAAGATTTCTAACGATGGGCATGTCGCTGAGCACCGCGTCAGGCCAGGTTTTTTCGACGGCACTGGCAAAAACAAAAAATAAATATAACATCAATGTACGCCAGGGGCCGGATGCCTTGCTCGGACAGCTGTATATCGACGTCCAGACGGCAAAACTCTTTCCTGACCAGAAGACCTTTGCCGATGCGGTGCCGCGCCGAACCCCGGAGGCAATCCTGTCCGATTACCAGACGAAAAAACGCCGTAAAAACTTCAAACTGCATACCTTTGTCGATAAAAACTTCATTTTCCCCACCGACCGGGTGAAATATGTGCCGCCTAACGGGCAAAGCCTGCGGGAACATATCAATACGCTGTGGCCGGTGCTCACCCGCAACACGTCCAGGGTGCGGCCTTATGATTCGCTGCTGCCGCTGCCGAAGGATTACGTGGTGCCGGGGGGGCGGTTTCGCGAAGTCTATTATTGGGACAGTTATTTTACCATGCTGGGCCTGGCCGAATGCGACAAGTGGGATTTGGTGGTGGACATGACCGATAATTTTTCCCATGAAATAGAGACCTACGGCCGCATTCCCAACGGCAACCGCAGCTACTACCTGAGCCGCTCGCAGCCGCCGTTTTTTGCGCTGATGGTGGATTTGCTGGCCAGCCGGGACGGCGACGGCGTCTATCAAAACTATTTGCCGCAGCTTAAAAAAGAATACCAGTACTGGATGGAAGGGGGCGACGCGCTGGAAAACGGCGCCGCCGCCGAACGGGTGGCGCGCATGAATGACGGCGCGCTGCTTAACCGTTATTGGGACGATTTGGATACCCCCCGCACGGAATCCTACATGGACGATATCGTCACCGCCAGCGAGGCCAAGGATCGTCCCGCGGGGGAAGTTTACCGCGACCTGCGGGCCGGCGCGGCGTCCGGGTGGGACTTCAGTTCGCGTTGGTTCGACGACCCGCTGCAGCTGTCGTCTATCCGCACCACCTCAATCCTGCCGGTGGATCTGAACGCGCTGCTTTACCATCTGGAAATGACCCTGGCCAAGGCCAGCCAGCTTGGCAATAACCTTGACGCGGCCAGCTATTACAGCCAGCGCGCCGAGCGCCGCAAGCAGGCTATTAACCTGCACCTGTGGAACGAGGAGGGCGGTTATTACGCCGACTTTGATTTGCGCCAGGATAGGCTGCGCGATCAGCTGACCGCCGCCATGGTTTTCCCGTTGTATAACAATATTGCGCCGCCGGATCGCGCTGCGCGCACCGCGCAGACGATACGCGATCAGCTGTTGAAACAGGGCGGGCTGATTACCACCACTAATGTTTCCGGCCAGCAGTGGGACGCCCCGAACGGCTGGGCGCCGCTGCAGTGGGTGGCGGTGGAAGGATTGCGCAACTATGGGCACGGCGACCTGGCGGAGGAGATTGCCACCCGCTTCCTGGGCAACGTGCAGCGGCTGTTTAACAACCAGCATAAGCTGGTGGAAAAATACGTGGTGGAAGGCAGCGGCCTTGGCGGCGGCGGGGGCGGCGAATACCCGCTGCAGGACGGCTTTGGCTGGACCAACGGCGTGACCCTGAAGCTGCTGGACATGTATTCCGACCAGATGACGGGGTATGCGGACAACACGCCCGCCTCCGTGACGGCGCCGCAGCCGGCGGCGGCTGTCAGCGTCTGACCCCGGCCTGTCCCATGCTTGCATTGAATAAACGTCGCCAGCTCCGCTGCGCGGCGTTTTTTTATGGGTGCCGCGCAGAAATTCCACCGGCTTGCGCAAGTCGCCGGCGCGTAATCCGGGGCCGGATATTTATTTTAATTGCCGTTAATTAATTAAAATTGCGTTTTATAAATAATAAACTATTTTTTTATATATTTGACGTCGATCGCTATTCCCTTCGTTTTTCTGCCACCGGACGACAGGTTCTGGCAGCCGCAGAAAGGTTTTCATTGTCGGTTGGCTCTATCTTGAATCGCGTTATAAACGGCAGATTCAGATGTTCTTCAACCTTTGTCTACCCAAGATACAACCCTGGACATCACAGCAATGAAAACACGCTCCATCGGACTACCCCAATATTTGGCTTATGGCTCCGGCGACTTCCTGGGCGCGGGCACCACCGCCCTGACCGCCGCCTGGCTGCTCTACTTCTACACCACCTTCTGCGGCCTGTCGCCCATCGAGGCTACCTTTATCTTTGCCTGCGCCCGGGTACTGGACGCGGTGGCCAGCCCGCTGATGGGCTACCTGACCGATAACTTCGGCGGCACCTGGCTGGGCAAGCGCTTCGGCCGCCGCAAGTTCTTTATCCTGCTCGGCATTCCCTGCGTGTTCAGCTACTGCCTGATGTGGGTCGGCGGCATGGGCTACGGTTATTACCTGCTGACCTACCTGCTGTTCGACGTGGTCTACACCATGATCCTGGTGCCCTACGAAACACTGGTGCCGGAAATGACCGACGATTTTAAACAAAAATCCAAGTTTTCCGGCGCCCGCATCGCCCTGGCGCAGCTGTCCGCCATCCTGGCCGCCTTTTTGCCCGGCATCCTGCTGTCGCATTTCGGCAAGGACAACGCCATCTCGTTTTTTTACGCCAGCGTAGTGTTCGCGGTGATCTGCGCCTGCGTGCTGACCCTGGTCTACCTGTTTACCTGGGAACGTCCGGCGGCGCTGAAATCGGAGGCGGCGCTCGGGCTTGAGCGTGAAAAACAGCAGTTGACGCTGGGCCAGAGCCTCAGGCGCCTGCATACCGAACTCTCCTCCACGCTGCGCGTGCGCATCTTTCGCCAACACCTGGGACTGTACCTGGGCGGGTATATCGCCCAGGACGTGTTCAACGCGGTGTTTACCTATTATGTGGTCTTCGTGCTGATGCAAAGCGCCACCGTGGCGTCCAACCTGATGGGCGTCATGGCGATCCTGCAGTTCGTGGCGGTGATCGGCATGATCCCGCTGTGCATCCGTTTTGGACCGGCGCCGTCCTACCGCCTGGTGGTAACCCTGTTCGGCCTGAGCGCCATCTCCTACGGCGTGCTGTATTACGCCGGCCTGAGCGACACGTTTTCGCTGCTGTTGCTGGTATCGGCCATCGCCGGCCTGGGCCGGGGCGGCATCAACTATGTGCCCTGGAATATCTACACCTATATCGCCGATGTGGACGAGGCGATCACCGCGCAGCGGCGCGAAGGCATCTTCGCCGGCATCATGACGCTGACCCGCAAGGCGTCGCAGGCCGGGGCGGTCATGCTGGTCGGGGTGTTCCTGCAGCTGTCGGGATTTGTTTCCGGGCAAAAAGTGCAGTTGCCGCAGGTCAGCCACGCCATCCTGGCCATCCTGTGCGTCGGCACGGTGCTGGTGCTGACCGCGGGTTTTATCATCTCCCTGCGCTTTAGGCTGAACCTGAAGACCCACCGGGTGCTGCAGCAGGAAACGCAGAAGATGCGCGAGGCCAATCACCCGCTGCCGCAGCAGATCACGCCGGAAGCGCGGGCCACCGTGGAAATGCTGACCGGGATGAAATACGAATCCCTGTGGGGCAATAACAACATCGGCTACGTTAACCGGCATAAAAGCGCGCCGGAAAAAGCCGTTCCGCGGGAAAACGCGATTTAACCAAAATAATAAGTCTTAGCAGAAAAACCATTGGCCGAAACGGCCGGGGAATAAATATGGGCGCAGCGCTGTAATTCTCTATTCCAATTAAATTTTAAATTAATATTTTGAGGGTTGGCATAAAATGAAATCTCGTTTTCTTTGGTTGGTTTTGCCGCTGGTCTTGATCGTCGGCAACAGTATGTCGGCGGAAATCGTCAATAAAGACGGCAATAAGCTCGATTTATATGGCAAAGTCGATACGTTGCATATGTTCAGCGATAATCCGGGAATAGACGGCGACCAAACCTATTTCCGTTTTGGTTTCCGGGGCCAGACCATTATTAATTCTTCGCTGACCGGATATGGGCAATGGGAATACCAGGTCAACGCCAACCAGGCGGAAAGCGCCAGTAGCACCAGCGTCACCCGCCTGGGTTTCGCCGGCCTGCGGACCCAGGACTACGGGTCGGTGGATTACGGGCGTAACTTCGGGGTGCTGTACGATTTGGGCGCCTGGACCGATGTCATACCCGAATTTGGCGGCGACGCCTACGGTATCGACAACTTTATGTTCAAACGCACCAGCAACCTGCTGACCTACCGCAATAATATCCTGCTCGACGGCCTGAAGTTCACCGCCCAGTACCAGGGCAAGAACGGCAGCAGCACCGAGACCAATAATGGCCGCGATGCGCTGCGCCAGAACGGTAAAGGCTACGGCGCGTCGCTGATTTATGACTTTGGCGCGGGCATCAGCGCCGGCGCCACCTTCGCCACCTCCGATCGTACCGAAGGACAAAATAACCTGGCCTATGGCCATGGCGACCGGGCCGACGCCTATCGCGGCGCCCTGAAATATGACGCCAATCAAATCTACCTGGCGGCCACCTATACCGAAACCTATAACGCGACGCCGTTCGGCAGCAGCAGCCGTAGCGTATATGGTTTTGCCAACCGGGCCGAGGTGGTGGAACTGCTGGCGCAATATCAATTCGTCAACGGCCTGGCGCCGATCGTCAGTTATTTGCAGACCCGCAGTAAGGATATTGAAGGCTATGGCAACCAGGATACGCTGAAATACTTAGCCGTCGGCGGCGCCTATTTCTTCAATAAGCGCATGTCCACCGACGTTATTTATAAAGTCAATCTGCTTAAAGATAACGACTTTACCAAAAACAGCGGCATCAATACCGACGATGTGCTGGCCGTGGCGTTGATCTATTATTTCTAATCCTGCCGCCGGGCATTTGGCTCACCGGGAAGCGAGCCAAATAAATTCCGCTGGAATAAGCGGAAACATGCGGCCGCCCAATCCCTCGGGAACGGGCGGCCGCATTTCCACCGGGGCCGGACCCTTCGGTTTCACCGGTCCTGCGACACCGGCAGGTTGTCGCCGTCCACCCGCCAGCCGCCGCCAAGGGATCGATAGAGATCGATTTGCGCCAGCAATACGTTGTTGCGCAGCTGTATTACGCCGACCTGGGCCGTAAACAGGGTACGCTGGGCATCCAGCTCCTCCAGGTAGGAAGCGTAGCCGTTGCTGAAACGGTTATGGGCGATGCGCAGCGCCTCGCGCACCACGTCCTCCTGCCGCGCGGTTTCCGTCAGCTGTTCCTGTAGCCGCAGGATGGCGTCAAGACTGTTGTTCACCTCGCTAAACGCCGAACGCACCACGTACTCGTAATTATACAGCGCCTGGTTGCGGGTGGCGGTGGTGAGATCCACCTGCGCGTTCAGCGCCTCGCGATTGAGCAACGGCGCCAGGACGCTGCCGCCGATGCTCCACAGCCGGAAAGGATTATCGATCAGTTTTTCCAGGGCATTGTCCTGCAGGGTGCCCGAGGCGGTGAGGTTCAGCGACGGCAGCAAACCGGCGCGGGCGGATTTGAGCGTGGCGTCGGCGGCGATCAGCTGTCGTTCGGCCTGGATGATATCCGGGCGGCGGCGCAGCAGTTCCGAGGGCAGCAGGGTCGGCAAGGGCAGCGGCCGCAGCCGGTCGGCATCGCCGCCGCGCGCGATGGCGCCGGGATTATCGCCCACCAGGATGCTCAGCGCATTTTCCTGTTCCGTTATCTGATGCGACAATTGCGGGATCTGGGCGCTGGCGGCCTGGTATTCCGCCTGCGCCTGCACATACTCCAGGCGCGAGGAATAGCCGGTTTCAAACTGGCGGCGCGCCAGGTTCAGCGAGTTTTGCCGCGAGTCCAGGGTGGCGCGGGTTAACGCCAACTGCTGATCCAGCGCGTGCAGCGTTAGATACCCCGAGGCCACCGTAGAGGCGACCGTCAGCATGGCCGCCGCCGCCGCGGCCTGCTGCGCCTCATAGGTGGCGCGCGCGGCGGCGGCGGTATCGGCGAGCCGTCCCCACAGATCCACGTCATAGCCCGCCTGCAATATGCCCTGGTATACCGTGCTGTGGATTGGCAGGCCGGTGGCGGAGGAAAGCACGCGGGCGCGGGCGCCGTTGACGCCGGCGTCCAGCGACGGCAGGCGGTCGCCTTCGGCCGCGCGCAGCCGGGCGCGGTATTCGTCCACCCGGGCGCGGGCGGTAAGGATATCGGTATTGTTGCGTAATGCCCGCTCCACCAGCCCGCTTAATACCGGATCGTTGAACGCCCGCCACCAGCGCGCTTCCACCGGCGCCGCCGGTCCCACCTGTTCGCGCCACTGCGCCGGGATGCGCAGGCTGGCCTGCGCCACCGGCTCGCGGCCGGAGTGGCAGGCGGACAGCAGCAGCAGTCCGGGCAAGGTTAACGCCAACCGGGATATCTTCGCGGACATTACCGTACCTCGCCTTGCCGGTTTTCGGCATTGAGGGTACTGATGCTGACTTCCACCGACATGCCGGGCCGCAGCCGCCGGTAAAGCCGGCCGTCGTCGTGGATTTTTATCCGCACCGGGATGCGCTGGGCAATCTTCACGAAGTTACCGGTGGCGTTATCGGCGGAAATGGCGCTGAACTCCGAGCCGGTGGCCGGGGAAATGTTTTCCACCTCGCCGTCAAGCCGGGCGTCATCCAGGGCATCTACCCGGATGCTCACCGGTTGCCCCAGCCGGATGCCGGCCATTTGCGTTTCCTTCATATTGGCGATCGCCCACATTTGTCGGGGCACCAGCGAGGTCAGGTGGGTGCCGGCGCTGACATAGGCTCCTTGCCTGACCGAGATCTGGCCCAGTTGGCCGTCGCGCGGGGCGACGATTTGGGTATTGGCCAAATCGATCTGCGTCAGTTCCAGCGCCGCCTGGGCGTTGGCGACGTCCGCCGCCAGCGAGGCGCGGTTGACGATCACCGTCCGCAAATCCTGTCGCGACATTTCCAGCGCCGCCGTCGCCTGGGCGATATCCGCCGTTGCCTGGCTGTAGCTGGCGCGCGAGGCGTCCCGTTCCCGAACGGATAACGAGCCGTCGGACGTCAGGTCCTGGACGCGCTTTAAGTCCAGGCGGGCTTTCTCCGCCTGCGCCTGGGCGTTGGTCACCGTCGCCCGGTTGCGCGCAATCGCCGCCTCGCTACTGCGGCGCTGCTGGATATTATTGGCCAGCGCCGCCTTTTTCATATCCAGCTGCGCCATGGCCTGGTGCACCCGCTGTTGATAAATGCGCTCGTCGATGGCCATCAAGCGGTCACCCTTACGCACCCAGGCAAAATCCTGCACGTAGACGCCGGTGATGTAACCGCTCAGCTGCGGGCTGATAACGGTCACCTGGCCGCGGATATAGGCGTTATCCGTGGTCTGTACCTGACGGGTAAACGGCGGCAGTTGCCAGGCGTACAAGATAACCAATACGCCGACGATGGCAATGGCTACCGCCACCAGGGTGGTCAGGATGCGGGCGTAACTGCTTTTTTCCTTTTCCGGCGCCGGGGCCGGACCGTCGGGCTGCTGACTCATTATCGCTCCGTTATCGTTGAACCCGGCGCCGGGCCTGCAAACGCAGCCGGAACAAGCGCCATAAAATCCAGACCAGGGTTGCCAGCGCGATGGACGCGGTCAGCATATACACATCGTTATAGGCCAGCGTGTTGGCCTCCCGGGTGGCGATGGCCTGCAGCTGCGCCAGGCCCTGCGCGCTTAACAGATCGCTATCGTTCAGCATTCCCCCATAGGCGGCGCTATAGCCGCCGACGCGTTCGGCGACCAGGGGATTTTGCAAGGTCAACTGCTCGACAATCTGGCTGGAATGAAATTTCTCGCGTACCACCTGGAAGGTGCCCAGCAGGGCGGAGCCCATTAATCCGCCCAGGTTCTGGCTCATGCCGAACAGTACCGAAAAACTGACCAGGTTGCGCGGTTCGGTCACCACGCTGCCGATGCCGGCCAGCATCGCCGGCGCCAGGAAAAAGGCGCTGCTGAAGCCGAGCAGGAACTGGCTGAAATACAGGTTATCCGGTCGCGTCAGGCTATTGGACTGGGCATCCATCAGCGAGGCAAAGGTCATTAACACCAGCGAAATAACGATCGGCTGGCTGAGCTTTTTCGCATTGATGGTCAGGGCGCTGATGACGATGCCGGCCACGATACCCGCCAGGATCGCCAGCGATAGGCCGCGCATCTGGTCGTTAAGCAGGCCGATTTGCTGCAGATAGCCGATGGCGCCGGTGTTTTGCTCGGCCAGCACGATGCGGATAAGCAACATGATAAGCCCGAGACGCACGATACTGCCGCTGCTGAGCCAGCGGATATTGAGCAACGGATTGCGCCGATTCCGCTCCACCAGGATGGCGCCGGTAATCAGCACTACGGCCAGGGCCAGCGACACGCCGATCCAGGGGGCGGATAACCACCAGTCGATCCGGCCAAGCGAGAGCACCGCGCAGATCAGCGCCATGCCGGGCGCCAGCAGCATAAATGTCAGGAAATCTTTCTTTTCAAAGACCTTGATACGATCGCTGGGCGGCAGCTTGAGCAACAGGACGCCGCCCAGCGACAGCAGGGCCAGCCCCAGCTCAAACAGGTAGAGGCCGCGCCACTCGTTGAGCGCCAGCAGTTCCGATGAGAACAGCCGCGCCAGGGGAATCGCCACCTGCGACGCCCCGATGCCGATGGTTAACCCCTTCAGGCGATGCCTGGCCGGAAACGCCTGGATCTGGTAATAAATCGACAGCGAGCTCAGCGCCGCGCCGACCATGCCGTGAGCGGCGCGCACCATAATGGCGGAGTTAAGATCGTTAACAAACAGATGAAAAAACGCCACCAGGACATAGAGTACCAAAAAGGCTTCGGTAAATACCCGCAGGCCGTACTGTTGGCGGAACTTAACCAACAGCAGGTTGATCGACACATTGGTCATCAGGTAAACGGCCGGCAGCCAGGCGATTTCATTGGAGTACGCGCCGAAGGTGCCCTGCAGGTTGCTCAGGTTGGCCGTCACCAGCGCGTTGCCCAGGCCGCCGGTTATCGATACCAGCACGCCGACGATGCCATAGGCGATACGTTTGGGTATCGAATGAAGCGGGGTGGAGGGCGAACCTGGCAGGGTCGGCTTCTCATGCGGCAACCAATCGCGCGGGGCGTAAGGATCTGTTTTCACGCAGGCCCTCCGTGCGCCCTGTGGTTAATCATATATAAACACCAGAAACTCTTATCTTCTGATGGCAAAATAAACCTAACATGACATATTAGCGGTTACCTAGCGGGTAAGCGTGATTTTCTTGATTTACGGTTTTTTTGGCTTGAGACCGGACGCTAACGAAGCGTGGATGATTCTGCCGCTCATTGCGTCAGCGCTGTCTATACTTTAAAAGAAAAAACGTGGTGAAATGGTGTAGCATCCGACGGCTCGGCAAGCTTCATCGCTTTGCTCTCCATATCGGCTTGGGCACACCTTTTTTCATGACACCGATGCTGCTTTGAGGCATGAAATAGATAATTTTTTTAATTATTACCTTACGTGATTCAAAGAGGCATATATGAATTATTCGCCGTCTGATTGGGATGAAGATAAGCGTCTTGCCGTGCTGGAAGAATATGGGATTCATTCAACATTAACTGAAGCAGGCTTCACCCGGCTCATCCATCTGACCGCCAATATTTTTGATGCGCCCATTGTGTTGATTTCGCTTATCGAAACCCAACGGCAACTGTTTGCCGCCAGCATGGGCGTCGCCTCCTGCGAAACGCCGCGCGATATTTCATTTTGCGCCCATGCCATCCGGCAGCACGACATTATGGTTATTCCCGATACCCATCAGGATCCGCAGTTCAGGGATAATCCCCTGGTGACCGGCGAGCCCTTTATCCGTTTTTACGCCGGTATCCCCCTGCGCAACCTGGAAGGCTACGCCCTCGGCACGCTGTGTATTATCGATCGCGTGCCCCGTAAAGGGCTGAGCGGCGGCGATAAGCAAAACATGCGGGATCTGGCCGCCCTGGTGATGGACCGGCTGGAAATGCGCCGTCTGGAACGCGCGCGCAGCGCCAGCCAGTACCGTTTCGAGAATATCGCCCACACGTCTCCCGACGCCATTATCTGCGCCGACGAAATAGGCACCATTACCTTTTGGAACGCCGCGGCGGGCAAGCTGCTGGGTTATGACAGCGAACAGATCGTCGGACGCAACGTCAACGTGCTGGTGCCGGACGGACTGATAGCCCGTTTGCACCGGCTGGCCAATAGTAAAGAGGGGCCGCTGCACGGCGGCACCCTGGAACTGAAGGTACGCTCCGCCGACGGCGTCTGGATTCCGGTGGAGCTGTCCGCGTCGTCGTGGATAGACCACGACCAGATCAGTTTTGGCGCCATACTGCGTGATATTACCGAGCGCCGCCGCAACGAGGAGCGCCTGTTCCAGCTGGCGCATATGGATCACCTTACCGGCCTGGCCAACCGCACCCTGCTGGCCTCCTGCCTGGAGCAGACGCTCAGGGATGAGGACGCCGCCATTATCATGCTGGTGGACCTCGACGGTTTCAAGGACGTTAACGATAACCTGGGCCATGCGGGCGGGGACGCGGTGCTGGTGGACGTGGGCTTTAAGCTGCAGAACTGCGTCCGTTCGGGCGACGTGGTTGCGCGCATGGGAGGCGACGAGTTTGCGCTGCTGCTGCCCGGTCTGGCCGATGCCAAACGGGCGGCGGAAATTGCCGATCGGATTATCGATGAAATCACCAAGATTGTGACCGTCGACGGCCAGCCGGTGAATATTGGCGCCAGCGTCGGCATCGTCCTTTATCCCATCCATGGACTGACCATCCAGGAGCTGCTGACCAACGCGGACCTGGCGCTGTACCAGGCCAAGGCCGAAGGTCGCCACTGTCGCCGTTTTTTTACCCGCGAACTGCGCGAGCTGTCCCTGGCCAAGCGCTCTTACCAGGGCGAGCTGGGCAGGGCGTATGAACGGGGGGAATTCGAGCTGTTTTACCAGCCGCAGGTCAGGCTGTCCGATAACGCCATCGTCGGCGCCGAAGCCCTGCTGCGCTGGCGCCATCCGGACAAAGGCTTGCTGGGACCGGCGGCCTTCCTGCCCGCGCTGGAGTCCGGCCCCTGGGCCGAGCGCGTCGGGGAATGGGTTATCAGGGCCGCCTGTGAACAGGCGGTGGTTTGGCGCGACCGGGGCGCGACCGATTTCCGTATCGGCGTCAACCTGTTCAGCGCCCAGTTCAGGACCGGCACGCTGGCGCAGCAGGTGCGCGCTATCCTTAAGGAAACCGGGTTATCCCCGCTGGCGCTGGAGCTGGAAATCACCGAAAACATTATTTTGCGCCATGATGAGCATATGCTTCGCCCGTTAAGGGAGCTGCGCGCGGACGGCGTCGGCATCGCTTTTGACGACTACGGCACCGGCTACGCGTCCCTCAGCATGCTGAAACACTACCCGGTAACCCGCTTGAAGGTTGACCAGACGTTTGTGCGCGCCATGGTGGATTCCCCCCCCGATGCGGCCATCGTGCGGGCCATTTTGTACCTGGGCAGCAGCTTTAAACTGGAGGTGATCGCCGAGGGGGTTGAAACCCTGGAGCAGAGCGAGCGCCTGAAGAAAAAAGGCTGCCTGGAAGCGCAGGGCTTTTTGTTCGGCAAACCGATGCCGGCCGATGAATTCGCCGGGCGCCTGGGGCTGGATCGCTGAGGGCGACGGCAAAAGCGGCCCATCAGGGCCGGCCGACAAAAGGGAACCCATGACGCCCGAGGCCTGGCTGGTGGCTGTTGGTCATAGGAAATCCGTTTTCATGGTTAACGGCCTGCTTGATACTGGATGCGAAAAATCGAGCGGCAAGTCCTGATCCTTCTTGGCATCCCGCTCTGGTCCAGCGATTTCCCGCTGCAGGATCCTGAGTTTATCGTTTTCGTGTTCCAGCAGGGCAATCAGCTTTAACGACAGGGCATGCCATAACGCCGCATGCTGAAAAATCTCGTCAGTGCCGATCGCGCTGCCCGGTGAACGGACGGCTGGCGGTATATAGCTGAAATAATGGCTGTATTGCGTATAGAGTCGGCACAAAACGCAGCGGGATGCTTTATGGCGTGGCTGGTCCCCATAGCGATAATCCAGATGCAGTTGCTGCCGGTATAACTCTCTATCCCTGGTATGGTGATAAATGCTTTTTATAAGGGAAATGTTAGTTTTCAGCCGATGGCGAAGATGAATTTTCAGCTGGTTGATACGTGAGAATAATGCCGATAACGGTAATATCCCCGCTTTGGCGCGGCTTGCATGATAAGACGGACAATCATCCATGGGCATAACAGGGCCGGGAACGGCATGGCTCGACGATACGCGGGCGGATACCCTGTCCAGGGCAAATTCGTTGTTGATAATAGATTCCCAGCCGCCGGTGGGTGCGTAACGTTTCCTCCAGCTGAATAACGTAGACTTTTGCAGGCCATACCTTCTCGCCACCTGGATAAAGGAACTGCCCGGCCTGAATGCCTCATGAAGGAAAAACATTTTTTGCTGAAGGGAAAAACGGGTACGATAGGTTATACCGGTTTTTTCTATTACCGAAAACCGCGTAATCGCTAATGCCTGCTGCGCCGTCTCCTTAAAGGGAGGGGGGTAGCCCTGTGGTTTTATTTTAGCCAGGAAACGGGAAAATCGGGCCAGTGAGTTATTGCGCGCGCGGCAATGTTCGGTGTGCTTATTCCAGTTATTGAAGGTGATGGGCAGGCGGGGGGAGGTATTGTTGCCCACTGCCAAAAAATGACTTGCCATTGTTTCGTCAGCCGTCCTGAGCCACCGGCAGAGGTGACCAGGAAATGTTATTCTTGCTTCATTGTTATTAGCAACATCTGTAATATTATCAGGTGGATAATTAACAGTAATTGGTGAGTTAAAAACATAAATATTATTCATCTTTGTTCCAGGTGAGTATTGTCACATTCAGGGCATGACCTTAACGAAAAAACCAACGGATAAGGCGTTATTATATAATAATAACTATTTATCCAACGGTTAATGCTGCTGGTGTTCCGGATACGGAGTGATGGCCCTCAGGGCGTTTTGACCCGCATCGCGGCCAATACCCCGGCTATTTCGATGTCAGCCTTTGCCGGTCGACTCCGCGGGACGGGGATTCCTGCATTTTTGGTCATTATTCCACAGAAAAAGATGGCAGGTGGTCTTGCAAAGGCTGGGTATCTTTTTTTAAATGCGCCAGCAAGATGTGCGTCAAGCCAAAAACCATGAAATAATTTTCGCTGATACAGGTATTGAATCGTGCTTCTAATTTGGTGCTATGATTGAAAAAAACGTTGTAATTGGCGCAAAGCCTGCAGAAATCGCATTGTCGGGAGTTGTCAAAATCCATTTTCCCAAGTTCGTCGGTATGAAAGTGCATGTCGGCGGCGCGCGGGCCTAAATGTTGCGCAAGCTGCTGGCGCAGCCTGAAATTCAGTGACAGCGCATCGGCGAATTCATCTTTTATCCTGTTGATATGTTTTAGTAAATTCCATGTTTTTCCTGTTTCAGCCAGGTTAATCCGCGGAAAATCATCCCCTGGCAAGGCAACGGGCGGATCGATAGTAATGGCTGCGGTAATATCCGTCCATGAAAGGTTTGACGTGCCAGGGTATATTGAATCATATGGATTTATATCGTGACGCGGCAGGCTGTCGAGCAGGATGTCCTTATCTTTTTTTAATGTGGAAAGCAGCGTATAGGTTAATTTAAATACCGTGGAATACATGTTGCGATAACGCACATCATATTCTCCGGCAAAGGTGTAAGGCTGCGTCTTCAATGCCTTTAAGCGATGGAAAAAATTATTATACTTGGTCCAGAGAACGCAAATGCCGCATTTTTGCGGATCGTTTAAATCAGCGGACTTAAGGGTGTAGGTATGCATGTGTCTTAAGGGGGGGATAGCCACGGAAAATTGCCGCATCAACCGGCGAAGTTGGGCATTTTGCTTGAGCTCATTATTCAACTCATTTATAAGGGCAATAATATGCTGTTTTATCTGCCATGTTTTCTCCAGGTATTCCGGGGTAATGCGCAGCAACTCATATCCATGCGTTGCAGCAGCCCGGCTGGCGCCGATTGCAGCGCTTTCCGCCGCGCGGCGCGCGTGCCTTGTGCCCGCGGTGAAACCCGGTGGGATGGGCCGCGCACCGCCGGGCAGGGTATCGGAGTCCGTTGTGAACAGATAATGCAGTATGGAGGACAGGGTCAAGATAACCACATCGCTGTTTAGGTATTGGCCGTCCTGGTCTTTGATAAAAGTATTAGGGGGGGTGTTCGACGCTTCAATTTCAGTCAGTAGCTTATGGTAGTCTGCACAAAGGGCGGCTATGTGACTTTGATGAGGCGTGCAGGGAGTAGCGGCCTGAAGCGTAGGGGCGTGCAGTTGTTTTTGTCTGCTCGCGAGGGTTCCATAGTTTGGCTGGATCAGTTTGCGCAGCCGGCCATTGCGTAAAATATCCTGTTTCAATTGCTCCTTTACCGTCTTTGATTCCTGCTTAAGCAGCCAGATACGATCCATTTTTTCCATGTTTAACCGATGTATATCTAATTCATTGATCAAAATGGCCGCGTTGATTCCGTCGATATTTGCAGTGCGGCAGTAAGGCTGCGCGCCCGATGTGGCCGATGTGAATGAAATGTTCAGGGCGCTTGCCGCGCCAGAAATATTTGACGGGTTGAAAGAACATGACATGCTCAACGTAGTTGAAGGATGGATATTATTAATCTCGATTAGGCCGCCAGAAAAAGTATTGCCATACATATTATTACTTCCGGCCGGATGAGAATCGTTCCCCGTCTCAGTGTGCAATTTGCTCTTTTCCGACCCGCATTGTTCGAAAATATTCCTTTTATCTGCGGGGGTATGTTGGCTATTGGCAATTTTTCTTGGTATAAGTAATGATCGGCCAGCACAACTTTTATTGTATTGTTTAACATATTTTTTGTTGATGACGCCATACAAAAGGTCACCTGAATAGGTAATTTTATCCATTGGTTCTTTCACCTCATAAGGTCGGTTAACAAATAAAAATCCGGTGGTTATTTATGTGATGAATAGTTTATGCTAATCATTTTTTTGTGGATTATTTTGAACCCCGGTCTATCACAAAATTGATATACTCCCTTTTATTGACTCCCGCATCTTAGATAACGGAAACTATACCCAACAACAATGGGCTATAAACCCTCGGCGTGGCCGTACGCCCGGTTAATAAGGTGTTGTTTTCCAGCGGCGCGGGTAATGGCTACAGATCGATTTTTTCGAAACGCTGGATCATGGCCAGCGCCAGGCCCTGGGCCGGATCGTAGCTATGGGAGAGAAAGCGGATCTGCGTATGGCCGTAGGCGAACGCGAGGGTATTGCGGCGCGCCACGGACAATACCTGTTCAGTGAATAGCGGCGACGTATTATAGGCGCAGTCGATAAGCAGGGTCCGGGGATTGACCAGGTGGATGATCTGGCTGAGCGCCTTGCCCAGCAATTCACCCGCCCGGGCGATGACCTGCTCCGCCAGCCGTGGCGCCTGCGCGCGGTTGGCCCATCGCAGCCCCGGCTGCAGCAGTTCGAGCTGCGCGTTAACGGCGCTGAGTCCGATCAATGATTCCAGGCAGCCGCGTTGTCCGCAGGAGCATAGCGGCCCGTCGGGGGCCACGTTCAGGTGCCCGACTTCGCCCGCGGTCCAGCTGCCGCCGTAATAGACCCCGTGCTCGGTCAGCAGCGTGCCGCCGATGCCTTCGGCGATACGCAGGTAAAAGCAGGGTTCGGCGCCCGGCAGGCCGGCGCCGCGCTGGCGCGAGACCAGCGCCGCCGCCTTGACGATATTCATCACGCCTACCGGCGGCGGGACGCTTTTATCCAAAGCCGCCAGGAGATCGACCTGTTGCCAGCCAAGATGCGACGAAATGTGCATCACGCCCGCAATCGGGTCGATAATGCCGGGGAAACCCACGCCGATGCCGATAAGCGCCGGATAACGCCGGTACATCCACTGGATTATGCGCGCGATCTCGGCCAGTACCGGCCCGGGTTCGGTGGTGTCGAGCGCCAGCGTTTGCTGTTCAATCACATCGGAAAAATAATCATAGACCGCCCAGTGCAGCTGCTGGCGCTCGACCATAATGCCCGCCGCCTTCATTTTATCCGGCAGCAGCGCGATGTAGATCTTGGGACGGCCGATGGCATTGGACTGAGCCACGCCAAGCTCGGCGACGTAGCCCCTGGCGATAAAATCATCCACGATCAGTGAAATGGTATTTTTGCTTAACGATAGCGCGCGGGCAATATCCAAACGCGAGCTGACGCGCTGTTGGCGCAAAAAGGACAAGACATGTTTCTCGTTATACTGGCGCAGTAGCGCGGGGCCTTTTCCTGGCTCTGTCATCGTCTGGTTTACCATGGCTTGAGGCTAAGCATCAGCGGGTATTATGGCATAACCAATGATGTCCGGAAAAACCTATTCATCGCGCCAGACGCATCCTCCCCGCTGGTAGGCGGCCAGCACCGTTAATTCGCCCTGCCGGTCCTGGCGCAACGCCACCGCGTCCAGCGGCGCGCCGATGTTCAGCCCGTGGCGCGTCGGCAGGTTAAGCAGTGCCGAGGGGCGCACCGACGCCATGTCCCACGCCGCGCGGCGCGTTGCCAGGCCCTGGCGGATCAGGGTATTGACGCCATAGAGCAACGAGCGCGCCGACCCCGCCAGCAGCTGCGGGTTATCGGCCATCGACAGGCGTCCCTGCGGGCTGAGCGTTACCTCGCCGCCAATGTGCAGACGGTAGCGCCCGGGCGGCATGCCGGCCAGGCTGGTGGCGTCGCTGACCAATATGCCGCGCGCGCCCTTGACCCGCATAAATACTTTTAATACCGACATCGGCAGGTGTTCGCCGTCGCCGATCATGGCGCACCACAGCCGGTCCTGCGCCAGTTGCTCCCAAATATAATTGGGATGGCGCGGCAGCAGCAAATGCGCCCCGTTGCCCAGATGGGTCGACAGCGTGGCGCCGGCCTCGACGGCGGCGGTTATCTGTCGCGCATCGGCGGCGGTATGGCCGAGCGATACCACCGCGCCCTCCGCCACGCAGCGGCGGATAAATGCCGGCGCCTGCGGCCATTCGGGCGACAGGGTCAGCAGGCGGATATTGCCCTGCGCCGCGCGCTGGAAGCGCTGAAACAGCGTCCAGTCCGGCGCCTTGACAAAGGTTTTGTCATGCGCGCCGCGCGGTCCGTCCTCGGGGGAAATAAAGGGGCCTTCCAGGTGAATGCCGGCCACGCTTTGCCCGACCGGGGCAAACCGCCGGCGGGCGCTGGCGATCGCCGCCACCATGGCGGTGATTTCCTCATCGCCGTTGGTGATAACCGTGGGCAGGAAGGTGGTGACCCCCTGGCGCCATAGATGCCGGGTGACGCCCAGCACCGACTCTTCTTCAATCGGGCAGCGGTTAAAATCAACGCCCGCGTAGCCGTTAACCTGTAAATCCACCAGACCCGGCGCCAGAATGGGCAGGCTATCGTCCTGCGGCAGCGGCCGGATGTCACTTATCAGTCCGCCGGCGGCATGGATCTCGACGGCGGTTAAATCCCGGTAGTCCCGGCCGCGGATTTTGACCTTATCCATGGGTAATTTCCCCATACGCGTCCACGTCGGTAAACAGCTCGCAGGCGGGATGGGTACGCAGGACGGTGGCGGGACAGGCGGTGGACAACGGCAGTTGCAACAGGCCGCGCACCGCCGCGCGTTTGGTGATGCCCGGCACCATGCAAAACAGGCGGGCCGCCGACATCAGGGTCGGAATGGTCAGGGTCACCGCTTGGGTGGGCACCTGATCTATGGCGGCAAAGCAGCCGTCGTTCACCTGCTGCCGGCGGCAGGCCGGGTCCAGTTCCACCACTTTCATGATTTCCGGATCGTGAAAGTCGGCCACCGGCGGATCGTTAAAGGCCAGATGACCGTTTTCCCCGACGCCCAGGCAGACCATATCCAGAGGCGCCCGGCTAATCAACGCGGCATAATCGCGGCATACCCGGCGCTCGTCGCCCTCAGGGATCAGATGCACCTGCCCGGGCCGGACCACATCAAACAGATGCCGGTTCAGATAGTGGCTGAAGCGCTGCGCCGATCCGGCCGGCAGGCCGATATATTCATCCATATGAAACGCCGTTACCCGCGACCAGTCGATGTCCCCGGCCGCCGCCAGGGCGGCCAGGAATTCGTTCTGCGAGGGGGCGGCGGCAAAAATGATCCTGACGTTATCCTTGGCGGACAGGCATTTGCGCAGGTACGCGGCGGCGGTCTCGCCGGCGTGGCGCCCCATTTGCCGGCGATCGGCAAACACCTGGACAGCTAAATTTTCGCACCGACGGTTCAATAACGGCAATGACATATAACGCTCCTTAGGTTTATTCGGCTTCCTGCTTACGCGGGCTGTGGATTGGGCCGGAGGATAACGCGCCGTCCTGATCCTGGTTCAACGCGGCCAGCAGGGTCTCCACCCGCGGGCTGACCGGGCTGCGCCGGAACACGCCCGCCAGGGTGTAGACGATAAGCGACGTGATGACCGGAATGGCCACGATTTGCGTGGTGCTCATGCCCGGCACCACGAATTTGACCGCGAAGAACGCCGCAATCCCCAGCGCCCAGGAACCGATGGCCGCCGTCGGGCCGCATTTCCTGAACCAGGGCAGCAGGCCGAGCAGCATCGGGATGGAGATAGGGCCGACCAGGCCGCCGAACCAGATAATCAGCAGGGTCAGCACGCCGCCGAACCGGCTGGCGTTAACCGCGATCAGTAGGGTGGTCAGGATAAACAGCACCACCGTTATGCGCGCCACCACCAGGGAGGACTGGCCGTTGCCGAAACGGCGGGGAAACAGTACGGGCAGGATATCGCGCGTGACCACGGCGGTGATGGCGTTGGAGTCGGAAGAGGTCATCGACAGGGTATGGGTGAACATCGCCACCAGCACCAACCCGATCAGGCCGTTGGGCAATAACCGCATCGCCATGATGGAATAGGACTGGGACGGATCGCTGATGTTGGGGAACAGCACCGGCGCGGCCCACATGGGATAGAACAGCACCAGCGGCCATACCAGGTACAGCACCGAGGAGAGCAGCGCGGCCTTATGCGCATCCTTGCCGCGCGGCGAGGCGATAAAGCGCTGCGCCAGGTTCCAGGTGCCGCCGTTGTAGCTGAGGGTGTAGATAACAAAGTAGGCCAGCATAAAGCCCAGGGTGTAAGGCTCGCGGATAATATCGGTATGGGCCGGCGGCAATCGGTCCCATACGGTCAGCAGCTCGTGCACGCCGCCCAGGTGGGAGGCTACCGCCGCCACCATGACAATCGCCGCGATAAACTGCACCACAAACTGGCCGAAGTCGTTGCAGGCATCGGCCCACAGGCCGCCCATTACCGTATAAAACAGACATAAGGCGCCGGAAATCGCGATGCCCCAGACCGGAGCCAGGCCGGTGAACACGTTGATGATAATGGCGATGGCCGCCCATTTGGCGCCGACGTCGAAGGTTTTCAGCAGCACGCCGCTCCACGCCAGCAGTTGCTGTGTCGGGACATTATAGCGGGTGGCGAGATACTCCATCGGCGATTCGATATGCATATGGATGCGCAGCCGCGCCCAGCGCGGGGCGAAAATAAACGAGCCGATAAATACCGCAATGGAAATGGGCAGCGCCCACCAGAAATAAATGGTAATGCCGTAGCTGTAGGCCACCGCCGCGTAAGCCACGAATACCGCCGCGCTATAACCCGACATATGATGTGAAATGCCGGACAGCCACCAGGGCATTTTACCGCCTGCGGCAAAAAAATCCTTGGTACTGCCGACCTTACGCATTGCCCACAGCGTGATTACCACAATCATCAGCGCGTACAGCGCCATGACCACATAGTCCGTCCCGTTCATAACACACTCCGGTAGCTGGTATTGTTAGCGCAACGTGGCGGGCCCCTGCGCCCGCCGTGTGATTCAATTAGTCACTTATTAGGACTAATTGAAGGATATTTTCCCGTCTTGTCGTTTGGTCCGCAGTTTAATTAGTCCTAATTAATTACTAATTAAACCTAACACGTCCCCAGGACGATGAAAGAGAGTTATATCACATTTATTTGCCAGCGCAGGCGGGGCGGGTCATAGGACTTTTTTATGACCCTGTCCGCCGCCGGGGAGTCTAGAAATTACCCGGATTATGGGCCGACCCGAGCATCTGGTCATACACGTCGGTACGCCTGTCGCGCAGCACCTGGTTAAAGGCATTCCAGTTGCGGTGGCGTTTTGCGTCGGCCAGGTTTAGGGTCGCCATGACGATTTCGGTGTCTGTGGCGCTGGCCGGTCCCGCCGCCGGCCAGCCGGTATAACTCACGATCAGGCTCTGGCCGATGAAGGGCTGGTCGCGCTCCACGCCTACCCGATCCGCCGCCGCGACAAATACCGAATTGGTGTGCGCCGCCGCCATGCAGATGATATTGGCCATGGCCTCGCGGTCGGGGTCCTGGCCCGGAATCGGCACCCAGTTGGTGGGCACGCAAACGATCTCCGCGCCCTGCAAGGCCGCCAGCCGGAAGCTTTCCGGGAACCAGCAGTCATAGCAGATATGGCACCCCAGCGTGCCGATGCGGGTTTTGAACACCGGGAAACCCAGGTTGCCCGGCTCGAAGAAAATGGCTTCGTCACCCCACAGATGTACCTTGCGGTAGCGGCCGATAAACCCCTCCGGACCCACGATCGCCGCGGCGTTATATAACAACTCGCCCTCGCGCTCGGTGATTCCGGCGACGATATATACCCCAAGCCGCCGGGCACAGTCGATCCATGCCTGGCAACTGGGGCCGTCGGGCAGGGTTTCGCCCAGCGCGAACGCCTCGGCGCGGGAGGCGAACACATAACCGGTATTGCACAGTTCCGGCAGCACCATCAGGTTGGCTCCCCGCGCCGCCGCCTGCTCGATCAGGGCGACGGTGGCCTGGACATTGCGCGCCGTCTCGCCGAATACGGGTTCCATTTGCAGGCAGGCTACGGTTACTAAGGCTTCAGTCGGTTTAGACGCCATGGCGGTCTCCGGATAATGTCGGTAAAAAAGGCCCCGGTAATCAGCGGATTAACGGGTGGTCAGCCAGTCCAGCATATTGAGCAGCAGCTGTTTGTAACCCGGCCAGTCGATAAAGCTCTGCGGCAGCCAGTGCGGGCTGATATCCGAGGTCCAGACCAGCGTCCGTCCCTGTCCACAGGCGCCGGTGACCAACAGGGGATGCCCGCCCAGTTCGTCCGGTAGGCGCGCCAGCACATCGCTGCCGGCCTTGGGGATCACTTCGTTGGCGCCCAGCAGCAGCGGCCAATCGCCGGTGATATCCTTGAACAGCGCATGATCCTGCCGGAGCGGGTCGATAACCGGACGAAAGCCCTGCGGTACCTCGATGCGATCGTCATACGGCAGGCATTCCACCGGCAGCGCCTGCTCCACCGCGGTGCGATGCCAGCGCGCCTTGCCGTCGATGCCCTGGAAGCTCAGGTAGCCGCCGAACATCGCCAGCGCGCCGCCGCCGGCGGTCCAGTCGCGCAGCACATCAAGCCGATTGGCCACCGTTTTGCCGTGCAGCCAGACGTCGGGATGCAGCAGCAGCGAGTTGGCGCCGATATCCGACAACAGGATAGCGTCATAACGGCTAAGCTCTTGCCCGGTAAACGGGAATTCCTCCACCGCCTCGTGCGCCGGCATGTGCGTCAGGACAAATTCCGTGTCGGCCAGCGCGGCAATCGCCGCCTTGGCGCCCGAATGGAACGTCACGCTGCCGAATTGATCAAACCCCTTAAAATGGGTTGCCGAAGTGACCCAGGTCTCACCCACTAATAATATCTGTTTCCGACTCATCGATATCGCCCTCCGCAAGCGTGGATCAAAGTAGTGCGGCGCTGCACCTTTTTAGCGCGCCATACTCTGCATTTATTGAACCGTTTCAATAAATGAAATTGTCATTTTTATTATTATATATCAAGTGAAAATTTAATTTTAAAAGATTATTGACATGAAACATTGAACCGTTTCAATATGCACTAGACCGCTTAATTAATCCACTAGTCCTTGCCGGAGTGTTGAGTATGAAAAGACGTGCGTTTTTAGTAGGAACGGTATTAGCCGGCGCCACGCTGCTGGGCTCTTTGCTACCGGCCCCGGGACTGACGGGCGCCGCCGCTGCCGCATCGCCGGCCAAGGTGACCTTTATCCAGGAATGGCCGGTGGCCGACGGCTTCTGGATCCCCTGGGTGCTGGGCAAGGATAAGGGATTTTACGCCGAGGAGGGCATTGATCTGGATATCGTCGCGCCGCCCACCGTCGCCGATACCATGAAATTCCTCGGCACCGGCCGCGCCAACGTGGCCTTTACCACGGTAATGGACGTCATTTTCGCCAAGGAGCAGGGCGCGCCGGTGGAAGCCATCGGCCGTTACGGCAAGGAAAACAACTGGGGCATTATCAGCCAGCAGGGCAAACCCTATACCGTTGCCGAACTCAAGGGCAAGACCATCGGTATTTACAATGACGCCTGGAGCAAGGCGCAGCTGGCCCTGATGCTGAAAAGCGCGGGCCTGACGCTTAATGACGTCAATATGGTCACGGCGGCGGACGATACGGTGCCGCTACTGCTGCAAAAACGCGTTGACGCCATTACCGGCATCACCAACGCCGAAGGTACCGAGATGACCACCATGGGCAAGCAGACGCCGGAGTTCCTGGCCGCCATCAAGCACGGCGTGCCGAACACGCCCATCCTGATGTTTGCCGGCAACCAGGCCTGGCTGAAGGCGAATCCGCAGTTGGCCAAAGCCTTTATGCGCGCCACTGAAAAGAGCATCCGCTACGCCGTCGAGCATCCCGATGAAGGGGTGGCGGCTTTCGGCAAAGCCTACAGCAAAGCCTACGACGCCACCTTTATCAAACAGCAATGGGCCGATACCGTGCCTTTGCTGGCGCCGGTGGACGGCAGGTCGCTGCAAATGGACCTGGCGGTATGGAAAGAATTGCTGACGGCCATCCAGGCGCAGGGTATTGTTAAATCGCCGCTGCCGGCAGAGCAGTATTTCAGCAATCAGTACCTGCCGTAACGCGTGCGGTAACGACACCCGATGCCGGGAGCTATAATCAGGTCACCCGGCATCAGCGCCGGCGTATCGCCGAGTAACCCTTAACGCCGTCATAGCGCCATGCCGGCAACGCTTGCCAAAAGGATGCGCCATCATGCCTTTATCACTACCACCGATGAAACCCGCCTGGGCCTATCGTCCCGGGCCGGATGTCGCCCCGGAAGCCCCGGCCGGACTGCGGCGGGCGCAACAGTTGGCCAAGGCCGGCGCCCAGGCGGGCCTGGCCGCCGTCGCGCCGGGCGTGACGGAATCCGCCGTGGAAGCGGCGATCCACGACTACCTACGCGCCCACGGCGCGGAGGGAATCTGGACCATTACCAACGTCGGCCTGGGCGAGAATACCAAGGTCTGTTTCCCCACCCAGGGGCCGGGAGCGCAGGCCGCGGCGGCGCGGGATGTGCTGATGGTGGATGTGCACCCGATTGTCCATGAGGGTTTTTGGGGTGATTGCACCCGCTGCCGCGTCATCGGCGATTATCCCGAGGCGACCGCCGCGCTGCGCGATCTGGAAAATATCCATCGCGACACCCTGGCGTTATGCCGGCCGGGCATGCCGGCCAGCGAACTGTTCGGCCTGAGCCAGGAACGCCTGGGCCGGGAAGGCTTTATCCTGCTGGATTTACTGGGTAATATCGGCCATTCCTTGACGGCCGGCGCCGCCTATACCCATGGCTTTATCGATGCAGGCAACGATACGCCGATGTGGGGCGCCTGGGCCATCGAACCTTTTGCCCAGCGCGGCGACGTGGCGGTCAAGGTGGAAGATGTGGTCTGGTTCGGCCGCGAACGATGCGAGATCTTGTAACTGCAACCGGTCAATTTATACAGTGCGTTATCCGGTAAAGGATAGGCAGAAGAGGCAACGTCATGACAGTCCCCAAGTTATCGATTCAACAGGTCACGCGGCGCTTCGGCAATATGACCGCCCTGGCGTCCACCGACCTGGACGTGCGGCAGGGCGAGTTTGTTTGCGTGGTCGGTCCGTCCGGCTGCGGTAAAAGCACGTTGTTCAATCTGATATCCGGCGTGTTGGCCCCCGATAGCGGCCACATCCTGATAGACGGCAACGATGTTACCGGCCGCAGCGGCCATGTCGGTTATATGCTGCAAAAAGATTTGCTGCTGCCCTGGATGTCGGTTATCGACAATATCGTGCTGGGCGCCATCCTCAAAGGCGGCGCGACGCGCGAGCAGCGCGCGGCGGGGGTGGCCCTGGCGGAGCGTTACGGCCTGGGTGAATTTATCAATCACTATCCGGCGGCGTTGTCCGGCGGCATGCGCCAGCGGGTGGCGCTAATGCGCACCCTGGCGATGCGGCATGACGTCATGCTGCTGGACGAGCCTTTCGGCGCGCTGGATTCGCAAACCCGCCTGGCGATGCAGCAATGGCTGCTGACGGTCTGGACGGAGCAGCATCGCACGGTGGTCTTTGTCACCCATGATATCGACGAGGCGATTTTCATGGCGGACCGGGTGGTGGTGATGACGCCCCGTCCCGGCCGCATCCAGGAGATTTTCAGCGTGGACATCGCGCGCCCGCGCCCGCTGTCCTGCCTGACCAGTCCCGTATTTACCCTATTGAAACGGCAGATCCTGGATCTGATTTATACCGAACAACCGGCACAGGAAGCGCTTGCCCATGATCAACATCCGTAAGCTGTTATTGCCGCTGGGCGGCCCGCTGGCGGCGTTGCTGCTGGTGCTGGCGGTCTGGGATTTAGCGGTGCGTTATTATCAAATCCCGGCGTATGTCCTGCCCTCGCCGCAGATGACCTGGCAGCATGCCCTATCGGACTGGTCGGTGCTCTGGACCGGTTTCCAATCCACCTTTACCACCTTTTTGCTGGGGTTCATCGTCGGCGCCGGGGCCGGATTTATTTTTGCCGTGCTGATGGATTCTACTCCCGGGGTACGCAGCGTGCTGTATCCGATTTTAATCGCCAGCCAGGCGGTGCCGGTTATCGCCATTTCCGCCGCGCTGACCATCTGGCTGGGTTTCGGCCTGGCGCCGAAGCTGGTGATCGTGGCGCTGGTGGTGTTTTTCCCGGTGGTGGTCAACGTGCTGGACGGGCTTAACTCGGTGGATAAGGATATGCTCAACCTGGTACGGTCCATGGGCGGCTCGCGCCTGAGCATCTTTCGCTACGTCAAGCTGCCGGCCACCTATACGCCGCTGTTTTCCGCGCTGAAGCTCTCCGCCACCTTCAGCGTCACCGGGGCGGTGATCGGCGAATGGACCGCCTCCACCAGCGGCGGCCTGGGCGCCTACCTGCTGCAGGCCAATTCGCGCCTCAACACCGCCGGCACCTTTTCCGCCATCGGTTTTCTGGCCTTGCTGGGCGTGCTAAGCTTCCTGCTGGTTATCTTGCTGGAGTACCTGGTTACGCCGTGGCGATCGTCGTCGACGGCCCGGCGCTGGTCGCGGCACTACTGGCGCGGTTAGTTTCAATCCCGTATAGGAAGCTTAATGATCGACGACAGCTCCAAGCCCGCCCTGGCGTCGCGCCCCACCATCCGGGATGTGGCGCGTTTGGCCAAGGTTTCCATCGGCACCGTCAGCGCGGTCATAAACAATAGCGGGCGCCCGGTGGCGGCGGATACCCGGGAGCACGTGCTGCGCTGTATTGCCGAGCTGAATTTTGAACCCAACAATGCCGCCCGCAGCCTGAAACACCAGCGTATCTCGTCCATTGGTTTTATCGTGCCGGATTTGGGCAATGCGTTTTTTGCCGACGTGGCCGAGGGCATCCAGGGCGTGCTGGACAACGTCGATTGCCTGCTGGTGCTGTGCATGACCTGGTCGGATACGCAGCGCGAGGAGTATTACGCCCAGGTGCTGCGCACCCAGCGCCTGAACGGGGTCATCTACCTGTCCGGCACCGGCCTGCCCAGCCCGTCGCTGATAAGCCTGGCGAAACAGGGCTCGGTGGTGTTTGTCGACGAATGCCTGCCGGGCATCGACGTGCCCTTTATCAGCTCGCAAAACCTGATTGGCGCGCGCACCCTGGCGCAATATGTGTTAGGCCAGGGGCACCGCAGGCTGGCCATCGTCGGCGGGCCGCGGGGTTTATGGACCAGCGAGCAGCGGCAGGCGGGATTTCGCGAGGCCTTCGCCGGCGCCAATATCGTGCCGGATTCGGTACCGGTATTCCGGGGCGATTACACCGAGGCGTCCGGACGGCGGGCGGCGGGCGAGATTATCGGCCTGTCGCCAATCGAGCGCCCCACGGCGGTGTTGTGCGCCAACGACCTGATGGCGATCGGGTTTATACGCCGCTGCCGCGAACTGGATATCGCCGTGCCGGAGCAAATCAGCGTCACCGGCTTTGACGATATTCCCGAGGCGCGTCTGCTCAGTCCCGAACTCACCACGGTACGCCAGCCGGGCAACGACATGGGCCGCGCCGCCGCCGCCCTGCTGCTGCAGCGTATTGGCGCACTCGCCGAACAGCCTGGACAATGCGATTTTCCCACGGAGTTGTGCATCCGGCATTCGGTGGGGCCGGGACCGGCGGAGTGACGTCCCGGCAGGCATGAAACATCAGCTGATTTTCTTCCATACCCAGTCCTTCACCTCGGGCAGATCGTCGCCGTGCTCGCGCACGTAATGGTAGTGCTCATCCAGCCTGGCATTTAGCCAATCGATAGCGGCGGCGGCCTTGGCGGAATCCTTCAGGTCGGGGACGCGCTTGACCGCCGCGATGGCCAGATGGAAACGATCGAGTTTATTCAGCACCGTCATATCGAACGGCGTGGTGGTGGTGCCTTCTTCCATAAATCCGTGCACATGGATATTGGCGTGATTTTGCCGCTTATAGGTCAGGCGATGGATCAGGAACGGATAGCCGTGATAGGCGAAAATGACCGGCCGGTCCGGGGTAAACAACTGGTCGAAAAATTCATCGGTATGCCCGTGCGGATGCTGTTCGTTTGACTGCAGCGCCATCAGATCCACCACATTGATCACCCGGATGCGCAGCTCCGGCAAATGCCGGCGCAGCAGCTCGACCGCGGCCAGGGTTTCCATGGTCGGCACGTCGCCGGCGCAGGCCATCACCACGTCGGGCGCGGTGGTGCCGTCCTCGTTGCCCGCCCAGTCCCAAATGCCCAGGCCCGCCTCGCAATGTTTCACCGCCTCGTCCATGGATAGCCACTGAGGCTCTGGTTGCTTGCCGGCCACGATCACGTTGATGCGATCGTAGGTTTTCAGGCAATGGTCGCCCACCCACAGCAGGGTATTGGCGTCCGGCGGGAAATAGACGCGCACGATATCGGCCTTTTTATTCGCCACCAGATCGACAAAACCCGGATCCTGATGGCTAAAGCCGTTGTGGTCCTGGCGCCAGACGTGGGAAGACAACAGATAGTTCAGCGAGGAGACGGGCTTGCGCCAGGGGAGGGCGCGCGACACCTTAAGCCATTTCGCGTGTTGGTTAAACATGGAATCGACAATATGGATAAAGGCCTCATAGCACGAAAACAACCCGTGGCGACCGGTGAGCAGATAGCCCTCCAGCCAACCCTGGCACAGATGCTCGCTCAGCACTTCCATCACCCGCCCGTCGCGCGACAGCTGTTCGTCGTAGGGCTCGGTGTCTTCCATCCAGACCCGGTTGGTGGCCTCGAATACGCTGCTTAACCGGTTGGAGGCGGTTTCATCAGGGCCGAACAGCCGGAAATTAGCATTATCGGCATTCAGCCGGAAGATATCGCGCAGGTACTCGCCGAAGATTTTGGTGGATTCAGCCTGTATCTCGCCGCGTTTTGCGACCAGCACCGCGTAATCGCGGATATCCGGTACCGCCAGCGCTTTGCGAAGCCGGCCGCCGTTGGCGTTGGCGTTGGCGCCCATGCGCCTGCCGCCTGCCGGCGCAAGTTGCCGCAGCTCGGGTTTCAGGCGGCCGTTGCCGTCAAACAGATCGTCCGGATTATAGCCGCGCATCCACTGTTCCAGGATCTGCCGGTGGCCTTCGTCCTCGCGACAACCGGCCACCGGCACCTGGTGGGCGCGCCAGAAGCCCTCGACCTTTTTACCGTCGACTTCCTTTGGCCCGGTCCAACCCTTGGGACTGCGCAGGATAATCATCGGCCAGTGGGGAATTGACCGTGGCGCGGCGTTGCCGGTCAGCGCGTCGTTCTGGATGGCGCGGATCTCATCGAACGCACGGTCGAAAGCGGCCGCCATGAGCTGATGCATCCTGGCCGGATCGGCGCCCTCGACAAAAATCGGCCGATAGCCGTAGCCATGGAAAAGCTGCCGGAGATCGTCGTCGTCGCAACGGCCGAGCAGGGTAGGGTTGGCGATTTTATAGCCGTTAAGATGTAGGATCGGCAACACCGCGCCGTCACGGGCGGGGTTGATGAACTTATTGGAATGCCAACTGGCGGCCATCGGGCCGGTTTCCGCCTCGCCGTCGCCGATAACGCAGGCGGCGATCAGGTCGGGATTATCGAATACGGCGCCGTAGGCATGGACCAGCGCGTAGCCGAGCTCGCCGCCTTCGTTAATGGAACCGGGGGTTTCCGCCGCCGCATGGCTGGGGATGCCGCCGGGAAAGGAGAATTGACGAAACAGTTTGCGCATGCCCTCGGCATCGTCGGAGATATCCGGATAAATTTCGCTGTAGGTGCCTTCCAGCCAGGTATTGGCCACCATGCCCGGCCCGCCGTGCCCCGGTCCGCAGATATAGATCATATCCAGATCGCGGGCACGGATGATACGGTTCAGGTGGGCATAGATAAAGTTAAGTCCCGGAGTGGTCCCCCAGTGGCCGAGCAGGCGTGGTTTTATATGCTCCGACAGCAGGGGCCGGCGCAGCAGCGGGTTGTCCATTAGGTAAATTTGGCCCACCGAAAGGTAATTGGCCGCGCGCCAGTAGCGGTCGATCAGCGCCAGTTCGGCGGCGTCCGGCGCGCCGATCCGCGGGGTAGTATTTTCCATGTGAAGGCTCCTTGGGCGTGAGTTCTACGGAATTTATCTACCTCAAGTCTAGCGCGGGATGACGGCCATGCCCGGCGGGCACCGGTTTGAACTATGAATAAATGTATCTCGCCAACGTTGCTGAAAAGCCTGGCGATGCGGTTTTTCCATCACTACGACCCGCCATGATATCTGACCTTAATCCTTCATCGGGACGTGGCTATCCTGTTATTCAGGCCGGCGCCATGCGCGGCGGGACGGGCGGATAACCCGTTCGCCGCGCGGTTGTTAATGGCGCGGCGCGTCCCGGGGATACCGCGGCCGGTTAGGCATCAGCCGCCACAACAGGGGAAGGCCCCGAATTGAATGGTAATAAAAGGCGGTTATAGGTCTATGCTTAGCGGTATAAGCCTTTTTGCATTCACCGGAGCTCCATACCATGACCGAAGCTAAAACCAATACGCCGGGCCACGACAAACCGCAATCAGCGGACGCACAAAAACCCGGGGACGTGACCATCAGCCAAGGCCTGGGGAAACTCTTCGAGGCCGGGGAGGAACTGACCGAAGAACAGACGGACGCCATGGCCGAACAGGCCAAGGCGGCGGCGAAAAAAAGCCAGGCCGAGCGCGATAACAAGAATGAGCAGATCGCCTCAGGTAAGGATAAATAACCGCCTGATCCTACTTCTATCCCCTGGCGCGCCCGCGTCAGGGGGTGCTGTACGCCGGGCGCTTCCCAGCGTAACCCTGGCGCGAGGCGCGATGATTATTCCTGTTGATATCTGCTCCGGCGCGCGTATTGATAATACCGGTAACCCGGTTAACTCCCGGTAAACTTCAGCGTAAATTTCGTGATCCGCCTCTCACCGCCTCATACATTTGCACTAATAAATGCCTATCCCTGCGCCCAAAGCTATGCCGTTTGACGGTGTCGGCCCCTATAACGCTATCTATAATGACTTATATGCCAATAGCTTAACGCTGAATTACGGCCAATAAACCGACCGTGGCACCCTATTGTTCCGTGGCGATAAAGACTTAACGATGGGCAGGGTTTATCGCCTGCTAAACCGGTGACGAGGAGTCTTATCGATGGCTTTTATTGAGCAGAGGTACTGGTTATGAAGATTACCGCGATTGAAGTGATGCGCGTGGCGATGCCGTTTACCTCCGGCAGAAGCAGCGACCAGACCGACGGCCGGGCGGATGACGCCTATAATGCCGCTTCGCGCGCGCTGACCCGCATGGAAACCCTGCTGGTGCGTTTGACCACCGATGAGGGCCTGCAAGGCTGGGGCGAAGGCTTTGGTCATTTGTCCAATCCGGTGACCTATGCCGCGCTGGACGGCCCGGTGGGGCGCTTTTTTCTCGGCCAGTCCTTTGACGGCACGCCGGAAGGATTAGGGCGGCTAATGGATCAGGCCCAGCGCGCGTTCCATGCCTTCGGCCGCAGCGGACCGGTGCAGTTCGCCCTGTCGGCGATAGATATCGCCTTATGGGATCTGTGCGCCAAACAGGCCGGTAAACCGCTGTGGCAGCTGTTGGGCGCCACCCGTGGGGACATCGGCGTTTACGCCAGCCTGGTCAGCTATGACAACGATCCGCCGCAGGTGGCCGCCCATGCCCTGCGCGCTTACCGCGCCGGGTTCCGCGCCATCAAGCTGCATGAAACCGAGTACGCCGCCATTGCCGCGGCGCGTGAGGCCTTGCCAAAAGACGCGCAGCTGATGGTGGACGTTAACTGCCCGTGGCCGGTGGACGAAGCCTGCCGGCAGGCGCAGGCGCTGAACGAACTGGGGCTGGCCTGGCTGGAGGAACCGGTCTGGCCGCCGGACGATTTGGCCGGCCTTGCCCGGGTGCGCGCCAGCGGCACGCCCATCGCCGCCGGTGAAAATGCTCAGGGCGTCCAGGGTTTTTTACAGCATTTCGCGGCGGGCGCCGTTAGCATTGCCCAGCCCAGCGTGGCCAAAATCGGCGGCATCAGCGCCGCCCTGGAGATCTACCGCCTGGCGCGTCGCTACGGGGTTAAAGTGGTGCCGCACTGTTTCTACTACGGCGCGGCGCTGATGGCCACGGCGCATCTGGTGGCGACCCTGCCGGAGGATATCGCCCTGGAAGTGCCCTATCTGCAATGGCCGGAGCCGTTGTATGCCGAACTGGATTTCCAGCCGCGCCTGCGGCTGCCGGCCATGCCGGGGCTGGGATTTGCCCCGGCCGAAGATATCCTCGAACGCTACCGCATCGCCCATAGCGTCCTGACCTGGGAGAAAGCCTGATGTTAAAGCACAATTATCGTTTTATCGTGGCGTTGCTGCTGTTCGCCGCCGGCATGCTCAACTACCTGGACCGCGCGGCGCTCTCGGTCATGGCGCCGCTGATTAAAAAAGATCTGCATATCGGCGATGCGCAGATGGGGATTTTGTTCAGCTTTTTCTTTGTCGGTTATTGCCTGTTCTGTTTTATCGGCGGCTGGGGCGCGGATAAATATGGACCGCGCAAGGTCTATGCCTGGGCGGCCGGCTTCTGGTCGTTCTTTTGCGGCGCCACCGCGCTTGCCACCGGCTTCGGCCATTTGCTCATTGTGCGCATCCTGTTCGGCATCGGCGAAGGCCCGATGGGCACCACCACCAATAAATCCATTTCCAACTGGTTTCCGCGCCGGGAAGTGGGCAGGGCGGTGGGCTTTACCAACGCCGGCCAGCCGCTGGGCGCGGCCGTTGCCGCGCCGATTGTCGGTTTGGTGGGGCTAAACTTCGGCTGGCGGATCTCCTTTTTAGTGATTGCCTGCCTGGGATTTGTCTGGCTGGCGCTGTGGCTGATATTCTTCCGCGACCGGCCGGAGCTGCACCGCCGCGTATCGCCGGAGGAAGCGGCGCTGATTACCGCCGATCGCCCGGCCAAGCCCGTGACGCCGGTTGCCACCGCGCAGGCCAGGGGCGGGCAAAAGCACGGCATGTTTTTCTACGTGCTGTCGATGCCGGTATTGGGCGTGGCGGCGGCGTTTTTTTGTTTTAACTATATCCAGTATTTTTTCCTTTCCTGGCTGCCCAGCTACCTGACGGATTTCCAGCATCTGGATATCAAGAGCATGAGCATTATCGGCATCCTGCCATGGCTTGGCGCCACGGTCGGTTTTATCGGCGGCGGGCTTATCTGCGACGGCCTGTTCAGGAAAACCGGCAATTTCCTGCTGTCGCGCAAGCTGGTCATTATCTGCGGCCTGGCGATCGCCGCGCTGTGCGTGCTTATGACCGCCTATGCGTCCAGCCTGGTCATGGCGGTGACCTTAATTACTATCGCCAGTATCTTTGCCTATATGACCCCGCAGGCGTGCTGGTCGCTATTGCAGGATATCGTGCCGGCGCAGCGCATCGGCTCCGCCGGCGGTTTTGTCCACCTGCTGGCAAATCTCGCGGGCATCCTGTCGCCGGGCATCACCGGCTTCCTGATTCAATATGGCGGCGGTTATCACTCGGCCTTTATCCTGTCCAGTATCCTGGCGGTGGCCGGCATCGTGGTGATGCTGCTGTTTGTGCGCCAGCGCAAGGTCGACAGCATCCGCCTGCAGGCCGCTTAGGTTCGCGGCTCACGCCCGCGATGGCACGCCCGGCAGTCGCGGGCGTGCCGTTTCAGCGCCGCCGGGCGGCCATATGCTCCGCCGCGAAAGCGGCGCTACATTGACCGCCGTTTGCCCCGCACCGTTTTCGTCCCCTATTTGATGATCCACGACAATAACCCCCGCCCTCCGGCGGCTAAACTAAAGCGCGCGCCACGCGTTGCAGGACGTCGCGCGGCGCTGAAAATGGCGTCGCTTGCGCTTATTTATTCCGGTAATGATGCCGGTGGGAACGTCAGGGTGGGAAAGCGATGAATGAGGACGCGGTTCGTCTGTTAATCGAGCGGTGGCGCAACGATCCGGCCGGCACGTATCAAAGCTGGTTTTTATGGGATCAGCGCATTAAGAATTTTCGATCGATTCGCCGGGGCATCACGCAGGTGGTGGGCGAAATTGAGCGCGGCGTGTTCGGCAATCAGTATCGCGGTTCGTCATTGGAAACCATCGGCCACTCCATTGCGGAACAGCGGCAAATTTTCAAGGGGGCCGATCACGCCTTTGTATGGAAACCAAAGCTGCGCATTCCCGATATTTATGAAAACGCGGACCATCAGCGCGCCTTCGGCCATCTGCTGTCTACCTGCGCCGGCTGCACCGGCGCCGATCAGATTATCTCCGCCATCCACCATATCGATCGGCTGGCAATTAAGGGACTGGGGCCGGCGGTGGCCAATTTGCTCTATTTCCTCCACCCGACGCTGATGCCGCCGTGCAATACCGCCATCGTCAAAGGCTACAACGCGCTGACCGGCGCCAATGTAAAACTGGGCAAATGGCAGGAATACCTGGCCATGCGGCGCGGCATCATCGAGCTTAATGAGACCTGGCGTCCTTTGCTGTCGAATGATTTTGGCGCGATAGCGGGGTTATTGTTCGATTTGGGCAGCGGTCGTTATCCGGTCCCGCCCCGCGCCGACGATCGGGAAGGGCGCAGGATATGGGAAGCGGATCTGGCGCAGGTGCGCGCCGACGGCGCCGGCGCGGCCAGGGCGCAGCAACTGGCGGGCGAAAACGAACGTACCCATACCGAGATCCAGGGTTGGCTGCGCGATCTTGGCCTGGCCCTGGGGTATAGCGTGTGGATAGCCTCTAACGATCGCCGCCGTCCTTATGGCGATAGCGTGCTCGGAACGGGCTGCCTTGATCGGTTGCCGACCGCTATAATCGCCTCGCCGGCGGCCGACGCTATCCGGCTAATCGATGTTCTGTGGCTTAATGCGCAACGTGAGCGGGTGATGGCGGCGTTCGAAGTTGAGCATACCACCTCGATTTACTCCGGCATTGTTCGCATGCTGGACCTGGCCCTTAGCGGCGACACCCAGGCCAGCGAAGGATTGTTCCTGGTGGCGCCGGACAACCGGGAATCGGAAGTACAGGCCCAACTGCGGCGTCCGGCCTTCAGCCGGGTGGCGGATATGAAAGTTCGTTATTTGCCCTATAGCGAATTGGCCAATAATCGTGAAGTACTGGCGCGTTTCGGTAACGGCATCAAGGGAATGTATGCCATCTCCCGGGATCTGGCCTGATAATACGGCATAACGATCGCGGGCGACGCGTGGCCCGACTGTCGATTTTTTGTTCGTCAAAAATGCCGTAGTCAACGGCGGTTCGACACCCGTGGCGGCAATATGCCGGCGCGGGTGCTAGGGCGTCGGGCCGGGGTGGCAAGCGCTTTCGCGGCAGGAAAACGCGACGCGGCAGCGTTGAAACATCCCGCCACGGGCTTTGCGCTGCCCTCAGTGGCGCGTATCGCCCGGTCGCAGGTAAATCACCCAATAGGTCAATCCCACCAGCAGGCCGCCGCCGATGATATTGCCGATGGTCACCGGTATCAGATTATCCACAATAAAGTTACCCACCGTCAGCGAAGCGAACCGATCGGGCGTGGCGTGGACGGCCAGCCAGAAGTCGGGCGGGGCAAAGTCGCGGATAAGAATCGCCAGCGGGATCAGAAACATATTGGCGATGCTATGCTCAAAGCCGCTGGCGACAAACATGCCGATGGGCAGCAGCATGGCGAAGATTTTATCGCTGAGCGAATGGCCGGAATAACTTAGCCACACCGCCAGGCACACCATCAGGTTGGCCAGGATCCCCAGGCAGACCGCCTCGATAAAGGTATGATGCATCTTATGATCGGCGGTTTGCAGCACGTTTAGCCCCCAGCCGCCGCTGCCCGCCATATACTGGCCGGCGAACCAGATCAGCGCCACGAAAAACAGCGCCCCGGCCAGGTTGCCGAAATAGACGTTAACCCAGTTTAGGGTGAGTTGCCGCCAGGTGATCTTGCCGCTGGCCTTGGCCACCACCGTCAGCACCGTCGAGGTAAACAGATCGGCGCCGCACACCACCACCAGGATCAGGCCGAGCGAAAAGCACAGGCCGCCCACCAGTTTGGTCAGGCCGCCGGCGGGGCCGGGGCCGGCGGTCACGGTGATATAAAAAGCAAAGGCAATGGAGATGAACATGCCGGCGGTCATGGCCAGGAAAAAGGTCATCTCCGGTTTTTTCATGGTTTTATACACGCCGGCCTGCTCGGCCATCTTGGCCATTTCCGCAGGAAGGCGCAAATCGAAATAATTTTCACTATTCATACTGACTCCCGGTTATTTTCGCAATAACTGCTTGTTATTTACGGCTTGGTAGTTTTTTGTAGGGACAACAAGGTTTACTCGGAATAATTAATGCATTTCCCATACCAGAGTTGATAAATGATAAGGTCCCCGAGACGCTGATAGGGTAAACCTAGGGTATTGTGCGGCAAGGTAAAATGTAAAAGAGAATTATTTTCATCGCGACAGCAATATAACCACGGAAATATTTTTATAATACGTAATATAATTATATATATAACGAATTGTCGATTTTCCGGCCAGGCACCACATCCGCTAAATGGTTACATAATGAAATGCCGCATCAGATCAAATTAATGACCCGCGCGAATATTTTTCCCTCCCATTCTCCTTTAAAATGCATTGAAGGAATTAATGTGAAGACTGCGAAGCAATCCTGATGCTAAAAACGTCAAATGATACTGAAAATAGCGGACTATGGCAGGATGCAATTATCCATATCTCGCAGCAGTTATTCTTCCAGCGGGACGCCGCTTCCCTATTGTCCGCGCTGCTGCCGTTGCCGGTTCCCTGCCAGTTCGTTGACCTATTGCTCTCGCTGCCGCGCGGGCACCTGAGCTGCGATAAGGACGGCCCGCGTGAAGCGCCGCCGCCCGAACGCAGCGATGAGCTGCCGGAACACCACAGCCGGTGCGTGCTGCCGGTTATTTCCCCCCGCCGCCACTTTGGCGAGGTAATCTTTACCCGCACCGACGGTTATCACTACAGCCAGGATGAACGGGCCTTCTTGCGCCGCCTGGCGCAGCTGCTGGCGCTGGCGCTGGAAAACCTCGGCGTCCATGAGACCCTGCGCCAGGAAAACGACCAGTTGCGCCATGAGCGCGACCATCACCGCATCCTGGTGGATGTGACCAATTCGGTGCTCGCCTGCCTGGATATGGATGCGCTGGCCGCGGAAGTGTCGAAGGAGATACACCGTTTTTTCGGCATCGACTATATCAGCCTGGCGCTGTGCGAAGGCAGCGGCGAAAACGCCCGGCTGAACGTCTACCTGACCCGCTATACGCCGGGTAAACCGATGCGCCGCGAGCAAAAGCGCGTGCCGATGGCGGGCAGTTGTCTGGCGGCGCGGGTGCTGGCGGAGTGCCGGCCGCTATTGGTGAATCTGCGCGACGCGCCGCAGCTTGGCGACGATGATCCCCACCTGGCGGCCATGCTGGACGACGGGCTGCATACCTTGTGCCTGCTGCCGCTGGTGTTCGGGCGCAAGCCGCTAGGCATCCTGAAACTGGCGCTGTGCAGCAGCGAGACCTTTAGCGAGGACAACCTGCGCTTGCTTAGCCAGGTCAGCGCCCGTATCGCCATCGCGGTGGACAACGCCCGTTCTTACGACGAAATTTCCCGGTTAAAAGATAACCTGGAACATGAAAACATCTGGCTGAACGAGCAGATGCACAACAGCGGCAGCTTTGGCGAAATCATCTGGCAAAGCGCGGCGATGAGCGCGCTGCTTGAGCAGGTGGAAATGGTGGCGGACAGCGACAGCACGGTGCTGATTTTAGGTGAAACCGGCACCGGCAAGGAGCTGATTGCCCGCGCCATCCATAACCACAGCGCGCGCAGCGGCAAGCGCATGGTTAAAATGAACTGCGCCGCCGTGCCCTCCGGCCTGCTGGAAAGCGATCTGTTCGGCCATGAGAAGGGCGCCTTTACCGGCGCCACCACCACCCGGCAGGGACGTTTTGAACTGGCGGAGGGGGGGACGCTGTTCCTCGATGAGGTAGGGGATATGCCGCTGGAACTGCAGCCCAAGCTGTTGCGGGTATTGCAGGAACGTGAAATCGAGCGGCTCGGCGGCAGCAAAGTGATCCCGGTAAACGTGCGGCTGATCGCCGCCACCAACCGCGACCTGAAGCATATGGTGGCGGATCGCGAGTACCGTAGCGATCTGTACTATCGGCTGAATGTCTTTCCGATCACCATACCTCCGCTGCGCGACCGGCCGGAGGATATTCCCCTGTTGGCCAAGTTTTTCACCCAGAAAATCGCCCGGCGCATGAACCGCGCCATCGACAGCATCCCCGGCGACAGCCTGCGCCAGCTCAGCGAATTTCCCTGGCCGGGCAATGTGCGTGAACTGGAAAATGTGATTGAGCGGGCGGTGATATTGACGCGTGGCACCACGCTGAACCTGCGTCTTGACGAGCTGCAGCACGCCTCGCCGGCGCCTGAGGTTCCCAGGCCGACTGCGCCGCCCAGTAAAAAGCCGAATGCCGCCCCGCCGGAAAACGACGAGGCGGAACGGAAGCGGATTATCCATGCGCTGCGCGAAGCCAACGGTATCGTGGCGGGACCGCGCGGCGCGGCGATGAAGCTGGGCGTCAAGCGCACCACGCTGTTGTCGCGCATGCAGCGCCTAGGGATTTCGCCCCAGGAATGGTAACCTCACGAGTTGCCGTCCCCCTGCGCCCGGATGCTGAAAACAGGTGTGCCGCCACCGGATAGCACAGCAAACCCGCTTAACGCCATCTGGAAAGTTTCATGTCACTCCGGCGAGGGATTTTGCCTGCTGCATGTTTTAGCTTGGTCTGGTGAAGTTTTCGCCTGCTGGTAAGTTTTATGTTGTTCTGGTGAAGTTTTCGCTTGCTTTAAGCTGGGCTTGAATATGATTTGCCTGGCGCAGGCAAATTATTTAAGCCACTAACCTATGGCAGGCGAAACGTTCGCCGATGTAACATCAAACCCGCCGGCAGGCGAAACGTTCGCCGACGTAACAACAAACCCGCCGGCAGGCGAAACCGTCGCCAACAGCCATCAGGCAGGCGTAATCGCGTCATCCACCGCGTTTCTCAGCCGCGCCTTCAGTTGGCTATATTCGGTCTGTACATAACTTTCCGCCCAGCGCTGATCGGTGATGGCCTCCAGTTTAACCGCGCAATACTTATATTCCGGCGTTTTGGAGATCGGATCCAGATGATCGATGGTCAGCTCGTTGCAGGCGCCAATCCACCACTGATAGGTCATATACACCGCGCCCAGGTTGATGCGCTCGCTCACCGACGCCCGAGTGATCACCTTGCCCCGGCGCGAGGTCACCCACACCAGTTGCTGATCGCGAATGCCCAGCAATTCGGCGTCCTTGGGATTGATCTGCACATAACCCGGTTCGTCGGCCAGGGTGGCCAGCGCGGTACAGTTGCCGGTCATCGAACGGCACGAATAATGCCCCACTTCACGCACGGTACACAACACCAGCGGAAAATCGCCGTCCACCAGATCCATCGGCGCGCGCCATTCGGCGGCAAACAGCAGGCCTTTGCCGTTCGGGCGGTCAAATTTATTGCCGGCATACAGCCACGGCGTGCCAGGGCTGCTTTCTTCGGTGCACGGCCAGGGAATATAACCGAAACCGGCCAGCTTCTCGTAGGTGGCGCCGGCATACAGCGGGCACAGGCCGCGCAGCTCGTCCCAGATTTCCTTGGTATTGTTGTAGTACATCGGATAACCGAGGGCGGTGGCCAGCAGGCTGATGATTTCCCAGTCAGGCTTGACGTTAAACTTCGGTTCGATGGCCTTTTCAAAATGCTGGAAACCGCGATCCGCCGCGGTATAGACCCCTTCATGCTCGCCCCATGAGGTGGCGGGCAGGATAACGTCGGCTTCCGACGCCGTCTTGGTCATAAAGATATCCTGCACGATCAGCAGGTCCAGCTGTTTAAACGCCTGACGCATCACCGACAGATCCGGCTCGGTCTGCAGCGGATCCTCGCCCATCACATAGTTGGCGTGGATTTCGCCGCTCAGGATCTTATGCGGCACGTCGGTCAGGGTAAAACCGGGTTCCGGGTCCAGCGACTCCACGCCCCAGGCGCGGGCGAATTTTTCCCGTGCCGCCGGATCGGCAACCGGCTGATAGCCGGGGAACATATTCGGCAGCGCGCCCATATCGCAGGCGCCCTGCACATTGTTCTGCCCGCGCACCGGCCCGACGCCGACGTTAGGTTTGCCCAGATTGCCGGTCAGCAGCGCCAGGCCGGAAAGCCCTTTCACCACATCCACCGCCTGGCCCCATTGGGTCACGCCCATGCCCCATAAAATGGTGGCGGTGGGCGCGGCGGCGTACATGCGCATGGCTTCACGGATCTGCTGCGCCGGCAGGCCGGTGATTTCCTCGGCGTATTCCGGCGTATATTTGGCGACGATGGCGCGGTATTCCTCAAACCCTTCGGTATGGCGCGCCACATAGTCGGCGTCATACAGCCCTTCTTCAATCAGCACGTGGGCGAACGCGTTCACCAGCGCCATATTGGAGCCGTTTTTCAGCGGCAGCCACAGGTCGGCCAGGCGCGCGGTCTCGATACGTCTTGGATCGCAGACGATGACCTTGGCGCCTTTCTGTTTAGCCTTCAGGATGCGCCGCGCCACGATAGGGTGCGAGTCGGCCGCGTTATAGCCGAACACCAGCAGGCACTTGGTATCCTCAATTTCGCAAATGGAGTTGCTCATGGCGCCGTTGCCCAGCGTTACCTGCAGGCCGGAAACCGACGGGCCATGGCAGACGCGGGCGCAGCAGTCGACGTTATTATTGCCGATGACCGCGCGGGCGAATTTTTGCATGACATAGTTGGTTTCATTGCCGGTGCCGCGCGACGAACCGGTTTGCATAATGGCCTTGGCGCCATACTGCTGCTTGATATCGCGCAGGCGGGAACTGGTATATTCGATCGCCTCGTCCCAGGACACTTCTTCCAGGCTGCCGCCTTTTTCGCGGCGGATCATCGGACTGCGCAGCCGGGGGGTCAGCAGGCGGGTGTCGTTGAGGAAGTCCCAGCCGTAATACCCCTTAAGGCACAGCTGACCCTGATTGGTAACGCCGTCCGCCGCTTCCGCGCCGACAACATTACCGTTTTCAACCAGCAGGTTGATCTTGCAGCCGGAGCCGCAGTACGGACATACGGTGAGTGCTTTATGCATTATGCCATACCCCTTGTGGAGGAATTTTTACCTATCATCCAAGGATTAATAAAAGAAGCGGTCATGACAGGACGGCGCCGAAGCCTTCCAACGCGGCCCGCTGCCGTTTTTTCAGTTTCATCATTTCGACGGTTTCATGGGTCATCAACACCAGCGCGTCGGTGGGACACACATTCACGCAGGCCTGGCCCTCGGCGCGGCCCGCGCACAGATCGCATTTCTGCGCTTCCGCCTTGAGGCTTAACCCGGACAACGGATAACGCTCGTCATGCACATGCCGCGTGACGATGTCCATGGCACCGTAGGGGCAGGCGACGGCGCAGGTCTTGCAGCCGATGCATTTTTCCTGCAATACCTGGATAGAATCCTCCGCGTGGATAATGGCGCCGTTCGGGCAGGCATTGGCGCACGGGGCGTCCTCGCACTGACGGCACAGCACCGGGGTGCTGATATTCCACTCTTTCACCACTTTAAGCCGCGGCAAAAAATTCTCGTGATTCAGCGCGCCGGGGCGGTTGCCGTTGTGCGCCATAACGCAGGCGACCTCACAAGTGAAGCAGCCAATACATTTTTGTGGATCGGCTATTACGAACCGGTTCATTCATTTCTCCTCGCGGTTCCATCGGTCATGGTTCTCGGCCCGGTGGGATGGGCGAGATAATATCCCTATATAAAGCATGGTTTATGCCAGTTTGCACGCGCCGTGCTATTATTTTAATGCGTTGAAAAATAACGAATTAAATGTTCCGGTCCACCTCTGATGCAATATGATATGTCCGCCGGCGCCCATATCGTCAGATCCGCTGGCGAACGGTTCGACAAAAGTGTCGACCGGGAGTGGTGTCGATATCGTCCACCGAAGGCAATATAGGCCGGCGCCCAGGCGCGCCACGGTGCAAAAAACGCGGGCAAAGGCCTGTGTATAGACCGGTCAGATCGGTAACCCCTATGACCGTGCCATACAGGACGAGGTCCTCAGGCATCTTCTTCCGAGGGTGCCAGCCGGGTAAAAACACCGTCGCCCCGCCAGTCCGCCAATTGTGCGTACAGGGTATCGACGGCCGCTTTCACCGGCGCGGTCATGGGAAAATAAAACGCCACCACATCGGGCTGGATACCAATAAACAATACCTCTTTCACGTCTTCCTTTAATTGATCGATCACAAAGCTCAGCGGAAGATTATGGGTGCTCATGATAAACATATCGGCGATGATGGCGGGATCCACCAGCCGCAGCTCTCCGGGTTTAAGCGACATGTCGGCGGCGTCCACCACCACCACGCGTTTGGGGCGCAGGGCGCGTACCCGGTGGACCACGTTTTCCGGCGCGGATCCGCCGTTGACCACCGTCCAGCCGGCCACGGGCGCGCGGGTCATCAGGTCCGCCAGCAGGGGCCCGGCGCCATCGTCGCCCATCATGCTGTTGCCAACGGCCAATACCACGTTGTCGGCCCGGTCATCAGCGTTTGCGCGGGGGGGCGGCGCCGCATTGCCGATCCTGCCGTCAGCGTTGTCGTCAACGGTCATAACACTCTCCGTACAATCAGGTATATAGCCGGTTCATGGGTAATTTCGGCCAGCAGTCCGATAAGCCGGGCGCTCCATGTACTGAACGGCTCCGGCTGGTGTTCGCGCAGCGGCGCCAGGGCGTTGGCCAGCAGATCGGTATGGGTGCTGTCGATAACGATCTCGCCAAAGGTCAGCAGGCCGTGCATCTTGCGCCGCGCTTCCCCCTCTGGCAGCAGGGCGATCCACTGTTGGTACTGTTCCAGCGGGCAGCTGAATTCCTTGTTCAGGCAATCGATCACCCCCACGTGATGGCCGATGGCCAGGGAGTAATACATCACCTGTTTGGCCTGGGCGGGCATATCGTCGTCGCTGTCCAGGAACTTCTGGCGCAGCGACCAGAAATAGACGTCAGCCATGATGGGCCTCGCTGTCCAGGGTCAGCATCAGCTGCGCAACGATATCCTGCAAACGCGGATCGTCCGCGCGCCGCAGCCAGTCATCTACCCGCTGCGCCAATACCGCCGGCGTGGCGCCGGGCAGTAACGACAGCAGGGTGTCGCTGATTTCCCGTCCCGCGCGATAGCCCGCCATGCGGCGCGCGGCGCGCTCGACCAGCACCCGGGTATGCAGCGGCACGTCCGGCAGCAGCAGCGCCGCCTTTTCGTCCGGCAGCTCCAGGTGCGATTCGCCCTTCAGCTTTTGGTCCAGCAGGCCGAGCGCCACCGCAAAGCCATAGATTGTGGCGGCGGGGGTGGGTGGGCAGCCGGGGATCCACACATCGATGGGCACGATGCTTTCGCTGCCGCTCCAGACGCAGTACAGATCGTGGAAAATACCGCCGCCGCAGCCGCAGGCGCCGTACGAAATGCAGATTTTCGGGTCCGGCGCCGCGGCATAGGCGCGCAGCGCCGGCACCCGCATCGCCCGGGTGACCGCGCCGGTAAACAGCAGGATATCCGCGTGGCGCGGCGAGGCCACCACCTTGATACCGAAGCGTTCGGCGTCGAACAGCGGGGTAATGGCGGCGAAAATCTCGATTTCACAGCCGTTGCAGCCGCCGCAGTCCACGCGGTAGACATAGGCCGAACGCTTGATATCCTTCAGCAGCGTCTTTTTTAACGCCAGGGTCTGCGGGTCGGGGACCACGGGGATGCTGACATGGTGTTGCAGCGGAATGTCCTGCCGGCTCATTGGTTCTCTCTCCCCGTGTCGCGCGACAGGCGCAGGTCGCGATTGCTGTGCAGGTTCTGGTGGCGCTTACAGCCCGGACAGGTTTCAAACTGCGGGCGCAGCGCTTCCACCGTTCCGACGTCCAGGCCGGAATGCGCCAGCAGCGCCAGGGTGTAATCGACGGATTTCCTGGCGGTAAACGGCTGATGGCACACCCGGCATTCCTGCAGGCTAAAGGTGGCGTTGACATACAAATCCGCTTTTTGCGTCACCGCCATTTCAAACTCTTCCGACAGCCAGATGGCGCGGGTCGGGCACACCTCCTCGCAGCGGCCGCAGAAAATACAGCGGCCGAGAAACAGCTGCCAGCGTCGCTCGCCCGAGGCCAGATCGGTTTCCATGGTCAGGGCGTTGGCCGGGCAGACGCTGGTACAGGCGGCGCAGGCGATGCACTGCGCGGCGTCGTACTTCGGCTTGCCGCGGAATCCCGGTGCGACCGCCAGCGGTTTAAACGGATATTTTACCGTTGGCTCGCCGGCTTTCAGGATGGTTTTAAACAGTTTGAACATGGTTCAACCCTCTACTAAAGCGGCGAATGGGCGCGTTCAATGCCATAGCGTTCCAGCTCCTGATAAGGCACGGTTTTCGCCTTGCGCTTGTTGATATCCACCAGCGTTACGCGATCGGTGCAGGAGTAGCAGGGATCAAGACTACCGATGATCAGCGGCGCGTCGGAGATATTGTTGCCGCGCAGCATATAACGCAGCACCGGCCAGTTGGCATAGGTGGCGGCCCGGCAGCGCCAGCGGAACAGCTTCTGGTTGTCGCCGAGCATGCTCCAGTGCACATCCTCGCCGCGCGGCGCCTCGGAAAAGCCGAGCGCGAACTTATGCGGCTGGTAGGTGAAACCTTCGGTAAGCAGCGGACCGCCGGGCAGGTTATCCAGCCCGTACTCGATCATCGCCATTGAATCCAGCACCTCTTTAACCCGGACCATTATCCGGGAATACACATCGCAGCCGTCCAGGGTAAACAGGTTTTTCGGCAGGTTGGCGTAGTTGGCGTAGGGATGATCGAAACGCAGGTCACGCTTAAAGCCGCTGGCGCGGATCATCGGCCCCACCGGGCTGAAATCGCGGGCGATTTTCGGGTCCAGCCGGCCGATGCCCTGGGTGCGTTGCGCCATGTTCGGCGTGCTGAGCAGCATATCGACCAACTGGACGAAGTCGGCGCGCATTTCGGCCACCAATAACAGTGTCTTAATCCGCTGCTCCTTGAGGATATCGCGCCGGATGCCGCCGATCAGGTTCATGCCGTAGGTTTTGCGGGCGCCGGTCAGCAGCTCCGCCATGGTCATGGCTTTTTCGCGCACGCGGAAGAACTGCATAAAACCGGTGTCGAAGCCGACAAAGTGGCTGGACAGGCCGATATTCAGCAGGTGGCTGTGCAGGCGCTCCACTTCCAGCAGGATGCTGCGGATGGCGTGGGCGCGCGGCGGCACCACGATGCCCAGCGCGTTTTCCACCGAGTTGGTATAGGCCACGCTGTGGGTAAAGCCGCAGATGCCGCACACCCGATCCGACAGGAAGGTGACCTCGTTATAACCCATCCGGGTTTCCGCCAGCTTTTCCATGCCGCGATGGACATAGAACAGCCGGTAATCGGCGTCGACAATCTGCTCGCCGTCGACGAACAGGCGGAAGTGGCCCGGTTCGTCGGAGGTGATATGCAGCGGGCCGATGGGCACCACGCGGGTCTCGCCGGCGGCGGCGTTCTCGAAGGGATAGGTTTCGGTTTCCGAGGTCGGCGTCGGGCGCTGGCGATAGTCCATGCTGTCCTTGCGCAGCGGATAAAGATCTTCCGGCCAGTCGTCGGGCAGCACCAGGCGGCGCTCGTCCGGCAGGCCCACCGGGATCAGGCCGTACATATCGCGGATTTCGCGCTCGCCCCACACCGCCGCCGGCACGCGCGGCGTTACCGACGGAAATTCCAGGGTGAGGGCGCTCACCAGCGCCTTGACGATCACCCAGCACTTCTCGCCCTGTTCCATCGACAGTACGTAATAGACCGCGTAATCGCCGCACAGGGTGCGCTCGTCGTTGCCGAACAGCACCGACAGCCACCCGCCCTGGTTGTAATAGAGAAACTCCACCACCTCCGGCAGGGCGTTGACTTTAACCGTAATGGTTAGCTGGTTGGCCGTTTGCCATTCGTGCGCCAGGACCGCCGAGGGGAATTTTTCATTTACCTGCGCCAGGTAGCCGAGGCCGCTTTTTTTTTCGGAAAGAGTGTCGGAAATGATATCAGTCACTTAACTTCTCCTGACGGGGAATGAAGGGGAGTTGCCGTCCCGGTAGTCAGCGCGGCCCAGGGCCAGCTGAACGATGCCACGTCGCGGTTGAGCACGACGGTGGCGGCGTTTTCCAACAGCCCGATGACCGGCCGGGGGATATAGGTACCCATGATCAGCATCAGCACCAGCAGCACGGCCATCGGCAGCGTGGTCAGCCAGCCCAGTTCGCCTTTAGCGATCGCGGCGGGCCGATCGCCGAACGCCGTCATGGCAATCATGCGCACCAGCCCGCCGAGCACCAGGGTCAGCAGTAGCAACAGCAGCACGGTAAGCAGAAGATGGCCGCCCGCCAGGCCGGCGGTCACCGTCATGAATTCGCTCAGGAAAATATTAAACGGCGGCATGCCGCCCAGCGCCAGCGCGCCCGCCGCCATCATGACCGCGGTGAGGGGCGCGACGCGCAGCATGCCTTTTACCGCGCCCATATCGCGGGTGCCGTATTTCAGCAAAACATTCCCGGACCCGCAGAATAACAAGGTTTTTGTCAGGCTGTGGTTAAGGGTATGCAGCAGCGCCGCCAGCACGCCCAGGGGACCGCCGATACCAAGCGCCACCACGATAAGCCCCATGTTTTCCACGCTGGAATAGGCCAGCAAACGTTTAATATCGCGCTGCACCAGGATGAAAAACGCCGCCACCGCCACCGACAGCATGCCGAATACCATCAATAAGCGGCTGGGGAACACGGGGCCGATGGCGGCGCTGATAAGAATGTAATAGCGTAGGATAACCAACAGGGCACAGTTGAGCAGCACCGCCGACAGCAGGGCGCTGGTGGGGCTGGGCGCCTCGCTGTGCGCGTCCGGCAGCCAGGCGTGCATCGGGAACAGGCCGGTTTTGGTGCCGAAGCCTATCAGCACGAACACAAAGGCCAGGTGCATCAGCGTCGGGTCAAGCAGGCTGGTGTGCTGTAGCACCTCGGTCCAGAAAATCGCCTGGCCCGGGTCGGGCATGACGCTGGCGGCATTGGCGTAGACCAGGATGGTGCCGTACAGGCCGAAAGCGACGCCGACGGTACAGATAATGATGTATTTCCAGGCCGCCTCCAGCGAGGAACGCTGGCCGTAAAGGCCTACCAGAAACGCCGAGCTCAGGGTGGTGGCTTCCACCGCCGCCCACATCAGGATCAGGTTATTACTGCTGGCCACCAGCAGCATGGTGAATAAAAACAGATGAAAAAAACCGTAGTAATGGCATAGCGTCGTCACGGAGATTTCACCAGTGTCGACTTCATGGCGCATGTAGCCCATGGAGTACAGCCCGGTAATAAACCCGATAACGCCGAGGATGGTCAGGAATAATGCGCCCAGGCTGTCAATATACAGCCAACGGTGCGCCGCCAGCAGTTCCCCCTGCGTCATGACCCGGCTTACCACCCACAGCGCTTCCACCAGCAGCGCGGTTATTCCCAGGGCGTGCAGGGCGGTAACCAGGCCCCGCGCCGCGCCGCCGGCGAACCGGCAGGCAAACGCCAGCAGCGATATCAGCAGCGGCGTGACCAGTAATAACAATAGAACAGCGGTATTGCTCATCTCATTACCCCTTCAGCGCCGTCAGTTGATTGACGTTGAGCGTGTTGAGCGTGCGGTAGATTTTGCGTGCCATGAACGCCATGATCAGCACGGCGAAGATAGCGTCGGTGGCAATACCAATTTCCACCAGCTCCGGCGCCCGGTTGGCCAGGAGCGCCAGGGTCAGGTGCGAGCCGTTTTCCATCAGGCAATAACCGAAAACCTGCTTGAGGATATTGCGTTGGGTGACGATGCACAGCAGCCCAAGCAGGAAGTGGCCCAGCGATACCGCCAGCGCCGGTTTCAGCGCGGCCACCATCGGCAGGTTTACCGGAGCGACGACAAACCAGCACAGCAGCACGATGACGGCCGCCGCCAGCATCAGCATGGTCGGGCTGATAATGCCGCCGTCCGCGCCGGGATCCGACAATTTGCTAAAGGCCCGGGCCATGATCAGCGGCACCAGCACCACTTTGGTAATCAAGGCGCTCAGGGACCACAGCATCAACTGGTGGGCCTGCAAGGTCTCCGCCAGGGTGAAAAAAATCAGCACCAGCACCAGCGATTGCAGGGCATACCAACAGCAGGAGACAACGGGGCGTTTGGCGCCGATGACCAATAGCGAGGTGAGCATCATCAGGCCCGCGAGGTTATTGACAATAAGAGATCCGGTCATAGTCTTGTTCCTTATCCAAGCCAGGCGACGGCAATAAAGCTGGAGCACAGCGACATCACCACCAGTACGGCAAGCACCGCGCTCATGGCCGGCGGCACGGGAGCGGCCCGCGCCACCTCGTCGCTGGGCTTGCCGGGAACCACCCGCCCGAACCAATACATTAACCAGACGAAGCTGGCGACGGATTCAATTAACACCAGGATCATCAGCGGCGTCAGTACCCAGTACTGGCGCGACAAGGCGAAACCGGCGGCGAAAATCGGGAACTTGCTGAAGAAACCGTTGAACGGCGGTACGCCGGTAATAGCCAGCGCCGCCACGCAAAAGCCGATGCCCACCAGCGGCATCTTGCCCAGCACGCCGCGCAGGCGCGGCAGCATGCGCGTGCCGCAGCTGTAGCTGAGCGCGCCGGCCACCAGGAAAAACAGGCTTTTGGCGAAGGCATGGTTGAAAATGTAGGCAATGGCGCCGTTAAAGGCTTCCTTCGACCCGAAAATCGCCAGCGACAGCGCAAAAAAGATATAGGCCAGCTGGGTAATGGTGGACCAGGCCAGCAGCCGCTTCATATCCTTTTGCGGCAGGTACATCATGAAACCGTAGATCATGGTAACCACCGCCATGATCATGCCGACCCAGCCGATGATATGCGGCACGTCGCCGGCGGATAAAATGGCGCGGGCAAAGATATACACGCCGACCTTGACCATGGACGCGGCATGCAGATAGGCGCTGACCGGAGTCGGCGCCTCCATGGCGTCCGGCAGCCAGGCCTGCAGCGGCAGCTGGGCGGACTTGCCCCAGGCGGCGAACAGGATGCCGCCGAACACCACCAGCGCGGCGGCGCCCTTTACCTGGCCCAGCGCGCTGAGCGCGAAGGTGCCGGTGTTGAGGAACAACGTGGCCGCCGCCAGGTAGAGGCCGACCGCCGCCAGATGGGTGATCAGCAATGCTTTCATGGCGGAACGTTGGGCCTTTGGCGTTTGGTAGTACCCAATCAATCCCCAGGAGCAGCCGCCGGTGATTTCAAAAAACAGCAATTGGCCGAGCAGGGTTGACGACAGCACCAATCCCGCCATGGCGCCGATAAACACCAGCAGGAAGGCGTAATAACGATTGGTGCCCTCATGAGGGTGTTCCCGGTTGCCGGTGGTAAGGTAACCGGTGGAATAGAGGCTGACCAGCAGCCCGAGGAACACCACCGCAAAGGCGATCAGCGTGCTGATGCGATCGACGGTGATGCCAATCAGCGCCGCGTCGCCGTAGGCCAGCAGGGTGTAGGTGGCATCGGCTTTGCCACCGCTGAAAAACGCCTGAGCCAACAGTAGCGTGCCGATGGTTGCCAAGAGCGCGAAAAAAGTGCAAAGCCATTTCGCCATGCGTTGGGGCAGGCAGGCGGTCAGCAGCGCGCCGACAAACGGGACCAGAACAGTCGCAAGGGCTATATTCTCCATAATGAATTTCCTGGCTCCTTAAAGTCCGGTGAGGTAAAAAACAAAGGACAGCGCGGCGACGCCGAATCCCAGCCAGGTCACGCGCGGGATCAATAAAAAGCGCCCGCGCGCCAGGCTGTTTTCCAACAGGGAGGCGAGGGTAAATACCACCACCAGCTTGACGATCGTGGCTACCAGCGCCCAGAGCAGCGACGGCGCGGTCAGTCCCGTGACCTTGCCGAAGGGAATAAACACCGCCAGGAACAGTTCGGCCATCACCACCTGTTTCAGGCCGATGCCCCATTTCACCAGCGCCAGGCCGGAACCGCCGTACTCGGTCAGCGGCCCCTCCTGCAGCTCCTGCTCCGCTTCCGCCACGTCGAACGGGATTTTGCCCATTTCGATAAAGGTGGCGAAACCGCAGGCCAGCAGGGCCAGGAAGGTGGCGGTGGGGGAGACCCAGCCGGAGGAAAGCCGGGCGCTGATGGCGCCGATATTGGTGGACCCGGTAATCAGCGCCACCACCAGCAGCGCCAAAATCAGGGTCGGCTCCACCAGTACGCCCAGCGTCAGCTCGCGGCTGGCGCCGATACCGGCGAAGGTGCTGCCGGTGTCCAGCCCCGCCAGTGAAAAGAAGAACCGGAACAGCGCGAACAGGTAGAGCAGGGCGATCAGGTCCCCCGCCGCGCCAAACGGCGAGAATTGGGTAAACACCGGCAGGGTCATCGACACCAGCAGCATGCTGCCCAGCAGCACGTAAGGCATCGCGCGAAATACCGGCCCCGCCTGCTCCGGCGCCACGTCCTGGCGCTTTAGCAGCTTGGCGATATCGCGGTAATCCTGCCACAGGCCCGGCCCGCGCCGGGAGTGCATGCGGGCGCGGATTTGCCGTGACAGGCCGGTCAGCAGCGGCGTCACCGCCAGCAGCAGCAGCGCCTGGACCAGCGCGAACAGCCCCATGGTCAGCGACGGCAACGGTTGTATCAACATGGTCTCTCTCCTCAGAGGGCGGTGACAAGCAGCAGGATGACCAGCGCGGCGACCACGTACAGGCAGTAGATACGGAAATCCCCGCCCTGCAAGACCTGGACCCGCCCTCCCATACGCTGGATGATACGTACCAATGGATTAATGATGTCCTCATCCCAGAAAGGCTCTACGCGACCCGACCCCTGCGTGGCGCACTCCAGCGCGCGCTTAAGCCGGGGCGCGGGATCAAGCTGGCGCCTGAGTCGATATAGGGTGGCGAACATCACGCGCAGCGGCTGGGTAAAACCGCCGGCCGACATGGCCATCAGCGGCTCCCAGCCGTAACCGCAGGCCCAGGGTTCGCCGCCACGGCGATAACCGGGCTGGCCGCCTTTGCGCAGCAGGTAAATCACCAGGGGGATCAGCGGCAGGGCCAGCAGCAGGATAAATATCATCAGCGGAGACAGCATGGCCTGGTCTGCCCGCTGCGGCACCAGCAGCGCGCCCTGGACCACGGTAAAATCATGGGCCTGGCTTAGCCCGGCGGCGACGTTGCCCAATACCGGCGCCACCCAGGACGCGCCGGCGCCAAGCAGGACGCACAGCAAGGCCAGCAGCAGCATGGCCGTGGTCATTTGCCAGGGCACCTCGCGGGCCTGGGCGGCCTTTTCACTCCTGGCCGCGCCGCAGAAGCTGATGCCGTAGACCTTGACAAAACACATCGCCGCCAGCGCGCCGGTGATGGCCAGCATCACCATCGCCACCGGGCCGCCCAGGCGCATGATAAAGCCGCCGTCATGGCTCATGGTGAACAGGGATTGGTAGGTGTACCACTCGCTGACAAAGCCGTTGAGCGGCGGCAGCGCGGAAATGGCCATGCAGCCGATAAGAAAGGCGATTGCGGTCAGCGGCATCAGGCGGCCGAGGCCGCCCATCTTTTCCATATCGCGGGTATGCACGCGCCAGATAACGGCGCCGGCGCCGAGAAACAGCAGTCCCTTGAACACCGCGTGGTTAAGCAGATGGTAGAGCGCGCCGAGCAGCCCCAGCGCGGCCAGCACCGGATGATGGGCGGCAATGCCCGCCATGCCGACGCCGACGCCCATCAGGATGATGCCGATGTTTTCCACCGTATGCCACGCCAGCAGCCGTTTGATATCGTGTTCCGCCAGCGCGTACAGCACCCCGAGCACCGAGGACACCGCGCCGAAGGCCAGCACCAGGATGCCCCACCACAGCTGGCTGGCGCCCAGCAGGTCGATGCCGACCTTGATAATGCCGAAAATGCCGATTTTCACCATCACGCCGGACATCAGCGCCGAGGCGTGCGACGGCGCGGCGGGATGCGCGCGCGGCAGCCAGCCGTGCAGGGGCAGCATGCCGGCCTTGGCGCCGAAGCCGAAAAACGCCAGCAGGAATACCGCCGAGGCACCGGAGGGCGAGAGCGTAAGCCCGCGGAACGACGCAAACTCCAGGCTGCCGCTCTGGCGCCACATCAGGAAGAACGACACCATGATCAGCACCGAACCGGCGTGGGCGATAAAGAAGTACAGCAGCCCGGCGTCGATGGATTCGTCATCCTGATCGGCAATCACCAGGAACCAGGACGCCAGCGACATCATTTCGAAGAAAATAATGAACCAAAAGGCGTTGTCCATCACCACCAGGGCGGCCATCGAGGCGATAAACAGGTTCATAAAGAAGCCCATCGCCGCCGCGCCCCGGCCCTGGTACTCGCGCACATAGGCGATGGAGTAGAGGGCGCACACCGTGACCAGCAGCGAAATCACCAGCAGCATAAAGGCCGCCAGGCCGTCGAGGCGCACGCTGAAGGCGGCAAAGGGAAAGGGACCGGCGGCGGCATAGGCCAGCGTTTCACCGCTGAGCAATACCGGGATGGCGGCCAGCAGGCCGAGCACCCCGCCGGCCATCGCCGCCAGGCCGGCGACCCAGATCGCCAGCCCTTCCCGGCGCGCGAGCAGTAGCGACAGGATGCCGCCGATAACGTACAGCCCGAGCGAACCGCTGAGTAACTGAAAGGCGCCCATGTTTACTCCTGCTCCGGTGAGGATGGGGAAAGAAAGTCCAGATCGGACGACAGCCAGCGCGCCGCATATCTGCGCCTGCGTTGGCTGGCCTGTTCCACGGCGCCGTCGTCCACCAGCACCAGCGCGTCGGTCGGGCAGACCCGGACGCACTGCGGGCCGTCGGGATGAAACGCGCACAGATCGCATTTCACCGCCACGCTCCTGACGCCGGCGTTCCAGGCCAGGAACGGATTCATGTTTTGCGGACTTTCCGGCAGGTCGGCCAGTTCCCGCGAGGGGATAAAGTTCTCGAACAGCGCCGGCACGTTCACCGGCTTGCTGCCCGAGGGTGTGATGGCGCCGAACGGGCAGGCCAGCCCGCACAGTTTGCAGCCGATGCACAGGCTCTCGTTGAGGACGATGGCATCCGGCCCATGGGTAATGGCGTTAACCGGGCAGACGCGGGCGCAGGGCGCGTCCTCACAATGGCGGCACAGCACCGGCGCGGTGTGTTCATCGGAACGCGTAACGGATAGCCTGGGATGCGACTGCAACCCGACGGCCTTATGCACCTGGGTACAGGCGGCCATACAGGTATTACATCCAATACAAAGCTGTGGCTCCGCGATAACAAAGCGGTTCATAACCCTCTCCTCCAGGAGAAACGGATGGCAGTCAGGCTGCATGCTTTATTGATGCCGCCGTTGGTACCTGCGACTGTGCCGCGTCTAAAGCATATTCCATGCCATCAGTAGGGTTATGGGCGGCAAGGCGCGCGCTGCGGGTGTCCGCGTAAAGGCGGGGAATCAAAAAGCGCGCAGGGGCGCAGGATATCGTCATAAGTGTCGACCCCGGAGGCCCCCTCGCCGTCGTCATAAGTGACGACGGGCCGTTCCCGGCCGCCTGAGGCGGCTATCGGCGATCGAGGCATATTTATCAAGCTGATTTTTATGCTTAAATTATTCTGGCCGGCAAATTAGACCTGGCATCCCGCTTGCATCTGACCGGTAGCGGGCTATTGTCCATGCCGTCACAAGCGGAGTTATCAATGCATGAGTTAACACTGGCGCAGAACACGCTGGAGATCCTGGAACAGCAGGCGCGGCTGAACGGCGCCCGGCGCGTGACCGGCGTGTGGCTGGCCATCGGCGCGTTTTCCTGCGTCGAGGCGGAATCCCTGCATTTCTGCTTTGACATGGTGTGCCGCGGCACGGCGGCCGAGGGATGCGAGCTGCATCTCGAGCAGCAGCCGGCCTTGGCCTGGTGCGCCCGCTGCGCGCGGCAGGTCACGCTGCCCCACGCGCCGCTGCTGGTCTGCCCGCTGTGCGGCGGACATCAGTTGCAAACAGATGCCCATGACCACATCCAGATCAAACGACTGGAAGTGGCGTAACGTTATACTGGGCCTATTCCCGATGTTAGGAGACTTGCCATGTGCAGTACCTGCGGTTGTGCCGAAGGCGAACGTCATATCGAAGGTGATGATGATCAGCATGATCATCGCCGCGATCACCATCATCATGACCACAGCCATGCCCATCATGATCATCCCCATCATGACGCCGCCCATGCCGTCCCGGCGCCGCGGCGCATCAGCCTGACCGCTGCCGCGCCCGCGACGGTAATCCATCATCATCACTACCACGGCGAAGTGCACAATCACTACTACAGCCTGGCGCCCGGACAAAGCGCGCCGCCTCCCCAGGCCGCCGCCGGGCACGCTGTTCATCATGGCGATAGTACGTGGCATAGCGCTGGGAATAGCGCCGGCCAAGCGGCATATCGCGATGGCGACACCGGCGGGGCGGTGTTCAACCCGCAGGCCAGCGCGCAGGGCGATCTCGACTACGGCCAGGGCGCGGCGGGCACCCATGCGCCCGGTCTCAGCCAGCGCCGCATGGTGGAAATTGAGATTGACGTGCTGGATAAAAATAACCGCCTGGCGGCCCATAACCGCGAGCATTTCCAATCGCGGAATATCCTGGCGCTGAACCTGGTTTCCAGCCCCGGCTCGGGTAAAACCACCCTGCTGACCGAAACGCTGCTGCGCTTGCGGGACCGGGTCAGCTGCGCGGTGATCGAGGGCGATCAGCAAACCACCAATGACGCCGAACGCATCCGCGCCACCGGCGCGCCGGCCATCCAGGTCAATACCGGCAAAGGCTGCCATCTCGACGCGCAGATGGTCCACGACGCCGTCCATCGGCTGGCGCCGCCGGATAACAGCCTGCTGTTTATCGAAAACGTCGGCAACCTGGTCTGCCCGGCCGGTTTTGATCTTGGCGAACGGCATAAGGTGGTGGTGCTGTCGGTCACCGAAGGGGAGGACAAACCGTTGAAATATCCCCATATGTTTGCCGCCGCCGGCTTGATGATCCTGAATAAAACCGATCTGCTGCCCTGGGTCCAGTTTGACGTCGATACCTGTATCGCCAATGCCCGCCGGGTCAATCCGGCGATTGCGGTGCTGATGGTGTCGGCCACCGCCGGCTCGGGCATGGACGCCTGGCTGGCTTGGCTGGCGGATCTGCTGGCGGTCAGCCGGGCAGGGCCGGGCGCGGGGGAGCGGCAGTCATGTGCATAGGCATTCCCGGCCAGGTGGTGGCGCTGGACGAGACGAGTCCGGGCAATGCCTGGGTCGATGTGTGCGGTGTCAAACGGCGGGTGAACGTGCGGCTGGTCTGCGCCGACGATGCCGCCATGGCGGCCCTGCCGGGGCAATGGATCCTGGTGCACGTCGGGTTCGCCATGAGCCTGCTCGATGAGGGCGAAGCCCGGGAAACCCTTGATGCCCTCCGGGCCATGGGCGAGGTCGAGCCGGACGTGGGCCTGTTCCTGCGCGGGGGGGAAACCGATGCGGTTCGTTGACGAATACCGCCAGCCCGAGCTGGTGAGCGGCCTGGTCGCCCGCATCACCGAGCATATGGCGCATACCGGCTATACCCCGGACCGGCCCCTGCAGATCATGGAGGTCTGCGGCGGCCATACCCACGCCATTTTTAAATTTGGCCTTGACAAACTGTTGCCGCCGTCGCTGGAATTTATCCACGGGCCGGGGTGCCCGGTATGCGTGCTGCCCGCCGGCCGTATCGATGCCTGCCTGGAAATCGCCTCGCGTCCCGAGGTGATTTTTTGCACCTTCGGCGACGCCATGCGCGTGCCCGGCCGCAACGGTTCGCTGCTGACCGCCCGCCGGCGGGGCGCCGACGTGCGTTTGGTCTGGTCGCCGCTTGACGCGCTGGAGATTGCCCGGCGGAACCCCGACCGGCAGGTGGTGTTTTTTGGCATCGGTTTCGAGACCACCATGCCCGCCAGCGCCGTTACCCTGCAACAGGCGCGCGCCGACGGGGTGGATAACTTTTTCCTGTTCTGCCAGCACATTACCCTGATGCCGACGCTGAAAAGCCTGCTGGCGCAGCCGGACGTGCGCATCGACGGGTTTATCGCGCCGGGCCACGTCAGCATGGTGATTGGCGAACAGCCCTTTGCCTACATCAGCGACGTTTGCCATAAGCCGGTGGTGGTCACCGGTTTTGAACCGGGCGATATCCTGCAGGGGCTGCTGATGCTGATCGAACAGTACGCCGACGGGCGCTGCACGGTGGAAAACCAGTACCGGCGCGTGGTGCCCGGCGCGGGCAACGGACTGGCGCAGCGCGCCATGGACGAGGTGTTTATTACCGAGGGCGCCAGCGAATGGCGCGGCCTGGGGGTGATCGAAGACTCCCGCGTCAGCCTGCGTCCGGACTGGATGCGCTTTGACGCGGAGCAGCGTTTCCACCCGGCGCAGCAGCCGGTGGCGGACGATCCGCGCGCCCGCTGCGGCGCGGTGCTGACCGGGCGCTGCAAACCGGCGGACTGCCCGCTGTTCGGCGGCGTATGCACGCCGGAAAATGCGTTCGGCGCGCTGATGGTTTCATCGGAGGGGGCATGCGCCGCCTGGTATCAATATCGTCGGAGTGAGGCATGAACAAACAGATTACGCTGGCGCACGGCAACGGCGGCGGCGCCATGCAGGCGCTGATAAGCGGGGTATTCATCAAGGCCTTCGATAATCCGCTGCTCAGCACTGGGGAAGACCAGGCCCGCCTGGCGCTCAGCGAGTTAACCCTGCTTGGCGACCAACTGGCGTTTACCACCGACAGCTATGTGGTGGATCCGCTGTTTTTCCCCGGCGGCGACATTGGCAAGCTGGCGGTGTGCGGCACCGCCAACGATCTGGCGGTCAGCGGCGCTACCCCGCGCTGGCTCTCCTGCGGTTTTATCCTCGAGGAAGGGTTGCCGCTGGCAACCCTGGAACGGGTGGTCCGGTCCATGGCCGCCACCGCCCGCGGCGCCGGCATCCAGATTGTTACCGGCGATACCAAGGTGGTGCCGCGCGGCGCGGTGGATAAATTGTTTATCAATACCGCCGGCCTGGGCGTCATCCCCGCCGGCATCGACTGGGGAGTGACCCGCATCCGCGCGGGGGACAGCATCCTGGTCAGCGGCACGCTGGGGGATCACGGCGCCACCATTCTGAACCTGCGGGAAAATCTCGGCATGGAGGCGGAACTGGCCAGCGACTGCGCGGTGCTGGCGCCGCTTATCGCCACCCTGCGCGCTATCGCCGGCGTGCGCGCCCTGCGCGACGCCACGCGCGGCGGCGTCACCGCCATCCTGCATGAATTCACCCGCGGCAGCGGCTGCGGCATGGACGTCAGTGAGTCGGCGCTGCCGGTGAAAACCACGGTGCGCGGCCTGTGCGAACTGCTGGGCCTGGAGCCGCTGAACTTCGCCAATGAAGGCAAGCTGGTGCTGGTGGTGGATCCGGCCGCGGAGCAGGACGTGCTGCAGGCGCTGCGTGGGCATCCGCTGGGGCGTGACGCCGCGGTTATCGGCCAGGTGACCAATGATAAACAGGTGCGGCTGCGCGGGCTGTACGGCGTCAGCCGTTTGCTCGATCTGCCGCACGATGAACCGCTGCCGAGGATTTGCTGAGCGGAGGCGATGATGGCGCACAACGGCATCCTGATACGCATCACCGGCAAGGTCCAGGGGGTAGGGTTCCGGCCGACGGTTTGGCAGGTGGCCCATCGCCTGGGCCTTACCGGCGATGTCGGCAATAACGCCGGCGGCGTCGAGGTGCGGCTGTGGGGTCACGACGCCGCGCGGTTTATCGGGCAACTGCGCCGGGACTGCCCTAAGCTTGCGGCCATCGACGGTATCGAAATCCTGCCCTGGCATTGGGCGCGGCCGCCGTCGTCCTTTACCATTATCGCCAGCCGCGGCGGCGCGATGAAGACCCAGGTGGTGCCGGACGCGGCCACCTGCGATGATTGCCTGGCAGAACTTAACGATCCCGCCAACCGCCGTTTTCGTTATCCCTTCATCAACTGTACCCACTGCGGACCGCGTTTTACCCTGATCCGCCGCATGCCCTACGACCGGCCCAATACCGCCATGGACAGGTTTCCGCAATGTCCCGACTGCCTGGCCGAGTATCAGGATCCCGCCGAACGCCGTTTCCACGCCCAGCCGAACGCCTGTCCCACCTGTGGCCCGCAGGTTTGGCTGGCGGAGCGGCTGGGCGGGCGTCTGGCCGATAACGACGCCGCCATCACCGAGGCGGCGCGGCGGCTGCTGGACGGGGAAATCCTGGCGGTAAAGGGACTGGGCGGTTTTCACCTGGCCTGCGACGCCACCAACGGGGCGGCGGTGGCGCGGCTGCGCGCGCGCAAACACCGGCCGTCCAAACCGCTGGCGGTGATGATGCCGGACAGCGGTTGGCTACGCCGCTGCCTCGGCCGGGACGACCCGGCGCTGGTGGCGCTGTTGCGCTCGCCCGCCGCGCCCATTGTGCTGGCGCCGCTGCCGGTGGGGGCCGCGCCGTCGGATTTGGCGGTGGCCGCGTACGGTGCCGGCTGCGAGGAAGCCCCGATGCCTACCGCGCCAGTTGCCGGCGCGTCGGCCGATTGGCCGATGTCATCAGACTGCGCGGCGGAACCCACCGCCACGCGTCGTGGGGAGCTGTGCGATGGGATTGCGCCCGGGCTGCATGAAATCGGCGTGATGCTGCCGGCCAGTCCGTTGCAACATTTATTATTGCAGCGCGCGGGGCGGCCGCTGGTGATGACCTCGGGCAATCTTAACGGCCGCCCGCCGGCGCTCACCAACCGGCAGGCGCTGGAGGATTTGGCGTCGATTGCGGACGGCTGGCTGTTGCACGATCGCGATATCGTCCAGCGCGCCGACGATTCCCTGGTGCGCCTCACCGCTAATGGCGTTGAGATGCTGCGCCGTTCCCGGGGGTATGTACCCGACGCCATCACGCTGCCGCCCGGTTTTGCCCAGGCCCCGGCCATATTGGCCATGGGGGCGGATTTAAAAAATACCTTCTGCCTGCTGCGCGACGGGCAGGCGGTGCTGAGCCAGCATCTGGGCGATCTGGCGGATGAAGGTATCCATTGCCAGCAGCGGCAGGCGCTGGCGCTGTTCAACGCTATCTGGGATTTTACCCCCGGCGCGCTGGCGGTGGACGCCCATCCCGGCTATCTCAGCCGCCGCTGGGGCGAGGCGCTGGCGCTTGAGCTGCATTTGCCCTGCGAGACCGTTCTGCATCATCACGCCCATCTGGCGGCCTGCCTGGGCGAACACGGCTGGCCGCTCGACGGCGGACCGGTGATCGGGCTGGCGCTGGACGGGCTGGGCTACGGCGGCGAGCGGCAAACAGGGAACTCCGGCGCGTTGGCGGACAGCCGGGAAAGCGATAACGGCGGCGATATGCCGCGGGATGGCTGGCCTGGGGCCGTCGTCCCCGGGGACGACGGCCCTGGGAGCGGCGGCCTCTGGGGCGGAGAGTGCCTGAAGGTGGATTACCGCAGCTGCGAATGGCAGGGCGGCCTGCCCGCCGTGGCCCTGCCCGGCGGCGATCTGGCGTCGAGCCAGCCCTGGCGCAACCTGCTGGCGCAGTGGCTGGCGTTTGTACCCGACTGGCGCAGCCTGCCCGAAGCCGGGGTCATCCCACCGGGCGCGGGCGAACTGCTGGCCCGGGCGGTAGCGCGCGGGATCAACGCGCCGCCGGCGTCCTCCACCGGCCGGTTGTTCGACGCGGTAGCCGCCTCGCTTGGGCTGTGCGCCGCCGAAACCAGCTGGGAAGGGGAGGCCGCCTGCCGGCTCGAGGCGCTGGCGTGGCGTGCCGCCGGGCCGGCGTGGAAACCGCCAGACGCACCGGCAGAGGCCTTGCCCGGGACTGAGACGATAGCGCCGGCAGAGGCATCGCCAGTTAGGGTGTTTACCGCGTCGGCGGCAACACCGGCGGTAACCCTGCCGGTGTCGATACCGCTGCTGGATGGCCGGCTGGATCTGGCGACCTTCTGGCGCCAATGGCTGGCCTGGCGCGCCGGGCCGGCCGAACGGGCCTATGGTTTCCATCTGGCCCTGGCGCGGGGGTTTGCCGCGTTGGCCCGCCAGGCGGCGGCGCGTCACGGCCTCGATACCGTCGTCCTGTCCGGCGGCGTACTGCATAACCGGCTGTTCCGCGAACTGCTGGCGCGGGAATTGCACGGCCTGCGCGTGCTGGCGCCCGCCCGCCTGCCGGCCGGGGACGGCGGACTGGCGCTGGGGCAGGCCCTGATCGCCGCCGCGCGCCTGCTGCGATGACGTGCGCCGGCTTACCGGCTCAGCGTTGCCGGAAGGTCATCCCGCCCGGCCGGGCCGATCGAACTGGTCGATATAGTCTTGCTGCAGATCCTCACAGCGGGTTTTCAGGCGCTCGTACAACTGGCGTATCGCCGGCGAAAACTGTTTACGGTGCGGGCAGATAAGATGCAACGGTATCAGATCCCCCCGATAAGGTTTTAATATCACCTCCAGGCTGCCCGCGCGCACATCCCGGCAGACATCCAGCCAGGATTTATAGGCAATCCCTTCGCCGGCGATGGCCAGGCGGCGCACCACTTCCGCGTCGTCGCTGGTCAGGCTGCCGCTCACGCCGACCACCTGCCGTTGTCCGTCCAGATAAAAACGCCATTTATCGTAGACCCGGCCGCGCAGCACAAACGTCAGGCAATCATGGCCGGCCAGATCGGCCGGCGTCCGCGGGCGACCATGGCGCGCCAGATACTCCGGCGACGCCACCACCACCCGGTGATTGTCCGCCGCCAGCGGCAGCGCGACATAACTGGCGTCGTCCATAACGCCGTAGCGAAAGGCCACGTCCACCGGATCCTTGAAGACGTCGGCCACCTGGTCGGATAAATAGAGCCGCACCTGCAGGTTGGGATGGTCATGGCGAAATTCGGTAATCCAGGGCAGCAACAGGTTGCGTCCCAGATCGGACGGCGCGGCGATCTGCAGCAGGCCATGCAGGCCGGTCGGTTCCTGATGCAGCAGGTCGCGCCCTTCGCGCAGGGTTTGCAGCACCTTACAGGCATAGGGCAGGTATTGCTCGCCTTCGGCGGTCAGGCGCAGGCTGCGGGTGGAACGGGCAAACAGACGGATATTCAGCTCCCGCTCCAGGCGTTTGATGGCCGCGCTCACCTGGGCCGGCAATAAATCCACTTCACGCGCCGCGTTCGAAAAGCTGCCCAGCGCCGCCGAACGGACAAACAACGCCAGATCATCAATCCTCACCATATCCCATTCCTATAAAAAAGCCGTAGGCACCAGGGGTCCCGGCGCCAATGCCTGACAAGATACCGGCAGTATAGCGCTGAACCCGGCGGAGGGGGGGATGGGAAATATTTACATAATCTTGACAAATGATACAAATCCACAATAAAAGTAAGATTATTACGTGCTATAAACAAATAGTTAACATTTTAAAAACAATTTTTCTCGCTATATTCTCATCCGGGTAACGGGGGAAAACCCCGGCCGCATATCCCGACCCTAGCTTATTTTTCCGGTGCCACCGCGATGGCGACCGATTTAAAGATAGGACAATGACTATGTTTAACTGGACCTCTACACAGCGCCATGTGGCCTTAGCCTGTTTTGCCTGCTGGATGCTGGACGCGTTCGACTTTTTTATCCTGGTGTTTGTGTTAAGCGATCTCGCCTCCTGGTTTAAAACCGATATTTCCAGCGTCTCCATCTCGATCATGCTTACCCTGGCGGTGCGCCCGCTGGGTGCGCTGCTGTTCGGCCGCCTGGCGGAAAAGTTTGGCCGCCGGCCGATTTTAATGGTCAACGTGCTGATGTTTTCGCTGTTTGAACTGCTCTCGGCCTGGTCGCCTACCCTGGCGGCCTTTATCGCCTTCCGCGTGATTTATGGCGTGGCGATGGGCGGCATTTGGGGGGTGGCGTCCTCGCTGGCGATGGAAACCATTCCCGACCGGTCCCGCGGCCTGATGTCGGGCATTTTCCAGGCGGGCTACCCCGCCGGCTATCTGCTGGCGGCGATTATCTTCGGCCTGTTCTTCAATAGCGTCGGCTGGCGCGGCATGTTCCTGATAGGCGCGCTGCCGGTGCTGCTGCTGCCGTACATCTACTTTAAGGTGCCGGAGTCGCCGGTATGGCTGGCGGCCAGGGAACGTAAAGAGAGCGTGGCGCTGCTGCCGATCATTCGCACGCACTGGAAACTCTGTATCTATATGGTGCTGCTGATGGCCTGCTTTAACTTTTTCAGCCACGGCACCCAGGATCTCTATCCCACCTTCCTGAAAGTACAGCACGGCTTTGATCCCCATACCGTCAGCATTATCGCCATCTGTTATAATATTGCCGCCATGCTCGGCGGGATCTGCTTTGGCTCCCTGTCGGAAAAAATAGGCCGCAAGAAAGCGATGATCATCGCCTCACTGCTGGCCCTGCCGGTGCTGCCGCTGTGGGCCTTCGCCAGCGGATCGGTGTTGATAGGCCTGGGCGCGTTCCTGATGCAGTTCATGGTGCAGGGCGCCTGGGGCGTGGTGCCCACCTACCTGACGGAGCTGGTGCCCGCTAATTCACGCGCGGTGCTGCCGGGATTTGTCTACCAGTTGGGTAACCTGATCGCGTCGGTGAACGCCACCCTGCAATCCCGTATCGCCGAAGCGCACGGCAATAACTACGGCCTGGCCATGGCCATAGTGGCGGGCACCGTGGCGATCCTGATCGGCATATTGGTCAGCTTCGGGCGTGAAACGCAGGGCAAAACCATTTCCGGTTATGATAACGGCGACCGCGCCGGCCCCGCTCCGGAAAGATCCGCCTCCGGCGCGGGCAGGTAAATAACGTCCCGCTGCAAGCTATAGCGGGCGCCGCCCAGGTTGATAACCGGCCCGGGCGGCCCTTCCACGCCCCCGATCCGGGTTTTATCCCCGCCGCTTTTCATCTGGTTTGCCATCCATTTAGATTGCCATCCATGGATTCGGTTACCATAAGCCGCTGATGACGAAGCTTTGGGCATTAAACCCAGCCCCAATACTATATGAACGTCGATCAACTGCCGGCCGCCAGGGGCCAGGGGCCAGGAATAGTGCGGGAATATAACGAGAATAATGCGGGAAAAGCGCGATGCCGGCACAGGCATAGCGCGTAGATAAATAATGAAGGGCAATCCATATCGTTGTTGCCCAAGTTATTGTCATCGAATAAATCGCATATTAATAAACGAATGTCAAAAAAGAGATGGTTGTTTGAATATATCATCTTAATGGTATTTTCAATGGATTTTACTAAAGACAATAGCCGGGTTCCGGACCAGGAAGATTTTTTTGGCGGCGCGGCGCATTTGCCCGACCCCGAACCCGACCCGAAAGACGTGCGGCGCATCCTGGTGATAAAACTGCGCCACCATGGCGACGTGCTGCTCGCGACGCCCTTGCTCACCACCCTTGGCATAAATTACGTCAACGCGCTGATCGATGTGCTGGTGTATGAAGGCACCGACGAAATCCTGACCGGGAATACGGCGGTATACCTGGCCTACGCCGTGGACCGCGGTTGGAAGCATGCGGGGATAAAGGCGCGGCTGCTGGGAGAGAAAGCCCTGTTTAACAGCCTCAGGACCTGGCGTTACGACCTCATCATCAACCTCTCGGATCAATGGCGCTCGGCGCTATATTGTCTTGCGCTGAAGCCCAGGATGAGCCTGGCATTTCATTATCCCAAGCGGGACTGCTGGTTTTGGCGTTATTGCCACACGCGGCTGGTGGATAACCCGCTGCGCGCCCAGTTGCATACGGTCATGAATAATCTCCAGATCCTGGCGCCGCTTAAATTACGGAAAATATCTACCCGGGTCAATATCACCTTAGGCGCCGGTGAGACCTATTATATCGAGCAGCTGCGCAAAAAATATAACGTCGGCGAATATATCCTTATCCACCCGGCGGCGCGCTGGCTATTTAAAACCTGGTCGCCATCGTCGTTCAGCCGGTTGATTAATCATCTTACCGCCAGGGGGGAGACCGTCATCATTACCAGCGGGCCGGAGCCGGCCGGCATCGCCTGCGTTAAGGATATCCTGGCGCGCTGCGACCAGGCGCAACGGTTGATTAGCCTGGCGGGAAAACTCAGGCTGCCGGAACTGGCGGTGCTGATTGCCCGCGCCAGGCTGTTTATCGGCGTCGACTCCGCGCCGATGCATATGGCCGCCGCGCTGAAAACGCCCGCCGTGGTGCTGTTCGGGCCGAGCAACCTGGCGCAGTGGCGCCCCTGGCAGGCGCCGCATACCCTGATCTGGGCCGGTGACTATCGCGTTTTGCCGCACCCCGATCGGGTCGCAACGGACACCACCGAGCGGTATCTGGACGCCATCCCGGTGAATGATGTGATTAATGCGGTGGATCGCTGGCTGACGCCGGGAAACCAAGGCCCGTCGGGCACGCCGCACGCCGCGGAGCGCCCGGACGGCCCGGCCGTTATTGACCTGACGCTATGCGGCTAAGCGGCAATCCCGGTTCGTTCACGACGTCGCGCCTGGGGTATTGGTGCGGCGGCACGGCGTGTTTACTGGGCGCGTCCATTCCCCTGTCTACGCTATTGATGAACCTGGCGCTGGTGTCGGTCATGTTATGCCTGTTATGCGCCAGGCCGCTGGCCTGGCGGTGGTCGTTATGGCGCCGTCCCCTGATCTGGCTGCCGGCGCTGATGCTGCTGATGATGGTCGTCTCATTATGGCATCAGGATAATGACGCGGGCGGCCTGATAGTCAAAAAATACCTTAAGCTGCTGTACATCCTGCCTTTGGCCAGCTTTTTCCTGCAGCAACGGCTGCTGGCGGGCTTATTCCTGCGCGGGTTTCTCTGGGCGAACGGCCTGGTGCTGGCCATCAGCCTGGCGGGTGGGCTGCGGTGGCTTGCTTCGTGGCAGATGGATGCGGCCAATCCCATCGTGTTCAAGCTGCATATCACGCAGAACTTTTTTATGTCCTTGTCCGCCCTGTTCTGGCTTTCCCTGGCCTGCGGCCACACCGGGCGGCGACGCGTTGCCTATGGCCTGCTGGTGCTGCTGGCGGTATATAACGTTTTATTCCAGGTCTGGGGACGTACCGGTTACCTGGCGCTGCTGGCGGGCGCCGCCGTCTGGGTATGCCTGGCCCTCGGCCGGTGGCGGGGCGGGTTGTTGGCGGCGCTGGCGGCGCTGGCCCTGCTGCTGCCCAATCGCGCAACGGACCGGATGCTGTTGGGGGTAGGCGAAATACATCAGTGCCTGCGCGCCATCAGGCAGGGCGATAGCGCGGGCTGCGACAGCTCGATGGGCCTGCGCGCCCGGTTTACCGCCCAATCGCTGCGGATGATCGGCGATGCGCCGCTGGTCGGTCACGGCGCGGGGAGCTTTTGCAGCGGCAAAACGCAGTCCGGCTACTATTTTAACGCCCATAACGAATTTTTGATGCAGGCTACCCAGTCGGGATTGATTGGCCTGGGGATTTACCTGGCCTGGCTGTACCAGGGTTTCCACGCCGCCTGGCGGCTTGCGCCTCTCGCCAGGAACAGTGTTATGGCGGTCCTCTCCAGCTACCTGGTGGGGAATTTATTCAACAGCTTTTTGCTCGACTCGGCGGAAAGCCTGTTTTTTATCGCCCTTACCGCTATCCTGGCCGGCTGCCCGCCCGCCCTCAGGCAATTTTACGGCGAAACATCCAATACGCCGCGCTGCCGGTGGTGGCGGTGATCGCCAGCAGCGGCCACAGGCTATGCCAGATAATGGCGAAATCCGCGTCCTTGAGGTAAATCTCCTTGATGATATCGGTGAAATGCCGAACCGGATTTATCCAGGTCAGGGTTTGCAGCCACTCCGGCATATTCTCCACCGGCGAAACATAACCCGACAGCAGGATCGCCGGCATGATAAACACAAAAACGCCGATAAACGCCTGCTGCTGCGTCGAGCACAGCGAGGAGATCAGCAGGCCGAAACCCACCAGCGACAGGCCGTAGATCAGCATGGCGCCGTAAAACAGCAGCAGCGAGCCGGCAAAGGGGATGCGGTAGCCTAATATGCCGACGATCAGCACGATGGAGGCCTGGACGCTGGCCACCACCAGCGCCGGCACCGCCTTGCCGATAAAAATCTGCCAGGTGGTCAACGGCGAGACCAGCAGCTGCTCCAAGGTGCCCTGTTCCCGTTCCCGCGCCACCGACAGCGAGGTGACGATCAATACGCCGATGGTGGTGATCAGGGCAATCAGCGACGGCACCACAAACCACTTATAGTCCAGGTTGGGGTTATACCAGTTGCGTATCACCAGCTCGCTGTTGTTGGGTTTGACCTGCCGCGCGGTAAGCTCCAACTGGTAATCGCGCACAATTTGCTGGATATAGTTAGCCGCAATCTGCGCGCTGTTGGAGTTGCGTCCGTCCAGCAGCAGCTGCAACGGCGCCGCGACACCGCCGGCCAGATCGCGGGAAAACTCCGCCGGGAAACGCACCACCAGCAGGGCGCGCTGGTTATCCAGGGTGCCGCGGATTTGCTGCGGGCTCCTTAGCAGCAGCACCTCGGAAAACGCCTTGGCCTTGGCGAAACGCTGGGTCAGCTCAACGGAGGCCTGGCCGCTGTCCTCGCTGTAAACCGCGATGGTGGCATGGGTGACCTCCAGCGTGGCGGCAAAAGGAAACAGCAGCACCTGCAGGATAACCGGCATGATCAGGATCGCCCGGGTTTGCGGCTCACGCAGCAGCGACTGCATTTCTTTGACGATAAGCGTCCATAAGCGATAAAACATAGCGGTTCCCTAATCCAGCCGGCGTTTGGTTTTCCAGGCCGTCAGGCCGATAAATCCCACGGCGGAAGCCACCAGGAACAGGGTATTGACCAGCAATATCCCGCCGATATTGCCCGCCAGGAACAGGCTTTGCAGCGTGCTGACAAAATAGCGCGCCGGGATGATATAGGTCACCGCGCGCACCACGGCGGGCATGCTGTCTATCTGGAAGATAAAACCGGACAGCATCACCGCGGGCAGGAACGCCGCGTTGAGCGCCACCATCGCGGCGTTAAACTGGTTGCGGGTTAGGGTGGAAATCAACAATCCCATGCCCAGGGTGCTGGCCAAAAACAGGCTGCTGATGCCGAACAGCACCAGCAGCGAGCCGCGAAACGGCACGCCCATGACAAATACCGCCACCGCCATGCACAGCGCCATCGCCACCATGCCCAGTACATAATAAGGCAACAGTTTGGACAACAGCAGTTCGGCGCGCGTGACCTGGGTGGAGAGCAGCGCCTCCATGGTGCCGCGCTCCCATTCCCGCGCAATTACCAGCGAGGTCAGGATCGCCCCGATCACCGTCATGATAATGGTAATGGCGCCGGGAATAATAAAATGCTGGCTCACCGCCGCCGGGTTAAACCAATAACGCACCCTGACGTCGATCAGCTGGTGAAAGGCCTGGCCGCGATCTTCGGCCCGCTGCCGCTGCCAGATTTGCCAGATGCCCTGGGCATAACCCTGTACGAAGCTGGCGGTATTGGGTTCGCTGCCGTCGGTAATCACCTGGATTGGCGCGCTATTGCCGGCCCGATTCATATTGACGTCGAAGTTCACCGGGATCACGATCAGCCCGCGGATTTTGCCCGCCTGCATCAGCGCCACCAACCGCTGGCGGTTATCGCTGATGGTCGGGGCGATATAGGGTGAACCGGCGAAAGCCTGCGCCAGATCGCGGGCGTCCTCGCTGTGCTGCTCCATCAGGATGCCCACGCGCAGGCGACTGGAGTCCAGGTTGATGCCATAGCCGAAGATAAACAGCAGCATCAGGGGAATGACGAAGGCAATCAGGCCGCTGCTGGGATCGCGCAGGATCTGGCGCGTTTCTTTGTCGCACAGGGCGCGCAGCCGGCGCCATGAGAAACGCGTATCGTCATGCCGCTTCATTGTCGCCGTCCTTGTCAAAATTCTGCACCAGCTCGATAAACGCCTGTTCCATGGTGGGATTCGGCGTCCGTTGGTCCGCCGCCTGCTGTTTCAGCTCGTCCGGCGTACCGCTGGCGATCAGCTTGCCTTGATAGACCAGCCCGATGCGGTCGCAATATTCCGCCTCGTCCATAAAATGGGTAGTGACCATTACGGTGACGCCTTTCTCCACCATGCCGTTGATATGCTGCCAGAATTCGCGGCGGGTGAGGGGGTCGACGCCGGAAGTGGGCTCATCGAGAAACAGGATATCCGGCTCGTGCATCAGCGAGCAGGCCAGCGCTAGCCGCTGCTTAAATCCCAACGGCAACGCATCGGGGGTCTGGTGCAATATCGGGCCGAAATCAAACGCCGCGCTCATCTCGTCAATTTTTCGGCACCGGCGCTTGCCATGCAGCCCATAAACGCCTGAAAAAAACCGCAGGTTTTGCTCTACGGTCAGGTTGCCGTAAAGCGAAAATTTTTGCGCCATATAACCCAGCCGCTGGCGGGCTTTGCCGGAGCGGGTCTTTAAATCCATTCCCAACACCAGCGCCTGGCCGGAGGTGGGGATCAGCAGGCCGCACATCATTTTAAAGGTGGTGGATTTGCCGGCGCCGTTCGGCCCCAGCAGGCCAAAAATTTCCCCCCGGGTCACCTTGAAGTCCACATTATCGGTGGCGGCGAAATTGCCGAATTTTTTTGTCAGCCCCCGGGCCTCGATCATCGTCTCGTCACGACTGCCGCCGACCTGCGGCATAATGTCCGCCAGCGCCCGTTTGGCGCCCGGGCCGCCGCCGAGCAAATCGATAAAGGCGTCTTCAAAACGCGGCGCCGCTTCCTTGATGCTATCGTCGGGCAGGCCGAGCGCCTGGCCGAGCGTCGCCAGGTCGGCGTCTTTTTTCAGGATCAGGCGTACGGATTTGCCCTGGATAACGCCGTCGCCAATCTGCGGCAGGCGCAGCGCGCGCTGCAGCAGCCGGCGATGGGTGCCGGACGCGTCGGCGGCCAGTACCGTGCGGCCCGCCATCGTTTCCGTCAGCGCCCTGGGCGCGCCGCTATAGATCAACTCCCCTTCGTTCATCAGCAGCACCTCGCGACACTGCTCCGCCTCATCCAGATAAGAGGTGCTCCAGAGGATCAGCATGCCGTCGTCGGCCAGCTCATGCACCATGCGCCAAAGCTCGCGACGGGAAATGGGATCCACGCCGACCCCCGGCTCGTCGAGCAGCAACACCTTGGGCTGGCCAATCAGCGTACAGGCCAGGCCGAGTTTTTGTTTCATCCCGCCCGACAGCTTGCCGGCCAGGCGGGCGGTAAAGCGGGTCAGATCGGTAAAGGCCAGCAGGCGCTCAAAGGTCTGTTGACGCTCATCGCCGGTAACGCCGCGCAGGGAGGCGTACAGCCTTAAATTTTCCATCACCGTCAGGTCTTCATACAGGCCGAATTTTTGCGGCATATACCCAAGGATGGCGTGCAGCCGGGCGTCCTCCGTTACCGGATCCAGTCCAACCACCCGCATGGCGCCCCGGCTTGGCGTCAACAGGCCGGCCAGCATGCGCAGCAGGGTGGTCTTGCCCGCGCCGTCCGGGCCGACCAGCCCGGTGACCCCGCCGCTTTGCAGGGTGATGGTCAGGCTGGCGACCGCCGGCTTGTCCCGCGACGGAAAACGTTTCTCCAGCGCGTCCAGGACAATCAGGTTAGCGGGCATTGGCAACCCCGCCGGCGGGCGGGTTGACCCGCTCGGCGGGCGTTTCCCCACCGTCGGCAAAGTCCAGGGTTACCGGCATTCCCTGGCGCAGCCGGTCGTCGGCGTCGGTCACGATGATCCGCAGGCGATACACCAGATCGGTGCGCAGCTCCGGCGTTTCCACGTTTTTCGGCGTAAATTCCGCCGTTGGCGAGACAAAGCCGATTTTACCGTGGTAGGCCTTATCCGGCAGGCCGTCGACGCGGATGATAATCCGGGTGCCGGGCGCCGCCTGGCTTAAGTTGCGTTCATCGATATAGGCGCGCACCCATACCGGGCGGGTCAGTGATAGGGTGAATACCGTGTCGCCGGCGCTGAGCATGCTGCCGGCCTCCTGCGCCCGGGTTAGCACCGTGCCGCCCGAGGGCGCCGCCAGCATGGTGTCGGTAACGTCCAGGGCGGCCTGGTCAAGCGCCGCCTGCGCCTGGGCCAACGCCGCGGCGGCGGCGGTGATTTCCTGCGGGCGGTTGCCGGTCTGGTACTGCTGCAGCTTATCCTTGGCCGCCTGCAGATTAGCCTTGGCCTGGTTGCCGGCGGCTAACGCATCCTCCAGCTGGTCGGCGGAAATAGCCCGTTTAGCCCATGCGCCCTGCTGGCGATGATAAAAGCTGTCGGCATAATTAAAGGCGGCCTGCAGCTGCGCCAGCTGCGAGCGCACCTGGGCGATCTCCTCGCCGCGATAGCCTGAACGGGTTAAATCCAGCTTGGCCGCGGCGCTGTCCACATTGGCCTGGGCCTGCGCGAGGGCGTTGCGATAAGGCGCGTCGTCGAGTTTCGCCAGCACCTGGCCCGGATGAACGATATCCCCTTCGTCCACCGTCAGCCGCGCCAGGCGCCCGCCGACCCGAAAGCCCAGGTTGACGGTGCGTATATCCACGTTGCCGTAGAGGGTCAGCGGCTGGCCGTGCTGGCGGCGATAGTAGATTACGCCGGCTATCGCCGCGGCCAGCAGGGCGATGATAATGATGATAACCACGGCAAGGCTTTTTTTCTTCATGTCGTTTTGCCTGTATTATCGGCCTGTCCGGCCCGCAATCCGTTGAGAAACCAGTCGATATGTTGCGCCAAAACCCGATTGATCTGTGTGACCTGCGCCGGGCCCAGCCCGCGCCAGCCGGCGCGCAGCAGGATAGTTTCCCGCGCCAGCCGGAACGACAGCACTTCGCCCAGCAGGGCATGGGTATGGAGCATCGTGTCGATTGACGCGGCGTCGCAACCGGTAAAACCGGCCACCAGCCGAGTCATGCGCTGATGCATCGGCGCAATCGCCTGCTGATGGATAAGCGTATACGCCTCGGTGGGCGTCAGCTGCTCCCGCGAGATGATTTTGCTCAGGTTCAGCGTTTCCTTACTGGCCAGCAGTTCGGTAAAGGTCATCATGCATTCATGGAGATAATGCCGGCATTGCGCGGCATCGATTTCCGGCTGCGCCAGCAGCAAATCAATCTTTGCCGATTGGGAAGATAAGGCCTGCTTGATAAAATCCGCGATCCACTGGGCGACCGCCAGGTACAGGCCCTCCTTGGAGCCAAAATAATAAAAAATTGCGGCGATATTTTGTCCGGACCGCTGGGCTATTTCACGTGTGGTCGCGGTTTGCGGACCTTTTTCACCAAATAATTCAATACCTGCGGCGATCAGCTGGGTTTTCGCCTGTTCGCCGCGGGTGGTCGGCGTCGGGGAGGAGGGCATGGCGGCTCCAAAAAATAAGTCAAACGTTTGATTAACTTTACGCCCGAAAACCTGGGGTTGTAAAGCAGCCGGCCAGCCTATTTTTTGGCGGGGTAGGGAATATGTCCGGTGGAACACGTCGCCGCCAACCTGAGGTTTCTTTACCACCGACACATCCGGAAACAGCGGTGGGAACAAACATATCTATCTTTACAGTACTTTAGGTATTTAATTAATGATTGATAAAATAATACTTGATCCGGGACGCGAAGGTGTCTATCATTAACTTATCGAACGTTAACAAATTAACGTCCAGTCCAATAACGGTTCATCTAATTGAGAAGAGACATCATGAAAAACCTGACACTCGCCATCGCAGCCATCGTCCTTAGCACCGTTTCCATCGGCAGCTTTGCCGCCCAGGAAGTGACCAGTCGTCCGGCCGGTCAGCAATCCATCGGCGTGGTTTCCTCTACCACCACTTCTACCCTGACCGATCTGGAGTCGCAGCTGGCCGCCAAGGCCGACGCCGCCGACGCCACCTCATACCGCATTATCGCCGCGGGCGGCAACGACACCCTGCGCGGCAGCGCCGAGCTGTATAAATAAGCTGTCACCAGCAAAAAAGCATAAAAAAAAGCGGCCTTAGCGGCCGCTTTATTGTGTCCGGTGACTCAGGACTTAGAACTGATAGGTCAGGCCCAGGCCAACCTGGTCGTCGTTGGCGATGCCCAGCTTGTTATCGTCGCTCAGGCGGTTGATTTTATAATCAACATACGCATTCATATTTTTGTTGAAGAAGTAGGTCAGGGACGCGTCATAGTATTTCACCAGATCGACGTCGCCGATGCCTTCAACATCGCTGGCCTTGGACTGGAAGTAACCGAACATCGGTTTCAGGCCAAAATCAAACAGGTATGAAGCGATGGCTTCCACGTTCTCGGTTTTATTTGCATAGCCGCCGGTGATCGGGGTCAGGTTATGCGTTTGGCCGTATAACGCGGCGGCATAGATGCCGGCATTATCATACTTCACGCCGCCCGCCCAGACGTCGGCTTTGTCGCCGTTGCCAAGAGTCAGGCTGTTCTGCGGCTGGGTGCGGTTGGACGAGGCATAGGTGCCGAGTACCGACAGGCCGAAATCAAAGGTATATGACGCCGATGCGCCGTAACCGTCGCCATTGGATTTGTTGGCGGCGCGGGCATTGCCGGAGTTTTCGTCGTTGGCGCCCTGGTATTGCAAGCCAAACTTCAGGCCGTCCACCAGACCGAAGAAGTTATTGTTGCGGTAGGTCGCCACCCCGGTGGTACGGCCGGTCATAAAGACGTCGGCGGCGCTGTAGGTCAGGTCATCGAAGATCGGCGCGGTATCGGTGATCGCCGCGACATCATAAGCGATGCCCCAGTTACGGCCGTAGTCGATGGAGCCGTAGTCCTTCAACTTCAGGCCGGCAAAGCCCAGACGGGTTTTGGTGCCGCTCAGCGCGTCGGTGCCGCCTTCGGAATGGTTGGCCTGGATGTTGTATTCCCATTGGCCGTATCCGGTCAGGACATCGTTAATCTGGGTCTGGCCTTTAAAACCGAAACGCACATAGCTGGCGTCGCCGTCGATGGTTTTGTTGTCGCTGAAATAGTGGCGGGCGCGCATGCTGCCGTAAAGATCCAGCTTGTTGCCGTCTTTGTTATAAATTTCCGCGGCGTGCAGGGCTGGTGTAATCAATGTCGCTAAAACGGCCAATGCTATCTTCTTCATTCCTGTTTTTCCTTACCAAATACTCTCTAGTTTAAGTAAAAAGGACTCAACCTTTTAGTGGCTGATGTCCGGGGCTAACCAGCATTTTTATATTAAAAAAAAGCTCAGGTAACGCGCAGTTTTAATACAAGAGTTATTACCCTGTCGTCTGAGTTGGCAGGATAGTAGCAGTAAAAACGTTGCGAAGATTGTGAACTTTTCATTAAGGCAGGCATCTACGTCAGCCTAGTCTGCCCGGAGGCAGGGTAACGCTACCTTAACTTGTCATACAGATTTAAAAGTTGAGAGCCATCACAAAACCCCTCTTTTCTTTACGGGATTAAAATCCCGCGCCGAAGAGGCTAACATCCTGTGATGGCCGCGGGATAGTCGTTGTACTTAACGTCTGGCCCGCGTTCTCTACATATTCCAACGCGGCCAAAATACAAATTTGGCTTAAATTGGTATAATATGTTTTTATGACGTCATAGTTTTAAAGGCGGCTCACAACGGGTCGAGAGAGAAATCCTGGAAGGCCGCTCGCAGCTGTTAAAGTATAATTTATCATTTCTTTAACAATCTTATCGCGGTTATCAGTTAAAAAATTAATCCGGAGTTCGATTGGATTAATTTAACTTATCGCAAATTCCCGTCTGAATACGCTGCCTGCCCCGATCCGCCATAGAGCCACTTTGCATTAATATTACAAATTAAACAAAGATTTTTTTTTGATATGGATATAGGCCAGCGAAGCATATTAACGGTTTTACGCTGGCGAAGCCTGGGCATATCCACCACAATTGATTGTTAAAGTGCCCAAGGATTATTACGCTGGCGGATCCGCATATCATTAATTAACTAATAATAACTTTATTTAATAATATTGATTGTTATTTGACCTCAGGCCGCCGGACCAGGCTGGCCGAGAGCCGGTCCAACAGCATGGCCATCAATACCACCGCGATGCCGCTTTGCAGGCCCTGGCCGATATCCAGCTGCTGGATGCTGGTCAGCACGTCATTGCCCAGTCCGCCGGCGCCGACCATGGAGGCGATGATCACCATCGACATGGCCATCATGATGGTTTGGTTGACCCCGGCCATAATGGAGGGCAGCGCGTTGGGCAACTGTACTTTCCATAATAACTGCCGGCGGGTGCAGCCGAAGGCCAGTCCAGCCTCCACCAGGCTGCTATCCACCTGACGGATACCCAAGTCGGTTAACCGCACCACCGGCGGCATGGCGAACAGCACGGTGGCGAAAATCCCGGGCGGGCGGCCAAGGCCAAACAGGATAGTGGCGGGGATCAGATAGACGAAGGCGGGCATGGTCTGCATAAAATCCAGCATCGGCCGGACCAGCGTGCCCGCCCGGCGCCGCCTGGCTATCATGATGCCGAGCGGAATGCCCGCCAGCAGGCTGAACAGCGTTGATGACAGCGTGAGCGCAAGCGTTACCACGGCATGTTCGCTATAGCCGCTGTAGATGATATACAGCGTCGCGGCGGCGCTGAACACGGCGTACCCCTTGCCGACGCGCCACAGGCTCAACCCCACCGCGATAGCGGCCAAACCCCAGGGCGAAAGCCGGGCCAGACCTTGCTCCAGCGTGCCTGCCACCGTATCCAGCACTCCGGCGATAACGTCGAAAAACAGGCCGCAGTGATCCAGCAGAAAGCGCACGCCCGCGTCAATCTGCGCGCTGAAATCAACGCTCCCGGTCATGGGGCGGCTCCTGTCGCGGCGTTGCGTGGCTATCGAACGCGCCGGCATAGTCTTCCGCCAGCACAAAACGCGAGGTATCGACCCCGGAAAAAAAACGCCGCACATAGGCGTTCGCCGGCGCGTTCACGATTTGTTCGGCGGTGCCGGTCTGGATGACCCGGCCCTGTTGCATTATGGCGATACGGTTGCCGATGCGCAGCGCTTCTTCAATATCATGGGTGACAAAAATCACCGTGCGCCGCTGCCCGGCCTGCAGGTTCAACAGGAGATCCTGCATTTCGCGCCGATTGATGGGATCGAGCGCCGAAAACGCCTCGTCCATCAACAGCAGGGCGGGGTTGACCACCAGCGCGCGCGCCAGGCCGACCCGTTGCTGCATGCCGCCGGACAGCTGATGCGGTAACTGTCCGGCCACCTGCGCCAGCCCAACCTGGGCCAATACCGCCAGCGCCCGCCGATGGCGCTGCGCCTTGCCGACGCCGGCCAGCTCCAGCCCGAAGGCGGCGTTATCCAGCACGCTGCGGGTCGGCAGCAGGGCGAAAGACTGGAACACCATGCCCATCTCATGTCTGCGCAACTGGATAAGCGCGGTTGCCGATAACCCCGAGAGCGCCTGTCCGTTAAAAAATACCTCGCCGGCGCTGGGGGCGATCAGGCGGTTAAGGGTGCGCAGCAGGGTGGATTTGCCGGAGCCGGATAAGCCGACGATGACAAAAATCTCGCCGCGATTAACGTCCAGCGAGATATTGTTCAGGGCCACCGAGCAGCCATGTTGGGACAATAATTCGGCGGGTTCCGCGCCCTGTCGCAAACGCAGCAACGCCTTTTGTTCACCGGGGCCGAATATTTTATAAAGCTGGTCTATTCTTATCAGCGTCTCATTCATCAGGGTTTATTATATTAGTCATGTCCTAACCATAAGCACAGGCTATAAGAAAAAAGAACGGCGCAATAAAATATTATCGTCTGAGTTATAACTAAATGATTTAAACCCGTTGTCCGGAAATACTCATATTTTCCTGTGGCGGTCTAAAACTAAATGATTCGCTGATTAACCATTTTTTAACTTTCTGGTAGAGCAGATGATTATTGTGCAACCCCGGTTGAATTAAATAATAACCGCGTAGGGTTTTTAATTCCGGTCCGCAGACGACCAGTTCGCCATTTTCCAGGAATTGATCCACCAGGGGTTTCCAGCCCAGCGCCACGCCCTGGCTTTTCAGCGCCGCCTGGATGATCAGGGAATAGGCGTTAAACGTCACTGAGGTCACGCCATCGTCAGGCTCCAGCCCCTGTCCGCGAAACCAGTCCCGCCAGCTCAGCCAGCGCCGGGGCTGGGTGTCGGGCAGGTTGAGCAACGGCAGGGGCAGCAGGTCCGCGGCCGCGGCCGGCCCGCCGTATTGCTTGAAAAACAACGGGCTGCACACCGGCACCACTAGCTCGGGAAACAGCATATCGCTGCGGCAGCCGGGGATCTGGCCGTCGCCAAAGGAGATTGCCAGATGGGCGGAGCTGTCGCGCAGGGAGAACTCGTTAGGCGAGGTGGAAATCTGCACGTCGACATTCGGGATCAGGCGTTGCAACTGATCCAGGCGCGGCAGCAGCCAGTAGCTGGCAAAACCCATATCAGTATCAATGCGCAGCACATCACGTTGTTTTTTAAGCTGTATTTTCTCAATTTGCTGACTGATTCCCTGCAGGCTGGCCCGCACGATCTTATAAAGCTGCTCCCCGGTCTGGGTCAGCGCCACGCCGCGGTGGCGCCGATCGAACAGCCTGGCGCCCAGTTGATTTTCCAGCAAATTAATGCGCTGGCTGACCGCCGGCTGCGACGATCCCAATTCCGTGGCGGCGGCGGTAAAATTAAGGTGGCGCGCCGCCGCCTCGAAAACGGCCAGCGCCTGCAGCGGCGGCAGCCTGAATGTGTTAGCCATAATCACCCCTTATAGGCTGATAAGAAATTAACCGGTTCACAGCAAAATATAATTGTGAGATAAAAATAACATTGTGCGGGAATTTTATTTAAAGCGGAATTTAACTATGCTTAGCAAAAAACCGAATATTGTTATTCTTATGGCCGACCAGCTTGCCGCCGGCGCGCTTTCCGCTTATGGAAATAAAGTCAGTAAAACCCCAAATATAGACCGATTGGCGCGCGAAGGCGTAGTATTTAATTCGGCCTATTGCAATAGCCCGTTATGCGCGCCCTCGCGCGCCTCCCTGATGACCGGCCAGCTAATTTCCCGTAACGGCGTTTATGATAATGCGGCGGAGTTCCGCGCCGAGAGCCCGACATTTTGCCACTATCTGCGCCAGCAGGGGTATAAAACTTATTTGGCCGGTAAAATGCATTTTTGCGGTCCGGATCAGCTGCACGGCTTTGACGAGCGGCTGACCACCGATATCTATCCGGCGGATTTCGGCTGGACGCCGGACTGGCGCCATCCTGAACGGCGGCTGGACTGGTATCACAATATGAGTTCGGTGCTGGACGCGGGAGAATGCGTTCGCACCAATCAGCTGGATTTCGACGATGAAGCGCTGTTCCATACCCGGCAAAAGCTGTTCGATCTGGCGCGCCGGGGCGACGACCGGCCCTTCCTGCTGATGATGTCGCTGACCCATCCCCACGATCCCTTCGCCATCCCGCGTCCTTATCTGGATCGCTACCCTGAGCAGGATATCGACCTGCCGGTGGCGGCGGCGGGGGACGCGCCGCCCGATGCGCACTCGCAGCGGCTGCGGGAGATGTACCAGCTAACCGACGGCCTGCTGGACGACGGGCAAATCCGCCGGGCGCGCCATGCCTATTACGGCGCGCTGGCCTATGTCGACGATCGGTTCGGCGAGGTGTGCGCGACCCTTGACGCCACCGGCCTGGCCGACAATACCATTATTATCCTGATCTCCGATCATGGCGAAATGCTCGGCGAGCGCGGCCTATGGTACAAGATGAGCTTTTTTGAAGGGGCGTCGCGCGTGCCGATGATTATCCACGCCCCCGGCCGCTTTGCCGCGCGGCGCGTTGAGCAGAACGTTTCGCTGGCCGACCTGTTGCCGACCTTGCGCGAGCTGGCGGGCGGCGGCCCCGCGGATGAGGGGGAGCTGGCCGCGCCCCTTGACGGCCGCAGCCTGGTGCCGCACCTGCGCGGCGCGGCGGGGCCCGACGGGGCGTATGGCGAATACCTGGCGGAAGGCGCGCAGGCGCCGATGGTCATGATCCGGCGCGAGCGGTGGAAATTTATCGCGTCCCCGGGCGATCCCGATCAGCTGTACGATCTGCGCCAGGATCCGCTGGAATTGACCAATCTGGCGTTATCGCCCGCGTTCGGGCCGCAGTTGCAGGAATTTCAGCGCGAGGCGCGGCGGCGCTGGGATCTCGCCGCCCTGAACCAACAAGTATTAGCCAGCCAGCGCGCCCGGCTGTTCCTTAACCGGGCGCTGGGCCGGGGCGGGGCGCCCGATTGGGATTATCAACCCAGGCAGGACGCCAGCCAACGTTTTATCCGTAACCACCAATCCCTGGACGAGCAGGAGGCGCTGGCGCGCTATCCGCGCCCGCCTTCAACGCTTTGACCGATTTATCATGAGGATTATTATGCGCGCGCACACCGCTGTAGTTGCTTTGGGGTTATCGCTGGCGATCGGCCTGCCGTTACCAACCTGGGCCGCCGGGGACGCGGACTGCGGGACGGTTAACATGTCCGATCCCGGCTGGTCCGATATCGCCGCCACCAATGCGGTCGCGGGCCTGCTGCTGGAAGGCCTGGGCTACCGGCAGCAGGTGCAGAACCTGTCGGTGGCCCTGGCCTACCAGGGGCTGAAAACCGGCCAGCTGGACGTCTTTCTCGGCAACTGGATGCCGGCGCAGCGGCCGGTGATAGAGAAATACACCCGCGACGGCGCGGTCAAGGTGCTGGGGGCCAACCTGAACAGCGCCAAGTTTACCCTGGCGGTGCCGGACTATGTGGCGCAGGGCGGGGTGAAGGATTTTGCCGATCTGGCGAAATACGCCGACCGGTTTGATCATAAAATCTACGGCATCGCGCCCGGCGCGCCCGCCAACCAAAATATCAAAAGCATGCTGGATAAACAGGATTTCAACCTGGGCGGCTGGAGCCTGGTGGAGTCCAGCGAAAGCGGCATGCTGGCCCAGGTGGCGCGAGCGGTGGGCAAACAGCAGTGGATAGTGTTCCTCGGCTGGGAGCCGCATGCGATGAATACCCATTATAAGCTGACCTATCTTAGCGGCGGCGATCGGTATTTCGGGCCGAATTACGGCAGCGCCACGGTAAACACCGTCACGCGCCGGGATTTTGCCGCCCAGTGCCCCAATACCGGCCGGCTGTTTACCCAACTGACCTTTAGCGTCGATCTGGAAAACCGGATTATCAAGCGCGTACTGGATGATAAACAGACGCCCGCCCAGGCGGCGGCGGCGGAACTCAAGCTGCATCCCGGACCGCTCGACCGCTGGCTGGACGGCGTCACCACCCGGGAGGGCCAGCCCGGCCTGGCCGCCGTACGGCGGTCGCTTAAGCTGTAGCCGGCATCGTAGCCGCCGGGACCGGTGGTAAACCGGGCCTCCCGCCGGCGCGGGTTCCCAGGTAAATCATGAAAAGGCCCGCGCCGGTGAAGCGCGGGCCTTAGTTATGGCCGCGCTTCATCGTCGAACGGTTCCCCCAGCGTCAACATCAGGCGATTTGCCCAGGCAAAGAAGGCGGTGGCCTGCACCAGATCCAGCAGTTCGAGATCGCTTAATCCCAGCTCGCGCAGCCGGGTCAGCTGCCCTACCCCCGCCACGGCGGGCGAGGCCGACAGGGCGGCGGCAAAATCAATTATCGCCTGCCAGCGCGGGGACTGCCCGGTGCTGAGCACGCTGCCGGACGGGATATCCAGCAGCCGCTGGATATCATCGGGCCGTTTCGACAGCTGGCTGGCCTTGCGGGCATGTACCGAGGCGCAATAGATACAGCCGTTAACCTTACTGGCCACCGCCGCGGCCAGCTCCCGTTCCTTGCGCGTCAGCCCGCCGGAGGTGTAGAAAATTCCCTTGTCGGTCAGCGTGCGTTGTTCAAGCACCGCCAGGTTACGGCCGAGCAGGCGGAAATAGTCGGAGTCGGCATGGCCGTTATTCACCAGGGTCGTCTGCTGCTGCGGGCTAAATTCGGTTAATTTCTTGGCGGCAATCCAGGGCTCCCAGCCGAGCTCCCGCTGGGTAAACGCCTGGGGGGCGGAGCGTTCTTGATGGGTGCGGCCGCCGGTGCGCCAGCGTCCGGCCGGCGCGGCCTGATCCGACGGGTTGGCCACCGGCTGGTGGTTGATCAGCCGGTAGCCCCGCAGCAGGCGGCTTTGAAAACTGACGAAGGCTATCAGCTGCGACAGGGTCACGATGGCGTCAAGGGACCAGCCCACCCGCCGCAGGCCCGCCAGATGGCCCGGGGTGGCGCCGGCGGGATGGTGGCTAAGCAATTGGGCATGGGACAGCGCGGCCTCGAGTCGCGCGCCGCCGGCCGGCGGCGCCACTGCGGCCTGGAGCGCCGCGTAATGGTCGGCCAGACGGCTGTCGCCGTGCCATAGGGCGACCTGCCGCGCTACCTCGAACCGCTCCGGCAGCGGAAAATCAATACCGTCGCCGGCGGTAAACAATGCCCGGTAACTTCCCTGGATATGGCTGGTCGCCGCGTCGCGGGTGGTCCGCGCCGCCGCCAGGGGGGAATCCGGCGCGATATCCGCCAGTTGGTCGAGTACATCCACGCTAGCCTGGGTACTGGTCATAAGGTCTCCTGTGAAGAAAGCGTGTCGGGGCGGTGGGACGGCGCGTCCCCATCGCCGCGCGCCGGGGGCGTCCATCCCAGCGCGGGCGCCACGTCGCCGGCAATCAGTTCCAGCGAGCGCAGGATATAAGGGTGGGGCGGATCGATGGAATGCACCTGAAAAGCCAAATCGGTGACCCGCGCTAACGCGGAGTCGCGGCGCAGCGATGCCAGCACGTCTTCAGGCGTGCCGAGGTGGACATCAAAGGCGGCGATAAAATCATCCAGCCGGTCGCCGTTAAGCCGTTGGCCGGTGGCGCGGAAGTTTTCCGCCTGGCGGCGCAGCCCCTTTTCCGCCCACTGGCGCGCCCGATCGCCGTCGTCGGCGGCAAACGCGGTGCGGGAGCCGAGGATGCGCGGTTCAACGCCATCGGGCAACGCGTCCAGATAGGCGTCGATAATGGGATTTTGCATAGCATCCAGGGGCAGGTCCGGCGCCGCTTCGGGCCGGGGCTGGGTGCGGGACAGCATCAGGCCGTCGCCGGCGGCGCCGGCGCGGGCGCCGCCGTCAACCGAGAATGTCGCCTGCCATACCCGTCCGGCCAGCGCCTTGGCCGCCGGATACAGCCGATTGTCGCCGGCGCCGAGGGTATCCCCGCGCCAGGCCGCCAACAGGATGGCCAGGTTGGCGCCGAACACGGCGCCGCGCTCGTCGCTTTGCAGGCCGAACGGCGGAAACGAGGACGGGGTGCCGCCGGATCCCAGGCCGATTTCCAGGCGGCCGTCGGACAGCAGATCCAGCACCGCCGTATCTTCCGCCACCCGCAGCGCCAGCTCCATCGGCAGGGTGATAACGCCGGTGCCCAGGCGGATACGGCGGGTCAACGCCGCGATATGCGCCAGGAAAACCAGCGGCGCCGGCAGTCCCCCCTCGGCCTCATGAAAGTGGTGCTGGGCCACCCAGGCCGAGTCGAAACCCAGCGATTCGGCATGGAGGATCTGCTCGGTTGCCAGACGATACCGCTGCCGCGGATTAACCTCGTCCAGCAGCCGGGTAAAAAAACCTAATCGTTTAGTGCCGATAACCTGACTTGTCATACAGTGTTCCTTGGTGGCTGCCGTACGGTGTCCGGCGCCTGCCGGCGACCCGGGATGGCATTGATCAGCTCGCGGGTGTAGTCATCGCCCGGCCGGCTGAAAATTCGCTCAACGGCGCCGAAATCCACCTGCCGGCCCTTAAACAACACGGAAACGCTATGGGAAATCCGGCGCACGGTGGCGAGATCGTGGGAAATAAAGATATAGGTCAGTCCCAACTGGTCCTGCAATTCTTGCAGCAGCGCCAGGATTTGCGCCTGTACCGTTACATCCAGCGCCGAGGTGGCCTCGTCAAGTATCAGGATGCGCGGCCGCAGCACCAGCGCGCGGGCAATGGCCACCCGCTGTCGCTGGCCGCCGGACAGCTCGCGCGGTTTACGGTCGAGCAGCGCCAGGGGCAGGGCGACGCGGTCGGCCATCTCCTCCACGCGGCGGCGACGTTCAATTTTATCCAGGGGCGCAAAATTGCGCAGCGGTTCTTCAATAATAGTAAACAGGCGTTGCGACGGGTCCAGGGAGCCAAACGGGTTTTGGTAGACCAGCTGGATTTTCTGGCGGAACCGGCGCAGCGCTTCCCCGGTTAACCGGGTGATATCGGCGCCGTCGATGAGAACCTTGCCCGCGCCGGGGGCCTGGAAACCCAGCAGGATGCGCGCCAGCGTGGTTTTACCCGAGCCGGATTCCCCGACCAGGGAGTGAGTGGTGCCCTGTTCCACCGTAAAGGATACCTGGTCCACCGCCCGCAAGGGCGCCGCGTTTTTGCCCCCCAGGCTGAATGTTTTACTGACATTATCGACCACGATCGCCAGCGGGGCCGGCGCCTGCCGGCGCGGCGCGGGGCCATGCCGGGCGGGGCCATGCGATACAGGACCAGGCGGTACTGGGCTAGGCGGTAAGGGACTATGGCGCGCGGACAGCGCCGGCGCATCGTTGAACAGCTGCCGGGTATACTCGTTTTTGGGCGCGCGCAGTACCTCGGCGGTGGGCCCCTGCTCCTGTACCCGGCCATGGCGAAATACCAGCAGGCGGTCGGCGCGTTCCGCCGCCACCGCCAGATCGTGGGTAACAAACAGCACCGCGGTGCCGAATTCGCGCCGCAGCTCGTCGATCAGGTCAAGGATGCGTTTTTGTACCGTCACATCCAGGGCGCTGGTGGGCTCATCGGCAACGATCAGCGCCGGTCGCAGCGCAACGGCGATGGCAATCAGCACCCGCTGTTTCATGCCGCCGGACAGTTCATGGGGATATTGATGCACGCGCTGTTCAGGATGCGACAGGCCGACGCGGGTTAACAGCGCTATCACCCGGGCGTTGCGCTCCCGGCGCGGCAGGCGGCCATGGATCGAGAGGATCTCGGCCACCTGGCTGCCGATGGTCTTGACCGGATTAAGGGAACTGGTCGGGTCTTGGGGGATAAGGCTGATCCGCGCCCCGCGCAGGGCGTCGAGGCGACGCTGCGGCCAGCGGCCGATCTCGACGCCGTTCAGGCGGATATCGCCCTGCTCGAGCCGGCCGTTTTCCGCCAGCAGGCCGATAATCGCCTGGGCGGTGGTGGTTTTCCCCGAGCCGGATTCGCCCACCAGGGCCACTACCTCGCCGGGATGGATGGCAAAAGAGACGTTATGCACCACCCGCCGGCGCTGCCCCGCGCTGTCATAGGCGATGCAGACGTCATCCAGCTCCAGCACCGGCGCGGCGTTATCCTGCGCGGCCGCAGGCCCGCCGCCCAATCCTAATAGCGAGTGCAGCAGGCTCATCGGCGGCTCCCGGCGAAAGAGTGGCTGATACGGTTGGCCGCCAGCACCACCAGCACCACCACGATGCCCGGAAATGTCGTCAGCCACCAGGCGGTGGAAATATAATTACGGCCTTCGGCAATCAACAGGCCCCATTCCGGCGTCGGCGGCGGCGTCCCGTAGCCCAGGAAGCTCAGGGTGGAAATCGCCAGGATGGCGCTGCCGAACTGCAGGGCGGAAAACGCGATCGCCGAGGTCAGGGAATTGGGCAGGATATGCCGCCACAATACCGCGGCAAAGGTGCCGCCGCTGCCATAGGCCGCCTCGACGTAGTCGCTGTGGCGCACCCGCACTACCTCGGCGCGGGCGAGACGGGCAAAATTGGCCACCGAGGTAATCCCCACGGCAATGGCGGCATGCACGGTGCCGAACCCCAGCAGGATGATGATGCTCAGCGATAGCAGCAGGCCGGGTATCGACAGCAGGACGTCGATAAAACGCATGATCAGGCTGTCGGCCCAGCCGCCGGCGGCGCCGGCCACCACCCCCAGCGCGGTGCCCAATATCAATCCCAGCGCCACCGCCACCAGCGCGCCGGACAAAGAATAGGCCGCGCCATAGACGATGCGCGCGTAGAGATCGCGCCCCAGTTGATCGGTGCCGAGCCAGTGGCCGGCGCCCGGCGCCAGCCGCTGCGCGCCGGTTATGCCTTCCGTGCCGCTATAGGGCGTAAACAGCCCCGGCGCCACCGCCCAGCAAATCACCACGGCAAGCACCAGCCAGGCCAGCAGCAGGCTTGGCCGCGGCAAGGGCGGCCGCGGCCGGGAACGACGGCCCTCGGTGAAGCCGGACGGCCGCGGCGGCGTGGGGGCGGACTGTGGCGACGGCGGGGTGGCCAGCGGCAGGCTGCTCATATCATGGCTCCTGGGGTGATTTTCAGACGGGGATCGAGCAGCGGATAGATCATATCCACCGCCAGGTTAATGGCGACAAACGCCGCGCTTGATATCAGCACAATGGCCTGCAGCACCGCCACATCCTGGTTATTGACCGCCTGCTGGGTCAGTTGGCCCAGTCCGCTGAGGCCGAACACCGTTTCGGTGATCAGGGCGCCGGCGATCAGTTCCCCCAGCAGCAGCCCGGCAATGGTCAGCGCCGGCAGGACGGCGTTGCGCGCCACATGCCGCCACAGCACGCCGCCACGGCTCCCGCCCTTGGCCCGCGCCACCGCCACGAAGGGCAGGGTCAACACGTCATCGATGCTGCGGATCAGGATCTGCGCCAGCGGGGCGGAAACCGGCACCGCCAGGGTAATGATTGGCAGGATAAGCCCCTGCCACTCGCCGGGATTGATCACCGGGATCAGCTTGAGCCGGAAGGAGAACAGCTGGATCAGGGCAATGCCCAGCCAGAAGGTGGGAACGGAGATAAACAGCGAGGGCAGGGTGTGCAGCAGCGATCGCAGCCAACGGAACCTGGTCAGGGTCGCGATAAACGCGGTACTGACCGCCAGCGCCAGGGCCAGCAGGAAACCCGCCGCCGCCAGGCGCAGCGTGGACGGGAAATTATCGGCCAGCAGTTGGGTCACCGGCACCCCCGCCTGCAGCGAATAACCCAGGTTGCCATGCAGCACATTGCCCGCGGTATGCAGATACTGCCGCCATAAAGACTGGTCGGCGCCGTACGCCGCGCGCATATCGGTGATTTGCGCCGGGCTCAGCCCCATATCCGGATTTTGGAATTTAATCAGCACGGCATCGCCCGGCAGTACCTGCAATAAGATAAAGGAGACGGTGAACGCCGCCCAGAGCACCAACAATGCCTGCCCGATACGTGCGTAAAAATAACGATTCATGCTGGTCTCCCGTTGCTTGGCCCCGCCGGCGCGGCCTAATGTTTTTCCAGCCAGGCGCCGTAGAACGAGGGTCGTCCCACCGCCTCGAAGCTGACGCCCTTCAGGTAAGGCGCGCCGGCAAACACCTGCGGCTCCTCGAAAATCGGAATCACATAGGCCTGATCGAGAAGATAGCGCTGGGCGTCTCCCGCCAGCTCGAGACGCTTTTGCGCATCCACTTCCGCCGAGATGGCCACCAGCAGCGCGTTAAGCTTGTCGTCGCTGAAACTTTTCACCTTATTGCTCAGGCCGCCTTTTTGCAGCAGGGCGTCGCGGTTGGCGGGGTAAAACTGGCTTTTGATCACATCCGGATCGGCGCGGCCGACTTCCACCACGTTGGCCGGGGTTTTTAACGGGTCCAGGCTATCGGCCGTCTTGCTGCCGGCGTCGCCGGCCAGGATGGTCAGCCGCGCGCCCACCTGGTTCCACTGTTGTGACACCAGTTGCAATACCTCCTTGTTTTGCGGCTGCGGCGGCGATTCATAAATCGTCAGGGACAGCGATTGCCCGTCTTTTTGCCGCAGCCCGTCCGGTCCCGGCGTCCAGCCGGCCTCGTCGAGCAGCTTTTTTGCCTGCGCGGGGTCGAAGGCCAGTTTGTCCGCCAGGTTGACGTAACCGGCCGCCGGGGCGGCAATCACCGAGGTCGCCTGCGGATAGTTGGGCGAGAACAGGGTATCGACGATTTGTTTGCTATTGGTGGCGTGCAGCAGCGCCCGGCGTACCCGGCTATCGGCCACCAGCGGGTTATCCGGCCGGAAAGAGATGCCGTCGTTGACGCCCCGCGTCGGCGCCGCGTAAAGGGTGAAGTGCTGTTCTGCCGCCTGCTTCTCGTCATAGGCCTGGACCTGGCGTATAAAGTCGGCCTGTCCGGCCAGCAGCGCGCCGATACGCACGCTGTCTTCCGGCGTGACGATATATTTAATGGCGTCAAGGTTGGCCCGCCCCTGCTGCGGCAGGTTTTTCGGGCCCCAGTTGTAATCCGGCCGCGCCTTCAGGTCCACCTCGCGGCCCAGCGTTTCCGCGCTAACCACGAAGGGACCGGAGCCGATAATATGGCGGGCGTCGCCCAGGGCGTCGAAGTTTTGCGCCAGCGTGCCGAGTGAAACCAGTCCGGAGCCGATGGTGGCGGTGCCCTGCAGGAAACCGGGCGACGATTTTTTAAAGAAAAAGGTCACCGTCAGCGGATCGAGAACCTCGCTGCGATCGTAGTTATTAATCACTTCCGATACCGGCAGGCGGCGTTCCTTGTTTCCCAGGCCGAAGGTATCGAAGTTTTTCGCCACCGCGTTGGCGTCAAGCGGCGTGCCGTCCGAAAACGTTACGCCGGGACGGATTTTAAAGGTGTACTGCGTTTTATCGCCGTTGCTGGTCCAGGATTCGGCGATCCAGGGTTCAATGGCGAGCGTGGCGGGATTTTGGTAAGTCAGCTTATCGGTAATTTGATTAAGGATGCCGCCGTTGGGGTAAAAACCGCCGGCCGGCGGGTAAAGATTGGTATGCGCCTGTTGTTCCAGATAAATCAGCGTGCCGCCTGTTACCGGCGCGCCGTTGGCGGCCAATGTGCCGGAGGCTACGCTCAGCAGCGCCAACGCCAGCGCCAGGCCGCGGACCGGGCTTCCTCCGGTGGCATGACGGCCGGCGGTGTGAAGACGATATATTTTCTGCATGGTGTTGACCTCGGGAACAATATAACAGCCAATATCAGGCAAATATCCAGGAAGCCGAAATAATATATTCAAATATCCATTGCCGGAATGCGCATATACAAATAACAATAGTGGCTAAGTTTATAAGGAATACGGCTAAGAGAAACGTTCCTGCGATAATTACGTTATAAACCAGCAGCGAATTTATATAGAAGAATTAAATATATCTCATATTTTATTGTTTCTTCTTTCGGGCAGAAGCTTCACCTACTATGCCGATCATTATTAGCCCGGCAAATAAAGCATAAAAAATAATCAGTGGAATTAATCTTCACATTGGCGTAGCCCCAGCGGCGGTAAAAAGGATCGACGGGTTATGATCGTTCTGACGAACGTGTGCAAAATATTCGACGGCGATAAAACGCCGATCGTGGCGGTGGATAATGTCAGCCTGCGCGTCGAGCGCGGCCAGATTTACGGCATTGTCGGCTACAGCGGGGCGGGCAAAAGCACGCTGGTACGTCTGCTGAACGGCCTGGAAAAACCCAGTTCCGGCGAGGTGCGGGTGGCCGGCCAGGATATCGCCCGCGCCGGCGGTGAACAGCTGCGCCGGGCCCGGCTGAAAATCAGCATGATCTTCCAGCACTTTAACCTGCTGTGGTCGCGCACGGTCAGTCAAAATATCGCCTTTTCCATGCAGATTGCCGGCGCGTCGAAAGCCGCCATCAGCCAGCGGGTGGCGGAACTGGTGGCGCTGGTGGGCTTGCAGGGTCGGGAAAACGCCTATCCCGCGCAGCTCAGCGGCGGGCAAAAGCAGCGGGTGGGCATCGCCCGGGCGCTGGCCAACAACCCCGACGTGCTGCTGTGCGACGAGGCCACCTCGGCGCTGGACCCGCAGACTACCGACGCCATCCTTGATTTGCTGCTCGATATTAACCGCCGGCTGAACCTCACCATTGTGTTGATTACCCATGAAATGCATGTGGTGCGCAAAATCTGTCGACGGGTCGCGGTGATGGAAGCGGGGCGCGTGGTGGAGGAGGGCGAGGTGCTGGAGGTGTTTACCCACCCCCGTCAGGAGATAACCCGGCAGTTCGTCAGGCAGGTCAGCCAGTACCAGGAGATTGAGCAGGGTTTTAATCCGCTGCTGGTGCGGCACCTGCCCGGCGCCATCCTCAAGCTGACCTTTCTCGGCCAGAGCACGCATCAGCCGGTGGTGGCGGAGCTGACGCTGCGCTATGGCCTGCCGTTCAATATCCTGCACGGCAAGATGACGCATACCGCCAACGGCGTGTTCGGCGAACTGTGGCTGCATGTGCCGGCCGGCGAAGCGCAGTTGGCCGAAATTTTGGCCGACCTGGCGCATCAGGGCGTCGCCACCGAGGTGGTGCAACATGCTTGAATCCCTGTTTCCCCACCTGCGCCTCGACCAACTGTGGGCGGCCACCGGTGAAACGCTTTATATGACCGCGCTCTCCGGCCTGGCGACCCTGGCGTTGGGCATTGCCCTGGGGCTGGCGCTGTTCCTGACCGCCCGCGGCGGTCTATTTGCCCATCGCTTTATCTATGGCGCGATCTCGGTGCTGGTGAATGTGTTCCGTTCCATTCCCTTCATTATCCTGATTGTGCTGTTGATCCCGTTTACCAAAATTCTGATCGGCACCATCCTGGGCGCCAACGCGGCGCTGCCGGCCCTGATCGTCGGCGCCGCGCCGTTTTACGCCCGGCTGGTGGAGATTGGTCTGCGCGAAGTGGATAAAGGCGTGATCGAGGCGTCCCGCGCCATGGGCGCGCGCGTCGGCACGCTGATTTTTCGCGTACTGCTGCCGGAGTCCTCTCCCGCCCTGGTGTCGGGCATCACCGTCACCCTGATTGCGCTGGTCAGCTACAGCGCCATGGCCGGGGTGATCGGTGCCGGCGGGTTGGGCAACCTGGCCTATCTGGAAGGATTCCAGCGTAACCACAACGATGTCACGCTGGTGGCGACCGTGATGATTCTTGTCATCGTGTTCGTTATCCAGCTATTGGGCGACGTCATTACCTCACTGCTTGATAAACGTTAAACAGACCGGGATAACACCATGAAAAAAACCGTAACACTGCTGGCCGCCGCTACCATGACTTTACTTAGCCTGTCGGCCCAGGCCTGGGCCGATACCCTGACCGTCGGCGCCTCCAACGTGCCCCACGCCGAAATCCTTGAACAGGCCAAGCCGATCCTGGCCAAACAGGGCATTGACCTGGAAATCAAGCCGTTCCAGGACTATATCCTGCCCAATACCGCCCTGGCGAGCGGCGATATCGACGCCAACTATTTCCAGCACGTGCCGTACCTGAACAGCGTGCTCAAGGATCACGCCGGCGACAAGACCTATGATTTCGTCAGCGCGGGGGCCATCCATATCGAGCCCATCGGCATCTACTCGAAACGGTTCAAAAGCCTGAAGGATCTGCCGCAGAACGGCAAGATAATCATGCGCGACTCGGTGGCGGAAGAGGGTCGCATCCTGTCGATTTTTGAACGCGAGGGGGTGGTTAAACTTAAGCCGGGCGTCAGCAAGGTGGACGCGCGCATTACCGATATCATCTCTAACCCGAAGCATCTGCAGTTCCTGCCGAATATCGAAGGCTCCCTGCTGCCGCAGATGTATAATAACGATGAAGGCGACGCGGTGGTGATAAACGCCAACTATGCCATCGACGCCGGCCTTAATCCGGTTAAAGACCCCATTGCGGTGGAAAGCGGCGAGAACAACCCTTATGCCAATATTATTACCGTACACCGCGGCGATGAAAACAAGCCGGATATAAAAGCGCTGGTAACGGTGCTGCATTCCAAAGCCATCCAGGATTGGATCCGCGAAAAATATAAAGGCGCGGTTATCCCGGTTAATCATTAATGATGAGAAAACAGGGCCGGAATATCGGCCCTCAGGCTATTAACAAGCCGGCACATAAGCACCGTTTTACCAGCCCTTGACCGCGTCGCCATGATAGATTTTATCCGCCGCGGCGGCCACTTCATCGGTTTGATAGGCTTTCACCAGGTTTTTGACCTTATCGCTATCCTTGTTATCTTCCCGGGCGACAATCAGGTTGACGTAAGGGGAATCCTTATCCTCGATAAACAGGCCGTCCTTATGGGGCGATAGCCCGATTTGCGTGGAGTAGTTGGTATTAATGATCGCCGCGTCGACTTTGCCGTCGTCCAGCGTGCGCGGCAGCTGGGCCGCCTCGATTTCAACAATTTTCAGATGCTTGGGATTGTCGATAATATCAAGCGAGGTCGGCAGCAGGCCGGTGCCGTCCCTGAGTTTGATCAGACCGTTTTTCTGCAGCAGCAGCAGGGAACGTCCCAGATTGGTCGGATCGTTGGGTATGGCGATCTGGGCGCCGTCCGGCAACTGGCCGATGGCGTGGATTTTGCGTGAATAACCGGCGATGGGGTAGACAAAGGTTTTGCCGACCGCCGCCAGCCGATAGCCGCGCTCCTTGATCTGCTGGGCCAGGTAAGGACCGTGCTGGAAGGCGTTGGCGTCGATATCCTTGGTGTTCAACGCCTCGTTCGGCAGGACATAGTCGGTGAAGGTCACCACCTCCACGTCCAGGTTGTACTTATCCTTCGCCACTTTTTTTACCGCGTCCCACAAAGGCTGATCGATGCCCGCGCTGACGCCGACCTTGATATGGTTGGCGTTTTTATCCGCGTTATCGCACGCGCTTAACCATAGGGGAATGACCATCAGGCCGGCAAGGGCGATGGTTTTATAAGTGAGTGTCATGTTGCCGCGACTCCAGAATGGGTGAATTGCCGAATGGTTAACCAGCTGAGTTTTAGCCAATGGCGCTGTTGATCCGAATGCGTCTGGCGTTGTCAAATGCCTGCATTCTTTTATAAAGGTTACATTAAACGACAAGCGTAATATATTGCTGAAAACGCATTAAGAAATGATGAATTGTTATTAGCATTATTAGCTAAGAATAAATAAAAAAAGCATTAATAATCAAAAAGTAAGTATTTTTGTTAATCTTAAGTGAGATAATAATCACATAATGATAATTTTTACTCTATTTAATAAAACTGCAACACTATTTGACCCATAATGTTAACTCCATCCCCAGTGCCCAGGTAAATACATGGTCCAGCTATCGGTTCATCCCGGCGTTCGTTGTTACCAGCAGCGCGCAGCCGACACGTCCGCGCAGGATTGCGCGTTAAGCGAGCGCTTTATGCGCCAGGCCGTGCTGAACAAAACCAGGCCGGCGATTATCACGCTGGACCGTATCCTGAGCTATGGCGAACTGGCCCGGGACGCGCGCCCCCTGGCCGCGCACCTGCGCCGGCTGGGCGTGGGACCGGAAACGCCGGTGGCGGTGTTATTGGAGCCCGGCATTGAGCAGATCACCGCCCAGGTGGCGATTATCCTGGCCGGCGGCAGCGTGCTGCCGCTGGACGCCTCGATGCCGGATGAACAGCTGGCCGGTTTGCTGCGGCAGTGGCGGGTGCGGTTTACCCTCACCGACGGCTTGTCCCAGGCGCGGGTTTTGCCTACCCATTTTGTCGTCCTGGAACACATAGCGGTGGGGGATGGCAATGATCTGGATTTTATCCCGGCGCGCGCCTCTCCGCCGCAACGCACCCATCTGCTGGTGACGGGGGGCGCCTGCAGGGAGATTGACGCGCGCAGGATCACAGGCCGGGTCATCAATCGCCGGCACGTGCGGGTGAACCATGACGATCGGGTTGGCTGCATTGCCGAACCCACGGGCTTTGCATATCAGCTTGAGGTATGGGGCGCCTTGCTTAACGGCGCGGCGGCGGTGGTGCTGCCGATGAGTATCGTCCTCGACCCCGTTCGGTTAACCACGGCATTGGCCCAGTTTGCCATCAGCATCCTTTTTATCAGCGCCAAGGCGTTTAACCAGGTGGCGCGCCGGTGTCCGGATGCGTTCCGGTCCCTGCAGTACCTGCTGGTGGCAGGCGATGCCCTTGACGGCGCGGACGTGAGCCGGGTATTAAAATACGGGGCGCCACGGCATCTATTGAACGCCGGACCGGCTTACGGCAACCCGGCCGGCCCGTTATATCGTGAGATCCCAGCTATATGAGTAATAGCGGCGCGCGTTAGGCCCGTCGTTGATCCCACAACTGTTGCATTTGCGCGTCTATCGATGACGGATCCCGCCTGAGGCTGTCCCATACGTCCCGCGCGCGCTTATCGGCCAGTACATATTCCCGATCGAGCCGGATGCCTTCCAGCGTTTGCTCCGCCACCTGTGTGGGCGATACCTTCGCGGCGTCGATGCCCGCCGTCATATCGGTATCGATAAAACCGGCGTAAACGCCGATAACCCGCGTTCCCTGCGCCCGCAGCTGGATCCGCGCCGCGTCGGTAACCGCCTGCGCCGCGTGTTTCGAGGCGCCATAGGTGGCATTCAGCGGCGAGGTAAACCAACTGACCACCGACAGCATATTGACCAGCGCGCCGCCGCCGTTGGCGGCCAGCACCGGCGCAAAGGCCTTGATCATCGCCAGCAGTCCGTAGACGTTCACCTCCATTTCCCGGCGCATGGCCGCGATGGACCCCTCGGCCAGCATGGGGCTTTGCAGCAGGATGCCGGCGTTGTTAACCAGGATATCCACGTCCGCGCACCGCCGCGCCGCCGCGGCAACGTCGGCCGGCGAGGTTACGTCCAGCTTCACCGGCGTCAGCCGCCCGTCGGTAATGGCTGCGGGATCGCGCGCCGCGGCGTAGACCTTGGCGGCGCCCGCGCCAAGCAGCGCCTCGGCATAGGCTTTGCCCAGCCCCCGGTTCGCCCCGGTCACCAGTGCGGTACAGCCTTCGATTTGCATATTGATTTCCTGTGGTCGGGCTTATCATCAGCGCTATCTTACCAGCTTAAGTTCCCGGCGTACTACTTTGCCGGAACGGGTGCGGGGCAGGACGTCGACGATGCGCACGCGTCTTGGCCGCGTGCAGCGGCCAAGACGGGCGGCAATCGCGGCCGCAAGCCGGGCCTTTAGCCGCGCTACCGTTGCCTTTGCCGCCGACGGGTCCGCCAGCACCACGTACAGCTCGGGCAACTGGCCCAGCAGGAAGTGGGCAATGCCAATCACCGCCGCGTCGGCCGCGCAGGCCGCTCCGGTATCGGCGTCAACGACGGTTAAGCGACGGGGGATCACCGGGCGCAGCCTGTTCACCGCCACGCGTTACCCGATCCACCCCGACGCCTTCGCGCAGCGGCGGCTGGAAGCGCGCGGCGTAGCGTTCGAGGTAATCGACTATTTGCTCCTTAACCATATATGCCTGGGCGGTCCGGTTACCCGGCAGCTGTGTGAAGAGAACCTGATGACGGTGGCCGACCAGCTTGAATATTCGGCGCACTTTTCCAGCGTGGCGCTTTAACCAGGGACGCGTCGACCCGGCCGGCTCGGCCGATAAGGGCTCACGCCTGCATCAGGGTCAGCAGGGTGGTGATAATGATAATGCTGATAAATATCGACAGGGAACCGGTAAAACTGGACACCGAGCCAAGGGGAACGGACCACCGGGAGGTAAACATCGGCGACAGGGCGGAGCCCGGCGCAAATACCGCCACTGCCAGCACCTGGCGGATTTCAAGCGGCAACGGAGTATAAAAATAGAACAAGACGGCGAACAGGGCGCCGGCGCCGTACCGCAGCGCCAGGACTTTATACACGTGTTTCAGCTGCGAACGGTCGATATTGATTTCAAGCATCATGCCGATAATCAGCATGGCGATAAACGGGTTGGCGTTGCCGACGATCGAGGTCAGGATGGTGACCTGGCTGGGAAGATGATAGCCGCACAGCGCCGCCGCCAGCAGCAGCATATAGACGTCAAACGGAACAGACGAAAATAAGCGCTTAAAGGTATTTTTCAGGCCGGAACTCTTGCCGGTGGCATTGGACGCGGCGACATAACTCCCGCCGGTACAGATAACGGAATTGCCGGCGTCAAACAGGCAGGTGGCGACAATGCCGACGGGACCGAGAAAGCCCTGGACATAAGGCAGGGTAAAACACCCGATATTGTAGCCGGGCGAGTTGATCATATAAAAGGCTTTGGTTTCATTATCGCGTTTGCGGGCGATCAGGTAGCCGCCATACATCAGCAGGATATTGCAGACAAAACCGATAAGCACCAGCACCAGCAGGGAATGATCAACCTCAAAGCTGGCAAAGCCGTTGATTACCGCCGCCGGCAGCGTCAGGTTCATCATTATTTTCGACAAGGCAACACTATCTGAGCGCTGCAGCATGCCGTATTGCTTTAACAGATAGCCGGCCACGATAATCAAAAAGAAAGAAAAGGCTTTAAGGAGAACGTCCAGCATAGCACCGCCCCGGCGAAATAATGCATTCATCATACATTACCACCTGGGCCAGTCACATCGTTTTGTCAGCGCCCGCGCGACATTATGTTTCCGCCGTGGCAGCGGGAATTCGGGAGATGTCATAGATATCGCCGGTTTCAAGCACCGGACGGGGAAAACCCCGGCGGGCGAGGTTAAGCATCGCCCGCCCTATGGTTTCCGTGGTCAGGATACTGCGTGGGTACAGCGGGCGCAGCAACGTCGCCACCGGCACCAGCAGCAGATATAACAGCCGATACAGCGCGGTTTTGGATCGCGCGCCGTGCTTAGGCAAGATAATGCCGGGGCGGATGATATATACCGCTTTTAGCCCCAGGCGTTGCAGGGCGTTTTCAGTGCCGCCGCGCACCCGTTCCCACATGGTGCGGCTTTTTTCCGCGCTGTCGGCCCCGGCCCCGGATAAATAGACAAAGGTCGACGCCGGGCTTATCCGCGCCAGCGCCCCGGCCGCGGCCAGGGTCAGGTCATTGGTAATGGCGGTATAGCGTTGTTCATCCATGCCTACCGAGCTTACCCCGAGGCAAAAAAAAGCGGCGTCGACGCCGCCGAGCCGGTGGGTTATTTCGTCATAACGCAACAGGTCGGTGTGGATCAGGATCTGCAGTTTGGCATGTTGAACGCGCGGCGCGGAGCGCCCTAACGCGATCACCGTGGTTACATCATCGGCCAGCAGGCATTCCCGCAGTACCCCTTGGCCCACCATGCCGGTGGCGCCCCAGATTATTACTTTCATGTCAGTGTCTCCGCAGGGCGGAACGCGTTATCCGCCCTCCACGCCCTGAATGATAAACGTCCGGTAGGCCGCCCCGCGCAAGCGGTGTACTACCGCTTCCTGATACTCGGGGCCGTCATACCAGGCTTCCGCCGCCTCGAAGGTGAATATCACCGCTCCGTCCACCGGCTCGCCGTCGGTATGGCGCAGGCGGCCATACAGCGCCAGGGGGATCGGGTGGAGGCGGCCGGCGCTTTTTTCCGCTTTCTCGCTATAGATTTTCATTTGTTCCGGATCATGGGTGGCTGCGCGTACGGCAACAAAATAGGCTGGCATCGGTAACTCCCGGGCAGTGATGAACCGGCGGCGATAATCGCCGCCGGTTAAAAAACCTGTCCCGGCGGAAAACGCGGTGTCGCCGGGACAGGCCAGGCCCGGTATCAGCGCCAGCCGCCGGAGGCGCTGATGCGTTCGCCGGTCAGCCAGGCGGCGGCATCCGAGGCCAGGAACAGCGCAACCTTGGCAATATCCGCCGGCTGCCCGAAGCGGCCCAGCGGCGTTTGCGCCACCAGTTCTTTTTCAAAGTCGCTGCCCAGTACGCCTGCCTGGGCAGCGCCTTCGGTCGCCACGCCGCCCGGCGCAACGGCATTTACCCGGATGCCGCGGGGGCCCAGCTCCTTCGACAGCCCGACGGTCAGGGTATCAATCGCCCCTTTGGTCGCCGCGTAAATGGTGGTGCCCGGCGTTGGATGGGTACTGACCACCGACGTGATATTAATAACGCTGCCGCCCAGTGGACTAAAATACTTTAGCGCTTCCCGCGTCGAGAGGATAGTGCCGAGCACATTGATATTAAACTGCCGGTGGAACTCGGCTTCGGTAACTTCCTCCAGCGGGCCAAAGGCAAACACTCCGGCGTTGTTCACCAGCACGTCGAGGGGGCCGTAGGCGTCTCGCGCCGCGCTGAAAATGCGCTGGACGTCAAGCGCGCTGGCGACATCGCCCTGGACGGCGATCGCCTTGCCGCCGCTGCCGACGATGGCCGCCACCACCTTATCCGCATCCTCGCGGCTGGAGGCATAGTTAACCACCACCGAGGCGCCGGCGGCGGCGAAGCTTTTGGCGATACCGGCGCCGATACCTTTGGATGCGCCGGTGACGACGGCGACTTTACCTTGTAGCTGGGTCATGACAAGACTCCTGATGATGAAACGTTAAGTACGATAGTTCGGAATTAATGAACTATATTAGTTCGTAAAATATGAACTATTGGACAATTTGTCAACCATCTGTTATAAATATTCGATGAGACCGATAATTCACCCCGCCGCCGAAGACATCACCGTAGAGGGGATCCTGCACGCTCTGTCCGATCCCCTGCGCGTGCATATTTTCACCGCCATCGCCCGCGCCGAATGCTCCCAGCCCTGCTCGGCGTTTCTTGAGTTCAGCGAGCGCAGCGTGCCGAAATCCACATTGTCCCAGCACTTCAAGATATTGCGGGAAGCCGGGCTTATCCGCAGCGAGCGCAAAGGCGTGGAAGTGCGCAATACTCTGCGCCATGACGATCTGCAAGAACGCTTCGGCGCGCTTATCCAGGCGATCCTTGGATCCTATAGCGCGCAGTGCGCCAGGACGCCTAAAAACCCGGGCTGCCCCGCCGACGGTGATTGATATTTTCCGCTGAAAAAATATTAGCAATATTCAACGGTAAATATCATAATCCGCACGCCGCCGGATATAATTCCGGACTGTCTATTCAATCTGTAATTAATTTAATAAAATTATTTTATTAAATATAGAAGGGTCTCCTATGTTTGACATTATGTACAAAAGTAATGCTGTTTTAATTAATAACCCTCCCGCTAATCAACTAACCGACGTGGATAAACACCCTGGCCGGGCTGCCGCTGATATGGCGAATGAAATAAATTATACTGCTAACAATAAACTCGCGCCGGCATCGGTAAAAACCGTTAAACGACCGTTGAATAAGCGGGTTGCTCTGGTATATGGTTTTGCGTACGCAAGAAATTTTGACGATCGGGACGGCATAAAAAAATTTTCTATCGATCAGCTCAACCATGCGCTAGGCATAACATACAAAAGACTAAATCATAATAAAATAAAAAAGATACAACGCGGTATTAATGTTGACAAAATAATGATAAAAAAATTCTTACAACCTACCGGCATTAAAACCGCTCTTGCGGAAGAACTCTTGCGCTCCTGGTCAAGGTATTTGAGCGAAAATTATGAATTTTTATCCATCAAATCGCGGCTTGAAACAAAAACGGCAAAGTGCGTTCAGCAATGCCGGGGTTGCCTAGAATATACGCTGATAAAAAATAATATTCTTGATCTCTATATCACCCCCACGCTAAAAAATAGGGCCATGGAGGTCTTCATCATGTTTTTACGCAAAAACGACGCCGCCGGTTTCAAGACTATAAGGGATGGCGGCGGCAAGATCTTCCACCCGCTGGACAGTGTGGTAAAAACGATATTTTTCCGCCGCGCCTCGAAGCTGGCGCTGAAATGGAGCAGCGAACTGAAGATCGCGGTCATGTTCGACGCCAGTTTTGCGCACGACAGCGCCATGACACCCTCCCGGACAGGCTATAGGCCGATTACTTTTTCGGAATATAAATATTCCAAGAAAAATAATCTTGATAATGTATTTGTCAGGAGCGTGCCAAACGCCGCTGTCTAAACGCCGGCGCCTGGATACCTAATTTCCTTTACTGGAAGGCAATGGCGAGCGTTCCGGTGAAAAAACCATCCAGAACGGGTATCCTGGTTACAAATCATTTATCCCTTTCAAGGTACGCCGGCGACTATAATTGGCGCATCGATTCAGGCGCCAATCTTTTTACCTTAGCGCATCATTGGCGTAAAGGATATTGTTGGCCAGATAGACCAGGCATCATTTCCGGAATGAGAAAACCATGAGTCAAAAAGAGACCCTAAGTATCGTGGCCGGGGAGAAGCCCGCCGCCGCCCCTAAGATTGACCACCTGCGTTTTCACCGGCGCCACGCCCATCTGTCCACGCCGTTCGGCGAAGGCTGGTTTGCGCGCAAGGCCGAAGGGTTTGCCCGTTTTTTCGGCACGCCGATGTTTTTAGGCGCGCAGACGCTGATTGTCATCGGCTGGGTGTGCGTCAATACCTTCGGCTGGGCCAAATTCGATATCTATCCGTTCATCCTGCTTAACCTGGCATTCAGTTTACAGTCGGCCTACGCGGCGCCGCTGATCCTGCTGGCGCAGACACGGCAGGCGGAGCGGGATAAGGCGCATGCCGACGCGGATGCCCTGCACCGCGAGGCGCTGGCCGTCGCCAACGCCGGGCGCCAGGAACTGGCCGCGCAAACCGCGGCGCAAATGATGGCGTTGCTCCAGCAGAATACCGAGCTGACCACCCTGACTAAAAACATGAGCGAGCGGATTGAAGTGCTGGCCGCCGAATTGCATAAAAAACTTTTGCAGGATGCGCCGAAACCGCAGCCCTAGCGCCTGTGCGCCGTGTTAGCCCGCCCACGCGCTGGACCCCGGCAGTGAATTAATCACTTACGCCGGGGCGATACCGGGTGCGAAAAAGGCTAAAGGCGCGAGGGTCAGTTGGCCACATTGGCCGCGGCCTTGCCCGCCAGGATGCTGGACAGGCCGTCGCGCAGCAGCGCGGCCATGCGCAGGCGCGTGGCCAGGGTGGCGCTGCCCAGATGCGGCAGGCCGAATACGTTATCCATTTGCCGGTAGGCGGGATGGATCTCCGGCTCGCCGGCGTAAACGTCAAGGCCGGCGGCGGCCACATGACCGTCGTTGAGCGCGGCTATCAGCGCGTTATCGTTAACAATGTCGCCGCGCGAAATGTTCACCACCACCGCGCCCTCGGGCAGCCGGGCCAGCAGGGCGGCATCCACCAGCCCAAGGGTTTCCGGGGTGGGGGGACAGGCAATGCAAAAATAATCACTGTGCGCGGCCAGCGCGGCGAGCGAGTCGTGATAAATGGCTTTTTGCTCGGCGGCGGGGGGCAGCCGCAGCCGGTTATGATAATGAATTTCCATGTCAAAACCCCGCGCCCGCCGGGCAATGGCCTGGCCGATGCGGCCCATGCCGAAGATCCCCAGGCGCTGGTTCCAGACGTCCTTGCCCAACAGCTGGTCGGGCGCCCATCCGGACCACTCTCCGCCCTTTAACAGGCGCAGCCCCTCCAGGGCGCGCCGGCTCGCGCCGAGCATCAGCAGCAGGGCGGCGTCGGCGCAGGACTCGCTTAAGACATTCGGGGTATACAACACTTTGATGCCGCGCTTTTTCGCCGCCGCCAGATCGAGATGATTGGTGCCCACCGAATAGGTGCAGATGGCCTTGACAGAGCGGGGCAGCCTTACAATGGCCTGGCTATCCAGCGGCATCGCCAGCGTCACCAGCAGCGCTTCCACATCGGCCATGGCGGACAGCGACGCCAGGGTGCCGGCCAGCGTGTTCTCCGTCGTGTGGCGCAGGGTAAAATGCGCGCTTAATAAGGCATGGGCCTGCGCAAACAGCGGGCAGGCCATAAACAGTACCGGTTTATCTGACATGGTAACCTCGTCGCTTATCCACAATCCGCCGCCGCCGGATCCCGCGGCCTGGCAGGCCGCGGACAAGCGCCATTCTACCGCAGGTAAAGAAGCGGGCCAATCACCCGCGATCGCAACGGCTTAAGGCTGGTATTGCAGATAAACCACATGGGTTTGCAGGTACTCTTCCAGCCCGTGGCGCCCGTCGGCGCCGCCGATGCCCGACTTGCGCCAGCCGGCGTGGAAGCCCTGCATCGCCTCGAAATTTTCCCGGTTAATATAGGTTTCGCCGAACTTCAGCTTGTTGATGGCCATCATGGCGGTATTCAGGTTGCTGGTATAAATCGAGGACGTCAGGCCGAACTCGCAGTCGTTGGCCATGCGAACGGCCTCGTCAAGCGTGCGGAAGGTCGTGACCGGCAGCACCGGCCCGAAGGTTTCCTCATGCATGATATCCATTTTATGCTGCACATCCACCAGCAGGGTGGGTTGGAAAAAATAGCCCTTGTCGCCGGCGCGATGACCGCCGGTGACCACCCTGGCGCCTTGCGCCACGGCGTTATCCACTTTGTCCTGCACGCTTTTCAGCGCGGCCGCGTCAATCAGCGGCCCCATGTCCAGATCCTTTTCCCTGGCCGGATCGCCAAAAGTGATGTGCTTAAAGGCGGCGGTCAGCCGGGCGATAAATTCGTCCTTGATATCTTCCTGTACATACACCCGCTCGGCGCAGTTGCAGACCTGGCCGGTATTGATAATGCGGGAATCCACGATCGCCTTGACCGCCAGATCCAAATCGGCGTCGTTCATCACGATGGCCGGCGCCTTGCCGCCCAGTTCCAGCGACACCTTGGTGATGTTTTTCGCCGCCGCCGCCATGGTCTGTTCGCCCGCCGCCACGCTCCCGGTCAGGCTGACCATGCCGACCTTGGGATTGGCCGCCAGCTCCTGCCCAACCACCGAGCCGCGGCCGGTCACCAGGTTAAACACGCCGCGGGGCAGGCCCACCTGGTGCACGATGCCGGCAAACGCAATGGCGTTGTTCGGCGTCAGCTGGCTGGGTTTCACCACGATGGTATTGCCGGTAATAAGCGCGGGCGCCGCCTTGCGCGCCACCAGGAAAAACGGAAAGTTCCAGGGAAGGATACCGGTGGTCACGCCAATGGCTTTTTTGAAGACAAAAATATTCTCATTGCGCCGGTCGCTTTGTATTATCTCGCCCTCGTAGCGCCGCGCCCATTCGGCCATATAGTCGAGATAATCAGCGGTAAACAATACCTCGGTCCTGGCCAGGCCCTGGGTTTTTCCCCCTTCGGCCACGATGATATCGGTCAGCTCCTGCTCCCTGGCGCGGATGCCCTGGGCAATTTTATGCAGCCATACCCCGCGTTCCTGCGCCGGCAGATCTTCCCAATCATGCTGCGCCCGTTCGGCGGCGTCGATGGCGTTGCGCACATCGTCCACATCCGCGTCCGGTATCTGGGAAATGACCTCCTCGGTGGCGGGGTTAAGGACATCGATCCATTTATCGCTATGATTGGAGACAAACTCGCCGTCGATATACATCTGTTGCTGTTTAATTGCCATTGCTGCAACTCCATTAAGAAATTGTAGGGTAATTGTTGCGCATTGGATAAAAGTTTTACTACGGCCATGGCGATAAATCAATGGCCCCCTGCGCCATGGGTGACGTCGGCAAAAATATGCGCCAGCAAAATAGGCGGCCCAACTCCCACCTGTTTCAGTATTTTACCGGCCATACCTTCACCGTGCTGCCAAAAAGATAAAAAACCTGGCAACCATTTCAAGAAGCCTGTGATTAATATCACGAATGTGCCGCGAACGGACGGCGGGCGGCATTAATTAAAATTTATGAGCAATATCACAGAAATTTATTGTCTCGTTTTCGCCTGAATATCATGTCCATTCCGCCGGCCAACGATTTTACCCCTGCCCGCCGATGGGCTGCCGGCATCATCCCCGCTTACGCCATTCGCTGAAATAGCCGCCATCGCCGTAATTTACCTGCAATTACATTGTGTGGTTTTACAGAAAGTTGCTCAAAGTTTAAGATAAGTAACTGATTAGGCGGCGGGCAATGTAAAACCGTGGTTATGCAAAAAAAACCTTTTTTACACATGGATTTAAGACGACTTATCCTGATTCTCGCAGTGATGAGCGCCCTGATCACCCTGGCCAATGGTTTTTTTGCCACCTATCGGGTCCAGCGCCAGCTGCTCATCGACAGCACGCTGGACGCCAATCGACTGTATGCGGCCAAACTGGCGTCCACCACCGAAATATTCTTTGATACCACCCAACGCCAGCTGGCCTATAGCGCCGCGCTGTTGGCCAAAGGTTTTGGCGACGACGCGTTCCTGCGGGCGGAGACGCGACGCCTGTTATTGCAAACCAACACCTTTAATTCCGTGGCGGTGGTAAATGCCAACGGCGTGGTGCTAGCCACCTCGCCCGAAACCATCCGGATGAAGGGCCGTCAGCTCACCACTCCCGGCGCGCTGCAGGCGCTCCAGGACAGGCAGGCCAGGATCAGCGAACCCTATATCTCCGCCGCCGGCAATCTGGTGATATTTGTGTCCGCGCCAATCCGCGATGATGCCGGCAGCTATCTCGGTTATGTGGGCGGCGCCATCTACCTGAGGCAAAAAGGCATCCTAAACCAGCTGCTCGGGCAGGATTACCATGACGCGGGGGCGAACACCTTCGTGGTTGATCGGGATAAACATATCCTCTATCACCAGAATCCCGCCCGCATCGGCCAGAGCCTGAAGCAGGGGCCGATCGGCGACGCCATCGAATCCCTGGGTAACGGCAGCGTAAGGGAGGATACACCCTCGGGGGTTAACAGCCTGGTGGGCTACGCGTCCGTGCCCACCGCCGGGTGGGTAATCGTGACCGTGCGCACCACTGATAACACCTTGTTGTCGCTACAGGGGCTGATGGTAAAAGTATTACATCAGATCACACCGCTGACCCTGCTGACCCTGCTGGCGGTTTGGCTGCTTTCCCGGCTGATTTCCCAACCGCTCGGGCTGCTGGCGCGTAGCGCCAATGATATGGATCGGGTGGGTATTTCCGACGACATCGAGCGCATTCCATCCTGGTATTTTGAGGTGGCGCAGCTTAAGCGCGCCATGCTCCTGGGTATCAGCCTGCTGCAAAATAAAATCGGCAAACTCAGGACCGAGGCGCAAACCGATCTGCTGACCGGGCTGTTTAACCGGCGCGGGCTCTCTTTTGCGCTGGAGTATTGCCGGGCCGGCAAACAGGACCTGGCGGTGGTGGCGCTCGATATCGACAGGTTTAAACGCGTCAATGATACCTATGGGCATCATGTGGGCGATGAGGTGATAAGGCTGCTCGCCCAGCAGCTGCGCGCGGGGTCGCGCGACGGCGATATCTTATGCCGCAACGGCGGCGAGGAGTTCCTGATGCTGTTGCCCGGCACCGACGGGGAAACGGCCCGCGAGATTGCCGAGCGTCTGCGCGAACGCGTCGCGGCGACGACGTTTCCGGTGGTGGAGCGGATTACCATCTCCCTGGGCGTGGCGTTATGGACACCGGCGATGGGTGAAATCGATCGGGCGCTAAAATCGGCCGACGAAGCGCTTTACCGGGCCAAAAAGCAGGGACGCGACCAGGTGGTAATGGCCTGATGGCGCCGCGGCGCAGTCTACCGGTCGCCATGCGCGCCTGGCCGCCTGGCGTTTAGCCTGGCCGCCGCGGCCGCCGGTGGGAAAGGGTCAGATCGTTTGCAGGGCGCTGAGCGCTTCGCTGGTCCTGGACGGGGCAAACTCGGTGATGCTGTAGTTGGCCACTTCGGTAAAGGGGTCTTCCGCCAGGATCTTGTCCAGGTCGGGACGCGCCAGCGTACGGGTCAGTATGATGCCGCCGATGCGCGGCACTTTGCGGCCGGAAGCCACGAAGTCGCCGGCGGCAAAATATTTCTGCAACCAGGCAAGATGCGCCTCGAGCAGCGCCTCGACTTTTTCGATAGGTTCTTCATAAGTCAAATCAACGATAAACATCTGCAACTCCTGCGCGATTTATGATGCGGTAAGGATAAACCTTAACGAAGGCAACCTCCACCGACCGATAGGGCCCGGCCCGGGTTTATGCGCCAACGCGTTTGCACTATGATAGGTATATAACAATGTTGCAAGAATGCGACCTCCCAGGGGAACTTGATGAACAACCCGCATTGGTTGAATAAAACACGGGCGATTATTTTATTTACCCTGATGCTGCTGACCGCTTTTTTAATCATCAGTTGGAGCAGTTATGAGGTGGCAAGGCAATCCCTGAACGACGAAATTGAAGAAAACACGCTACCGCTGACCAGCGACAATGTCTATTCCGAGATCCAGCAGGACCTGTTGAAGCCCATATTTATTTCATCCCTGATGGCGCATGACACCTTCGTGCGGGATTGGGTGTTGGTGGATCGGGAAGAAGATCCCGCGGCGATGATCCGTTACCTGGGCGAAATCGATCGTCGTTTCGATACCCTCTTTTCATTTTTTGCCTCCGACAAAACCCGCCGCTACTACGATCCCAAACGGGTGCTGGAAACCATCTCCGAACAGGCGGACCGGGACCGCTGGTATTTCCAGATAAAAGCCATGGGGGACGACAAAGCCTATGTTATCGACGCCCGACCCGACCCGGAGGACCCTAGCCACCTGGATATTTTTGTTAACCATAAGGTCATGGATTACCAGGGCAATTTTATCGGTATCACCGGTATCGGCATCTCCGTCCAGAAGGTCAGGGCCCTGATAGAAAAATACGAGCGCCGTTATAATCGCGCCATCTATTTTATAGATAAAACCGGCGCGGTGGTCTTGCACGGGACAACGTTTAAACGGCCGCTGCAAATCCGGTTGCAGCCGGGCCTAAGCCAGCTGGCCACGTCGATTCTTACCGTGCCGGGCGGGAGTTACCAATATGATGATCGGGGCAGGAAGGTGCTGCTTAATACGCGGCTGATCCCCGAGTTTGACTGGTACTTAATGGTTGAACAAAGCGAACATCCGCTGCAGCGGGTCCTGTTCAGGACGTTAATCAAGAACCTTGGCATCGGTATTGGCGTCAGCGCGCTGTTTCTCCTGCTTTTATGGCTGACCATCGGCGGGTACCAGCGCCGGCTGGAATATATGGCCACGACCGATAAGCTGACCGGCATCATGAACCGGCAGGCGTTTGAATACCGTTTCCAACGCCTGCGCGGTCAGAACCTAGACGAAAACGGCCTGCTTTCCATGGCGATCATTGATATTGACCATTTCAAACACATCAACGATCGTTATGGACATGGCGCCGGCGACCGGGTTATCCAGCACATTGCCCATTTAATCCAGGCCACCCTGCGGCGCTCCGATTCCGTATGCCGCTGGGGGGGCGATGAATTTTTGGTGCTGTTGAAAGGTTGTCGCGGCGATGAGGCGCTGGCGCGCATGGAAACCCTGGCCCGGGTTATCGAGCAGACGGAAGTGAGTACCGATCGTGCGGTGATAAAGGTCACGGTCAGCTGCGGCGTAGCGGAGCACCGGGGGATGGAAAACCTGGATGCCCTGATCGATCGCGCCGATATCGTTTTATACCAGGCTAAACAAGCGGGACGCAACCAGGCTAAAATGCGCGATTAGCGAACGCGTCGGTTTGCGTTTGCCGGCGCGAAAATAAATTCCATACCACCGACATTTATAAATAGAGTGGCCGATATTGAATATATCTATAAACAGGCCTGAACAATCGCCTGCAATAATAACGTTGTATTATTAAATTTATTTAATGTTTGGCATGTTTGCCTGCAAATAGAATGAACCGGTGCGATTGATTTATTATTCGCCGCCCGGCTAAAGTTTTATTCTTCCATGCCGATCAATAACCTATAGCACAAAGGCATGGAAGCCTGCTTCTCTTTCCGGTCCTCACTGCAAATGTACCGCTAATTTCCAGCAATCTCATCACGGTTTATCTATTTATCTAAGAGTAAGGAAAATGAAAACAATGGCGCCTTCACAGCAGCAGAAAAAAAACCGTTTTTTATGCGACCAGCGTTTCGTGAATAATATTTTCGGCAATTCGAAGAAAATTACCGAGATGACGTCGGTGATTAACAGCATTGCCTTCCAGACCACTATCCTGGCGCTAAACGCGGCGGTGAAGGCGGCGCGGGCCGGCGAAATGGGGCTGGGGTTCGCGGAGATTGCCTGTGAGGTAAGAGACCTGGCCCGGCATAGCGGACAGGCGGCGAAAGAGATTGCCAGCCTGGTGAACGAATCGGTGGAACTGGTGGGCAACGGTTCGATATTGGTCGACCGCGCGGGCCAAACCATGAAGGAGATGGCGGCGTCGGTTATCAGCGTGACGGATACCATCGGGGAAATCGCCTCGGCGTCCGATGGGCCGGTTTACGGCATCGGCCGGCCCGGCAAGGCTATTAACGAAATGGAAACCCCGATCCGGCAAAATGCCGCGTTGGTGCGGGAAGCCGGCGCAACCGCCGCATCGCTGGAAGAACAGGCTTCACTGTTGATTAACGTGGTCTCGATATTTCGCATATCCCAAACGCTGGCCGCCGGCGGCGTGCAAAACGTATTGGCTCAGGGCGGGCGATAGCGGGCCGCCATGCCGTAAACATCCGTATCTGTCTGCATTCGAGGTCAAGCCGCGGCTGACGCGTGGTTCGCTCCTCAGTTGAACAGGCTGTGTATAAGCTTCAGGAGTTCACTGATAAACTCTAATGTCGGCATGGCGTTATCCTCGATTCGGCGCTGGCGCGGTGTCTTGATTCCGGCGGCGTTGTGCTATCCCCCCGGCAGCAACGGTACATTATTAAACATAAAAACTTTCCCTTCAATCCGCGCATCTCATATCAGGGTAAAATAAAGTTGTGTTAAGCCGTGCCCCGTCTAAACTAATAAGGCACGTAGGATAAAGGTGCCTGTGGTTAATGTCGGTAATTAGCAGACAACGGCACTTTGTATATTTCTTACCATATTATCATTATCCAATCAGTTGGAGCCAAAATGAGCAAATATCATGAAGGTAAGAGAACGTTTGCCCCGTCAAAGGACAAACCGTCTGAAAAAGTGAAGTCGCCTCCCAAAGCCAAAAGTGACGACAAAGATAAAAAAGACGATAAGGCCAAAGGAAAAAGCAGTACCAAAAAATAATGACGCCGGCAGGCAACCCTGTTAGCCAAAGCCCATGGGCTGCTGATGCTCGACGTCAGCAGCCCATGTTTTTTTACCCGAGGGATAATAAGGGCTGATACAATAATGTAGTTGGCGCTATTCGCTGGCTGGCGGTTATATTTAAAACAAAAGCTGGCGCCGTGACGGCGGGCATAATGATAAATGCGCAACTACAAGACGCCGCCGGCGCCCTGGCCAAAAAATTAAGACAAAATAAGCTCAAGCCTCTTTGGCCGGCATGGCGGAATTGCTGGAGACGTAACCGGTTCACCGCAGGGAGCGCACCACCCGGCAAGGGTTACCGCAGGCCACCACGTTGGCGGGGATTGGGCGCGTCACCACGCTGCCGGCGCCGATGGTGGTATTGTCGCCAATGGCGACGCCGGGCAGGATAACGCAGCCGCCGGCAATCCACACATTATCGCCAAGCGTTACCGGCTCGGCCCAGCCGATATGCTGGCCGCGCTCCAGCGGATCGAGGGGATGGTGGGCGGTGTAGAGCTGGACCTCCGGACCGATAAACACATGGTTCCCTATGGTTACCGGCGCGCAGTCCAGCAGGACAAAGTTAAAATTGATAAACACATGGCTGCCAAGCGTGGTGTTCAGGCCGTAATCAATCCGCAGGTTCTTCTCGATATGCACATCATCGCCGACCCGGGCGAAAATCTCCCGCAGCAACGCCTGCTGCCGGGCGGTTTCCCGGTGGCCGAGGGCATTGTATCGATCGACGTTATCCCTCACGGCGTGCCGTATTTCAACCAGTTCCGGATCGTTGATAAAATAGCGCTCGCCCCGCCGCATCTTATCCAGTTCGCTCATGTTATTGCCGCCTCCTGTTAAACGTTAACCATCCCGATAAACACATCCCGCAGCGGATCCGCAAGCGCGGGATTCCAGATCATGCCCACATCCCAACTGGCGTAAGGACCTTCAAGCGGCATCATTTCTATATTCTTGGGGGCGATATGCGTGGCGCTCTCCGGCACGATGGCGACACCCACGCCGGCTGCCACCAGCGCCATCAGGGTCTGCATATCCCGGGTTTGCTGCACCACCTCGGGGATAATATGGTTATACCCCAGGTAGTTTTCTATCTGCTGAAACAGTCCCGGCCCTTTATCCGGCAACAGCTGAACCCAGGGCTGCGCAAGCAACCGGCGCTTATTCGCCCGGCCATCCCGGGCCATTGCCGGGCAGGCGTTTTTTTTTACCGCCAGCACCAGGGATTCCGCCATAAACTTCCGGCCCGCCAGCGGCGGCTCCACGGGCAGGCGCATAAATGCCAGCTGCAGCTGGCCGGATAACAACCGGGCGTGCTGTTGTTCCGATGAGAGATCTTCCAGGCTGACAATCACATCCGGAAACGAACACCGGAAGCGGGCGACCAGTTCCGGCACCACTTTAATGGCGGAGATGCCGAAACCAATGCTCAGGTTGCCGGTGGTCCCCTTCGACACTCCGCGGGCATAGTCCCGGAACGCGCCCGCCCGGCGCACCAGTTCATCGGCTCGCCCCAGCAACAGTTCCCCCGGTCGCGTCAGCAGCGCGCCGTGTCTCCCCCGGACAAACAGGGTGACGCCCAGCTCATGTTCCAGGGTCTTGATCTGTTTTGACAGCGCGGGCTGGGTAATAAACAGCCGTTGCGCCGCCTCGCGGTAGTTCTTGGTTTCCGCCAGGACGACAAAAGCACGCAGCAGACGAGTATCCATTCCGGTTGGTTATCGATAGCGAAATTTAAGTGATTATATTTCAATCATTTTTTGCGTTCTACTCTTTCCGTACCCTATGGACACCGTTGTGACCGTGCTCACATAACGTTCCCTTTATCTGAGGAGATTGGTATGAAACAACAGCATTTTATCTTTTTGCGCAAGGCCGACGTGATTACCCCCCAGTCCCTGGACGATCCGGACGCGGGCGATATTATCCGCTCGGTGCTGTTGCAAGGGTTCAGCATTTCCCCGGTACATATCCTGGCGGCAAGCAGCCACGCGGCGCTGGATAAATTCCAGCGCGTCACGGCGGGGGAGGCCGATCATTCTCCGACGCGGCTCATATAATAAACGTCAACATACTGGCCATTGCGGAACGCAAAATTCCTGGCGGTGCCTTCTATGGTAAAGCCAAATTTTTTATATAACGCGATAGCCGCAGGGTTGTCGATATAGACGTTCAGTTCTATACGTCCAGTAATCAGCCAGTTACCGCACAGGTCGAGCATCGCCGTCATCAGTTGGGCGGCGACGCCGCGTCGGTGATAATCAGGACGCGCACCCATGCCAAATGAGGCGACATGCCGCCGTCGCGGCCGTGGATTGGTTTCTATCCCTAGTTCGCCGACGATAAGTTCATCGATACAGGCAGCCAGGCTATAATGCCCGGGAGTCGGCTGGGCCGTGCGGTTTTTCCAAAGATCCTGGGAAGGATACGGAAGCTGAAGCGTGTTGCTATAGACCTGTAGTTGAGCGTATATCAGGTGGATTTGCTCATAATCGCCTGCTTCCGCGTGACGAATAATAATGTTCACCACGCATCCCCCTTACCCTGCTTTATGAATCCCCTGGTCAATATATTACACCATAACAAACTGATTTTTAATGGTTATATTATGACGGGCCGGATACTCACCGCCGTCGTCAGCGCAGGATATCAGTGAAAGGGAAAACGACCTATTGCCGGTAAAAACACCCCTGCTAAAAAAGAAGCATATCGTCGGAACAATGACACCTAGGAATTTTCCTATAGCGTTAATATAATAGCGCGCTTGGGTAAATATCAGCTGAAATGATAGAACCTATTTTTGGCGCTCACTGTAAATAAACCTACGCTGAAAAAAGATACCGTATGACCATCTGATGGTAATGATATTGTCATATTTATTCAAAATGTAAATAGAGTTTTAATGAATGAACTTGTTATTGTTATCTGCAATGTTGATTGTTGTCATGGCATATAGCTTTTACCGGCATGCTCAATTTATTGAAAGCCGTACCCTACCCAGGCAACATCATGTAAAAGTAAGAAGAACTTATGGACATGTAAGACGACCGTTCACCACCGTGGCGAGTCATCAGGGTTTAACATCCATAGACAATGGCATGGCGAACACCGGATCGCATGGGAGCATGATGGACAGAGCGGCGTGAAAAACGATATAAATCAAGCGATCAAGCACATCCGGTTTTAATGACGTAATAGCGAAAATGACCGTGAGCTCGCGCGTATAAGGAAATTAGGGCATACCTGAAAATATGAAAGGCATCAGTGCGATTTCTATTGTTCAGTATTACTTATGAACAATAAGGCATGAATGATATTAGCAGTCGTAAAGCGATTCTTTCAAATGGACGTCATAAGCAGGCCCTAACGTGAAATTAATGTCCTTTATCTTTACCTCATTATTGACCGGCTGCAGCGCGGTAGGTCATTATAATGTCGACAAAACCGCCAGCAATAAAGCCGATTTTCACTTCATCGGTATTCCCGTGCTGGCGGGCGCCGTCGGCTCGAGTTTTCCGCTGACGGAAAATTATAGTCTTACCGCCGGCCATGTGGCCAAATTAATGATGGTCAGGGTGAAAGCCTATAATCCCATCTGTGACGTGGCGATTATCTATCATGATAATAAAGGCCGGGCTTTGCCGAAATTGGAATCGGCGGTCAAAGGCGAACGCCTAAATCTCTATGGCTACAACGCCTACACCACGTTACCGACATCGTCGACCGGTACGCTGCAAGCGTTCGGCTGGTGGGATAAGCCCGGCACCAGCTGCCGGATGGGATTAACCGACGCCGGCGGCATACAGGGCATGAGCGGCGGGCCGGTATACGTCGCCGATGGCGCTATCGTCGGGGTATTCACCGCCACCCATCCCAAGCGAAACCAAAGCATTTTTGTTCCTTACCAAAACATCGCGGGTTGGGTGGCAAAAGAAATGGATGGTAAGGATTTGGCCAGCCTGAAAAAATCGGAAGCACTACCTGAGGTTCCACACCCCCCGGCGGCGTTACCCATGGTCAAGGTGGTCGCCGGCGGCCTGGATTGACCTGCGCTGCAATCACTCCTGCTTGCTCAACTGCTGGCGATAGGTCAGGGGACTGATACCGATATTGCGCAGAAAAACCCGCCGGAGCACGTCCGCGCTGGTGAAACCACATTTGGCCGCAATGCTGTCCAGATTCATCTGGGTCATTTGCAGGAAACGTTGCGCGGTTTCCAGGCGGATGTTTTCAATATATTTAGCCGGCGTAGTATTCAGCTCATGTTTGAAAATCCGGATCAGGGTGCTCCTGCTCATGGCCAACTGATCCGCCAGTACATCCACGGTAAGTTCCTGGGCTAAATGCTCATGTATCCAGGGTTGCAGCGTTTTCAGGCTGCGGTGGCTGGAGTATTGCGCCATCAGGGAAAAACTCAGCTGCGCCTGATCGGCGGGCCTGCGCAAAAACATCACCAACTCCTTGGTCACTTCCCCGGCCAGGCGATCGCCATGATCGTCGGCTATCAGGTTCAGCGCCAGGTCCATGCCGGAAGACATGCCGGCCGAGGAATAAATTTTCCCGTCCTTTACCCATATGGGCCGATCGTCCACATGCACGCCGGGATGGTGTTTGGCAAATTCATCCATAACGCGCCAGTGGGTCGTCACATGCTTTCCCTCCAGCATCCCCGTTTGCGCCAGCGCGAAGATTCCGCCGGAAACGGTGCAGATGCGGCGCACCCGACTTTCCTGGCCGCGTATCCACTCGATGGTTTGCGCCGGATACATACCGAACGACGCAATATTAGTGGTGATAATCAGGGTGTCGATGGCAAACTTATCCCATTTTTTATCGCGCAGACATGAGTGGCCCAGCAGGCTTATTCCGGCTTCGGTTTCAATGGTTTTATCCGGGCCGGCGGAGACCAGCTCCACCTGATAGGGGTATTTATTTTCCGCCAGCATGTTAGCCAGGCGAAACGCTTCCATCGGGCCGGCCACATTCAAAAGATCAATGGGGGGAATGCTAAGAATCACTATTTTTTTAGTGGGCACGCGATTCGGCATGATTAATTACCTTCTGCGGATAAACATGTGTTGCAATAGTAGCTATTAACATCTGACACAAATCGTCGGCAAATTGGAATTTCACTACCCCTGGCGTAAAAGTGAGTAAGCATCTGAAAATAAAGCTCGCTTAAATATTAATAGCCAGATAGTAATGTAATGTAAAGCTTTTTGGCAAGAAGCTGAAATAATTAGATACATTTTAATATTATGGTAATATTTATATCTTCACAGACCAGAGTTAAAAAGTTTGTTTAACGGCATAAAGATAAAAAGCAGTAAGCCTTATATTTTTTATAACGAAGCTTCTTGCCGGTTTTCATCCTGCGGCGGTTGAGTCCGTATCGATGAAAATTCTATGTTTGCAATATGTTGTAAATTAAGGTAATTATTTATGCCTGTCCCAGGTTGCCACATCGGATGATGGGATTTTACTGAGGATGTTTTTTGGCTTTTGGGGCTGACTAAATGCACGCTTACGGCTGGTTTTTTTTAGCGGAATAATTGATATCCTCGTTTTCCGTCTTCATCCAACTATCGTTACGAAATCCTGCGTAAAATGTAATATCTTGACATCGGCGCAAGATTAAACATATCAAGCCCGGGGCGAGTAACAATTGCGCCGCAGGGATTATAAGTTTTGCGAATGCAAAATCATCAGATTGAGGGCGCAACCCTAATATTGCATATAAGTGTTAACTATATGTTAAGCCATTTCTGGTAAAAAGTGGGGTATTAATCGCCCCGTCGCGTAACGTGAATTATAGCCGGAGAGTTCAACTAAAATAGCATCGCGGAATCCATATACATTCACATATATTAACATTGAGTAAATAATTTCATGATGGAATACTTATCGCGGAGTGGATATATCACGTCAGGACCTGTCCTGGGTCGAGTTCCACATATTGAGACTTTACCCGTCGATACTGGCAAAATTTTACCCGTTTGGCCTTGAATTCATACTTTCATTACTGCATTTGCAGTAATACGTTCGGCTGAAAACTCAATTTATGGCGGGCGCGGTTAAAAAAATCCACCAGCCCGGCAAGGTGAGCCAGGGCAAATTTCAGGCGAAAACACGCGAATAATTAACACTACCGGGTTGACCGGCAAGCTCAACAACGCCAACGTACGGTTTTTTGCAAGCGAATACCCCCTGGGCAAGCCGCGCGTGGCGCGCATAAGGATTTTCTTGCCGCGTCCGCGGTAAAACAGCGGCGAAGCGCCCGGTAGCCCTACCCCGTGGGCAACAGCGCCCTGAGCCGCTTATCGCGTACCCAGCGCTGGGCGGCGCTACGACAAAGACCGGTGGTGAAAAAACGCGGCCCTAGCCTGCCGGGCTGCGATCGGCGGCGGTTTCGCCGCCTTATGATATCAGGGCGCCAACCTGCGGTATGACATGCTCCGCGCACTGCCCGGCGTGGCGTATCGCTCGGCGCCGTCGAGATAACGCGGCACGGCTGGCGGGTTATCCCCGCCGCCTACTCGCGTACTTTGACCGCAATCACGGTCATCACCACGGCATAGATTATAAACGCGGCAACGGTAGCCATAGCTCTCCTCCTTAAGGTTAACTTAAGCAATTTTACCTCCGGGCGAGAACAAAGATTAAACAAAAAATGGCATACAGATCTGTTTTCGCGCCGCCGGTATGTGACAAAATTTCAACTCAAATTTTTCGCAGGAGTAATCAATGGTTACTTTAACGGTTAAAAAAACACTGTATGTGGGAACGGATGAAAATGACTATTTGAAATATGAGATTGTCTCCGACGGCACCGATCAGGGCATCATCGCGACTGCCTATCGTGAGGTGGCGCTGGGGGAGGTAAAACTCTGGCAGCGTTTGGAAAATGTCGATTTAAGCCACCTGGGATGGCAAAAAAAGACGGGGTTCCAGGCCCAGGCAAGCAATGAACCCCGGGTGCCGAAAGATGTGCACACCGCGACCGAAGCGTGCGAACGGCATTGGCAACTGTGGCACGCATCGGCGCATTAGCCATCAATTATTACCCGTCAACGCCAGCCGCCCGCGGGCGGTTGGCGTTATCCTGCCCACGCCACGCTTTTGTCCCCCGCCACGTCTCGATATGGACGCGCAGCCCGGCCTGGTGCCGCAGACGCTGCGGATCGGCGGCGAAGCGCGGATCCCCGGTCAGTCCGGGCTGGTTAATGGTGCTCGCCAGGCGGGAAAAGAGATTATCGTTCGCCACCGCGATCGCGATATAGCCGTGGGCGGCCCGGTAACTGTCCATCGGGGCGCCGATGGGGTGCGCGTTGCCCAGTCGTTGGGTCACGCCGGGGCGGAAGTTTTCCACCAGCACATCGGCCTTTTCGATTAGCTTTTCCAGCAGTAGCCTGCCTTCAGGAGATTTAAGGTTCAGGGTGAGGTTTTTTTGCCATGGTTAAGCCGCATGAAATAGCTGCTTTCGCCATTGATATGCGGCGCGAAATCACGGGAGCCGTCGCCTTTTCCCGGCATTTCGGCCTTAATTACATCCGCCCCCAAATCGTTCAGCAGGGCGGCGCAATAAGCGCCCGCCGGCGCGCGGGTGAGATCGAGCAACTTGCTGCCTTCGAGCGGACTGGGCAATGCAGGAGGCGCTCATGCGCGATCTCCGTTAGCGGCGTCGGCAGCGATAATGGGCTGCAGGACCTGCAATAACCGCCCCTGGGCGATCAGTTGCCGGATGGCCAGCATATCCGGATAAATCTCGTCGTCCTGTTGCCGGAACTTAACCTCCAGCCGTATCAGCGCCAGCACCGCCCTGGTTCCGCGGGCGGGCCGCAGCGGGCGGTGGAACTCAATGGCCTGGGTCGCGCACAGCAGTTCGATGGCCACGATGTCGATGACATTCTCAATGGAGTCCAGCGCTTTGCGCGCGGCGGTAACCCCCATGCTGAGATGATCCTCCTGGCCCGCGCAGGTTGACACCGTATGGACGCTGGCCGGCGCCGCCAGGGCGCGGTTCTCGCCGGCCAGCGCCGCGGCGGCGTAGGGCGGGATCATCATGCCGGAATGGGCTGCGCCCGGCGTAATCAAAAACGCCGGCAGTCCGCTAAGATGGCCGTTGGTCAAGCGATCGGAACGCGCCTGCGACGCCGTGCTGAGTTCCGCAATGGCGATAGCCAGCGCGTCAAGGCACAGGGCGATGGGCGCGCCGTGGCCGTTGCCGCCCGGCAACACCTGCAGTTCGCCGTTCTCCATCATAAAGATCGGATTATCGGTGACCGAATTGATCTCGGTGGTCAGCACCTGCCGGCAAAAGGCCAATACATCCCGCACCGCGCCGTGAATTTGCGGAATACAGCGCAGGCTGAGCGCATCCTGCACGCGGAAATCACGATATTGGTCCAAAATTTCACTGTCCGTCAGCAGGCACCTCAGGATGCGCGCCGTCTCCTGCTGGCCCGGATGTGGGCGCAGGGCGTGCAAACGGGCGTCATAACCACGGGTATTGCCTTTTAACGCCTCAAGGCTTATCGCGCCGGCCGCGTCGGCGACGGGCAACAGCGCGCTAAAATCCTCCACCGCCAGGCAGCCCAAGGCGGTTATTTCATAAGTGCCGCTGACCAGGGCATGTCCTTCCCGCGGCCCGGGCGTTCTTACCTCGATGCCCGCCCGCCGCAGCGCCTCACCGCCTGGCAGGAGTTCTCCCTGGTACCAGGCTTTGCCATAACCGAATACCGCCAGGCCGATATGCGCGGTGGCAATCAGATAGCCCACCGAACCTTTGGCGGGCGACCAGGGGATAACGCTTTTGTTCAGCATCATGGCCATGGTGGCGGGAAGCGCGGGGTTCACGCCGCTGTAACCCTGCAGCAGGGATTTGATCATAATCGCCATCATGGCGCGCACGTCCCTGGGCGCCAGGTCGGGGCCGGTGCCGCAGGCGTGGCTTTTCAACATATTCAGCTGCACGGCGGCGATCTGTGGGGACGACAGGCGCTGGGTGACCAGATCGCCGACCCCGGTGGTCAGGCCGTAAATCACCCGATCCCCGGCGAGCGCCTTATTGATCTCCTGATGTACCGACCGCATGTCCGCCAGCGCCTGCGGATCGAGCCGGACTTCAGCGCCTCCGGCGATAGCGGCGATATCCTGGGTGGTCGTTGCGGCTTTGCCCAACGTGACGTTGTTTATCATTGTCATCTCTCACTCCCGGCCTGATGGCGCTTATAGCCGGACATTATTTATCCAGGCCATGCCGGCTCAGCCATTCCTTCGACACCGCGTCGATGCTGTCAAAATTGGCCAATTTGCCGTTCATCACGATCAGATCGTCGGTGGTGAGCTGGGCGGATATTTTATTCAGCGTTTCCTCGATCGGCGCACTCAGCTTATCGGCGGCAATCAGCGGCACGATATTTTGCGCGGGGAACAGATGCTTGGGATCCTCAAGGGCCACCAGGTTATTTTTTTTCATTGCCGGATCGGTGGAGGTCATGTCCGCCACCTGGATCTGGTTGTTGACCAATGCCGATAAGGTCAGCGGGCCCGCCACATCCAATACCCTGAAGTTTTTAAAGGTCAGGCCGTAGACCTCCTGCAGACCCTTGACCCCTTCGCGGCGGCTTTTCCATTCCGCCGGTCCGCCCAGCACCAGCTTACCGGCGACGGGTTGCAAATCGCCGATGGTCTTCAGGTTGTGCTGCTTGGCGGTTTTAGCTGTCACCGCCAGCACGTCGCTGTCCTGGGCCGGGGAAATCGACAGCATCTTGATCTTGGCCGGCAGGGCCTTGGCTAGCGCCGCCTCGACATCTTCCGCGCTGTGGGCCTGGGTCTTTTCATCTAAATAACTTAAGGTCGCGCCGCTGTATTCAGGGATTAGATTAATCGAACCGTCCAGTAACGCCGGCATATACACTTCGCGGCTGCCGATATTTAATTTCTTTTCAACTTTAATGTTTTTGGCGGCCAGCGCGTCGGCATAAATCGTGGCCAGCAGCTGGCTTTCAGGAAAATCCGCCGAACCCACGATAATGGTGCCGACATCACCGGTCGCGGTGGCCTTATCATCAGCGGATGCCAGGGCGGCATGCAGTAAAACCGTCGAAAAAAGCGTTGCTGCGAGCAGTTGATTCATTTTCATTTTACAGGCTCCGGTTAATCACAAGGATGGATAAAAAGGTAAGGGGGTTGCGCCGGCGCTCGCGCCGCTGTATGCCGGGCGAAACCATGAAACGGATTAAAAAAGAGAAAATAAAATCGACCATCAGCGCAAGCGCGCCCACCATAATGGCGCCGGCGACCATCTGCGGATAATCGTTTTGCGCGCGGCCGTCAATGATCAGCCGCCCCAGGCCGCCCAGTGAAACATAGGCGGCAATCGTGGCGGTGGAGATGATTTGCAGCGCCGCGCTGCGAATCCCCGACAGGATCAGCGCCAACGCGCAGGGAATCTCCACGGTAAGCAGCAAACGCCAGGGGGAATATCCCATGCCGACGGCGGCGTCGATGACGCTCGGGTCAATCGAGGTCATGCCGGAATACACCCCCAGCATAATCGGCGGCAGCGCCAGTATGATTAGCACTATCAGGCAGGGGACGATAAACGCCAGATCCGATTCAAACACCGGCCCGAAGATAATCACCAGTAAAATAATCAGGCCAAATGACGGCAACGCCCGCATGGCATTGGCAATGCCGATAAGCGTACGCGTCCCTTCACCGGTATGTCCGACATAACAGCCGATGGGAAAGGCAACGATCAAGGCGATTAGCAACGCTTCGGCGCTATAAACCAAATGTTGGGCCATTAATACCAGCAGGCCGTCATCGCCCAGCCAATGGGCGCCATCCATAAACCAGTCAATCATCGCGCGCTCCGTTTAGGTTTCCAGGCGGTGATTTTATTCGCGCCCAGCAGCAGTAAATTATCGAGAATCAATGCCAACGCGATACATAAGACGATGCCGGCGATAATCGGCGTCAGGAAGTGCAGTTGGAAACCCTGGGTAAACAGCGCCCCAAGCTGCGGCATGCCCACCACCGCGGCAATGGAAACGATACTCACATTGGATACCAGCACTACCCGCATCCCCGAGGCGATAACGGGAACCGCCAGGGGAAGCTCCACCCTAAAAAAACGTTGTAACGGCCGGTAACCCAGGGCGACGGCAGCCTGGCGGGTATCCTCCGGCACGGAATCAAGGCCGTCGCATACGGTACGCGCCAGTAATGAAAAGGCGTACAGCGTCAGCGCAACCACCACGTTCAGGGTATCGAGTATTTTGGTGCCCAGGATACCCGGCAGCAGGACGAACAGCGCCAGGGAAGGGATGGTATATAACAAGCCCAGTATATTAAGGATCAGGTGCTTGATATGCGCGGCGCGATAGATCAGGATCCCGGCCGGGATCGCCAGGATTAACCCTATCAGCACCGGCACCACGGACAGGTACAGGTGCCAGCACAGCAGGTTGAAAATGGCCTCTTTTTGCCCCCACAGCCAATCGAATCGCATGGTGTTACCCCGCCTTTATCGGTTGACCGGTGCCGAAAGCCTGCTCGACATTCACCGAGCCAAGCAGCTGCCGCCGGTCGTCAACGACGATTCCCCTGCCGCAGGGCGAACTCAGCACCGCGTCCATCAACTGCCTTAACGAGCCGGTGAGCGGGGCAAAGGTACTGCTCAGGTTAATGCCGTCGGCAAGGATCTGGTCTTTGGGCTGGGTGACATCAAACCAGCCCAGGGGCTGGTTATTTTCCGTCACCAGTATCCATTGCCCGATCGCGCGTTCGCGGGCCTCGGCAACCGTCATTCCCAGGCTGGCGCAGGGTTCGCTGAATAAGCTCAGCCCGGGTTGGATGGCGCTGAAGGCGAGCTTGCGATAGCCACGGTCCCGGCCGATAAAATCGGCGACAAACGGATCCTTGGGATGGTTAAGCAACATGGCCGGCGAATCGATCTGCGCCAGCCGGCCGCCGGGCCTGAACACCGCCACCCGGTCGCCCAGCTTCATGGCCTCATCAATATCATGCGTGACCATGATGATGGTTTTACCGATGTCGCTTTGCAGACGCAGGAATTCATCCTGCAGCTGCTCGCGCACCACCGGGTCCACCGCGCTGAAGGGCTCGTCCATCAACATGAATTCAGGATCCGAGGCCAATGCCCGGGCCACGCCTACCCGCTGCTGTTGTCCGCCGGACAGTTGCCAGGGATAACGCTGGTGCATCTCCGGCGACAGGCCCACCCTTGCCAATAAATCCAGCGCTTTTGTCCTGGCGGCGCGCCTGGTTGCGCCGTTAAGCCGTGCGGTAACGGCAACATTGTCCTGCACGGTTTTATGCGGAAACAAGCCCGCGTTCTGGATGACATAGCCGATTTTCCGGCGCAGCTGGACCACATCCATATCCAGGGTGGATTGCCCGTTCAGCGTAATGGCGCCCGAACTCGGTTCGATAAGGCGGTTGATCATGCGCAGCGAGGTGGTTTTGCCGCAGCCCGAGGGACCCACCAGGATGGTAATCTTTGAGGTAGGCGCTTCGAAAGACAGCCTGTCCACGGCAACGGTGCCATCGGCGTAGAATTTGGTGACATTGTCGAATGAAATCATTGTTTATCCATTAATATTGTTATTTATCAGATATATAATAACATGACATTTTTTCAGTTATTCATTGTCCCGCGCTACGCGATGTACACTGGCTCTGACCGGTTTATTCCTCGCCAGCGGCCGGAAATCGGGAATGTATATTCTTGTATGTACAACCAAGCAATATAGATGCCAACTCCACGCATCGGTACTGTTGCCCACGGCCATGGCATTGCGCCGCGTTGCCCTTCAGAGGGCTAAACGTGCTAAGCGGGTTGTCTGTGCCATGATGAGGCGGGGCGCACTTAAATGAGGCACCTGAAGGGGCTTTAGGGTTTGAACCTGGGTTAACGGGCGGCGCGACCAGGCAGGATAATGGCGGGGAGTATGATTGGTTGTGAAATGCACTATCCGATGTAAAGGGGGGGGGACGCCGCAGGGATAGATGCAAAAAAAATCGCATATCAAATGTCATTTTCCGACATGAATTTGCGATTTGATGAAATTTTTTGTATCAGTTTTTAACGCAATATTATTCTGCGGTATTAACGTGCTGATTGGCGCTTTGCGCCACCGGGTAGGTGTTCACATAGCTCTGGTAATCACCACCGGCGGCCATTGAAACAGCTGGTGCAAGAATGGCTGCAATAAGTGCGAACGCTGCGATTGTCTTTTTCATGATTGATATCCTGTGTTGTGAGAGTGAAAGCGTTTTGCTTTCGATGGGATAAATATAACGCTCATTAACTTAATTGGATATCGAATAAATTCGCTGTTGTCGTTCAGATTATTTGACAAATTGTGGGCGGCCAATGGTGGCGGCTTGCCCGTTAAGTGCCACGCGCGCCTTGGCTTGACATGACGAACCGCGCGATGGCATCGATGATGCCCGGAGCAAGGGGAAGATGTGGATCGGCATGGGTCGACGGATTCGCCTCCGGTCCCTCCGCGGTAACCGGCTTGGGCACATGATTGGTATCAGGAAGCAACGTTAAGCCAGCGGCCGGCCGTCCCGGCGTCGAGACCAGTACCAGCCCGCAGATATGCTCCAGCCTTTGCTTTGCCGCCGAGAGCGCCACCCGGCCTCCTTCGCTGTGGCCAAGCAACCACACACCGCGTGCGCCGGTATGCTGGCGCGCTGGCGAACATGCCCCGCTTATCTATGCGTACGCTGGCCACGCCTCTGGCTGCCGGCCCTTCCGCCAGTAGCCTGCAGGGCGAAGCCTTTATGCCAAGTGGATTATCGCCGTCGCGATCCGTCGGGCCGGACCCCGGGGGGATGAGCACGACAGGCGCGTGCTTGCCGGTTTCCCCGCTGAATTTTCCCTTAAGCGGCCCCTTATGGCCCCAAGCTTCAATACCGCTCATGGGTTTTTGCCCGGGCCGATAACGGGAGATGGCCGCGAAAAAATGGGTTTGGCAAATAATGAAAGATCAAAAGGTTGGCACTCATGGGCGGCCCTTAGGATTTAAAAAACAGTCGCGGTAATAATAAACGATAGACGTGCCGCCCGGAAAGATAGTCCAAGATTTTTTTTATGCAATAAATAAATCCTATGATCATTATAGGTAGTTCTATCACATGATATCGTGGAATATTATGTGTCAGGGTAGCATGAAATATATGGGAAAAAACGGCTAATAGTGAAAGCGGCCATAGGGGGGTGAATAATGTTGCAAACATACATAGCGCCATGCTTAAAACCAATATGGGATGATTGCTGAAGCCGATACCTCTCAAAGTAAAAATGGGATATGTTTTCAGATATTTGACTATAGTTGCCAAATTAAACGGCGCGATGTCCTGAAATGATAATTTCCCGTCCTCGATTGCTTCCCCCGCCGCATATCCCCGGTAAAAATATTGAATTTTTTTATTCCATGCAACTGTGGCAGAGGAGTCCTCGGCGAAGGCTGAACAGGGAATTTTTTTAGTCCCCATATCATAACATGTTTCACGATTGAATCGTTCACAAAGGCCGTTGCGCTTGTAGTCATCTAGCCTGATATTGGTAAATCCATTAACCAGTGGACGTAAATCAGGCGCTAAAAAAGAGTAAGCCATACAGGGGTATTCGCTACTTCCAGGCTCAACGGTCAGGATGTATCTTAAAGATGCGACAATCTGTCCTCGTTCTGCAATGGAATATTTATCAAAGAGAATATAATTTCTGGCTAGCCAAGGTGAAATAATGATTATAGATGAACATATGGCAAACACCATTGATTTTTTATCAATGAAATACAGACTTAAGAGAGGAAACGCGGCTATATATAAGTATTGCGCTTTTGTTAACGTCAGTAATCCAATGCTGATGCCTAGAAAAAACGATAGATGGCGCTTTTTTTTTCGGCAAACATGTAAAAATAAAATGGATGATGATAGTAATAATAAAGAGCTGAGTGCTTCGTTATTGTAATGATAAATCAGGCGCGGGGTTGTGTGAATTATTATAATGGCTAATGCCACAGCTAATAAGGCATAAATGTAATTTTTTGTTTCATGCTGCATAAATAAAAATATGATCAAAATGATAATTGAATATATAACGATATTGATGTTCTTGAATACATTCTTATGCTTTGTGGCTAATTGAAGAGCGGGCGTTGATTGAAAATGAAGCGATTCCAATACTGTTGCGGTAAAAAATGGCCACGCTGGTTCCCGTATCATATCCGGGCTACCGTCCCCTTGTAACGAGAATGTGCGATTTTGCATCAAATTGGTCGCAATTTGGATGTTTTGATACCCATCGCCAATTATTATATTGTCCCCTTTTAATGCAGAAAGAAAATGAAAGCATGCTATTAAAATGAGACAAGAAAATAATATTTTTATTTTATCGTTTTTCATACTTCACCTGATAAATAGAATATTCGTTTATAGTGGAAATAAATATTATGGATATCTCGTTGCTGCCTGGTGCCGAGCTTTTAAGAATATCGCCGGGCCGAGTCGCAGCATTAATGATAAGTATTCCAACATGGTATTTTTTCATTTCGTCAACAAGGGAGGTGAGATTAGGTACTTGACTATTTATGGCATCATATAATCGCATTCTATTTGAGAATTCACCGGCAGGCATTGTGGTCTGCAGCATTACCGGATAGGTATGTCCAGGCATTACAATACCGGTATTTGGTTTAATCAATGGGATCCAGGCGGCAATAGGGCTGGCAGACAGTATTGTTCCTGCCAGTTTTGCTTTAGTGATCTCATTAACAATCTTGATAGTTGTGTAGTATTCTGGTGAAACCTTAATCGAAGGTTTTCCCCAGACAACGTTGTTGGTAGGTGAGATTGCCCATCGCCCACCGCAAAGAAACATGATAAATAGGATTAAACCCACCGTACTGATGGCGAATGCGGGTTTATGGTCGACAAACGGTGGCTTGGGAAAGTGGGTTATGGCCATAGCAAGCCCTATGCTTATCAATAGAGGGACTGGCGCAGCCCAGCCAAGACGCCAACTCATATTACGCGATGAAAAGTCAGCAACTAAATCAGCAAACCAGGGATTGAGAATAAAGAGTATGGTTGTAAATACCAATATAGGATACGATGATACTTTTAATCGTTGATAAGTTAATGCAAATCCAATTAACAGTATAATGAGTGTGAGACTGGCGCGAAACGACAATCCCAACGATGAGTTAACCGGAAGATAAGTGCCAACCTGCTCTAAAGACACAATCGACGGATTAAATAATTTCAGCCATAATACGAAAAACGCCGGGTATATAAGAGATAATCCAATATAAGCGCATCTTTTAATCGTTGAGATTATATTGTTGTTAATTGCGCAAAACATGATTAATGCGCTGGTAAAAACCGTGAGTACCAGTCCGGATGAAGATACGCCTATAGTAACTATTTGAGCAATCAGTAATGGGAGTATATTCGCTAAACCTGGCTTTTTTATTAACATTAATCCGGCAATAATCGTGATTGGCGTCGTTAATGCGATGAGCAATCCCTTGCCTTGGAATAATCTGACAAACACCCGATTCCCATAAGCGACATGAACATCCCCCCAGGCCAGCATAATTATCAAAAACAGCGCGGTGGCCAATAACGCTTTGTTGGTATTTAAAAAAACGCGGGAAAAGAGGAAAGCGACACCTAGGGTTAGGGCTGATGTAATTGCCGGTACGACGAGGTAATAAACATCAAATAAATTAATTTTACTATAATATGATATCAGGGCAATAAGCATTTCATAAGAGGCGATACGGTAGGGTGCAAAGCGAAAATGGTCATATACAAAGCCAAGGGTGGTATCGAACGTGAGCGGCGCAAGTTCAGGATGCAAGAGGGTTTGGGATGCTAGTTGTATAAAATGCGAATCATCAAAATCTGAGCGATAAGTGACCATATTAATAATTACTGAAATAAAAACAAGTAAAATAAATAGTAAATAGCCATGCTTATAAGCCACCTGGGCTGTAGGTATTGCGCGCGTTTGCCCAATGTCTTGTTTGGTATTGCTTTTTATAATGATAATTGATAAAAAAGATAACATAATGAGTGAAAATTTTATTTTGTAATCTTCTAATGCTAGCGTCATTATGCTTGCGAAAATAATTATCGATATAATTCTAAAGTTTGGTATTGTTATGTTCTGGGATGTCGTTTTTAAAAAGTCGAGGTAATGGCTTGAGAATTTAACAGCACAAACAACGCTCAGGGGTATAAAAACCGTCAAGGATAAAGTGAATGTTTTACATAATATCATCCATGGGATATGTAAAAAACTTGACATTTGCACTGAAATGGTCCATAGCGAAAATAGAATACATGCGGCAGACACAATGAATGAGACTGTTAGTTCTAATCTTTCATTTTTGTGTGAATACCATTTTTTGAAAAAAATCATTTTTCCTCCCCGCTGCTTGTTTATAGTTGATATATAAAATTGCATTGCTGTGGGCGAACATCATCCAAACATCTTTGCCGTGTATTGTAGCGGTAGTCCATTATTTATTATTGGTTGTCAACATCGCCAATGCGTCCTGAGCCGGCTTGCGGTCCTTATAAAATGGTAAATGCCGACTGAAAGAACGTGCCGTTTTTATTCACCGTCTGCTCATTGTCGACATCGTGATAGAAAAAAGGAAAAACACGAAATCTCCCATTACCGAGACAGCTCTTGCCATTAATACTATTAACAACAAATCAGGCTCCGACAATATTCCTTTCGTTAAAACCATCAGCACAAACTCCCGCACCCCCACGCCTGCGGGCGCTCCAGGGGTCATGAGCCCGGCCAGCCAGGCGATAATATATGCGGCGCCTAACTGCAACCCAACCTGCATATCAAGCCCGGATGTACTGATTAATATCCCTTGCAAAGCAACAAATATTGCGCCCGAAGAGGCCAGGAAAACCACATGTAAAAAAAATGCCGCGGCCACCCGTGCATTGGTGGTCTCCTGTAGAAAATATCCCGCACCGCACACTACGCTCAGAAATAGCCCCGCGCTTATCCATATCGGCAGCGTGTTGAACAGCAGCGACATTGCCAAAAGGCCATACATCGATCCCGCGATGGCTAACAAACCCAGCTCCCATAAGGTCGACTTGGCCAGTGTAATCCCCGGAACCCCCGCAGCCATGCCAATTACCTGCCTCCCGGCCAAATGGACAATATTGCCGGGCAGATATTTCCCAAGCTGGGAAATTCCGTAGGTGCTGACTGCCCACCAGCGTGTGGCTTTGACGCCTGATTGCGTCAGCAATAACCACCAGGACAGTGCCAGCAGCAGGTTGGCGCCACCGCAGACCAGGACAAGCACCATTACCGCAGCCCAAACTGAGGGCGTGAACTGTGTAACGTCGAGGCGATCCCAGTATCCATGCAGGCGCCACGCTAAAAAGGCAATGGCGATAAACGCCAATCCACCACCGGCCCAATGAAGGGTTCGCTTCAAATTTAATTGCGTGGTCGACAAAGCAGCATGGTCCAAGGTAGTGGGTTCTTTTGATCGACGACTGCAAAATACTTCGACACCAGCCGGATAAAACTTTTTTTCGACCAATGCTGAAGATGACCGGGCGTATTACCCCAGTCGGCAATGTATTTCCCGCGGGCTAAATTGAGCGAACGCCAAAGGGGCTCCCGTGGCACGCTGAGGATCAAATGCCCGCACTCCACCCGTTGGAGTGCTTCCAGGCCGGCTTCTGGATTTTCCAAATGCTCAAGCACTTCGCAACAGACAACTAGATCGGCACCGTCACGCTTGGAATTTAAATCGTAAATGCTGCGGATTTCAAACAGTGTCGGTGGCAATTCCCGAGCGAGCGCATTTTCACGCGCAATTTCGATGACCTGCTGGGAAAAATCGCAACCTCTGGCCGCCAGGCCCTGCTCATTCCAGCGTAAAACCCAATAACCCTCGCCACAACCGATCTCATGGATCGATTGGGGCATGACCTGGGAAACGAAATCACTCAAAGCCGATTCGAACCTTTGCATCATCCATTTTACGGCCGGATTACGTGAGCCATATTTGTCATAGGCATTACCGATAACAATGCCATCTTCTTTAGCGCCACCCGAAATCCTGAAACTCATAGGGCACTCTTCGCATATATCGCAATCTGATTCGCACCGAACAAAAATCGGCGATAATAAATAAGATCCAACCCGGCTTGTTTGCCCGCTGCCTCGAGTTTTGACCGATCCAGCAATGCCTCGTGTTCCTCACTGGCGTGCTTAGAGAACAGTCCGATCGACGCCCCTAAATGGTGAACCCAATCAACGGAAGGATGCGGCGTGGTGACTACTATCCGTGATGAAGGGCTCTCCCTCATATACGCGGCTAAGGTCCTTAAAAAATCGGCGGAGTCTTTGACATGCTCGATAACGGCCAGCGAAACCACGGTGTCGAATTTTTCGGATAATTCGGGTGATTTTGCAACAAACGCATGTTTTGGGAAGCACTTTAGGGCGAGGCGAAGCGATAGACTGTCTATTTCAACACCCACATAGTTTCCTGCATCGATTTGCGCGGCCAGCGCGCCGGATCCACAACCAAAATCAAGTGTACGCCCAGTGAGATAGGGGGCTGCGGCCTGGATACGCTTTCTTCGCAAATAAGGTGATAAAAGTCCTTCCGATCCTTGATCCGCCATTATTGTTTTTCTCTCCATTGTGGAAATTTGTTGGATGTCAAATTTGCGGTCTTGAAGCGAATATCTTCAAGTAATTTACGATTTGCTGCCAATAAATCTGCAATAAAAGCAATCAGAAAGGTTTGGAAACCCATGCCAAGCAATGTGGCTGATAAGATTAGCGATTGAACATGTCCTGCGCCAGAGCCGCTTAAGTAATAGCCCAAAAAACGTATCCCTATCACTAAACCCAATCCAAACAGTAGCGTACCTACCGATGCAAAAAACCTGAATGGCCTGTAGATGATAAATATTCGTACAATAGTAATAACGCTTCGCTTAATATAATTTGAAGTGCTACTCATCAATCTTGATGGGCGTAAATCTTCATTTACTCTAATAGGAATAGATAATATCGCCATGTTTTTTTGACCAGCTTGTATAATTGTTTCCAATGTGTAGGTGTAATCATTAAAAACAATTAACTGCCGCGCCGCTGAACGGCTGATAGCCCTGAACCCGCTCGGCGCATCGGGAATATCCGTTTTACTTGCAACACGAACAACCCAACTGCCGAGCTTTTGGAGCATCTTCTTTACTATCGAAAAATGTGCAATCGTTGTTATCGGCCGAGCACCGATAACTAAATCGGCTTTCTTGTCTAGTATAGGCTGAGTTAACAAGGGAATATCGGTCGCCTCATATTGATTATCGGCATCGGTATTTACAATGACATCCGCGCCCAAAAGCAAGCATGCATTTATACCTGTCATGAAAGCCCTGGCCAGCCCTTGGTTTCTTGGATGGACCACGATGTGGTCAACCCCATTCTCCTTTGCTACGCGCTGCGTCTCGTCGGTACTGCCATCATCGATAATCAACCATTCGACACATTCAAAGCCGACAACTTCTCGGGGTAAAGCCGCCAATACGACACCAAGGGTTTTTGCCTCATTGAGGCAGGGTATTTGGATGATGAGTTTCAACCGATGGCCCTTTGTTTATCTGTGGCATAAAAATATTTATGGATTCTATTACTAGTTTGTTTTTTTATCTACCCAAAAATTCTTATTAAATTAAAACTGCAGCATTGAAACGGTTTTTATATAAGTAAGCATCCTAATATATGAGTGTTGTTACTTAATTCATCTGATGGTATTTTACAATAAATTATAGCAGCCTGGTTTTAACGGGAATGATTAATTTTAATTATTGATGTGCGTATTATTATATTAATAAATTGAGTGTTAAAAGCATAATAATATTATATCTAAATATAATTAAACAAATAAATAATGTGTTCGGTTGCATGAGTAACCATAATATATCTATAAATTAGTATGTTGTCGTTAACGCGCTTGCTAACATGCCCGTTATTCAGTCACTCATGCCGGTAATAAAATGATTAATTCTCCTGATGCGATGTCAGGTCTTTCTCTCATCAGGCGTTTTCCTTTGAAAAAATCGCAGCCTACAACGCCATCTATGTCATCTTTAGCGAGCCCAGGTGCATTAAAACCACGGATGACTCTACTAACCTGATTTTCCCCGGCCACAACTTCTGTTATACCTGATGTTTTGGTTTTGGAATCTTGTTCAAGTAACAAAATGACATTCGCGCCTGTATCTAATATCAATCTCAACCGCTTGCCTGCGTCACCAATGTGATCTCTTCCTGATCCCGGTTCAATATATTCCACAGTCAACAGTCTCAGTTACACTACGGCAAACGTTGCGCTCAATGCGGTAACCGTCTCATTTGCCAAAGAGCTGGAGCAGCCTGGCATTAAGGTGGATGTGGATGTGGTTGAACCTGGGCATGTACAAACCGATCTCAACAACAATAATACCGGAGTCTTTACATCGGAAGAAGGGGCGCAGCCCGCAATCAAGATGGCGTTGATCGGTAAAGATGGCCCGATCGGGAGGTTCTTTGGGCCTGAAGGCGGACAACCTTGGTAACCAATACGGAAATGCGTTGTTTGGATGGGCAACGCGCTTCAGCTTTGTTTTTGTAATGTGGTTAAACAATCCTCTTTCCCTTACCGGCCAGGGGACTTGCTCACTCATTCCATTTTAGCCTGCATTAAGTAATTCGGGTATCTGCAATGGTTTCTGCAAAACCCTTGCCAAACAACTCCGCTGGGGTCTGGAAGCCCGGACGCGCCTGGCCTGTTAGTACCCTTCGTCCGGCCTCAGCGGCAGCCATTGCCGTGAAGCTGTAACCGTTTAATGTGTCCAGCAACATACGCACTGTACTGCCATCGGCGCTGACAACCTCGGCAACGGCCTGGTAACGGTTGGCGTCACGCTCTTCGGGCGTTGGGCCGTCGGGTAAAACAGACAGATCGCCCTGGGGAAAGCCTGCCCCGGTGATATGCACAAAGGTAGCAATGTCGGGGATTTTCGTTGCCTTCCAGACGGTTGTCAGGTCCGGCAACGTTACCGGGAAGCATTCCAGTGGACCCATGCCAAAATCGAAGGTTCTCACCTTGGTGGGATCCTGCCGTATCAGCAAACCATCGCGGCGTATCAGACATTCCGGAGACAGATTTTCAGTCGCGCTGATTGCCGAACCCCGTGACATCGGCCCGGCGACGTGTAGAGCCAATGATATACTTTTGGGGGCCGTTGCCCGCTCTTTAGCGTGGGCGGCGAGACACCCCAGCATCGCCACGCTGCCCCCGCATCCCGGCAGCAGCATCACGCCAGCGGTGGCGGCTTCTCTGTCCAGGGTTTCAGCCAGCCTGTAGCTGTCGGGTTCGGCAGCCACATCAAGGTAATGCACCTGTTTACGTAGCGCTGCCTTTATCAACACATTCGCCGTGTGCATAAACGGGCCAGCACAGTTCAGAAGCACCGCCACATCGGCAAGTGCCTCATCAATACTTGCCGGCTCACCCAGGGAAAAGGAGCGGTAAGGCAGATTCAGCCCTGAGGCCATTGCAGCCAGTTTTGCCTCGTTACGCCCGGCGAGTATAAGCGGAACGCCGCAAGCAATTGCATGTTGAACGATCATGCCGCCGGTATAGCCTGTCGCACCATAAATCATCAGTTTCTTCATAATTGTTATTCGTCCTGGGGAGTGGGTCATTCAAGATCGGCGTCGATACGCTCGATCAACCCATCGCTATTAACAGACATCGCCAGCACGCCAATCTCATGGCCGAAATTACCGGTGAAATCGACCCGCGCACGCACACGGCTTTCGCCCGCACTGACGATCGACAGCAAGCGGGTCACCGTGCGATAACCGATGAAATACTGTTCGATATAGTTTCGGATACCGGTATGACCATCAAAACGGTGGCCGGTGGATGGGTCGTCGACTACCGCATCTGGTGTAAACAGCGTTAACGCACGATCGACGTCGAAGGCGTTGGTTGCCGCGAGCAGCGCATCAGCTATCCCGCGCAATGGGTTTGTCCGTATGGTCACGGCATCAACTCCCATGCTGCCAGCTTTTGTAAACGAACTCGAGGCTGTAGCCGTCCGGATCCCTGACCTGCGCCGCGTAGTAGCGTGGGTCATAGTGAAATTGCGCGCCAGGCGGATGAATTTCCACCGCGCCAACCGCCAGGGCCTCGGCGTGGGCCAGCTTTACCATCGCTTCCGATTCGGCAACGAAACCAACGTGGACGGCATCGGCTGAAACATTGCCCTGCCTGAGCCAGAAAAAGACCCGACCGTTCGCGCCAAAGCCCTTCAGGTCGGGATGGCCCGCAGGACCGTCTTTGCCGTCATAGTCATGACGGCTGGTGATCCCGAGGAGGGGGAGTACCCTTTCATAAAAGGCGACTGAACGCTCAATATTGCTTACGGTAATGAATATATGATCCAGCATGCTGTGCTCCTTTGTCAGATGATATAACCGCCCGAGACTTCAATTGTCTGGGCATTAATCCAGCCTCCATCGGCGGTGAGCCGTGAAGCGATGACACTGGCGACTTCTTCGGGTTCGCCGACCCGTCCGAGTGCCGTCTGCGCAGCGAGCAAAGCGTCGAACCCGGCATTCAAACCGCCGCCAAGTTCAGTGCTAATCGGGCCTGGCGACACGGCGTTGACCCGGATACCCCGCTCCCCGAACTCTCTGGCGGCATCAGGCTGGTTATTTCAGGTCAGTATGACGCTGAACCCGCGGCGAGCACACTCAAGTGCCGTGCTGGCGCCTATTCCCCGGCTTCCACCAGTAATCAAAACATAACGCATAGAACCCAACTCTTGTGGAAAAGTTTGGCCAGAACAAGAGTACGCGGGATTTTTTAGCCTGGCTCATGCAATCCTCTTTAGATGTTGCCCGATACTGCTTTTCTCTTGTTGCAGGCGCAGGGGCATGTTATTTATCGAAAATGGAAAAACAATTGCATGAACTACGTGAGCTGGCATCCGGTGCCGGAAATCAGCGCACTGAAACAGGAATACCGCGCGTGGCGATGGTTCAGGGGGAGATCCCTGAACACCGGTTGGCCGCAGTATATGAACCGATGATTAATCTGATCCTGACCGGATCGAAAAGCATGACGGTGGGGGACAGAACCTACAGATACGACCCTGCGACCTATTTTGTGATGTCGGTGGATTTACCGGCCGTCGGTCAGGTTTATGCGGATGATCTGACCGATGCCCCTTATCTTGCCGTCAGCCTGACGCCTGAACCGGAAATTATCGCCGACCTGCTTGCCGGTTTGCCTGATTCCGGCACAGCATCGCGCTACGGTTCTGGATTCGCTGTCGCGCCTGTTACATCCGAATTACTGGATGCCTGGCTGAGAATGCTGCGTCTGATAAACAAGCCGGAGGAAATTGCCGCGCTGGCTCCGGCGTATGAACGAGAAATCCTGTTCCGTGTTCTTCAGGGGCCACTTGGCTGGATGCTACGGGATATTGCAACGCCTGATACGCATCTGTCCCGGATTTATGCGGTGATTAACTGGATAAAGCAGAACTATATGCAAGCCGTACGGGTGGAAGAACTGGCTGACATGGCCGCGCTGAGTGTTTCGGCGTTTCATCGCCACTTTAAGGCAATTACAGCGCTTAGCCCTGTACAATATCAGAAACGGATCCGGTTGATGCAGGCTCGGGCAATGCTTGCCACCAGGAGCGCCAATATCACGACAATTGCTTTGTCTGTTGGTTATCAGAGTCATACGCAGTTCAGCCGGGAGTATTCACGACTGTTTGGGCGGCCACCGTCAACTGAGCGCGGCAGGATGAATTAACCCGGCTGGACCGCTCCTGCGGCCTGGCGGCTTTTATCTCGGTATCGGTGAGAGGTTTCGTTAACCGTGCCGTTGGTGCCTGGTACATGAGCGAACCCAGGTCACGCCAGCCTCTGATAACCCCGCCAAACTCAAGCCACACAGCGATCAGGTCCTGCAATCTGGTACAGCCCCAAAAATTACAGGTATAATCCCACAAATTATTCAACTGGTTTGGAAACGAAGATGACGAAACTCACCTTACAAGAACAGATGCTAAAAGCTGGATTAGTGACCAGCAAAAAAATGGCCAAAGTCCAAAGAACGGCTAAAAAATCACGGGTTCAGGCTCGTGAGGCAAGAGAGGCTGTGGAAGAAAATAAAAAAGCGCAACTTGAACGTGATAAACAGCTAAGCGAACAACAAAGACAAGCTGCCTTATCTAAAGAGTATAAAGCCCAGGTGAAGCAGCTCATTGAAATGAACAGAATTAATATTTCAAAAGGCGATATTGGTTTTAACTTCACAGATAATAATTTAATCAAGAAAATAGTTGTGGATAAGATTACTCAAGCTCAGCTGATTAGTGGTCGTCTCGCCATTGCTCGTTTGGTTGTTGATAACAGTGGCGTGAGTGAATACGCTATTATCCCCGCGAGCGTAGCCGATAAAATTGCGCAGCGGGATGCGAACAGTATTGTATTAAATAGCGCGCTGAGTCAGGAAGAGCAAGATGAAGAAGATCCGTATGCCGATTTTAAAGTGCCCGATGACTTGATGTGGTAATTAACGTTTTGCGGATGCCTATGTATGAAAAGTCCCTCAGGGCTTTTCATCAAGATTTTATGTTCAGCCAGTTCATGGAAAACGCAGGGTTATTCTCGATAGTTGCCAACAACTTTGCTGCCGGCCCGACTGGATTACGTCTTTTGGCTGCCCTGACCTGTTCCCCGTTGATTAACACAATGATGTTAAAACGTCTTCATCTTGAAGGTTGTTCGGCATTAAAGTCCAATTTTCGCTCTTGACCGTCCGTCAAATTTCATCGTGTCCTTCCACAGCCCCTTGCCAATCCCGGTGCCCGGAAATCTCCCGGCGATTTTCAGCCGCGCTTGATGCGCAGCGATATACGGTTCCCCCGCAACCCCCTCCGGCAGCCAGACCCTATACTGCAGCGGCCCCGTTAACTCTTCCGCCACGTCTGGCCGCAGCGTTTCACTCTGCGTCGCTTACGCCTTCACCTGGCCGTCCCCTTCGCATTCCAGACATTTATCATCCAGACTTGAACCAAAGACGTAGTCTGCGCAGGCATTGTGCTTTACACTGCGCGCTGTAAAAACTGAGTAGATAAACGATTAAGTAGGCGGTAATGGCGATGAACGGAACGGTCACAACGTGGTTTAAAGATAAAGGTTTTGGATTTATCAAAGATGAAAACGGTGATAACCGTTATTTTCATGTGATTAAGGTCGCCAACCCGGAGCTGATTAAGAAAGATGCGGTGGTGACTTTCGAAGCCGCCACTAATAACAAGGGTTTGTCAGCCTATGCTGTGAAAGTCGTACCGGAAAGCAAATACATCTATATCGCAGGCGAGCGCCTTAAGCTTACGTCGATCAAGTCTTACCTGGTTTACAGCGAAGAAGTGTCTGCCGATACCCGCATCGATAAAGAAAATGCGGTGCTGTCTGTGGGTGTACTGATGAGTAGTATCAGGCCGAAATCAGCCGCGAAGCCTGGTGAAATGCGCTCGCTGAAAAAACTGGCGATTACCACCTTCCAGGGAACGATGTTAATCTTCTCGGAAGATGAGATAGACGTGGATGCCACGGTGAAACTGCTCAAGGTTTGAAATCATTCGGACTGACCCTGTGCCTGAATCCTGCGCCATTCATAAGCAGAATTTCGGCATCGCTTACTGACCTCAGTGCGCTGTGATATACGGCTTTTTCACAAACTCCGCCAGCTACCAGGCCATATAAAATACATGGTATGTCCGCTTCACGCCCTGAGGCATTCGACTCGCTTTTTAAGCTTTCAGCAAAGGCTAATTTCGCTCTTTGAGCGCCTTTAAGTATTTCGCCTCGTCGTAACAGATCCTACTCTTCCAACAATGGTAAATTATCCGTATCCATTTAAACGCCAGTGCCCGGATCGCGGATTGATCAGACTTTCCTTTTTCGCGCCGTCCCTGGTAATACAGTTCGGCCCAGTATGATGATTTAACTGTCTTGGCTGCCCATTCAACAAAAGTCTGCCGGACAAACCTGGCACATTGCCATCGCCAGTGTACCCACGATTTCTGACCACTTCGTTCGGTTACGTATGGATCATCAGGGGACTAATACAAATTTTGTGCGCTAATAATATTGATGTACAAACCTCGAACAATGCTCACAGCTAAACGTTATATAAACGTAGTTAATAATTTGTAAATAAAGTCTTGATTGGGACATTATTCAAGTGTATTAAAAAACAGGTCATTAACTAGTTATTAAGTGCAACATGTTAATAATCAAAAAGATAATTAATTCACAAGGAGTGATTATATGGTAGTTCGTTTATCTGCATTAATTGTTGCTTTAACTGTATCGTTCTCTTCGATTGCAGCAGCTTCACAAGAAGGTATCCAAGGGGCCAAAGTAGTGACTGTGACTACTGAAACAGTATCTGGTCATCTTAATATTGCAAACGGCCGTAACTGTTTGGATGAGAATGACCAGGGTAAACCCAGTTTGTTAGCTTGTGATAACGTGGCGAAAGCCAGCCCTGTAAAAAACACTTTTCATTACATCGTACTGAAAAGCGGTCAGTGTCTGTCTGATGACGGTGGTAAAGTACCCGTGACGGTTGCCTGTGACTTTAATGACACAAAACAGCAATGGAAAGCTCTTCAAGGTGTTGGTACGGATGTCCGTAATATGGCATCAAATAAGTGCCTGACGACTGCAGGGTTGAGCAAGCCGGTGACGATGGCTGCATGTGCTGGTCTGCCCGCACAGAATTGGATGTTACCTCGGTAAAGTAGCATTACAGGTGGCTTTCAACGAGAGCCATCGATAATGCGCAGGGCGACTGGAATCTGAATTTTTCACGTAAGGTATTGGTATATATGGATTAAAAGACAATTCAGATTTCAGGATATACCTAAACGTATACCAATGCGGGAAAGTGATGGGATTATGTGGTCAGATTTTGAACCGTTGTTCCCGCACACGCCAGCCGGTTAGAGCCGGGCTTTTGCTGCGTTATACACTTCTGAGCGGTCGCGTTTGCCAACCGCCAGCACCAGCACAATCACCTCTTCATCGATCGCCTGGTAAACCAACCGATACCCGGCAGACCTGAGCTTGATTTTATAACAATCAGGCATGCCGCCGAGCCGATTGGCGGGAATATGGGGATTGACCAAAATCTCGTTTAACTTCTTTTTGAACTGCTCCCGTAACGGCGCGCCCAGCTTTTTAAACTCCTTAAGGGCATGCTCTTCAAACTCCAACTCATAGCTCATCCAGCTTGACCTTAACGCGCTTACCTTTCATCCGTGAACGGGCGATTTTGCCGAGTTCGATATCTTCCTGATAATCCACCATGGCTTCCCATGTTTCCGGTGAAATGTAGTAACCGGAGATATGGCCGTTGGTCAACACCGCCACCGGTTGGCCGTGGGCCTCTTTCAGGGCGCCATTGGGTGACTTTTTAAAATCGCTGATACTCACCGACGCATTAGCCAGGATAGGTTGTACAGCCATAACGAGTCCTTTTTAGTACGATATTTGATACTAAATCTAGCACTAAGTCAAAACGGCAGCAACAGTGTTATGCAAGTCTGCCGGAAAAAAAAGATTTTACGCAAAACTGTTCACCCTGCTCATTTTTGTTCTTTATTTATATAAAACATAATGATAAGTGGTGATGAGTTGGTGAATAGCTATCCTAAACTCATCACCCCAGGGTGACTACCCTTGTAGCAGATACGAAAAAACCGGCCGGTGCCGGTTGGTTCGTTGGACTGCCCCTGCGCCGATATTCTCTTGGTTAGCGATACCTTAAACATTTACGTCCGCTCCTCGCTCATGAGGGACAATCATACTTAAATCTCCTACATTGCAGGAGGTTTGAGCATGAGCACGTCACCGTGGAACAAAAATCGTATCATCGGACAAAAAAGACCGCTTCAGATATCTCATATCTGGGGGATTCGAATCAGACTTGAACTGGAAGGCAAAACGCGCGATCTAGCCCTGTTCAACATGGCTTTAGACAGTAAACTTCGGGGCTGTGATTTGGTAAAACTCAAAGTATCAGATGTTGCATATGGCAGTTCTGTTTCGAGCAGAGCAACGGTGTTACAACAGAAAACCGGTAGCCCCGTCCAATTTGAGATAACCAAAGGGACAAGAGAAGCAGTTGCAGCGCTAATAAAGCGGGGCAATGGCAATCTGCACAGTAAAGACTACTTGTTCCAATCTCGGGTCGGTTCTTGCCAACACATTTCAACCCGGCAATATAACCGTATTTTTCATGGATGGGTAGAAAAGCTTGGTCTCGAAGATTCGCTGTACAGCACACATTCCATGAGAAGAACAAAACCTTTCCTGATATACAAGAAGACCAAGAATCTCCGGGTGATCCAACTTCTGTTGGGTCATAAGAAACTGGAAAGCACAGTGCGTTATCTCGGCATTGAAGTCGATGATGCGTTAGAGATCTCTGAGTCGATTGAAGTCTAAAGTTGTCAGGGCTGCAACAGCAGCCCTGTGCCAGTAGCAGACGTTGCTTACATCTGTCTGTGTTAATCAATGGAGAGCAGATCAAATATGGGGTGTGGTGGGATAAGGCGGCGCTGTGGTTTCGGACGATGGGAACTGTTTCCCTCATTGATGAGGAAATCACGGAGCCTGTACATAGATTTGTGTAATTGCCTGATTTTGATATCTTCAATCCAACATCAAAAACAGGTTAATTTATGGACGAAAAGCAGTTGCAAGCTCTGGCTAACGAACTGGCCAAAAATCTC
>NZ_WUBS01000011.1 GCF_010131535.1 Acerihabitans arboris
ATGAGTATAACCAGGAACGGCCTCATGAATCACTGGGAAACCTGACGCCGGAAGAGTATCGGATAACCCGAAGTTCGCCGATGATCTCAAAAAGTGCATGGCTTTAACATCGGGATGTTTACAATACCTTCCCGTGACACATTTAATTTGCTCAAGCAGGTTTAATGCCTGTGTGGACAGTGGGACCAAATGAGCGCGTCCCATTTTCATATGCTCCACCGGCACTTCCCAAATCTTGTTCTGAAAATCAATCTCTGACCATTGCGCCCGCCGTATCTCACCGGGGCGCAATCCGGTGATAATAAGCAGTTTGGTGGCGATTTTGGTTACCACACTGCCGCTGTAGGCATTTAACTCTGCCAGGAATTCAGGCAATTCATGCGCGGCCAAGTGAGCGTAATTTTGCGTTTTATGGGGTTTCATGGCCGAAGCGAGATCCGGCGCGGGATTGTATTCGGCCCGGCCGGTAATGATGGCATAACGGAACACCTCGCCGCAGCGCTGCCGAACTTTGCGCACCTTTTCGGTAGCTCCCCTGCCCTCAACAATTCGCAGCATGGCAAGCAGCTCCAATGGCTTAATTTCCGCTATAGGCCGAAAACCCAGGATAGGGAAAACATCTTTCTCGAAGGTATCCATCATCTCTTCGCGATAGGACGCCGACCAGCGATCGTATCGATGCTCATACCACTCGCGGGTTAACGCTTCAAAGGTATTGGTTGCGGTCATTATTTTTGCCGCCTTTTGCTCTTTACGCACCGTACTGGGATTGACACCTGAAGCAACTAACCGCCGGGATTCGTCACGTTTTTGCCGGGCATCGGCCAGGGAAACGTGCTCATAGGTGCCAAGCGACAGCATTTTGGGTTTGCCATCAAACCGGTAACGAAAGCGCCAGGCTTTGCTGCCGTTAGGCTCAATAAGAAGCGACAGGCCGAGGCCATCACTCAGGGTATAAGGCTTTTCAGTGGGCTTGGCTTTTTTGATTTGTAGCTCTGTCAGAGGCATTGTGTATAGAAATCCGGGTGTATAGAAAAACTATGCGCGATCATATACACATATACTACCGGCTTTCAAGGGATGCACTCGGACGGGAGCGGACAGTAGTAAGGCAATATAGGTTGATAATACTGGATTTTTTGGACGTTTGCGGATGGTGTTGGAAGCATGATTGGAGCGGGTGAAGGGAATCGAACCCTCGTATGCAGCTTGGGAAGCTGCCGTTCTACCATTGAACTACACCCGCAACGGCCGCACTCAGGGAAAGTGCGAGAGGCATTATAACCTTATGCCGGTGGCTGGCAAGCGGCGCGGTGATTAACCGCGTGAGTTTTAAGCAGTTATCCCGGAATAAAAACGGCGCCCTTACCGGTTGGATGTCTTCCAACCTTCAGGGCGCCGTTTATCCACATCCAGCGGTTTTCTAACCCCACCGGCTCAGCGGACTATGACTTATGCGCCGGCGGCTTACTTCTGCGGACGCAGCGCCGGGAACAATATCACGTCGCGGATGGTGTGGCTGTTGGTAAACAGCATCATCATCCGGTCGATGCCCACGCCCAGGCCCGCCGTCGGCGGCATGCCGTGTTCAAGGGCGATAACGTAGTCTTCGTCATAGAACATGGCTTCGTCGTCGCCTGCATCCTTGGCGCTGGCCTGTTCGGCAAAGCGCGCCGCCTGGTCTTCGGCGTCGTTCAGCTCGGAGAAGCCGTTGCCGATTTCGCGGCCGCCGATAAAGAACTCAAACCGGTCGGTGAAAAATGGGTTTTCATCGTTGCGGCGCGCCAGCGGCGAGACCTCGGCCGGGTATTCGGTAATAAAGGTCGGCTGGATCAGGTGGCTTTCGGCGGTCTCTTCAAAAATCTCGGTCTGGATACGGCCCAGGCCCCAGCTTCTCTCAAGCTTGATGCCGAGCGACGCGGCGATGGCGCCGGCCTTGTCCAGATCGTCCAAATCGGCGGCGATGGTTTCCGGGCGATAGTGACAAATGGCTTCGCGCATGGTCATCTGGGTAAAGGGCTTGCCGAAATCAAAGGTCTGGTCGCCGTATTGCACGACGCTGCTGCCCAGCACACGTTCGGTCAGGGTGCGGAACAGCTCTTCCACCAGCACAATCAGATCGCGGTAGTCCGCATAGGCCATATAGAGTTCCATCATGGTGAACTCGGGGTTATGACGCGGCGAGATGCCTTCGTTGCGGAAGTTGCGGTTGATTTCGAACACCCGTTCAAACCCGCCGACCACCAGGCGCTTAAGGTACAGCTCCGGCGCGATGCGCAGGAACATATCGATATCCAGCGCATTGTGATGGGTGACAAACGGCCGGGCGGCGGCACCGCCGGGGATGCTTTGCATCATCGGCGTTTCCACTTCCATAAAGCCCTTGTCCACCATGAAGCGACGGATTTCCGCCATGATCTGCGAGCGCACCTTAAAGGTATGGCGGGATTCGTCGTTGGCGATCAGATCCAGGTAGCGCTGGCGATAGCGGCTCTCCTGATCCACCAGGCCGTGGAATTTGTCCGGCAGCGGGCGCATGGCTTTGGTCAGCAGGCGGATCTCGGTGCAATGGATCGACAGTTCGCCGGTCTTGGTCTTGAACACTTGGCCACGCGCGCCGAGGATATCGCCCAGGTCCCATTTTTTAAACTGCTCGTTGTAGACGCCTGCGGCCAGTTCGTCGCGGGCGACATACAGCTGAATGGTGCCGCCGACGTCTTGCAGGGTCACAAAGGACGCCTTGCCCATGATGCGGCGGGTCATCATGCGCCCGGCGATGCTGACCTCAAGGCCCAGTTCCTGCAGCTCGTCGTTGCTGTTGGCGTCATAGGCGGCGTGCAGCTTATCGGAAGTGGCATCGCGGCGAAAATCGTTGGGGAACGCATTGCCCTGTTCACGCAGCAGCGCCAGTTTTTCGCGGCGCGCCGTCAGTTCGTTGTTTAAATCCGGCGCCAGAGGTGCACCGCCCTGTGATTGTGATTCAGACATCTTGGTTCCTCATAGCCCGGCTTTAAGACTTGCTTCGATAAATTTATCCAGATCGCCATCCAGTACCGCCTGCGTATTGCGTGTTTCCACGCCGGTGCGCAAATCCTTGATACGGGAATCGTCCAGGACATAAGAACGGATCTGGCTGCCCCAGCCGATATCGGACTTGGTGTCTTCCAGCGCCTGTTTTTCCGCGTTTTTCTTCTGCAGCTCAAACTCATACAGCTTGGCCTTCAGCTGCTTCATCGCCTGTTCTTTATTTTTATGCTGCGAGCGGTCGTTCTGGCACTGGGTGACGATATTGGTCGGCAGATGGGTAATGCGCACCGCGGATTCGGTACGGTTTACGTGCTGGCCGCCGGCACCGGAGGCGCGGTAGACGTCGATGCGCAAATCCGCCGGATTGATTTCGATATCGATATCGTCGTCCACTTCCGGATAGGCAAAGGCGGAGCTGAACGAGGTATGGCGACGGCCGCCGGAGTCGAACGGGCTTTTGCGCACCAGGCGGTGCACGCCGGTTTCGGTGCGCAGCCAGCCGAAGGCGTATTCGCCGATGACCTTGATGGTGACCGATTTGATGCCGGCCACTTCGCCGTCGGATTCTTCGATAATCTCGGTTTTAAAACCCCGGGCCTCGGCCCAGCGCAGGTACATGCGCAGCAGCATGCTGGCCCAGTCCTGGGCTTCGGTGCCGCCGGATCCGGCCTGGATATCCAGGTAGCAGTTGGCGCTGTCGTACTCGCCGGAGAACATGCGGCGGAACTCCAGCTGGGCCAGCTTGCCTTCCAACTGATCGAGCTCGGCGATGGTGTCGTTAAGGGTTTCTTCGTCGTCTTCCTCCACCGCCAGTTCCAGCAGGCCGGACACATCGTCCAGCCCGCGGGTCATCTGATCGATGGTGTCGACGATGGCCTCGAGGGAGGAGCGTTCCTTGCCCAGGGCCTGGGCGCGTTCGGGGTCGTTCCAGACATCGGGCTGTTCCAGGTCGGCGTTGACTTCTTCCAGGCGTTCGCGCTTGAGATCGTAGTCAAAGATACCCCCTGAGAACTTCCGTCCGTTCAGACAGGTCCTGGATGCGGTTTTTTACCGGATTAATTTCAAACATGAGTTCAGTTAGCTCGTAAAGAAGTGATGGGCATATATAAGCCCGGTATTCTAACGGATCCGCACCCCGGTGTGTAGCGTCTTGCGCTTACAGCGGCCATAGATGCTGGATTAATAATTGTACCGTGCGGTTGCCGCGATATTCGTTCACATCCAGCTTGTAGGCCAGCTCGACGATACGCACGCTGTTGTCGGGCCAGATACTGTTATCGATGTTAAAGGCAATGCCGTCCAGCAGCGGGCCGCCGGCCAGAGGTTCAACCATCAGCTTCAGATGTTTTTCCCCCACCAGCCGCTGTTGCAGCACGCGGAATTTGCCGTCGAACAGCGGTTCTGGGAACGACTGGCCCCAGGGGCCGCCGTCGCGCAGGATTTCGGCGGTGGCAAGCGACAGTTCGCCGCCGCCCAGTTCGCCGTCGGACCAGATGATGCCGTCAAGCAGCGCCGGGTCCAGCCACTCGTTGACCAGCTCGGCAAAACGCCGGCGGAAAGGTTCAAACTGCGACCGTTCCATGGACAGGCCGGCCGCCATGGCGTGGCCGCCGAACTTCATGATCATGCCGGGATGCAGCGTATCCAGCCGTTCGAGCAGATCGCGCATATGCAGGCCCGCCACCGAGCGGCCCGAACCTTTCAGGATACCGTCGCCCGCCGGGGCAAAGGCGATCACCGGGCGATGGAAACGCTCCTTGATGCGCGAGGCCAGGATGCCCACCACGCCCTGGTGCCATTCGGCGTGGTAGATAGCCAGGCCATAAGGCATGTCGTTTTCACTCAGCTCCATCTGGCTGCACAGCGCCAGCGCCTCCACTTCCATGCCCTGCTCGATTTCGCGCCGGGTCTGGTTCAGGGCGTCCAGTTCGCCGGCCAGCCCGCGCGCCTGGGCCAGGTCGTCGGTCAGCAGCAGCGCCACGCCCACCGACATATCGTCCAGCCTGCCGGCGGCATTGAGCCGCGGCCCGAGGGCAAAACCCAGATCGCCGGCGCTGAGCCTGGTGGCGTCGCGGTTGGCCACCTCCGCCAGCGCGCGGATGCCGGGGCGGCAGCGGCCGGCGCGGATGCGGCTCAGGCCCTGATGCACCAGGATACGGTTATTGGCGTCCAGCGGCACCACGTCGGCCACCGTGCCCAGCGCTACCAGATCCAGCAGTTCGGCCAGCTTGGGCGTCGGAATATTTTTTTGCGTAAACCAGCCGCTGTCATTAAGCCGGGCGCGCAGCGCCAGCATCAGGTAAAACGCCACGCCGACCCCGGCCAGGGATTTGGACGGAAAGGCGCAGCCGGTAAGATTCGGGTTAACGATGGCGTCGGCGTCCGGCAGCGTATCGCCGGGCAGATGGTGGTCGGTGACCAGCACCGGGATACCGTGCCGATGGGCCAGGGAGACCCCCGCATGCGAGGAGATGCCGTTATCCACCGTGACGATAATCTCGGCCTTGCGCGCCAGCGCCTGCGTCACCACCTCGGGGCTGAGGCCGTAGCCGTCCTCGAACCGGTTGGGCACCAGGAAATCCACATGGCCGGCGCCCATCTGCCGCAACGCCATCACCATCAACGCGGTGCTGGTGGCGCCGTCGGCGTCAAAGTCGCCCACCACCATCAGGCGGCGGTCGTCGGCCAGCGCGCGCGCCAGCAAATCCACCGCGGCCTCGATGCCGTCCAGCTGTCCGTAAGCCAGCAGCCCCTTGGCCCCGCGCTCCAGTTCGTCGGCGCCTTTGACGCCGCGCTGGGCATAGATACGCCGCAGCAACGGATGGATATCGGCCCCGAGCAGTCCTTCGGCGCTCGCCTCGGGGCGGCGCCGTAGTTCAGTTTTGATTTTCACGGTGCCGTCAACCGCCCGCCTGCTGCTGGTCCAGCATCGCCGCCATCTCTTTCGGGCTTTGATATCCCGGCACCATGGTGCCGTTGTCCAGCAGCACCGCCGGCGTGCCCTGGATACCGTATTGCACGCCCAATTGATAATGCTTGCCGATGTCGGTCTTGCAGATGGCGGCGGGCACCGCGTCGCCGTTCATGGCTTTATCGAAGGCGGCGTTGGGATTGGCGCTGCACCATACCGAGACCATGTCTTTTTCCGCCTGTGAATTAACCCCCTGGCGCGGGAATGCCAGGTAGCGCACGGTAATGCCCAGCGCGTTGTAGTCTTTCATCTGCTCATGCAGCTTATGGCAGTAGCCGCAGGTGATATCGGTAAAGACGGTAATAACGTGCTTTTGCTGCTGCGCCTTGTAGACGATCATTTGGCTTTGCAGCGCGTCCAGCCGTTTGCCCAGCAGCTGGTTGGTGACGTTGACCGGCTGGCTGCCGCCGACATCGTACATCGGACCCTGGATCACATGTTTGCCGTCGTCGGAAACGTACAGCACGCCGCTTTCGGTCAGCACGGTTTTCAGCCCCGCCACCGGCGCGGGCTGGATTTCAGCGTTATGCACGCCCAGGCGCGCCAGGGCGTGCGTGATGGCGGCGTCGTCGGCATAGGCCAGGCGGGAAAGCGCCAGCGCCGCGAAAGAAAGCATTACCAGGCTTGGTTTCATTGTCAGTCCTTATCTCTTTATCCTAAATGGGTCTTATCGGGTCATTCCACGCAGGTGGCCGTCGGTACGCTTACCCCGGTCAGGCCCGGGGATGATGCTGCTGATGAATCAGTTTAAGACGCTCGGTGGCGACATGGGTATAAATCTGGGTGGTGGACAGGTCGCTGTGGCCCAGCAGGAGTTGCACCACGCGCAGGTCCGCGCCGTGATTAAGCAGGTGCGTGGCGAAAGCGTGCCGCAAAACATGGGGTGAGAGCCGCTCGCCGTCGATACCCGCCAGGATCGCATAATGCTTGATGCGATGCCAGAAAGTCTGCCGGGTCATCTGCCGGCTGCGGTTGCTGGGGAACAGCACATCGGCGCTCTGGCCGTTCATCAGCCAGGGGCGTCCGTGCTCCAGGTAATACTCCACCCAATACACCGCTTCCTCGCCCAGCGGCACCAGCCGCTCCTTGTCGCCTTTGCCGATTACCCGCACCACGCCCTGGCGCAGGCTGACGTCGCTCATGGTCAGCCCCACCAGCTCCGAGACGCGCAGGCCGGTGGCGTACAGCACTTCCAGCATCGCCTTGTCGCGCACCTCGATGGGCTGTCCGAGCACCGGCGCATTGAGCAGCGCGCCGACCTGGTCTTCGCTTAGCCCCTTGGGCAGGCGCTGCGGCAGCTTGGGCGCCGCCAGCGCGGCGCTCGGGTCGTCGTCGCGCGCTTTTTCGCGATACAGATACTGGAAAAAGCGCCGCATGGCGCTGAGCAGGCGGGCGGAGCTGGTGGCTTTATAGCCGTGCTCCAGCCGGTCGGCCAGGAAAGATTGCAAATCCGCCGGCCCGGCGGTTAACAGGCCCGACCGATGGGCGGTGAGCCAATCGGCCAGGGCCTGTAAATCGAGACGGTAGGCCGACAGGGTGTTTTCGGCCAGGTTGCGCTCCAGCCACAGGGCGTCGAGGAACTGCTCAATCCATGGGTTATTTTGCCCTGGCTTATTTTGCTGCTGCATCCGCGCCCCCGGTGTTTTTTCATGCCTGCATTATGCCTGATTACGGGGTGAATCTGGTACACTTGATGTCATCAGGTTGAAGGTCAAGAGTGTGAGTAAAGATGAAAGTCGGTTTATTTTATGGCTCCAGCACCTGCTACACCGAAATGGCGGCGGAGAAAATCCGCGATATCCTGGGCCCGGATCTGGTCGATGTGCATAACGTCAAAGACGTGCCGCCGCAGCGTATGGAAGAGTACAACGTGCTGATCCTCGGCATCCCCACCTGGGATTTCGGCGAAATCCAGGAAGACTGGGACGCCGTGTGGTCGCAGCTGGCCGGGCTGGACCTGGCGGGCAAGATTATCGCCATGTACGGCATGGGCGATCAGCTCGGCTACGGCGAGTGGTTCCTGGACGCGCTGGGCTACCTGCACGATGTGCTGGCCCCCCGGGGCGCCACCTTTATCGGCTTTTGGCCCACCGACGGTTATGAATTCACCAGCCCCAAGGCGCTGGCCGCCGACGGACAGCATTTTGTCGGCCTGGCGCTGGATGAGGTGAATCAGTACGAATTAAGCGAAGAGCGCCTGCAGCTGTGGTGCGAGCAGATCCTGAACGAAATGGCGGCGTTATTATAGTATTTTGCCGCAGGGTAAAAGGTTGCGGTCATCCCGCGTCGATGCCACATCCCTTGTCTTACGCCCGGGCCGTCACTTTTGCCCCGGGCGCCTGGGCGGTCCGGATTAATCAAGCGTTTCGTGCGAGCCGTGATGGAGCAGCGCCTGGCGCAGGTTGCGCCACTCGCGTTGGTCCATACAGTCCGCCGCCAGCCACAGCCGGCGTTTTTTCTTGCCTCCCACCTGCCGCAGGCACAGCAGCACCCCGCCTTTGATCATCCAGGGTTTTCCCGCGACCGCCCACTCCTGCTGGTGCCAGCGTATGTGCCGGTCGCTTTGCAGCACCAGCTCGCCACGGCAGGCCATGATATTTCTCTGGCTGCGGATGCATTCAAACACCACAAGCGTAATCAGCGTGACCCAGACCAGGCCGTAATTTTCCGGCCAGGGAGAAAGCAGGATCAACAGGGTCAGGATCCCGTGAAGCGTCAGGGAAAAAATCTGCGTGCGCCAGGAAACCCGTATGTCACATCGCCAGAGGGCCACGGGCTTTATTTCGCAGTTGTATCATGGTTATCATTTTTTTTAATCCGCTGTCCTGGGGTTCGCCATGATTCATCAGCCAATTGAAAAGATCGGGATCGTCGCATTCCAGCAGGCGGACGAACAAGGCTTTGTCATCGTCGCCAAGAGTGTCATAGTCGTGTTCAAAAAACGGCATTATCGAGATATCCAGTTCGCGCATGCCACGGCGGCAGGCCCAGTGAATGCGCGCTTTGTTATCGATATCCATATGTATTTTTTACCTCATATCCGCCCGGCCAGGGCGTAGTTTAACCCGTTTTGCCGGCCGGCATTACATAAAACGACACATTTCGACATGTCCCGAGAATTTTCGATCGGCACGCATCGCACATTTCGGCACAATGCCGATGCAATAACCGCTTGCAAAGCCCCTTGGCTCTTTTACCATTAGGCTATTGTTCTGCATTACAGGATAGGAGTGTTTCATGACACCTAAAGTTCCTTTTCCACCGCGTTTACCTTCGCCCTCCAGCCGTCTGCCCCTGACGCTGATGTCTCTCGAGGAATGGGCGCAGGTCAGGCTGACCGGGCCGGATACCCTTAAGTACCTCCAGGGCCAGGTCACCACCGATGTCGAGTCGATGGCGAAGGATCAGCATATCCTGGGCGCGCATTGCGATGCGAAAGGCAAAATGTACAGCAACCTGCGCATTTTCCACCGCGGCGGGGGCATGGCCTTTATCGAGCGCCGCAGCGTACGCGATACCCAGCTTGGCGAACTGAAAAAATACGCGGTATTTTCCAAAGTCACCATGGCGGCGGACGACGACGCGCTGCTGCTGGGCCTGGCCGGATTCCAGGCGCGGGCGGCGCTGAACGGACTGTTCGCCACCCTGCCCGACGCGGAGCACCCGGTGGTCGAGGACGGCGAGACGTCGATACTGCACTTTAGCCTGCCCGCCGAGCGCTTTTTGCTGGTGACCACGGCGGCGGTGCTGGACCAATTGCTGCAAAAGCTCGAAGGCCAGGCGCAGCTGACCGATAGCCGGCAGTGGCTGGCGCTGAATATCGAGGCGGGACTGCCGGTGATCGACAGCGTTAACAGCGGGCAGTTTATTCCCCAGGCGGCCAACCTGCAGTCGCTGGGCGGCATTAGTTTCAGCAAGGGCTGTTATGCCGGGCAGGAAATGGTGGCGCGCGCCAAGTACCGCGGCGCCAACAAACGGGCATTATACTGGCTGGCCGGTAAAGCCGGACGCGTTCCGGCGGCGGGAGAAGACCTGGAGCTGCAGCTCGGCGACAACTGGCGGCGTACCGGCACGGTGCTGGCCGCCCTGCAGTTGGAGGACGGCAGCGTCTGGGTGCAGGCGGTGCTTAATAACGATCTGGCGGCGGATAGCCGGCTGCGGGTCAAGGACGATACCGCCGGCGCGCTGGCGATCCAGCCCCTGCCTTACGAGATCGAGTAACCTAAACCTCTGCCTGTCGCCCTCGAGCAGGGGGCGGCGCGGCCAGGCATGGGTATCAAATATACAGGTAGATTGCCAGGAAATGGCACAGGCTGCCGCCCAGGACAAACCCATGCCAGATGGCGTGGTTGAAGGGAATACGGTTGCAGGCGTAAAAAATCACCCCCACGGTATATACCAGCCCGCCCACCGCCAGCAGCGTCAGGCCGCCCACCGGCAGGCGCTGCGCCAGTTGGTAAATCACCACCAGCGACAGCCAGCCCATGGTCAGGTAGGTAATCAGCGACACGACTTCAAAACGATGGGCAAACGCCAGTTTGAAGATCACCCCCAGCAGCGCCATGCTCCAGATGACAATCATCAGTCCCTTGGCCAATGGCGACGCCAGCCCCACCAGCAGGAACGGAGTATAGGTGCCGGCGATCAGCAGATAAATGGCGCAGTGGTCCATTTTTTTTAGCCAGCGCTTGGCGGGCGGATGGGGGATGGCATGGTAGAGGGTGGAGGCCAGAAACAACAGGATCATGCTGCCGCCGTACAAACTGTAGCTGGTAATGGCCGTGACGTCGGCGCCGACGTTGCCGGCCTGCACCAGCAGCAGCACCAGGCCGACGATGCCGAAGATCAAACCAATGCCGTGGCTGATGCTATTGGCGATCTCTTCCGCCAGTGAATATCCTTGAGCTAATAGTTTATTAGCCATATCTAATGCATCCCCGAGCGTGACCCGCTATGAATTTCACCAACCGCACATAGATTAGCTGAGAATTATTCCAGTGTACACGTGTAAGCTGAAAAATAATGTTAATGGCGGCTCAGCTATCCGCCTGGCCCGATCGGATTGTTAGCGGTGTTTTAGCGCCCCTATCTCCGCCGGGCAACGGGGCCGCATCACATAATTCGAATTCGCCGCGTTTTTGCCCTACAATGTTGCGCTTTACGCTAGCGTGGTTGGAATCGGTATGTCTGAAGCAACGCCTGAATTAGCCTTCGGTGAACTGACCGAAGTGGTCGCCTTTTTGATGGAAATCGACAAGCTTAAAAGCATCCAGCGCCGCACCAAGGTACTGGGCACCCAACGTCAGGAAAATACCGCCGAGCACAGCTGGCATTTTGCCGTCGGGGTGATGGCGCTCGCGCCCTACGCCGGCGATAAGGTCGATATCAACCGCGTGGTTCAGATGGCGCTGGTGCACGATATCGTCGAAATCGACGCCGGCGACGTGCTGGTCTACGATCTGGCCGGGCGGGCGGCGGTCCACGCCCGGGAGGAAGCGGCCGCCGAGCGGCTGTTCGGCCTGCTGCCCGAACCGCAGCGCGGGCACTTCCACCAGCTGTGGCTGGAATACGAGGCGGGTGAAACCCCCAACGCCCAGTTTGCCCTGATGCTCGACAGGCTGATGCCGGTGTTGATGAACCTGCATAACCGCGGCCAGAGCTGGGTGGAAAACGGCATCCGGCTGGAGCAGGTGCTGTCGCGCAATGCCTTTATCGGCGACGTTTACCCTGCACTTTGGGAGCATCTGAAACGCCATCTTGACGCCGCCCATCAGGACGGCTGGCTGAAGTAAGTTTTTCCGCTTGCGCCGGCGTACGCTGGCGCGTGATATCGGTGTGCCGGGTCAGCGCGGGGCGAAGGCGGCGCGCCTGGTCGCGCCCGGCGCGTTGTTCCCCGCCGCCCGCTCCCGGCACCAGGCATTCCCCGCCGCCGCCGATCAGATGTTTCAGCCCCATATCCTCCAGCGCGGCGCGTATCAGCGTGGCATTGGCCGGATCGTGATAGCGCAGCAGCGCCTTATGCAAACGGCGCTGGCGATCGCCGCGCGGCACCACGACCTCTTCACTCTTGTAGTCCACCTTGGCCAGCGGGTTCTTGCCGGTGTAGTACATGGTGGTGGCGCTGGCCAACGGCGACGGATAGAAGTTCTGCACCTGATCGAGCCGAAAACGGTTTTTCTTCAGCCATAACGCCAGGTTGACCATATCCACATCGCGCGTGCCGGGATGCGCTGAAATAAAATAAGGGATCAGGTACTGCTTTTTGCCCGCCTCGGCGGAGTACCTGTCGAACAGCTCCTTAAAACGATGGTAGCTGCCCATGCCCGGCTTCATCATCTTCGACAGCGGCCCGGCCTCGGTATGCTCGGGCGCGATTTTCAGGTAACCGCCCACGTGATGCAGCGCCAGCTCCTTGATATAGCGCGGGTCCTCCACCGCCAGATCGTAACGCACGCCGGAGGCGATCAGCACCTTCTTGATGCCTTTGACCGCCCGCGCCCGCCGGTAGAGCGCGATGGTCGGCTCATGGTCGGTGTCCATATGGGTACAGATTTCGGGATAGACGCAGGAGGCGCGGCGGCAGGTTTGTTCCGCCCGGGGCGATTTGCAGCGCAGCATATACATATTGGCGGTGGGCCCGCCCAGATCGGAAATCACGCCGGTGAACGCCGGCACCTTGTCGCGGATCGCTTCGATCTCGCGCACGATGGAATCCGCCGATCGGCTTTGGATAATGCGGCCTTCATGTTCGGTAATCGAACAGAACGAGCAACCGCCGAAACAGCCGCGCATGATATTGATCGAGGAATGGATCATCTCGTAGGCCGGGATGGCCGCCTTGCCGTAGGACGGATGCGGCACGCGCTGGAACGGCAGGGCAAACACCTGGTCCATCTCCGGTGTGGTCAGCGGAATCGCCGGCGGGTTGATCCATACATAACGATCGCCATGCTTTTGCATCAGCGCCCGCGCGCAGCCGGGGTTGGTTTCGTGATGCAGGATGCGCGAGGCGTGGGCATACATCACCTTGTCGCCCTTGACCTTTTCAAACGAGGGCAACAACACGTAGGTTTTTTCCCAGGGTTTGGGTTTGGCGGCGCGCACCGTCACCGGCGTGGTCCGCGGCGCCTGCGCCGCCCTGTCGGCGCAGGGCAGATCGTCGCCATAGGGGTTGAGGATCGGCTCGATACGGCCGGGCTGGTCCAGCCGGGTGGAATCCACGCCGCTCCAGCCCGGCAACGCGTCCCGGCGCATCATGGCGGTATTGCGCACATCGGTGATAGCGCCGATCGCCTCCCCCGCCGCCAGCCGGTGCGCCAGCTCCACCAACGGCCGCTCGCCGTTGCCGTAGACCAGCATATCGGCCTTCGAATCCACCAGCACCGACCGGCGCACGGTATCTGACCAGTAATCGTAATGGGCAATGCGCCGCAGGCTGGCCTCGATGCCGCCCAGGATCACCGGCACCTCTTTATAGGCTTCCTTGCAGCGTTGGCTGTAGGCCATGGTGGCGCGATCCGGCCGCTTGCCGCCGACGTTGCCGGGAGTGTAGGCATCGTCATGGCGCAGCTTGCGATCGGCGGTATAACGGTTAATCATGGAGTCCATATTGCCGGCGGTGACGCCGAAAAACAGGTTCGGCCTGCCGAGACGCATAAAGTCATCCTTGCTGGTCCAGTCCGGCTGGGCAATGATGCCGACGCGAAAACCCTGGGATTCCAGCATGCGGCCGATAATCGCCATACCGAAGCTGGGATGATCGACATAGGCGTCGCCGCTGATAATCACCATATCGCAGCTATCCCACCCCAGTTGATCCATTTCGGCGCGCGACATCGGCAAAAACGGCGCGGTGCCGTAACATTCCGCCCAGTAAGGCGGATAGGAAAACAGGCCGCGTTCGGGCTGGATCAGGCTGGTGGACGCCATACATTTACTCTTTATCAGGTTAATTCGCCGGGCGGCGATTATACGCGTACCCGGCGAAATAAGCAGGGATCTTTATCAGTATTGCGGGCTTTTCCGTTTAACAGGAGCGAAACGATCGGTTATTGCCATTCCGGGAACGGATCGCTGTACCAGAACCACATCTCCGGTCCCTGCGCCATTTCCCGATCGGTTAACAGACAGGCGTCAAAACGTTCCCTTAAACCCGCCTCATCCATGCCGATGCCGATCAGCACCAGTTCCTGCCGCGCATCGCCTACCCCATCAACCCAGTTTTCCTGGATAAACGCTAACGTCTCGGGATCGCCGGGCCAGCGTTCACGAGGTATGGCGGCCCACCAGCAGCCGGCCGGGGCATGCCGGCTGACGCCGCCGGCCTGGGACCAGGAACCGGCATACGCCGGGCGGGTGGCCAGCCAGAAAAAACCTTTGGAACGCATCACCCCCGGCCAATCCTGCGCAAGCCAGGCGGAGAAGCGCTCTGGATGAAACGGCCGGCGGGCGCGATAGACAAAGTGAGTAATGCCGTACTCTTCGATCTCAGGCGTATGCTCGCCGCGCAATTCCTTCAGCCAGCCCGGCGCCTGCGCCGCCTGGTCAAAATCAAACAGCCCGGTGTCCAGGACTTTATCCAGCGCCACCCGGCCGAATTCGGCCACCGCCAGTTTTGCCCGTGGATTCAGGCCGCGCAGGATAGCCATCAGGCGCAGGCGCTCTTCCTCATCGATCAGGTCGGTTTTATTCAGCACCAGCACATCGCAGAATTCGATCTGTTCGATCAGCAGATCCACCACCGTGCGCGGGTCCTCCGCGCCCAGGGATTCGCCCCGGGAGAACAGGCTGTCCCGCGAACCGTAATCGCGCAGGAAGTTAAACGCATCCACCACCGTTACCATGGTGTCCAGCCGGGCGACGTCCGACAGGCTCAGGCCGTCGTCATCGGTAAAGGTAAAGGTCTCGGCCACCGGCAGGGGTTCGGCAATGCCCGTGGACTCAATGACCAACTGGTCGAATCTGCCCTCTTTCGCCAGCCGGCCGACTTCCAGCAGCAGATCTTCACGCAGCGTGCAGCAAATGCAGCCGTTGCTCATCTCCACCAGCCTTTCATCGGTTCTGGACAGCTCCGCCCCGCCGTCGCGCACCAGGGCGGCATCGATATTCACCTCCGACATATCATTAACGATCACCGCTACGCGACGGCCTTGCCGATTGTTGAGGATATGGTTAAGCAGGGTGGTTTTACCCGCGCCAAGGAAACCCGAGAGCACGGTCACCGGCAGCGGGCCGGACGCACGCCCTTCACTCATCCGGGTTATGCCGGGCATCTTATCTGTCGCACGCATTTATCACTCCAATCAGTGTTGAGGTCGGTAAAATGACGGGGAGGCCATCTCCAGTCACAGTAATTATGTTATAACATAACAATAACTAAAGACCAGATCTTTGCCGCATCTTTTGCCTGCGGGACGAAGAGAAGGATTGGGATGAGTGACGGCTGCTATTTTTGCCGGTCGGCCTGTTCGGTAAACGCGCGGAAAATAGCCAGCGTTTCCTCGCTGACGTGGTGTTCCAGCCCTTCGGCGTCCAGGCGCGCCGTCTCGGGGCTGACGCCGAGCGCCAGCAGGAAGGACTCGACCACCTGATGCCTTTCCCGGCTGCGGGCCGCCATCTCCTCGCCTTCGGTGGTGAGAAACACCCCGCGGTAGGGTAACTGGCGAATAAGCCCCGCGGCGGCCAGCCTTTTCAGCATTTTTGCCACCGTTGGCTGCGATACGCCCAACCGCGCGGCCAGCTCCACCTGGCGTACCTCGCCGAAATCCCTGATGAGATCGTCAATAAGCTCCACGTAGTCATCCATCAACTCGGAACGATGGGCCGCTCTGACCTGAAGAAAACCCTGCGCATGTTCCTGCACATCCACAAGTTGAGTGGTACGGACGGGGAAATCCGCTTTTTCAGGGGTGGTCATAATCCTTCCTCTTGATTTACGGCTGAAATAGTCCATCGGCCGACGATGGCGAGATAAAGCATAGCATTGTTACCAAAGGCGTTGATAAACAAAATGGGCATGCCGGTAATGGCGGATAAAAACAAACAGATTAAGTTTGCCTTTGCTATACAGTATAGCTCATGCTATATATGAACATTAAACCAACACTTGTTAATTATATTGATACAAGGGTAATTACTCCCCGGCCGTTCGGACATCCTCATAGTGCGCCGACGTATGATGCTGATAACGCCTGGGCAGGCCCGTTTCCCGGATTGGTTTTTGGAGATCACCAGTATGTATTCGCCTTTGACAACGTTACGATTTTCCGCCCTGGCGCCCTGGAGCCTGCTGCTTGGCATGACGCTATCGCTTACCGGCGCCCACGCCATGGCGGCGGCAAAATTCAAGGTGATTACCACCTTTACCATTATCCAGGATATGGCCCGCAACGTGGCCGGCGACGCGGCGGTGGTGGAATCCATTACCAAGCCCGGCGCGGAAATCCATGATTACCAGCCCACCCCGCGCGATATCGTCAAGACCCAATCGGCGGACCTGATTTTGTGGAACGGCCTGAACCTGGAGCGCTGGTTTGCGCGTTTTTTCGACAATATCCATGACGTGCCGTCGGCGGTGGTGACGCAAGGCATCGAGCCGCTGCCCATCCGCGAGGGCCCCTATAATGGCAACCCCAATCCCCACGCCTGGATGTCGCCCGCCAACGCGCTGATTTACATAGAGAATATCCGCAAGGCGCTGGTGCATTACGATCCGGCCAACGCCGACGCCTACAACCGCAACGCCAAGGCTTATGCGGAAAAAATCGCCGCCGTGGATGCCCCGCTGCGCGCCAGGCTGGCCAATATTCCCGCAGCCCGGCGCGTGCTGGTCACCAGCGAAGGCGCCTTCAGCTACCTGGCGCGGGATTACGCCATGCGCGAGGCTTACCTGTGGCCGATCAACGCCGAGGAGCAGGGCACGCCCCAGCAGGTGCGCCGGGTGATCGATCTGGTGCGGGAACAGCAGGTGCCGGTGGTATTCAGCGAAAGCACCATTTCGGATAAACCCGCCCGGCAGGTCAGCAAGGAAACCGGCGCGCGCTACGGCGGCGTGCTTTATGTCGATTCGCTGTCGGCGGCCGATGGGCCGGTGCCCGACTATCTCAGCCTGCTTAACGTGACGGTGGACACCATCGCCAAAGGATTCGGACAATGAACGACCCCGGCTATCAGCCCGATCTGCAAGTGAACGACGTAACTGTCACTTATAACAACGGCCATACCGCCATCAGCAACGCCAGTTTCCAGCTTACCGGCGGCACCGTCTGCGCGCTGGTCGGCATCAACGGCAGCGGCAAATCCACGCTGTTCAAAAGCATCATGGGCATGGTGCGTCCCTCCTCCGGCAAGGTCACCCTGGATAACCTGCCGGTGGCGAAGGCGTTGCGTAAAAACCTGATTGCCTATGTACCGCAGACCGAAGAGGTGGACTGGAATTTCCCGGTGCTGGTGTCGGATGTGGTGATGATGGGCCGGTATGGCAAAATGTCCTTTTTGCGCATCCCCTCCGCCGTGGATAAGGCCCAGGTGGAGCGGGCGCTGGCGCGGGTCGGCATGACGGAATTCCGTCACCGCCAGATAGGCGAACTGTCCGGCGGCCAGCGAAAAAGGGTATTCCTGGCGCGGGCGCTGGCGCAGCAGGGGCGCGTGATGCTATTGGACGAGCCTTTTACCGGTATCGACGTGCAGACCGAGAATACCATTATCGAGCTGCTCGGATCGCTGCGCGCGGAAGGCCATCTGATCCTGGTCTCGACCCATAACCTGGCCAGCGTGCCGGAATTTTGCGATCGGGTGGTGATGATTAACCGCACGGTACTGGCCGCCGGTCCCACCGCCGCCACCTTTACCCAGGACAACCTGGATCTGGTGTTCGGCGGCAGGCTGCGCCACCTTAACGTGGCGGCCGCCGCCGCGCCGCGGGCTAATCTGCGCGCGGTCGACGCCGATAAGCGGGTGTCGTGATGATGGCGCTGTTGCTGCAGCCGTTTCAATACGACTATATGCTCAAGGCCATCTGGGTAAGCGGCATTGTCGGCGGGGTCTGCGCCTTTCTGTCGGCTTACCTGATGCTCAAGGGCTGGTCGCTGATGGGAGATGCGTTATCCCACTCGGTGGTACCGGGCGTCGCGGGCGCCTATGCGCTGGGTTTGCCTATCGCCGCCGGCGCGTTCCTGACCGGCATGCTGGCGGCGCTGATGATGACGCTGGTGCGCCATTTTACCCGGCTGCGCGAGGACGCGATTATCGGTTTTGTGTTTACCACTTTTTTTGCCGTCGGGCTGCTTATCGTGTCGCTCAATCCCACCTCGGTCAACGTGCAGTCGATTATCTTCGGCAATATACTGGGGATCGCCGATGCGGATGTGCTGCAGGTGCAGATTATCAGCGGCGTGTCCTTTATCGTGCTGTGCGCGATCTGGAAAGATTTGCTGGCGGCTTTTTTTGACGAGAGCCATGCCGTCTCCATCGGCCTGTCCCCGCTGCGCCTGAAAATCATTTTTTTCACCCTGCTGAGCGCCTGTACCGTGGCCGCGTTGCAAACGGTCGGCGCCATCCTGGTGATTGCCATGGTGATCACTCCCGGCGCCACGGCGTATCTGCTGACCGATCGTTTCCCGCGCCTGATAGCGATCGCCGTGGTCACCGGCACCCTGACCAGCGCCTGCGGCGCCTGGCTGAGTTATTTCCTTAACGGCGCCACCGGCGGGGTAATAGTCACCCTGCAAACCCTGGTCTTCCTGCTGGCGTTCCTGTTTGCCCCCAAGCACGGACTGCTGGCCGCCAAAATGCGTAACCGGATGCGCAGCAAAAAACCGCGGAGCGCCCGATGATGGAATGGCTGGATTACCTGCTCGCCTATGTGACCGAACCGCTCGGTTTCCCGTTTATGCAACGGGCGATTATCGCGGCCGTCGCCACCGGCGTGGTCTGCGCCATACTGTCGTGCTTCCTGGTGCTCAAGGGCTGGTCGCTGATGGGCGACGCCATTTCCCATGCGGTGTTGCCGGGCATTATCCTGGCCTATATCGCCGGGCTGCCGATTATCATCGGCGCCTTTGGATCGGGCATATTTTGCGCCCTGGCCACCGGTTATATCAAAGATCACTGCCGGGTCAAGGAGGACACGGTGATGGGGATTGTCTTCTCGGGCATGTTCGCCCTCGGCCTGGTGCTGTTTTCACGCATCGACACCGACCAGCACCTGAGCCATATCCTGTTCGGCAACGTGCTGGGCATTACGCCCGCGGAACTGCGGCAGGTGCTGCTGATCGCCGGCGCGGTGTCGTTGATTATCCTGCTTAAACGCCGGGACCTGATGCTGTACTGTTTTGATCCGGCCCAGGCCCGGGTGCTGGGCCTGTCGGTGAAGACGCTGCATTACGGCCTGTTGTGCCTGCTGGCGCTGACCATCGTCGCCGCGCTGCAGGCGGTGGGCGTGATACTGGTGATTGCCATGCTGATTTCACCCGGCATTACCGCCTCGCTGCTTGCCCGCCGGTTCGACAGGATGCTGCTGGTGGCGGCGCTGGTCTCGGTATTCTCGTGCGTTAGCGGCACGCTGATAAGCTTTTATATCGACGGCGCCACCGGCCCCTGCATCGTTATCATCCAGGCCATGTTGTTTGTGGTGGCGCAGATCTACCGCATCGCCAGGCGAAAAACCCGGCCGAGCGGCGTCATCGCCTGATAGTGGGCGAAACCCCGCTCCCTGTTGAAACGGCCAACCCGATCTTCAGGCCTTCCCCGGCCTGAAGGGTTACACTTATTGCGCCTGGCACCAGTTATGCGGCTTGACGATGCCGCCGTCGGGCGAGGTAAAACCGATACAGCCCAGGATGCTGTCGTAGAGTTTTTCATGGAACACCGGGGTTTTGGCCGCCGCCATGGCGCGCAGCCGGCTGAACGCCGCCTGGTGGTCGCTCTCCCGCAGGAAGCCGTCCGAGGCCCAGACCATGATGGGAACCGTGCGTTGCTCGATCGGCGCGCGATCGCGCGGCGTGCCGTGGAAATGCATATTCTCCGATATGGATTCCCCGTGGTCGGAAGCGTAAAACACGATCGCCTGGCGATCGCGCAGCTGATCGAACACCTGTTTGAGGAAATAGTCGGTATACAGCAGGCTGTTGTCGTAGGAGTTGACCAGTTCCTCGGTCGAGCAGGCATCGTCGATGCCCTGGCACTCCGGCTGGTAACGGGCAAACGCGCGCGGATAGCGCTCGGTATACATATAATGGGAGCCTTTGGTGTGCAGCACGATCAGATGCCTGCCGTCGGGATGGCGCGCCATGGAGTCGCGCAGTTCAGCCACCAGCGCCATATCATCCACCGGTTGGCCCGCGTTGCGTTTTTCCGCCTGGATGGTTTCCCGCAGGGCATAGTCATCGGCCATCACCTTATTATAAAACCAGGCCTCGCTCTGCATGGAAAACAGTTCGGAGCTGAAACCCTGCTTTTTTAAAACGGAAAAGACGTTCATCTCTTTTAGGGTGCGCTGCGGCGCTTCGGACGCCCCGCCCTCGCGCACAAACATACAGCGCAGGGAGAGTTTGGTGGAGGTATCGCAGGAATAGCCCTGCAGCAACGCCAGGTTCTTTTCCTTGTCCAGGTTTGGCGTATTGTCGCGCCGGTAGCCATAAGCGCCCATATGGTCGCGACGGGCGCTCTCGCCGATGATAAACACCACATAGAGATCGTTCACATCCTTCGGCGGCGCATAGGTAAAATGCTCAGCGGGATCAAACAGCTTGCGACTGTCCTCCGCCTGGCTATAAGAGCTGTAGATCAGCATCCCCAGGGCCGACAGCCAGTTTGACGGCGAGTAGGATCCGGCGACCACGCCGCCATAGCTGGCCATGGTGCGGTTGCTCTCGCGATCGTGCCGGTCCTGTATCTGCCCCATCAGCTTAAGCGGCAGCCAGCAGCACAGGGCGGCGGCCAGGATCAGCAGGCCTTTTCTGGAAATATGCCTGGCGCTGCTGCGCCTGAGCGCCGCCTCGGGCATCGGCGCCAGCCAGATCAGCGCCAGGGGGATCAGGCTGACCAGGATAACCCAGATAAAGAAGTGGTAACCCACCGATTCCTTCGACAGGTCCACATCGGTGGTCATCACGGCGGCCAGGATGCCGTAGCCGATATCGACGTTATACAGCACCATGTAATAACTGGCGGCCACCGAGCTCACCACCACCAGGCTGACCAATACGCGATACACCGTGCTTCCCACCAGCGAAAGCAGCATGGTCAAGAAAAACACCAGTGAAAACAACGCCAGCACCTCGATACCCACCGAGAGGGCATTGTCATATTGCAGGTGCTGATAGCGGCGGAACAAAATGGGTATGTTAAGGATAATCCCGATATAAAAGGCAATAAACAGGGATATTTTCAGTTGTGATAGTTGAAGAAGCTTTCTCATTAATTATGTTTTTCTCAGTATAAATGACCGCGGATAAGCACGCTCCGCACTTAATCAACCTCCGCCGGGCCATCTTTGATGCCTTCGGAATATCAGACAATGGATAAGACAATCCCTATCGGACCCGCTTATGCCACAGGTGGTTCATAAAGTATGACAAATATGAGACGTTATGATGTAACAATACATGTTGCCAACCGGGACATGCGCGCATCAATAGCAATAAGACATAAACAGGCGGGTGAGCGCCGCCCCGCTCATGACCGCGCGGGCGGGGCTCGGTCCGGGGTTCGCAACCCCCGGCCCCCGGCCGTTCCGGTGATTTACCGGCGCGGACGGGGCGGGGATAGTGCTGGGATGGCGCGGGAAATGCGCCGGTGATGGCCTATTCGTAATCCTCGATCGGCACGCAGGAGCAGAATAAATTGCGGTCGCCGTACACATCGTCCAGACGCTTTACGCTCGGCCAGTATTTATTGCCGAAGCCCGCCGGGAACGCCGCTGTTTCACGGCTGTACGGATGGGACCATTCCCCGGTCAGCTCGCGCTCGATATGGGGCGCGTTCACCAGTGGATTATCCGCCAGCGGCCATTCGCCGCCGGCGACCCGGTCGATTTCGCCGCGGATGGCCAGCATCGCGTCGATAAATCGATCCAGTTCCACCTGGCTTTCCGATTCGGTCGGCTCGACCATCAGCGTTCCCGCCACCGGGAAGGACATGGTGGGCGCATGGAAGCCGTAGTCGATCAGGCGCTTGGCAATATCCATCTCGCTGATGCCGGTCGCTTCCTTCAGCGGACGGATATCAAGGATGCATTCGTGGGCCACCCGGCCGTCGCGCCCGGTATAGAGCACCGGAAAAGCAGACTGCAGGCGGCTGGCGATATAGTTGGCGTTGAGGATCGCCACCTGGCTGGCCTGCTTAAGTCCCTGGGCGCCCATCATGCGGATATACATCCAGCTGATCGGCAGGATCGAGGCGCTGCCGAACGGGGCGGCGGCCACCGCGCCCTGTCGCGTCAGCACGCCGTCGATACGCAGCACGGAATGCCCCGGCACAAACGGCGCCAGATGCGCTTTGACGCCGATGGGGCCCATGCCCGGCCCGCCGCCGCCGTGGGGGATGCAGAAGGTTTTATGCAGGTTCAGGTGCGAAACGTCGGCGCCGATAAAGCCCGGCGAGGTAATGCCCACCTGCGCGTTCATGTTCGCGCCGTCCAGGTAAACCTGGCCGCCGAACTGATGCACGATCTGGCAGACTTCGCGGATGGTCTCTTCATACACGCCGTGGGTCGACGGGTAGGTCACCATGATGCATGCCAGTTGCTCCCCGGCCTGCCCGGCTTTCTCGCGCAGGTCGTGTAAATCGATATTGCCGTTTTTGTCGCAGGCCACCACGGTGACCGACATGCCGGCCATCTGCGCGGAGGCCGGGTTGGTGCCGTGGGCGGAGCTGGGGATCAGGCAGATATGGCGCCCGCCCTCGTTACGGCTCTCATGATAGCGACGTATGGCCAGCATGCCGGCATACTCGCCCTGCGCGCCCGAGTTGGGCTGCATGCACAGCGCGTCATAGCCGGTAAGCTGCACCAGCCAACGGGAAAGCTGGGCAATCATCTGCTGGTAACCTGTCGCCTGCCCGACGGGACAGAACGGATGCAATTCGGCGAATTCCGGCCAGGTGATGGGGATCATTTCGGCGGCGGCGTTCAGCTTCATGGTGCAGGAGCCAAGCGGGATCATCGACTGGTTCAGCGCCAGATCCTTGCGTTCCAGCTGATGCATATAACGCATCATTTCGGTTTCGCTGTGGTAACGGTTGAAGACCGGATGCGTCAGGATAGGCGTGGCGCGCAGCAGATCCGCCGGAATGGTTTCCTTGACGGCGCGGTCGATCCCGTCGATATCCAGCACGGCGTCGCCGCCGGTCAGCACGCCGAACAGCGCGGCGATATCGTCGCGGCCGGTGGTTTCATCCAGCGTGATCCCCACCGCGCCATCCAGATCGGCGCGCAGGTTAATGCCGCGGGCCAGCGCGCGATGAATCACCGCGTCTTTATCCGCCACTTCGACCGCGAGGGTATCGAACCACTGGGCATGGCGCAGCGTCATCCCCGCCGCCGTCAGGCCGGAGGCCAGGATGGCGGTCAGGCGGTGGATGCGGGCGGCGATGCGCTTGAGCCCTTCCGGACCATGGTATACCGCGTACAGGCCGGCGATATTCGCCAGCAGCACCTGCGAGGTACAAATGTTGGAGTTGGCTTTTTCGCGGCGGATATGCTGCTCGCGGGTTTGCATCGCCATACGCAGGGCGATGCTGCCGGCCGCGTCGCGGGACACGCCGATAATCCGTCCAGGCATGGAGCGTTTGACGTCATCGCGGGCGGCGAAGAACGCCGCGTGCGGGCCGCCATAGCCCATGGGCACGCCAAAACGCTGCGAGGAGCCGAATACCACGTCGGCGCCCTGCGCGCCCGGCGCCGCCAACAGTACCAGCGCCATCATGTCGGCCGCCACGCAGCTGATGATTTTGCGGTTTTTCAGTTCAGCCAGCAGCGCGCGGTAATCATGCAATTCGCCGGTGGTGCCGACCTGTTGCACCAGCACGCCGAATACGCCCGGATGTTCCAGCGCCTGTGCCGCCGGGCCGGTGGCCACGTCAAAACCGAAGGTACCGGCGCGGGTGCGCACCACATCCAGCGTTTGCGGATGGACGTCTTCGGCGACAAAAAATACGTTGGCCTGTTTGAGCTTGCTGGCGCGTTTTGCCAGCGCCATGGCTTCCGCCGCCGCCGTGGCCTCGTCAAGCAGCGAGGCGGAGGCGATATCCAGTCCGGTCAGATCGAGGGTCAACTGCTGGAAGTTGAGCAGCGCTTCCAGGCGGCCCTGCGCGACTTCCGGTTGATAGGGGGTATAGGCGGTATACCAGCCCGGGTTTTCCAGCATATTGCGCAGGATCACCGGCGGGGTGACCACCGCGCTGTAGCCCATGCCGATATAGGTTTTAAAACGCTGGTTAAGACCCGCCATGGCCTTGAGTTCGGCCAGCGCCTGGGATTCGGTGGCCGCATCCCCGACCGCGGGAGGCGCCGGCAGTTGGATGTCGGCCGGGACGATTTGTCCAATCAACGCGTCGAGCGTACCGGCGCCGATGGCCGACAGCATATGCGCCTGTTGCTGCGCGCTGGGGCCGATATGGCGCTTGATAAAGGCGTCATGGTGTTCAAGCTGGCTGAGAGTCTGGGTCATAAACAGCAATTCCTGCATCGGGCATGGGACGGGGAAATGGCAACGTGCTCGACGTGACAGGGATCATCCTGTCACGTCTTTTTGGCGCCGGGACAATTTGCAATAGTCCGGAGCCAGGTATCTTACCGAAAGCCGATAGGTTACTCGTCTTCGTCGAGCGTGGCCTCATAGGCCTCGGCGTCAAGCAAACCGGCAACTTCGCTTTCGTCGTCGGCTTTAATCTGGAACAGCCAACCGTCGGTGTACGGAGCGCTGTTCACCAGCTCCGGCGAAGCTTCCAGCTCTTCGTTCACCGCCACGATTTCGCCGCCGATAGGGGCGTAGATATCCGATGCGGCTTTTACCGATTCGGCCACCGCGCAATCATCGCTGGCGGAAAAAGCGGTGCCGATTTCCGGCAGGTCGATAAAGACCATATCGCCCAGCAGCTCCTGGGCATGCTCGGTAATGCCGACGGTGTACACGCCGTTGCCTTCATTGCGCACCCATTCATGGGAATTAGTATATTTTAGTTCTTGCGGCACATTGCTCATTGCCTTCCTCACTCTTGCAAAGTTAATTATTGAACGACCGGTTTACCGGCGCGTACAAAACCAGGTTTGGTGACCTTAACCGGCATCTCGCGGTTACGGATTAATACAATGGCGTGCTCGCCGATACCGGCGGGCACGCGGGCCAGGGCAATGCTGAAACCTAAGGTGGGCGAGAACGAACCGCTGGTTATCACGCCCGTTTTCATATTACCGTCGGCATCGGTAAAGTGCACCGTCAGGTCGTTGCGCAGCACCCCTTTTTCGGTCATCACCAGGCCGACCAGTTGGTCGGTGCCGGCGCGGCGCTGGGCTTCAAGCGCCTCGCGGCCGATAAAATCGCGATCTTCCGGCTGCCAGGTGATGGTCCAGCCCATATTGGCGGCCAGCGGCGAGATGCGCTCATCCATTTCCTGGCCGTACAGGTTCATGCCGGCCTCCAGGCGCAGCGTATCGCGCGCGCCCAGGCCGCAGGGTTTCACGCCCGCCGCCAGCAGTTTTTGCCAGAAGGCTTCCGCCTCGGTTTTCGGCAACGCAATCTCAAACCCCGCCTCGCCGGTATAACCGGTGGTGGCAATAAACAGCTCGCCCGACTGTACGCCAAAGAAAGGTTTCATCCCGGCCACCGCCGCCTGTTGCGCCGGCGTGAACAACGTGCGCGCCTTTTCCTGGGCCTGCGGCCCCTGGACGGCAATCAGCGCCAGGTCGTCGCGCACCTGGACCGACACGTTGTAAGGCGCCGCATGGTCGGTAACCCAGGTCACGTCCTTTTCGCGGGTGGCGGAGTTCACCACCAGGCGGAAATAGGTTTCATCCAGGAAATAGACAATCAGATCGTCGATAACGCCGCCGGACGCGTTCAACATGCCGCTGTAGAGCGCCTTGCCGGGCACGATGAGCTTGGCCACGTCATTGGCCAGCAGGTAGCGCAGGTATTCACGAACTCGGGGCCCTTTCAAATCGATGATGGTCATGTGGGACACATCAAACATGCCCGCGTCGCGGCGCACCTGGTGATGCTCCTCCAGCTGGGAGCCATAGTGCAGCGGCATCATCCAACCGTGGAAATCCACCATTTTAGCGCCGCACGCAATGTGCTGTTCATATAGCGATGTCAGCTGGGCCATCTCGTCCTCTTTGTGGTCAAATCAGGAGCAATCAAATTGAATGTTACGTCACGCCGCTCTTATTGAACCCTCGGCGCAAACGATACCTTTTGCCAGAAGTTACCACTGAATCCCGGGGGAAACCATAAATTAAATTATCCTGCCGGGGGCGATGGTCGCGGGAAAGGGAGCGGTGCCGATCAGCACGTTATACTGGCAAATAGCGTTATACGGCGCACAAACGACAAAGGCGCGCCGGCAAAAGCAAAATATGATAACAAAAAACCCTGACTTTGGTCGGGGGAAAAATATTTTTTACCGATGTCGGATTAGAAAATATAATGCAAATTATCAGGTTAAATTAGATTATTTCAATCAAACGCCGCCCTGCTCCAGCCACTCGGGCAGATCGTTAAGTCCCATCGCCTGGCGGATTAAACGGGGCTTGACGCCGGGTACCGTATCGGCCAGCCGGAGCCCGGCATCGCGTACCCATTTTTTCAGCGGATGATTACCGTCGAACAACTGCCGGAATCCCTGCATGCCGGCCAGCATCACGGCGGCGCTGTGCTTGCGGCGGCGCTCATAGCGGCGCAGGTAGGGATGATGGCCGATATCCTTGCCGGCCTGCTGTAGCCTGCGCAGCTCCGACAGCAGTTCGGCCACGTCCATAAAGCCCAGGTTTACCCCCTGCCCGGCCAGCGGGTGGACGGTGTGGGCCGCATCCCCCACCAATACCAGTCGGTGCGCGGCGAAATCCCGTGCATAACGGGCGGTCAGGGGGAAGGTTAACCGTTCGCTTTGCAACTCGCATAAGCCCAGGACCAGGTTGAAATGCGCGGCCAGTCGCGCGTTGAACTCGGCCGGCGCCTGCGCCTGATGCCGTTGTGCCGCGTCCGGCGGCAGGGACCAGACGATGGAGCACAGATGCGGATCGCCCAGCGGCAGGAATGCCAGGATGCCGTCGCCATGAAACGCCTGGCGCGCAATGCCGCCGTGCGGGAGTTCGGTGCGAATGGTGGCCACCAGGGCGTGATGCTGGTAATCCCAGAAGGTCAGCGGGATATCGGCATAGCGGCGCAGCCAGGAGTTGGCGCCGTCCGCGCCCACCACCAGCCGGGCGGTAAGCATCCGGTCGTCGTCCAGGGTAATAAACGCCTCGTTTTCGCCCCAGGCGATCTGGCGCGGCGCGGCCGGGCAAAGCAGCGTCACATCGGACGACCCCGCGGCCCGGCGCCACAGCGCCTGGTGCATGACCGGGTTCTCGACGATATGACCCAGATGCGCGTAGCCCAGCTGTTGCCCGTCGAAGGCGATATTGCCGAAACTGTCGTTGTCCCAGACCTGCATGCCCTGATAGGGATTGGCGCGCAGCGCGACGATATCGTCCCAGGCTCCCACATGCTCCAGCAGGCGCTGGCTGGCGGCATTGATGGCCGACACCCGCAGCGCCGGGCGGTCGGCCGGCGAAACCGGCTCCGGCGCCTGTTGTTCCAGCACGGCAATCCGCATGCCGCTGCCCTGGAGCCCGCAGGCCAGCGCCAGGCCTACCATGCCGCCGCCGTTGATGACCACGTCGAATGCTTGCATAACAGTTATATCCTTAGTTAACGTATCACCCAGCCTAACGTTTGCCGCGCCAGCGCGTCGCGCAGCACCGACGAGGAGGCCATGGTGGCAAGGCCGAGATTGCGCGCGACCACCAGCGGAAGATGCCGGTTGGCAAACAGATGGATCAAGCCGTCGGTAATGCCCACGGTGCCGGCCTGATCGGGCAAACGGCGCCGCTGGTAGCGCTGCAGGGTGGCATAAGCGCCCGGATCCTCGCCCCGCGCCAGGGCGGCGGCCAGGATTTCCGCCAGCGTCATCACGTCGCGCAGCCCCAGGTTGAACCCCTGGCCGGCAATCGGATGCAGGGTCTGCGCCGCATTGCCCACCAGCGCCAGCCGGTGGCTGATATGGCGCGTGGCGGTACGCAGCTGCAACGAATAACCATGCCGTTGCCCGCAGGCGGTGATACGTCCGAGCTGCCAGCCGAACGCGGTTTGCAGCGCATCGATAAACCGGGCGTCGCTCCAGTCGGTTATTTCATGCCGCCGGGACTGCGGCAGGCACCATACCAGCGAGCTGCGGCCCTGCGACATAGGCAGCATGGCCAGCGGCCCATGCTCCGTAAAGCGCTCATAGGCGCGGCCCTGATGGGCTATGGCGGTGGTGACATTGGCGATAATCGCCATCTGCCCGTAGTCTTCCTGGCGCCACTGGATATCGCAATGGCGCGCCGCCAGGGAGTGGGAGCCGTCCGCCGCCACCAGCAGCGAGCCGGCCAGCCGCGCGCCGTTATCAAGCGTCACCTGGATATCGTCCTGCCGGCGGGTAATATCCCGAAGCATGGCGGGACAATGCAGCCTCACCCCGGGGGCCTGGCGCAGCAGGGCGAACAACCGCTGCCCCGCGTCATGCAATTCCACCACATAACCCAGCGCGGGCACGCGGTAATCGCGCGCCTCCAGCCGTACCTTGCCCGCGTGGCCGCGATCGCTGACCTCCACCCGGGCGATGGGCGTGGCGCAGGACATCAGCGAAGGCCAGACGCCGATGGCGGTCAGCTGCCGGCAGGTGCCCTGGGCCAGGGCGATGGCGCGCGCGTCGTAACCCGGGTGCCGGCGGCTTTCAGGCGCGGCGGCCTCCACCAGATCGATATCGAGCCGCCCGCCGGTCATATGGGATAAGGCCAGGGCCAGCGTGGCGCCGGCCATGCCGCCGCCGATAATAATCACCGACATAGGCTAGCGCGCCGCCGCCATCAGCGCTTCAATGGCATCCGGGTCCTTGACCACCGAATCGGTGAGATTCTCGTTGCCCTGTTCGGTGATAACGATATTGTCCTCGATGCGGATGCCGATGCCGCGATACTGCGGCGGCACGTCCGCGTCCATGGCGATATAGATGCCCGGCTCGATGGTCAGCACCATGCCCGGTTCCAGGATCCTGCCCCGCTCCGGGGCGCCGTAATCGCCGACGTCATGCACATCCAGGCCCAGCCAATGGCTTAAGCCGTGCATAAAGAACTGCCGGTGGGCCTGGGCGGCGATCAGCCCGGCCACCTCGCCCTTCAGTACGCCCAATGCCACCAGCCCGGCCACCATGATCCGCACCGCCTGTTCGTTGACCTCGCGGATGCTGGTGCCGGGCCGGTATAGCTCAAGGGATTTATCCAGCATGGCCAGCACGATGTCGTACACCGCCCGCTGTTCGGGACTGAAGGTGCCGTTCACCGGAAAGGTGCGGGTAATGTCGCCCGCATAACCCCGGTATTCACAGCCGGCGTCGATCAGCACCAGATCGCCGTCGCGCATCCGCGCCTCGTTTTCGGTGTAGTGCAGGATGCAGCCGTTTTCGCCGCTGCCGACGATGGTATTGTAGGAGGGATAGCGGGCGCCGTGCCGGTTGAACTCATGCAGGATTTCGCCTTCAAGCTGGTATTCATACTGGCCCGGACGGCAGGTTTGCATGGCGCGGGCATGCCCGAGCGCGGTGATTTCACCGGCGCGGCGCATCACCGCCAGTTCTTCCGCCGATTTAAACAGACGCAGGTCATGCACCCACGGACGCCAGTCGGTAATGGTGCCGGGCGCGCGCAAATGCTGACGGTAGCCGCGACGCAGGGTATCAAGGGCGTTAAATACCAGGGTATCGGCAAAGGCATATTCACCCTGGGCGTGGTACACCACATCCAGGCCGTTCAGCAGCAGATGCAGTTGATGCCCGATCTCGCCCCAGGGCAAGGCCCGGTCCACGCCCAGCCTGGCGGGCGCCGCTTCCTGGCCCAGGCGGCGGCCGAACCAGGTTTCCGCGCCGGGATCGCGCACCCGGTTAAACAGCACGCTGTGGTAGTGGGTCGCGTCGCTTTTGATCAGTATCAGCGCCGCCTCGGGCTCGTTGAAACCGGTGAAATACCAGAAGTCGCTGTTCTGACGATAAGGATATTCACTGTCGGCGTTACGTGTCGCCTCCGGCGCGGCAAAAATCACGGCGGCGCTGGCCGGAGCCATTTTCGCCAGCAATGCCTGACGACGGCGTAAATATTCTTGTGGTGTCATCACTTTCCCCTGCGTGATCATGCTAAAAAACATTCATCGGATTGCCGTGCCGGTTGCGCTGACCCTGTTACGCTATTCAGTGCAGCGTCGGTTTCGGCTTTTCCAACGGGTCGGGCTGTTCCGGATGGGTAAATCCATTATGGCAAAGAATCGCGGCCATACGCACGTATTCGACGACCTCCTCCAGCGACTGCGCCAGCTCTTCCTGATCTTCATCTTCGTCATAACCGAGCTGGCCGATATTGCGCAGGTCGTCGATGGCTTCCTTCAGTTCGCCTTTGATCTTATCGAGCTGCGGCTGCATCACGCCCAGTCCCAGCAGGAAATGGTTCACCCAGCCGGCCAGCGCGTCCACGCGTTCAAACACCGTGGAGCGATCGTCGTCGGGCAGCATCAGCTGGAACATAAACTCCTCGTCGTCGAGCGAGTGCGCGGTGGCTTCGTGCAGTTGGCGCAGCGGGTCGGCCAGGGTTTGCGAAAAGGCCATACCTTCGTTGGTCAGCTCATGCACCAGGGTCTGCCAGCTGTGATCTTTATTGCCGCCGCACAGCATGCCGCTTATCAAACCATGCATTTCCGCCGGTGTCAGCGCCACGGCCTGCTGGTTCAGCAGTTGGTTGAGGTTTTCGTAGTCCGGAAAGGTATTTTGTATAGACATGCGCTTTCATCGTCGTTGGCAGGATAAGTTCGTGTTATGCTACCACCAAGGTCCGTAGCTATACCAGAAAGGGCGTGTATCTTCTGTTTTATATGGATTCTTCTGTTTGATATAGCGCATGGATATAGAGTATAGTTGCGCCCGCTCTGCGCTCCCGCAATGGTGAAACGGGGGTGTCCGGGCGTCGGCGCGGTAACAAAGCAGGAAGGTGGTATGTCCGCACAACCGGTAGATATTCAAATTTTTGGCCGCACGTTAAGGGTAAATTGCCCGCCGGAACAACAAGAAGCGTTGAACCTGGCGGCGGATGACCTTAATCAACGGTTGCAAGATCTTAAAGTTCGCACTAGAGTCACCAATACAGAACAGCTTGTTTTTATCGCGGCGCTGAACGTTTGCCACGAACTGGCGCAGGAAAGAGTTAAAACGCGTGATTACGCCGCCAACATGGAACAGCGTATCCGGTTACTGCAGCAGACGATTGAGCAGGCACTGGTAGAACAGGGCCGGATCTCCGAGCGACCAGGTACGCAGTTCGAGTAACGATAGCCGCCGGGAGTGAGTCTCGCGGAACAAGAATACAAAATTTCTCTGAGGTGTTCGCCAGCGGGCCCGTCCCCTGAGCCGATAATTTTTACCACAAGAATGTGGCGATCTGTAACTGGTGCGCAAGCTCGGCTCGTCCGAGAAGCCTTAAGGTTATAACGCTGCGTTCACCTTGAACCATGGGTTCAAGGGTTACAGCCTGCGGCGGCATCTCGGAGATCCATTCAAAGCGTAGTGTCGGCTTGCGCCTTAAGCCGACGTGCGTGTAGCGCCTGCAGAACGTCGTGCAGCTTGTGTTAAGCCCCCTGTTTTCATACCCTCGCTGTGACTTTATGACATACTTGCCAGCATCCTTTTAAAGCATACCCTTAATCATCCATGCCCCAGTCACCCGAACTCTCGCTCCAGCGGCAGACTATCCGCAACCATATCCGTCGGCAACGACGCGCGCTGGACGTAAGCCAACAGGCCGCCGCCGCCGCCGCGCTGGCGCAGCGCCTGCTGGCCGACCCCCGCATCACCGCCGCCGACAGCCTGGCTCTGTTCCTGTCCTTTGACGGCGAGCTGGATACCCGCCCGCTGGTCGAGGCGCTTTGGCAGCGCAATAAACGCGTCTATCTGCCGGCGCTGCATCCGTTCAGCCCGGGTCATCTGTTGTTCCTGCGCTATGAGGCCGATACGCCGCTGGTGGTTAACCGGCTGCATATCAGCGAGCCGCGATTAGACGTGACCCGACTGCTGCCGTTGGCGCGTCTGGATATCCTGTTTACCCCGCTGGTGGCCTTTGACGCACGGGGCCAGCGCCTGGGCATGGGCGGCGGTTTTTACGACCGCACCCTTCGGCACTGGCGGCGCGACGCCGGCTTCTATCCCATCGGCCTGGCCCACGATTGCCAGCAGGTGGACGCCATACCGGTCGAGCCTTGGGATATCCCGCTGCCTGAAATTTTCACCCCGTCGCGGCACTGGCGCTGGTAAAAAGGGCCGGCCGGCCTTAGCCACGGATTTCAGCCGGCAAATCGGGATGTTTATCCGGCACGCGCAGGATCCAACCGCATCAGAATGCAAAAAAACCCGGCACCAGGGCCGGGTTGGGCTTAACCGCGCGCTAAGCGCCGTTGATGTCAGTACAGCAAACGGGCGCGGATAGTGCCGGGTATCGCCTTCAGCAATTGCAGGGCGGTGTTTTCGGCATCGGTTTCCACATCAATCACCACATAACCGATTTCGGGGGTGGTTTGCAGATACTGGGCGGCGATATTGATGCTTTGCTCGGCAAATATCTGGTTGATGCGGGTCAGGATGCCGGGACGGTTTTCATGGATATGCAATAAACGGCTGACGCGATCGCCATGTTCCGGTAACGATACCTCCGGGAAATTCACCGCCGACAGGGTGGAACCGTTATCGGAGTATTTGGCCAGCTTGCCCGCCACTTCCACGCCGATATTTTCCTGCGCTTCCTCGGTTGACCCGCCGATATGCGGCGTCAGGATCACGTTATCGAACTCGCACAGCGGCGAGGTAAAGGGATCGCTGTTGGTCGCCGGCTCTTCCGGGAACACGTCGACGGCGGCGCCGGCCACGTGTTTACTGGCCAGGGCATCGCACAGGGCCGGAATATCCACCACCGTGCCGCGCGAGGCGTTGATAAACAGCCCGCCCGGCTTCATGTGGCCGAATTCCGCCTTGCCCATCATATTGCGGGTGGACCGGGTATCGGGCACATGCAGGGAGACCACATCGCTCATATTCAGCAATTCCGGCAGCGAATCCACCTGGCGCGCGTTGCCCAGCGACAGCTTGCTCTCGATATCATAATAAAACACCTGCATGCCCAGGCCTTCCGCCAGGATACTCAATTGGGTGCCGATATGGCCGTAGCCGATAATGCCCAGCTTCTTGCCGCGGGCTTCGTAGCTGCCCCGCGCCTGCTTGTTCCACTGGCCGCGATGGGCCTTGGCGTTGGCTTCGGGCACGCCGCGGATCATCAGCAGCATCTCGCCGAGCACCAATTCAGCCACCGAGCGGGTATTGGAGAAAGGCGCATTGAATACCGGAACACCTCTTTTCAGCGCGGCTTTCAAATCAACCTGGTTGGTGCCGATACAGAAGCAGCCGACCGAGACGAGTTTCTCCGCCGCGGCAAAGACGTCTTCCGTCAGGTTGGTGCGGGATCGAATGCCGACAAAATGCGCATCGCGGATGGATGCTTTGAGTGCCGCGGAATCCAATGCGCCTTTATGATATTCAATATTGGTATAACCGGCGCGTTTCAGGTTATCCACCGCGCTCTGATGAACACCTTCAACCAACAAAAATTTGATCTTATCTTTTTCCAGCGATACTTTTGCCATTTCCCGACCCTTTGTGAAACTTCAGATGCGACTGCAACACACAGCACCCGGACAAAATAACAAAAATTACCGTGGCGGCAACCGGGCTCCCGGCCCCGCCGACAGCATAAGACGCAACCATAAGCGATTGCTATGGATAAATCCTCTGGCCTGGCGATTAAGCGTCACATTTATAACAGGCGTATGGCTTAAATGTGACATTTATCACTGAATTTCATTAGCGGCGATAAAAGATGCTATGTAAATAAAATTAACATCCGCCGGCACGGGCTGTAGCGGCGGCAAAAGCTCCGCCGCTACAGCCGGCGTTTTACTCGATAACCTTAACGCCCTCGGCGGTGCCGATCAGCGCCACATCCGCGCCGCGCCGGGCAAACAGGCCTACGGTCACCACGCCGGGCAGGCTGTTGATTTTGTCCTCCAGCGCCACCGCGTCCAGAATGCGTAAATTACGCACGTCGAGGATAATATTACCGTTATCGGTCACCACGCCCTGGCGATATTCCGGCAAACCGCCCAGCTTCACCAGCTCGCGCGCCACATAGGAGCGCGCCATCGGGATCACCTCCACCGGCAGGGGAAAATCACCCAGCACGTCCACCTGTTTGGAGCCATCGACGATACAGATGAATTTGCGCGCCACCGCCGCGATGATCTTTTCGCGCGTCAGGGCCGCGCCGCCGCCCTTGATCATCTGCATCTGGCCGTTGATTTCATCGGCGCCGTCGACGTAGATGTCCAGCACGTCGACGCTGTTCAAATCCAGCAGCGGAATGCCGAGGCTTTTAAGCCTGGCCGACGACGCGTCCGAACTGGACACCGCCCCTTCGATTTGATGCCTGATGCTGCCGAGGGCATCGATAAAATGCGCGGCGGTGGATCCGGTGCCCACCCCGACAATCGTGCCCGGTTGGACATATTTCAGCGCCGACCAGCCAACCGCCTTTTTCAATTCATCCTGCGTCATAAATAGCTAAGCCTTTGGATACGGAGAGTTGGCGGTATTATAAAACAATATCACCCCCGATGGCGTGAATTCCGCCACAACCCGCCGCCGCCCCTATACCCTCGCCTGGCGCGGGTGAAATTTTGCACCCGCGCCAGGGCAATTCTATGGCATAGTAAAACCGGCGCAGAGTGAAAGCCGGCTACAGAAAAGTACATGCATAGTGCAAAGATATATCGACGCAGGGGATAAAGAATGAAACGCCCGGATTATCGGACGCTGCAGGCGCTCGACGCCGTAATTCGTGAACGAGGTTTTGAACGTGCCGCGCAGAAATTGTGCATTACCCAGTCCGCGGTATCGCAACGAATAAAACAATTGGAAAACCTGTTCGGCCAGCCGCTGCTGGTGCGTACCATTCCCCCCCGTCCGACCGAGCAAGGGCAAAAGCTGCTGGCCTTGCTGCATCAGGTGGAACTGCTGGAGGATGAATGGCTGGGCACCGACAACGGCAGCGACACGCCGCTGCTGCTGTCGCTGGCGGTAAACGCCGATAGCCTGGCGACCTGGCTGCTGCCGGCGCTGAAACCGGTGCTAACCGACTCCCCCATCCGCCTCAACCTGCAGGTGGAGGACGAAACCCGCACCCAGGAAAGATTAAGGCGCGGCGAAGTGGTGGGCGCGGTCAGTATCCAGCCCCAGCCGCTGCCGAGCTGCCTGGTGGATCAGTTGGGCGCCCTCGATTATCTGTTCGTGGCGTCCCAACCCTTTGCCGATCGTTATTTTCCCAACGGCGTGACCCGCAGCGCGCTGCTCAAAGCGCCGGCGGTGGCGTTTGACCATCTGGACGATATGCACCAGGCATTTTTGCAGCAGAATTTTGACCTGCCGCCGGGCAGCGTGCCCTGCCATATCGTCAATTCCTCGGAGGCCTTTGTGCAGCTTGCGCGCCAGGGCACCACCTGCTGCATGATCCCACATCTGCAAATTGAACGTGAGCTGGCGATAGGCGAGCTGATTGACCTGACGCCGGGCCTCTACCAGCGCCGCATGCTGTTCTGGCATCGTTTCGCGCCGGAGAGCCGCATGATGCGCAAGGTGACCGACGCCCTGCTATCCCACGGCCGGAAGGTATTGCGCCAGGCCTGAGGGTCGCACGGCGCCGATGCGCCCCAGGACGGGACGCCTCGTTAAGGTTGGCGGCTTAAGGCTGGCGTTGGAGCTCGAATACCACATCCACCTGATCGTCGAAATGGATGGTCTGCTGCACATAAGTCTGGGCGGCATCGGTTTGCGACATGGCGTCGTTGGTTTTAAACATGCGCGCCACCGGCACCGGCTGATAGTTGGCCACATGGTAACGGATGCTGAAAATCGGTCCCAGGGTGGCTTTAAAGCCTTCGGCCAGCGAACGGGCCTGCGCGGTGGCGTTTTCAATCGCCTTGTTGCGCGCCCGATCCCGGAAAGCATCCGGATTGGCGACGCCCAGTTCCACCGAGCGGATTTCATTCAGGCCCGATTTCAGCGCGCCGTCCAGCAGCTCATTGAGCTTATCGAGCTGGCGCAGCGTGACCTGCACCTGACGTACGGCGCGATATCCTTTCAGCACCGACTCGCCGGTTTTCAAAAAGTCGTATTCGGGCTGAGTACGCAAATTGGCGGCGTCGATATCTTTATTTTCGATACCGTTTTTATTCAGGAAATCAAAATATTGCGCCACGCGCGCGTCCACCTGCCTTTTGGCGTCGGCGGCGTCTTTCGATGAAATCGATACTTCGATGCTCAGGGTGGCGATATCCGGCGTGGCCTCGACGCTTGACGTACCCGAGGTGATCACGTGCGGCCCGGCGGGAAGCTCGGCGGCCTGCGCCTGGGTCGCAAACGATCCTAATCCCAACAGGGTGGTGAACAGCAATGCTTTGACCTTCATGACGTCTCCTGTGCGACAAAATCCACTGCAAATAAAAGAAAGCACCGCATATGATTACGGATTTTCATCTAAAAACAATACCCTTTGCGCTTATTTACCGTTACGTGGTTTTCGGCCCCCAGCATAGACGTTGCCGCTGCGTTAAAATATAGGATAAATTCTCAATAACCGGATGCATCGGTTTGACCGGAGACTAAGCCGCCGCCGCAAAAAACATATTCCAGGCCCGGCGCGCCAGCTGCAGCGCCACCAGCCACATCACCACGCCGACAAACAAGTGTATCCACCGCTGCACCCGGCTGCGGTTCAGCCAGGGCGCCAGGCGCGCCGACAGCACGGCCAGGCCGTAGAACCATACCAGCGAGGCTCCCATCGTGCCGCCGGCAAACCAGCGCCGCGCCAGCGGCTCCAGCTGGCCGCCGATGCTGCCCAGCACCACCAGCGTATCCAGGTAAACATGGGGATTGAGCCAGGTCACCGCCAGCATGGTAATAACAATGCGTCGTCGCGACGGGCGTAAGCCCGCGCCCTGGACGCTCGTACCCCCCGTCCCTGCCCCGCTCCAGGCGCTTCTCAGCGCGCAAAAACCATAGGCCGCAAGAAACGCCGCGCCCGCCAGGGTCACCGCCTGCAGCAACACCTCCGAGCGCGACAGCAGCGCGCTGCTGCCAAACACCCCGGCCATGATCAGCACCATATCGCTTAACAGGCACAGGGTGGCAATCAGCAAATGATACTGCCCCCGTATGCCCTGGTTCATCACCAGGATATTTTGCGGACCGAGGGGAACAATGGTCGCCATGCCCAACGCAAAGCCTTGCATAAAAATGACTAACACGCTGCTTACCTGCCTGTCTTTAGAGAAAGTAGCGCTAGTGTAATCAGAAGCAGATATCAGTTGAAATGGAATAAACTAATATTGCATTAGCGGTGCTTATAATCTTATGGGCCTAGGATCAGCAGGTACGCAAGCCTACTGCGGCGCGGGCGCTGCCAGCGGCTTCTTATCAGCGTCGTCTGCCGGACAGGCTTTGGGTTTGGCGGTGCGATACATGTGCACATCCATTTGCGGGTAAGGAATGCCAATCCCGTGCTCATCCAGCACGCGTTTAAAGCTTTCCAGCAAATCGAAGGTGGCGTTTTGCAGCGTATCCCGCGGCACCCAGGCGCGCACCATAAAATCCATCGACGAGGCGCCCAGGGCGTTCAGGCGCACGGTAATGCCCTTGTCCTGCAGCACGCGGCTGTCGGCGGCGATAATATCGGTCAGCAGGGTTTTCACCTGTTCGATATCGGCGTCGTAGCTGACGCTGATGATCAAATCGATCAGCCGGTTCGGTTCCCGGGAGAAGTTGGTAATATTGCCCGATAAGATCTTGCTGTTGGGCACCACGATCATTTTACCGTCGAAGGTGCGCAGCGTGGTGGAAAAAATCTGCACCACCAGCACCGTGCCGGCGGTGCCGGCGAAATCGACATACTCCCCGGCGCGAAAGTGCCGAAAGGTCACCAGCAGGACCCCGGCGGCAAAGTTGGACAGCGATCCTTGCAACGCCAGGCCTATTGCCAGGCCGGCGGCGCCGATAACCGCAATCACCGAGGCGGTCTGCACGCCGATGCGTCCCAGTGCCGCGATAATGGTAAAAATAACGATACCGTAACGGACGATGGCGGAAAGAAAGTCCGCCACGGTGATATCGATATGGCGCGCTTTCATCACTTTATTGAGGGTACGCGAGATCACGCCCGCGATCAGCATGCCGACAATCAGGATAATGATGGCGGCGACCATATTCACCGCGTAATGGATCAATAATTGCTGGTTATTGGCCAGCCAACTGCCGGCGTCATTGATTTTATCGACTACGTTTAGATCTTCCATTTAGGTCATCCCACTCTGGTGTATTGCAAAAAAAAACCTGCCGACCCTGACTTGCCGGCAACAACGGAGCCTTTTAAGCGTAACCAAAAATCGGGGCACTGCCAACCTAACTCAGGAACGCGGCCTGGAAAAAGCCCGCTTATCAAAATGTTAAAGGCCTCCAAACAGGAGGCCTTTGCAGACATAACGATAACGTGGGGGAAGTTACAGCACGTCTACCGCATTCAGCTCATGAAATGCCAGTTCCAGACGGGTAGCCATGGAGGCCTGCCCGGCACGCAGCCAGGCGCGCGGATCGTAGAATTTCTTGTTCGGCTTGTCTTCGCCTTCCGGGTTGCCCAGCTGGGTTTCCAGGTAGCCGGCATTTTTGTGGTAATACTTCAGGATGCCTTCCCAGGTTGCCCATTGGGTGTCGGTATCGATGTTCATCTTCACGACGCCGTAACCCACGGCTTCCTTGATCTCTTCAGGCGTGGAGCCAGAACCGCCGTGGAACACCAGGTTAAGGGAATTAGCCGGCAGGCCGAATTTTTCGGCAACGAATTTCTGCGAGTTATCGAGAATTTTCGGCGTAAGCTTAACGTTACCCGGCTTGTAAACACCATGCACGTTACCGAAAGCGGCGGCAATGGTGAAACGCGGGCTGATGGCGTTCAGCTTTTCATAAGCGTAAGCCACGTCTTCCGGCTGGGTATACAGGGCGGAGTTATCCAGATGGCTGTTGTCCACGCCGTCTTCTTCACCGCCGGTGCAACCCAGTTCGATTTCCAGCGTCATGTCCAGCTTCGCCATGCGGGTCAGGTACTTGCTGCTGATCTCGATATTTTCTTCCAGTGATTCCTCGGACAGGTCGATCATATGCGAGGAGAACAGCGGCTTACCGGTAGCGGCGTAGTGTTTTTCGCCAGCGTCCAGCAGGCCGTCAAGCCAAGGCAACAGTTTTTTGGCGCAATGGTCGGTATGCAGGATAACCGGCACGCCGTAATGTTCGGCCATATGATGGACATGCAGCGCGCCGGAGATAGCGCCGAGCACCGCGGCGGTCTGGCCTTCGGCCTTCAGGCCCTTGCCGGCGATAAACGCCGCGCCGCCGTTGGAGAACTGGACGATAATCGGCGCGCGCACTTTCGCGGCGGCTTCCAGCGCGGCGTTAATGGAGTCCGTGCCTACGCAGTTAACGGCAGGCAGGGCAAAGTGGTTTTCCTTCGCCACGGCAAATACTTTCTGTACGTCGTCACCGGTGATAACACCTGGTTTTACAAAATCAAAAATCTTAGACATATTGCTTTGTCCTGTTTTGTAGGCCATTGATGGAGGGAGTCAAATACCGTTGCCTTAGCCTGCGTTCGCAACGATGTTTGCGGGCGCGTTACCACCGCGCCCGGCTCGCTAATGATTTATTGTTTTGCGCGCTCTTCAAGCATAACCACGGCCGGCAGTTTCTTGCCTTCCACGAACTCAAGGAACGCGCCGCCGCCGGTGGAAATATAAGAAATCTTGTCGGCAATGCCAAACAGGTCGATGGCGGCCAGAGTGTCGCCGCCGCCGGCAATGGAGAAGGCTTCGCTGTCGGCAATGGCGTTGGCCACGATTTCGGTGCCTTTGCGGAAGTTAGGGAACTCGAACACCCCCACCGGGCCGTTCCACAAAATGGTCTTGGCTTTTTTCAGGATATCGGCCAACTGCTGCGCGGACACATCGCCCAAATCCAGCACCTGTTCGTTATCTTTGATTTCACTGGCGGATTTCAGGGTGGCCGGCGCGGTTTCCGAGAACTCGGTGGCGACGCGAACGTCGGTCGGGACCGGGATCTGGCAGGTTTGCAGCAGACGTTTCGCTTCAGGGATCAGGTCGGCTTCGTACAGGGATTTGCCCACGTTGTGGCCCTGGGCGGCGATAAAGGTATTGGCGATGCCGCCGCCGACGATCAGCTGATCGGCAATCTTGGACAGGGAGTCCAGCACCGTCAGCTTAGTGGACACCTTGGAGCCGCCGACGATGGCCACCATCGGGCGCGCCGGGTTGCCCAGGGCTTTGCCCAGCGCTTCAAGTTCGTTGGACAGCAGCGGCCCGGCGCAGGCGATCGGCGCAAATTTGCCGACGCCATGGGTGGATGCCTGGGCGCGGTGCGCGGTGCCGAAGGCGTCCATCACATAGATGTCGCATAACGCGGCGTATTTTTTCGCCAGGGTTTCGTCGTCTTTCTTTTCGCCTTTGTTGAAGCGGACGTTTTCCAACACCACCAGTTCGCCCGGTTTAACTTCCAGCCCGTCCAGGTAATCCTTGGCCAGACGTACCGGCGAGGACATGTGTTCCTTTAGGTAATTGACTACCGGCAGCAAAGAATATTCTTCGTTATACTCGCCTTCGGTCGGACGACCAAGATGGGACGTCACCATGACGCTCGCGCCTTGTTTCAGGGCGGCTTCAATGGTGGGCAGGGACGCGCGGATACGCGCGTCGGACGTGACTTTCCCGTCTTTAACCGGAACGTTCAGATCTGAACGGATAAGCACACGTTTACCAGCCAGATCCAGATCGGTCATCTTAATTACAGCCATGGTGAACCCTCTTGTTGATTCTTGGAAAATTGCCTGAACGGCGGGAGACGCCTCGCCACCCGCCGGCCTAGAAGCCGCTTACGGTCTTCGCCTTCCGGGAGAGCCTCTCCATTGGCGGAGCCGTGTGTCTATTTATGTTATGTTCCGCCCTTGTTTCATAACCGTTATTTCTAACATATCGGCCTGGGGGAATCGTTGCGCGTCGTGCTCACGTGCCCCGTTGATGGCCGCCGTCCGTCTGGACGGGCGAGGATAAGGTTGAAAAGCGGTCATGATTGTAGAGCATGTTATACAGTCAACTATACCACGAAATGCGTCCCATGCCGCTTTTTGCGATAATTCCGCGCCGGCCGGCGGCCGCTAAACCGGGCCGCAAACCCTGGGCCGCGCGGGATGCGGCAGCATAGGCGCCAGATGTTTCAGACGGTGATCCATTTTGGCGAAACGGCGTGCGGCACCGTTAACTGAAACGCTTCAGCTAGAATAATCAAAAATACAATACCGCGGAATAATTTTGCTGAAAATGTGACGAAGATCCGCTTTGGCGCGCTAAACAGGTGATTATTTGCGCATTAGGGTAAAAAAAATCAGAATTACCCCACCAAACGGCCTGGGGCGCCAGCCAATCCATGGCGGCGAACAACCCTTGTTGCCTGGCAAGGCCAGGCCGGTGCCTGACATCGGCACCCTTGACGCTTAGTGAAACCAGCACCTGCCCGCCGTCGGTCAAACGCGGCCCGCGCTGATATCCAGACGCAGGCGGCGCATCCGGTTGACCGATCGCCGATGAAAGCGGAGTGGCGGCGTCCTCTTACGGTATGGTAAAAACCTAAGGTTGATTCATAAGATCATTCAAATTTAAAACAGGCGACCTGGCAAATTTACCTGGTTAAAAGCCACGGGGAATAAGCCTGTAAAATATCATCATATCAAATCATACCACCTCACATGTCTGTCAATTCATATAAAAAAATGAAATAAGTCTTATAGGCTAATCTTTTGCTCGCGTACGCAGTCCCCATAATATTTTTTATTGATGCCACCCAAAGCTTTAGTATTTCCAACGGATCATTAAGGAATTAGTTTATTTAACGAAAGACTCATCTTGCGTATTTATGGAACTTGATTATGGATAATTTATTTTTAAAGACATCCGCATCTGTTTCAAACTTAATAAATCACTGAACTATACGGTAACCGCCGCTCTTCGCCTGTCAGCTCATCTTCACCACCTTACCGCAGATACCGCCAATGAATATCATTGAAGGTCATCAATAATATCCCTCTTTAAATAACAAATATCTCTGTATAAATAAAGCATATCAATTATTCACCCAGCTTTCATACGCTACCCTCAGGTAAAATAAAAAAACCATTCCATACCGACACTTAGTCATTAAGAATTATTAATTTATATTTCGTTTATAATCCGTTTAAGTAGCAATATAAACTTTTTATTACTATGAAGTCCATTTCTCCATACCCAGACAACCCACCGGCTATTCATAATTTTGCATTGTCTGCATTTTTAAAGGAGTGAACATGGCTGACCAGTCCTACCAAAACGAAATCCCCAAGGCGCGCGTTAATATAAAATTAGATTTACACACAGGCGGCGCGCGGAAAAAAGTTGAATTACCACTTAAATTATTGGTAGCCGGCGATTTCAGTAATGGCCGGGAAGAAAGGGCGTTATCCGAACGCGAGAAAATTAACGTCAATAAAAATAACTTTAATAGTGTCCTGACCGAATACTCCCCCGCGATAAGCCTTACCGTCCCTAATACCCTGGCGGGGGATGCCTGTGAAGAAAACGTGCGGCTTACCTTCAGGGATATGAGGGATTTTGAACCGGAGCAGGTCGCCCGTCAGATCCCGCAGCTTAAAGCCATGCTGGCCATGCGCAATTTACTGCGCGACCTCAAGTCCAACCTGCTGGATAACGTGACCTTCCGCAAAGAACTGGAGACCATTCTGAAAGATCCCGCCCTAAGCGATGAATTACGTAGCGAATTGTCTGCCCTGGGGCCGGAAAAGGCGTAATGCCGCCGTTATCAACGGATTAACATGAGACTATGCTGATGTCTGTTCAGAATGAAATTTCAACGGCCGGTGAGACCATCGTGCTGGAGCGCCCGGAAACGGGCAGTGTTTATACTTCCCTGTTCGAAAAGATTAACCTCAGCCCGGTAACGCGGTTAAGCGACCTGAATATCTGGCAGGACACGCAGGCGATGTCCGATGCCAGCGCCGACGAGCGCGTCACGGCGGCCATGCAGGTTTTCCTCGAGCGCCTGAAGCAGGCCGGTTCAACCGTGGATAAACTGGATAAAACCCTGCTTGATCACCACATCGCGGAGCTGGACTGGCAAATCAGCCGCCAGCTGGATGCGGTGATGCATCATGAGGGGTTCCAGAAAGTGGAATCCCTGTGGCGCGGCCTGAAATCCCTGGTGGATAAAACCGATTTTCGCCAGAACGTAAAGCTGGAAATCCTTGACGTCGCCAAGGAAGGCCTGCGCCAGGATTTTGAGGACGCGCCGGAAATCATTCAAAGCGGTTTATATCACCATACCTATATCCAGGAATACGACACGCCGGGCGGCGAGCCGATTGGCGCGGTAATTTCCGCTTATGAGTTCGACGCTTCCGCGCAAGACGTGGCGCTGCTGCGTAACATCTCAAAAGTCGCGGCCTGCGCGCATATGCCTTTTATCGGCTCCGTGGGACCGCAATTCTTCCTGAAGGACGCCATGGAAGAGGTCGCGGCAATCAAGGATATCGGTAACTATTTCGACCGGGCCGAATACATTAAGTGGAAATCTTTCCGCGCCAGCGACGACGCGCGCTACATCGGCCTGACGATGCCGCGCGTGCTGGGGCGTCTGCCTTATGGTCCGGACACGGTGCCGGTGCGCAGCTTTAACTATGTGGAAGAGGTGAAGGGACCGGACCACGGAAAATACCTCTGGACCAACGCGTCTTTTGCCTTCGCCGCCAATATGGTGCGCAGTTTCATCAGCAACGGCTGGTGCGTGCAGATCCGTGGCCCGCAGGCCGGCGGCGCCGTCACCGATCTGCCGATCCATCTTTTTGATCTCGGCACCGGCAATCAGATGAAGATCCCGTCGGAAGTGATGCTCCCCGAGACCCGTGAGTTCGAGTTCGCCAATCTGGGCTTTATCCCGCTTTCCTATTACAAAAACCGCGATTACGCCTGTTTCTTTTCCGCGAACTCCGCGCAAAGGCCGGCCCAGTACGATACCGCCGACGCGGCGGCCAATAGCCGCATCAATGCCCGCCTGCCGTACATTTTCCTGCTGTCGCGTATTGCGCATTACCTGAAGCTTATCCAGCGCGAAAATATCGGCACCACCAAGGACCGCCGGCTGCTGGAGCTGGAACTCAATACCTGGGTGCGCGGGCTGGTGACTGAAATGACCGATCCGGGCGACGAATTGCAGGCTTCCCATCCGCTGCGCGACGCAAAAGTCGTGGTGGAAGACATCGAGGACAACCCGGGGTTTTTCCGCGTCAAACTCTACGCCGTGCCGCATTTCCAGGTAGAAGGTATGGACGTTAGCCTTTCCCTGGTTTCCCAAATGCCGAAAGCGAAAGCATAAGACCATAGGAGCCGGGATGAATATTTATCGTCCTTTATGGACCGATGGGGCCTTTCTGGCCCCGCAGCAGTTCCAGCAACAGGCCCGCTGGGATGCCCACGTGGCCGATACCGTGGCCGCCATGGCGGTGGCCCATCCCTGGGGAGTGATCAGCGCGGAATTCGACCACGGCGCCCTGTCCCTATGCCGCCTCAATGCCACCCGCCTGGTGGTGCGTTTCCCTGACGGCACGCTGACGGATACGTCGCTGTCCGATAATCTGCCGCCGGCCTGTGACCTGTCGGATCTGTCCGGCCGCGACACTGTGGAGGTGGTGCTGGCGCTCCCGCTGCTGTCGGCCGGCGGCGGCAATCTGCAGGACGGCCGCGATAGCGAACGGCCCCGACGCTGGCAGCAGGAGTGGGTGACCGTACAGGAGCTGGCCGGTCATGAAACAACGGAGCTGGCGGTACTGCGCCACGCCCTATCCCTGCGCTTTGCCCATCAGGAGAACGGGTCCTGGCTGACCTGCCCGGTAATGCGTCTGGCGCGCGCCGGCCAGGGACAGTGGGCCGCGGATGACAGTTTCCTCCCGCCGTTACTTGCCCTATCGGCCAGCCCGCATCTGGTGCGTGGGCTGGGAGAACTGCTTCACCGCCTGCAGGCCAGGCGCCATCGGCTCATGGCGATGCGGCGGGAAAGCAATGAACGCATGGCGGACTTTGCCGTTGCGGATGTATCGCTGTTCTGGCTGCTCAGCGCGCTTAACAGCGCCGGGCCGGTGCTCGGCGAGCTGTGGCAAACGCCATCGCGCCATCCGGAAATGTTATACCGCGAGCTGGCAAGGCTGGCGGGCAGCCTGTTGACCTTCTCGCTTGAGCATCAGCCTGAAGATATCCCGGCCTATCAGCATCATAAACCTGAAGAGGTGTTCCCGCCGCTGTTCAGGCTGCTGGATGAACTGCTGGAGGCCAGCCTGCCGTCACGCGTGGTGGCGATTGAACTGGCCCGCGAGGGGCAGTTCTGGACCGGCGCCCTGCGCGATGCGCGCTTGCGCGAAGGCGCCGATTTTTATCTTTCCGTCCGCGCTTCCCTGTCGAACCCTCTGCTGCAGACCCAGTTCCCACTGCTTTGCAAGGCGGGAAGTCCGGAAGACGTCGCGGATGTGGTCAATGTGGCATTGAACGGCGTGGCGATAAGGCCGCTCTCCCATGTGCCGGCGGCCATTCCCCTGCGCCTGGAGAATCAGTATTTTGCGCTCGGCCTGGACGGCCCGGCCGCACAAGCCATGCTGGACGCCGGGCGATGCGCCTTTTATGTTCCCTCCTCCCTCGGTGAAATCCACCTCGAACTGTTTGCGGTACTGCGATCATGAATGAAAACGCCACGTCGTTGGTCGACCAGATATTTTATCCCGGCTGGCTGATGGTCAGCCAACTGCGTAACGGGCAGGAAATTACGGACGGCCAAATGCTCTATCGTCGCGCCTGTGACTGGATTGACAGCTGGCGCGGGCAGTTATCCGCTGCGGGCATCAGCGAGGCCAGCGCTGAACATATGCTGTACGCGATCTGCGCCCTGTTTGATGAAAGCGTGCTGAACCGCCACCAACAGGATAGCGGTTTCCACACGTGGCTGGCCAATCCGCTGCAGGCAAAATATTTCAGGATGCTGAACGCGGGTGAAGAACTGTGGGAGCGTATCCGCGCCGTGCTGCATGAACCGTCTCCGGACCCGGCGGTACTGGCCTGCTTTTACCGCGTGCTGCAGTTGGGTTTTACCGGTCGCTACCGCGAACGTGACGATGAACGCCTCGAAGACGTGATACAGGCGCTGGGCCGTCAGGTCGCCCCTTTTGCGCTGACCCAGGATGCCCCGCTGGTGTCGCGCGCCGGCCGGCTGCGCCCCGGGCGCCGGAGGTACTGGCTGTCCTGGGCGGCGGGTATCGTCATGCTGGCCGGGTTCTGGCTGGCGCTCTCGTCTTCGCTTGAACGGCTCGTCGCGCATATTACGGAGCTGCGCTAACGCATGAGCACGCTAACGCGGTCATTGCTGATACTGCTGGCAACCTGCCTGGCGCTGTGGCTGGTCCTGTCATTTTGGCAGCCGCGCCTGGACGGCCGCGTGGTGCTTGTCACGCTGGTGTTGCTGATGGCGGGCGGCGCACTGTTTTTCGCGCGGAGACAGACATCCGGCCGGCGGGACATCGGGTTAACCGTTACCGACAATACCCTGCCGCCGGAGGACTTTATGGGGGCGGTGGTGCTGGTCTGCGGCGACACGGCCGCGCTTTTCCCGGCGGGCGAACCCTACCGGCAAACGTCCCTGGGATGGTATCTGCCGGTCGGCGCGCCGGAACAGCTGTTACCCCTCGCCGGGCGGATAGCGGATACCCGCCCCGCGCTTGCCGCCCAGGTTGCGCTACTGCTGGCCGTGGTTCCGGAGCGGCATCGGGAGCGGGATGCGCTATCACACTCCCTGCATGCCTGGCACCGGGCGGTCGTTGCCTGCCGGCGCGTGCTGCCCGGGCCTCCGCCGTTGCTGGTGAGCACCTGGCTGACGCCGCCGGACGGGGCGGACAGCATGCGGGACGTTTGGCTGGCGGCAACCCCGGCAGGCCGTGGCGTGCAAATTTTTCAGCCCGGCCAGGGCGAGTTGTCGCAAAAAAGCTGGTCTCTGGAGGCGCTCCCGGCGGAACGCGAGGCTCGTTTTTATCTGTCGCTTTGGCTGGACAGCCTCCTGACCTGGGCTGACGAACATGTGGATAACATTCTCGGGCAACGGCAGGGAACGCTGCCGGCGTTAACGCCGTGCGCCCGCGGCTGGAACTTTACGCCGATCAACGCCCTGGCGGGAAATCTTTGGCAGCGGCATCTTTGCGCCGTGACGCGCCTGGCGCCGCCTGGCGGGCAATCGCATGAAGCGCCGCCATTGCCGGATTGCCTGCTGGCGACGTTTCCCAGGCGCCGGGGCATCAGCATAAAAATGCGTGCGTGGCGTATGGCCGGCCTTATATGCGGCGTCTTCCTGCTGCTGGCGCTGGCGTCGTCATACCATCATAACCGGCGACTGCTCCAGAACACCGGCGATCGTTTGGCGTTGTATCGGCAGCTCGACGGGCAGCCGGCGGGACCCAAACTCCGGGCGCAGGCGCTGCTGCGTCGCGATGCCGATTTTTTCGAAGCATGGCAGCGCGGCGGCGAGCCGGCGCGCTTCGGGCTGGGCCTGTATCAGGGAATGAGGCTGATCGCGCCGCTGCGGGCGGCCATCAGTGACTGGGCGCCGCCGGTAATCAATAAGATCCCGCCGGGGCCAAAAACCGTCCGCCTGGACAGCCTGTCCCTGTTCGACACCGGCAAATGGCAGTTGAAGCCCGGCTCCACCCGGGTGCTGGTCAACGCCCTGGTCAGCATTAAGGCAAAACCCGGCTGGCTTACCCTCGTGGCGGGGCATACCGACAATATCGGCAACAGCGCCGCCAACCAGCAGCTGTCCCTGAAACGGGCGCAGGCGGTACGCGACTGGATGCGCGATACCGGCGACGTGCCGGAAAGCTGTTTTGCCGTACAGGGATATGGCGAAAGCCGCCCGCTGAAAACCAACGACACGGCCGAGGGCCGCGCGGCCAACCGGCGTGTTGAAATCAGTCTGGTGCCGCAGGCCGATACCTGCCGGATACCGGACGCAACAATAATGTCACCGCAGGATGGTGGCGATACCGACAACTGAATGGAGACTATCCAATGGCAATTCCAGTTTATCTGTGGCTGAAAGACGACGGTGGCGCGGAAATCAAAGGGTCCGTGGACGTACAGGAGCGTGAAGGCAGTATCGAGGTAGTGGCGCAGGAACACAGCCTGTATATCCCGACCGATAACAATACCGGCAAACTCACCGGCACCCGCGTCCACACGCCGTTCCTGTTCACCAAGGAAACCGACGCCTCCAGTCCCTATTTGTACAAGGCGGTCACCACCGGCCAGACGCTGAAATCAGCTGAGTTCAAATGGTACAAAATCAACGACGCCGGCCAGGAGGTGGAGTACTTCAATACCAAACTGGAAAACGTAAAGGTGGTGAAGGTCAATCCGGCGATGCACGACGTCAAGGACCCGACGAAAGAAAAACACAACCACCAGGAACGGGTGGAACTGAGATACGAAAAAATTACCTGGACCTATAAAGACGGCAACATCATTCATGCCGATTCCTGGAACGAACGCGCAATAGCATAAGGCTCATGCGGACGGGAGCTTCCCGCCCGCTTTTCTTGTTCAGCGTCCGCGCGGCGGGGACTGAACAAAAACCATCGGCAACAGACCTTATGGGCATCGGTATACGGCCAGGGGCGGTAGCGTGCCTGAACAGGAGAATGCAGCAAAATGGAACATCAGTCAGCCGTCCTGTTGCGACGCCTTAATCCTTACTGCGCCCGCACGCTGGAAGCGGCCGCATCGCTATGCCAGACCCGGGCGCATGCCGAAATCACCCCTGAACACTGGCTGCTGAAACTGCTGGAAGCCGGTGAGGGGGACATCACCTGGATTGCCCGGCGCTACGCGTGGGATATGGATACGCTATGGCGGGATTTACTCGCGCATCTCGAAACGCTGCCGCGTTCGGCCAGGAGCCGCCCGCGGCTGTCGGACGGTATGCAGGCGTTACTGAAACAGGCGTGGCTGTCCGCTTCGCTGGAAAATAACGAATCACATATCCGCGGTTACCATTTGCTGCTGGCCATGGTGGCTGACGCATCGCTGCTAAAATGCGGCGCTCTTTGGCCGCTGCTCAGCGTGGGGAAAACGCAGATTGAACGGCTGCGGCCTTTACTGGACGCACAGTCTGATGAAAGCGCCGTCGGGCAAATGCCGGCGCCGCAAGATGAAGTGGCATTTATTGGCCGCGCGCTTACCCCCGATGCATGCGCCGGGACCCATGATGTAGAGGGCATAACGGTTACACCGCCTGCAGGAACCGCCGTGCTTGACCGGTTTACGGTGGATGTCACCGCCCGCGCCCGCCAGGGCAAGATCGATCCGGTCTTCGGCCGCGACAATGAAATCCGCCAGATGGTCGATATTCTCGCGCGCAGAAGAAAAAACAACCCGCTCCTGGTCGGCGAACCCGGCGTCGGCAAAACCGCCCTGGTGGAGGGGCTGGCGCTGCGTATCATGGCGGGCAACGTGCCGGACGGACTGAAACCCGTTACGGTGCGCATGCTGGACCTGGGGCTGCTGCAAGCCGGCGCGGGCGTAAAAGGCGAATTTGAACAGCGGCTGAAGGACATTATTACAGCCGTACAGCGCTCGCCGGCGCCGGTACTGCTGTTTATCGACGAGGCCCACAGCATTATCGGCGCCGGCAACCAGGCCGGCGGCGCGGACGCCGCCAACCTGCTGAAACCCGCCCTGGCGCGCGGTGAGCTCAGAACCATTGCCGCCACCACCTGGAGCGAATACAAGCTGTACTTTGAGCGCGACGCCGCCCTGGAGCGCCGCTTCCAAATGGTAAAAGTGGATGAGCCGGACGACGAAACGGCCTGCCTGATGCTGCGCGGCCTGAAATCCCGCTACGCCGGGCACCATGGCGTGCATATCACCGATGAAGCGGTGCGCGCCGCCGTCACGCTTTCACGTCGTTATCTCACCGGCCGTCAACTGCCGGATAAAGCGGTGGACCTGCTCGATACCGCCGCCGCCCGCGTACGCATGAGCCTGGACACCCTGCCTGAAGGCCAGGCGCGCCTGCAAGCGGCGATAGCCGCGCTGGCGCTGGAACAACAGGCCCTGCTAAAGGATATCGCCTTGGGCACTACCGCCCCCGGCGAGCGGCTGGCGCAGATTGAACAGCAAACGGCGGCGCTGAATGAACGCCTGGCCGCCTTGGCAACACAATATCGCGCGGAAAAATCCCTGACGGAGCAATTGCTGGCCTGCCGTGCCGATGCCCACCGCCAGGGGGAAATAGCCACACTACGCCATCAGCTGGAAATCCTGCAACATGGCCATGCCATGCTATGCCTGGACGTGGATGCCCGCACGGTGGCCGACGTTATCGCCGACTGGACCGGCGTGCCGCTCTCCTCCTTAATCAAGGATGAGCAGACGGAACTGCTGCGCCTCGAAGCCCAGCTTGGAAAGCGGGTTGTCGGCCAGGACGCGGCGCTTACCGCCGTTGCCCAGCGCCTGCGCGCGGCGAAAACCGGCCTGACGTCGGAGCACGGGCCGCAGGGCGTTTTCCTGCTGGTGGGACCGAGCGGCACGGGCAAAACCGCAACCGCCCTGGCGCTGGCGGACCAGCTGTTCGGCGGTGAAAAATCCCTGATCACCATTAACCTCTCCGAATACCAGGAACCCCATACCGTTTCCCAGTTCAAGGGCTCCCCACCGGGATACGTCGGCTACGGCCAGGGCGGTATCCTCACCGAGGCGGTGCGCAAACGGCCTTACAGCGTGGTGCTGCTCGACGAGGTGGAAAAAGCGCACCGCGATGTGATGAACCTGTTCTACCAGGTGTTCGATCGCGGTTTTATGCGCGATGGCGAAGGGCGGGAAATCGACTTTCGCCATACCGTTATCCTGATGACGTCCAATCTCGGCGGCGATCGCCTGATGCAGTTGCTGGCGCAACGTCCCCAGGCCACGGACGGTGATTTACAGGAACTGCTGCGCCCCATGCTGCGCGACCACTTCCAGCCGGCGCTGCTGGCCCGCTTTCAGACCGTTATCTACCGCCCGCTGGCGGAAACGGCCCTGCGCGCCATTGCGGCGATGAAACTCGCCCAGGTGTGCCGGCGCCTGCAACGCCATTACGGCCTCAGCACAGAGATCGACGATACCCTTTATGATGCGCTGACGGCGGCCTGCCTGCTCCCCGACAGCGGCGCGCGCAATATCGACAGCCTGCTGAACCAGCAGATTTTGCCGGTACTGAGCCTGCAGTTACTGCAGTACCTCTCCGCCGGGCAAAAGCCCGCGCGCCTGCGCCTGGCATGGAGCGGCCAGGACGGCGCCGACCTGATATTCGACGGCGGGGAAACAACAGCATGAGCATCACGGACACCCTGAACAGCCTGGCGACCGCCGGCCCCACCCTGAACCGCTACCATCTGGCGATTGAGGAATGCGCCGCGCCGCTGGATGTGGAAGACTTCGCCGGCCATGAGGCCTTAAGCGAGCCCTACCGCTACACCATCCGTTTTACCAGTCCCGACCCCGATATCCAGGCACGGCGGGTGCTGCGCAAAACCACCGTCCTCACCCTGCGCACCCTGCCGGAGACGGTCCTGGGCGCCCTGCGCGCGCCGGTCACCGTAAAAACCGTCACCGGCGTGGCGACCGCCTTTCAGCGACTGGCCTGCTCCCGCGACCAGACGCTGTATGAACTCACCCTGCAGCCGTTCCTGGCCCTGCTGGACCGTCAGTTCCGCACCCACCGTTTTTTTGTCAATCTCTCGGTGCCGGAAGTGGTGGCGCGGATACTGGACGAACACGGCCTCAAGGGCTGGCAGTATGAGTTTTTACTGCAGGCGGACTATCCGCAGCGCGAGCAGATTAACCAGTACCGGGAAAGCGACCTGCGTTTTATCCAGCGCCTCCTGGCGGAGGTGGGGATATTTTATTTCTTCACCCTGCAGCCGGACACCCGGGGCGAAGTGGTGCATTTCGCCGACCGCCAGGGCGCGTGGCCGTTTGGCAAAACGCTTAGCCTCAACAGCCCGTCCGGCATGAACGACGGCGGCGCCGAGGCGATCTGGGCGCTCGGCATTCGCCATAACGTGGCGGCGGCTTCGGTCACGGCCGGGGACTATAACCACCGCGAAGCGCAAAACAGGCTGGATTCCGCGCCGGCGGACATGACCCGCGGCGACGGCGAGGGCATCACCTACGGCGAGGTCTATCACCATCAGGCCCGCCACCGCGCCACCGGCGATAAATTCGCGCCTGAAACCGAGAGCGCCAACTTCTTCGCCCGCCTCGACCATGAGCGTTTTTTATCGCAGCAAACCCTGGTCACCGGCACCAGCGCCGACGCCACGCTGCGCCCGGGGCAGGTGCTGACCATCACCGATAACAGCCTGCCCTCCACCCTGCCGGAGCTGCTGCGCTCGCCGCTGGTGACCCTGGGCCTAACCCTGACCGCCAGCCGCCGGGAAGCGCTGCGGGTCGGCCTTACCGCCGCGCCCTACAGTGAAACCCGCTGCTGGCGCCCGCCGCTGCAGCCGCGCCCGACCGTCGCCGGCACCCTGACGGCGCGTATCACCAGCGCCAGAGAACATGATATCTACGCCTGGCAGGATGCGGCCGGGCTGTACCGGGTCAAGTTCGACGCCGACCGGGACGATAAAACGCCGGGCCAGGAGAGCATGCCGCTGCGCCTGGCCAAACCCTACGGCGGCGACGCCTGCGGCCTGCACTTCCCGCTGATACAGGGCACCGAAGTGGCCGTCGCCTTCCATGAGGGCGACCCGGACCGGCCCTATATCGCCCACGCGCTGCACGACTCGCGCCATCCGGACCCGGTAACGCAGGACAACAGCACCCGCAACGTGGTGCGCACGCCGGCCAACAACAAGCTGCGCATGGAGGATAAACGCGGCGAGGAGCATATCAAGCTCGGCACCGAATACGGCGGCAAGACCCAGCTCAACCTCGGCCACAATGTGGACGCTGACCGCACGCTGCGGGGGGAAGGCGCGGAGCTGCGCACCGACAGGCATATCGCCATCCGGGGCGGGGCGGGGGTGTTTATCACGGCGGATAAACAGCCGGGCGCGGGGGGTGGGATGCTGGCGATGAGCGAAGCCTTATCACAACTGGAAAAAGCCAGAGCACTCACTGAAGCATTATGTAACGCCGCCGAAACGGCAAAAGCTGAGCTGGCTGACTTACAGACCCAAAAAAACATGCTGGCGGACACGCTTAAAGAGCTGAAAAATCCAGCCCTTTTGCTGTCGGCCCCAGCGGGTATTGCCGGGAGCACGCCGCAACATATCCAGCTGGCGGCGGGTGGGAGCCTGATGGTAAATAGCGGCGGGAACAGCGATTTCAGCGTTCTGAAGAAATTTACCGTAGCGGCGGGCGACGTGATTAGCTTGTTTGCCCAAAAGCTGGGAATAAAGCTGTTTGCGGCTAGGGGCAAAGTAGAAATACAGGCGCAGGGAGATGAAATGGCGCTCGATGCACTCAAAGATCTACGTATCAGCAGCAGCGAAGGAAAAGTAGTAATAAGCGCTAAGCAGGAAATCCTGCTGGTCAGCGGTGGTGGATACATCCGCATAGGTAATGGCGAAGTCGAGAGCGGCGCGCCGGACAAAATTATCCAGCGCGGGGCGGTGTGGCAAAAATTTGGCGGTCAGAGCGCCAGTGAAATGGCACAAAAATGGGAAAAAGCCGCTTTTAGCGTAACGCCAAAAGCTGTGCATCCCTACGATGGGTCTGCCTTAGCCAATCAGAAAATGTTTTTACAGTCCGACGACGCCGGTGAGCGTCAATTATCAGCCGATCGGGATGGGAAAGGCACATTGCAAAAACAGGCGGGCGTGGAAATCAGTCAACTAAAATTTAGCGATAAGGACTAAACCATGACCCTGCTAACCGAAAATGAAGTGGTAGTCCTGCCAGAATATGACACGCAGGGGCGGCCTTATTATAACATACCCAATGCCAGGGCAGACCATAACCTGGTGGCTGTTTGTCCAAAAGTCGCGGATAAGGTTATTCCGGTGATTTTTTTGCCGGGGGTAATGGGTACAAACTTGAAAAACGGGAAGGATAAAAGAATATGGCATGCTAATCTTTATCAGGGAGTAGATGCGTTAAAATGGATAAAAAAAGGTGCCGTAGAAAGAAAGCTGCTGCTCGATCCGGCAAATACTGATATCGATAACGACGGGTTCATCCACTTTAACGAACAAGAAGGCACCATGTTCCCATCAAGGGAGCAGCGCGGCTGGGGAACGGCTCTTTTCAAAAACTATGGCGAATCGCTGCATATTCTGCAGTTGATGCTTAACGATGGGCATATCCTTCTCGATAATCTTTTTCACGGAACACGGCGATTAACCACCCGCCAGCAGCTTATCGGTGAAAAGCTGGGAGTAGAACAGGCTCAAAAGGAAGAACAGTGTCTGACTGAACCTGAAGTCAGGCACAGTTACGATTTTTTATTCCCGCTGCATGTATTCGGCTATAACTGGCTGCAGTCCAATGCGGAGTCGGCAACGCGTTTAGGGGATTATATCGCCCAGGTTTTGGGGATGTACCATGGGCGCCTGGCCATGGAAAAAGTTATACTGATAACCCACTCCATGGGGGGCCTGGTCGCCCGTCATTATTCTGAAAATATGGGGGGCCGGGAAAATATCCTGGGTATCGTGCATGGCGTAATGCCCGACCTTGGCTCACCCGCCACCTATCGGCGGATGAAAACCGGTGAACGTGGCATCGTCGGCGCGGTTATTGGCCCGAACGCAGAGGCCCTGATGCCGGTGCTGGCGCAATCGCCGGGGCCATTACAATTACTGCCGGGCACGGCATATGGCCCCGGCTGGCTGAAAATACAAAACGGGAATAAAATTGAGAGCTGGCCGGTGTCCGATCCCTATTCTGAAATCTATTTAAATAAAAACGATTGGTGGCGACTGTATGATGCCGGTATTTCAGGTGGAAGGCCGGAGGTAGAGTGGAATAAATTTGAAAAAATAATTACCAACAAAGTTAAGAATTTTATTGAAGGTTTAAGCAATAAATACCATCCCCAAACCTGGATTTTTTACGGCGCCAGCGAAAAAAAACCCTCCGACGAATATCTGATATGGCGGGAACGCCAGTTTCAAAGGCCGGTGTATGGTCGTCCTATTTTGCAGTTTCCCACTTACCGTCAGGCAACCGGGAAAACGTTTGAACTGACCTCATCGGGTAGTCCCGGGGACGGTACCGTGCCGGTTAAGGGCGGTAAGATAGCTTTACACCAGCTGCGTGGATCGCTGGCGACCGATGTTGACCACGAGGGCGCCTATAACGCCGGCAATATTGCCATGGGAGGCACGCTCTCCGTTGCCATGAAATTCACTCTTTATTCTGTTGTAAAAATGGTGCGGGAGGTGCCGCCATGCGGCTAAAGGACCTGCTTGCACTGATTGGCATAGTAAGTATTGCCGGCATTGTGTGCTGGTTTTTATATCGCAATACGTCGGTGCAACCCCTGACTGCCGAGGAAAAAAATATGATTGATTTTTTATTTACCAAAACCAAAGCGCAGTGCGTCGGCCGTTATATCTTTGAGGTGCCCGATTCGTTTATTAATACCCGCCATGACTCGGCAAAAATTAACGAGATGCGTATTACCAGTAAACGCATCAGCCGTCCGGCATTTGAACAGCGTATTCGCCTGCGCGAACAGGAGCTGGCAAAAGGCCATACCGTGAGAGTAATAGATCAGCCTTTCCTTAAGCAGGTTTATCGGTTAAAGGACAATGCCATCATATTTGACCGCAATGAAAATGAAAGCGTCCCGGGTTTTGGCCGTATTTTGGAGGGGCATTTATTTTCCAATGATGTAGCTTTTATCATGCATAGCGAGATTACAGATTATTCAGATGAGCGTTTTACTAAAGAACGCGATTTTTTTTTGCGTGATGAGGCCAACCCAGCGACGGCGAATACCAAACCCCAAAATCTGGCTGAGATGCATGATTTGATCTCCCGCCTGAGCGGGCGCGAAGATGATAGCATCCCCGTACAGCCCGGAACCTGCATTCCTGATGGGTTTATTGCTGATGGAAAAGGCAAAGGCAAGGAAGATAGCACTCTTTTTTTTCAGCAGTCTGGCATCATTATCTATGCTAAAACCAATAATTACTTAAAAAGAAATGAAAGTCTTCTGGATTGGGGACGCAGGGATATTGAGCCTGTCCTTAATAAGCTCCACTCCCATACGTTACACAAAGGAAAAGTGTCATTGCCTGATATGGATGCAGAGGAATGGTTAATAAAAGGTAAGCAAGAAGTACGTGGCAATATAGTTGATGGATATCGCTTCATTTTTAATGCAAATGAAACAATAGCAGATTATCATCACCCTCTGCTTTCTGTTCAACTGCATAATGCGAGCCTGGTGTCAGATACATACAACACCGCCCAACTGGTGGATATCTGGGAACGTATTACCAGAACATTTCGTCTGCGGCCAAACGCGTTCTGATTAATCCTGCTGCTTTTACATCTCCGGTCGCTTTATTCTGCTAATAAAACCCAGGAGGAACTATGTCTGGTATTGTTTGTTTAGGTGATGCAACTACTCACGGTGGAAATGTGAAAACAGCTTCATCCACCCTGTCTTTTAACGGTATAAACGCAGCGCTGGTGGGCGATCTGGTTTCCTGTCCTGAACATGGCACAAATGCCATTACGGAAGGATCGCTCACAACGTTTGATGAGGGGAGAGCCGTTGTAGTGAATGATTGTCGGTGTGAATGTGGCTGCCGGGTGATCAGCTCCAGGCCCGAAGAAAGTATCGAGGCATAATTATGGCCTGGCCTGTTCCTGAAATTCCTCCGCAACCGCCTATATCGCCACCTCGCTATAGCCTTTGGGTTATTATTCTATTGCTATTGCTGACCGCGGGAGCGTTAACTGCCCTATTTATCGGTAAGCTCACTGATTATTGGCAAATATTGTCATATGGGGTGCTTCCGGGTCTATTATTATGGATGTGTGCGTTCGGCGTGACTTTAAATCGTTTTGAACAATCCAGGGTCGCAGCCCAATACTGGAAAAGTGAAACAGAACATACCCAAACACGGTGGAAACAATGGAGCCGGAGGCAACTGGCTATAGCCGGTAACGTTTTATTGTCCCCTGAATCAGCTGGCATGCAGTTATTAATCGGAAACCCGGCTGATATATCGATGTTTCCCAAAAGGGGCAGACAACTTGCCGGAATGCCTCAGGAAGTAGATGGGTATTTAGTTGATATTGATTTATTACTAAAAAAACAGTTTCCTGGATATCGGAATCATCTTAATACGATTTATGTTTTATTATCTGCTGAATCTAACCAGAAATCTGTCGCTTCTGCTGTTTACAAACAGTGGCATTTAATACCGGAGTTCATGACAGATGTCAGTTTTATATCCGATCTGTTCGATATTCAAGATAAAAATAGCATTGCTATGATCCTTTGCTTACAGCACTGGCCTGGCCATATCCCACGAAAATCCAGTGAGCTGATTTCAGCCCAGCTCATTACGTCGCCAGAATATGTTTCTCAGCATAAGTTGCAATGCCTAGCCGGACTAGGCCGCATGATGCCTCTTGAACACAAAAATCTTAACGAAGAACTAAAGATGTTATTTAATTATAACGGACTGGACACAAGGCCGCCAGAATATGTCTGGCTGTCAGGTGAAATAGAGGGAACACAGCCCGTGATTGCACAGTTTGCTTACAAACGGCACTGGCGTCTTCCCCTAAAGCAGCCGTTTCATTATATTGATCTCACTTTCGGACCGCCGGGAGAGCTGTCTTTTGCCATAACGCTGGCAATGCTGGCGGAAGCGGCCGACTTAACATCCAAGGATCAATTAATCATCAGTCAAATGCCACAACCATCAGGATGGATGTGTTTAATCACCAGGGAATTGTTTTCATGAATACCGGTAAAACATCGCATATACCCCATTTTGGTTTTTGGGGTTATTTTGTGCTTATCGCGGGAATGGCAGGACTCTCTGCCTTTATCCTGTATATGAATATGGCACATCTGAACAGCCGTGGACTACCGTCATCTGTTATCTGGTCCTTATGGGGGGTAATATTTGCAATAGCGCTTATTACCTTGACCGTAATGCCGTTCTGGTGGCGTTGGCAACAAAATAAAAGACAGCAACCGCTTCAGCCAGAATTGCCAAAAACAGTCTCTGCCCCCATGCCAAAACATCATGCTTCTATTAATGCACTGCGCCAGACGCTGCGCCACCACTACGGTCTCCTATGGCCCCTTAACGCCCGCTTCCTGCTGCTGACCGGTCGCACCGCCGAGGTGGAGCAACTGGCCCCGGGTCTGACCACCCAGTACTGGCAGGAAGATCGGGGCACCGTGCTGCTGTGGGGCGGCGATCCGGACGAGGACGCCGATGCCGCCTGGCTGGGCGCGCTGCGTAAACTGCGCCGTCGTCCCCTGGATGGCCTGGTATGGGTGACCGCGACGCTTGACCGGCCGTTGTCTCTGGGCGTGCCGGAAAACGCGCCCACGCTTTGCGCCGATGCCATGGACCGTCTCGCCCATGCACTGAGCGTGCGTTGCGAAGCGCTGGGCGCGCGTTTGCCGCTGTTTGTCTGGTCGCTGCACGCCGGCGCGGGCGGGCAGCCGGGACGTATAACCCAGCCGGTGGGCTGCCTGCTGCCGCCAGGCTGCCGGCCACAGGCAATGGCGCGTCTCCTGGCGGAGCTGATCCCCGCTCTGGCCGCCCAGGGAACGCAGCAGGCCTGCGATAATTCCCGGCATCTTTTTCTGCTAAGCCTGGCGGACCAGCTGACGCGGCGACCCGACGGCATGACGGAGCCGCTTGCTATATTGCTCAACCCGTACCGTCCGCTGGCGCTGGCGGGGGTGATGTTCAGCCCCGCCAGCGCCGGCGCGGCCCGCAGCGTGCAACATCACTGGGGGCGGGACAACCGCTGGGATCTGTTGCTGCGCGCCCTGCCGTCTTTACCCCCCGGGCTGAAAGCCCGGAAAACGGGGTTTGCCTGGGGGCGGGCGCTGCGGGTGGCGGCGGTTGCGCTAATGGTACTGTGGGCGGCCGGCATGGCGATGTCTTTTCTGGTGAACCGCCATATGGTCGAGAATGCGCGGGAACAGGCGCGGCAGGCGGCCAGCGCGCAGCTGCCCCTGCCCATGCGGCTGGAATCACTGCTTGTTCTCCAGCAAACCCTGGATCGGCTTCAGTACCGTTCACAGCATGGCGTGCCCTGGCATGCCCGTTTCGGACTGAGTCAAAATGAGCCTCTGCTGGCGGCGCTGTGGCCGCGTTATGGGCGCGGCGCCCTGCCGTTGCTGCGGGACGCGGCGGCGGAACGTCTTGCGCAACGGTTGAATGCGCTGATACAGCTCCCGCCGGACAGTCCGCTACGCGCCCTGTTGCTTAATCCTGCCTACAACCAGCTGAAACTGTATCTGATGCTCACGCGCTCCGGGCGCATGGAAGCCGGGTGGTTTGCTTCCGCGCTGCTGAAAGACTGGCCGCGACGCGACGGCGTGCCGGACGGCGCCTGGCAGGGCCAGGGACCGGCCCTGCTGGCGTTTTATGCCGCCAATCTGGCGCGGCATCCGGAGTGGCGCCTGCGGGCGGACGACAATCTGGTGTCCCAGGCGCGTACCCTGCTGGTGCGCCAGATGGGCATGCGCAACAGCGACGCCTCCCTCTACCAGAAAATGCTGGCGCGGATAGCAAATCAGTACGCCGACATGCGGCTGCGCGACATGACCGGCGATACCGACGCCGCGCGCCTGTTCACCACCGATGAGGTGGTGCCGGGGATGTTTACCCGCCAGGCCTGGGAGGAAGCCGTTCAGCCCGCCATCGATAAAACGGTCGCCGATCGCCGGGAAGAGATGGACTGGGTACTGAGCGACCACGCCCAGCCGGCGGCACAGCAAACCTCGCCGGAGGCGCTAAGGGCGCGGTTAACGGAGCGCTATTTTGCCGACTTCGCCGGCAGTTGGCTGGGTTTTCTTAACAGCCTGCGCTGGCGGCGGGCGGTCACCCTTTCCGACGCCGTTGACCAGCTGACGCTGATGGCCGACGTGCGCCAGTCACCCCTGGTGGCGCTGATGAACACGTTAAGTTTCCAGGGCCGCGCCGGCCAGACCGGCCGCGCGCTGGCGGACTCGCTGGTGAAGTCGGCGAAAGAGCTGTTTAACCGTGATGCGCAGCCCGCGATAGACCAGCAGGCCGAAGCGCGCGGCCCCATGGATGCAACCTTCGGGCCGCTGCTGGCCCTGATGGATGGCCAGGAAAGCACCACGCTCAGCCTGCGGACGTTCCTGACGCGGGTAACCCAGGTGCGCCTGCGGCTGCAGCAGGCGACAGGCGGCGCTGACCCGCAGGCGATGACGCAGGCGCTGGCGCAAACGGTATTCCAGGGAAAATCGGTGGATTTAACCGCCACCCGGGATTATGGCAGTCTGGTGGCGGCCAGCCTCGGGCAGGAGTGGAGCGGGTTCGGCCAGACGGTATTTGTGCAGCCGATGGAACAGTCATGGCAGAAAGTGCTGTTGCCCGCCGCCGCCAGCCTTAACGCGCAATGGCGGGCCGCCATCGTGGAAGACTGGAACAGTACCTTCGGTGGACGCTATCCGTTTAAGAACGTCGGCAGTGAAGCTTCATTGCCTCTGCTGGCCCAATACCTGAATGCCGACAGCGGACGCATTACACGCTTTTTGCAGACCCGGCTGGGCGGCGTGCTGCATAAAGAGGGAAGCCGCTGGGTACCGGACAGCATTAACGCCCAGGGCCTGGCTTTTGATCCGGCATTCCTGAATGCCGTCAATTTGCTCAGCCACCTTGCCGATGTGGTATTCACCACCGGCGAAGCCGGCCTGCATTTTGAACTACGCCCGGGCACGGCGGCGGGCGTTATGGAAACCAAGCTGACCGTCGATGGCCGTAAACTTACCTATGTTAACCAGATACCGGCATGGCAGCGTTTTGCCTGGCCGGCGGATACCGAAGCGCCGGGCGCCAGTTTAAGCTGGGTAAGCACGCAGGCGGGAACGCGCCAGTTTGCGGACCTGCCGGGCGCCTGGGGCTGGATACGCTTATTGGATAAAGCCGGCGTCACGCCCTATCCGGGCGTGGGCAGCAGCTTCAGCCTCGCCTGGAAAGCGCCGGATGGACGCTCGCTTAACTACACCCTGCGCACCGAAGCCGGCGAAGGCCCGCTGGCCCTGCTTAAACTGCGCAACTTCACGCTTCCCGCGCGGATATTCCGCGTGAATAACGCGGCAGAGGCAGCCACAGACCATGGGGAGTTCGACGACTGATGGCGACATTGCAATCCCTGCTTTTGGCCTGCCATACGGACGCCGAGGCTCTGCAACATACCGCGCGGCGGCAAATCGCCCGGTGGGAAAACTGGCTCAGGCCCATTGCCACGTCATCCCCCACCGGCGAGGACCCCGGCTATGACGACAACTTCCAGCAAATGCGCGAGGAGGTGAATAAGCTCTCCGGCGCGGATACCGATCTTATCTGCCGGCTGGCGGAAAAGCTGCTCACCGGCACCACCAAGGATATCCGTGTCGCCACGTATTACATCTGGGCCCGGTTGCGGCGCGATGGCGAAAACGGACTGGCCGACGGGCTGGAACTGCTGGCCGGGCTGCTGGAGCATTTTGGCGGCGCCCTGCATCCGCGGCGCAGCCGCAGCCGCAGGGCGGCACTGGAGTGGCTGGCGGGACAGCGGGTACTGGACAGCCTGTCTCTTTATCCGGAAGTGGCCGGGGATGACCTGGCGCGCATTGTCGGCGCGCTGCTGTTAATCGAACGGATAACCGCAGGGTCCGAAGATGGTACCCGGCCCTGTCTGGGGGGGCTATACGGCGCCCTGGAAATCCGGCTGGAAAGATCCGGCGGCCCGGATGCGGTGGTGCCGCAGAATGCCGGCGCCGACGGCGGTCAGTCATCCGCCGGTAAAAACGGCGCCGCCGCCATCACCTCGGGACGGGAATTGCTTGAACAGGTTCGCGGGCTGGCCAAATATCTGCGCGGTCAGCCGGACGGCTGGCTGGCAGCCCATCATCTGATGAAAAGCGTGCGTCACGACACCCTGCACCAGTTGCCGCCGCTGGCGGCGGACGGGCGTACCCGGATCGAGCCACCAAAACCGGACCAGCGCGCGCTGCTTAAACGCCTGTACCTGCAGCAAAGCTGGCTGGAACTGCTGGAGCAGGGCGACAGCCTGTTTTCACGCGGCGCCTGTCATCTCTGGCTGGATTTGCAATGGTACCTTCACCAGGCCCTGAGCCGGGCAGCTCCCCCGCACGACACGTGGGCCGATATCATCGCGCAAAACCTGAAGGGGCTGCTGACGCGCCTGCCCGGGCTGGAAACGCTGGCATTTAACGACGGCACGCCCTTCGCCGATGAGGTGACTCTGAACTGGATTAACCGGCAAGTGCTGGATAGCCGGATCGGCTGGGGCGATGATAGCGTCGCCCCGGCCGCCACAAACGAAGACAACGACATCATGCAACTGGAGCCGGAAGCGATCGCGCTTGCCGACAGCGACGGCCCCGAGGCCGCGCTGGGCTGGCTGCAGCGGCGGCCCGGCGCCGCCACGCCGCGCAACCAATGGCTGATAAGGCTGCTGATGGCGCGCGTGGCCGAGCAATACGGCCGTAATGACCTGGCGCTCCATCTGCTGGACGAACTGGACGATAACGCCGCTTCGCTTACGCTGGCGCGCTGGGAGCCGGCGTTATTGTTTGAGGTCAAAGCCCGCCGCCTGAAGATGCTGCGCATAAAAGCCGGGCGCAGCGAAGCGGATAAAACCCGCCTGCTGCCCGACATGGAGCAGCTGCTCGCGGGATTAATCGCCATTGATCCGGCACGGGCGATGGTGCTATGCGGTTAATAAAAAACATCATCAGAAACAGGAAGATATGGACGATTTAACCCTGCGCTATTTCGATGCCGAAATGCGCTATCTGCGCGAGGCGGCAAAAGAGTTCGCGCAAACCCACCCTGACCGGGCGGCGGCGCTGGATCTGGATAAGGCCGGCACGCCGGACCCTTACGTTGAGCGCTTGTTTGAAGGTTTTGCCTTCTCGGTGGGGCGGCTGCGTGAAAAGATTGATGATGACCTGCCGGAGTTCACTGAAGGGCTGGTCAGCCAGCTCTGGCCGCATTACCTGCGTACCATCCCGTCGCTGGCGGTAGTGGAGCTGCTGCCGGAGGTGGCCGCCATGAAAATGGCTGAAGCCGTACCGGCCGGGCTGGAAGTCTATTCACAGCCGGTGGGGCCGAAAAACACCGTCTGCCAGTACCGCACCACCCGGGAGACGGTGCTGAATCCGCTGAAAATAGCTAGGGTGATGATGACGACGGAGCCGGACGGCCGTTCCATGCTGCGCATCCGCTTTGCCTGTGGCGGGCTGGGCGACCGGCCGGAGGTCAATTTACATCGTCTTAGTCTGTATCTGGCGGCGCACGCGCCGGTCTCCAGCGCCCTGCATCTGATGCTGACCAGACGGCAGGCCGCGATCTACCTGCGTCCGGCCGGCCAGGCGGACAGAAGCCGGATTGACGGCTGGTTTTCCCCGGCGGGCTTTGACGCGGACGACCGCCTGTGGCCGCAAGGGGAAAGCGCGTTCAGCGGTTATCAGCTGCTGCTCGAATATTTCACCTTCCGCGAAAAATTTATGTTCCTGCACCTCAACGGACTGGAGCGCGTAACGCTGCCGCCGGGTATCAGCCATTTTGATCTGGAGGTGGTATTCAGCACGCCCTGGCAAAGCGATTTACCGGTGACCGACGATGACCTGCGCCTGCACTGCGTGCCGGTGATTAATCTCTTTACCCTCGAAGCCGACCCGCTGGTGATAAGCGGCCTGGAAAGCGAATATCTGCTGCGCCCCAGACGCCTGCAGGACGGGCATACCGAAATTTATTCGGTGGATAACGTGACCGGCTCGCAGCGCACCGGCGACGCGGCGTATGCGCCGTTCACCAGTTTCCGCCACCAAGGCGGGATGCAGCGCCGCCATGCCCCCGAACGTTATTACCATACGCGCGTACGGCGCGGCGTAACGGGCCTGCACGATACCTGGCTTATCCTCGGCGGCCGGCTGTGGGACGCGGAACGCGGCGTTGAGCATGAGACCCTGTCGCTGAGAGTCACCGGCACCAACGGTCAGCTGCCGCGTCGGGCGTTGCAAAGTACGCTGCTGGATCGCTGCGAACAAATTTTGCGTACCCCGCTTGAGGTGCGCAATTTATGCAAGCCGACCCTGCCGGCCTATCCGCCGGCGGAAGACCGTTTCCATTGGCGGGTACTGAGCCACCTCGGCACCAGCTTTCTCAATATGATGGACAGCGCGGAGGTGCTGCGCGGCACGCTGGAACTGTACAACTGGCAAGGCGATGAACTCAATAACCGCCGGCTCGACGCAATCCTGGAGGTACGGCATCACCAGATACAGCGGTTTGAGAAAGGTTTCCTGCTGCGGGGGATCGATATTGAAGTCACCCTTGACGGGAACGGGTTTACCGGCGAGGGGGACACCTACCTGTTCGGGGAAATGCTCAACCGTTTTTTTACCCTGTACGCCGACATCCATCTGTTTAACCAGCTCTCCCTGATTGTCCAGCCTGAAGGAAAATGCATCCGGTGGAAAGAAAATCACAGTCAACGCCTGCCAGGCTGATGGCGCAACTGGGCGACCGGCTGCCGTACGTTAATTTTTACCGCTTCTGCCAGTTACTGGAACAAACCCGGCCGGATAAACCGGTGCCGGGCAGCGACTGGCAGGTTCGCCATGAACCGGTACGCTTTCGTCCACATCCGGGCATGGGGTTTCCGGCCGGCGAGCTGAAATCCCTGCAGCCGCCGGAACACCCCCATCAGCCGCCAACGGTCCGGGTCACCTTTATGGGGCTCTACGGAGTGCAATCCCCCCTGCCGACGGCCTATACCGATGATATCGCGCAGCGGCGCGAAGGCCATGAAGCCGTCAGCGACTTCCTGGATATCTTCAACCACCGGCTGATTACCCAGTTTTACCGGATCTGGCGTAAATACTCCTGGCCGGCCACCTTTGCGCCGGGCGGCACGGATGCCACCTCGCAATACCTGCTGAGCCTGACAGGCCTGGGCATCCCGGGGTGCGCCGATAATATCGCCACTCCGGTCTCACGCTTCCTGGCGCTGGCCGGCACGATGCGCCTGCCCGGACGTACGGCCGAGGGCATCGCCTCGCTGGTTGGCCTGCTGGCGCCGGATACCCGGGCGGAGGTGATACCCCATGACCCGCTGCGTATTCCACTGCGCCGGCCGCTGACGATGGATGCGCGGTCACCGGCCAGCCTCGCCCAACGTCCGGTAATGGGCGCCTGTGCAACCGAGGTCAATAGCCAGGCGCTGCTGCGGCTGAGCACGGATGGTCCGGACGAAGCCCGTGCATGGTTGCCAGGCGGGCAACTGCATACGGACCTGCTGGCGCTGCTCCAGGTTTATCTGGGGGCCCGCCTGCATCTCCGGCTGCAGTTAATCCTGCGCCGCTCGCTGCTGCCGGACGCATCGCTGTCCTGCCGGCCCGGGCTCAGCGGCGCGCGGCTGGGACGCACCGCCGTCATGCGTCGTCAGGCTCTCATCCCTCGTCAGCATGACCATGACTTCATTATTATCAGCCTGGGGCGTTATCAGCGTGTTCAGGAAAACTTTCACCGGAGAGAAACCGATGAGTATGGCGATTATCGCTGGTAAATACCGCAGCGCCCTGCCGGCGCTGTTTTTGACCACCACCCTGGCCGGCTGCGGCCTGACGCAGAAAGTCACCGACGGCACGGCGGCCGTGGCCAAAGCCATTTTTTATCAGCAGGTGAAAACCCTGCACCTGGATATCAGCGCCCGGGAGGCGGTAAACAACAACGACGGCGGCGCGGCGCTTTCCACCGTGGTGCGTATTTATCAGCTGAAGGACCGGAAAACCCTGGACAGCAGTGATTATCCCTCGCTATTCGCCAACGACAGCCAGGCGTTAAAATCCGATCTGGTCGCGCAGAAAGATATCCGGGTACGCCCCGGCGAGTCGGTGGCGGTGGATATGCCGATGGAAGAAAGCGCGCAATTCGTGGCGGTGGCGGCGATGTTCCTGGCGCCGGATACCGCTAATAACAGCTGGCGCGTGGTGCTCGCGCGCGAAGACCTTACCCCCGATACGCCGCGGCGGATTGAACTGAACGCGCAGGTATTGACGTTGTTACCGGAAAAGGACTGATGCCATGGCCGACCATCACCATAGCCCGTCGCTCTACGAGACGTTGTTCGGGAATTTTACCGGCGGGCTGGAAGTGCACGCGGTCAGCGGGGAAGAGCAGGTCGTGCTCTCCGTGCTGGATAATATGCAGCGTATTCTTAACGCCCGCGCCGGAACCCTGGCCCACCTGCCGGATTACGGCCTGCCCGATATGACCCGGATCCTGCAGGGGATGCCGGGAACGGCGCATCAGCTGATGCGCGCGCTCTCCGGCGTGCTGCTTAAATATGAACCGCGCCTGAAGCGCATCGAGGTGATTTTGCTTGAACAGAGCATGCCGGGAGAACTGCGCTATGCCATTGATGCCGAACTGAAAGGCGTGGGACTGGTCCGCTACGGCACGCAATTTATGCCTGAAGGCCGGGTGCTTATCCATCACCTGAAACAACAGAATTTTATGAACCAGGCACAACATTATTAAAAAGGCCGACACCAGGCCGTTTCCGGGAAAACCTTTACCCATGCCCCATTTACCTGAACGCCGACTGAAAACCGGCGGCGACCCGCGCGCGTTGCCCGATTATGCCGCACTGCGCGCTGAGCTGAATAAACTGACGCATCCAGCGCGGCCGGACGTAAACTGGCATCACGCCGAAAAAAACTGCCTGTCGTTATTTGCGCAAAACGGCGCGGAATTACAGACCGCCGCCTGGTACACACTTGCGCGCACCCATTTGGACGCATTGCATGGACTGAATGAAGGCTTGGCGATACTGGAAGCGCTGTTGACTCATCAGTGGCCGGCGGTATGGCCGCAACAGGTAGATGCGCGCATGGAAATCATCAGCGGCCTGAGTAAACGCCTGCAGCAGGTGATGCGCGCCTTTACGTTCAGCCATGCCGACCTGGCTCACCTTTATCAGGCGGAACACTATCTCGCCTCGCTTGGAAGGGTATTGCAGCGCCTGGACCTGAAACACGCAAGCCGGATGGACGAACTGCGTCACCAACTGCATAACGCCGCGATAAAACTGGAAAACAGTGACCCGGCAGACCCTAATGCCGCAGGTACCGGAGCGGGTGTCGCGCTATCCGCCTGCTCGCCGCATCTGGTGGCCAGGACAGAATTTCGCGCGAATAATCTGGCCAAAGGGACGCCGCAACAGGTCGGTACAAAGTGGGTGTATGTCGTCCCGCCGGTCCCCGGGGCAAAGGTGGCGGCGATCGCTGCACAGCCGGCACCCGCTACGGCGTGGAAAGCGTTCTCGGCCGGCGTAATGATGAGTTTACTGGCGGGCGGCCTGCTGTTGTGGGGGCATTATTCGCTGGATACCAACCCGGACCGGGACAGCCTGATGGCATCGGTGGCGCCATTGACCTCCACGCTGGCGGATTCGCAATTGCAGGCGCTGCGGCAGGTAAATCCGTCGTGGCTGGCTGGCAGCGAAAAGTATGAGCGGCAGGTTGAAGCAAGCGCTTTACCCACCGCGAACGCGACCTTCGGTCGCTTAACAATAAGCCCCATGGGGAACATGGGGCTCGAGAGCAAACTTGAGCACTCCGCAGAGTGACTTAATGGATGTAAAAGTCGTGCTTGCGCTCATGACGGGCAAGACGGCCTTTATGGCTTACGCCAGCAGCGTGCGCGCCTTGTCCAACACGTTTTCGGCGGTAAAACCGAACAGCGCAAACAGCTCCTCGGCCGGGGCCGATTCACCGAAGCTGGTCATGCCGACGATGGCGCCGTTCAGGCCCACATACTTGTACCAGTAATCGGCGATGCCGGCCTCGATGGCCAGCCGCGCGCTCACCGCCTTCGGCAGCACCGCTTCACGGTACGCCGCGTCCTGCAGGTCGAACACCTCCGGCGACGGCAGCGACACCACCCGCACCCGGCGGCCTTCGGCGCTCAGCGTTTCCCACGCCGACACCGCCAGCGCCACTTCCGAACCGGTGGCGATAATCAGCAGCTCCGGCTGGCCATCGCACTGCTTGAGCACGTAACCGCCGCGGGCGATATCGGCCAGCTGCCGCGCGCTACGCGTCTGCTGCGCCAGGTTCTGGCGCGAGAACACCAGCGTGCTCGGGCCGGTGGCATGCTCCACGGCCTGCTGCCAGGCCACGGCGGATTCCACCTGGTCGCACGGGCGCCAGGTGCGCATGTTCGGCGTCAGCCGCAGGCTAGCCAGCTGTTCCACCGGCTGGTGCGTCGGGCCGTCCTCGCCCAGGCCGATCGAGTCATGGGTATAGACATAGATGGAGCGGATTTTCATCAGCGCCGCCATGCGCGCCGCGTTGCGGGCATACTCCACGAACATCAGGAAGGTGGCGGTATAGGGCACAAAACCGCCGTGCACCGCGATGCCGTTGGCTATCGCCGTCATGCCGAACTCGCGCACGCCGTAGTGGATGTAGTTGCCCGCCTGATCATCGCCCAGGGAGACGGATTTGGCCCACATCGTCAGGTTGCTCGGCGCCAGGTCGGCGGAGCCGCCCAGCAGCTCCGGCAGGTCGGGGCCAAAGGCGTCCAGGGCGTTTTGCGAGGCTTTGCGGCTGGCGATATTGGCCGGATTGGCCTGCAGTTTTTCGATATACGCCTGGCTCTTCGCCCGCCAGTCGGCCGGCAGGCGGCCTTCGGCCCGACGGATGAATTCCGCCGCCAGCGCCGGGAAGGCTTGCTGGTAGGCGACGAATTTATCATTCCAGGCGGACTCTTTGGCCGCGCCGGCTTCTTTGGCATCCCATTGGGCATAAATATCCCGCGGGATCTCGAACGCCGGGTAGTTCCAGCCCAGTTGCACGCGGGTGGCGGCCACTTCCGCCTCGCCCAGCGGCGCGCCGTGCGCTTCATGGGAACCGGCCTTGTTCGGCGAGCCGAAGCCAATCACCGTCTTGCACATCAGCAGCGACGGTTTATCAGTCACGGCGCGCGCGTCGTCGATGGCCGCTTTCAACGCATCGCCGTCGTGGCCGTCAACGCCGCGCACCACGTGCCAGCCGTAGGCTTCAAAGCGTTTGGCGGTGTCGTCGCTGAACCAACCTTCCACATGCCCGTCGATGGAAATGCCGTTGTCGTCGTAGAACGCCATCAGCTTGCCGAGCCGCATGGTGCCGGCCAGCGAGCAGACTTCGTGGGAGATGCCCTCCATCATGCAGCCGTCGCCCATAAACACATAGGTGTGGTGGTCGACGATCTCATGGCCCGGACGGTTGAACTGCGCCGCCAGGGTGCGCTCGGCTATCGCCATGCCCACCGCGTTGGCGATACCCTGGCCCAACGGGCCGGTAGTAGTTTCCACGCCGTCGGTATAACCGTATTCAGGGTGGCCCGGGGTCTTGGAATGCAGCTGGCGGAAGTTCTTCAACTCCTCGATCGGCAGGTTGTAGCCGGTCAGGTGCAGCAGGCTGTAGAGCAGCATCGAGCCGTGGCCGTTGGAGAGGATAAAGCGGTCGCGATCGGCCCATTTGGGATTGGACGGATTATGGTTAAGATAGTCGCGCCACAGCACTTCGGCAATGTCCGCCATGCCCATGGGGGCGCCGGGATGACCGGATTTGGCTTTTTGTACCGCGTCCATGCTTAACGCGCGGATGGCATTCGCCAGCTCTTTTCGGGATGTCATGAATTACTCCGTTTCGGATTGAATAGTGTCTCGTTGACCAAGCCATCATAAAATCAATCACTTAACTTCAGAGACTCTGAAAAATATCGATAAATGTACCTTAAAACGGCCATAATTGTATATGTGGGAATGCGCGATAAATAGGTGATAATCCGCTGACTGAGCGGCAACACGGACCGACGGGGAAAAAGGCATCGCCCCGGCAATAAAATCTGTTAACAGTCTCACAATTTTTCTTAATATCTTATGGGAAAACAAAAAATGACCTCATCTTTAATGCCCTGGGCCGGCGCGGGAATAATCGCCATCAGCCTGCTTACCGGTTGTGAAAACATCGACCAAAATACCCTGATGCAATCCGGCGGCCAGGCGTTCGTGGCGGCCACCCTGAGCGATAGCCAGGTCAAGACGCTGAGCGCCGAATCCTGCGCGCAGATGGACCAGAAAGCGCAAATCGCCCCCGCCGGCAGTCCCTATGCCCAACGCCTGAATACCGTTGCCGCCGCGCTGGGCGATAATATCGCCGGCACGCCGGCCGACTATAAGGTTTACCTGACCAAAGACGTTAACGCCTGGGCCATGGCCAACGGCTGCATCCGGATCTACAGCGGGCTGATGGATCTGATGACGGATAATGAGGTGGAGGCGGTGGTCGGCCATGAGATGGGCCATGTCGCCCTGGGCCATAGCCGCAAGGCAATGCAGTTGGCCTATGCCACCACCGCGGCGCGCACCGCCGCCACGTCGGTGGGCGGCGTCACGGCGGCGTTATCGCAGTCGCAGTTGGGCGAGCTTGGGCAGGCATTGGTGGGCGCGCAGTTTTCCCAGCGCCAGGAAAGCGAAGCGGATGACTACTCGTTCGATTTACTGAAAAAACGCCATATCGACCCGCAGGGCCTGGTGACCAGCTTCGAAAAGCTGGCCAGCCTGGAAAAGGGCCAGGGGGGCGGCATGTTTGATTCCCACCCGACGTCCGAGGCGCGGGCGCAGCACATTCGCGATCGTATCGCGGCGGGCAGATAAACCCGGGCAAGGCCGTTGGCGCGCAACGCCTGAGGGAATAAAGACGGTCTTTCAGGCGCGCGGATAGCGGGAATGCGGGCGGGTTGATGCCGGGGAGCCGATGCGGGTCCGGAGGAGGATCTCCGGATCCGCGGGCATGGCTGGCGGAACCCTAAAGGGTATCCCATCTGCCCGCTCAGGGTTTACCGCGCTTTTTTGGCCGCCTGGATATACAGCATTTCCAGCGCCAGGGTGGCGGCGGCCAGGGCGGTTATCTGCGAATGATCGTAGGCCGGCGCCACTTCCACCAGATCCATGCCGACGATGTTGAGCGGCTGCAGGCCGCGCAACAGCTTCAGCGCCCGATCGGTTGTCAGGCCGCCGATCACCGGCGTGCCGGTGCCGGGCGCGAACGCCGGATCCAGGCAGTCGATATCAAAGGTCAGGTAAACCGGCATATCGCCGACGATCTGTTTCACCTGGGCCAGGATATCGTCGACGCCACGGTCGTTGACCTGCGCCGCGTCCAGTACCGTAAAGCCGTTATCGCGATCGTATTCCGTGCGAATGCCGATCTGCACCGAACGGGCGGGATCGATCAGGCCTTCATTGGGCGCATGATAGAACATGGTGCCGTGATCGAACCTGCTGCCGTTGCTGTAGGTATCGGTATGGGCGTCGAAATGCACCAGCGCCATCTTGCCGAAATGCTTGGCGTGGGCGCGCAGCAGCGGCAATGTAACGTAGTGATCGCCGCCGAAGGAGAGCAGGCGTTTGCCCGCCGCCAGCAGCCGCTCCGCATGCTGCTGCAGCTTATCGCTCAGGTCCTGCGCATCGCCGAAATCAAATACCACGTCGCCGCAGTCGACCACCTTTAAACGCTGGCGCACGTCGAAGTCCCACGGCCAGCGGCAGCCTTCCCAGGCCAGGTTGGTGGACACCTGGCGGATCGCCGCGGGGCCGTGGCGGCCGCCGGAGCGGCCGGAGGTGGCCATATCGAAGGGAATGCCGGTAATCACCCAATCGGCATCGCTGTCGTAGGGGTTAAATTCCAAAGGCAAACGCAAAAAGCCAAAGGCATTGGAAACCAGGGAATTATCGTATTGATGGCCCAGGGTGCTCATAGTCGGTCCTTTCTTATTCATCTTCAAGGTAAGTGTAACCGTACAGGCCGGCCTCGAACTCTTCGAGGAATTCCGCCTGCAGCGCGGCGTCCAGATCGGTTTCTTTGACCTGATCGCGGAAACGGGTCAACAGCACCGCCGGATCCAGCTGAACATACTGCAGCATATCGGCCACCGAATCGCCTTCGTCGGATTCGTTCAGTTCCACGCTGCCGTCCTTGAAGACAAAAACGTCCACCGCGGCGGTGTCGCCGAACAGATTATGCATATTGCCGAGGATTTCCTGGTAGGCGCCCACCATAAAGAAGCCCAGCAGCGGCGGGTTGTCGACATCATACGGCGGCATCGGCATGGTGGTGGCGATGCCGTCGCCGTCGATGTAATGATCGATGGTGCCGTCGGAATCACAGGTAATATCCAGCAGCACGGCGCGGCCTTCCGGCGGTTTATCCAGCCCTTCCAGCGGCAGCACCGGGAACAGCTGATCGATACCCCAGGCGTCCGGCATCGACTGGAACAGCGAGAAGTTGACGTACAGCTTATCGGCCATGCGCTCCTGCAGTTCGTCGATAATCGGCCGGTGCGCCCGGTTGCTCGGATCCAGCTGCGTCTGGATCATGCGGCAGATATTCAGGTAGAGCTGCTCGGCCCAGGCGCGCTGGGTCAGATCCAGCATGCCGTGGGTATATTGGGTATGGACGTCGTGCAGGTCCATCTGGCTGTCGTGCAGCCATTCGCGCAGCGAGCGCCGGTTTTTCGGTTCCTGCATTTCCTGCCAGGTCTGCCACATGCTTTCCAGCGGGCGCGGCGCGTCTTCGGCGGGCGGCAGCGGTTCACTGAACTCGTTGCGCTCCACGCCGATGACATTCGACACCAGTACCGTATGGTGGGCGGTCACCGCGCGGCCGGACTCGGTAATCACCGTCGGATGCGGCAGGTTGTATTCGTTGCAGGCGTCGCCGATGCCCCAAATCACGTTGTTGGCGTATTCGTTCAGGCCGTAGTTGGCCGAGCAGTCGGACTGCGAGCGGGTGCCTTCGTAATCGACCCCCAGACCGCCGCCGACGTCAAAACATTCGATATTGACGCCCAGACGGTGCAGTTCCACATAAAAGCGCGCCGATTCCCGCACGCCCGAGGCGATATCGCGGATATTGGACAATTGGGAACCCAAATGGAAATGCAGCAGCTGCAGGCTGTCAAGACGCCCCTTGCTGCGCAGCAGCTCCACCAGTTGCAGTACCTGGACCGCCGCCAGCCCGAATTTGGATTTTTCGCCGCCGCTGGATTGCCATTTGCCGGAGCCCTGCGAAGCCAGGCGAGCGCGCACGCCCAGGCGGGGCACCACGTTCAGGCGCTCGGCTTCTTCCAGCACCAGCTTGATTTCAGTGAGTTTTTCAATTACCAGATAGACCTTATGGCCCAGTTTTTCGCCGATCAGCGCCAGACGGATATATTCACGGTCTTTATAACCATTACAGACGATCACGGTACGGGTCATGCCGGCATGGGCCAGCACCGCCATCAGTTCCGCCTTGGAACCGGCCTCCAGCCCCAGCGGCTCGCCGGAATTCACCAGGGATTCAATCACCCGGCGATGTTGGTTTACCTTAATGGGATAAACCAGGAAATAGTCGCCCTGGTAACCAAAGGATTCACGGGCGCGCTTAAAGGCGCCGTTAATGGAACGCAGCCGGTGTTGCAGGATCTGCGGAAAGCAAAACAGCGCCGGCAACCGTTGCCCGTCGTTTTGCCGTTCCTTGACCAGTTCCGCCAGGTCGACCCGCGCCTCGGGAAAATCGGGATCGGGGCAAACGCTGATATGGCCCAGTTCATTGACATCAAAATAGTTGTTGCCCCAATACGCGACATTGTAGGTGCGCATCATTTTGCTGGCATCGCTGTCATTCATGGCTACCTCCTGCATGGAACGCAAGTTTTCATGGGGTCCGGCCCGGTGCGACCCTTGGTACTTTTGATCATCAGACATGATGTAAATCTCTCCCGGGGTTCACGTTGGCGTTCCCGTTCATCAATGTTAGAGCGTGGACACCACCGTCGGTGGCATGGTTGTTATGCGCTAGCCCGCAGCCTGCCAACGGCAATAAACGCCGCCGGACGCAATCTGCATCCGGTACATCGGTACAGTAATTGTAAAACACCTTGATGAACTCCGTGAGACAGGGTGGTGGATACCCCTAATCGGGGTCCGCATGAAAGGCCGAATAGCCCTGATTCAGTTTAGGGTAAACGATCGGCCGGCCCTGGAATCCTGGGTCGCGCCCGGATGTCGACAGCCTGGCGGGCAACATCGGCGTGGAAATAGCGGGAATGCTGGAGAAACAGGGTGCGCCGGACATGCCGGGCAGGCAAGAGTGCGGTCAGGAATGACCGGAGAATTACAAATCATTAACTGTGCCACCTCCCACAAATTCCGACTGCCGACGGGTTATGCCGTGCCGGGACAGATAAAAAGTTACCGGATGTAAATGAAAGACCTTCACATACCGCGGTTCATGCGCGCGAATTTATACAGCCTGCCCCGCAAAAAAGCAAAATTTAAATCAATGCCGGGCAGTATACCGCACGATCGGGTGCCGGTACGGCCTGCGCTTGGGCGACAACGCAAAAAAATTGCTGGTAATTCGGCAAGCGGGTGTCCTAGAATAGCCATCCAGAAGTTAATCCATCTAAACTGGGTAACTTAACTATTTATTACTTAATGTTATTACTTACTGCTAACGACGTTTTCCGCGGGACGTTGCAGGACGCGTAACGCCATCATCAGAAAATCGCTTTTCCCTGATGGCTCAATCCCAGCGCTACGCAGTCATTCCTAACCCGTATGTTAAGGTAAAGAGACCGATGGCTAAACACCTATTTACGTCCGAATCCGTTTCAGAAGGACATCCTGATAAAATCGCGGACCAGATTTCCGATGCCGTGCTTGACGCGATCCTGGCCCAGGATCCCAAGGCGCGCGTGGCCTGCGAAACATTTGTAAAAACCGGTATGGTGCTGGTCGGCGGTGAAATCACCACCAGCGCGTGGGTGGATATAGAAGAACTGACTCGCAGCACCATCCGCGAAATCGGCTATATCAATTCGGATATGGGTTTCGACGCCAACTCTTGCGCCGTGCTCAGCGCCATCGGCAAGCAGTCGCCCGATATCAACCAGGGTGTGGATCGCAGCGATCCGCTCGAGCAGGGCGCCGGCGACCAGGGGCTGATGTTCGGCTACGCCACCAATGAAACCGAAGTGCTGATGCCGGCGCCGATCACCTACGCCCACCGCCTGGTGGCGCGCCAGTCCCAGGTGCGCAAAAGCGGCGCCCTGCCCTGGCTGCGCCCGGATGCCAAAAGCCAGATCACCTTTGCCTACGATAACGACAAAATCGTCGGCATCGACGCGGTGGTGCTCTCCACCCAGCATTCCGAGGACGTGTCGCTTAGTTCCCTGCAGGAAGCGGTAATGGAAGAGATCATCAAACCGGTCCTGCCCGCCGAGTGGCTGTCGCCCACCACCAAGTATTTTATCAACCCCACCGGCCGGTTTGTCATTGGCGGCCCCATGGGCGACTGCGGCCTGACCGGACGCAAAATCATCGTTGATACCTACGGCGGCATGGCGCGCCACGGCGGCGGCGCGTTTTCGGGCAAGGATCCGTCCAAGGTCGACCGTTCCGCGGCCTACGCCGCCCGCTATGTGGCGAAAAATATTGTCGCCGCCGGCCTGGCCGACCGCTGTGAAATCCAGGTCTCGTACGCCATCGGCGTGGCGGAACCCACATCCATTACTATCGAAACCTTCGGCACCGGCAAAGTTTCCATTGAAAAACTGACCCAGCTGGTACGCGAGTTCTTCGACCTGCGTCCGCACGGCCTTATCACCATGCTGGATCTGCTGCAGCCGATCTATCGTGAAACGGCGGCCTACGGCCACTTCGGCCGCGAACATTTCCCGTGGGAAAAAACCGATAAAGCCGCGCTGCTGCGCGACGCCGCCGGATTAAAACCCGCGTGAGATAAGTCGCACAACCAGACATTTCTTCGTCTACACTAATATACGGTGATCTCAGGATCGCCGTTTTTTTTTATACTCTCTGAAAGCGATTACAAGAAAATAAAATCAATATTATCATCGAGTTAATAGCTTTAATATTTGAAAAATAATCTTGCTACCGCTTCGTTTTCAGCTATATGTTAGATATTGTCCGGTTAGACGCGCAACAGCTTTCTAAAACATAATTTTAGATTGGCAAGCGGCTGGGCTACGGATTTAAATACTGTGAAACCTGGATAAGTCTGTGTAAACGATTACATAGTTGTGATCCAGCGCACACTATATCCTCATACATTTACTTAACATTCATAATTAATAATTAAGTAGTTTTTAGGGAGGTACTATGAGTACTGCCAATATAAGCGCTGCCAAACCCCGATCCGGTAGCTCTCATGCCCGCATCACCTTTTTTGTCTGTTTCATGGCGGCGCTTGCCGGCCTGCTGTTCGGCCTGGATATCGGCGTGATTGCCGGGGCATTGCCGTTCCTGGCCGATGAGCTGCAAATTACCGCCCATCAACAGGAATGGGTGGTCAGTTCCATGATGTTCGGCGCCGCCGTCGGCGCGGTAGGTTCAGGCTGGCTTTCCGCCAAGCTCGGGCGTAAATACAGTTTGCTGATTGGCGCATTGTTATTCGTCATCGGCTCGTTATGCTCCGCCTTTTCCCCGAACGTGGAACTGCTGGTGGTCGCCAGGATCATCCTGGGCCTGGCCGTGGGTGTCGCTTCATACACCGCGCCGCTGTATCTGTCTGAGATCGCGCCGGAAAAAATTCGCGGCAGCATGATCTCCATGTATCAGCTGATGATCACCATCGGCATACTGGCGGCCTACCTGTCGGATACCGCGTTTAGCTATAGCGGCTCCTGGCGCTGGATGCTGGGCATCATTACCATCCCGGCGGTACTGTTGTTTATCGGCGTGCTGTTCCTGCCCGGCAGCCCGCGTTGGCTGGCGGCGAAAGGACGCTATATCGAAGCGCAGAAAGTTCTGAACATGCTGCGCGATACGTCCGAGCAGGCCAAGAAAGAACTGGAAGAAATTCGTGAAAGCCTGAAGGTGAAACAAAGCGGCTGGTCATTGTTTACCAATAACAGCAACTTCCGCCGGGTGGTTTATCTCGGCATCCTGCTGCAGGTTATGCAGCAGTTCACCGGTATGAACGTCATCATGTACTATGCGCCGAAAATATTCGGCATCGCCGGTTTCTCCAGCACCACGGATCAAATGTGGGGCACGGTGATCGTCGGACTGGTCAACGTACTGGCCACCTTTATCGCTATCGGACTGGTTGACCGCTGGGGCCGTAAACCGACCCTTAAGCTGGGCTTCCTGGTGATGGCGATAGGCATGGGCGTACTTGGCGCATTGCTGCATATCGGCGTTGAAACCGACTTCCGCAAATACTTCGCCGTTATCATGCTGATGATGTTTATCGTTGGTTTCGCGATGAGCGCCGGTCCGCTGATTTGGGTACTGTGCTCTGAAATCCAGCCGTTGAAAGGCCGCGATTTTGGCATCACCGTCTCCACCGCCACTAACTGGATCGCCAATATGATTGTCGGCGCCACCTTCCTTAGCATGCTTGACGTACTGGGTAACGCCAATACGTTCTGGGTCTATGGCGGGCTGAATATCCTGTTTATCCTGCTGACTTACTGGCTGATTCCGGAAACCAAGAACATTTCGCTCGAACATATCGAGCGCAATCTGATGACCGGCAAACGCCTGCGCGACATCGGCGACAAATAATCGCCAGCCTGTCCAGCCGGCGCAATAGCCGGTTGGCGGGGCCGGGGCGGCTTGCGCCGCCCCAACGCTCATCGGCACACCGCTACTCTCCCTCAAGAACCGCCCTCCATTTCCGGCGGCATACCCGGCTCCTTTACCGCGCATCCTGATATTCCCCCAACGTATTGCGTCACTTGCATCTGTTTACCCGGCCGGTTAATCTTGCCGATATGAAACCGAACCGCATCCCCATCGCCCTTCACCAGGCCGTTATGTCATGCCTGCGCGCCAAGCTGCGTCAGGCCGGGGACTATTTCAACACCACTTTTCCCGAACCGGTGCTGAACTATCAGCAACGCGGCACCTCGGCGGGCACCGCCTGGCTGGACAAATGGGAAATCCGGCTCAATCCGGTATTGCTGCTGGCCAACCGGGACACCTTTATCGACGAAGTCATCCCGCACGAATTGGCCCATCTGCTGGTGTTTCGCCAGTTCGGCCGCGTGGCGCCCCATGGCAAGCAATGGCGCTGGATGATGGAAAACGTGCTGCATACCGAGCCCCACCGCACCCACGGCTTTGACCTGGCGACGGTGCGCACCACTACTTTTCATTATCTGTGCGGATGCCAGCGCCATGAACTGACGGTGCGCCGCCATAACCGCATCATGCGCGGCGAATCCTTGTATCGCTGCCGCCAATGCGGCGATGTGCTGCGTTTTGCCGGGGATAATAATCCCGAAAACGTCGTGGAATGACGGCGCCGCGCCGCCCTCACCCGGCGGCAAAGAACCCGGCCAGTTCGCGGGCCACCGCCTCGGGCTGCTCCTCCGGCAGGAAATGCCCGCAATGCGGCATCATCACGCCCTGGACGTTGACGGCAAAAGCCCGTAGGGGCGCGGCCATATCGGCAATGGAGCCATAGTCGGCGCTCATTGCCAACACCGGCATCGTCAGCTTGCCGCCCGTGCTCAGCCGCCGGTTCTGCGCGGCGGAGACGGCCGCCTCCCGGTAATAGGCCAATCCGGCGCGCAGCGCGCCGTCTTGTTTAAAGATGCGCAGGTATTCGTCGATATCCGTAGTGCTGAAAGCCTGGGGGTTGGCGGTCTTGCGCCGCAAGAACCAGTCGAGGTACTCCCGTTCGCGCCCGCTGATCAAGACTTCCGGCAGATCCGCAATGGCGTGAAAGGCGAAATGCCAGGTGCGCCAGGCCCGCTCCGGCGCCGTGGGCAGCATGTCGGGCAACGTTATGCCCGGGATGCCGGCATCCAGCAGCGCCAGCGCGCGCACTTCGTCGCCGAACAATGCCGCGTAGGGGTAGGCCACCCAGGCGCCGACATCATGGCCGGCAAGGAAATATTGCCGGATATCCAATTGTCTTAGCAAGCCGTGCACCGCGTTGGCCAGGCTTTCGGTGTCGTAACCACCCTGCGGCCGATCCGAGTCCCCCTGCCCGGGCAAGTCGAGGGCGATAACCCGGTAGGTTTGCGCCAGCAGCGGCATGACTTTACGCCAGGCAAACCAGCTTTCGGGGAACCCCGCCAGCAGCACCAGCACGGCGCGGTCATCTCCAGCGGACGTTTCCCCGCCGGGAATAGTTACGCCATTGCCATCCCCGCCAGCCGCCTTTCCGAGGGAAATACTGCCGCTACCGACATCTCCGTTAACGACATCTCCGTTAACGACACTTCCGTTACTAACATAGTGCAGCCTGGTGCCCGCCACGATGGCAAACCGATGCTCAAATCCCGCCAGGTCACGCACCGCGCGGGCAGCGGGCGCGGCCCCGGCCACCCTCAGATCGTTCTTCGATGCCGATGCTTGTTTCGGGTCGGTCATATCATTTCTCCATATCGCGCTACACCAGCAACCAATATAGGAAATGATCATTCCCTAATCAAGTACTATCGCTTTATCATCCAGTTCCGAAAAAAAAGCCTTGCCTGGGCATTTTTGCCGCTTCGATTTGCCTGGAGCGCCGGGATTCGCTACCCTGCGTTTTTCCTTTTAGTGAATACCCGACGATGCCGCGTACGATAATTTGGTTCCTTTCTTTTTTCCTTATGCTGGCCTCCGGCGCCACGCTGGCGCAAAACATCAATAATTTCAGCCAGGCAAAAGCAGCGGCGGTGAAAATCAACCAGGATGCGCCGGGTTCGTTTTACTGTGGTTGCAAGATAAGCTGGCAAGGAAAAAAAGGCACGCCGGACCTGGAGTCATGCGGCTACCAGGTGCGTAAAAGCGCCCTGCGCGCCAACCGTATCGAATGGGAGCACGTGGTGCCGGCCTGGGAATTCGGCCACCAGCACCAGTGCTGGCAGGACGGCGGCCGCAAAAACTGCGCCGGGGACGCCGGCTATCGCCAGATGGAAACCGATCTGCATAACCTGCAGCCGGCGATAGGTGAAGTCAACGGCGATCGGGGCAATTTCCAGTACAGCCAGTGGCGCGGCGGCGAGGGCCAGTACGGCCAGTGCGCCATGAAAATCGACTTTAAAAATAAACAGGCCGAACCGCCCGCCCGCGCCCGCGGCGCCATTGCCCGGACCTATTTTTATATGCGCGACCGCTATCACCTCAGGCTGTCGAACCAGCAAACCCAGCTGTTCGAGGTTTGGGATCGGCAGTATCCGGTCACCGCCTGGGAGTGCGAGCGCAACCGGCGCATCGAAAAGGTACAGGGCAATGCCAACCCCTATATTCAGCGGGCTTGCCAGTCGTAAAACGGCTGCCTACTATAGGGCCATGAAAATCGGTACCGGTTCAATTTGATATCAGATGCGCGCCGCGGACTGCCGACAAATTTGCACACCGGCTTGCATGACTTTGTTTCTCATGGTGCGCGCCGTGTCCAACCAGGATAAAAACGATACCAACATGCGAATACCGCGTATTTATCATCCCGGACCACTCCCGGCCAACGGTAGCGTGGCCCTGAACGACGATGCCGCGCATCATTTGACCCGCGTGCTGCGCATGTCCGAAGGCCAGCCGTTGCATCTGTTCGACGGCGGCAATCATATTTTCGAAGCGGAAATTGCCGCCGCCGGCAAAAAAAACGTCACCGTAAATATTATCGCCTCGCGCCCGGCAAACATTGAATCTCCGTTGCAGTTGCATTTAGGCCAGGTGATGTCCCGGGGTGAGAAGATGGAGTTCACGATTCAAAAATCCATTGAATTAGGGGTTAATGTGATCACGCCATTGTTTTCCGAGCGCTGCGGGGTCAAGCTGGATAACGAACGGCTGGCCAAAAAAATCCAGCAATGGCAGAAAATCGCCATCGGCGCCTGCGAACAGTGCGGCCGTAACAGCTTGCCGCTTATCCGGGAAGCCATGGAACTTGAAGAATGGTGCGCGGAGCGGGACGAGGGGTTAAAGCTTAATCTGCACCCGCGCGCCGCGCACAGTATTAATACGCTGCCGCTGCCGGTCGAGAAGGTGCGGCTGCTGATTGGTCCGGAGGGCGGCCTGTCCTCCGCGGAAATTGCCATGACCTCACGCCACGGATTCACCGAAATCCAGCTGGGGCCCCGTGTTTTGCGCACTGAAACCACAGCTCTCACCGCCATCACCGCACTGCAGGTGCGTTTCGGCGATCTGGGGTAAAGGAGAACAAATGTTAAAGCTCGGCATTGTGATGGACCCTATTTCCTCCATCAATATCAAAAAAGACACCAGTTTCGCCATGCTGCTCGAAGCGCAACGCCGTGGATGGCAAATTCATTACATGGAAATGAGCTCGCTCTACCTGCGCGGCGGCGAAGCCCGCGCCTCCACCCGCCTGCTGGCCGTCAAACAGGACTATGACGAGTGGTATAGCTTCCACGGCGAGCAGGACATTGAGCTGGGCTCCCTGGACGTTATCCTGATGCGCAAGGATCCGCCGTTCGATACCGAATTTATCTACGCCACCTACATCCTTGAGCGGGCGGAAGATAAAGGCGCGCTTATCGTCAATAAGCCGCGCAGCCTGCGCGATTGCAACGAAAAGCTGTTTACCGCCTGGTTTGCCCACCACACTCCCGATACGCTGGTCAGCCGCCGCGACGATCATATCCGCGCCTTCTGGCGCGAGCACGGCGACATCATCCTCAAACCGCTGGACGGCATGGGCGGCACCTCGATATTCCGGGTAAAAAAAGAGGATCCCAACCTGTCGGTTATCATTGAAACCCTGACCGGCTACGGCCAGCATTTCTGCATGGCGCAAAACTTCCTGCCGGAAATCAAGGATGGCGACAAACGGGTGCTGGTGGTAGACGGCGAACCGGTGCCCTACTGCCTGGCGCGTATTCCGAAAACGGGCGAAACGCGCGGCAACCTGGCGGCCGGCGGCCGTGGCGAAGCGCGGCCGCTGACCGAAAGCGACTGGAAAATCGCCCGCGATGTCGGTCCGGTGCTAAAAGAAAAGGGCCTGATTTTTGTCGGCCTGGATATCATCGGCGACAAGCTGACGGAAATCAACGTCACCAGCCCGACCTGCGTACGGGAGATCGAAGCCGCCTTCCCCGTCTCCATAACCGGTATGCTGATGGACGCCATCGAGAAACGCCTGGGACATCCGGGCAAAAACTGATTTTGCGCCGGCTGCGGGCGGATTTCGCTTGCAGCCAGTGACATATCTTTCGTTTAGCCGCATACTGCTGTTCGCCTATTTATTAAACTAATTACCTTAAAAAAAGACAGCATGAATTTACAGCATCACTTTCTTATCGCCATGCCCTCGCTACAAGACCCCATGTTTAAACGCTCGGTGATTTATATCTGCGAGCATAACGATGACGGGGCCATGGGGCTTGTCATCAACAAGCCGGTTGAGCAGTTCACCGTCGAAACCGTGCTGCTCAAGCTCAAGATCATGCCCGCCGAACGCGATCCGGCGATCCGCCTGGATAAACCGGTGTTTGCCGGCGGTCCGCTGGCGGACGATCGGGGCTTTATCCTGCATACGCCCTGCGAAGGATTTGGCTCGAGCATCGGCATCTCCGACGAAACCATGATCACCACGTCCAAGGACGTGCTGGAAACGCTCGGCACCGCGCAGCAGCCGCAGGATGTGCTGGTGGCGCTGGGTTACGCCGGCTGGGACAAAGGACAGCTGGAACAGGAACTGCTGGAAAACGCCTGGCTGACCATCCCGGCCGATGGCGATATCCTGTTTCGCACGCCCATCGCGTCGCGCTGGCGGGACGCGGCCAGAAAGCTGGGTATCGATATCCACAATATCGCCAACGAAGCGGGCCACGCCTGATGACCAACCGTACCATGATGGCGTTTGATTTCGGCACTAAAAGCATCGGCGTGGCGATCGGCCAGGAGATCACCTGCACCGCCCGTCCGCTGGCGGCGTTTAAGGCCCAGGAAGGCGTTCCCGACTGGCAACAGGTGGAAAAATTATTGCGGGAATGGCAGCCGGACGTGATCGTCGTGGGGCTGCCGCTGAATATGGACGGCACCGAGCAGCCGCTCACGGTGCGGGCGCGCAAGTTCGCCAACCGGCTGCACGGTCGTTTCGGTTTTGATGTGGTGCTGCACGATGAACGCCTGAGCACCGTCGAGGCGCGCGCCGATTTGTTCGAGCGCGGCGGCTACCGCGCGCTAAGCAAAGGGCGGGTCGACGCCGGCTCCGCGGTGGTCATACTGGAAAGCTGGTTTGAACAGCTGCTGGCCGTGCGCCATCCTAACGCCAGGTAATTCACTCCAGGCAACTTATCCCCAATACGTTTCCAGATGGCTTATTCCAGGTAAAACACCGGCCGCAGCGCCTCGCTGACCGGGCTGTTATCCGCATTGGCCGGCATCACGTCGGTCATATGTTTCCACCAGCGCCGGCATACCTCGGTACCGGCCACCTCGTCCCAGCGCGCCTCCGACTCAATCTCCACGCTGGCAAACAGCAAATGGCGCCGCTCGTCCAAAAAGATACTGTAGTGATGGGCGCCATGGGCCTTAAGGATTTGTTCCAGCTCCGGCCAAATCGGGTTATGACGCCGCCGGTACTCCTCGTGGGCGTCGGGATTGACCTGCATGACAAAAGCCTTCCTGATCATGATCATTGCCTCACTCAACGTCCAGCGCCGAGGCCATCGGCATAACGCCGAAGCGCTGTCCCAGGGCAATCAGCTCGTCGCGGCTGATGGTCTGCCTTTTACCGCCCATCGACCGGACCTTGACCATGATTTCCGCCGATTTTTCCGCGGTATCAATCAGGCCGAAGGCGTCGTCCAGGGTCGGGCCGCTGGCAAAAATACCGTGGAAGGGCCATAACACCAGCGAATGGGAATGCATTTGCTCCGACGTCGCGGCGCCGATGCCGTCGGTGCCGGGCACCATCCAGGGCACGATGCCCACCCCATCCGGGAATACCACCAGGCATTCGGTACTGCCTTCCCACAGTTCGCGGGTAAAGCGCGCGCTGTCCAGCTCCAGCACAAAACTCAGCGCAATCAGGTTGGTGGCGTGGCAATGCATAATCACCCGGTTGGCATCCTGGGTGACCTGTTTGCGCACCACATGGGACTGGAAATGCGATGCCAGTTCCGAGGTCGGCAGGCCGCCGGCGGCCAGGCCCCACAGGATGCTGTAGGCGCTGCCGGCGGCGTTCACCTGCAGCAGCACCAGGTTATCCGACGGCGATAGCTGGACATTGCGGAAAAACTTGCCTGAGCCGGTGACCAGGAAATAGGTGTTGGCTAATTCCGGCACCGGCTGGGTCAGCGCCTCGGTGCGCGGACGGGAGGCGAATTCCCCATGGTAGGGCGCCACATCCTCCGGAGCCAGGCGTAGGCTGACGTTGCCGCCATTGCGCTCATCCCACCCTTTCAGCCACATGTCGGTGGTCGCTTTCACCATTCCCTGCACGAACCAGGAAGAAAGTATTGTCTGCATAGCTTGTTATCCTTTGCGTGTTTTTAATATTGAGGTTTCATACTCACGCACCGCCTGTAGCCAATCGCCACCCACCGGTACATTGTGCAACTGGCAATACTTGTCCCATACCGCCTGCCAGGGCAGTGATTTTTGCTCCTCCAGCAGCGCCAGGCGCGCCGTATAGTCGCCGTGCTGTTCCAACTGGCGTAATTGCTCGGTAGGCTCCAGCAGCGCCCTGAGCAGCGCTTTTTTCATATTGCGGGTGCCAATCACCCAGGCGGCGATGCGATTGATGGAGGCATCAAAGAAATCCAGGCCGATATGAACGCGGTTGAACAGCTTCTGGCGCACGATTTCCGTGGCGATGGCCTGGGTTTCGTCGTCCAGCAGCACCACATGATCGCTATCCCAGCGCACCGGGCGGCTGACGTGCAGCAGCAGGCGGGGCACGAACAAAATGGCGCTGGAAATTTTGTCGGAAATCACCTCGGTGGGATGGAAATGCCCGGCGTCAAGGCACAGCGCGGTGCCGCGGCTGGTGGCATAACCGAGATAAAATTCGCTGGAGCCGACGGTGTAGCTTTCCGCGCCGATGCCGAATAATTTACTTTCCACCGCATCGATATGGTGGTTGCGGTCCAGCTTTTCCGCCATTACCGCGTCCAGCGCCTCCAGCAGCCGCTGGCGGGGGGCCAGGCGATCGATGGTGAGATCCTTCATGCCGTCCGGGATCCAGATATTCATCACCGACGGCGTGCCCAGCTCGCGGCCGAAATAGGCCGAGACGCGGCGGCTGGCCTGGCAATGCTCAATCCAGAACTGGCGGATGCCGTCGTCGGCATGGGAAAGGGTAAAACCGTCGGCGCTCAGCGGATGGGAAAAGCAGGTCGGATTGAAATCCAGGCCCAGGCGCTGCTCCCGCGCCCAGCTGACCCACCGGGCAAAATGCTGCGGCTCGATTTCATTACGTTCCACCTTGCCGTCGGCCTCCAGGTAGATGGCGTGCAGGTTCAGCCGTTTAGGCCCCGGAATCAGGCTGAACGCCTGCTCCAGATCGGCGCGCAGCTCCTGGGCGTTATGCGCCTTGCCGGGGTAGTTGCCGGTAGCCTGGATACCGCCGGTCAGCGAGCCGCCCGTATTTTCAAATCCGGCCACATCGTCGCCCTGCCAGCAGTGCATGGATACCGGCAGGGTATCCAGTAATTCCAGGGCGCCCTCGACGTTAACGTTAATATCCGCAAACCGCTGTTTTGCCAGTAGCCAGGCTTGTTCAATGGATTGACTCATTACAAGATTTCCTCTTTCAGATGGCAGAGCGCCAAAAAACGTTGCCAGTGCGTGGCAAAATGGGGATCGGGGTCAGGGCTGTAATGGCGTAACGGAAAATTCGCCTCCACCGCGCCGCGCCAGTGGGCGACGTCGGTCACCTCGCCAAGCGCCATCAGCTGGCAGCCGATATTGCCGAGCGTCGACGCTTCCACCGGCCCGGCGGTCACCGGTATCCGGCAACTGTCGGCACAAAGCTGGTTGAGCAAATGGTTCCGGCAGCCGCCGCCGACGATATACAGCCGGGTCAGCGCCGCGCCGCGCAGCATACCCAGCTCAAGCAGCGCCTGCCGGTAGAGCATGGCCAGGCTGTCGAAAATACAGCGCGCAAGCGAAGCGGCATCCTCCGGCACCGGCTGTTGGTGTTCCCGGCAGGCCTGCCGGATGGCGTCCACCATCGAGCGGGGGTTGATAAAACGTTCATCGTTGGGATTGATAAGACTGGCGCACGCCGGACGACCGGCGGCGTCGGCCAGCAACGCCTCGAGATCCGGCACCGCCAGCTCCGCGCAGACGCGCTGCAGCAGCCATAACCCCATGATGTTTTTCAGTACCCGGTAGCGTCCGTCGACGCCGCCTTCGTTGGTGATATTCATCGCCAACGCCGCGGCGTCGTTAAACGGCCGGTCGCTGTCCAGTCCTATCAGCGACCAGGTGCCGGAGCTAAGGTAGGCGCAGCCGTCGTCATGCAGTGGTGCGCCAACCACGGCGCTGGCGGTATCGTGGGTCGCCACGGCGATGGCCGGCACGGCACGGCCGCCCGGGCTGATCCAATGCCCCAGCATATTGCCGGGCGGCGTGGGTTTACCCAACCAGCCCCTGGGAATATCCAGGTAATCCAGCAACGATTGATCCCAGTCGCGGGTGGCCAGATTGAGTAATTGGGTGGTACTGGCGTTGGTATATTCCCAGTTCAGCGTTCCTGTGAGCCGAAAGTAAAAATAATCCGCGATCATCAGCAAATGGGCCACCTGACCCAGCCGTTCGGGCTGCTGGCGGCGCCAGGCCTTCAGCTGATACAGGGTATTAAAAGATAAAAACTGAATGCCGGTAAGCTGGTAAATATGCTCGCGTCCCAAATCGCGTGCCACGCCGGCCATGATGCCGTCGGTACGGTGATCGCGATACGACACCGGGCAGGTTACGCGCCCGCCCCGCTCGTCCAGTAATACGTAATCCACGCCCCAGGTATCGATACCGATACCGTCGATAATCGTGCCGGCGTTATCCAGGGTGGTCAGTCCCGACAGGATCTCCCGTTCAAGCCGGTCCAGATCCCAGCAATCCTGGCCATCCTGTGAAATAAAGGTGTTGGGAAACCGGTGTACCTGTTGCAGCGTTATTTTTTGCGTTGCCGAATGCCATTGAGCCAGCATGACCCGTCCACTGGAAGCACCGAGGTCGACAGCTACAATATTTCGTACGGCCATAGTGAATGTTCCTCTTTCATTCCATGACCGGCAGTGTATGTAGAATAAGGCGGCGCCACCTTCCGGTGAATGCCAACATGGAAGGGCTGGTGGCAGAATAGTAAAGATGAATGTGAAATCGATCACAAAAATAGCATTGGCTTGATAACAGGATATTAACGCGCGCAGCGAAATAAATTATTGACCACCCGCCTGTGATCTTGACCGCAATTTTGCATATTGCCCGGCGGATCTTAAAAAAATAACCGGAATGCCAGCGTTGCCGGTCATTTATTCAAGGTGAATCATAATTCAAACGCCATACTATTAATCCCGGAATAACGGCGAGGTGCTGAAGATGACGCTACTTTGTGGTGATGAATTTTTTATTTCCAAAGACGCGACGGTCACCATTGAGCCCCGCGTGCCCCAGGCGGCTTTCCCCGAGCACTATCACGATTTCTGGGAAATCGTGCTGGTGGAAAAAGGCTCCGGCATCCATGTTTTCAACGATCAGCCTTATGTATTGAATAGCGGTACCGTGTGTTTTATTCGCGCGGACGATCATCATCTATTTGAAAATGTCGATGATCTGATCATGACCAATGTGCTCTATCGTTCGCCGCACGGCTTTCGCTTTTTAACCGATATCAGCCGTTTTTTGCCGACCCAAAACCTGCCGGACAGCCAGGTCAACTGGCAAATCAGCCATGCGGGCATGCAGCAGGCCAAACGCTTTATCCAGACGCTCTCCGACCTGACGAAGGACACTTCTCCCGAAGGCATTGCCGCCAGCGAAGGACAGTTTTTACAGTTATTGATTATGCTGCGCCACGGTTGTTTTCAAACCAAGGGCGAAGGGGATCGCGAGCAACGCCTGCGCGATCTGCTGCGCTGGCTACAGCATAATTTCTGCAATGACGTCGACTGGCTGGTGCTGGCCGAGCAGTTTTCGCTGCCGCTGCGCACGCTGCATCGTCAGTTAAAACAGCAGACCGGCATGACGCCCCAACGTTATCTTAACCGGCTGCGCCTGTTGGAAGCCCGCAAGCGTCTGCAGCAAAGCGACAAAACCATTACCGAGATTGCCCACGCCTGCGGCTTTAGCGACAGCAATCATTTTTCCACCCAATTCCGGCGCGAATTTTCCCATTCGCCCAAAATGCTGCGCAATGGCGAGCACTGATCGCCGGTAGCAGGCGCAAAAATATGACAACTGCCGCCAGTCTCAAACTTTTAATCTTCCGTTCGTGCCATTATTCCTCTCTTGCCCACATGCTGAGGGGGCTGATGGTGTCTAACCTGAAGCTGAGCACCACCGATTATTTCCTGACGGATAAAAACGCCATCACCGTGGCGGATCGTCATCCGCAGCCGATATTCCCCACTCATTTCCATGATTTTGACGAGTTGGTGATTGTCTGGCGCGGCAACGGACTGCACATTCTTAATGATGTGCCTTATGCCATTACCTGTGGCGATCTGTTTTATGTTAATGCGCGCGATCGCCACAGCTATGAGTCGGTGAATGAACTGGAGCTGGATAATATTTTATATAGCCGCCGGCGCCTGACCTTATCCGCGGATTGGAACGCGCTGTTGCCGGGCGAAGAGGTGGTGCAGGAAAAGCGCTACTGGCGGCTAAGCACCCCCGGCATGTCGGCTTTGCGCCACGTGGTGGACGCGCTGGCGCGGGAATGCATGAAAACCGATCCGCTGTCGATTCAGCTTAGCGAAACATTGTTCCTGCAGGTGGCATTGCTGTTGATGCGGTTCCGTCATGCACCCGACAGCCCGTTGCTTTCCGACGCCGAGCAGCTGGATTTACTGTTGATGGCGCTGCGCGTCAGCATCGATCAGCCCTTCCGGCTGGATGATTTTTGCCGGCGTCACCAGCTTAACGCCCGTAGCCTGAAGACGTTGTTCAAACAACAGACCGGCATCGGCGTTAATCAATATTTACGCCAGCTAAGGCTGTGCAAAGCCATGGATCTGCTGCGGCATGGGCAACAGACCATTGGCGAGGTGGCGTCACGCTGTGGTTTTGACGACAGTAACTATTTCTCCGTGGTGTTTAACCAATCCTTCGGCGTTTCGCCACGGGAATATCGCCAGCGGTTCCAGAAAAACCAGGAGCGGAAAAAGCCCGCTACGGCGGAAAATGCCCTTGTTCTGCCTGGCAGATAGCGGCGGCGGCGTTAAAAAAAGCAGGGTGATAAATCCAGGTTAAATGACCATACCGCGCTCCACCCTACCCGCCTTAAATTTCAGAGAGGTAGGCGCATTTGCCTGCAACAAATAGCTATCATTTTGAAGTGAAGTACCATACCGCCAGCGCAATCAGGATAAATACCCAGGTTAATTTTCTCATCTTTTTCCGTGAATTGACGTTCCTAAACGCATATTTTGGGGTATAACCTGCCATACGCGCCCTTTTTCGGCGATTTTATACTACCTCCCCGCGTTTGCAATCGTTATGCTTTTGTCGTTACGCCGGCATCACATATTTTTACTGATAGAGGTATTTGCCGGAAAGAGTGCGCCGGTAACTTTGTTCAAAGGTCTGCATGCCCTGCTCCTTGCCGGTCTGCAGCAGCCCCGGCAGCAAATGGGTTTTGCCGTCGCGGATAAGATTGCGCACTGCGGGAGTGGCGATCATCAGTTCAAACAGCCCCATGCGCCCGCCCTGCTCCCTGGCGACCAGCTTTTGCGCCATGACCCCCAGCAGGCTGCCGGCCAGTTGGCCGCGGACAAAGGCGCGCTCCTGGGGGGGAAACACATCCACCAGCCGATCCACCGCCTGGGCGGCGTGGCGGGCATGCAGCGTTGCCAGCACCAGATGGCCGGTCTCGGCGGCGCTCAGGGCCAGCCGGATGCCCGCTTCATCGCGCAATTCCCCCAGCAGGATCACATCCGGGTCCGCGCGCATGGCGGCCCGCAGCCCGGCGCTGAAATCCAGGCAGTGGTCGCCGATCTCCCGTTGCTGGATCAGGCTGCGGCCGGACGAGTGGATGTACTCGATGGGATCTTCAAGCGTGATAATATGCTCCCGGCGGTGCTGGTTAAGGTAGTCCACCATGGCCGCCAGGGAGCTTGATTTGCCGCTGCCGGTAGCGCCGGTCACCAGCAGCAGGCCCTGCGGCTGCTTCAGCAGCCCCGTAATAACCGACGGAATGCCCAGATCGGCCAGCGACGGGCTCCGTGACGGTATAAGGCGAAAAGTGGCCGACATCCCGGTGCGCTGGCGGAAAAAATGGCAGCGCAGCCGCTGGCTGCCATATAAGGTGGCCGCGCAGTCCGCCTGCCCGTCAAGCTTGAGCTGCCCGCGCCCGCGCGCATCCAGCAGTCGATCGCTACAGGCGATAACCCACGCCTCACACACCGGCGGCAGCCTGTCCAGGCAGCACAGGCCGCCGTCGACACGCAGGATTGGCACCTGGCCGGGACAAAGGTGCAGATCGGATGCATTATGCTTTACACTAAGGGCCACCAGTTCATCAATATCCATATGACCTCCTGAAACCATGAGTACTATCGAGCAGAATCTACAGCAGGTAACCGAGCGAATCTCATCGACGGCGCGTCAATGCGGCCGCGATCCGCAAGAAATCACCCTGCTCGCCGTAAGTAAAACCAAACCTGTGACGGTGATCGAAGAAGCCATCAGGGCGGGGCAAACCGCCTTTGGTGAAAATTACGTTCAGGAAGGCATAGAAAAAATCAGCTATTTTCAGCAAAAAGCGGTTACCACGCCGTTGAGCTGGCACTTTATCGGCCCACTACAGTCGAATAAAAGCCGGCTTGTGGCGGAGCATTTTGACTGGTTGCATACCCTGGATCGCCGGCAACTGGCGCAACGCCTCAACAACCAACGTCCGCAAGCGCTTGCGCCGCTCAACGTGCTGATTCAAATCAATATCAGCGGCGAAGACAGCAAGTCGGGGATTTTGCCGGCCGGCCTGGCGGAGCTGGCCGCCCAGGTCGCGGAGCTGCCCCGGCTCCGGCTGCGCGGCCTGATGGCCATTCCCGCCCCGCAGGCGGATTATCAACGGCAGTTGGCGGTGTTCCAAAAGATGGCGGCAATATTCGGGGATCTGCGCCGGCGTCATCCCGGCGTCGACACGCTGTCGTTGGGAATGACCGATGATATGCCGGCGGCGATAGTCGCCGGCAGTACCCTGGTGCGTATCGGCACCGCTATTTTCGGCGCAAGGGATTATCAGGCCCCGACGGCATAACCATTACCATGAGGAATAGCATGCAACAGCGTAAAATTACCTTTATCGGCGCGGGCAACATGGCCCAGGCCATCGTCGCCGGTTTGGTCTCCACCGGCTATCCCGCCGGTTTGATTACCGTCTGCGCCCCGTCGGAGGTTAACCGTAACGCCCTGGCCGCACGCCTGGGCGTGCACGAGAGCGCCGATAACCTGGCCGGCGCGCGCCAGGCGGATGTCGTGGTGCTGGCGGTAAAACCACAGCTGATGGCCGAGGTCTGCGGACAGCTCCGCCCGGCGGTGGATTTTTCCGGCAAACTGGTGCTTTCCATCGCCGCCGGTGTTAACGTGAGCCGGTTTTACGCCCTGCTCGGCGAGCCGTTGAATATCGTGCGCATAATGCCCAATACCCCGTCGCTGGTCGGCAAGGGCATGAGCGGTCTTTATGCGCCGGACCAGGTCGGCGGGGCGGATCGCAACTTTACCGCCGATCTGATGGGCGCGGTGGGTAAAGTCTGCTGGGTGGATCAGGAAAACGGCATTAACAGCGTGATCGCGGCGGCGGGCAGCGCGCCGGCCTATTTTTTCCTGTTTATGGAAGCCATGCAGCGGGAAGCGGTCAGGATGGGATTTGACCAGGAGACGGCGGGCCTGCTGGTAAGACAGGCCGCCGCCGGCGCCGCCGCCCTGGCCGAAGCCAATAGCGAAACGCCTTTTGCGACGCTCAGGCAAAATGTGACGTCTAAAGGGGGCACCACCGCCGCCGCATTACAGGTATTCGAACAGCATCGGCTGGCGCAGACCGTAGCCGATGCCATGCAAGCCGCGGTTGCGCGTGCTGAAGAGATGGAAAAATTATTCTGATTTTTGCCGTAATCGTGCATTTTAACGTTATTAAGGACATTACCCTCTTATGCTGACGCTGACGTTTCTGGTCAAGACGCTATTTGATTTTTATATCATGGTGCTGCTGCTGCGGATTTGGATGCAGTGGACCCGTTGCGACTTTTATAACCCGTTTTCACAATTTATTGTTAAAATCACCCAGCCGGTGATCAAACCCCTGCGTCGGGTTATTCCTTCGATGGGCCCTATCGACACGGCGTCGCTGCTGTTGGCATTTATCCTGGCCACGCTGAAATTCCCGTTGGAAATGCTGATCCAGCTTGGCGGCGTGTCGCCCGATCCCCTGTATCTGCTGGTCGGACTGCTGACGCTGGTAAAATCCGCCGGGCAGCTGATTTTCTGGGTCATTATCATCCGTTCGTTAATGAGCTGGGTCAGCCAGGGGCGCAGCCCGATGGATCAGGTGTTATACCAGCTTAGCGAACCGCTGATGGCGCCGGTGCGCCGTATCATCCCCGCCATGGGCGGCATTGATTTCTCGGCCATGGTGGTGATCCTGATCCTGTATGTATTCAACTACCTGGGCATGGACCTGTTCCCGACCCTGTGGTACCGGCTGTGATCTATGCCTGGCATGACGCGGGCGACGTGGTGCTGCGACTTTATATCCAGCCGAAAGCCAGCGGCGATCGGATAGTCGGCCCGCACGGCGACGAGATAAAGATCGCAATCACCGCGCCGCCGGTGGACGGCCAGGCAAATGAACATCTTACCCGATTCATCGCCAGGCAGTTCGGCGTGGCCAGGAGCCGGGTCACTATCGAGAAAGGCGAACTGGGCCGCCATAAGCAACTGCGGATAGCCGAGCCACAACGGCTGCCCGCGCTTATCGCGCAGCTGCTGGCGGACGACAACGCCGATGCCTGAGGCATGCCCCGGCATCGGCGGCGCGGGGTTCCCCCCCGCCTGAACCTGAAACATCCCTTATTGCGGATAGACGATATGCAAAAAGTAGTACTGGCCACCGGTAACGCCGGCAAAGTGGCCGAGCTGGCGGAACTATTGGCGGACTTCGGCCTGGACGTGGTGGCGCAAACATCCCTGGGCGTGGATTCCGCCGAGGAAACCGGCCTGACCTTTATCGAAAACGCCATTCTCAAGGCGCGCCACGCGTCCGCCGTTACCGGCTTACCGGCCATCGCCGACGACTCCGGCCTGGCGGTGGACTGCCTTGGCGGCGCGCCGGGAATTTATTCCGCCCGTTATGCGGGCGCGGGCGCGGACGATACGCAGAACCTGGTAAAACTGCTCGACGCCGTCAGGGACGTGCCGGATAACCAGCGCGGGGCCAGTTTTCACTGCGTGCTGGTCTACCTGCGCCACGCGCTTGATCCCACGCCGCTGGTCTGCCACGGCAGTTGGCGCGGCGTCATCGCCCGCGCAGCGTCGGGTACGGGCGGTTTTGGCTATGATCCGGTATTTTACCTGCCGGCCGAGGGGCGCACCGCCGCCGGGCTGAGCCGTGCGGAAAAGCAACGCGTATCCCACCGCGGCCAGGCCCTGTCGCTGCTGCTGAACGCCCTGCGCCATGCATAATTTACCGCCGCTCAGCCTGTACATCCATATTCCATGGTGCGTACAAAAATGTCCCTATTGTGATTTCAATTCCCATGCGTTGAAAGGCGACGTGCCGCACGAAGAGTACGTCGACCATCTGCTCGCGGATCTGGATCTGGACAAGGACTACACCGGCGGGCGGGAAATCGGCACTATTTTTATCGGCGGCGGCACGCCCAGCCTGCTGAGCGCGCGGGCCATGCAACAGCTGCTCGACGGCGCGCGCGCGCGGCTGCCGGTGAGCGCCACGGCTGAAATCACCATGGAAGCCAACCCCGGCACCGTCGAGGCCGATCGCTTTCGCGGCTACCAGCAGGCGGGGGTTAACCGCATCTCCATCGGGATACAAAGCTTCCAGCCGGAAAAGCTGGTGCGCCTGGGCCGCATCCACGGACCGGAGGAGGCGCGGCGCGCGGCCGGCCTGGCCGCCGGGCTGGGGTTGCGCAGCTTTAATCTCGACCTGATGCACGGCCTGCCCGATCAAACGCTGGCACAGGCCCTGGACGACCTGCGCCAGGCCATACTGCTCGAGCCGCCGCATCTTTCGTGGTATCAGCTGACCATCGAACCCAATACGCTGTTCGGCTCCAGGCCGCCGGTATTACCCGATGACGACGCGCTATGGGATATCTACCAGCAGGGCAATGAGCTGCTTGGCGCGGCGGGCTACCGGCAATATGAAACCTCGGCCTATGCCAAGCCCGGTTTCGAGTGCCGGCACAACCTGAATTACTGGCGCTTTGGCGATTACCTGGGCATCGGCTGCGGCGCCCACGGCAAATTAACCCAGCCCGGCGGGCGCGTGCTGCGCACGGTGAAAGTGCGTCATCCCCGGGGGTATATGCAAGGTAAATACCTGGATAAGCGTCATGTGGTGGAGCCGGATGATTTGCCGTTTGAGTTTTTCATGAATCGGTTCCGGTTACTGGAACCGACGCCGCGCCGCGAGTATGGCGCCTTCACCGGGCTGGATGAAAGCACGGCGCGCCGCGCGCTGGATCGCGCGCTGGCCGGTGGGTATATCACTGAAAGCCCGTCCGACTGGCAGGTGACGGAAAAAGGAAAGCTGTTCCTTAATCCGCTACTGGAACTGTTTATGGACTGAGCGCGTTATTGCGGCAGAGATTTCAGCAGTTCGCTGCGCTGCCGCTCCAGGTTGGTCACCCGTTGGCACACCTGGTCGCCGAATTGCTTGAATTCCTGCTCCTGGTTACTCCACTCAGCCTGGATCGCCTTTTGCAAATTACCCAGGTTACCCATTACCGACTGCAGCGGGCTATTGCCCGTTGCGGCGTCCACCGTCTGCTTGACGCCCATTTCGTTCAGGCTGTCCTGCACCACGCCGCCCATGCTTTGCTGCACGATGCGCTGGCCGTCCTGCTCCACCTGATCAATGGCCTGATGATGGAAAGCCAGGCCTTCGCTGCGATGCTCCAGGATGCGGTTCATCTGCTGCTTAAGCTGTTTATCAAGCGTGGTCAGCCGGTTGCGCACGTTGCTGTCGCTGCCCAACTGCTGCACGATAACCCGGTCCAGCGCCACGCGCCCCTTCTCCAGATGCGCCTGGGCGCCGTTATCAATCCAGGGCAGCTGTTGACGTATCTCCGCCTGGTAATCCACCGCCTGCCGCCGCGCGCGCGCGTCCAGGCTCACCTGCCGGCCGTTACGCACCACGTCGCCGTTACGGTCGATGGCCACATTGCCGCTGGCGCCCACCACCTGCACGGACTGCGCGGTGATGAAAATATCGTCCTGCGGTTTTACCTGGCACTGATAATCCGCCTGCGCCTGCCAGGCGGTTAACATCAAGATACCCAGAACTGCTTTGCGCAACATATTCTCTCCTGAAGATAAGTGACCTGTATCAGACACTTTTTTCGAACATTAAATCCCAAACGCCATGGCCTAATCGCTGGCCCCGCTGTTCGAACTTGGTCAACGGCCGGAATTCGGGACGCGGCACATAATCCTGCTGTGCGGACAGATTGCGGAAATGCCCCACCTCGCTCATTACCGCCAGCATATGCTCGGCGTAGGGCTGCCAATCGGTGGCCATGTGGAATATGCCGCCGGCGTTCAGCTTGCCGCGAACCAGTTCGGCAAACGGCGTCTGCACGATGCGCCGCTTATTATGACGGGCCTTATGCCACGGATCGGGGAAGAAGAGCTGTACCAGGGCCAGGCTTTCGTCCGGGATCATATGTTCCAGCACTTCAATCGCGTCGTGGCACATGACCCGCAGGTTACTGATGCCTGCGTCACGAGCGCTGAGCAAACAGGCGCCAACGCCCGGCAGATGCACTTCGATACCCAAAAAATCCTGTTCCGGATGCGCCGCCGCCATCTCCACCAATGACGCGCCCATGCCAAAACCAATCTCCAGGGTTACCGGGGCCTCGCGGCCGAACAGCGTAGCCAGCGAGACCGGCGCGGGCTGGTACTCAAGGCCCATGGCCGGCCACAGGGTATCCAGCGCCAACTGCTGGCCCTTGGTCAGCCGGCCCTGGCGGCGGACAAAACTGCGTATGCGCCGGAGCGGCCGCCCCTGGTCGTCAAATTCATGAGAGATAACGTCATTGCTCATAGTAGTTTCATTTTATACAAATTGATTGGCAATCGCGCATTATGCAAAGATAGCGTTGATTAGCAAGTAGGCGGCGCCGGAAAGTTCCTGTTTACAGTATGACAACTCTGTGCTGGAATCGCTGCCTGATATTTTGACCCTAAGACCCGCCGGAGAGTAATACCCCACAGATGAGACAAGCGCAACCGTTCGCGCAACAAGTGCTGGACTGGTACCGGCGCTTCGGGCGCAAAACCCTTCCCTGGCAGCTGGACAAGACGCCGTATAAGGTCTGGCTATCGGAAATCATGTTGCAGCAGACCCAGGTCGCCACGGTGATCCCCTATTACCAGCGCTTTATGGCCAAATTTCCCACGGTCGGATCGCTTGCGGCGGCGGCGCAGGATGAAGTGCTGCATCTGTGGACCGGGTTGGGCTATTATGCCCGCGGGCGCAACCTGCACAAGGCGGCGCAGCTTATCGCCGAACGGCACGGCGGCGAGTTCCCCACAGCCTTTGACGACGTCACCGCCCTGCCCGGCATCGGCCGTTCCACCGCCGGCGCGGTATTATCACTGGCGCTTGGCCAACATTATCCTATCCTTGATGGCAATGTGAAGCGTGTCCTGGCGCGCTATTTTGCCGTGGCCGGCTGGCCGGGCAAAAAAGAGGTCGAACAGCGGCTCTGGCGCCTCAGCGCCGAGATGACCCCCTCCGAGGGCGTCGGGCAGTTCAACCAGGCCATGATGGACCTGGGCGCGCTGGTCTGCACCCGCGCGCGGCCGAAATGCGAGCTGTGCCCGCTGCATACCGGCTGCGAGGCGTACGCCACGCACAGCTGGGCACTTTACCCCGGCAAGAAACCCCGTCAGGTCCTGCCGGAAAGAACCGCCTGGTTCGTGCTGCTGCAGTCAGGGCAGCGGATTTGGCTGGAGCAGCGCCCGGGAGTCGGCCTGTGGGGCGGATTATTCTGCTTCCCGCAGTTTGCGCAACGCGAGGAGCTGGCAAGCTGGCTGCAAAGCCGCGGCCTGGACATCAGCCGGGGTGAGCAGATGACGGCGTTTCGTCATACCTTTAGCCACTTCCACCTGGATATCGTCCCGGTGCTGCTAAATACGAACGGCACGCAGCGCTGCATGGATGAAGCCGCCGGACTCTGGTATAACTTAGCGCAGCCGCCTTCAGTGGGATTGGCCGCGCCGGTCGAACGTTTATTATTGCAGGTGGGTAAACCGCCAACCGGCAAACCGCGTCAACCGGTCATGGGTCGCCCTGGCAACCAAGAGGAATAACAATGAGCAGAACCATCTATTGTACCTTTCTGAAACGAGAGGCCGAAGGGCAGGATTTCCAGTTCTATCCCGGCGAATTGGGCAAGCGCATCTTTGACAATATTTCCAAGGAAGCCTGGGCGCAGTGGCAGACCCGGCAAACCATGCTGATTAACGAGAAAAAGCTCAGCATGATGAATGTCGCCGACCGTAAGATATTGGAACAGGAAATGATTAAGTTTCTGTTTGAAGGCCAGGACGTGCACGTCGAAGGGTATACCCCGCCAAAACCATGATTTTTTATCTGGGCCGTTACCGGCCCCCTATGCCTATCTCGTCCTGACACGGCCCGTAAGATGAAGAAAATTTTAGCTTTGCTGTTGATAGCGCCCTTGTTGTTTTCTTGTTCCAGCCATAAGGGCGAGGACAACGAAGCCTACATTAAAGACACTAATGGTTTTGATATCCTGATGGGGCAGTTCGCCAATAACATCGAGAATATTTGGGGCATAAACGAGGTCCTGATTGCCGGACCGAAGGATTACGTTAAATATACCGATCAATACCAAACCCGTAGCCATATCAACTTTGACGCCGGGACCATTACCATCGAGACCATTGCCGGCGATCCGGCGGCGCATTTGCGCCAGGCGATCATCAGCACGCTGCTGATGGGTGACAACCCCGGCTCCATCGATCTGTATTCCGACGTCAATGATATCAAGATCAGCAAGCAGCCCTTCCTGTACGGCCAGGTGGTGGACAATAACGGCGATGCCATCCGCTGGGAATGGCGCGCCGCCCACTTCGCCGACTACCTGCTGCAAACCCGGCTGCAACAGCGCACGTCCGGCCTGCGCCAGATCTGGTCGGTGACCATCCAGCTGGTGGCTAACCACCTGGATAAACGCGCCCATAAATATCTGCCGATGGTGCGTAGCGCGTCGCTGAAATACGGCGTGGACCAGTCGCTGATCCTGGCGATCATGCAAACCGAATCCAGCTTCAACCCTTATGCGGTCAGCCACTCCGACGCGCTGGGCCTGATGCAGGTGGTCCAGCACAGCGCCGGGCGGGACGTGTTCAAGATGAAGGGCAAATGGGGCCAGCCGAGCCGCAGTTACCTGTTCGATCCGGAAAATAATATCGATACGGGCACCGCTTACCTGGCGCTGCTGCAGTCCAGCTACCTGGCGGGGATCGTTAACCCGACCTCCCGGCGTTACGCGGTGATTACCGCTTATAACGGCGGCGCGGGCAGCGTATTGCGGGTATTCTCCAGCGACAAGAACCGGGCGTTCTCGGTGATCAACGATCTGGATCCGGGTGAGGTTTACGAGAAGCTGACCACCAAACACCCGTCAGCCGAGTCGCGTCGGTACCTGTACAAGGTAAGCAGTTTGCAGAAAAACTACCGCTGACGGTCTTCGCCATCGTCTCGCCGCCCTGTTAAACGGGACGGTGAGTTTGCCGGCAAGGCGTGCCGGCGGGCAATGTTGTCAGCAGCCTGACGGCCCCGCATACCGGGGCCGTTTTTGTTATTACCGGAGCGGGTTAATGACCGATAACGTGGCCGTACAGCCGTTGTACACCATCCGCTTCCCGCACCGCGTATACCCCCTGTAATTCCGGTGAAAAGCCCGGCAGCAGGTTTAACCCCTCTTCCAGCGCCAGGAAATAACGTTGCGCCGCCCCGCCCCATACTTCGCCGGGGACCACGCACAGCACGCCCGGAGGATAGGGTAGCGCGCCTTCCGCCGCGATACGGCCTTCCGCCTTGCTGACGGCAACCAGTTCCACATCGCCGCGCACAAAGGCCATATTGGCTTCCTGCGGGTTCATCGCCACCTGCGGCAGGTGATCACGGCGGAACATCTCACGCTGCAACTGCTTCACATCGAAGCTGACGTACAGGTCGTGCATCTCCTGGCACAGGCGACGCAACGTATAGCCCCGGTAACGCGCGTTATATTTCTCATAGATGCTGGGCAGCACTTCACTTACCGGCGCATCCTGCTCGATATAACGCTCGAACCGCACCAGCGCCGCCGTCAGCCGACGCATCTTTGGCTCGTCTTCCGCCGGCGTGAGCAGGAACAAAATCGAATTCAGATCGCATTTTTCCGGCACGATATTATTTTCACGCAGGTAGGTGGCGAGGATGGTGGCCGGAATGCCGAACGCCGAATAATTGCCGCTCACCCGGTCAATGCCGGGGGTAGTCAGCAGCAGCTTGCAGGGATCGACAAAGTATTGATTTTGGGTATAACCGCTAAACGCGTGCCATGGCTCCCCCGGCACGAAATTAAAGAACCGGACGTCATGGGCCATGGCGTCGGTGTCATGATCCTGCCAGCGCTTGCCGCCGACGCGATCGGGGATAAAGGGCCGGATCAGGCGGCACTGCGCCAGCATGTCCTTGCGGGTATCAATGCCCAATTTAACGCAGTCCAGCCACAGGCGTCGCCCTGCGGGCCCTTCATGCATTTTGGCATTGATTTCCAGCGCGGCGAATAACGGATAAAAGGGACTGGTGGACGCATGAAGCATAAAGGCATTATTGAAGCGTTTATGATTACAAAAGCGCTTTTGACCTTTGATATGCGCGTCTTTTTTATGGATCTGGGAGGTTTGCGAGAAGCCGGCCTGCTGTTTATGCACCGATTGGGTCACAAAAATACCCGGATCATGTTCATTCAGGTCGAGCAGCAACGGCGAGCACTGCTCCATCATTGGGATAAACTGTTCATAGCCAACCCAGGCGGAATCGAACAGGATGTAATCGCACAAATGGCCGATTTTATCCACCACCTGGCGGGCGTTATAGATCGTACCGTCATAGGTGCCGAGCTGGATGACCGCCAGGCGAAACGGCCGCTGCTGTTCGGCGCGCCAGGGGGCGATTTCCTCTACCTGGCGGCGCAGGTAGCGGTCATCAAAGCAATGGGCGTCGATACCGCCGATAAGCCCAAACGGATTGCGGGCGGTTTCAAGATAGACGGGGGTCGCACCCGCCTGGATCAATGCGCCGTGATGAACGGATTTATGGTTATTGCGATCGAAGAGCACTAAATCGCCACGGGTGAGCAACGCGTTGGTGACCACTTTATTGGCCGACGATGTGCCGTTAAGCACAAAATAGGTTTTATCGGCGTTAAATACCCTGGCGGCAAATTTTTGCGCTTCTTTGGCAGAACCTTCATGGATCAGCAGGTCGCCCAGTTTTACATCGGCATTGCACATATCGGCGCGAAACATGTTCTCACCGAAGAATTCATAAAATTGGCGGCCGGCGGGATGCTTGCGGAAAAACTGGCCGCCCTGGTGGCCCGGGCACGCAAAGGTGCTGTTGCCCATGGCGACATATTGGGTCAGGGTATCAAAAAAAGGCGGCAGCAGGTTTTGCTGGTAGCCGGCGGCGGCGGCTTCCAGTATCGGTCCATGGGGTTCGGCGCCGCTCAGGATCAGCAGTTCGGTCTGCGGCGGCAGGGTCACGTCGGCCGCTTGCGCCGGAGCGTCCACGGCGATAAACGCCGGTAACGACAGCCCGGTGTTACGCAAGACGCTGAGCAAGCCCGCCCGGGCATCGGCGACGGTCACCACCAAGGCTGCGACATCGGTAAAATCGGTATTATCCAGCAATACGATTTCCCGTTCGGTAAACAAACGATTCGCTAGGGCCGCGCTGGCTGCTATTTTTAATAATTTCATGTCACCAATCCCAAAGGTTAAGGATGAGTGTATGTGCCTGAGAGCACGCGATGGGAGAACAACAAATCATCCCGCATAAGATGTCATCACCGCTTCCGTCGGTGGATACGGTAATCTATCGGAAATACTGGTATTAACAGCAGCCGATAAGCATCAGTAAAAGCAGAGCAAACCTCTGTTTTTACGACTGCTTAACAGGGAGCCAGGAGATAACCTCACCGCATGGCGAGCAGGGGCGTACATCGGGGGTCGAGGTTGTTTGGGCAAAGATAGGATAACACCAGGCATATATGCCCGACGCTATTACGCAGCAGCATGGAATGTTTCATACCGGCGGCTCCCAAAGACCTTGCAGTAGAAATTAGAGAAATTTGCGCAATAATTGCATTTTTTCCCCTCAGGTTCAAGCAAAAATCGCGTGATAAATAAAATATAAAAATCACCCAACCTAATGATAAACATATAAATTATTTAGTTTTGTTAGATTATGACATAACTTATTATACCAATAGGGGCTTATTCCAGGGATTTATGCCTGTTGGGCGGGAATTTTCGCAAACGGACGAAATCTCGGCAACCGAACCGGTAAAAGTGATAAAGCCGTTGACGTCATGCGGCCAATACGGTTTAATGCGCCCCGTTGCCCGGATAGCTCAGTCGGTAGAGCAGGGGATTGAAAATCCCCGTGTCCTTGGTTCGATTCCGAGTCCGGGCACCATGTCTTCAGAGCCTGTTCGTTAAGAGATGAGAACTTAACGGGCATGAAAAATGGTTCCCATATTTGAAACCGAGTTGTTGTAGCCTGATACACAACTGTGGTTGAACATACGGGACTAAGAGTCCGGAGAGTGATTTGAGCACTCTTCGGACTTCTCTCGTCTTGCCGAAATGAATATTTACCGATCCAACTCCTCTATGTCAATCTTCTGTAAATAAAAATCCCCTTTTTTTGCTTTCAATCATGTGGATTTGGTTTAAGTCACACTCGCCCTGAAAATGTCTCCTCCAGCGCCACCCGCAGACTGTCTATGTTGCCTTCAACGTACTCCATGGTCACCGCCACGCTGGAATGCCCTAACAGGGTCTGCACCGCTTTAAGATTGCGGTCGGGGGATTTCATCATTTCCGTGGCGATGGTATGCCGAAACCGGTGCGGGCTGACCGTACAGCGGCATTCCACCGAGAGCCGCCGAAAGAAGGAGCGCAGCGGCGGATAGTCCATATTTTCCGTCACTTCATCCTTTCTGCCGTCAAAACGGCCGACGTGAAACAGCTGGTCCCCCTGCTCCGCTCCCCGCGCCAACGATGCGGTAATTAACCGTTCCAGCCTGGGGCGCAGGGCGGACACAATGGGCACCCGATGTTCTTTATGATTTTTTGATGCCTCGGGCCGCAGGTTTATCCATCCTTCTTCCAGGTTGACATCGCCCAGGCGGACATGCAGCAACTGATTTTGCCGCATGCCCGTATAGCGCAGCGTATCCACCACCGTCAGCCAGAACCATGAAGGGCGCAGGGCGCTGCGTAATTTTTCAATAATACCGACATTCTCCCCGCTTTCTCTCGCTTCCATGACCAGATATATTTTTTTGATTTCAGCCTCAGACAGCGTTTTTTTACGCTTAACGTCCGGTCGGGCGATAACGCCATTAAATGGATTATCTTTCTGTGACACAAAATCCTGCGACAACGCGTGGTTAAAAATGGCGCGCATATGAGCCACCTTATTATTCCAGGTTCTCGACGACAGCCCCTGCTCAGTTAACACATGCCTGCGCCAGTTCAGTACGGTTGTACGATTCACTTCCCCCGGTAGCATCGTGTCACCGGTATACCGCCTGAAAGAATTCGTCACTTTGAGATAACTCCACTCGGTGGCCGGCCGTAAAGACTTACTAAAAAAATAATCCTTAAGGATATCGTCATAATTGATTTGATTCATTTCAACTCCTATTAATATGATTAAAGGCATTAGATGTTTATTTGTTAGGTGACAGCCAAGGGCTGTCGGAGAGGTTAACCTCCTGGGTAAAAATAAGCCTCAGCGGGATCATATAGCCGGATATTTTGGTAAAACGGCCTTCCCTCTTTTCGTTCTCATAGCGTCGATAAATATAAAGACCTTTACCGTTTCGTGAATAATGGTGGTTTAACGCTTCAAAGTTTTTCTGAATATCATTCTTCCCCGTTTCAGTGCGGTGCTCTGCGGCTAAATATCGGTAAAAGCATTCCGGCGACTGAACAAAAACATACTGCACCATCACATGTAGCAAGCTGTCTGAGGCATTGACGGTCAAGCTAGCGTCGGCCACCGACGACACCAGCCATTGCCAGAACTGTTCACCCGGCGATAACGTCGCCACCGTAGGAGATGGGGGACACTGCGCGTCATCAGACGACACCATCAGCGCGGTGGTGTCGGGTGTCGACATATTTCCCTGGGAAACCCCGCCCCCTTCAATCGTCAGTTGATCCAGTATGTTCAGCAGTTCCCCAGGAGTACATCCGGTTTCCTGTGCCCTGGTAAGTTCATTTTCAGCATCGTTTGCTGGTTCATTTTGCTCAATAGCAGAGACCAGCGCCGGCGCGCTTGAAGCGATATCCGAAGCTTGAGAATGAGAATAACTCTTTGTAAACGTTGCAACAGGAGACTGAGTTGGATTTGGCAGCGCATGTTCAGGAAAAGATTTTGCCTCATTCTGAGGTATGGCGTCAGTCGTTTCCACTGGCGCCAGCGCGGGTGACGGAACAAGCTCTGGTGCCAGCAGGCCACATTTTTGACGAGCTTCATTCACGGCGGCGTGCAGTATCTTACCCGCCGGCTTATTCCCCGACAAATACACCAGCAGCATATCCACTACCGCAGGCCAACGCGCTAACCAGCGCAGACCTTCGTCAGGCAGCAGACGATAAGCAACCAGGGCAGCACGCACGGCGCCCTCCTGGTTATCCTGGCTAAACCTGAGCCGCCAGGGCGCGGAAGGGACAGCTATCCCCGGATACCAGCGGGTGCCGTCGTCATAAAAGGCCGCCATTGCATTGAGGGCACCTACATCATGCAGCAACGCGGCCCAGAAGATCGCCGTGCACCAGGCGGCGCCCTGCGCGGCCTGCTCCTCTGGCGCGGCGCCGGGCGGCAGCATCCAGCCGCGTGACAACCGCACGGCGCACAGCCCCACGTCGAGGGCTTCATCCAGCATCCCACCCTCGCGGGCATAAGGGCCGCTTTGCGCGGCTGGGAGCTGCTGCAGCCTGACGGCCAACGCCCTGACCGGCGTTAACCAGAACGCGTCAAACACCGGGCGCGAAAACGGACTGTTGTCCCACAGTTGCTGCAGCGATCGTTTGCGGCTGCCCACGGCGAGCAGGTCGTCCGCGTTTAACGGGGGATACCCACCACCGGACCCGGCACAGTTGGATATCGGCGCTGCCGGCGGCAGCCCGTCCTTGGCCAAGTTCAGTTTGCCGGCCATCCATTTTAGCATGGGTGCCTCCACCCCAATCATCAGGAAAGAGACATTACGCCATGTTGTAGCGCCTGTTCAGCAAGGGGAAACTCGCTATCCGTTTTGCCGATAAAATCCTTGATCTATTTTTCAGATCTGCATGAAGAGTTTTTACAGGCGCTCAGTTCGACGTTGTGCGTGAATGCGTTTTTCGTTAACGAGGGCCTCAGGCATGAAAAACGATACGGGCATTACGGCGCTAACCACTGTCTGCTGGGCGGCGCTATGTGCCGTTCTTGCAACGACCATCACCTCTTCTTTCTTTACCCTGCAAAGTTTACTTATCCTGAGCATTTTATTTTTGGCCCCGCTGCTGCTACGTCCAGTGTCCTGCATGATGTCGCGGTTCAGAAAGCCGGTGTTTCTGCTAATAAAAAAGCGAAATCGTTACTGGCTGCATCTTAATCCCTGGCTTAGCACCGGCCGGCCGAGCCTCAGATGCCTTAGTCTGCTCTGGCAGTCGCTGCTCGCAACGATCAGGCTGTCACTTGATGACAGCGCTCTACCTGTAGTCATGTCCTCCCATCTGTTCGGGCCAAACCGTATCGCCAGGCTACGACGCTATTTCCCCGCCAGGCACTATCTGTTTCATGTCATTAAACGGCCAGTGGGACGTACTGAGCGAGTTGGACTGCAAATCGATACCTGGTTGAGAGAATGGCGCTGGTTTACCCCTGCCGAACGTGGTGCGGTAGTCGTTATCCGCCGACGAAAAGAATTATCACCGACGGATAAATAATTAACTCTACCGCCCTTACCGACCGGTATTCACAATAACTACATAAACAGCGTCGATCTGAACGATCGAAATTGTGCGTTATACAACTGGGTCATCAATCGTTATCGTATTCACAGTGAATACAGAACATAAAATATCAGTTAAATCATCATTTTAGTCTATTTTCGAGGAAACAAATGGATCTTACCGTTACATCAGTGCTGTCGCGCCTGGCCCTTGAGCAGGACGATAAGCTCAACGCGTTACTGAGTCTCGCCGCAAAAGAAAGCAATAAATCCGGGGCTCCGCTCGCGGTAAGGTTCAAACCGGGTATTCGTGAATATGTCGCGCATGTGTCGGCAAAACTCGGCATTTCATCGTCCGAGTTTATCAATATCCTGATTGAGGGCGTTATTCGCCAAACCCTGTCGCCGTTCCAAACCCGGGCCACGCAGGTGCTTGAACGTTTCCAGTTGGTGATGGATGCCCACGGCTTAAGCGTGACCGACGTGGCCACCCTGCTGTCTCCTTGGAATATTGGTCTTAGCGTGTTGGAAAGCCGCGAGCGCACCCTGGACTATCTGACCACCGAGATCCTCACGGCGATATCGGCCTGGTTCTCCGTCAGTCTAGGCTGGCTGCGGGGAGAGGCGACTCACCAGATAGTGACGCCCTGCTCTATTACCGATTGGCATGAACTGGCGTTCGCGTTACGCGATAAAATCGCCGAAAATGCAGCCGGCTATACGCCAGAAATTATGTTATATCGCGGTGATTTGACGCCACCCGTGGATATGTTTTCAACCGACACCTGGGTAGGCGTGATCCTTATTTATTATCGGGTCATCAATGGTTTTACCCTGCGCGTCGCGCAATGTTTTGGCGAGCAATCTATTGCGGAGATACACCAACACCCTTTTCTGGATTTTATGACCTTTTGCGGATATTTATTTAAAAATGGAACGGCACACATCCGAACTCAGGCGATCGGTTCCGGCGTATTCAACCTGCTTTCTTATGGGAAAACACTGCCCATTATGGCAGTGGATAAAATAAACAGCGAACCCACAGCGCTCAATTGGCAGACGGAAGAAATACAGCCCATCCTGCTACCTGAAAAATATGCAACCGAGGAATGGCTCTCACAGATAAAAAACAACTTTGAATAATTAACTCTGTCATTCAGTAAATAAAGTTTCAATTAATGGTGCTCCAGCATCGGGGCATTCTTTTGCCTAAATAATATTAATCATGCAATAAGGAATAGATGATGAAAGCAAATTTGATTACCCGCAGTCTGTTTTCCACCGGCCTGTTGACGCTTTCCGCGTCCGCACTGGCGGCTGGCACCTGGGCCGAGGCGCGCAACGACGCCATGGGCGGAACCGGCGTGGCATCCGCCCATTATGGTTCGGCTCCCCTGGTCAACCCTGCCCTGTTAACCCAATTCGGCCCAAAAGATGACCTCAGCATCATTCTGCCGTCGGTGGGTGCTCGCGTGTCGGATCCGGACAATCTTGTCGACGGCTTTGATGACGTCAAATCAGCCTGGGACGCCTTCGACGCCCAAGCCGGCGACGGAACCGGTGCCGACAGCTCGGCCACGAACCTGAAACAAAAACTGCAGGACATTTCCGGGCACCAGGGAAAAGCCGAAGCCGCCGCCTCAGCGGCGATCGCCGTACCGAACGCCACGTTACCCTTTGCTTTTGTGGCCAAAGGATGGGGCACCGCCAATGCCAAAGCAACGGTTACCCAAAGCGACCTCGCCTATCTCGATGCCGTGGGCTCCGGCGCCATTCAACCCACCCAGGCAGATCTCGATAAGCTGACCTCGCGCGCAGAGGGTCTGGCCGCCTTGGTCACAGAATACGGTGTTTCGGTAGCGCATCAATTCGACCTGGCCGGGCATCCGGTTTCGGTGGGGGTCACGCCCAAGGTTCAACGCGTCTCGACCTATAACTACAACGTCGCCATCAACAACTTCAGCACGTCTGATTTTCGTGGCGGCGATTATGAACGCAGTGAGACCGGCGGCAATGTCGATGTGGGATTGGCCACTAACCTCTCATCCGAATGGACGGTGGGCCTGGTGGCGCAGAACCTGGTGGCGCGCAGCGTGGAAACCAAGGAAATCAATGGTATCAAGGACAGCTTTAAAGTCAGGCCCCAGGCCACCGTCGGTACAGCATGGAGCAATGGCATCGTGACGACCGCCCTGGATATTGACCTGACCCCGGCCAGCGGTTTTGCCTCGGAGGAAAAAAGCCAGTATGCCGGCATCGGCGCCGAATTGAACGCCTGGTCATGGGCCCAACTGCGTGCCGGCTATCGTGCCGATATGCGCAATAGCGACAACAATGCCTTCACCGCCGGTATCGGCCTGTCACCGTTCGATGTGGTTCATCTCGACCTTACCGGCCTGGTTGGCAGTGGCCGCACCTACGGTGTCGTCGCACAGCTGACCTACACCTTTTAAATAATGCCCCCGCATGAAGATCCTGCGGGGAATATCACTTCACTGTAGAGAGGGCTTATATGAAAAACAGCCTGTCAGACTTAAACAATCACCTGTTCGCACAGCTTGAACGCCTGTCGGAAGAATCGCTGGCAGGCGAAAAACTTAAAGAGGAAATTTGTCGGACCAAGGCCGTCACGGCGGTATCGAAGGAAATCATCGCGAACGCGCGTCTGGTATTGGATGCGCAGGAAGCGATGGGCGGAATCAAACCGGAGGATAAACCGGACGTGCTCAGAGTTGGCAACAAATGAAACGCCCGGCCCAGGTCTACACGGCTGAGCAAAAGCTTTGGCTCAAATGGCATTCCGCATTACCGCGCGCCGAGCTGGCTAGGATGTTCAACGAACACTTTGGCACCGATATCACGGCAGAAATGATCAAACGCGCGTGCCTGCGTTTCGGTCTCAAGACCGGGCGCACCGGGTGTTTTGAAAAGGGGCACGTTCGCGATCCGGGCTCGGGCGCGCAGAAGGGTACACATAATGCCGGCACCTTCAAAAAAGGCCAACGGCCGGCGAACTGGAAGCCTGTTGGTACCGAAATCACTGATGTAGACGGCTACATCCAGGTAAAGACCGCTGAGCCAAATACCTGGGCGTTCAAGCATCATCTCGTATGGGAAGCAGCTAATGGCCCCCGGCCGCGCGGAATGGTCGTGCGGTTCATCGACGGCAATAAGCAGAATGTCTTCCCCGATAACTTGATACTCATCACCAAGGCCGAACACATGCACCTGACGCGGCGCCAGTACAACACCACGCCGGAATCGCTAAAACCCGTAACGTTGACCGCACTACGCCTGGAAGCGGCGATTTTTAAAAGGCTGAGGGATATCTGAGGGACGACAGGACAACAACTAATGGGCGAGTGCATGCAATTAATAATTTGAACAATCAACCTTATTATGTCTAAAGGAACTTAAAATGTTAAATTTTCGATTATCTCTATTAGAGAGTATTTTTGGTTTGTATATGCTTCTTTTTTTATTTATATTTTTGTTTGGTTTTTATGAAAATGAATTAGATAAATCATTTATGAAAAAGGCAACAATCACTGTTGTCAGTAAAGAAGATTTGGGTAAGGTCGTTTCAGCCAAGACCTATGATGGCTTTTTTGAATCCACGCGCACTGAAATCATGACAGAAAAAGCTGGATTTACCGTGGGAAAACTTATCACACCCGCAGCCGGCAATATGGAATTACGTCATAGTAAAGCGACCTTGGGAACCGAGACGATAAATCTCGATGAAATATGCCAAGGCACAACATGTTTCAAATATAAAAATTTGATGCTATCTTCCCGTTAATTTTTCCACCTCAGCAAATCGATAAAAAAGCCTCCGCACAGCGGAGGCAGTAAATTATACTGATGTTTGAAGAGAACTTTTAAAACGCATTGGCCAGTTCTCAAGCCAATGCACCGGCGTATACATTATGCGTCGACGTTCTCCGCTTAACGCATTCCCGGTGACCACTTCCCCGGCAATCCCCATAAGGGAAAGCTGGATATAGGCCATCCCGGAGGCCACCGAATCGATATCCGTACAGGACACCCAGAGACATCTGGCGGGGTTAAAGCCTTTGTCCTTAATCACTTCAGCAATAGCCAGGAGCATGCCGGCAGAACCACAGGCTGGCTCGTAAACGGTAATATACGGCTTTTCCTCAAGCAATTTCTCGACGTCAGCCATCTGTATTTCTGCCATCATTCTTGAAACGGACATCGGGGTAAAAAATTGGCCGCGCCCTGCGTCGCCGAGTTCTAGCTGCATAAAAAGTGAACCCAGAAAATCGCCGCCTTCGTTTTCAAGCCCCATAACGACCTCAGCCAACAGTTGCGCCATGCGATCGGCATCTGTTGCCTCATAGTGGCGGATGGTCTCCCTGTATTCCTGCTCAAGCATCTCATCGAAACGAATACCGTTATGAATCGATGCTGCCGCCAGGGTAATAAAATCACGAAAAACCCGCAGCCGATGATGGTAGCGGGCGGTTTCATTAAACAATGAAATAAATCGATTTTTGTAGTTGACCAATATGGCCATAACGCATCTCCATAGGGGAAATACGCCCTGAAGGGGGTATTCCCCCTTTCAGGCTGGTTTAATGACGGGACAACGTCCCGGTATGTGGCAGATGAAAGACAACTGCCGATGATGATTTTCCCCTCACGATGACAAAGGGAAAATCACCCGGGGATACATTTCCCCCGGGGGTGGTTTACGTTTCAGTCTCGCAGAATGGAATAGTTACCAGTCATGGATCTCAAACCCGCTTAACACCTCGCCACAGCAGTCGAAGTGCACCAGTGAGACGCCGAACCGCGTCATCAGCACCGAGATCACCCTGCGTGCCGAACGGGATAATCCTCGGCGCTTAAGTACCAGCAGCGGGTAGCTAAAGGCGCTTAAACGGATCAGATAACCGGTGCCGGTGAAGTGTATCCATTCGGCGTCGCCCCACTCGCACCGTTGGTGACTCAACCAGTGCAACAACTCGCCGTCAAGTTCAGTCAGGTGAGCCGTACTGCACACGACATACCGATAAATCTCTTCCGGTTGAATGTCACATTTTGCCACGGGATATAAGGCAGGATGGCCAGCTATCACGTTACGCCTCCTTGCTGAGCAACAGACTTCCCTGTTCGGCAACCAACGTGGATTCAGCAGGGTAAGGACTCAGCGCGTTAGATAACGGACCGGCGCCATACTCTGCGCTATCTACATGGTCCCCGCGGTCAAAACAGTCATAGCCACGAATGCCATTGACCGGCTCTTGGTACCAATGACGGATTTCACAGTCGAAAACGGCCGAAAGCTCCCCCATCACTTCGCTGGACGGCGGGTATGACGGCGTATCAAACTCCAGCCGCAGGCTGTTGATCCGGTCTCGATACCAGAGAACGTTGTGGCCTGACGGCCACTCGGTACCATAAAGTTGGCTATAAAGACTGCCGGTGGTGGGTATTCCGGCCAACAGCCGGCCATTGCCGTTTAGCTCTGCGGCCAGGCGTGAAGGAAGCACCATCAACATGTCGCAGTTGCAGGCACATTCCGGCATTATCCCCAGTCGCTCCCAGCACGCGCTGCCATCGATGTAATATGACCAGTTGGCCACACCAAACCAGTCAGCGTATTGACGCACCATGAGCTGCGTCATTACCTGGCGCGCGTCGACGGGAAGAGACTCCCATTTTACCGACGCGATACCCGACTGCAGGTAGATGCGATCAATCTGGCGGATAACCTCCGCATTGAACGCTGGATCCTGTTGCAGCAACTCCAGCCAGTATTGAAACGCCTGGTTCTGCGCCACCGCCGAGCCGGTACCGTGAGAAACCAGCCCAGGGAAAGGGCGATACTCCATCGGTTTCACCGGTTTTAGTATCCCCGCCGCGCCGGCCAGAAACAGCCGAATACTCTGTTGGACCGCATGGCGGTACTGAGGTATTTCCTGTCCCGTCACCCACTGCTGCATGACATCAACAAAAACAGAACGACCGGTGATTTCCAGACGATTTTTGCACCATTCAAACATAGTTACTGCTCCTCTTTTGGACATAAAAAAGAGGGAGCCGCCCACCGGGGGCAGGTCTCCCCCGATGGGTAATGTTGTTACAGGATGACTAGCACCCGCACTCCAGGTGGCTGGCTCTCGTTAAAGTTGTGCCAGCCTGCCGGGCGGCAATCAGCTTATCGCCTTATTCAGGTGAAAAAATGCCGCTGATGTCAGGCCACTTTTGCGGCCGGCAATACCTGACCCGCATCGGTCTGTGGGTTAAGAAGGAACTCTGTGGCCTCGCGCGCCTGTCGGCAGGCCCGGAACAACGCCTTTTTGTCCGCTTGGAGATGCTTGAGCCAACCGGCAACGTAACTGTCATGTTGCACCTCGCCGTACACGCCGAGCTCGGCACAAAGAAACGCGCTGCCCATTTCCGCTATCAACTCCTCGACGCAATAAATCGGATCGCCAAACTTTCGCGTTGAGGACGTGATGCCTTCGCGGTTGAGACGTGTCTCATGGCCACTGGCGTGGACCAGTTCGTGAAGCAAGGTGGACCAATAATCCGCTTCGGTAAAAAACTGGCTGGGCATGGGCATCACAATTTCGTCCCTTGCCGGCCAGTAATACGCCCGATTTTGTCTCAGCGAGGTGGACTTCACGCCGCTGGCGTTGAATATGGCCAACACCCGGTTCATCACCGGCGCACTGAGCGTGTCGGTTTCCTCCTGCGTCATGTGTTTGGCCGGTTGCCCCGCCATCTGCTCCGGCAGGCCTTCGCATTGTTCCGTATTGAACAGCTGAAGAGACCTCAGCATGGCGCGAGATTCCATTAGCGGTTTGCCTTTGTCATCAAACAGCTTGTTGCCGTTGTTATCTTCAGCCTGTTTTTCAAACGGCTTAAACACCACGGCAAGGCTGCTGGTCTCACCTTTAAGCACCTGGCCACCGGCCTGTTGTGCCTGGTTGTAGGTAAGCCAGCGATCGGAGCGAAAACCACGCTCCTCGGCGGCCATCCACAACAGCGGGATATTCACCCCACTGTACGCACGTCCCGTGATTGCATTCGCCGGCAGCGAACTGCCGACCTGCTTTTCTGCCGATCGCCATGGCTTACGCCAAGGCACGGTACCCTTTTCCAGGGCGGCGATGATTTTGTCGGTTACCGTTTGGTATAAATCCTCCCGAGCCGATGGCCGGCGAGAAGATTTATGGCGTTTAGGGGGTTTGGCCAATGTTGTCGAGTGATTCATGATGATGCTCCTTCTATGAAAAAAGGGAGTCATCCCCTGACGGGACAACTCCCGTTCAGGGTGGATAATGATTGCCGGCAAAAATAATGCCAGCAGACGTTAAAAGATGAGGATTATTGCCCTATCATCGGTTTTCGATTAGTCGATGGCGGCCAAAATTGCCGCCGCCTCGACATGCTCCAATGCAAAATCACGCAGGGCATGATAGGCATCTACATCAACGTCACGCTCGGTGGTCCAGCAAATCTCTCCCTGGGCATACAGCGAGATAGTGATGCCAAAAGTTTCAGCGGTCATGGCGCCATCGTAATAATTACCCGGCACGCACACATGATAATTCTGCTGAGTTTTGGGGGTCATAAACCACCCGCCGTTCGATAGCAGCCATGTTTGCCATAAGTCGCCGTGATAATCTTCGCTAAGCGCCTGGGCATACTTAAAAACAATGCGGTGTCGAGCAAAGGAGGAAAGCACCTGAGCCAGCGTGCTGTTTTTATGAAGCTCGTTAAAGGTCACCGCTCGGGCGGTGATCTTTGGGTGGATTATATTAGCATCGGTAATCTTTACTGACTCACCCATGATATGCATTCTCCTGTAAGGCGAAACTTATCCCAAAGGGACAGGTCCCGCAGGGATAATTAACGCCGGGTCTTTTAAAATCGTTGGTTAACAACCCAGGGTTATCAATAATGGCTAAATGGAAAAATTTAACGGATAAAAGAGTAGGTTCGGACCTCACCCTCGGTGGTTACCGAGCTGATGCGGTCTTTGATCCTTGCGACTGCGCGGGCAAACTGTTCGCGATCGTCAGGCTTGGCGCGTTTGCAATCGAGCCTGATAACCTGGTCGAGCACATATAACGACGTTTGGCGCCAGGCGGCTATTTCGCGTTGACCAACACAGGCGCAGAAGTGTCGATGTGTCTGGTCAAACAAACGCTCGATGCCGTTGCGGTATTCCGCTACCCGAACCCACACCTTTTCAGGCGGCCGGGTTTCTTTCAGCACGGTAGTACCAGAGGGTGTCATAAACAAATCGTGATGTTCGTTAATAACCGCATTCCAATTATCTTGGGAAATGTAGGTCAAAAAAGAATATTCCGTTTCCGGGATCAGTGCATTAGCGTGTTTTTCCCAGTCATCATCATGACGGGGATCGCACCCTGCAGCGTAAGCCCGGAGCCACTCGCCTGGGTTATTGTCATCCGGCACCCGGATAAAAATTCCAAAGGCCTTTTCCAAAATTAGAGGCCGCTGACAACCGCCCGTCATCATGAGCGCGCGCCGCAGGTTGGTTGAGGTAAAACGAATCATATAACTTCTCCTGAAAATTGGCGGAGAAGCCCCCGGAGGGCAGCTCCTCCGGGTAGGTGAAATGAGGGTTAAATCAGTTAAAACCGTAGCGATACAACGCCAACTCCCGTGCCATTCTACGTGCAGCTTTCATTGCCTTACGTGAAGAGCGCCAGTGGCCGAACGTAGCGTATTTTCGAATCTGCCAGTCGCGGGAGCTAAAGCCGGTTCGGCATGATACCGTTGCGGTGAACAACCCCTTGCCATTCGGCAAGACTTCCGGCCGGAAACTCAGCTGACCGGTGCGATTATTGAACCACTCGCTGTTCTGACTCCCCAGTGCCTCAGAAAGACGATCCAGGGTGACAGCAGCGTGACGTAAAGCAGAGATGATGATTCTCATGGTCTTCTCCTACAGTGAAGCGGAGAAACCTTCACCCAAACGGGGGGAAAATTTCCCCGCGTGGGTGATATGTGGGTTAAATCAGTTAAACCCGTCATCGCAGTCGTAGGCAGACTTCACGCCGTGACGGAATCCATAATTCCAAGCATCTTCATCTACAGTTTGACCAAGAAGAATGAGCTCAGTGACATACTTTTGAAAAAGATAATCAGGTATCAGATTGGACTCGTAGGCTTCCCCGAGCTGCTCAGCAATCCAAATTATTTCATCGCTCCGAAATGTGAAACCATCCATATCGACCTCATCCGGAATACCGCACAGTTCTAACGCACGAATCGTCAGCAATGACGTCTCAATTTCGGAAACGAGCAGGATGAACTCGATAGTTGAACGGGTACAGGCTTGAATACGCCCGACGGTGATGTCGATGCTGTATAAAGACATAGTATAATCCTCGTCGTAAAGGGACACCTGCCCATAGGGAGCAACGTCCCTGCAGGGTAAGAAAACGTGAAAAACGTGATGGCAATACGCCATGAGGTAGAATAAAAAACGGGGGAAATTTCCCCGCATGGGCGAGTTAATCAGGAAAGCGACGGCTTCATACCCGCCAACCGAGTAATGTCATCAAGCAACATAAGCAACTGGGGGCCAGTGGGCTCAGCGTATGCCTTGATCAAGCCAAGACGTACCGCTGCGCGTTCAATCGCCTGAGCGAATGAGCCACTTTCCACACCGTGGATGATGTGAGTGATCATCCTGCTTTGGTCTACGGCATATTTAGGGTATCCGCCGACCAGCCAGACGGTACGATGTTCATCCACCCTGATGCCTTCAGCGCTCTCAGGGATCAGCACGTTTGATGATGCCCTAGCCACACCATGCCTGATGATGTGGTTGCAGAGATCGATCCGTTGGTCACACGTTAAACGTGAAGATGTCATGGTCAGGCTCCTTCAAAAGAAATGAATGGAACCTTTCCTCACGGGAGTTAGGTCCCGTGATGGGTAAAACGATAAATGACTGGTATGACTATTGGATACCGCGGTGAGTCGTCGAGAAAATCGTGAAGTGAGCCTTAACCCGAAGGTCTCTGTTTTCAAAGGTTAAACAGATTTACCGCCCGAAAGCGCCATCTCTCAGGTCATGATGGCATTGGCATGTGATCACCCGAAGGCGTTCCTCTCAAATCACCGGAACATTGGCAGTTGTCGGAGACAACGTTAGCAAATCAATCGTACACAATTCCTGCAAAACCGGCAAGACCGTCAAGGGTAAGTTTTTCCGCTTATAGGCGAGGAACCCTGTATGTTCGACATGTACTGATGTGATTACCGAGGGAAACTGATACCCTCGCTACTCTGGATCAAATCAGATTGGACAGTCAGCTAACCTAGGTGCCAGAAGCGGGTGTTGCTAGCCTAATGCTATATTCATCTAAATAGAGCTGATCAGTACGTAGGTACATAGGTAGGTTTCATGCTCCGCCACATCAGACTTTCAACCCCATTGAAGGTAACCATCAGCTGAATTTTGGCCGTTAACTCTCGTTTTTTGATGATAGAGAATCCACTTTTTGCTTCAAGTAGGTCGATGAGCAATTTTCTTCAATCGTTATTAAAGTATATAATACCGAGCATGATCATTATGGAGAACTTTGATGAAATTCATTGAACATACTGGTGTCATGGACGATGAGTACGTTTCCCTTGGGCTTGAATGGTTATGCCAAGTGCAAGGTAATAGAAGTACATTCCTATCACGCCTTGAAACAGCACAATATAAATATATTACTTCGACAAATGATCCTGCCTATTTTGGCAAGGATTTTGACATCAAGCTTTATGGGGATGATATTGTCGCGAGCTTCTTTGCTCAGGCGAAATCATTACTTGACAACCGGAGAGTTTATGACGTCAGCATCGCTTCTAATATTATTCCCTGGGTTAAGCAACTTGGAAGAAACTGCCACCTCATTGATGCCATTCCAGGTGCCAAGGATCGTGCCAAGAGAATGTTAGAAGACGAAACGGTCTACCCCGATACTGCCTTGTTTGAGCTGGTTGTAGCTGGAAATTATGCCAATAGGGGATATCAGGTAGAATTTATACCCGAACAGAAAGGTATTGCTAAAACACCGGATCTCAAATACAGGAATCAAGGCGGCAAGGATTTTTATATCGAGTGTAAAAGGTTACAAAAAGGAAAATATGAGACTATTGAAAAACAGCATCATCGGGCATTAATAAACCATACAGAAACGATGAAAATTCTTGAGAAATTCAACCTATGGATGGATATTACTTATAAAGCTGAGGTAAAGGATGTTCCCCATAATTATATTTATGAACATCTCAAGCACTATAGAAAACAGATCTACACCTGGAATGATATTTATGGGCAGGGTGTAGTGAGGCCCGTCAGTCTTTACCCTCTGCTTAGAGACATTCTGATTAATGGGTCCATCATGTTTAATACTAAGTTTGCTCGTCTGATGAAGGGGACTGCCCTGCGCGATGAATATTACAATATCTATGCACGGGCAGAACCAGATGACCGCGACAACCGATTCGTTGAGTTTGTTCACCAAGCTGCGCTTGTGACCTGGCGGTGCGTAAATGAAGCATCTTTTGAGGGTCGTTCGAAATATGTTACTTCACTTCTGAAAACAATCGACGATCAGCTTATGAATTATGGACCCGGCATTGCTCATATTGCCATTGATGTGGATGTGCAAGGTGATGTTGCCGACAAGCGTCGCCAGAAAAATATAGAGGCCATTTCTCGATTTAAGCCGGATTCCAGAATGTGCCGAACGATGGTGCATTACATGGTTCCCAGAATTGATGAAGATTCAGCTTGGATGGTCGATGAGACTTCAGATGAATTTCTGAATTACCCTCCTGGACTTGGTATCACACCTCGGGTTGCTGTTTTTACGGACTCCGAAACCCTTGACAATGACCTGCCTGGATGGCGCCAATAACCGTTATCTGAGCAGATATGGCTGGCCTTTTTCGCTAAATATCCTCCTACTTTAAACCCGAAAATAGGCACCAATTCACAAGATAAATTATGTAGTGGAAACGTACCCCCACCACGTTTAATCGAATCACAGGTCTATCTCTTGTATCGGTATTATTAGTTAACTTCCGCTTTTCGCTCTTAGCCGACGGTCAGTTTTAGCCGTAACTTGCCCAGAACACCGTAAAATTAAGCAACGGCTAATCTATATGATATGACTGAAATTTTACTCTTCACCCCACACTTTGTTATATACCCGAGCAACATATTGACCTCTTCCATCACCATGACCAAGATCCATCGAGACTAATGCTTCCGCCTCTTTCTGACTAAATCCATTTTTGATATAGTGCTCAGTAGCGTCTCGCGAGTATGCATAGCGTAAGCTGTGAGGCGCATATTTTCCGACTAGTCCTGCATCTCTAACAATATTACGATAATGTTCGATTGCCAGGTGAACACCTGGTTTGTCAATTAATTTTCCATTGTTACCCTCGGCAATTTTTATTGCGTTATTGACTATTCTGATCAATGCATTCCTATCTATTATTGTTGTATCTCTTGCTCGCCCCCCTTTGGTACCAAAAACTATGCGTATTTTTTCCTGCCCATTGATGATAGCTTTTTGCCATGTTTTTAAAGATTTCACCGATTGAATCGTTTCCTCAGTTCTTAACCCAAGATGGCGGGATAATTCCATTGCCACAGCGGCCCCAGCATCAACGTCCCGTACTTTATCAAGAACACTTTCGTAAACATCACTAGGAATCGCGGCTTTTGTACCTTCACGGCTTGCCCCAGAAATACCCAATGCGTTATTGCTCAATAGTTCGTGTGCGGGATTTGCCATGAAGGTTTTTCCTGCCATGCGCAGAACGGCACGTATCGCTGCCATTTCATTTTGCATGGTTCTTTTCGAAATTTTTTCAGCCAGACGACTTCTCACATACAATGCGATATGACTGGTTTTTAAATTACCGGCATCACGAATCTGGATATTCATTTTTAATAAACTGTCGGCTAACCGATCCGCAATTTTCATACGGTCGGAAACCGTTTTAAAACTTCCACCAGCCTGACGGGCGAGCGTCACCAGGTTTTTATTTAGTTTTGCCATGATCTCTCCTGATTACCATGAGGTGAGTTACGTATTCCGTCTGTGTGAACGGAATACGTAACTCACCGTTTCCCCACGGCTATAGGTACCCTAAAAATTTCACCCCGACGTCACGGTTTAATTTGCGCTTCCAGCGTCTCAACAGGCATCTGTGCATCGGGGCGGCGAAATGTTGAGTTATTACGAGGCTCCCCAGGTCTCAGACCTGTTCGCGGCTTACGCCGGGCTGATTTGCATCAGTCTACCTCCACACACCAGTCTCCTGGTGTCGCCATCGATGTCGTGTCGATTTACCTCCTTTCATTTATGAATTGTCTTCATGCGGTTCTTCCGCTGGTAAGACAGTTGGTTGATTAATGACCCGCATGACGGCGAAACGTATTGTTATACGTTTTGAATCCGTCACTACGTGTTGGTCAGATGGTAGAAATGTCGTTGAAGTCGCAGTACGTCAGTACTGCCAGTTGTGCGCTGCGCGCGTCACTTGGTACTCGTTTCACTCGTTCGCAAGTGACGCCGCGCTCCGCTGCTCTCAATGCGTACGTGGAATATGCCAAATGTTCCAAATGGCATACTCACGGTCCGCAAAGTTCGCAACCGGCAGCTGACGTCAAAGATCAAAGCGTAGAGAGTGAAATGTATCGGGGACGTGCCTACGCAGAAGAACTGTGCGCCGGCAGATTGAAGTGAAGTAGACCTTTATCGCGATTGCGATCCTCGTTCTCAAAGGTTAAACGAGGTTACCGCCCGAAGGCGCCACCTCTCAGGTTATGGTGGCATTGGCATGTGATCACCCGAAAGCGTCCCTCTCAGACCACGGGGACATTGGCATGTTGCTGAAGCAACGGTACAACGCTGGTATAGTAGATCATCAATAACGCGACGAGCAAGATCCTTATCAAGGAATTTTACTAAATGGCTAAAACAAATCGGGATGAATTTCTTAAACCCATCAGGCAAGCGCTTGCTGCTCGAGCTGGCCATAAATGCTCTTTTGCTGGATGCGATTGCCCAACATCTGGCCCCAGTGAAGAGTCAGATGAATCATCAACTTCTATTGGTGTTGCGGCACATATTCATGCGGCGGCGCCAGGGGGTCCAAGATATCTAGAATCTATGACCGCCGGTCAAAGAAAAAGTATTAATAATGGAATCTGGTTATGTGCGAATCATAGTATTGAAATCGATAGGGATGCAACACGATATAGCGCTGATGAATTGAAAAGAATGAAAATTCAGAGAGAACAAAAAGCTGCTGAGGAATTAAGCAGGAACTCTGTAAGTAATTCAGTCTCCGACTTATTCGAAATTGGCCCAAATATAATTGGGCTTGGCGAACTGATAGGTTCATCTAGCACTAATTGGATAATACAACTTGAACATTTCTTGGCTGGAGATATTTTCACACTCAATAATTTTATAAGCTCTTTTCAGGATCTGAGATCATACGATCGTTACTTATTAGTCAATGAACTTGGTGACGGGAGAGAATTATCTTCTGCACCAGAATGGAAAAAAATAAATGGCCAGTATTTTATTACCTGTCCAATAAAAAATGACTTCCCAAGAATTCCCGCCCAAGACTTAGGTACGGACATTGCTTTAAATAATTCACATGACATTTTCATTACTAATGGTGACTTGACAACAGTCTCTGGTCTTGATGCGTTACCACAAAAACTTAAAATTAATCTTTCTTTAATGCGTGGAGAAAGTGTGTTTCACCCAAACTATGGTTCACGTTTGAAATTATTTTTCGATAATTACAGAGATACCGCATGGTTAAATAGATTATTTAAACTGGATGTAATACGCATGGCATCGATTCCATACAATGATGATAATATTAACTTCGAAATATCAACCCCTCTCAAATGTGTCACACGCGTAAATAATGTATTTATTCACGACGAAGAAAGAAAGGATAATTGGCTCCCTATAGATTTCGATCTAGATATCAAAGGTATCGGGAATTGGAAAAACAAATTATCTATACATGTCATGCTCGATCCTAACTCGATGATCACGGTAGGCTAACGGCAGGCATAATTACCTTCGTCGATAATCTGCGCAACCGTAAAGCCCATACCATCGGCAATTCATCAGGCGCATGGTTGGTGGTAGAGATGGTCAAACACTATCCTGACCGCTCATCATCACTACTTATTGATGGTTAGGATGCTGTAAATGGTCGGACAAATAGGAAAATGAAACATTTTGTTTCTAAGACTTTTTGGAATCTGAATAAAAAAAGTACCAAAATTTATCGTGTGGATTTCTCCTTGGGGCAAGTCTTCATTCCAGTCATTACGGTGTTCTAAACGCTCGCTTTTCATCCACTTCGTATGTTATATTTACTGCATAGGCGGTAAGCATATTCGGGTGTGTTTATGGATAAAACCAGTGATGTAAAAGATATGGGTCGGGGTTCTGATTGGGACAACGAGCTACAAAATCTTGACAAGAATTCACCAAGTGCTGACATCAAAGCTGCCGTCCAGGCTTCTGTAAAGGCAGCTGGTCTTATAGCATCCTTTATCGCACCTATTGCCGCCAAGAAGCGTAAAAACATTGAAGATCTTGGCGAGGGCTACAGAGACGGGCATAGTGGCTATGGATTTTATTTTGGTGATATAAGAAACGATGACTAGCGACTATTGCAGAACGCAAGAGTCGCTAGCCTCGTTGTTATTTTATTCCTTTTGTAACAGCTGTTGTTGCAGCATCCCGGTCAGTGTCAAGGTTGTTGTCACCCCCTGCTGATTTAGGCTGCCTGTTTTTCCTGCTCAGGATTGAGTGTCACGGTACTTATTGGCTGCCAGTTTCTTGTCTCTCCTGACCAGCGTTCTGGATGCACCGCCTGCGCCGCTCGGTATACCTCATCCCGCCGCATCAGTATCTCCCGGTCATCGCCTCGGTGGCACTGCGCCGGCGTCACGTAGCGAATACCGCTGTGATAGTGCTTTTCGTTATACCAACGCGTAAAAACACCCACCCACTCACGCGCCTCCTCCAGTGTACCGAACCCGCCCGAGGGCCATTGCGGCACGTATTTCACCGTCCGGAACAGCGACTCCACATAGGCATTATCATTACTGACACGGGGTCGGCTGTGCGATGGCGTGATTTTCAGCTCTTCCAGCTTTACGTTCAGCGTTTGAGACTTCATCGCCGCGCCATTGTCCGCGTGCAACACCAGGGGCTGCCGGTAGCAGCGTTCACTCAACACCGTGCGCTCCATCAGTGACGCAGCCCACTCGCCGCTTTCTTCCTCATGGACTTCTTGACCCACGATTTTCCGGCTGAAGATGTCTTCCACCATATACAGGTAATACCAGCGACCTTTCACCACCGACGGCAACCAGGTAATATCCCAGGTGTACACTTGGTTTGGTCCGGTCGCTTTCCAGGTCGTCGCGGGACGGACCTGGTGACTGGTCTGTTGCCGTCCTCGGCGGTGTACCTCGCCGTGGCGCCGCAGTATCCGGTAAAAAGTCGATTCGCTGGCCAGATAAATGCCTTCATCCGCCAGGCGCGGCACGATTTGCGACGGCGGCAGGCTGGCATAGTCCGATCGATGACACACCGCCAATATCTGCTGCTCTTCCTCTGACGTTAACCGGTTGCCGGGCACGGGCCTGATAGCGCCGGGCCGACCGTCCTCCACACGCTGATGCCACCGCCGCCAGGTTCGTTCGCTCAGGCTGATTTCCCTGAGCGCCACCGACAGCCTGGCGCCATTTACCATGGCCTCTCGAACATAGCCAATAAGCGTTTCACGTTCGGTGATTGGCGTCAGTCGTCCCCGTCCGTTTCCCCGTAATAATCCCGCAACCGCTTTCGCAGCACCAGTATCGCTGCCGCCTCCGCCAGGGCTTTTTCCTTACGGACCAGTTCCTTTTTCAACTGCTTGTTTTCTTTCTGGACCTGTTTGAGTGCAGCACGGTCATCCACCGGCGGCACCTGTAAAAAAGCCTGTTTCCATTGAGTGATCTGTTCTGGATACAAACCTTTTTTACGGCAGTACGCCGCGATGTCGGTTTCACTGAGTGTGGCGGTCTCGATAATCACCGCCAGGCGGGCTTGCGCCGGCCACTGTTCGCTGTTTTTGTCTGCACCCGGCACTGGTTTGCCCTCTGCTTTAGCCTGACTACGCCAATTATACAAAGTAGCTTCCGATATCCCTTCCATTTGTGCAACAGCGCTGACCGTCATGTTATACGGAGGAAGAAGTTTAGCCAGGGTGGCCGCCTTTCGTTCCGGTGAAATGCGTTTCATAACGTGTCCCCATCGCCCCATTAGAGTTTTCGATGGGGGTGTCATCTATCCTGACACTAGGGGATCCTTTGCCAGCCCACCACCTTGTTGCCCAGCTTCTTGCGGCATACTAGCTCCTTTGGATAATGACTGAGCCATATCACCGATCTTCAGACCTATCCAACTCAGCATACTTAACCAGAACATGGGAAAAATCACATACATCATCCCCAACACCAAATTCATGATCCATCCATCCCTTGGCGAGCTCATAAAATCGGCTATCGGTTCACTGGCAGATAACCCCTGCTCTTGCATGCTGCTGTAGAGGATCGTAATCAGTCGGTCATCAAGCCAGCCGGCTAGCTCCCACCAGAAAGTAATAAATGCCAGTGCAAACAGCGCAAAAGAAATAGTGACGATCGTTTTCGGGTCATAAGCGCTGAACATTATCAGCACCGGGATGACGACAATGATCATCATTTCCAGCAATGCCTGTATCATTGGCAATGCCTGCTTCATGGCATCAAAACCGGGCAACGCCTCCGCTTGTTTAAGGCCAAGCCCTACAGTACCGGCTAGTCGTGTGATATTTCCTGCAAATCCTGAAGTGGAATCATTGCCGCTTACAGCATAGGTATCCCCGCTACCCGACAGCCCAACGTTGCGTGGGCTGACCAGCCAGCGTAGTGCCATTTCTTCCCACTGGTCTTTACTGTACTCCCGCTGCAGTTCCTTTTTGGTCGTGTCATTCAGGTTGGCCAGCACGCGGGTTTTCAGTCCGTTCGTGCCGTCTGACCACCACTGTTTGCAGGTAGGGTAGCCGCCCCGGCCGACGTCGGGATATCCACTGTCCCGGGTATTGTCATAGGGCCACTGACTGCGCGGCTCAGCCGAGGTGTATTGGTCATAATATCCGCTAGTATTGAGAAAATAGCTGCTGCCAATCCAGCCCACCGAGTTGATGGTGGCGTCACTGAGCTGGCTGTTGGTGCTTTTCAGCTTAAAGTAAGAGCGCGAGTAGCACTGGTCAGCAAAGTCCTGTACTTCTTGCAGCACGATCGGGTCGCGGATTTTGGTGTTCTGCACATCAAAGCGCAGTTGCCGCAGCTGGTTGCCGCAGGGTATGGAGGCAATCATCGCCTGCGTGGTGCCTTTCGATACCATATGCAATAAATACCACCACACCGGTACTTCGGCCGTTTTACCGTCAAAATCGTTAACCAGCCCCTTATAGCCGGAGTTTTGTGGTGTTGGCACACTGATGCCGCATTGCTTTGCGCGGGAGCTGTCGAATTTAATGGTACTGATATCCACCGGCAGCAATGGTAAGCAGCAAAACAGCATGACGCAGAAGGACACGTAAATGGCATGCTCGATACGTGGCAACGCCAGCACCCCCTTATTTCCTTCATCCGCGCCTTCTTCGCGGACCTTGAGCCAGATACCCAGTATTTTGAATACCAGCGGCAGCGCGAACAAACCGGTGCTCAGCAGGATTTGCCAGAGCGCATTGTTCAGCATCCAGCCGAACAGCACCATGAAGTATTCAAGAAAACTGTTTGCCGTCATAGCGTTCCCCTTAAGCCAATGCAGAACGCCAGGTGGCGATCTCAGTAACCAGAATAAACGCCGCCGTCATCCACTCCAGCCGGCGTAACGATCCCCCCGCAGAGGTTTTCACCACCTGTACCCGTACCACGCGAAACCATAACCAGCCCAGCATGTTGTATATCAACAGACGCCATGCAAACAGCCAATAACGACCGGCGATCAGCCAGTCGTGTACTTGACGCCCATCCGGGTCATGCTCGAAAAGGACTGATACCAGCAATAACAGGACGGTGACCAGGACCAGTGCCACTATTATACCCAGCGCAAAACGACCGATACGTCCGAGCCAACGTTGATTTTTAGTTTGTCCGACCATCATTGCGCTCCCGACTTTTGGCTCATGTTGCTAAAACCCTGATCCTGGCTGCCGGTATGCTGCTGCAGACGGCTGTCCTGGTTACGGATGCCCTGGCGCTCCAGCGTAGTCAGCAGGCTGTTATTACTGATGGTCTTGCGCAGCTCCATTTCGTTACGCAGCGCGGCCAGCTCACGATCTAACGCATCAATACGGCGGTCCCCTTCGGCCAGCGCCTCAGGCTGGTCGGCCGCGTTTGGCTCCGACTGCCCGGTGGTGATCATCCGCCGCATGGTCAAGCCATTTTCCACCGTATCGGCCATGGCCAGTTCGCCTGCGAGACGTTGAACCAGGGCCGCATTGTCCGGATCGTCTTTCAGCGACTGAATAACGCTCCGGGTAACAACCAGGCTGCCGGTTTTCAGCTTGGCCAGGTTGTCAGCAGTCGGCTGCTCGGTACCGCCGACCAACTTGACCAGCTCTTCCTGATTTGTTTTGGTGGCGTCTTCCAGAATGGGTGAAAAACCGGTGCCTGCCACCGTGCTGCCGGCGGCGTTCTCGTCACCGCCGCTGCTGCACTCACTGGCTTCACGACAGGTACGTATCGAGCGGTCCCCAAGCACTTTCACCACGGCCGCCGCCGCTTCTTCTGAATTTTGATAACGCTGACAGACGCTACCGTTGCAACTGGCAGAGCCGACGGTGCCACTGCTGGTCACCGGCAGGTTGTTCATCATGTTGTAGCCCGCCTTCGCGAGATCGTGCGTGGGCTTGATGGCCGGCTGGCCCGCCCCACCGCGTTTCTGCCCCCCTATCCAGGTTGATCCCTCTTTACCGGTGGCTTTTTGCAGTTTCTTGTCGCTGCTGACCGCATCACCGTCGCTGGATGAAACCACATTTTTGTATTCTTCGGTGACGGCCGCCTGCGTCCATTTATTTCCCATGGTGTAGTCGGCCATTTTGTTGGCCAGGCTCTGGCAGTTCAGTTTCGCTTTATCAAAGCTCAACCCCGCCTGCAGCACACCGTTGGTCAGCATTTCATACAGGCCTGGATTAGAGCGCTGGAGAACCATCGCCGGCATGCTGGATACCGCGCCGGTGGCGCCCTGGATCACCGTCCCCATCAAATCCTTAAAACCGCTGGTCAGCCCGTTGAGCTGGTTGCCGACCGTGGTGTTCAAATCAAAATTGCCGCACATCAAATCACTGCTCCAACCGCCGGTCATGCCCAGGCGCGACATGCTGTTACGTGATGAGGGAGGTGAAATCACCGAACCGCCGCCGATGGAATAAAACAGGCCATCGCTAATGGCACCGCTGGCCGATAGACCGTCGCTGGAGGCTGAAACCGCCGCGCCGGCAGAAACGCCGGCGCTTAACAGAAAGGCCGCAGCGATAAGCTGCAGGGGAAATAGTTGATGCTGTGTCATGGGAAGGGGCCTCATGAAAAATCAGTGCTATAGAGAAATGTCTGGCCACGGCGTTTGCAGCAGCTATAGGGCTGCCACAGCGCCCAGGCATAATTACCGTCTTGGGCGATGGGACCGTTGGTATCGGGGAAAACCGCGCAGGTGGTTGAGAGCGCCGGCGCCAGGCGCTGCCATTTATGATTCTGGGTACCGGTGTTTTCGCGAACCGGGTCGGGTGGCCAATAGCCAGGCGTTGGCTGGCCAACCAGCGGCTGGTAAACATGCAGCTGCCCTTGGCGCGTAATAACATCGGCCACGCGCTGTGCCACCACTGCAGCGGACTTATAGCTATCCTGCTGGGTGACAAACCCGCTGCGGGGATAAATATTGCCCCACATGTCGGCCCCCACCTGGCTACCCAGCTCACGCTGGCCTGGAACCAGCGCCTCCGGATACAGGGATTCCGGCAACCCGCTGCGCCAGACCAGGGCATCAAGCGAACTGATAAAATAGGGCGTGAAAGGCGTGGCGGCAGACTTACAGGAGTAGCCGTCAATCTGACCGCCCATCAGCGAAGCGGCAGGATGGCCATAGGCGTCCGCATAATGAAAATGCAGATTCTGCTTACGCAGTCCAGGCGCCTTCATCTCCTGCTGGCCACCGCCGGTACTGACGCCGGCCAGTGCGCCGGCGATACTGCTTTCAGCCCCGCCGGCCGCTGTGCTAACGGTCGACATTTCCGTCCAGGGGTTCTCGCCGGGACCGCTATAAGCAGAGACCACCGCTTCAGGAATAAAATGCTCAACCTTGACGGAGGTTTTCACTGAACAACCGAACGGTGTGCACAGTAACCAATAACAAATACCTTTTACCTTCCAGCTGATGCAGGAAACGCTGGCAGCACTGGTGACCAGACTGGCGGTGTTGATATTCGCCAGGCATAGACCGCTGCCGGTCAACAGGCTAATTAACAGCACGCGCCGGGTACTCGGGGGGATCAGTGTCATTGATTCACCTCCCGCCAGGCATTCATCTGCTGTGTGGCCACGTCGACGTCGGTGGTGCCGTACACTACCCACTTATCGTCAAACACCACAGCCGGATATTTTTTCAGGCCCAGCGACCAGGCTTTCATCACTCCCTGGTAGGCGACGGCCAATTGCTGCTCACGGGCTTTAAACGTCGGTGAAGCCAGCGTTTCACGCGCCTGCATTTCAGCCTGTTCGGCATCGGACGGCAAAGGGCTGAATAGCTCTACCTGCAGACGGTCAGGTGCATCGAGATAGACGATAGAGATATCTGAGGGCGAAGTGGATATGAGGTGGGTGCCATCGGTATAGATAACCGTGCTGGCACATACCCCTGCTGAAAGGAACAGCGCCGGCAGAAAGCTGATAAGTCTTAACATGGTTCATACTCCTTAAGCGGGTTTCCGTCTAAGGTGCGTTCATTTAGCCTCCAAATCATCAAATAACTCTATTCCAAATCTTAAAAATTATGTAAGTCTTACATGTAGGGAAACGATAAACGAACTTATTGAAAACGAAGTATTATAAATTCTCTGTATATTCATCAATTTACAAATCATTTAGGCATGCATATTTTTTGAACTAAATTTAATATGAAGATAGTGAATGTTTACATGAAAATTGTTATGTATGAATAAACTTAAGATTTGAAATGTGATACAAAATTATTAATTAAGTACAAGATAAAAACTTGAAATTTAATTATCGGTAATTAAGCCAAAAAAAAATCCATTTTTGGGGATATATAAAATACTAACTTACTGTCATTTTACTTTATCGTGAACGCAAGCTTGATTCTGTCACAGATGATATCCGTTTCACTGAGAGTCAATTCTGGTACATCTCCCCAATTAGTACCTCCATTATCAAGAGTGCCTGCAATATGAAAATGTAAATGAGCGATCGATTGACTTGCAGATATACCATTATTTTGCCAAATAGAAACACCTTTCTTGTTGTAAGATTTCACTATCGCCTTTGTTACTTGTCTTAAAGCAATACCTATTTGTGCGAGCTCATCAGAATTAACTTCAATAATTGTTGGGACATGTCGCACAGGTATCACCAATAAATGAGGGTCACCTCTTTGTTCTCTAGTAATTAACACCGCGACTAAATCATCTCGATGAAGGATACTAAAGGGTCTTACTCCATTAAGATAATCACAAAAAGCACAACAATTATTGTCAGGTAATATTATCCTAGTCGAATTCATTATGAACCTCTCAAAGATGAAAGAAAAGACTGTAACTGCATTCTATCAAGTTTATCATATTCTTTATCTTGTACTACAATACGTAGTTCGTCACAAATTTTATGATCTCTAGATGCAAAAATATAAGAGAGAATTATTAGTCTTATAGAGTCTTGGGCAGGAAGTATATTTGACATTCGTGCCTGCCCGCCCCCCAGAACAGGAATTGCGACAGGAGAGCCATTAGCCGTACGAGAGATCTGCTCCCATAAAGCTATGAGGCTTCTCCAGACACCATCGACTGTTCCTTTAGCTTCATTGAATTCATTCATCTCGCAATAAGCCAATAGATATAATAGCCTTGGACTGTGCGTTATGATAGCAGTACTACCAATACCATATTTTAACTTCTTCCCTTTTTTTTCTATTGTAGATATTGGTTTTTTTCCATTGAGGGATTCATTGACTAATTTATCAAATTGCGTTAAATCACCATTAAAGAGTTTATGGAGGACTTGGCCCTGAAGACTATTATTGGAAATGACAGAAGGCGTTTCAGTATCGAAGGTATCACACATACCGATGACAATATGTGACTGTTGCTTTAAAATATCTCCTTTTATTATTTTTACTATTGTTTTAGGTTGTGAATATTCTTGTTCTATAGGCCTAGGCCAAGCTTTGATCAGTCCATAAGACAATGAAATAATAATTAAAAATATAAAAAAATTACCTCCTTCGAATAATATTGAACTTTTGGGGTATACAATCAAAAAAAACTGCATTGTTGCGGAAAAAAAACCAAGACAAGCTAATGATTGCATGAGAAAATGGCGCCAAAAACGCCATTTTAATAGATCATTCAATAAATTCAATTATAGCCCCAAATTTTTATAGCTTTGATCTTTATAATAATATGCGCCTTTATTTGTAGAGGATTTGAAACCTGCGGCATAATTATCAAGGGCATACCTAATTATAGCTGGCTGAAATGAAGTCGAAATTGTATAATATGATTTATCAAGTAATGGCTGCGGTATAAAAGAGGTTTCAACGGCACGACTACCACCTTTATTAGCAATGACTATAGGCAGTTGGAATTCCATTATAATATTTACCTCATGAGATAAAAAAGAATAACCATCTCCACCTTTTTTGCGCGCATCTACAGTGCCAATCAAAACCACTTGTAAAGCGTTCTTTAATCTTTCGCGTAAGTTACGTCGGATAGTTTCTCTTGAGCTTGTGTCTCTAGATATAAATAAATCATGAGCATCATAAAAATCAAAATCAATTTTATCATTATCCCGCCATGCTTCCATCAAACGATAAAGGTGTATATCTTCACTTGCAAAAGCAACGTAAGTTTTATTTCTGTAACTCATAGAGACCTCTTCTAGTGGAAGATTCTCATTCCATTAAATTCCCTTTTTATTTTCAGGTCAACATCTTTACTAACGAATTGAAACACTAACGCGCCTACGGCTTGTTCAACTGGCGCCGTCTGCCCAAAAAATTTGAGCACACGTCGCCAGTTTCCGATCACTTCTCCTTTCCGGTGATATCTTCCAGCGCCTTCAGCAGCCACAGCATATCGGTGGCATCAGGCAGGTTGATATACCAGCGGGCGCCCCGGGCATACTCTTCATCGTCCGGCCAGACCGTGTTGCCGGTAAGCGTTATTAGCAAGTCCAATGCCTTGCCTGCGTGGTCGCTAAGATGGACCGACAGGCAGTTGCGCATGCCGACCCGGTGCGGTCGGACGGATACGATGATCGGATGCTGCAGGCGACGGCATACCTCATCACAGAGTCTTGTTACCTGGCGATGATCGCTCTCACCAATATGCGCTTCTCCTTGCGGCGGCACATCAAACACCACGGCCAGGCTTACCTCGTTATCATTGACTACCTTGGGCGATGACATAACCAGTCGTCTCATGTTGGCCTCATTTCAGTCATAATGCCCCGTGCCTTATCGAGCTTGCGCGCCACATGGAACGCCGCCTCAAGTTCGCTGCAGTTATATTCGTTCATCAGTTGCCGGCGTTCGGCTTTTTCTTCTTTTTCGGTCATGCCCAGCGCCAGGTACAGGCTTGGCGGTACCGCCCTGAACAAGGCCTCTACACGTTTGGCCAGCACTACGCCCTCGGTGTAGCAGCGGGGAAGTTTGGTGGCTGAGAGCAGCATGGCTTTTTGCTCCTCAGTCAGCTTTTTGAAACGGGATATCTGTTCGACCTCGTCCGGCGGCATGGTCAGGCATAACCACCACTCCGCCATATTCAGCATTTTTTCTGCCGTCAGGGGATAGTCAGCCAGATTCTGCGTGGCCAGCCAGAGCCAGGCACCCAATTTGCGCCACATCTTGACCACTTTGGTCATATAAGGCGACAACAGCGGGTTTGTGGTCACGATATGGGCCTCGTCGATCACCATATTGATTTCCCGATCGAGATACTGGTCACGTTCGGCGATATTATTGACGGTATTGACCAGGGCGATGACCGCCACCGCCATCTGCGCCTCGTACCCTTCCCTGGCCAGCGTGCCAAGGTCGATAAGCGTGACGTCCGCCTCCGGCCAGGGTGTTCCAGGACGGTTAAACAGCTCCCCTTCAAACCCTTCGGTAAACATACTCAGCGCTTCCGACATCTCTTCCGCCCGGGCGCGCCGGCTGGCAGTTCTGCGTTCACGCCCGTCCGCATCTTTGCTGATATCCCGCGCAATATTTTCCAGCGCGCGCATCAGGTCTTCCGGTAGCATCTGGCGCTGCTGGTCGTAAGAGAGCCTGGCGGCCGCCAAAATGGCTTCCCGCAGCATACCGCGATCGGCGCGGGTCATACGGGCCTCTTCGGCCGCTTCCCCGCCGGTGACCATCAGGCGGGCGGCAATCTCCATTTCGCCCAGGATATCGCGCTTTTCATCGTCCTCATCCCCTTCCCCGCTGTCTTCGTCGATTTCCGGCAGGGCCGCTTCATCCGTCACCAGTTGGTCGGGCGAGGCCTGCAGCAGCAGGTGCGCATCGGAAAACGGCGCCAGCGATACCCCTCTTCCCGGCTTGACGCTGATTTTATTCACGCTGAGGCCCAGCGACTCACAGTAGTCGGCAAACAGGCCAAAGGAGTTACCGGCTTCCAACAGAAACAACCGCGGCCGATGAACCGCCATCAGTTGGGACAGCGAGCTACAAAGCGTGGCGGATTTGCCCGACCCGGTCGGCCCAAACAGCAGCAGGTGTGCGTTCTGCGTGCGGTCATTTTTGTTAAGCGGATCGAACGTCAGCGGCGCGCCGCCACGATTGAAAAAAGAAAATCCCGGATTACCGGTGCCGGTGTCACGGCCAAACACCGGCAGCAGACAGGCAAAATGCTGCACAAACGTCAGCCGACTGTACCAGTTATTTTTGTCGATATCAGGGTTAAAACACATCGGCAACGCACGTAGATAGCCGTTTAGCGGCGCCACATCGTGCTCAGGATTGACTGGTTGCAACCCGGCATTGAGCAGTTTGGCGCTGATATCCAGATAGCGTCTATCCAGCGCATCCAGATCCGGCGCTTTGATCAGAAATGTCAGCGCGGCCCGATAGAGCTTGTGGCGTTCGCCCAGGTATTCACGGGCTTTGTGAGCATCTTCGCGGGCGCGGGTTGATTCAATATTTTCGCCCATGGCGTTACGACCAAGGCGGTTAAATTCCTCCTCCAGCACGTCCTGCGGCTGCACGACCAGCGTCATCGCGATCATGGTGCCTTCCGGCATCAAATCCATCAGGGTATTGATATTTTCCCCACGCCGGACCTCGCCAGTCAGATGGCCGGTCTGCGGCGCTCGGCGCAAACGCTCCACCGGCACCGCCTTATGCGCCACGTTGTCAAACCACCACACCCCGCGCTCGGCGTCGCTACGCGGGCGGGTAAACCACAGTGTTTCGCTAAAGTCATTGAGGATCGGCAACGTGTCCGGCTCACCATCATCGTGACGGGCGGCACGATACAAAATCTCCGGTGCGACCCACTCGGGTTTGGGATTAAACCAGCGCAGCAGCCAACTGTGAATTTGCTCGCCGTTCTGCCGTTCGCAACGTATGCCGGCGCCGGCCAGCGCCGAGGTCAGGCGATCGCAGACCTGGTTTAGCATCACCGCCGGCGGCAGCGGATCGCGTCCGTGTTTTTCCACGTAACGGTAAATCACCAAACGGGTGCGGCGGGTCTGGCCACGCCACGGCGCGCCGGTGACAATTTTGTCCTCAAACAGGCCCTGCTCCACCGAGATGCTTTTCATATGGCGCTCCGTTTCCGCCAGCCAGGCCTGGGTAAACGGCGTTGCCTGCGCCCAGGGTTTGACGTAACCACGCAGGTTATCCATATAGGCTGTAACGTCGGGGTCATCCTGGCAGTAGAACTGCACCACCCACTGGTGGCCGTCAAGCTCTGGCAAACTGTCCTGCAGTGCATCTTCCACCACATCGCGGATCTCTTCCAGGCGTTCGGCCGAACGCCCTTCCGTCCCCACCGGGATCACGTTATAGACGGCGCCCACCGACAGGCCATCATCCAGCAACAGGCACTGCTCAGCCTTGAGGTACTCACCCCAGGGCATGTAGTCGATAATGGAGTGCGTCGTCGCGTAGGTTTTTGCTTCATCGGCGTGGATGAACCTTCCCTCACGACTCAGCGGCTCGTGGCCGCCAACGGCAAACGGGCCGCTGCCGACCAGATGTTTATCCGATGAAGCCGTTTTGGGACGAAACAATGAAAACATTATAAGTCCTCCGTGCGTTCACCCGGCAGGGCATATTGCACCTGGCTGTAGAAGGGGAACACGGTGCTGTAGCCCGGCACCGGCGTATTACCGTCGGCAATATGGGGATAAACGTACATCACCATGTCCGGATTCGGCAGGCGCGGAAACGTCTGCTGGATCTCATTTTGCTCGGTGCGGCTGTAGCTTTCCGCCACCTGCCCGGAGGTGGTCTGCTCGCGATCGGTCAACGTGCGACGTAACGTGGCCCGCCCTTCATTGGCGGTGTGGGTTATGGAGGCGCCATTATTCCACAGTTCCAGCATCGTGCTGTCGCCCGGCGGCAACATCTCATCTTTACGGGTGCTGCAGCCGCTCAGAAATATCAGCAAACCGACACAGAGCAGGCGACTTTTAGTCTTGCTCATTTATGCAACCTCCTGTTTTATAAAACGCATCTATCGCGGAAAAATCCAAAAAACATCGCATCAGAAATGCATCGATATCAGATAATAGCGGCTCCCCGGTCTGCAACTCATAGCGTGATTTCACCGACGCGATCCACAAGCGACCGGCGGTCGGTGTGGGATCCTGTGTCAGCTTAACCAGCCAGAACAGCGAGCCTTTTTGCAAAAAGGTCACTGGCTTTGGTCCCCGACAGCACCACCACATGGGCACCAATATCGTGGAGTACAGGGTGGAGCTGAACGTCTGCCAGTCAGGCTCTGCCACGGGCGGCGGGCACCATACGGATTGCCAAGGCGTAATCTGCCGGGTGAGCAATGATAGGGACAGTGCCTGCGCAGAAATTGAGATTGGCTTAATCATCCTCCCCCCTCTTATCAATCCAACCCGGTACCGGCCTGGCTCAGGCTGAAGTCGTACTTCACCTTGCGGCCTTTTTCTTCATAATCAATCGCCAACTGACGGGTAATATGCACGGCCACCTTCATACCCGGCGGCACGTAAATCGCGTCAAAGGTTTGGCCGTAACGCGCCTTGACCCAATCCACGGTTTCTTTCATGCCACCCGATACCGCTTTGCCCAGCACCGCCTGACCGGCGTCGCCGGTGAGCGTCGACGTCACACCACCAAAGCCGTTCGACTGAGAGGTATTTTGGTTCTGTGCGAGGGCGTCCCCGGCCGCGCTGCCGGCAGACAGCGTAAACAAAGTGGGTAAATAGGTGGAGGCGTTTGATTTGCGCTCTCCAGACAAGCATGGAATACCGTTCTCATCAGATAACCAGCCGATGCCGCCGCTGTTACCACCGTTACTGCCGTTGCTGCCGCTCTGATTACCCGCGGTTTCGGTCTGTCCCGACGGGCGCGGCAACGTGCGCACCGTACCGTCCGTGAAAACGAAAGTGATGCTCGTCACCGAGCCGCGCACACACGATAACGTCCAGTCGCCGGTGGCGGTACCTGACACAATCGCCCCCTGCACGTCCGGCAGGTCGATACCATTAGCTGTCAGGTTATCTTTGCCAATCAGCACCTTGAACGGATAGGGGTCGATCACTTTGCCGTCAATGGGCACGCGCCCCAGCAGGGCCGTCATGGCCCGACTACCAATCAAGGTGGCATTTTCAGGCAGGGTATAAACCGGATCGACCGGTCCCTCTGCCGCTTTATTACCGCTCAGGGTCTGGCCACCGCCGGTTTTATTGGCCAGTTCCGCTTTTTGGCGGGTGATGGCGTTATCCTCCATAAATGACGTGGCAAAGTTAAATCCGCTGGCGCTGTTGCTGTTCCCTGTGCCGACGGGTTTGCCGCTGGCGTCCACCGCCACGCCGTCCTTGGGCTCCACCCATAACAGGCCATCGCCTGCGGATGACGGCGTACCGTAACCGGCTCCGCCGCCCTCCAGACCAAGGCCCACCGGAATATCACTGCCCGGGCCGCTGGCATTTCCTGTGCTGGCGCTCCCTCCATGGTCACCGTTATCTTTGAGACGCTGCAACAAGCTGCCCACCTGGGATGTCAACTCTTCAACCTGTCCTTTAAGCTGCCCTTGCTCCTTTATAGCCTGAGACTGTGAGGTGGCCACGGCCTGGTTGATGCGCTCATCCACGTTTTGGTTGGTCTGCTTGAGATTTTTATTCTCTTCCGCCAACGTCTTGTTGTCCGCATCAAGCTGATTCTGGCGTGAGGTGACCGTTTTCAGGCTCCCAACCAGCGTGCGTAACGTATCCTGCGGCGTGTCCCCCTCAATGCCCATCGATTTGAGATCTTCCGGCGACAGTTCGGCAAGCACATTACCTGTCTTGGAAGGTATCCTGGCTTTTTCGTCGGTCGGTGAGCAGGCTTTCACGCCGATAAGCACGGTACCCAAAAGCGCAAGCGGGACCAGGAGTTTTACCAGGGCATTGGATTTCATTTTCATTTCTTGGATCTCCGCGTCTGGGTGGCTTTTGCCGTGGCCAGCACCGGTTCCGGTAAAAATGCGCTATCTGGCCGCCCTTCGGTGACCAAATACAGCACTGTGGTATCCTCCGGCGTGCCGGCATTGCCTAGCCAGCGGTGCTGAAAGGTCGCCGAGACAAACTGCCCTTGCAGCTCACGCGGATCGAGGATGACTTTTGCCGCCGAGGTATTACGCACCTGCAGCGCGATCACGCCGTAACCATTCAGGCTCCAACCCGCCAGCGGACTTACCGTGACCGACGCGGCGGGATACAGCGCGGTGATGCGCGACGGCAGTTTGAGGGCCACGCTGGATATTCCCGGCACCGCGTCGACGGTGCGCAGCGGGCCATATAGGCTCTGGGCGGCATAACGCGTCAACACCACCGGCAGCGGGGCGTTCAGTTTGGCCGGCTTATGACGTTCGGATAGAGTTTCGTTTTGCGAGGATGACGACGGGCCGCTGCCATGACTGCCGCTCACCTGCGTTTTGTCGCTGGCGGACGCGGAAGACACCTCACCTTCATACACCACCTGGACCGGCTCTCGCGTGGCTTTGCCGGGGGTGGCGCTGACGTCCAGCAGAATAATTTCGCCATTTTCTTTGTTCTGCAGCTGCAGACGGGTCACCGGGAACGCCTCACTCGCATCCAGGTACACCGCGCCGCCGCTGCTTTGCACCCGCAGCTTGCCGTTCAGCGTCGGCGGAAATCCCACGCGCACGTTTTTATCGACAAACACAATCCTTTCCTGCCCAACGTTTAACGGGATCTGCAGGGGGATGCGCTCCCACTTCATCAGCTCTATGGCGCCGGCTATGCCCGATATCGCCATCAGCGCCGTGGCCAGGATAAGGTGTCGTTTCACTGGAATACCCCCGATTTTTTCTCCACAGCCTGAACCGGCGCGGCTTCAAGACGTTGCGGCACGCCGGCATAACAATCGATGGCCAGGCCAAAGGGATTGCGCTCCGGATCGCCTTCCCAGCGAATGACTTTTACCGGATAGCGCACCATGGCGCGCTTGACGGGTTCGGTGTGGTAATACTCATCCGCCACCACATCGAGCCGGGCCACCCACTCGTCATCGGATTTGATATCCACGCTTTTGTTGCTGTAACCCCGTTTGGGAATTTCATACACCACGCGCACGCGATCTTTCAGTTCCCCGTTGTTGGTACGAAACTCCGCGTCTTTATTAAGGAAATCCTGACAGGCCGGCGTGAGATAAGGACTCATCTGGGCAATTTTAGCCGGATAGTCCACGTCGCCGTTTTTCGGCCAGGCGTTCAGCTGTTGGAAAATATAGAACGCAAAGCTGTACACCGTGGACGGCGGCACCTTCCACCACTCGCGGGTGCTGCCAGAGCGTAAATCCGGCGGATTATGAATAGTCAAACTGCGCGGCGCCATCATCCAGCCGGCCAGCGTCAGCACCAACAGAAACAGCAGCACCCCGCAGGCGGCGCGCAGCGAGAAAATATGATTGTCGCGGGCGCTGACCGCGTTGCGATAACGGCTCATGCCCCACCCTCAAAGGGGATCGGACGCGAGCGTTTGAGCGCCCACGCCCGACTTGTGATGATAAGGACATGCGTCAGCCCCATACGGGCACGCAGCTCTTCCAGGCGGCGCCAGACGTAGTTCTCCGGCTTGCCGCGCTTAAAACCGCTGATCCACCGGCCACCGATAAACACCAACAGCAGCGGCAATATCAACATGCAGGTGGGGATGGCCACCCAGCCGACTCCGGGAATAAACGCCAGCGGAATACCGCACGGAATGCCCAGCAATACGCCTATGCCGGCGGTCAGGCCCAGCTCGCCGGTGGTAAAACCGCGATACACCACCGGAGGGACATTCAGACGATCGGGGAGGAAGTCGATCACCGCCATAGGTCCTCCTCAGAAAATATCCAGGGCTTTATTGGCCAGCCAGATGATCACCACCAGAAGAATGGCACCCACCAGAACGAACGTGACAAAGTGCGCCCACTTGGCCTTACCCTCACGAACGTCATGAAACGAGGACAACGCGGCCAGCGCCACGACAATAAAACCGGCCGCGGCCAGCAACAATCCGCCTAACGCAAAGCCGTCTTTGATATAGCCTTTAAACGTATTGATCACCCCACCGCCGCCACCGCTGGAAGGCTGTTCAATGGCGGGCAAATCTGCCCAGGCGCTGCCGGTGTATAGCGCGCCCAGTACCGCCAGATGGGTGAGGCGATCAGTGGTAAGGCGAATGACATTGATAATTTTCATCATCGGGTCCTTGTTAAAATCAGTGTGCGTAGAAGAAAAGGGAAAGGAGGATCAGCAGAACCAGACGAATGGCGGTCTCGGCCAAGGTGTCCATTCGAACCGTTTTGTTTTTCACGCCGCGATACGCCTGGAGCAGCGACCAGGCGGCAAACAGCAACAGGCAGCCAAACAGGCAACCGAGGATCAACAGGTTAAGATCCGCTGGCGCAGCATTGCCGCCGACGCCGGCATTCCACGCAGACTGCTGGGCACTGGTCATGGACATCAGCGGCCCTCCTCGCGGTATTGTCCTGTCACCGACATCGGTAGCGTCGGCTGGGCGCGGGACGGTTCTAAGTAACGCTCGATGCCCTGTTTCATGGTGGTGATATCACGCGTGGCGCTGAGGTAATCGAAATAAAACCGAACATCCTGGCCATTTTGGTTGGCCACCACGCGGGCGCGGTCAAGACCCGCCTGCACCTGGTCAAGCTGGCGCATCACCAGGGCAAGTTCATCTTTTTCGGATGCCTGGACGTGGAATGTGCCGGCTGCGGTCAGCAGCAAAACCCAGAGTCCGGGGGATAGGCGCATAGCGCTCTCCTGTCGTGATTAACGGTGCGGGTAAAGACTGACGCAACCGGATTGGGAGAGCAGTAGGAAACTGTTTATGGCGGAGTAAAAATTATGCTGAAAGGAAGGAAATTACTTTATTGTTACAGAAGAGACATATGCGATATGAAAGGAGTAAATCAAAGGTAGCATACACAACTGTACAAATTTACAGATATTATGGAAATTTATAGTACCAATTTCTTGTTCATATATTTTCAATACGCGATAGCGTTAAAAATTCCATTAAGGGAAATCAATAGTATTCGTTCGATATGTTTCAGACATCAGTAATCAGTAATCAGTAATCAGTAATCAGTAATCAGTAATCAGTAATCAGTAATCAGTAATCAGTAATCAGTAATCAGTATAAGGACATCATCCAAAAACACGTTGTCAATTCGCCATAAAATTGTTTTTTTGGCTTCACTTTAATTTAAATCATCAGCAAAAATTATGTAATTACGTGAAGTTTTTGGCCGTGTTCAAATAAAAACACAGCCAAGAAAATATCTAAAATAATTACTTTAATTTATGAAAGCCTATTTGCTTCGATACACTACCGTAGTTTATACCAGAGATAGAACAAATCTGCTGCGTCTCTGTATCTGAACGTTCAAACATATATAGATAATTTAGCACGATACTTTTAAGTAATCTATCTGAGAGATGGTTTCTTTCCATGCCATTTATAAATCTTCTTAATTCATCGATCGAAACGGCGTTTCCCATTTCAAGAAGAGTGGCAAGCTTAATTAATTTCCCTGAGTTCGATCCTATTTCATCACACACTTCGCTTATCACTTGTTGAAGATGGATGCTTCCGATAGAAGAAGATATCTTTGTTATGAAGAAAAAACTTATACTTAGTGTAAGTTCAAACAAAAATCTTTTTGCAGATTCTCTTACATCTGATGATGTGGTCACATCCATTTTATCTTGATATTTCTCAATAATTCTTTTTTCAACCATGTCTAGAGTCGCTTCCGTATTATCTTCAATCAATGTAAAAAAATAGCCTAGAGATCTTAAAGGGGCTTTTATTGCTTGGTCAAGTAATTTTTTCTTCTGGATTACTTTTAGTGACCCATAATAATTTCTGGATAATTGTCCGAGAATTTCAAGAGATTTAAAAGTAAGATTCATGCTTTTCATGAAATCGCTTGTTTCCAATGCATAATTATCTCTGTTTTTTTCATCAGAATTACTAAAATCATCATCCTCATCTAATACAGTATCAAGTGAATGGTGATCATTTTCTTCAAATTCATCTATCTGTGACTCTACCTTCCTTCTTAAATCTATTTTATTTTGATTCTCATATATTACTGGGAGCTCAGATAACTGATCCACTATTTTATTTATAAGATTTGTATCGAGTTCAAGTTTTGTAGGCGCAGTTTCGGAAAATAAGGTTCTAGCCTGTGCAATAACTTTATCTAATATTGATTCATCACGAGAGTGATGTGTGAGAAACATAAGAATACTCATGCTTCTACGTTTCCCAAGCGTAGCAATTAAATTATCAACCGTGCTAATAGTGCTAATATGAGTGATCGTGTCAGATAAATATTTCGCAATAAAAAAATAATAAACGTATGGATATTTGAATCTAAAATAATCATTATCTTTTTTTTCTAGAATCTTCGCACGAACTAATAAACCACATCTCGTTTGGAAATCTATTTTTACTCCATAATCTTCACAAAAGTTCGCATTAAAGTCCCATAAATTATTATTGGAGTCTTCTTTAAGGTTATTTTTGAAGAAATAATTTGATAGTTCCTTAACATAATTGAAAAACTCATCTAATTCTTCTTTTTTGACTGACGCATTCCCAAGGCTTTGCGTAATCAAATACTCATAATAATAACCATATGTATTTGCACTTACTTCGAGAGCATTCCCATTTTCCATAGACTGGAGAAGAGTAAGTAAGAAAAAAGGAGTTGATGGAACATAGTTCCTACCAATCACCTGACTTATAGTTTTAACTGCATGATTGTTTTTGAAAACTAAACTTCCTTTTTCATTTTGACATTCTTCTTTCAATTGATTCCATTTATTTACTAACTCATATCTCAATCTATGTCCGAGTTTGGAAATTTCATACTTAAAATATGTCTTATCAAAATATCCATCGCCAAGAAATTCACTTCCACTAAAGTCAAACGTATCGCTTACAGTAATTATTATTTTTTTGAAAATATTGGAAGACCTTTCTAAAAAAATCTCAATCGATTTTCTATCGCCTTTTATATAATCAAACCCGTCCAATAATAATACCTTTTCAACAGAACTTGAAATGAATTCAATATTTGTCATATCAATATATTGTTTTGCAACATGTCTAGCAATGATTTTATCGTATTCCGTTCCACCATTCCTTATAGAGCCACCATCTATTAGCAGTGGTAGCTTGTTTTTTTCGATTGAATCTATAAATATTTTTTTAAGCAGTGTAGATTTCCCGCAATACTCATCTCCTATTAAAACTATCTTACTTTTATCATTATCTAATAAATTTTCTGAAGATATTTTCTTCAAATCAAATTTATCATCCGCATCTAAACTTTTTAGATTTGGATAAACAAAAACATCCTCTAAACTAATAACTTCTTTATCGGGATGAATATAGCTAACTCCAATGTCATGAAGACTTATATTGAAATCATGATTAACAGTTACATAGGAATTAGAAATTGAAGATGCTTTTAAAATATCACTTTTCCTAATTATTTTATCTTCTAAAAATCTACTAGCACTCCATTTATAGCTAGTTAATATTATGTCATTGCTTTCAATATGGAACGTAATAAACCCATTATCTACAATACTAGGGTCATCAAATGGCATCGTTTCGATCATCAGACATGAGTTACTTTCCCCCTTAACGGTAAACTCATCCTTCAAATGTTCATGCCCAGTTAATATAATAGCATATTCTTCTCTTATTATATTTCTTATTGCTTTTTGATTGTCTGGTGAAAACCATGATAAAGGATGATGAAAAAATAATATCCCATTAGTTTTTTTATTTGTCTTGGGGATAAATTTTTGAGGAAAACATATATCACCGCCATGTTCATGAATTTGGGAACACCAAGCTGTATTTAATGTACTTATAAGATACATACCTTCGCCTGACTTTATTTCAAATTGTTTTGACAGTGGCGTACTATTTATGACCTTCAATGTTTCAAAATTAGATTCAAATTCAAAATAATCCTTCATTCCTTTTGTTATGATATCAATGCTTTCCTCATCTTGGAGTTCTGGATCTATTTTTATCAAAGTATTTCGTGTCACACTGGACTTATAACTGGAAAAATTATGATCGTGATTTCCAGGGCACATTATTAAGTCATAACATGTTGCCAACTCTTCAAAAATAGGAACTAAGAGATCATACTCTTCTTTAGATCCACTAAATGCTAAATCCCCAGATACTAATAAGATTATTTTTTCAAACCCTCCCATCTCTTTCAAGCTTTTCAAAGTAAATACAAAAACATTTAGCTTTTCTAATACATTGTTTTTACTAGTATTTTTTATATGAATGTCACTGAGATTAACAAATAAAGTCTTGTTCATACTCTTGCCCTTCTCTGATTTTTAAGAGTAATCTTAAGGAATAATGAACAGATGGTAAACTAAATTATTTATATAATTTTACAATCGTTAGATAACTTACAGAACCGATGAACAACGATCATAACTTGACTAAGCATTGGTTAAACCAAAACAATTAACACATTGATAAATAGCGATAAAAAATTAAAAACATCAGTCATAAGTTTTTGAGCCGCTGGTTTATCGGTGGTTAGAACTTTTCCCGTGCCTCATGTTTCTCAAGAAAGTATTTGAACTCAATAACGGCAGTTCTGTCACTTATCCCGGCAAAAGTGTACAGCGGCAGTATGTCTTACATGGCATCTTCGGCCGAACCATCACGGAGGTTGAAAAAAAAAGCAGACAGTAAGTAATAGATAGATAGATAGATAGATAGATAGATAGATAGATAGAGGGCAAGGCCGTCGTTCGTTACCGATTTGTGAGAAATAGGGTATCAGCTTATCATTTTAGCTTGCTATGAAACCATGGAGTTCATATGGGAAAGAAAATATGCTTTAGGGAAACATAACCAGAAACCACAGGCATCAGGGTGGTCCATTAGCATAAAGTTGCTATCTTCTAACAAGTCTCTACTTAATCGCATTTTCCTTGAGGCTTCATTTTAGAGGTATTTTTTAAACGCCCCTGTCACCACCGACAGCACCACTCCCAGCATCACCGCAGCCGGCAATAGCAGTAAATTCGGCCACACCGCCATCGGCCATGCCAGGTATATCATGCAGGGGCCATACATGGCGGGCTTCACAAAACGCTTGGCATGATGATAGACAAAACTGGACTCATAACCTGCGCCATAGCGGCGTAAATCCCTGCGCACCAAACCATCCACGATGCCGGTGATGCTGACCAACACAAATAACGGGATAGACAACACCAGGATGGCCACGCGAATGGCAAAAATCACCGTCACGTATACCGTCGCCTGCAGATAGTCCCATAACGCCATGGCCAGCCAACCGCCAACGCGGTTAAGCGCCTGGGCCACTCCCGCCTGCGCCCGCATCTGTCGGGCCTCATTCAGCCAGCGGGTAAAACCGCTGTCCACAAACAACCACTGATAAGCCTGGTGGACCCAGCCATTAATCACCGTGACCGGCTCTGACAGTAACAGGCTGCGGGTAAAACCGGCTGACAGGTAACCACTTTCAGTCAGCATCACCTGCCGGCTGTGCTCAGCCCCTTCGCTGGCCCACAGAAATGTCATGCCGACGTACTCAATTAACAGGCTGACCAACAGCGACGCGAACAGAATGCCGATGATTTTCCATGGTAGGTGCCAAAACAGCGACATAAATAGGCCAGGCTGTTTCTGAGGCGTGGTTGGTTGCCTGGGCGGCGTTTTTTCCTCAGCCATTATGCCCCCGGCTCGCCGTTATTCAATGTCGATGCCGGCAGCGCATCTGAGGGCAATGCGCTGCCGGTCCACCAGGTCTCGCCAGTGCGGTAATTTTGCTGCATATACTCGGCAATGCGGCCAATACTTTCAGGCATCAGCGCATCGTTACCGCTTCCCGGCAGGGGCATGCGGATTTTCCACAACCGGCCCCCTTCGAGCAGGGCAAACGCCTGGCCTTTTGGTAGGTTGATGATGTCCGCCGGCGTTATCATAAGCATCCTGGCCAGACTGACCTGGTCCTGCACGTTGCTGTTAAAATCCGTGCCTTCGCCCGGACGGGATATGTCGGTCACACCCGAGGTCAGAGTTTTGTTATACACATCTACTTCCGGTAACTGGCTGGTCAATAGTTCGGCCGTGCTGTTTTCACGCACCCGCAGCATAATAAGGGAGTTAAAGTTACCCACCACCTGGTTGGCCTTGGCGCGGCTGCCCACCCGCGCCTCGATATCTGACAGCGTCTGGGTATACGCCGTGACCTGGATCCCCGCCCCGCCGCCTTTGTTGATAAGCGGTATAAACTCATCGCCCATCAGCTCGTTAAATTCGTCGCAGTGCAGGTTAATCGGCACCTTCTTTTGCATTGTGGCGCCGGTTTCATCATTCAGCCCAAATTTATAGATATGGCCAGCGACCGACACCAGGTCGGCAAACATGCTGTTGCCCACGGCCGACGCCACCTCCGCGTCGGACAGCGCATCGAGGCCGACATAGACAATCCCTTTTTTTCGGATCACCTCCTGCCAGTCAAAGATCGGCCGGGTATCTTCCATGTCGCTGTAATCAGGCGCCAGCAATGCCGCCGTTTTGCCGGTGGTCAACTTTTCCAGTAGCGGCAGCAGGGAAGCCACGATTTTGTCAAAATAGGTGCGATCGTAACGAACGGCGCTGCGCAGGCCGTCCAGCACCGGGTCCCACAGCTTTTTACCCTCATCAGAGCTCAGTACCATCTCGATGGCCCAGACCTTCATCGCGTTGGCCTGCCCTTGCATATTGCGCGGCAGGTCTTTTTCTTTCAGCATGCCGGAGCTCAGCACACTCTGGACGCGCTCCCACAGCAGGGGCGCGCGGACCGTCAGCAGATTTTCAACGTAGGTCTCATACAGTTCACCGATATTAGTCACATAACGCAGGATATGGCCGTAATCGGGGCGTTGGCCCAGCGCGACCAGCGCCCGGGTAATAATATTCACAAAACGCCAGGCGAACTCGCGGAACGCGGCAGAGTTGCCTTCGCCCGACAGCTGGCCCGCGACGCGCGACGCCACTTCGGAGATACGGCTAAAGCGCCCAATGGCGTTGTAGCGGGCGCTGATATCCGGCCAGCCGAGGTGAAACACGTAAAATTCATGCTCCCGGCCGGCGCGGCGCGCTTCCGCCCACATCCGTTTCAGCAGGTCGGCATCGCCTTTTGGGTCAAACATCACCGTGACGTCCCCGCGCCGAATATCCTGGGTGACCAGCACCTCCGCCAGGCGGGTTTTCCCGACGCGGGTGGTACCAATAACCAGCGTGTGCCCCACGCGCTCACCCAGATCATAAAGCACATCACGTTCATCCAACTCAACGCCGTGGTAAACCGGGCTCCCCCCGACCGGGGGCAGCGGGCGTGCCGGATTAAGTACCGTGTCGGCCTGCAGCAGCTTGCATAACCGGGGCTGGCTGTACTCCAGGCGTTTTTCCAGGTCACGGGCCAGGCGATAGATAACGCGGGGCTGGACATATTGCTCCGTCTCCGGGCGACGGGCCTCCAACAGGCGCTGGGTGTGTTTTTGCGTCCATTGAAAACCGCGCCCCAGAAACAGATAACGGTGACTGACCGGGATCTGGCGGCTGCTTAATTCATAACGCGGGAGACGGCGGATATTGCGCCGGTAACGCAGAATACGCAGCCCCTGGCGGGTGCGGGTCAAGGCCAGCAGACCAAACCCTGCCGCAGTGACCCAACTGACAGAGGGAGCCAGCGCGACGGCCCAGGGCGCCGTCAGACAAATGTAGGTCGCACACCACGCCGTCCCGGCCGTATACATCTCCACGGCAGGCCGCAGGAGGGACTCCATGACATAACGATCGCTCATCGGTCCCTCGTTTGCCAGCCAGCGTCACCGCTGAGAAGTTTTAACAGCCGGCCGCCGCTTAACAGCGCGATTTCCGGGTAGGCGTCCAGCACATCACGGCTGACGTCGCCGGTCCTGCCGGTATGGACGAAGAATCCATGGCAGTGTTCTTGACGAACCAACGCCCCAAAGTCTCGCACATGCTGCGCCTGGATATTGCCCGCAAAGCGCTTGGCTTGAATTAACCAACGCTGGCCATTAACCCATACCTGGCCGTCCTTCCCGCCATCGCCGCTGTAGCTGGCGTTGCGCTTGATACGGTTCCCCTGGCGCAAGAACGCCGTCAGCAGCACCTCTTCGAACACATACGGGTCAACCTTACGCAGGTAGGTGATGCGCGCCGCATCATCACGTAACTGCGGCAGTCGGCTCAGCACACGAAGCGCCTGACGCTGATAGCGACGATGCCGCCGCTGGCTGGCGGTTCCGAATGTCGCGGACAGGAAATATAAGCACGCTGGCAGCAGGAGAACACTCAGCCATAACCAAGGCGATCCCTGGCTCAGGGTACGCAGGAGTTCACCGGCAAGTTCGGCGCCAATCATTGTGCCAGCCCCTTGTCGGTTATCAGCAACGGGTAATGAGCCAGCTGCAGCCGGCGAGCCAGATCGCTGCCGCGAACCGGCGCCATTTCAGCGCCGGGTAAAAGGGCTTTCAGGCTTTGCAAACGCCCCAGGTCCGCGACGTTAACCACAAATCCCGTCGCGCCCAGACGCGTGAGCTCAGCGGCACGACGCAACAGCCACTGCCTGGACAGGTCATCATCGCCGACAATAAATACTGGCGGCATACCCGGCAGGTTTAACGGCCTGGCAGCCACCGGCCCCGGCGTCAGCTCTGGGGTGATAACCGGCAGCGCGGACGCGACAGTGACCTCCGCCGGCGGCGCCGAAGAGGATAGCGACTCAGGCGGCGTAAATTCTCCAGGCAACGCGTTGATCGCATCAAAAAAAGGCGCGGTCGATGCCCCACCGAGATCGCCTACCACCGTCAGGGCGCCGTAGCTGGCTACGGAGGTTAGCGTGGTTAAGGTAAACGACAACACTACCAAGGTTTTTTTCATTTGGGCTCGATCCAGGTGAGTTGATTACTGGCCAGTGCAACGTCGCGTTGGCGCCCTTCGGCGGAGTACGGTGCAAGGGTGTCGAGTTTGCGGCGAACAATGGCGATATAGGTGGCGGCGGCTTTGCCGCCTGCCGGATGGTGGTAACAACCGGCGGCGGTTATCCAGCTGCCGGGGCGGGCGTCGTAGCAGGTACGAAGAATACGGGCGGCGACGCGCAGGTTGGTATAGGGATCAAACGCGTCGTAGAAAGACGGGAACAGATGGCCGTTCCAGCCCAAATTGACCTGGGCAATGCCCACGTCAATGCGCTTCAACGGTACAATGCGCACAAATTTTAGTAGTGCTTGCCATGCAGCCTCACGGGTGGCGTAGCGATAGCCTTTGCCCGCCACATTCAGCGTCCAGGGCCACGGCCGTTCACCAAACGACAGGCGCAACGAACTTTCGGTCAACGCCAGGGAATAAAGGGACTCGGCGGGCACGCGCGCCTCGGCGGCAATCTGGCGATAGGCCTGCGGGATCGGCTGCGGGGACAAATGCATTTTCGCCGCCATCGCCACATGACCGGCGCCACCAAGGATAAAGACCATGGACAGCCGAATTAAAATGCCGCAATGTGCCATCCATTTTCTCCCTGCTGCAAAATAACCGGCATCTGCCCCTGACCGTATTGCAACCACAGACCGCGATCGTGGTTCAGCGTGACCTGCCGGCTACGTACCCGATCCACCGGGATAGCGTGGGTGATGGCCCACTGACGGACCGTGTCGTCTTTTCCGTCGCTGCCCACCAGGTAAATATCCACCGGCCGGTTGTCGGCCAAAACGGCAGCCAGTCGGGCGTCGCAGCGGGCACAGTCTTCACGGACAAACAGGGCCAATCGTCCGCTAGAATCGTGCGCAATGCCGGTCGCATTGCCCATGCTGACGGATAACGCATTGGGATAGAGTCGGCTCCAGGCGGCGTTGACCTCGCGCTGAAACGCCAGCTCTTTTTCGGTCCGCTGGTATTCCTCTTTCACCCACAGCTCCGCCAGCCGCCGGCGCTCTGCGGGAGAATCACTTTCCACACCGAGCGAGGTCAGCGGATCGAGTCCCGGTGATTGCACACCCCGTTTACCCTGCATCAGTTGCTGATACTTTTGCCATTCGATATCGCTCAGGCCCCACTGCTGAGCGCTCTGTCGAGACTGAAGTTGCGTGGATTTTTCCTGTAGGGTTTGCAGGGATTTTTCCTGTAGGGTTTGCAGCGTAACTCTGTTATTGGTGCCACTGCTGGCCACTTCGGCACTGGCTACATTCGAGATAAGCAGTAAACCCAAAAAGAACCTGCTGCTAATGATTTTCATATAAAGCCTCTACTGAGCGGTAAGCCGCTGCTGAATGCCATTAACGGAAAAAATAGCCTCATTGCCCTGCGCACTGCGCAGCGTCCAGCCCCAGGCAGAATCACCCAGGGCCAGCAATTGCATCTGCGATAAGGAAGACGCCCCGTTAGGCGCTACCACGGCGTAGACCTGCCCGCCACGACGCTCAATGCCGGTCAGGATAAACGGCGCAGCCAGTGGCACAGTCCTGGCTGACCGTAGGGATTTTTTTGCGGATGACCGTTTGGCCTTTTGGGTTTCGGCAGAAGGGCGATCGCTCACTGAAGCCGCTTTTTCCAAGCGCTCTCGCTGATCAATTAATGCCGGAATACGGGTCTTGAGCTCGTCGATAACCGACTGTAGGGTGGTCATTTGGCCTCCCTGACGCAAAAGGGTCTGACGGTCGTCAGCCATCGCCTGGGAAAGCTGCTCGTTTTTATCTGTCTGAGCCGATATCTGTTCCGCTAATGTATTCATTTCTGCTGTGACGTCGTCTTTCACTGCAAAACGCTGCTCTAGCCCCGCCAGCTGTTTTTCAAGGTTGGCAACCGAGGCCGACAGCTGGCTGAACTGGCCACTGCGAAAGGCGGCTTCAAGGGAATCGACACGGATGGCCATTTTATTATTTTGTATCGTCAGCACGATGCACAGCACGGTAGGCACGACAATACCCACGGTCATCGCCGCCATGACAAGCCGCTTGACCAACGTACCGGTTACGAAGGGAAACCTCTTGCGCCGGACCTCAGACACGGTTTCGGGGTTGGCCTCTTGAGGAGGCATATCGCCGGCATTGATGGAGTTATCCGGCGACGTTTCAGCGGTCATTGCACGTTATCCTATCAGCGGTTCAGAAAGGTATAAGGTGCAAAAACAGAGGGAAGAAGGCGACGGTTAACTCAACATCGCCCGTCGAAAATTAATGGGCCACTGTCCCTGGTGATGATTAAGCCTTTGGATGGCAGTTACACATTCTGGGGATGAAAAATGATACGAGATGGCTTTTACGGTAATGAGACCGAATCTCAAGTTTAGCCCCGCGGTGCCGATAAAACCTCTTATCATTTTTCGATATTTCAAGGCTTTCGTTACATGGCAACCTTGTTACAAGATAGAACCTCACCCGGATTTTACCGACGCGACATCGATGGTTTAAGAGCTCTTGCAATACTTCTTGTTTTATCTTTTCACAGTGGATTGACCCTTTTTCCATCAGGTTTCATTGGTGTCGATATTTTCTTTGTCATCTCCGGCTACTTGATTACGAATATCATCACATCAGATATCAAAAAAGATACATTTAGCGTTACGGAGTTTTACCGCAGAAGGTTGTGGCGTATTCAACCTGCCCTGATAGCCATGTGGCTTGTCGTATTAGGTTTTATCAGCCTGACGTATCTGCCAGACGATTACATTAAATATCTACACAGCCAAAAATATTCAAGTCTTCTCTTGGCGAATCATTTTTTCTCCCGGCAAACGGCGGAATACGCTTCGCCAGACTCTGCAACCTTTCCTCTATTACACACATGGTCACTGGCGGTGGAATGGCAATGGTATTTTTTCTTACCACTGATACTGATGGGGATAAAGAAATTCATTCCTCGTTTTGGTGTTGAAAAGATATCCTACATCGCTTTGTTTGTTGCGCTAGCGACATCCCTTAGCGTCATGTATTTTAAATCTACAGGAGGATATTACTTTCTTTCCACCAGAGTTTATGAGTTTTTGGCCGGCGCCTGCGTTATATTTCTTGAGCAAAAGTACAGATTGAAAGTCAATAATTTTATTATCAACAACCTTGTCGCTGCGTTATCTGCTATCGGCATTATCTACGTCGCATTAACGCCAAATGCGTTCAATGGTTACCCCAATCATTATGCACTAGTGGTTACCCTTGCGACCTGCACGATTATTTTTATTGGCGTATCACAACGAAAAAATCTCCTTACAGGATCGTTGAGTAGCACCCCTGCAGTTTATATAGGAAAATTATCCTATTCCTTGTATCTCTGGCACTGGCCTGTTTTTGCCATCAATCATTACATTGGCGGCGAAATTGACGCTATCAGGATTGCATTGTGTCTGGTGATTAGCGTAGCACTGTCACTGTTATCTTATTATGTAGTAGAACGTCCGCTCAGGAGAGCGAAGCTGCCACTTGTCAAATCCGTGGTTATTTTATTGCTGGCACCGGCCCTGTTTTCTTCCTTGGCAAATAAGGTTGTTGAACGCAACGAGGGATACGCTATACGGCTGGGTCCTGAGTATGATGCCACGTTTACACTTCAGGCCCAGTACGCGCAAAAAGCCGGCAACCGCGCTGATTGCCTTGATGGGCCACAAGACCCATCCGCATGTGAATTCGGGGATTTGACGTCCACTAAAACGGCATTGTTAATCGGTGATTCCAATTCCAATCACTTTTGGGGATTCTGGGATATTATGGGCAATGATGCACATGTCAAGATAACAGCCCTCAGCACACCTTCCTGTCTGGCCCTGCCCGGTATTTATCAATTTGACTGGTGGAAATATAAAAACCAGGCTTACCAAAAATGCTATAACAATGCGCAGCGCTATTATGAGCTTATCAAAAATCAGCACTATGACTACGTTATTATAGGGGAGATATGGGAACAATATGCACGAGGCCCTTGGTTAATCAACTCATTAGATGACCCCCGCAGCCAACCGCATTCCCAAGATCGCATGGAGGATGCTTTGCGTAAGGCATTAGACAATGTTACTCAAAGTGGAGCTCGTCCCATGATAATGCGCACTATTGCTCCGATGCCAACGGGATATATGGCTTGTCGTAACAGGGAAGCGGTACTTCGCCATTCGTTTAATAGACAAACATGTGATGCAACGCCAACGGGGAGTACAGAGGATGAATGGACATTGGATTTATTCAAAAAAATGTCTGAATCCTTTCCTCCGCTGAAGTTCATAGATCCTAAATTAGTGCAATGCCCGGAGGGAAAATGCGTCACTGAATTGGGTGGAGTTGGCATATACCGCGATGTAGGGCATATCACCGATTACGCTTCATACGTTTTTGGCGAGCGCTACCTGAAACAGGCAGGAAATCCGCTAAAATAATGCATAGATGATAATAGGCAGCCATGAACGTATGGCTGCTTGAGGCTCGTGAAACACATCAATTGGATCAGGAAACAGAGAAAGAAAAAACCTGTAATTTATTGATAGCCGACTAGGTTAAAAGCCCCCGGAGAACAGCCCTCGTTTGGTAGAGGATTAGACTGAACTGTAAAATTTGCACCAGCAGGGACGGGAAAACTGATGTAACCGGTTTTCGCCCATTCGACGTTATTATCTGCCCCCTGAGCTACGATCATGCCGTCAACGTAAGCCGTTAAAGCCCAACTATTCGAACATGCTCCATCTTTTACTCCCTTAGTGATAGTCGAATACCCTCCCCAAACGTTAATGAGCAAGGTATTTTGCCCCGAATTCCCGCCATTATACTGCGACGTGTGATACCCCAGATTGACATAACTACCATTGTTTTTTCCGACGTAAACCCACACACCATTTTGACAGGAAAGTATGGCTCCAGCGCCATCTCGCCCTACTAACCCATTGGGACTACAGCCATTGCCGGCAGAAGCCTGTCCATCTAATTGCAAATACTCACCGGCCGAGAGCCGCCCGTCCGCCCTGACGCTTCCCCCTCTCACCTGCCCACCGGTAAAAATATTTTTGTTGTTGATGGCGCGGACCCAATCGGTGTCGGACATATAAAACCCTCCGCCGTAGGTCTCGTTCATCCAGCCCTTGCTGCCGCGAGATATCAGCCAGCCATTATTGCTGCGAATATCACCCCCAGCAGTCACACCATTGCCGGCGGTGACGTTCGCCGCAGTCACGTCACCGCTGTAGTTACCGGTTTGCGCGTTAACGCTATCGGTATTATTCAGATCGTTGCCACCCATATCGATACTGGTATGCATGCGGTTCAGGTCAGGTTTACCGGTGACTGAAAAGCGATAGAGACGGTCGCTTTCTTCCCGGGCCGCGCCCAGTTCGTCAGCAGGCAGCAGCGCGGCGATATGCCCACTGGTGGTGCTCACACCAAAACTGACCAGCGGCACGCTCCAGCTTTCCATCGCGCCGGTCACATTGGCACTTTTCCAGACATAACCTCCCAGGCCCTCAATATCGACCGAAATATTCCTCAAGGCCTTGTACGGGAGGTCTGAACCCCCTTGGGTGATGACCAGCCCCTGAAGCTGATCGGTATTGATGGCATTGCGAGTGACAGCAGCGCGGAAGGTCTGTCCGTCGGTGGTGGTCTCGCTGAAACCTGATTCCAGAAAGCCGGTATTTTTCAGCATGGCCGGCGTCACCACCACCGGTGACGTGGTGCCGGCCGAGGCTAAAAGAGTGTCATAATACCGGCCAACGTAGTTTTTAACCGCCGCCCTAAAGCGCGAGGTCTGCGACGCCGTCACCTGCCATCCGCGTTGCAATAGATAATCATTGAAGACCGTCATCGCCCAGACCGAGACCATCACCAGGATAATCAGGCTGACGCCGGTACTGAGTACCGCCCAGCCACGGTGTGGCTGCTTATAGTTGCGTGACATTTTTCACCATACCAGAAGAGGATTGGAGAGACTAACCGACATGGCCAGCAGAGCGCTGTAACCCAGCCAAGGCCCCAATGGACCACCATGGGACATCTCACGCGCACCGGCATACCAGAGGGCAAAACCAACAACCCCGCTCGACAGTGCGAACAATGCGAGAGAAAAACCGAGCCAGGCACCGAGCCCGGTCATCAACCAGACATCACCGAGTCCCAGCGCCTCCCGGCCCGTGTAATACTTGCTCCCCACCCTTATTGCCACACCGGCCAGCAGTATACCCAGCGACGTAAACGCCGGGTGTAACAAGTCGCCCTTGCCGATGGCCACAAGCAGGCCGGCCAGCAGAAAGTACACGGTAAATTCTTTCGGCAACCAGCCGGCCAGGCGGTCTATCAGGCTCATCCTGAATATGAGAATCACAAACAGCACCGCCGACATCAATTCAAACGGCTGGACAGCGGATGACAGCATCACGGTAACGGTCATGGCGCCGGCATGCAGCCAGGTATGTCGTTTTACGGTCGCCATCCCTGGTTCGGCTGGCCGAGGATGACCGTAAACCACCATCAGTGCGGCAACCGTACGGATCTGGCTCCGCACCACCACAAGGGCGACGTAGAACACCGGCAGCGCCAGTTGCCACGGTCCGATCAGGGTAACTAGCGTCATAGCGCTATCCCCCTTTCTTGTTTGAGCAGTCGTTTATAAATGGCATAAGTACGGTTGGCATAGGATTCGCGGGTTTCATGCCGATCCTGGCGAAAACCCGCGTTATACGAGCCCAGGCAATTCCAGTTGATACCGCACACCTGAAAATGCGACGCTAAAATCCGCGTGCCGATTTGTACATTAAGACAAGGCCGGGTGAGCAGTTCGCTTTTGTCTTTGATGACGCCGTCACGAACGAGCTCGGGGAGATGCGTCGAGTTCACCTGCATCAAACCATAATCCCGGCTGACTTCCCGCCGGGCCGCTTTATCTCGGTTGATGTTAATGGCGGCAGGATTGAGACTGCTTTCACCGATAGCGATAGCCTTGACCAGCAAAGGATCGACATGATATTTTTCCCCGGCCGCGTCAAAACAAAATGCGATCGCCGGTCGACACACCACCCACAGCAGCAATAACAGTCCGCGCGCCATGTCAGGTTAACCGTTCACCGTAAAGACCAGGGTATTCTGGCCGGTGGTTCCGCTGTTCTTGGTACATTCCTTACCCGCCGTCTCGGCGGTCACTATGCCATCACTGTGCTGTGTGCTGTTGATGGTGATAGACGAAAACGCGCCGGCACCCAGTTGCTGGGCCATCGCGATGCAGGCGTCCTGGGGTATCTGCGGGTAAGTAACGGAGAACCCGTTATTAAATCCGTTAGACGCCACCGGCGCCACCACGATCTGGCCACCCCAACTATTCCACAAGGTTGCCGTACCCGAGGTCGAATCGCCCTGGACGGTCATGCCCTTAGGGACACCGCCTATCTGGATTAGCGTCCCGGTCATAGTGGCGCCGCTGGTAAAGCTGTAGCCGTTATTGCCCTTAAGATACCCCCGGGTAGAAGACACGATACTCTGGATATTACTGGTCTCCACGGCCACGTCTTTCTTGCTCCAAAGTCCCCACAGCATACCAACGACCACCACAACCACGATGACGATCAGTATGGCAATGGTGCCGTGCTCCATAACAGCCCAGCCCCGATGGGGCGAACGACGAGGTGAAACGGTAGGTAACATGTCAAGTTCCTTAATGAGGTGAATACTGGACCATGTCCTGAATTTGCATCACCATCCCCAGCATGAGTAAGAAGAAAGTGATTATCAGGAGCAAAGAGAAAATTTTGGCCACATTGGCCCGCGCGGCAACCAACTTAAGCGCCTGCTCAAGCCAGCGGTCGGCATAATGGCTGATAAGAACAGAGGCGCCGTCCCCTTTACCAAGCAACGACAGGTAGTTCGCCGCCTCCTGACTGGGAAACTGATAGCCGCACTTGCGCAGCGCTTTACCCAGACCGTCGCCCATGTTCACGCAGTCGATAACCGCCTCCAGCCGCTCTTGCAGCCAGGGGGAACCGAACGAATGAAGAGTCTTGAGCGCATTGAGCTCCGGCACGCCGGCGCCGATTAGCGCAGCGATGTTCATCAGGAACACGGTGCCCTGCAAGTCTTTGTACACTGACCAGGGCATCAGCCGGTCGGCGAGACGCCTCAGCCGTCCACGCCAGCGGGGTAAGGACCAAAACGCCATTGTGGTCAACGCCACGCACACCGCAGCGGACAGCAGGCCGTACTGCCCGGTAAAGACCGAGACGTGGTTCATAAAACCCAGGGCGCCGGTCCAGCTATCAGGGGCGGTCAGCTTGCTGAGCGTGGGGATAAGCAGGGTATTGTTGACTCCCAGCAGCCCCCCGCCGAGCAGCAGCAGCGCGGCGGGATAAACCAACGCCTTAATGACCTGCCCCAGAATGCGTCGGCGCGCCACAATCAGCTTGTCCGCCTGTTCGAGCGAGCGCGGTAAATTGCCGCTTTGCATGCCCGCACTAATCAGCGCCGCCTCTTCCCGTGGCGCCCAAGCCGCCAGCACGTCCTGCATTGAACGACCGGCCCGGTTGTCGGCGACCGCTTCAAGGCAGTCGTCGACCAAGTCACAGTACGGATGCCAGCGGCGGCCAAAGTCGGAGTGCACCTCACCTATCATGCGCAACGCATCTTCCAGCGGTTTTTTGTTTTCCAGCAGGAAACGCAGCGTTTCGTAGAACGGCTGGCGGTAACGCCCGGTAAAGGTGCGGCGCACCAGTTCATAACGCAGGCGTTGCCCCAGGCTCATGTCACGCGCTGGGCGAAAAATCTCCTCAGACATGGGGCACCTCGCAGCGCAACAGCTCATCCTCATCCAGGGGGCAGACCGAATCACCGTCCAGGGGATCGACCACCCCATCCGCCAGGCGCTGCAGAAGGTGCATACGACGGCTGATGCCACCGAGATGATTCAGCCAATGCTGACGCGCCACCGCCGGGCCATGGGAGAGGTAAAGCGTCATAAACCGCGCATCCGGGCGGATCACTTCGGCCAGAACGGTACGTCCGGTCACGCCACGACTCACAATGCGCCCGGTCAGCTCAATTTTTTGCTGACAAAACTCACACCCGTCCGGGTGGCGAAACCACAGTTGTTCAGGGCGGCAAACCTCAGGTTCGTTGCAGTATTTTTCGAGCCGCGCTCTCACCGGAGCGGGCAACCGCGGGGCCATTATTTCCCAGGGAATGCGACAATGGGGGCACAGCGTCTGGACCAGACGCTGGCTCAGCAGGCCAATCATTAGTTGCGGATCGGCTAACAGCTGGATGTTGACCCCCATTAAGGCCATACGCGAGAGGATGCCGGTCGCACTGGGTGCATGCAGCGTATCTAACACCATATGGCCCGACTCCACCGCATGCACCGCCGACATCACCGCATTAAGCTCTTGCAGCTCACCGATAATAATAGCGTCAGGATCCGAGCGTAACGCGGCCGCATTCGAGTCTTCCCAGGCTTCCGTCACGGACTCTTTGGTGTTTTTTTCCGGCATCACCGACGTTTGTATGGCCCCCGCGATATCGCCTTCCACCGGAAACTCGATGGTCAATAACCGTTTTTTGCCCCGGGTGCGATCCAGCCAGTGGCGACTGAACGTGCGCAGCGTGGTACTTTTTCCCGATCCCGTGGGGCCCGACAGCGTAAACTTCCCCTCGGGTATTCTAAGAATTCGTTCAATCAGCGCCTGCTGCGCGGGAAGAAACCCCAACTGCGCCATGGTCGGCACCTTGTGGCTGTCATCGGGGATGGTACGCAGGACCACATACAGGCCGTCAGGGGTGCCCATATGCTGGTAACGGGCGCCAAACAGTCCGGCCCGGCGCGCAAAGTTCGAGGCGATCCGGCCGCGCTGGGCACGCGTTTCGAGAAAATCGGTGGCCCTCAAATCGCACATCGAGCGATAAATGGTCGTCACCAACGACATGCCTTCCTCGCAGGTCAGTTCGTCGATGACTTCCAGGTCACCGTGTATGCGCATCTCAATCACGGTGATATTACTGTCTCTGCTCACGGTAAAATGGATATCCGACGACCCAAGCTGGCTGGCCAGAGTCATATACGACACCACCTTTTGCTGGTTAGCGCTGATATCTTTCGGATGCGCCATCATCACCGCGACGTCCGGATTATCCTGTTGCTGCTCGCGGCGGGCATTCAGCTCACTTAAGGAGACAAATTCTTTAACCGCATTGGGAAAGGTCGAGACCATGTCCATCACCCAGCGCTGTACGCGCGGATCAATCCGGCGGTTGGTATCGATAACCAGTCTGACGCCGCCCTTTCCCTCCGAGACGTTTTCCGCCAGCACAAAATCCATGATCTCTTTATCAGGTTGCATCATTCCCCCTTATCAAAATGACAGTTCGCTGCCGTCGCTGAGCCTGACCGTCGCTGGTGTCACCGCGGTTACACGCAGCTGACTGCCGGGAATTTGGTCACCGGCGATTACCTCGGTAACGCCGCCCTGCGACAGCAGGATGCGTGCTCGTAACTGGGTTCCCCGCCCATAGATTTCCTGCAACCGAACAGGGCTCGACGCTTGTTTCTGAGAGCTTGTGGCGGCGAACTTAGCATCCGACTTCTCTCCGGCGGGGCGCGACGGAATAAAGGGCAGCGGCGTAGTGGAGGCAGCAGTCTCACTGGCGATACTCTCGCTTTCGCGTAGCTGACGTTTAAGCCGGGCAGTCTGCACCTGTTGCTCCAACAGGAAATTTCGCGACTGAATAGCCTCAAGCTGACCGATGGTGACATTGTCGGTACCGGCCGATATTGGCACCTCGGCGGCCCAAACTGGCTGACTGAAAACAGCGGTCACGCCCAGCAGCCACAGCAGGCAGATGGCGTTAACGTTGTGCATAAAGACTCCCCTTGATGGTGTAGTCAAACTGCCCCTGCGGACTTAACGTAAACGCAATGCTGGTCAGGCGAAGACCGGTATCGTCACAGCCGGCCAGTAACCACTCTGGCGCCAGCCTGGCGTTAACCGAGAAGGTAAACTCCCGCCAGTCCTGCGGCAGCGGGGCATTGGCCGCTCCGGGAGCCGCCTGCGGGGGTTTGACTTCAGTGAACTGCACACGAATATTGCGCCGCTGCAGGTGAGAGACAAATCGCATCAGTTGAGGGTCCTTGGCCGGAACAACCTCATCGCGCACGGGGGATCTACTGGTTAAAAAGGGGATATACACGTCGCCGTTCTGTCCACCTTCCGTCAGATCAAACCCGGCATTCTGACCCAGCAGCTCTTTTGAGCGCTTAGCGAAATCCTCCACCGTGCTGCCGGCGGTTGCCACATAACGCAACCGTAGCCCGTCCAGCGTGCATTCGCCTGCCGTCAGCCGCCAGCCGGCGACAGAGACCGGCAACGGCTCACGGGTGAACCAGCACTGGCTCAAAAATGTCGATGACGGTGGGAGTGTTGCCCACGGGTGCGATGCGCGTACCGCTGGTTTATCCACCGTCACCGCCTGGCGGGCACGAAACGCCGCCAGCGCCGCCGCCTGTTGCGCGGTCAGCGCCGCATCATCTCGCCAGTTAAACAAGGCTGCCACCAGAGACACCATCAGCAGAGCCAGTATTCCCACGTTAGTTACCGAGGGGATCTCGCGCAGTTGAACACGACGGCGCTGGGCGCGTGTCAGCCCGCGAGTCAGAACCTGCCATGACAGGGCCTGCTCCGGGGTGGCGCTGTCGTGCCACCCAGCCTGCGTATCCCCGGGTTCGTTGAACTCTAGAAAACGCTCTCGTGCGGCTTCAACCTCTCGCAGCGGGCCAACTACGTCCCCCATCACTGACAGCCGGCCGCGCGCAGTGGCCAGAAACAGCCAACGGTCATCCTGTTCGTCAAGCTGGTAAACACCATAACTATTGCCGCCTTCCCGTTCGAGAAAGGCGGCCGCCAGAGAACAGAGTCTGACGCCCCGCTTGACTTTCGTCGGCCGGGCAAACCCGGTCATGCGCCCGGGTTTTCTGCCCACCTGTACCCGATGGGTATCCCCCAGGTTATTGCGGCGCAGGCGGATACGGGTGTCAGCCGCCTCCACCCAGCGCAAACCCACCACCCAGCCGGTGCGCCTGATAACCAGAACCGAAAGGCTCTCCTGTGGGGCAGTGCGTTTTGGTTGTTTCATGATCACCTCAGCAGAACCGGCGTAACAAGAATAACGAGCGTGGTGCGGGTGGTATTGCCGTTCTGACCACCCCCCAGGATAAAATTGCCCGGCGTGAACGTGCCTTGTTTATCGGCCGTAGTAGTCGCCTGATCGGAGCCGGTCAGAACCAGCGTTTCACCGGCGCGCATATTCACTTTTTGGGTCAGCGCTTCCTGCTGAAAGGTCGGCACATCATTGCGGGTGTTCCCGTCCTTGCTGACAAAGGATTCAACCTTTGGCGGGCTGGAGTAACTAAAGGCAAACTGCAGCTGTACGTCGCCGTTCTCCTGGATATAGGGCAGCATGGTCATAAACAGGCCGGTGGTCAGAATGCTGGTCTGCATTGAGGACGACACGCCGACGTTGGCGGTGGCCGTTGATGTTGAGCTGGTCAGAATGCCTTTCTGGTTGGAAAGTTGGTAAGGCACCGGCGTCAGGTTGGTGGTGGCGCGGTTGAGTTGGGTCACCACGCTGACATTGCCCTGCTCAGAGAGCGCTTTAATCAGCAGCTGCGAGCCTGAAAAACGCGCCGCACTGCCACTGGCCGTATCAAGGATGGAGAACCCCGCCGACCCGGCGTTATCCGCCGCGTTGGTGAAACTGCCCGACAATGTGGCGCCGGCATTATGTAGCGACTTATAAACCAGTCCCCAGTCCAGACCTAACTGCTCGTTACGGGTCTGGGTCACACTCAGCACCCGCACGCTCAGCTGCACCTGGCGGTTAAGCACCTTGTTCTGGTAGTCGATATAGCGCCCCACCCTGTCCAGGACCACCGGCGTATCGGTCACCGTCAGGGTGCCGCTGGCCGACGACAGCCAGTAACGCCCTTTTGACGGCGTCAGCATGTTCTCAATGGTTTTACGGATATCTTCATACAGGTTGCTGCTGAGGTCGTAAGCGGTTTTTTGCGCCGAATTGATGTCGCCGGACACGCCTGAACTGGAGCCGCCGGTGGTGCCCAACTGGTTGCCGGAACCGGAGTTCACCGTCGCTGAGCTGTCGATTTTGGTATTCAGGATGACCAATTGGTAGGTCCGAGTGTCCAACTGATAAAAGACAATGTTTCCCTGGTCACTGCGCCATGACAGCCCCAGCCGGCTGGCGGCAATATCCAACAATCCACGCAGGTCTCCTTGCCACTTCAGTCCGGTGATGGTCGTGCCTGAAAGCGCTACCGGCGCACTTTGAGCCCCCTGCCCACCGATTTGCGCTAACGGGACACGCCCATTGTCATCCGGCGCCGGCAGGTTGCCGGTCATTTGTTGCGTGGCAACCGCACCGCCGATATTGGTGGTCAGCGACTGCAGCGCATCAGGCGTAATAGTCACACGCAGGCCGCATAGCGCGGTAATGCGCTGACCCAGCTCTGGTAACGTCATGCCATCGGGCCGATTGAGGGTTATCTGGCACAAAGGTAGCGTCTTGTCTTCCGGCGTCGCCACCGCCGACGCCACCGGTTTGAGGTTAACCCAGGGCTTGTCGGTCCAGGTCACCGGCTGCTGCGAGAGCTCGGTGCGGCTTTGGGTTATGCGTTGTGCGGTATCGGCGTTGTCGCGCGCCTGGCCATCCATCCGGTTGATTTCTTTTAGAGAACATCCGGCTAACATCACCGCCGCCGCAATGGCAATAGCGGCGTAGCGCACCGGCCGGGACTGTGGACATATCGGCATCCGGCACTCCTTCAATTGAGATAAACTACGTTGCCTTCCGCCACGCCGGCAGGAAGGGAAAGATTCATATCGGTGCCGTCCGCCATGGTCAGCCGCCCGCCGGATACGGAGCAGGCCAGCGCAGAGCCCGCTGATTGACGGACAAGAGACGCGACCAGACCGGGCGTATCCGTTGACCAGATCCACAGCCGGCCACCGCTGACGGCGGCATGGATGCGGCTATCTACAGCGGGCACCATACCGAACTGACTCAGGGTCAGCGGCCCCTCGGTTAGAGATCGGGAATAACGCCAGTCATTTATCGCGTTGGCCAGGCGCAGCATGTCGGTGGCCAACGGGTCAGCGGTGACGCTAACGTCCTGGCGTAACGCGTGCGATGAGGGATGGAGCTGCACATTGCCCACCATCAGGAAAAACATCATGGCAATGGCGACAATCGCGTAACCCATATCAGTTACGCCCTGGCTGGTCGCTGACGGACACTAGGCATTGCAAACGGCTGGCTGAGGCAAAGAGCGGTTTATCCGCCTGGCGATACAGGCCAAAAACCTGGACCAGCACCGATTCAAAATTGCCGTGAAAGGCCAACGGCGCATCGATGCGGTAATCCAGCGTCACCGGCCAGATAACCACCCAGTTGCCGCCGCTGTCGCATTTGGCTTCATTCGCCCAGCGGGTCAGGGTCTCTTTCAGCGTAGAACCGACTTCTGCGCGCCACAGCTGACCGGAAGGTGCCACTGCTACCGGCGCTCCGGGTGTAAATACCGGTTTATTCACCGGTGCAGTGTTGACCGGCACAGCGGAAGGCGCAGGCATAATTGCCGTGGTGGGTTTTAATGTTACCGGGGCTTTGGTCAGCGCGACCGGTTTAGCGACGGTCAGCGCGGTAGATTTCTGAACCACGGCAGAGGCGGTGGGTGTGGTTAAAACCGGTTTTAAAGGGGGATTCTTCGTCGCAATTATCACCGGTGACGGTACCGGAACGTTTTCCGGTTTAAGCGGTGAAGCCGGAGTGGAAACCAAGGGCTGCGCAGCTGTCAGCGATGCTGCCGAGGTTTTGACGGATGGAGCAGAAAAGGGATTGCCTGATTGACGCACCGGCTGGTTCTGCGCTGTCTTCGGCATGATATTGCTAGCGATAACGGGTGCAACCGTCTGACGAACGGGGACAGCGTCGCGATAGGCATCGCGTAAGACAAAGCAGACTTCACGATTAACGTCATCGACCCGCAGGCGCCAGGCCGGGCCGGCGAGGATTTGCAATGCTTCGCTGAGTCGAACGGGGCCGATAGAACGCTGCACGGCCGGCAACGGCCGGCTCAGCAGTTCCGCAAATACCGCAGACGATACCGGGCACAACGAATACCCCGACTCCAGCAGCAGATAACGAAAGCCATCCCCCACCGAGCGCACCATCTGCACCGGCATGCTGATGTCCACCATCTGGTTAAGTGGATCGCGCTGCGCATCAGCCGGATGTGTGCTGACCAGAGTATAGCGGTCATAACGAACCACTTCCGGCGACCGATTCTGGTAAATATCGCTTACCCTGGGAGTGGCGGGTAAACGGGAAAGCGTGTCGGCAGAAGACGTGCCGTGATCGACGCACCCGGCAGTCAGCAATGACAGCGTGAACCACGCCAGTGTGCCTGGATGCAAAATCGGTTGTGCCATCAAAGTTCACCGTCGGAATAATCTTAATCAGAGACGGATATTCTGACGGCGGCGAGAACAGGGACAACGTTAAACTCTTTTTGGGAAAAGAAGAAAAAAGAAATAAAAAAACACCGGACAAGCCGGTGTTTCATTTAGCGCTAAGATATTATTATTCAGGATAAAAATCAGGAGATAATATTTGCACCATACTCCAGATACAATCTTCGGGAAAAATATCCAATTGTGTTTCCTGGGCTGCGATAGAAACGGAATCAGACCAGGTTGCGGCAATCCAATCAGGGTCAATAAGAGCGACCTTTAAGCTGGGTGTGCCTTTGATATGTAAGGCCAGAGCCTTACGTTGCTCTTTAATGGTACGTTGCCAACTTGAACCACGGCGTTCAGGCTGAAATTTCCATTTGAGAAGATGAGCAAGCAGAACTGCCATTCTACTGGCAAGTTCACGTTTCTCGCTTTTGCCCACGTCTTCGATCTCCTCGACTATATTTGCAATATCAATCTCGGAGAATCGACCAGCACGCAGTAAAGCTGCCTGTTCCTGCGACCAGGCAACAACATCAGTTTCATAACGTGTACTCATGGGTTGACCTCCAGTGACATCTCTGTCAGACCTTTATTGAACAATAGTCTGTCAGAGAAAAAAGCACCAGTCAAAGACCGGCGTATACGTTTACGAAATAGCATGAATTGCCTGGCGGCAAACGCCATATCCAAACCCCATAAACGGGATGTCATCGTCAAAATCTATCGGCGGTTCATTGCCCATTGATTGAGGCTGTGACTGCGGAATCCCACTGTGGCTAGGCGCTGTAGGCGGTTGTTGGCCTCGTTTATTACCGGCGGCTGGCTGACCTTGCCCACTGCTGTTGGCGCGGCCACCGAGCATCTGCAGGGTACCTTGCTGTTTGACCACTATCTCGGTCGTCCAGCGATCGACACCATTGTTATCCTGCCATTTACGGGTTTGCAGTTGACCTTCAATGTAAACCTGAGAGCCTTTACGCAAGTATTCTCCCGCAATTTCAGCGAGTTTGCCAAATATCACCACGCGGTGCCATTCGGTGCGTTCTTTTTCCTCATTGGTTTGTTTATCACGCCAGCTTTCAGAGGTGGCCAAGGAAAGACCGGCTACCGCCGTACTGTTAGGTAAATAGCGGATGTCAGGATCCTGCCCCAGAAAACCGACTAAAATTACTTTGTTAACGCCGCGAGCGGACATAATCATTCCCTCTTTGCATTGAGTTGAGAGGAACACACCCATCGGGCGTGTTCCGATTGGGTGTGTATCCGTGTCGGCTTAGAATGAATTCTCAGCGTAACTTCTCTGAGCTTCCGCGCTCTGTGCCGGCGGCGTTGAGGTTGGTTTTTCTGATTTAAACACGATCTGCCCGCCAATCTTTATCCACTCGACCGCAATCAATCGGGCTTTAAGCGAAGGGCGACTTTCGCCGGCATGCTCCCCTTTAGACAGGGTGAACACATCGGCAACCAGACCACTAAGCACAAAACCAATCAGCACCTGTTTCTCTTCATCCACGGACTTTTGGCAGCGGTTGATGAGTGAAACACTTTCTTTTCCGGCGATGGTCACGTCAAAACGGGTGTAAGACGCATTATCGGTCGGGCCGGAAAGGGCATTGATCACAGCGCAGGTGAATTCACCATTATTGCCCTGGACCTTACGGATATTATTTAAATATCCAATGCCGGTAACATTCAGGTTGAAAAATTCAGCCTTGGGCTGAGAAGACGAGTTGGAAGCGTTGCTGGGGTTGCTGGGTGTCGCATTAGGGGTTGCAGCCATGATGATTTCTCCGGGGTGAACATAAATACGGTGCGGAGAAACATTTATCCCGTGCGGGAGAATGTTTCCCGCAGGGGAGTCAGCGACGAGGCCACTGACTAACTGTGATTGTGAAGTGTGCCTTAACCCGAAGGTCTCTGTTTTCAAAGGTTAAACAGATTTACCGCTCGAAAGCACCATCTCTCAGGTCATGATGGTTTTGGCAGGTGATCACCCGAAGGCGTTCCTCTCAAATCACCGGAACATTGGCAGTTGTCGGAGACAACGAGTAGCCTGTCCAGTGTTAAACCGCATGAAAGAGAAGTCAATATTCCGGATAAGAAAAATTTAAAAAAAATTCAGTACGCGGCGGCGAAAAATAAACGGCGGCGCCTTTACGACACCGCCATTGCGATTTGCACCATAAATCTGAGGTAAAACTGCTTTCGCAGGCGCTCCGGTGGTGTGTTCAAGACCCGGCACGGTTTTCACGGAGGTTATGTGCCTTACAGACTCATCTCTCAGGTGTGGGAGCAGCCTGTCGGACTGTTCCGCTGAAACGCAATGCATGTAGCATTCCAGCAGACCGCAGTCACGGAGTGCGGCTTCAGAGCCATCAGCAACATAGCAAAATAGGACCTATCCCCGCAATCGGTTAATTCTGCTTTGACTTACGTAACTTAACCGTTTTTCTCTTCTCCTGTCCCGGCAGGTTGACGATGCCTTTACAGCCCGGATATTTTTCACAACTGTAAAATGCGCCATTGGGCCCCCGGCGTAAGCGGGTCTTATTGCCACAAAGGGGGCACGGTGGTGAGGGCGGCACACGAATCACCACGTCCTGGCGCAGCCCCTGTGCCACCAGTTGGCCGGTCCACTGTGTCTGACGGGCCATAAAGTCTTCAAGCCGCATCCGGCCGGCGGCGACTTCATCCAGCGCCTGCTCCCACAGCGCCGTCATGCCAGGCTCTTTCAAGGGTGCCGGCAGCGCGTCTATCAAATCCATGGCAATATCGGTCGCGCGCAGATCTCGTCCCTTTCTGACCATAAATCCGCGCGTCAGCAGCGTTTCCACTATGCCTGCACGGGTGGCTTCGGTACCCAACCCGGCGTTCTCTTTTAGCACCTTTTTCAGTTGCAGGTCCGCGACATAGGCGGCGGCGTTCATCATGGCCGCTATCAGCGTGTCGAAGGTAAAATGCTGAGGAGGCGTGGTCTTTAGGTCTTTCACTTCGGCGCCGGTGACAACACAGCCATCCCCTTTACCGAGCATCGGTAGAACGTTATCCTCTTTGGCGTTATCGTCCTTTTCCCGCGTCGAATTGAACAAGGTTCTCCAACCGGTAACCACCACCACACGCCCGGTCGTGCGAAACAGCTGTCCGCCGATACTGAAGTCAACGCGCGTGACATCAGATTCGAAAACAGGCAGAAACTGGGCAAGATAATGACGGCGGATAAGCTCATACACCCGCTTTTCAATATCATTCATTTTGCTCATGTCGCAGGCATGTTTGGTCGGGATTATCCCATGGTGGGCGGTGATTTTCTTATCATTCCAGATACGGGAAACAAAACCCGTATCCAAACCTGCCACAAGCGATGCTAGGGAAGAGTCGGTTTTTACCAGTGCCGCCAGCACTATCGGTATCTCCTCACGCATGGTTTGCGGTAGAAAACCGCAGTCGGTACGGGGATAGGTGGTCGCCTTATGCGTTTCATACAGGCTTTGCGCGGTATCGAGAACCTGTTGCGGTGACATATCCCACCGCTTGGCGCAGGCCTGTTGCAGCGTTCCCAGGGTAAAAGCCAGCGGGGCGGCTTCGGTCTCCCGCTTTTTCTCCACCTCGATAACCTGGGCCTGACCTGCCTGCCGGCAGAGCTGGGCCACCTGTTGTGCAATGGCTTGATGGACGCAGCGTTTTTCTTCATCGGTATACATTTTCGCCGGCACCCATTGCGCCGCGAACGTCACGCCGCCAGCCCGTAGAATGGCCTTGACCTGCCAGTAAGGCTTGGGAACAAACACGGCAATATCCCGGTCGCGCTTCACGACCAGCGCAAGCGTCGGCGTTTGCACCCGGCCCACTGACAGCACGCCGTCGTAACCTTTTTCACGGGCTTTCAGGGTATAGAGACGCGTGAGATTCATGCCGTTGAGCCAATCCGCCCGCGAGCGCCCCAGTCCCGCATAATAAAGAAAGAGCGTCTCCTCTCCTTTCCTAATAGCCGCCAACGCCGTGCGGATACTCTGCTCGTCAAGCGCTGAGAGCCACAGCCGATTCACCGGGCCACGCCACTGGCAGAAATCGAGTAGCTCGCGGGCGATGACCTCCCCCTCGCGATCGGCATCAGTGGCAATCACCACTTCATCGACCTGCTTAAGTAAGCGTGCAATCACCGCAAACTGATCCGCCGTCTCCTTTTTTACCACCATCTGCCACTGCGCCGGTAAGATGGGCAGCGCACCGAGAGTCCAGGGGCGGCCAAACTGTGAGCCATAGGCTTCCGGAGAAGCGGTTTCGAGCAGATGCCCGACGGCCCAGGTAACCGTGACACCCGAGCCATGCAAGAAACCCTGCCCGCGCTGGGTGGCGCCCAGCACCGCCGCAATATCACGCCCTTGGGAAGGCTTTTCGCACAGAAAAAGACGCATATTGCTCCCCATTACTGGGCCATGCCGTCATCGCCTGCCTGCGCCCGATAACGAATACGCAGCAGATTAATACTGGGCTCATGGGCCGCTGGAGAGAAAACTGAGCGGCGAGTGCCCAATAAAACGGCCCTATCCGGTTCACCCAGTTCTGCCAAGGCCTGGCGCCAGGTCTCATTGTTTTCAGCCGCATCCTGACGGGAAACCGCCAACGAGCGGTACCCCACCACGCTGCCATAAATCTGGCGGATCAGGCGCCCGCCATCGCTGAGTAACTGGTCTCGCGCGGTCCGGGAAACCAAACCATAATGAAAAGCCTGCAAGACCTTCTTGGCAAATTGATCGAAGCCAATCAGTAAATACACACATCGGTAACCCAGGGGAGTATTGCTGAAAACGCGAATATCTAGCGGCTCTCGCACCACAACATCGCTGACGCTGACACCGGGAGGTAGCACCTGCATGGCCTTATCCAGACTGGCTATCAGTTGCGACATTTTCTCGCCGGCATCGCCAATCTTTTCCTCAAGCGCCAGCATTGCCGCATCGGCCCAGGGATTATTCTTTAAAGAATCCTGATTGATACGGGAGGCCAAATGAAGAAACAAAGGCATACCCATGATCGCCGGCTTCTCTTTGGCACCTTTATCCGCTTTTTCAGCGCGTCGGCCTTGCCACAGACCTATCGCATAATGGGTGTGGAGCTCAATCTTAAGGTCAGAGTGCAATGCGCCGGTACGTTTTGCTTCATTTTTTCCAGTGTTGTCTGCCATCGTTGCCACCTGCTCATCAGTTATCAGAGGACAAATATTCGTGAAATGGCAGGGGTATCAACAATGTGAAACTCATCATCCAATCTGAAATGATTGTTAACGTTCAATCATGCGTCACTATTTCACTAATGCAGTCTGCGCCACTGTACAAAAAGTAGACGCTGTTGCGCCCCGCAACACTGTACGAAAAGTAAGCACTGTTGCGCCCCGCAACACTGTACAAAAAATAGGCACTGATGTACCCCACCACATGGGGTTGGGCAAGGACTACACCGCTCTCGGCAAGGTTGAGCTCGTGCGCAATTCAATAAGGATTAAAAGAAGCGCCGCCATACGGGTGTCGTCGTTTGTTATATTGGCTCGGATCCCGTCTTAGTCACTGCGCTGTACTTTATATTCATTACTCAAAGAGCTCTGCATGCGTCCCCAGATCGATGAATGTCAGCAGGTTGGTAGTTTCATTGATACGGTAGATGAGCAGGAAATCACCACCAACATGAAGCTCTCTGGCTCCGCCCCATTCGCCACCGGACAGCTCATGATCCAGATATTCAGGCGCAAGGGTGTCATTGCGAAATAGCAAGGCCATTACGTCCGCCATTGCGTTCATATCACGGCGGCCAGCCCGGTTATAACGCTCCCATGATTTCTGGAATGTTCGGGTGTAATCTATCCTGCGAGGGATCCTTTTTCTTTTAGGATTAGTCACGCCGCATAGATCCCAGCATGCTCTCTATGGATGAATGGTGCAGATCGTCCGCCCGTTCAATTTCAGTTGCTTCCTTAAGTGCAGCGGCTGTTTTCGCTGAAGGTTTATTACTGATCTCAAAAGGTAAGCCCTGGTGTTTAACAACTTGTTCTAGGAAAAGGCGGATAGCGGTGCTGACATTAAGACCGCAATCGCTAAGGACTTGACTGGCGTTGTCCTTCAGTTCGTCGGAAATTCTGGCCTTGATGCTAGTCTGCATAATTTTCTCCTTTCATTTGTGCACACATTGTACCCACAAATAAAATCAGGAGCAATGGCATTGTCAGCGTGGAGTTCAGAAACTTCCTTACACTAAAGTCACTATTGGCCCGCAACATTGTAGAAAAGTTAGCCGCTGTTGCGCCCCGCAACACCGCTCATTTTTTGTTCTCACGCTTATTTTTTGTTGAGCAATTTGCGCCGAATATCAGCAATAATGCTGGAGACCTGTTCGGGGGAAGCCCGTTTTACAGGTTGTGCAGGGCTATCGTCGGAAGCTGAAATCGGTGGTGGTTGATGCTGAGATGGCGACGGCGTAGCAGCCGTTTCAGGTATGACCATCTTGCCCTCACGGGCCAGCTTGAGCATGCTCAGCAGCCAGCCCACCGGATTACTCAACTGACCGCGGCGCAACTGCGCTGTGAGCATCTCAAGCAGCGCCGATGAGTGAGTTTCAGGCAGGGCTGCCAGTTGGCCCGTGAGCATGTCGGCATCCTCGGCGGATATTCTGCCTAACAACGATTCGGGCAGTACGGGCGCTGACTGGCCCTCACCACCGCTCACCTCCGGTACGTACGTTTTTTTATTCACACTCTGTGTGAAATTACGTACGTTGCGGTTCGATTTTCGAACTCCGGAGTAAGTAGCTGATTTTAGGCTGGGTTCGGGATCCGAACTCGGTGGTTCATTCCCCGAGTTATGACTGAGTTCGGATTCCGAACTCGGTACTTTTTGCTTATGTTCAGCATTTTTTTTACTGGGTTCGGAATTCGAACTCGGTACACACGCCCGGCGTAGGACCGCCATTTGCACTGGCGTGGCAGGAGCACCCAGCCGATTTTCAATCATGGCCAGGCGAGAGTGACGGTGGCGCATGGTCGGGTCGTTGCGAATTTCCTCCAGTACCGCCAACGCGGTCATACGCACCGCTTTGTTCTTGTGCTCACAGCTTGTCGCCACAAGATCCAACCAGCCAGGGTCAAAGGTTTCCGCATCATGGCAACTAAGCGGCTCATCGTGCTGGGCATAAATATTGCCCCTGACGCGGCCGTGCGCATCGCGAACCCGCTTGCACAGACTCAGCCAGCCGGTTATGCGCAGCATCAACAGTGCGCGGCTGATGGTCTCCCGCGAAGCCCTTTCAGCATGGGGGGACGCCAACTGCAATTGCAGTTCGTCATAGGTCGGGAAGACCGCCCCCTCGTTTTGCTGGGCGTAGAGGCGGATCATGACCCAGGCCGTTTTATCCAACGGGGAAAGCCGGGTATCCATAAACAACCGGCGGGGAAAGGCGTCATGCACGTTCCCCAGAAAAAGTAAGCCACTGCGCTCGCTGGTGACATCATTTTCTGACGTTCGTCTTGCGAGGCTGTTCTGCATTCGGGACAGCGTGAACGCTACGATGCTGTCTGGCGGTAATCCCATCGCCTTTTACCTCTAGTAAGCCTGACAAAACAGCACACCGGGGCCTGTGCGGCCCCGGTACCGGTATCCCGGCGTGCTGTGCTCTAAGGCAATCGTCTGCCCCAAGCGCTATTTCCTGATTTCACGGTTATAGGTCTGGTGATCCATCAGGAGCCAGTGACGACCGCCATCCTTGCTGAGCATGCGCCAGAACGGGCCGATATCCATCTTGAGATACCCATTACTCCGCAAGCGTTTACACACCTTTTTCCCATTCTTTTGGCAGGAAATCAGGCTGCATGCCTTGCGGCGGATGGCTGGCGTAACGTATTGCCGTGGGCTGAAATCAATAATCTCCATCAAGCCCGCTCCCTCTGACTGCCCTTACGCCTGGCCTCACGACACCAACCGGTTACCCGCGTCCACACCGCCGTGAGCGACACATCATGCTGTTCTGCGGCCAGCATCATCACGTCCAGCGCTTCATGTGAATCGGGGGTCCCCAGGCCAGAGGCGTTCCATTGGACCCAAATGCCCGCATCCGCCTCTTCGTCGGGAGCCTGCGTCCGACCCTGTCGGGTATCGATACCGTTAAGGCGGCGCCGGGCACTGACTTCAGCGGCGCTGAGGCCAAAGTAGGTCTGCATCAGTTCAATAGAGCCCCCCAGCGCCAGCGCGCGATCGATACGCTGCATGCGTTTCTGCTCTGTGCGCGCCTGTTGCACAATGATCCAGAAATTGTCGTGGTTGATACTCAAATTCAGTACCGATACGCTGCTTTGCATCAGGTAATGCAGATCGTCAACGGTCAGTTGGCTGAGTTGGCGCACCTCGTCAATCGTCATGCCCAACGCTTCACAGCGGCGAATGTTGCCGGATTTCAGCTCCATCAACAGGTGGGTCAGTATGGCGTTTGTTGCCTGCGATAAATTCTGGCTCACAGTAAACCTCCTACGCTATTCCCCAAATCCGCCAGCAACCAGACATCGGTCATCCAGCCAGCGATACAGGCCATCATAATCAGCATATTATTCATCGTTACCCCCTGCGATCGGTGCCAGTGCCGCCGACTGCGCGCCATGAAGCCCCTGGTTCAGCTCGGCGCGCTGGCCGGCCAACCAGCCGGACAAACGCGCCTTAGCATCCCCACGACAATGCCCTGCCTCTCGTACACTGATTTCGGCCAGTTCATTTTTACCGCAGCGGCGAGAAAGCCAGTTTCTGAGAACACCGGCCTCTTTATCTGAGGGCGCAAAAGCGTCTAGCACTTTCCATACGCCCATAACCCACCCCTCGCGAAACTGGTCGGCCCGGTTACGTTTGGTTTGCAGCTTGAGACGCTTCAACCGATAAGCGGTGTGCATGTGTTCTTTTGTCGCATCCTTAAGCTGACGGGCCAGTACCGTGAACGCATACAGCGCTACATCAGGTCGCTCATTCAGCCCGTAAAAATGCACAGAACGACGATCGCGCTGCCGCCCCTCGGGTGTTACCGTGCAATACCAGCCGAACCAGCAGCGACACCCGGTGGCCATGCAGACCACCGTGGCCAGCGCATTTAGCCAGCTTGGGATACTGGCGGCATCGGTATAGACCTGCCGGCATTCTGTTTCACAGACAGCCGACAGCGTGACGTCATCCTCCGAGAGGTTATGTCGCTGCATCAGCACCTGCGCCAGACGCAGCGCACGGGCCGCTTCATGGGCGTTGTTATTACGGGAACCGAGTGCCATCAGCTTACGAATACGGCGCAGCAGTTTTTCCCGATCGTTACCGGTCATATGTCACCCCTGTACCCGCACGTTGATGATGCTCATGGACTTCCTGACAGCCAATACACAGCCTGACGCCACGCACCGCCTTGCGTCGCGCTTCGGGAATGTCGGCGCCACAGTCTTCGCAGAAATGCAGCGACGGTTTACTGGTGCGGACTTCGCGCAGGATGCTATTCAGACTCGTCGTGAGCAGTAGCTCAGTCGCCGCCTGCGCCATTTCATCATTGAGTTCAAATGTCTTCGTCATTGGGACCTCCCTTAGCACCCTCACGCTGCAGCTCACGCAGGCGACGAAGTACGCGAAACAGACGCATCATTTTCACTACATGCACATCGGCCAACACCGGCGTATCGTTTTTGGCCGCAGAGCCAAAAAAATTCAGACAGAATGCAAACATGTTGAAGGGGGTATTGCTGACGTGACCGGCCATCCCGTTGAGAAACAGGACAAACGCATCGATACTGCCAGAAGATGCCGCATACCCTGCCGCACCGGGATGTTTGTCTTCACAGATACCGTTTTTGTCGCCCATCGCTTCTGCCAGTTCGAAAGCCAGCCGGTAAGCCATATCCTGCAGGTGTTCGATATCGTCCTGCAGGGCCGGGATATGCCAGATATCGTTGACCGGCTCCAAACCTGTCGCCGCAAATGCGACGGATGAGACACGTACGGGATCCTCGTCGGCGGATTCACCTAATGCAGAAAACAGGTTCATCCCGCTGAGGTTCTCTGTACTGCCGATCTCGCCGCTAAGTACAGCAGGGCCACCGTAAAGATCCGGCTGGGACTCAGTTCGTGGGTAAATGCGCGAGTCGTCCCCATCCGAAAGGCTCGGCCTGCCAATGCCCGATGGCATAGAGGGAACATGCGACGTGGAAGGCGTGTCACACGCTGGCTCAGGTTTCATAGACTGACCGGTCAATGCGCCGGCGCGCAGCCCGGTAACCGGGACGGTGCCATCCCGATGGGGCGGGATATGGGTTGGAACGGGTCCAGGGGGTACAACCGGCGGTGCTTCTGTCGCAGGTGCCGGCATCGGGGGTGGCGGCAAGGGTTCACCATACAGTTCCCGGCGCTGCTGCTCTTTGGGATCAAGCTCAATCAGCCAGCGATCGTAGTTCAGTGACGGATGGGGTAACGCGTTGAGCAGCGCGCCAATCAGCTCATCGCGAAACATTTCCAAGGAATAGACATCCGGGCTGTTAAACGTTAAGCAAGCCGCTTTAAAAACTTCGTCGAATGTCATGCTGGATTCGACAGCAATATAATGCTGCGACCACGTTTTTTCTGCAGCTGAACGCAGAGCTAAAAGAGGCATGACCTGAGCACGACTTAGCCCAGACTGCAGCAAATCAGGTAAATAGGGATACAGAAACTTAAGGGTATCTTCCATGCGGCTGATGCTTGATGCATGAATGGGATAACCTTTGTTATTCAACAGCTCGGAGAACTCTCTAAGCGAAACACTGCGGTTTAGCTGCTCCTCCCAAATTCCTCTGGCCTTATGAATACCCAGGGCTTTTTCAATATAGGCCAAGTCCCCACGCACTTCATTTTCTGCCAAATGGCCGATAACGCACTGCAGCCGCCCAGGCCAGGGCTTGAAAATGGTATGAACCCGGTAAAAGCGGTTTTCACCGGTTTCCTGCCACAGTTCGCAAAGGATTTGATAACGAGTGTTGCCGCCGTCGCTGAAAATATAAACATCATCACCGTCGGGGTCCCGCGTCACTTTGGGAATAGAGTCCAGGCCGCGAGTGCGAATGGAGGCCTTGATATCCTCATACCTCGAATTACGTGAGGTTCTCGGATTGTCTGGATTGGGGCGCAACTGATCCAACGTCAGTACCATCGCTATTTCACTTAATGGAAGTACCGCCAGGCCGCTGGGGTCGGCCGATTGCATTGGCTTTTTTCCCCGCATCAGCAGTGCTTCAGACAAATCAGGCGCTTTTTTCATGTTCATGAATAAGCTCTCCCTGCATCGGTCGATAGATTCTCAAAGCGGGTAAAACGTGCATCAAATCTAAGCCTGACGGTGCCAATCGGCCCCTGACGCTGCTTACCCAGAATGATTTCAGCGATGCCTTGATCCTGCGTGTTTTCGTTGTAGACCTCGTCGCGATAGACAAACATCGTGATATCGGCATCCTGCTCCAATGCGCCTGAATCCCGCAAATCGCCATTATTGGGGCGTTTGTCCGCACGACTTTCAAGACCGCGGTTGAGTTGGGACAAGCCGACAACCGGGCAGTGCAGCTCCTTTGCCAGCGCTTTTAATGAGCGGGAAATTTCAGCGATTTCCTGAGTGCGATTTTCCTGCCCAGGGCAACGCATCAGTTGCAGGTAATCCACCAGAATGAGACCAGGTTGCCCGTATTTACGGACATTGCGACGGGCACGGGAGCGCAACACGGCGGGAGTCAAGCTGCCGGTATCATCAATAATCAGCCGGTTCTGCCACTCCTGTATCATTTTGCCGGTGGCCAAACCGACCCTAGCCCAGTCTTCATCATCCATTTGGCCGCTGCGTAATTTTTGCAGCGGCACGCTGCCCAGCATCGAGACGAATCGCATCAGGAGCTGGTCGGTTGGCATTTCCAGACTGAAAATTTGCACCGGCTTGTTCCCTTCTGCCTCCAGCGAGCCTTGGGCAATCCCGAGTGCCAGCGCTGTTTTTCCCATCGAGGGGCGCCCGGCCAACAGGATTAAATCACCATCTTGTAACCCACAGGTTTTTGTATCCAAATCGGTAAAACCCGTTGGCGTACCGGTGATCCCGTCCACCGAGCCATTGCGGATCTCAAGCTGATTCATCAGGTTCTCCAGCCCTTCAATCAAGGTAATGGGCTGCCCGTCTTCATTTTTCTCAGCGATGGCAAAAAGGCGCTGTTCCGCGCGTTCGGTCACCTCGGCAATATCCGCACGCGGCTCCGCCGCCTCGCGGCTGATATCACTGCCCAATGCCACCAACTGCCGCGCGCGGCTGTAATCAGAAACTATCTGGCTATAGGCCTCAATATTGGCGGCGCTTGGCGTGTTTTTACTTAACTCGGCTAGATAAGCAAAACCGCCGGCGTGATCCAGTTTCCCCTGTTTCTCCAGGGACTCGCTCAGGGTGATCAAATCGATAGGATGACCGACTGAGACCAGACGCGAAATTTCAATGAAGATTAAGCGGTGCGCCGCATAGTAAAAATCATCCGAAACGAGCATGGGCGCGATATCGTCCCAGCGATCGTTTTCCAGCATCAGTCCGCCAAGCACACTCTGTTCAGCCTCATTCGAATACGACTGGTAACTGGGGCTTCGTTGCTGATGGTTATTCATCGGGAACCTCTGCTGAGGTTAGGGTTTGGCAACCGATGAATGCTTTGGTTAAGCGAAGATGATTAATGGGAGAAACCAAAAATAGGGGGTAATCGCTCAAAACGGCATATACCGGATGTCCACTCGGTCCCCCGCTCCAGCCGATTTCAAAAAGCTGCTGTTTATACAACGGTGTGCCGCTGGCCACTGGAAAGGCAGCATTTTTATGCAGTTCCGATTCACTGTAGAGATTGTGAAAATCGACTGCCGACTCCGGCACACCCCAGACAGCCGATAGCAATTTAGTCAGTTTGCCGGAGGCTTCCTCGTCGGAATGAGCTTCAAAAAACACCATGCGCTCATCCAAAGTCTGAAAAGTGCCGGTATTGCAAACACAAAAAGCCCGATAGATCTTTTCCATCATGACACCTCCTTAACGGAGCTCTTCATGAAGTCATCAAAACGCGCCTGCCACTGAGGGAATAATTCGCAAGCCAGTTCAAACATAGTTTGCGCTGCCGGCAGGCTGCGACGATCGGTTCGGGTTTCAAGGCGGTGTACCGGCAGACCGGTACGGTGACCCACCTTGTAAATTTCAAGGTCATAAATCTGCGTATTGAGCAATTTGATAGGGATATCACCGGCGCGATCGCTGTATCGTCCCGCGGAAATAATGTCACTCAGTTGCCCCAGCGTTTCCCGGGACAGCAAGGTGTAATCCATGCAGTTCACCAGGATCTCGACACAGGGAATTTTGACACCGTAGCAGGTCAGGGGAAGCAACTCCTCCAGCAGCCCTACCGTGCCGCGCAGGAATTCTCGTACATCCGGCAACACCGGTTTAACTACCGCCAGGGCAGATTGCGTTGCGGCCAGCAGAATGAGCTCAAGCATCACGGAGCGCGCGCCTTGCGAGTCGATAATAATGGCGTCATAGCCGACGAATAAGGGATGCTGCAGGACATTACGCAAACGCATACGGCCGTCAGGGGCGTGCAGCATGGCGGTTTTCAACTGTTCGTGCGGATCGTTCGAGATAATCAGATCAAGATTATTAATTGCGGTATGCGAGATGATCTGTTCGGGGTGGGTAAGATCGACAGACTGCATGAGCAGTTCAAACAGACCGCAGGGGGCTTCATAGCGTAGAGCGAAAATACTGCTTGCCGTGGGCTGCGCATAATCACCGTCGATGAGGAGGACTTTAACACCTGAGTCGGCAAGGAAACCGGCCAGATTTGCGGCTTGGGTGGATTTACCCTCTCCGCCTTTGGTTGAAATTACTGGAATTATATGCATTTACACACCTGAATGAGAAAAAAATCAGATGTATATCAGGCATGTTAACTACCATTGCAGTTAACTAACAACTGGGATAAGGGATTGAAAATCCCCGTGTCCTTGGTTCGATTCCGAGTCCGGGCACCACCATTTCTTTTTTATGCTTGCTTATGAATCCCTATATATCTTAAATTCAATAAGTTGGCGTAAGAACCCTTTCCGATACGTTTTGATTTATCCCTAGGTATCCGGAAAATGTGGGGTCAAATTGCGGGTCATTCAGTTCGATGAATGGAGTGACCCTCACATGGCTCTGACTGACAGCAAAATCCGCGCTGCAAAAAACTTCATAAAATCCTACAAAATCACCGATGCCCACGGTCTGTATCTACTGGTATCCACCAGCGGCTCACGTTTGTGGTATTTCCGCTACAGCTTCGGCGGCAAAGAATCCCGCCTGGCCTTAGGCGCCTATCCGCAGGTCACGCTGGCGGAGGCTCGCGAAAAACGCGACGCGGCCCGTAAGCTGCCGGCATCCGGCATCCCCCCTTCCCTGCCCCGCGAATCAGAAAAAACCGCAGTAGACGAAATCCGCACCTTTGAACACATCGCTACCGCATGGCACACCAGCAGCCTCAGACTCTGGTCGGAAAGCCACGCGGTTAAAATTCTTACCTGCCTGAAACGCTATGCCTTTCCCAACATTGGCGAAATGGATATCGCAGAGATCGAAACCCGCCATCTGGCGCAGCTCGTCAAAGCCATTGATGACAAGGGCGTCCATGACGTCGCCGGGAGAATGCGGCAATATCTGACCAAAATCATGCGCCACGCCGTGCAACAGGGCCTAATCAAATACAACCCCGCGTTCGATCTGGGTGGCGTTGTGACCCCGATCGTGGCCCAACATCTTCCTGCCCTGCCTCTGAAACGTCTACCCGAATTGCTGAGGAACTTATATAACTACAAAGGCCGGATGCTAACTCGCCTAGCGCTGGAACTGAATCTGCACGTCTTTCTGCGCTCAAGTGAGTTAAGGCTTGCCCGCTGGGATGAGTTCAATCTGCAAGCGCGTATCTGGACAGTGCCCGCGCAACGCGAGGCTGTAGAGGGCGTGAGATTTTCAGAGCGTGGCGCAAAAATGAAAGATGAGCATCTTGTGCCGCTGTCACGGCAGGCAGTAGCCCTGCTGAAACAAATCAAGGGAATCACCAGAGAGTCGGCATTCGTTTTTCCGGGCGCATATACCCTGGAAAAACCGATGAGTGAAAACACCATCAACAAGGCGCTGCGTGTCATTGGCTATGACACCAAAATCGAGGTTTGCGGCCACGGGTTCAGAACGATGGCCTGTAGCGCCCTAAACGAGTCAGGGCGGTGGTCAAAGGACGCCATTGAGCGACAGATGAGCCATAAGGAGCGAAACGGTGTACGGGCGGCCTATGTACACAAAGCGGAACATCTGGAAGCACGGATGGAAATGATGCAATGGTGGTCGGATTATCTGGACGTAAACCGTGAGAGTTATGTTGCACCGTATATTTATGCCCGGCAGCATAAAGCGGCCAAATGACAATTAGCGTGAAAAAAAGCAGATCTTTTTCATCAGGATCTGCTTTTTTGCTTTATAAGATGTTTCCATTTTTTTATTATGGACCCATAGGATTTTTATTAAAAAGTCCCAAAATCCATGAACTATATATTTAAACCTTGCTAAAGACACTGGCGATAGTGTAACCATCCCATATAATCGTACCATTCGTATTTAGAGATCTCATGGCATAATTAGAATATCACGAGAAAATTATTATTATATGTAAAAGTGTGTTAACAAGGAGTTTTTCCTCTATGTATTATGCATGCGACATCCAGAATAGGAGCTATGAGAGGAATATTTCAGCTGGATGTAACAACCTCATTAACACAATATAAATAAGTTTAAGTCTGGGAAAAAAATCAAAATCGCCATAAAAAAATGATCCAACACACTCATGCTTTTTGTGATGTTTTACAATGTGATAGTAGTTATTAGCTATAAAATTCATAAGAGTATTACTGATTAGAAATTAAGCAAGAACAACTTTTTTCCCAATTTTTTTGAGCGTATTGACTTCTATTTCCGGTGCATCAGAATCAGTGATGATCATATCAATTTTTTCAATCGGCAGGACAGAGTTAAATCCTTTACGTCCAAATTTAGAAGAGTCAGTGACAACGATTACTTGACGAGCTACTGCTGCCATGACAGAACTAATCGCATAACCTTCATTGAAGGTTGTAATGCCATTTACACAGTCAAGGCCGTCAGCGCCAACGAACATCAAATTAGCAGATACTTCCTGTAGTGCATATTCCGCGATACTACCGTGAAGTGAGATAGTTTTATGCCTGAGCGTGCCACCGCATACGACAAGAGTAATATCTTTATTTTCTGAAAGTAGGAACGCCGCCGGAAGATTATTAGTTATTACAGTAATGTTGCTGCGATTCATAAGCTCTTCTGCCAGAAGCTTAGTTGTACTGCCACTGTCCAGGATGATGGTATCACCATCTTGTACGAGGCCGGCCGCTTCAATCGCTATACGCTTTTTGGGATCTGCTGCGAGTTTATACCGATCATGGATACTGAGTTCACGGTTAGCTGTTGTAAGGTCATGTTGTGTAGTTGAAAGTTTTGCTGCCCCACCGTGAAAACGAGTAAGTAATCCCCGTTCTTCAAGTAAACGCAGATCTGCCCTAATTGTCACTTCAGATACCCCTAGTTTCGCGGATATATCAGCGTTCAAAACACTACCACCTGCATTCACCATCTCAACAATCTCACTACGTCTTTCAAACGTGTTCATAGCCGCTCCTTATCGATTTAGTTCATTTTAAAACGAAAGAGAAAGAAAGTAAAAGACGAATAGCGATTCTGTGATCTAGGAACTGCTATTTGTGGATTTAACAGTTATCTCATCTCATTGATCTATAATAAAATATTTTAACTTAAAAATTTCATGATACCTCATCAACTTGAAACGAAAATATTCGAAAGATATAGAAGAAAAACGTTGATCATGATCACATAACAATAAGAAAGGAATTGTGCATCATACGAAAGTGTTCGATTGTATGTGACAGGCATTACGTGAGGAATATTATGAAAGGCTTAATAGAGAAACATAAACAAGGTCTCGACATTGGTATCTGCTCAGTTTGTTCAGCGCATCCATTTGTGATTGAAGCCGCCTTGCAGTTCGATTTGAACAATGACCGTATGGTTTTAATTGAGGCAACATCAAACCAGGTAAATCAAGATGGGGGATATACCGGAATGAAACCTGCTGACTTTCGCGATTATGTTCTCGGTATCGCTGAGAAGGTAGGATTTCCGAAAGAGAGGTTAATTCTAGGCGGTGATCATCTAGGTCCCAACTGCTGGCAGAACGAACCCGCGGTACAAGCGATGGAAAAATCACGCTTACTCATTGCCGAATATGTCAAGGCTGGTTTCAGTAAGATCCATTTAGATGCATCAATGTCTTGTGCAGATGACCCTATCCCATTACCACCTGAAACTATCGCGACGCGGGCTGCTGAACTTTGTCGTATTGCTGAGGAAGTGGCGACAAATGAGCAGAAACTCGCCCTGACATATGTGATCGGCACCGAGGTTCCTGTTCCTGGTGGGGAAGCATCTTCCATTAATGAGGTACACATTACCCGTCCTGAAGATGCGGCGCATACCATCAATATCCACCACGAAGCTTTTCTGAAGGCCGGGTTGAAAGATGCCATTAAACGTATCATCGGATTAGTTGTACAACCGGGCGTTGAGTTCGACCATAGCAGTGTCATTCATTATGACCCGACAAAAGCCAGTCAACTCAGCCGTTTCATTGAATCCACCCCTATAGTTTTCGAAGCACACTCTACTGATTATCAGACTCCCAAAGCATACCGCGCGTTGGTGAAGGATCATTTTGCTATTTTGAAGGTGGGACCGGCTTTAACCTTCGCTTTGCGTGAGGCTGTGTTCGCGCTGGCTAAGATTGAACAAGAAATGGTATTTCCTGAAGATCAGAGCCAGATCCTTGCTGTTATTGATCAAGTTATGCTCGATGAACCCGGTTACTGGAAGAAGTATTACCGTCCTGAGTTCACCCAAGCGCTAATTGATATTCATTACAGTCTATCAGACCGCATCCGTTACTACTGGCCAAATAGCAGGATCAGCAGTGCATTGGATAAAATGCTGGATAATCTCAGCGCTGCGAATATCCCGCTTGGATTGTTGAGCCAGTACTTTCCTAAGCAATTCGAGCGTGTGCTGGCCGGAACTTTGCCCATTGAGCCGCGCGTACTAATTATCGATAAGATTCAAGATGTTTTGCGCAATTACGGATATGGTTGTATACCTCAATCTTCAATTGTTAAGGAGGTATCAAATGCATAATTATCGTCTTTTCGTATCGTCTGGATTGAGCTTTAGTGATTCCACCGAGGCTCTAAATCACATTGGTATGAAAATGGTCAGCAAAGGCGTTGTAAAGAACACTTATCCTGCCGCATTACTTGAGAGGGAGGCGTCTTTTCCAACTGGGATTGCTTTAGAAGAGCATTCAATCGCAATTCCCCATTGTGAAGCCATGCATGCCTTAGAACCCGCAATTTATCTTATCCGCCCAACGCTCCCGGTGGCGTTTTTACGGTCAGATGATGATGGTTCGGTAGCCGCCGAGCTGATCATAGCACTTATTGTTACAGATCCGCGTGAACAACTACAACTTCTGAAGACACTTTTCGGCCAGCTCCAAAAATCTGAGTTTATTGAAAGCTTACTAACAGTCCCTGAGGACGCTATTGCTCAATATTTTAACAATCATATTTTGGCACCAGTCGCTTAATGAAAATCTGATCCTAGACCCTACAAGAAGGAAATTATATGAAGCGTAAAGTAATTGTTGCCTGCGGTGGTGCTGTCGCCACATCAACCATGGCTGCAGAAGAGATTAAAGAACTGTGTGAGGAGAACGGAATTATCCTTGAAATAGTGCAGTGTCGCATCAATGAAATAGAAACATATATTGATGGAGTCGATTTAATCTGCACGACGGCCCGTATTGATCGTGAGTACGGTGATATTCCTGTCGTTCATGGCATGCCATTTATTTCTGGTGTCGGCATTGATGTTTTACGGCAAGAAATCCTGACTATCCTCCAGAGGTAATCGTATGTTCACAGAAATTATGCGTTATATCCTCGATCTTGGTCCGACAGTCATGCTGCCTATCGTAATCATCTTCTTCTCGATTTGCCTGAGAATGAAGGTTGGAGATGCGTTCAAATCCGGTCTCCACATAGGTATTGGTTTTGTCGGTATCGGTCTCGTTATCGGCTTGATGCTTGACTCCATTGGGCCTGCGGCTAAAGCAATGGCCGCAAACTTTCAAATTGGCCTTGAAGTCATCGACATCGGTTGGCCAGGGTCATCGCCAATGACTTGGGCTTCACAAATTGCCCTTATCGCTATCCCTGTCGCTATCGGTGTCAATATCTTAATGCTGATAACGCGTATGACACGGGTTGTCAACGTTGACATATGGAACATTTGGCACATGACATTCACGGGTGCGTTGGTTCACCTGGCGACCGGGTCTTACTGGTTGGGTATCCTGGGAGTTGTGGTTCATGCAGCCTTTGCCTACAAGTTAGGGGATTGGTTTTCTCGTGATACGAGAAATTTCTTTGGCTTGGACGGCATAGCCGTTCCTCATGGCACCTCTGCCTATATGGGCCCCATTGCGGTACTGGTTGATTACATCATTGAGAAAATACCTGGCTTGCGTCGCATTCATTTGAGCGCAGATGATGTGCAAAAGCGCTTTGGTCCATTTGGCGAACCTGTCACTGTTGGATTTATCGTAGGCATTATCATCGGGTTACTCGCGCATTATGACGCAAAAGGTGTATTGCAACTGGCGGTGAAAACGGCTGCAGTTATGCTTCTGATGCCACGCGTTATTAAGCCTATCATGGACGGACTTAACCCGATCGCTAAGCACGCCCGAAAACGCCTGCAGGCAAAGTTTGCTGGCCAAGATTTTTTGATTGGTCTTGATCCTGCATTACTCCTTGGAAATACCTCGGTGATATCCGCCAGTTTGATTTTTATTCCATTAACTATTTTAATCGCCGTATTATTGCCTGGTAATAAAGTCCTACCGTTTGGAGATCTCGCAACGATTGGTTTCTTTGTTGCTATGGCTGTAGCCGTCCATAAGGGGAATTTGTTCCGTACTTTGATTTCCGGCATTGTTATCATGAGTATGACCCTTTGGATTGCCACGCAGACCATCGGACTACATACCCAGTTGGCTGCCAATGCTGGATCGCTTAAAGCCGGTGGAATGGTTGCATCAATGGATCAGGGTGGATCACCTATCACCTATCTGTTAATTCAATTATTGACTTGGCAAAACGTTACGGCATTGGCCGTGATTGGCATAATTTATCTGCTAGCCGTGCTCCTGACTTGGCGGCGAGCACGTCAAGCTCCAGAAGAAACTTCAGAAACAGCAGCTAATTTACCTGAAAGTAAAATTTTGATTAAATAATTGATGGGGGGAATACCCCCCATCTCAATTCGGAGTTACAAATAATGAAATCTGTCGTTATAAACGCTGGGGGCAGCGTTACGCTTGAAGAAAAACCGTTGCCTCAAATTACTCATGGTGATGATGTATTGGTAGAAGTAAGTTGTTCTGGTCTATGTGGTTCAGATATTCCTAGAATATTTCACAATGGTGCGCATTTTTATCCAATTACATTAGGTCATGAATTTAGTGGCCGGATAAAAAAGATGGGAGCAAATGTCACCGATCTTAATATTAATGATCTGGTTTCATGTGTGCCATTACAACCCTGCTTCAATTGTTCGGAGTGTCATCGGCAGTTGTGGTCCCAGTGCAAAAACTATCAGTTTATCGGTTCACGTAGTAATGGCGGCAATTGTGAATATATCGTTGTTCCATACAAAAATCTCTTCCGCTTACCAGAAGGAACAACTCCAACAGAAGGTGCATTCTTTGAACCGATGACGGTCAGCCTTCACACAATACAATTGGCCGGGGGTTGTAAAGACAAGGAAGTAATAATTATCGGGGCAGGTACGATTGGTTTACTCGCCATGCAATGTGCAAAGGCATTAGGTGCACGGTCCGTCACTGCTATTGATATAAATCCAGAACGTCTAGAGCTTTCGAAAAAGTTAGTTGCTGATTATGTTTATAACAGTGCAGAAATGACCACGGATGTAATTAAGAGCTCTTTAGACGAGCGCCGTTTTGACCAGCTCATACTTGAAACTGCCGGAAGCCCTCAAACAGTTGAACTGGCGATTAAAATTGCTGGGCCTCAAGCACAGATTGGTCTAATTGGCACGTTGCATCAGGATTTGAACCTCAAAAGCGACACATTTGGTTTGATCTTACGTATGGAGCTTCGTATTTTGGGGAGCTGGATGAACTATTCTGGTCAATGGCCAGGCGTTGAATGGAAGCAAGCAACACAACTATTTATGCAAGGTAAGATTGACCTGCCGTCTCTTATTGCTATCAAGGGATCTCCTCAAGAATATGTTGAGGCGGTGGATGCGCTGCAAGGTAATCCAATGAACGGAAAGATTGTTCTTGATTTTTCTCAAGAGTAATAAGTGGAATAATAATGCAATTCATGGTGGTTCTCGATGTCAATATAGTCATAAAAATTGGTGGTTTAAAAACAGAAAATATATTGGTCAGGCTCTAACTTTCATTATGTTATATGAGCTATCAACGTATATTACAATGTGTTGATAGTAGGCTTTCTTATGCATCAAAGGCTAACATCCGACAAATAATAACCTGATAATCCTGACATTTGAATGAGTTTAAAATCTAATTTTAGACGACGCCAGATTTGTCTAGTTTTGAGATAAAAGTTACCATAAAAATTAATGTTAATTTTTTCAGAGACGATTAACTTATTATGCATCGTAATATAATTATCATAGTTGTCTAAACCATTTGCGCTGCATCAATAAAAATAAGGCGGAATTATTTATTGATAAAATACATTCTTCTGATTCATATTCAATTATTTAACAGCTGAATGAAATAGAAATTTTCCCTAATAGGTGGAGAAAATGATACTTACAGTAACAATGAATCCCTCTGTAGATATTTCTTATCCATTAGAAATCCTAAAGATCAACTCAGTCAATCGGATAGCTAATGTTAGAAAAGAGGCCGGAGGAAAGGGGCTCAATGTAACGAGAGTGATAAAGCAAGCTCAGGAAGAGGTAATAGCAACTGGTCTTATAGGTGGTGTTTTAGGTGATTATATAGTTAAAAGGCTGGATGCTATTAACATAAAACATCAGTTTTTCGATATAGCGCAGGAATCAAGAAATTGCATTGCAATACTACATGAAGGGAATCAAACTGAAATCCTTGAGCAAGGGCCTACTATTTCTGTAGAAGAGGGGACTGCCTTTATAAGTAAATTTTCAGTTCTAACGGACATTGCCAAGGTCATTACCATTTCGGGCAGCCTTCCATCCGGGCTAGAAAAGGATTTTTATAGGAAGTTGATTGATATCTCCAATAAAAAAAACAAGAAAGTACTACTTGATTGTTCTGGTAAATGTCTAGAAATAGCAACAAGTGGACCATGGCTTCCGTATCTAATAAAACCAAACAAAGAAGAAATAGAACAACTCACGGGAATGTCTTTAGATACTGGTTCAATAAAAAGTTTTGTAGAAATGATTGACACTCATAAAAGTTTGTACGAGATTCCTTGGATTGTTGTTTCACTTGGTAAGGAAGGCGCCTTTGCAAAAGTTGGCGGCCATTATTTTGCTGTGGCGATTCCAAAAATTAAGGTAATTAATCCTGTTGGTTCAGGTGATGCCACAGTTGCAGGTTTAGCAATTGGCATTAATAACATTGAAACGCCGGAAAATACTTTAAAAAGAGCCATGGCATTTGGAATTTTGAATGCAATGGAGGCTAAAACAGGTTATATCAATATGATTAAATACACGGATATTTTTAGTCAAGTAAAGGTTTACCCATATTTCACAAGATAACATTATATATACTCCTTAAGCAAAGAGGAATAATAAACATGACCAAATTAAGTGAACAAAAAAAGAAAGCTATGCTGAGACTATCGAACGAATCAGGCATTATAGCCGCATTGGCAATAGACCAGCGTGGTGCATTAAAAAAAATGATCGGCGTTTTCAAGCCGCAAGGTGCTGAAGATAAAGACATTATCGATTTCAAAACTTTAGTATCAAAAGAACTTACTCCTTATGCTTCCTCTATTCTTCTTGACCCAGAATATGGTTTGCCTGCAGCTGCTGCCAGGGACAGCGATGCAGGTCTACTATTGGCATACGAAAAAACAGGTTATGATGCCAGTAAGCAAGGGCGCCTTCCAGATTTGCTGAATATATGGTCTGCCAAACGTTTGAAGGAAGCCGGTGCAGATGCAGTCAAGTTTTTACTTTATTATGATATCGATGAAAGCCAGAAAATTAATGACCAAAAACATGCTTTTATTGAACGTTTGGGATCTGAGTGTACTGCTGAAGATATTCCATTTTATCTCGAGTTAATATCGTATGATGCCTTAAATGCAGACACAAGTAGTAAAGCATATGCAAAAGTGAAGCCTCATAAAGTCAATGAAATGATAAAAGAATTTTCAAAGTCACAGTACGGTGTAGATGTACTAAAAGTTGAAGTTCCGGTTAATATGAATTTTGTTGAAGGATATACGGAAGATAATGATTTGGTTTATACAAAATCAGAAGCTGAAAAATATTTCAAAGAACAATCTGAATCAACGCGATTACCTTTCATCTTTTTAAGTGCTGGAGTAAGTGCCGATCTTTTTCAGCAGACTCTTCGTTTTGCAAAAACCTCTGGTTCAACTTTCAACGGTGTACTGTGTGGACGAGCTACGTGGGCTAAAGCGGTCGAGCCGGCAATCACAAAGGGAGAAGAAGCTGCTAGAGAATGGTTGCAGACACAAGGCAAGAAGAACATTAATGAACTTAATGAGGTTTTAAAAGAAACTGCATCTTCTTGGTTTGATAAGGTATAGCCTCATATTCGCAAGATAGCTCTGACGGTCTTCTAGATTTGAAGGCCGTTGTAATTCAGCCTCGTTATTTTTGATCTCCTCCAGAAAAATTTTCTGATCAGAATATGAGACAAGTTAAAACCGTGATGAATGGTTTGACCAAATAATTGGACGGGAACAGAAAATATCTTAACTATTAACTATAGAGAATTATGAAAAGTGCGCATTACAAAACAGCCAGCAACTTGTTGACATCGAAATGTATCACACAGTCTGATTATAATTTTAACTAGCATAAGTTTGCAGTTACCGCAAGTAACAAACTCAACTTCAGATTATATCATAGGATATTCAACCATGTAAAAAGAGATAATATTATGCAAAAAAACAATATGCCAGAATGGGTTACGATACAAGAGGCCGTTGGATTAGCGAATGAACTAACGAGCACAAAATTAAAAAACAGAGACATATATCGCCACGCCTTATATGGAAGCATTTATCTTTCAATCTATTTTCAGTCCCCGATAGTTTTACAAAAAGTTCGAATGTCAGACCATAAAGTGAAATTTAGGTCGGCAAAAAATTCATTTATCCACCGACTTTGTTTTCTTGACAAAAACTGTTTTCTAAGTGAGCGGAATTTAATCGTCAGTACTAAAGGTGAATATATCTCCCCTGCTCAGCAGATTATTGACACAATGTTGACAGGGTATGAATATGTTTTAGTTCAGCGTTTACTCGCTCGTTCCCTTAGCATACCACTACCCATAACCGGAGCAAATGATATAAATTACGGCATTTCAGTCATCCAATCTGGAGAAATGTTTCAGGTTTTCGAAAAGCTTACATGGCAGGAAAGAATAAAACAGCAAGTCCTAAGATTGCCTAAAAATATCTCATCTGGTATTTATAAAAAAAATTCACTACATGGAGTGTATGATTATAACCAAAAAGGCTATTTTCCTATTCATGACTTACCGAAGGACTCTTGTTTTGTCATCCGGTATGCGGAACTTGAGAAATTACTGAATATGCCCACAATAGGTAAGATCAGCCCTATATCCGCAACACGGATATCCTCACCTTTATCGCGCTTGTTCTGGCTTGCATGCAAACATAATGAAGCTATAAGCCCGTTAATCAGACAACCTTATAAGCTGCTTTCCATTTTCGAGCAATGGGCATCTGACGAGGGCATTACCGATCGGTTGAGCGGCGACACACTGAAAACCGCACTTAAGCGCGGCTCACCCACTTCCGTTTCGGCATCAAATTAAAATGGCATTTCCCCATTCGTTCTGAAAGTCCGTATTAAGTACTCTAAAACCCGTAATACGGGCTTATCAACTTTCTCTCCGCCCTTGTCTGTGTTTTTTTGTTCTCTCCGATCATATCCCATTTCTGCCATAGGAGGAAACCGTGACATCTCATCAGTTATTACGTCTAAAGCAGGTTGAAGAAAAAACCGGTCTGAAACGCTCACAGATCTACCTGTATATGAACAACGGCATCTTTCCCCGTTCAATTAAAATTGGCCCGGTCAGTGTAGCCTGGCTCGAATCTGAGATTGATGAATGGATTAACCTGAAATTGACCAACCGCTGAAACCGTTTGAGAGAGAATGATTATGAAAGGTAATCACGGCACACTTTTGCCTGTCAGTCCGAACCCGCAAATGGTTTTTGAGTTTAACTCCGAAATCATCCGTAAGGCTGATGGCGGTGAAATCAGGGCATTAATCAAAAACCGCGGGTCTGTTTATCCTGCGAAAAAATTCCTACGTACTAGTGAATCCCATTGGATCACCCGTTTGCGGCAACTTCACGAAAAACAGGGGGAGGAGGCGCCATTATGATCCCATCCCTGAATTACGCCGTATTAACCGACGCCCTGCATGCCCTTAAGGAAGGCAACATTCGTCACTGCGAAGCGCTGGGTTTCACTTTCGACGAAATGAACGCCCTCAATCAGCTGTCACTGGATGAGCTGTTTATCATCAGCCGGGCATCAGCGCAGTTTATGGCTGTCACTGTCCATCATGACGCTTTACACCAGATCCTGGCATTGTCGCGTCAGGAAGTTCAGCGCCAGCAACAGATTAACCGGGCCATGGCGCTGGGCGGTTCGATTGCGCTGCTGAACCAGTATTTTGGCCTCACCTCCAATGAAGTCTGTATCCGTCGCCGGTTGCTGGGGATCATTATCCCTCATGGCCGGACGCCCATACCAGATGAAGAGACCGATGCCGAGATCTGGCGACGATGGCAGAAACGCCATCCGGGAAATATCGCATCGCTCGACGCGCTGGATGTCATGATGCAGATCACTGAAGAGTTGTCCTCACCGCAGGATGGTCCGTCCCTCACCGCTATCTGTAACCGTATCACGCTTTGCGAAAAAGAAGCGTCGGACAGGAGGGCATCGCATGCCGGATGAAATCGATCGCGATCAGGAATTTAATGAACAGCGTCTGGAGGACATGATTGAACAGAACCGTTTCAAATCAACTGCAACGCCATCATTGCCCTACTGTCGCCTGTGTGGTAAGTCCATTCCCGATAAGCGGCGTCAGACTTTGCCGGGCGTGACAACCTGTATTGAATGCCAGACAGTACTCGAACGCCGTCAACGCTGAGAATACGACGCCTTGCGTGCGGAGCGATATTCTTATCCGCACGCTTTTTATTATCTGCCTAAATTACCATACCTGTTTTCATTGATTTAAATACAAATAAATCCGCCAGAATATTTCAGACAACCCCTTCACTCAAGTATTAAATCAAATCCAAACACCATTAATTTCCCGCTGTTTTTCTTTTTATTTTCCCGTTTGATTTTATTGTTACCCACCTGAATCAGAAAGCGCACCCTGACCACGCCATCATTCGCTGGCAGGCCTTATGGACGTTTATTCGTCCGGGCCGGGTATTCGCTCTTTGACAACATGGGTCGGGCTGTCACGTAACCACAATTCAGGGTGCCGCTGAATGTCCTCGCTGACCCGTTGAAATCGGAATGCAGGATCGGGATGTGATTCACTTATTTAATCCACGGCTGTTTTCATTCAAGGAAAATGAGATGCGAAAACCCACTTATAACGTGTATGTCACACAGGAAAGCCAACCTGATCCACTGGGTGAAAAAACCACGTACTGGACAAAAGTCGGCGTGGCGTTTGCTCATAACGGCAAACCCGGTCTTAACATTGTGCTGACGCCCGGTATCGCCGTTTCCGGCAAGCTGGTCCTCCTTGAGCCCAGAGACGATAGCGATACACCGCAGGAAATTCAGCCCGGCTAACACCGGAACAGGATCACCCCACATCCCTACGTTTTTCTTCCTTCACCCGGCATTGCACATCAGATAGCTGTGCACTTTGCCTGGCTTTTTTTACCGAGGCCACCATGCTTTACCCACTGCCTTTCTGGCGGCGGCCATGCAGTGCGCCGCCAGCGTTCATCCGTCCACGTCGTTCGATGTCGCCCGCGTCGAATCAGGTTTTAACCCTTACGCCATCGCTGAAATTGTGCCGAAGAATGAGCGCCTCCACGGCCGCAAAGGCGTTATTTCTCACCAGCCCGATAACAGGGCAGACGCTCTTCGCGTCGTCAAACGGCTGGCGGCACAGGGCCGCCGCTATTCGGTCGGGTTGATGCAATTCACCAGCACCAATTTCCGCCATTACGGCGTGACCGCCGGTGACCTGCTTGACCCCTGCACCAATCTTTCCGTCTTTGAGCGCATCCTCACCGACTGTTACCGGCGGGGCGGCTCTCTGAAACGCGCGCTCAGTTGCTACTACTCCGGCAATTTCGATACCGGCCAACAGCCGGAGTCTGCCTTTAACCAGTCCAGCTATGTGCAGCGTATCGGCTACGTCGTCCCGTCGACACAGGAAGATAAACCACGCCATGCCGCCGTAAAAGCGGGGCCGGAGATGCGTTATCCCGCCACCGTCCTGCGCGGTGACATGGCCGATACAACCCCGTCGATTCTGACTTCCCTGCGCTACCCCAACGCCGTTATTCGCGGCGATTTACTCGTCCCTGCTCTAGAGGAGAAATGACCATGCAAAAACGTCAATACTGGCCTGCGGTCGCTTACCTGTTACCCGCTTCCCGCGTGCTGGCGGCGGACAGCGGATTTGATAAAGCCAGCGATACGCTGAGCAACACCTCCACCGGTCTGCTGGGGCTGGCCGCCGTCACCATCACGCTGGCCACCATGTGGATTGGTTACAAGGTGCTTTTCGACGGCAAGAGTCTTTCTGACATGCGTAACGTCATTATTGGCGCCATCCTGATTGTCGGCGCCTCGGGCTTCGGGGCCTACTGGGCGGCGTAGGAGGAACGAATGACCACGTTGAACAAGGCGCTGACGCGCCCCGCCGCCATCATGGGCATTCCCATCGTGCCGTTCGTTATCGTCAGCGGGACTATCGTCCTGCTGTCGGTCTATCTCAGCTATTACCTGGCATTGCTGCTCATACCGGCCTGGATAGAAATGAAAGCCAAAGCGCGAACGGATATCCATTATTTCGGTCTGCTCTGGCTGGCGTTTAAAACCCGTGGCCGGTTTGCCACCAACCGGCATTACGGCGCGAACGCCATGCTGGCCAACCGCTATGATGCCGTCGATATTTCGGAGTTCACCACTAAGATGAAGTTAAACGAGCGCATCACGCTGGATAAATACATTCCGTATTCCTCGCATATTCACCCCCAGGTGATAAGGAACCGCCATGGCGACCTGGTTGCCACCTGGGAGCTGGCTGGAGCCGTATTTGAATGCGAGGATGAACACCACCTGACCTTTCTGTCCACCCATCTCAACAATGTTATTCGTTCGTATGAAGGACTGCCGGTCACTTTCTATATTCACCGCATTCGGGAGCAATACCGGGATGCGTTTGAGGCCCATTCGGGTATTCCCTTTTCGGATGAAGTATCAGCGCGTTATTATCGGCCGATAAAGGATAAGCCGTTCTGGCGGCACCGGCTGTTTTTCACCGTCTGTTATGCACCGTTCTCGCGGCTTGAGAAAAAGGTCATGAAGAGACAGCCGGTCGGGAAAAGGCACGCCGCGCTGGATGACGCCCTGAAAGCGATGCTAGAGCATCAGGAGGCGCTGACGTCCGCCCTATCCCGCTATATGGCAACGCCATTAGGCGTTTATGAAGAAAAAGGACGGGTGTATTCCTCGCAACTGTCTTTTTATCACCGTCTGATGACCGGCAAATGGCAGAAGGTGGCGGTGACCCGCTCACCGTTTTACAACACGCTCAGCACACCGGATGTTTTCTTTAGCACCGATACCGCCGAGTGCCAAACGGTCGGCGGCTCCCGTTTTTTCCGCAGTCTGGAAATCAAGGACTACTCGCCCCAAACCCATACGGGGTTACTGGATGCGCTGCTGTATGCTGAAAGCGAGTATGTGCTGACGCAATCCTTTACCTGCATGGCGCGGGATGAAGCGCAAAATCACATCCGGCTGGCGGAAAAGCGCCTGAACTCAGCGGATGATGACGCCCTTTCGCAGCGCGAAGAACTGATTGTCTTGCGTGACCTGCTCCAATCCGGGCATATCTCGTGCGGGAAATACCACTTTTCCCTGCTGGTATCTTCAGACAGCGCCGACCAGGTGGTAAAAGACACCAATGCGCTGGCCCAGCCCTTTGCCGACCTCGGCATCATGACGGCCCTGTCCACCCTATCGTTACCCGCCGCGTACCTCGCGCAACTGCCGGGGGCGTACACGCTACGCCCCCGGCTGGTTGCGGTCAGCAGCCAGAACTTTGCCGATATGGCGAGCCTGCATAACTTCCATCCTCGTAAACGGGACGGCAATCCCTGGGGTGAGGCCATCGCCATCCTGACGTCACCGGGCGGCGGCGGTTATTACCTGAACCTGCACGACAGTCAGGCCGGGCGGAATGATTTCAATGAAAAAACGCCGGGCAATACGGCGATTATCGGCAAAACGGGGTCAGGCAAGACGCTGCTGATGGCGATGATGCAACAATTGATGCAGAAGTACCGCAACCCGGCGACGTTTGCCGCGTCCGCCACGATTAAACGGCTGACCACCGTTTATTTTGACAAGGACCGGGCGGCAGAGATGTCAATCCGCCAGATGGGCGGGCGTTACTTCCGCATCCGGACCGGCGTCCCCAGCGGGTTTAATCCGTTTTCACTGGCGCCGAGCCGGCGAAACATCAGCTTTATTAAACGGCTGGTCAGGATGCTGTGTCGCCGTAACGGCAAGCCGCTCGACCCACGCGACGAAGAGCGTATCAGCACCGCCGTGGATACCATCATGCTGGACTACCCGCCGGAATACCGCCGTTATGGTATTACCCGACTACTGGAAGTGCTGCCGGAGCCGCCGACCAAAGACGCCCGGACCAACGGGCTGCGCATCCGGCTGAAACAGTGGGCGCAGGGTGGCGAATTCGGCTGGGTATTTGATAACGAAGAAGATACCTTCACTATCAGCGATATCGATAACTTCGGTATCGACAGCACAGAATTCCTGGATGACGACGACATCCGCGGCCCCATCACCTTTTACCTGTTGTACCGCGTGACCAGCCTGCTGGACGGACGCCGTCTGGTGATGTTTATGGACGAATTCTGGAAGTGGCTGGCCGACGTCGAGTTTTCCCGGTTCTCGCTCAATATGCTTAAAGTCATTCGCAAGCTCAACGGCATCTTTGTCCCCGCCACCCAGTCGCCCGATGAAATCGTTAAGCATCCCATCGCCCCGGCAATCATTGAGCAGTGCGGCACACAAATATTCCTCGCCAACCCGAAGGCCAGCCATGCGGATTACGTGGAAAAAATGAAAGTGCCGGACAGCGTGTATGACATCGTGCGCAATCTTGATCCGGGCGAGCACTACATGGTGGTACTGAAAACGCCCCTGCGAGCCGGCGAAACCCGACCGTTTGTGTCGATGGCAAAAATGGACCTGTCGGGTCTCGGGAAAATCACCAAACTGCTGAGCGGGAGTGAAGACAACCTAAAAATATTTGACGCCCTTTATCAGGACGGCATGACGCCTGAGGAATGGAAAGCGTCATTTCTTGAACAAGCAATATAACATTCACACCGGAGATAAAATCAATGCGCACCCGATATAACATCCTGGCGTTATCGTTGTTTATTTCCACCCAAGCGATAAGCGCCGGAATACCGGTTTTCGATGCCGTGCAGAATGCGGAATCCATTACCCAGTGGACTGAAAAGCTCAAGTAATGGGAAGAAACGGTGACGCACTATAAAAGCGAGCTTAACGCCTATAAGCAACAATTAGCCACGGCGACGGGCGTGCGGGATATTCAGGGTTTCCTCAGCGATGCCAAAAGCCTGAAAACCGATATTGATGCTTTGCGCAAGAATGGCATTTCGCTGGATGACCTGCTCACGAACCAGAGCGGTTCATATTCATCTGAACTGCAAAACCTTTACAATAAATACCAATCTTTCGATGTCTGCAATCAGTCCAGCACGTCACAGAGTTACCTGGCAAGCTGCAAACAAATCGTTCTCAATCAGGCGGTGTCCATTGAGGACACCAGCGATGTGGAAAACAGGATCAACAGCACACTCTGCGATATATCAGACTTATCTGACCGCATAACCAACGCGCAGGACTCGAAAGAGTCCCAGGACCTGGCTAACGCCGTAGCGGCCAAAAGCGTACAATTAAATGCGCTGACCAGCCAGTGGGAGATGTCAGTCAAGCAGTCTGAACAGCGAACAAAACTGCTGGAGCAGCAGAGACAGAAAGCCTTTGAGCAGCAGCAATTAACAGCACCGGTTGCTGATCTGAACACTATATAGGGAGCTTAAAAATGTCTAGATCCTTATTAACCTTATTCGTCGCCTCAGGCGTCATCGCATTATCCGGTTGTAAAGAGACAAAGTCCGAAGCCTGGTATAAACAACATCCAGATGAGACATATACAGTCTATACAAAATGTCTTAAAGATGGCGAGGCGAGTGATAATTGCGAATTTGCCCACAGGGCAGCCATTATGTACGCGCAAATAGGCAAGCCAGGGATAAAGGAAAAATTCGAAGCACTGTTCCAGCTGGAAGCTAAAAAAATAAAATCCGTTACCGAGTAATATCCCCGCCAGTAAAAACAGGGACGCTTCCCTGTTTTTTATTCCCTGTCCATTACTGTATCAAGCGAGGCATTATGTCCGGTGGTATTTTTGTTGGCATGGACAAAAACATCATGGATGGACTCAACGCCGTTTTAGAAGGTCAGTCTTCCACCTACGGCTCGATGATAAGCATTATAGTTGTCAGCTCATTCACCTTATTCATCGTTTATCGGGGATATCAGACGCTGGGAGGAAAATTACAGACCCCGGTTGAAGATGTCGTCTGGGATGTGGGCCGGATGTTACTCATTACCACCTTTGTACTAAATCGCGATAGCTGGCTGGATGCCGTGATTGCGGCCATCGAAGGACTTAAGGATGGAGTAAGCGGCGATGATAATGTCTGGGTCCTGCTCGATACCGTATGGGAGAAGGCGCAGACGCTGGGGCAGACATTGTTTAATCTGGATACCTCCACTTATGTCCAATTGAGCGGGGGGTTCGCCGAAGTGCTGGTATGGGGTGGCGCAATCGTGCTTTTACTCGCCGCAACGTTTGTCAACCTGCTCGCCGAAATCACCCTACTGTTAATGACCACAACTGCACCTCTGTTTATTTTCTGTCTGCTGTACGGTTTCCTGAAACCCATGTTTGATAACTGGCTAAAAACCATTTTTACGGCGATATTGACGATAATGTTCTCTGCCTTATCCATCAGGATCGCCATCAATTACCTGAATAAAATACTGGATGCCTCTATAGGCACATCCAGCAATAGCAATATGGTGACGCTGGCGGCGCAATGTTTGCTGGCCGGGATCGCGTCGGGAGTTGTCGTTTATTTCTCCGCGAAGATTGCCAGTGCGCTGAGTGGCGCAGCCGTCCAGGCCACATTACAGGGCGCGGTGATGAGTGGACTGGGCGGACTGGGCGGACTGGTAAAAAAATCCTCTGACGCAGCCAAACCGGCGATGAAGGTCGGAGCAGCCGGAGCCAAACTAGCGGCGAAAGGCGGTGTCAGTGCTGCCGGAGCGACAGGCAAACTCATCGCCGTCGGCACCGGCAAAGCCCTCTCTGCATGGCAAAAACGCGCCGCCGCTATCGAGAATATGAAACGTTTTAATCAGCAGCGTAACCGCTAACCCCTATCTGGATTAAGCCACCACTCAACCCGACACTTTCCAATAGCAGAGCATGACTAGACCTGACAGGCTGCTAAGAGCGAGATAGGACAAAATAAATTCTTAGCAGGAACGGTTTGGAGATGTCTAGATTGACCGCTACAATGAAACTCTCCACTGACTAATGCCATTGTGGTAGGCTGCACAAAGGGTAGTCCAGTAAATCCACGTTTGCTTATCAGGTTGCGGCCTGTCTGAAACTCCAAAAAATATTTACCTCAAATTACAATGAATGGATGTGAAAATGCTTTATAAATATGTAGGTCATGAGAGTATTGAGCAGGTTATAGAATATTTAAAATGCTTTGTTGAAAAAGGCACTATATTTGCAAGCAAGCCCATCACTTTTAATGATCCGGCAGAGTTTAAAATAATATTTAGTTTTGATGCTGAACCTGACGTTGTAAAGAAAAAATATTTTTCAGACCACCCCACCCATACAGAGACAGATTTTAAAAATTGGTATAACAGTTTTGACGAACATGCTCAATGGTATGTGGGGTATTCCACCAGAGAAATCTATCTTACTCAAAACGGTACAATTTGCTTAACAAGGGATAGTGATAACTATCTCATGTGGTCGCACTACGCCCGTTCTCATACAGGCTTCTGCATAGGTTTTGATGACAGCATTGCAGATTGTATAGAGGATTATGCAGTCTTTGGTGACGTCAATTATAGTCAGGCTGTTCCAGGCTTCAATTACTTCACCGAAACTTTAGAGAATTTCGCTGTGGCTATGTTTCTCCATAAAGGCTTACCGTGGGCATATGAAAAGGAATTTAGGATTGTTACGGATAAGTGGGGTATAAAGAAGTTCGATAAATCTTTAATTAAAGAAATAGTGATAGGCTGCCGAGCACCAGTTCAACTCCAAGATTACGTAAGTGAATTAATAGACACTGATATCAGAGTAAGCAAGATGGGACTATCTCAAGATACTTATTCGTTGAAAAAGATACCTTTGAAAAAAAACGGTTATTTCCAAGGGGATGTATAAACTGGTAAATTAACTTTATAACCGGTTGATGTTATGGATGGGGGATGACATGTTAGGATTTTTCAAAAGAACTTTAGGCTGTTTTCAGCGAAAAGCGGAATTAGTCTCACATATTCAAAACAGTTATATTGCATTAAAAATATTATTAATTTTGAATATGAGAAGCAGTTCAGAATTAAACTAATTCACCATAACATTCTTATGCGAACCTGTAATGCTAGTCTCGTTTAGTGATGTAGTGTTCCGTATGCACTCATAGCCGCAGCAATAAACGAAAATATAGCCGTTGTGAGCATTCCCCATTGAATGTACTTAGTTTCGTAGTACTTTCTTTGCTCGGTAAAGCTATTTTGCAGAGTTAAGATGGCTGTGCCTGTAGGTTTGTAAGTTGATCTATCCGTTGTAGATAAATTGCCGTTACTGACAAAGGCGCTGAGGTATAGCTCTACTTCTTTTTTCATCTGGTTACGATTGTCATGATAGAACCATAACGAACTGTGCAGTTTTGTCATTATCGAAACGAAATGAATTGGGTCATCTGAGTTTGCTTGCATGTACAAATCCACCACTGCTTTAAGCACATCCATCTGTTGTTTGACATTATGACTTTCCATTCGGTATTGATGCTTTTGCCTTGCCTTTCTCCAGTTATCCAAATTTACTTTTATCTGATACCACGACACCTTCAGGAAAGTTATGTCCCTGAGATTAGAAAACGCAGCCTCATGTGCTTTATAGTAATAAATTCCGGAGAACGAGTCAGCCGTATAATCATCCGGATTTAGTTGAACCATGTCTTTAAATACTTCTTCTTCTTCGCTCCACTTTTTAGCCAGTATCGTGTCGTTTTGGTAGTCCTCAAACAGGAACTGTTCGCCTGTATCCGGAGCAGTAATGTAGACCGAGTACATGTTGTACTTAATTGCATTTTCAAAATTTAGGCTGATGCGATTTGGAGACTTTTGCTTTTCAAATCTTTCCAGATAGGAGCGAATGTTCATGCTTCTTCTCCAATATTTTTTATCTGATGAGTCAATAAATGACTCTATAAAACAGAAACCTGTATAGATGATTGTGCCATTTATGAGCAGTTTTATAAAACCAAAAACCCAATATTCTACGGCAAGTCGCCTCTGTTTCTTATCGTCATAGTGACCTGCTCCCCATTAGATAATACATCAGTGATGTTAGCAACGTCAGCTTCTGGCGCTGGCTGTATGAAAACCCTGACCAAAAACTAAAGTGCGCGCGACTACGCAAAATCTGAAATTGATCGACTGGTTAGTCAGGGCCGAATTTTACGTATGAGCGCGGTTTTCAGCTCTGTATTTGGCAGTTTCTGCTACCAAAACGTTTTCACACAGCCTGGGCGCTGAACCGACTGTCAGATCTGATTACACCCAGATTACCAATAGGTGCCAGTATATGTTAGATACAAAGAACTATTTTCGAATATAAATACTTATATTGCCGTATTCATTTTCAAAGTTAACACCTTTGATTTATAGCGTGGCTCAATGACTCCCATTGAATGCAATCGACCAAATAAAGTTTTTACCACCGATGTTTCTCTTGCTCTATCTGCATCTTTAATCAACATCCAATACTCAATATCGCGAGCCATTAAACGATGTTGTTCATTTCTCACTTTCATACACCCAGCAGTAACAATAACACCCGTCACTAATTTTGGCATGTATTCGCTGTAGAGTTTCGTCTTGGTTGGATGCATTATATGTCCGTGTTTGTATATAATTCTTCTCACAACCGAACAAAATAAACGATTTACATTATCCCCTGAGAAGGTCAGGTCATCCACATATACCGTCATTTTTACTTTTAACGTGTTGCACAGAGCATTTAGCTCGTCAAACATACGAGAGTTAGCGAAAAAAGCTAATGGCATACTAATCCGACTGCCTGTTGGGAGTTGTCCATAACACGTACATATATGTGATAAAACATCAGCCACATCCGACGACATTTTCATTACCGAAAAATAAAATGAGAAAATCATATGTCGTGTCGTCGATGGGAAAAATGCCTTAATATCGCTTGTCATCGTTTTTGATGTATTCAAATGAGCATGAGCATTTGTGATATTCGAACGACCTTTTTTACCTGAGTGTAAATACTCTGGTAAAGCAATTCTTGATAACAGGCTAGCTATTCTGGTGTGTACAATATCCAAGGCATCTAAGGGTTTTTGTATTTTTCTAGGTTTTCCCTTCTTGGAGAGCTGTTCAAAAATAGAATAATTCTCGTCATCTTTTTTTAACAAAGACAAATCAGAAATTGTGATGCCAAGTAATGTCGCTAATTTTTTTTTGCTTTTGAGCATAAAAAAAGGAGAATCATTAAGGCTATAACTTTTATTTTTAGTGGAGATTTTAAGCTTTTTCCGTTTTTTCATTTTTTTTGCTCGCCCATTCTAATACATCCAATACTTTACCAGCCAAGTTTAAACGTAGTCGTTTAGATAAGCGTCCTTGAGTACCAAGTGTTTCAGAAAAAAAAACAAATGAAGGCACAGGGATGTCAAAATGAGAAGAGTAACGCTGGAGTACATCAACAGACGGAGACGACTCACCACTTTCAAGTTGCGCTATTGTTTCTTTCGGGATGTTTAGTGCAATAGATAACCCAACGATAGATTCGTTGTGATATTGCCTTACAAGACGTAGAGCTCTATGTAGCACCCGCAACTCCTTACTAATTGAAACGAGGGAGGGCACATTACAGATCGCCCCCTTCAAAGTAATCGATTAATCTTGTGATTAGGTCAAATAGTCGAATACCCCATTTGAACGCCTCCCAAGCATAACCCATCCACTTTTTCCGGTTTGACTTGCTCTGTGCCTGCTGTTCGTTGGTTACTTTATCATTAAGCATGACTTTCTCCTTATGCCCCCGATGTGTGAACGATCGCCCACTTAAACACCGGAGTTCGCCCTCATAAGGATGAGATTGAACAGCACTAGCTCCCAGCTCCACGAAGCATTGGTCGCCCAATGCTTCGAATACCCATGCGCCATACCACCTACTCTACGATGACCCAGCTTTCCGAGGACACCACAGCCGACAGGGGCGTTGCGCGGGATAAATGGTAGAAAGCACAAAGCTTTCCTCGGGCTATTAACCCAATTGATGGCGGTATATCTCACTAACTAACCAATGATCAGATACTAGCAAGTTTCACGCTTCGCTTAACTAAAATAATGTATACCTTTTTTTTATAAGAACTTAGCAATAATAACAATAATGAATAACCAAGTCGACCTGCCTAACCTGCTTCCCGCTAATCACGCACCCTTAGGTTAATCGTGTCTGCCTATGGCACGGTGTCGACTGTCAAATTAGATTTACGCTCACAACTAGAAACTGTCACATCGAGGATGGGTTACTACACCTAATCTCTTCCCCGCTCATCACATCCGAATTCGTATCGCGTCGTGGCGATAACACTGACGCCACTGCATCCGTTAAATAAAGAGGCCTGATATGAAACTCAGCATTTTCCTTCTGATGCTGTGCGCACTCATGGGCTGCACACAGCATAACGTCACCCTCCCGCCGGTATCCGGCGAACCACAACCGGTGAACACTCCGGCCATCATCCAGGAGCTGACAAGCCATGTCTGAAGCAGAAAAAGTCCTTGCGTCGTCCCGAACGTTTGAAACCGTCATTCTGGAAAAGGATGCGCGTGAAAAAAAGGTTGCTTGGCTGATGGCAGCGGTCGGTTTTATTCTTGCCGCGATGGCCATTGTGGCCCTGATTATCCTGCTGCCACTGAAAACCACTGAAATTGAGTTGTGGTCGGTGGATAAACAGACCGGACGTTATGAATATATGACCCGCATAAAAGAGCGGGATATTTCTTCTGAAGAATCTCTGGCGCATGCCTTAGCGGCAAACTACGTCAAGCTCCGCGAAGGGTATAACTATTTTTCGCTCCAGCGCGATTATGACGATGTGCAGTTATTTAACAGCAACAGCGTGAATAAAGATTATCTGGACGGGTTTAACAGCGACCAGGCACCGGATGTCATTTTCAATAAAGCGGAATATGTCGTTTATATTGACATTATTTCCAACGTTCACGCCTCCGCCACAGCGCCCGACCATCTGGCGACATTGCGCATCAGACGCACCATTCGCCGCATTGCGGATAACTCGGTCAAAACGGATGTCTGGAATATTCGCCTGACGTACCGCTACCTCCCCCGCAAACAACTCACCGACAGCCAGCGTGAAATGAACCCGATGGGCTTCATCGTCACCAGCTACCAGCGCGATAAAGAATTGAGGACTGAATGATGCTGAAAAAAAGTCTGGGCCTTACCCTTATCCTGGCGTCATGCGTGTCCTGGGGGGCCGCCATGCCGCGTGGAAGTACCTGGGACAGCCGGATGCAGAACGTTACTTACAACAGCCAGAACGCCACGGTCGTCAATACCCGCCCCGGCTACCTCACCACGCTGCTGTTCGACGATGATGAGGAGGTTATTGATGCGCAGGCGGGCTTTCCCAAAGGCTGGACGGTGACCCGCAGCGATAACCGGGTGGGCGTCAGCCCGAACCCCATTACCCAGCCAGTGACGGACGCCAGCGGCAATAACGTCAGTCAGGTATTTCTCCCGACCGCGAAAGACTGGAAAACCAACCTCTTTGTCGTGACGTCAAAACGAGATTACAGCCTGGAGCTGAACGTGCTGGATAACGACTCGCCCTCGCAGGCATTCGTTATCCGCTATCGCTATCCGGATGAGGTCCGCCGGCAATCAGACGCTGCCAGCGCGACCCGGTTGAAAATGCTGCGCGAAACGCAGGAAAAGCAGCAGATCGCAGCGGCATTTAAACAGGCCACCACACCCCGTAACTGGCGCTATACCAAACGTGTGGCGGCAGGCTCAGCGTCCATAGCGCCGGACTTCACTTACGATGATGGTCGCTTTACCTATATCGGCTTTTCACCGGTCAAAATCCTGCCCTCTCCCTTTCTGAGGGTTAACGGTCAGGAGCAGGCTGTCACGCCCAGAATTGTCAGCCAGGGCAATTACACCGTGATGGTGGTACGGATGTTGTCGCCGCGCCTGGTACTGCGCTACGGCAATGCCGTGGTCGGGATTGAAAACGCAGCATACGGGCAAGCCACGGTCGCCAGTGGTGACACCGTGTCACCCGCCGTCACTCTGGAGGCCAAATGACAGACCCATCCTTTTCAGAAGCAACAGAAAAAACCACAGCAGAGCTGGAGTCAGAGGCCCGCGAGCGCGCCCGGTTGGCGATGGCGAGCCCGGAGTCGGAACAAAAAACGCCTCCCGGTCAGCCCGAAGTGACCCGCTTTCGAAAAACATCCGGTCGCCGGACGCTGCTGGTCTGCCTGATTAGCGTGGCCTTACTGATTGCTTTGGCGCTCGGCGGCGATCGCTTGCTCGGGGGGCTGAAAAAAGGTGACGAAAAGGAGGCCGACACCGCGCCACCGCCTTCGACCGGCGCGGGGCAACATGCACGAACCAACCTTGGCATGGACAGCAATCCGTTCGGTCTGTTCGGACAGGACAAACCGGAAATAACGACGGAAAAGGACCAGGCGCAAAACGCCGCGCCATCCTCACCACCGAAACCACCCGCGTTGAACAAGGTAACGGCGCTAGCTGACGGGTTGAGCAACGCCACAGGGACAGCTCAAAGTGGAAATACGAGAACCACCCGAAGCGAACCACGCGACAGCGCGGGAACGACCGGCGGTCAGGCAACCGCCTCCGTTACCCGTGGCAACAATGACAGTCCGGGGGTGGCTAAGGTCACCGGCGTTAGGCGGCTGAACCTCGATCCTGATCTCTACATCCCGGTTGACCGCTATATCCCCTGCTCAATGATGCGGCGGTTTGTCTCCGATGTGGGCGGCGCGATTTCGTGCTTGATCAGCGAGGATGTCTACAGCGCCAGCAACCATGTAAAGCTGATCTCGGCGGGCACCGTCGCCAGGGGCGTTTACCGCGCCGGGGCGTTGCAACACGGACGTAGCCGGATGTTTGTTATCTGGACGGAGTTACGCACGCCGGAGCCCGGCAGTCTGCAAATTCCGCTCACGGATACCGGGGCCACCGGCCCGCTGGGTGAGGCAGGTATTTCGGGCTGGATTGATACCCATTTCTGGGCGCGTTTCGGTAATGCCCTAATGCTGAGCACCGTGCAGGATGTGGCTGCGGCAGCGGCGGATTCAGCACCGGGAAAAGACCGCAACACCGACTATACCGAAAACACCCGCGCCGCCGCGTCGGAAATGGCGAAAACGACGCTGGAGAACAGCATCAATATCCCGCCCACGATGTATCTGAACCAGGGCGACGTTATCAGCATCATGACCGGCACCGATATTGATTTTTCCTCCGTCTATCGACTGCGTATAAAACAGAGAGGGGTGTATGACGACTGAAAACCTGTCTCTCGATTTTATGAAAAATCAGCTTTTCGGTGATTTCCTGCCGCTGGAGGGTCTGACCGAAATCGCCATTAACCGTCCCGGCGAGATCCACACCAAAATACGAGGTAAATGGCAGATGCACGATTCCCCGGTCACGCTGCGTCAGTGTTACGCTTTTGCCAAAGCGCTGGCTTCCTGGAATGAGGACAACGTGGATGATACGTCGCCCATTCTTTCCGCCACCCTTGAATCCGGCGAACGTATTCAGGCCGTTATTCCCCCGGCCTGTGAGCGGAATACAGTTTCCATCACGCTGCGCAAGCCGTCATTCGAACAGAAAACGCATCAGTCCTGGATTGATGCCGGTTTTTATAACCGGGTGACCGGTAAGGAGCGGACTGAAAGTAAGGATGATGAACTGGCCCGATATTATACCAGCGGGGATGTCCCCCGCTTTATTGAAAAGGCCGTTGAGTATGGCAGGACGATATTCATTGTGGGGGAAACCGGGTCTGGCAAAACCACCTATATGAAAACGCTGCTGCATTATATACCGCAACACCTGAGACTCATCACCATTGAAGACAACCCCGAAATCCAGTTTTATCACCACACCAACTATGTTCATCTGTTTTATCCGGCGGATGCCGGGGAGGACTCCATCGTCACGCCCGGCAGGCTTATCCGGGCCAATTACCGGATGAACCCGGACCGAATTCTGCTGGCGGAAATTCGTGGCAGGGAAGCCTGGGATGCGCTGAAAATCGTCGGCTCCGGTCATGAAGGACTTATCACCTCCCTGCATGCGGGCAGCCCGCAAGACTGTATTGAAGGCATTATTGACCGCTGTTTTGAAAACCCTGATTGCCAGAATATCCCGTTTGCGGTGCTGCTGCGCAAGGTGCTTAAAAGCGTGGATATTATCGTCAGTATTGATATTCACGGCGATATCCGCCGGATGGGTGATATCTATTACAAATATATTCACCTGGATAAAATGAAGGAGACCTTCAACGATGCGAACGATTGACCTGTTTTTAACCAGCGCGGTGATGGTTATCCTTTCTGGCTGTTCATCCCCACAGGAGCCCGCTCAGCCCGAATGGGATAAACCCGGCGTGGAAATGAATACAAGTCTTCCACAGTGGTCAGAGAACCAAGTTATTTTGCCGTATCCCACAGCCGATGGCCACTGGTCAATAAACATGGCCTTCAACCCTGATGCGGTTTACCCGCCGAATCTCTGGTATGCCGTGGTACATTCCAATCAGGTTATCGTTAACACACCGGAAGGTGAGCGTTATTTCAGGGCGAAAGCCTGGCTACGAAAAAACGGTTACTCCGGCGTCATTTCCTTCCAGCCAAAACTGAATAATTGCCTGACCTGCAATACAACCGAAATTGAGTTACATCGGTAACATTATCCACATCCCAGGTTTTCCAGATACCCCTCCCTACGACCCAACATTCAATAGATCCTTACCAACCAGAGGTAATCAACATGAAATCGATCATGCTGCCTGCATTTTTTCTCTGTATTGCTCCGTTATTGCCATCCACTGTGATGGCTGCCGATGCCTGTGAAGTCGTTTTATGTATGTACGGGAAAACGACAGGAAACGGCGGAGGAAAAGAATGCAGTTCTGCTGAACATTCTTTCTTTGATATTGTGAAAAAGAACAAACACGGTTTTCTTCCTGATCACACCGCCGATGCCCGTAAAGCATTTCTGCTCGAATGCGAATCAGCGGACCCGGATATCATCAGCCAGATCATCCGTCAATTTGGCCGTCTGCGCGGTTAGCGGAACAGCATCTCAGTTCACTGACACCAGATTGCGGTATTAAACTCCCCTGAGTTCATCACAATGAAAAGCTTTGTTAATGGCCGCTATAACTGCCTGAACACGTCCTGCGGACCAGACATCGGGATTGGCGACCAGCCAGATATCCGCAGATTCACTTCGGGTAGGCATAACGTTTTTCAATTCTGGGCAGCATCGTTGCATCATTTCCCGGGCCATCATCCCAATGCCGAGTCCTTGCCGAAGGGCTTCGATGTACATCCACTGCGAGCTGGCTTCAAGCACGATATGCCCCCCAGTCAGAGGCTCTCCGCACAGCACCTGCCAATATTGAGGCACAGTCTCCTGAGGAAACATAATTAAATCGTGACCAGAAAAAGCGTTGCCCTGCTTCGGTAGTCCTCGTCGGGACACATAGTCTTCTGAGGCATACAGGCCAAGCCTAAATGTTGCCAGACGGCGGATAATAAGAGTGTTATCTGAAGGCCGCGCACTGCGTATAGCCAGATCGGCTTCACCGCGGCGTATATCCATAATGTCCGGAGAGGTGGTCAGCCTTACCGTAATATCGGGGTAGCTTTGCCTGAGCTCACACAAAGCTGGCAGCAAAAAACACCGCGCCAGTGAATCAGTGGAGGCAACATGGACGTTACCTGATAAAGAGGCGTTCATGCCGGTACTTTTGTGTTCGATAGTAGTAGCAATGACTTCCATCTGCTCGATATCGGGCAGCAATTCTCTTCCGCTGTCAGTCAGCATATAGCCTTCTGGTGAGCGTCTGAATAACGAGGCATTCAGCTCCTGCTCAAGCGTGCGCAATCGACGGGCTACCGTCGCCTGATCAACCCCCAAACTGGCGGCTGCGGCACGCAAACTACCGGTGCGGGCAACCGCCAGTAGGTAACGGGTATTATCCCAGTTCATCATCCCCTCTGCATTTTTGCTGCACCTACGCGTATTTTCGCTGCGTTTTCAACCCTACTCTTACTTTTTACACTCAAAGCCATGTTTCGCCAACAGGTTAAAAACCATGTCACAACCCGATTTAGTCATAAACACTCAGCGTCAAATGATTCTTTTGATAACGCTATGCGTCGGTATGTTTATGGCGATCCTTGATGTCAACGTGATAAATATCGCCACGATTAACATTCAGTCTGAGTTCCATTCTTCAATTACCGCGATAACCTGGGCCGTGGACGCCTATAATCTGTCGCTTTCTGGTCTGATGCTTTCATCTGGCGTATTGGCCGACCGCTTTGGAGCCCGGCGTATATGGCTACTTGGTATAGCCCTATTTACCGGCGCATCAGCAGGCTGTGGTACAAGCGGGTCAATATTGGAATTAATTACCCTGCGCCTGGTTCAGGGAATTGGTGCAGCACTTTTTATTCCTGCCTCGTTCTCTCTGTTGTCTGCTATCTGGCCGGAAAGTGGATCGCGACAACGGGCGATAGGCATGTTTGGCGGGCTTGTATCGGTTGCGGCAGCGGCGGGACCGGTAGTCGGCGGTTTCCTGGTGAGCGGTATGGGCTGGCGCAGTATCTTTCTCATCAATCTGCCAATTGGGTTATATGGGATCTATTCCGGTTACCGGCTACTGCCCTGCTCCCCGAGGAAAAACCCGAAAGGACTGGATATGATCGGGCAGATTTTGGCGATCGCCACGCTGGGAGGTATCAGTTGGGTATTGATCGAACTTCCGATGCAGGGGTGGACGCAAAGTATGTTGCCCTTTATCACGCTGTTAACGTTGTTATGCGCGGCGGGATTTGTCACGGTTGAACGTCGGACCACTTCACCTATGTTGCCGTTATATTTTTTTCGCAGTCGTGCCTTCAATCTTGCTAACATCACCGGCTTTTTTATTAACGTCAGCTATTTTGGCAGTCTTTATGCTCTCAGTCTGGTTTTACAGAAACAGTGGCACTATACCCCTTTTCAGACAGGGATGGCGCTTCTGCCGCTGGCGGTTTTTCTCTTCGTCGGCAATTTTTCTGCCGGACGATTAATGTCCCGCTGGGGCGTGAAAACGCAAATGATTGGGGGACTCCTTATGGGCACTGTGGGATACGCTGGAATGATTGCGTTAGACAGACAGATCACGTTAGCGGTGATTATCGCTATGGCGTTACTGGCTGGAGGTGTGGCATTTGTCGTACCACCAATGACGGCAACGGTGCTATCAGGAAAAACTCAGGACACAGCAGGCACCGCCTCAGCAATCCATACTGCATTTCGCCAGACAGGTTCTTTAGTGGGCATTGCCCTGGCTGGTTTGATATTTTCGCTGGCAGACTCTCCTTTGACGTTACTGATGGAAATATCGGCACTGATTCATCTCTTGCTGGCAATCGGGATTGGATTAACCCTTTCCCTGTCGCGCCAAAAGCTTTAATGAACTTAAGCTATGCTGGTTTTGCTATGATAGCCCGGCTGCCGCTCATTGCCCTTATTCACATACTTTATCATTATGTCGCTGCTTTAAATGCGCCCCTATGGGGATCAGTTTGCCGAGGGCGCTTACCCACATTCAATAGATTACTAACGAGGTATCAGGTGTCCACATCGGGCTAGTGATCTTGCCAAGATTTTTTGATTTTTTCTAAGACTCGCAGATGACACAATGAAAAATCCGACGTTTTCTTTAAGCTTTTTAATGCGCCGGGTGCTTAAGGCAATACCGGCATTCTTTAAATAAAATTTTTAGTATTTCCCAAGTGATGCTTATTTACAACTTTACTATGTGTGACCACCTTTTTTTATAACTTCAGCGCCTAATACGCAAAATGGAAAGTAGTGGTCCGTTATTTTCATGGGCAAAGCATAGAGCATCGATTGAAAAGACCTTTCTCGCAAGTAATGTTCCGCTCCCACTTCTTAAAAAAAATGAGATAAAGTTTCTATATTAATGATTGTTTTCATTAATATTAGAAAAATATACACCATATTTTTAATATAAAAACATCTCTTATATAAGTGAGAGAGGGATTACACCTTCATACATTGAAATACTTTTCATTTTAAAATGCATTTAGTTTTTTGTTTCAAGCACTATAAATATTGAAATTCAATCTGGAAGATTGTTAGTTTCAATATATCAACATATCGATTGCTAAAGATGATAGCAATACAAAAAGAAATGGGTTTTAGGCTTGTTAATTCATGCGAAAGCAGGATTTAACAAGTGTCGTGAGGCGAGTAAATTCAATTTTGAAAAAAATTGCTAATTTGCGTCGCCCGAACCCACCGGCGAGCGTTCACCCCCAGGGGAACCGAGCTGGCCGGGGGGAGCCGAATAAATTTCGCCGCCCCAGCGAGCGAAAAGCTATCGCCCACGATAGCGGTTTATTTGGGGGGCGTAGCCCCGCACACCGTCGCGGCTAAGTCTCCGGCCAAAAGCCGGTAGCGTGGCGCGACCACCCTCTTTGAAGGCGTTTTCCCATTTTTTCGCTTGGCCGGAACGGACAAAAGAAAAAATAGGCGAAAAACGGCGTCTCAAAGGGGGTGGTCGCGCGTAGCGGGCGACGGTGTGCCGCCGTTGACTTTGGGGGTTTTGGCGCGGCGTCCAGCCACGACATTACCCCCATGCGCAAGTTCATAAGGGCGTCCAGCCCGCTTGAACTGGCGCACGCCGTTCGGGGCCGGGAAGTCTACCTCCCGGCGCATGGTCGCAACGCGGCCACCTCACGAGCCCTAGGCTTTCGCCCCGCCTTTTCGCCCAACACCGTGGGGCGAATTGATGGGGCGATGCGCTGGGGTGAGTGGCTGACGAAGGAGGCACGATGATCTTAAATAAGCTGGCCGTTTCACTGTCGCCGATAGTGAATGGCGCGCTGGCCTTCATTGCTTTTATGCAACAGCATCAACTGATGCTGGCTCTGCTATCGGGGCTGACCATGCCGTTTTTCGCGTCGATGAAAAGCGATGAGCGGCAAAAAGCCCCGTTCTGGCAAAAGTTGATTATTGCTTTTGCCATGCTGTGTTTTCTTTTCGGTACGATGGCCCCGGTTGTTATCGGGATTTTTCAGTGGCTTTATCAAGGCCGGATAGTCGCCAGCATTCGCGTTATGGCATGGTCGGTGCTGATTGCTTTTACCGTAGCGGGTTTTATTTTCCATATTCTGCTGCGTAGGGTATTAACGCCAGAATTGGACAAAATAAAGAAACGGCTCGTCAAAAAGTCAACGCTTGAGCGGGAATTACGCACCGATGTGCGCACGGTGAAATCGTTACTGCCGGAAACGTTGCATTATGATCCACTGGATTACATCGACTTGAGCAAAGGTATTTTTATCGGGATGGACCGGGATAAACTGCCGATGTACCTCCCATTAAAAGACTGGCAAAGACAACACGCGGATATTATCGGCACAACCGGTGCCGGTAAGGGGGTGGCTACCGGGATATTACTTTATCAAAGTATCCTGGCCGGTGAAGGAGTTTTTGTCATGGACCCCAAAGATGATGAGTGGGCACCGCACCTTTACCGGAAAGCCTGTGAGGATGCAGGCAAAACCTTTGCCTTAATCGACCTGCGAAAACAGCAATACCAGTTAAACCTGATTGAATATATTACCCCCGATGAACTAGAAGAACTTTTTGTCGCCGGCTTCAGCCTGGCGGAAAAAGGCCAGGAATCTGACTTTTACCGCATTGACGACAGAAAGGCGGCACGCATGGCGGCGCAATTCGTCAGTCACCGTCCAGACTCAACCGTCCGTGATATTTATAACGGCGAGTATGTTCAGGGCATTACGGAAAACATCAAAGCTTTTTTCGGCAAGATTGAAGAACTGGCATTATTAAATGCCATCAACGCGCCGACGGGATTTTCGCTGAATAAAATATTTGATGAGGGTGGCTGCTGTTATGTCATCGGCTCCATGCGAAACAGCAAGATTATTACCGCACAACGAATGCTGCTGGTGCGTCTTTATCAGCTGGCTGAACGGCGTGACCGGGTAAATGATATCCCCCGCCCCATTGCCATCTTCCTTGATGAACTGAAATACCATCTTTCCAAACCCGCACTCGAAGGACTGGGGGCGGCAAGGGATAAAGGTGTGCATATTATTATGGCGCATCAGTCCGTCGCCGATCTAAAAGACTGCCCGGCAGATTTAAAGGGTGAAGCCGTTGTCGGCGCAGTTGTTGAGAATGCCAAGTTCAAACTGGTTTATCGTGTCATGGACCCCGATACGGCTGAATGGGTGGCAAGAATGTCAGGCACCATATTAGTCGATGATGAAGTCCGCAAAGCGAAAACCGATGCCGTGCTGACAGAGACCATCGACAGTGAACGCACAATCAGACAGGCGGAGCGTTTCTTTATTGACAGCAATATGATCCTAAATCTGCCTGATTTTGTCAGCTTCATCTTTACGACAAAAACACTCCCGTCAGCATCATTAATTTCACCGATCAAGGTGAAAAAACGTGAGCTTGAGATCTTTGCAATTTCCCCCGATATTGCCGCATCAGCAGCATCGGTAAGAATCGCACTGGATTTCAGCGAGGAAGAAAAAACACCCGTACCCACAACATCAACGCCGAATATCATGACAACCCGGCCCGATCTTTTCTTCACGGATGAAGACAATAAAGCCACAAAGCCGACGCCTGACGAAGAAGAAAAACTGTCCCTGCTCAATTTTTAGGAGGCTAAATGCTTATCGCTACGCATAGCGAGCGCACCGCACGCAACAGCGAGAAAATAAAGAGACTGCTGAATTTTCTGAAAGAAGAAACCTATAGCGATTTTAAAACGCTGATGCTGCTTTTCGGCTTCAGGGATCACAAATCGCTGTATACGCTGCTGTCAAAAGTCGAGGGCATGGGGTTAATACAAAAGCATGTGCTGGAATCACGGACGATGAAAATTTCATTGTGGGGAATAACCAATGACGTAAGCGTAAAGCCAGCGCCGTCTGTTATCTATGTTCCAAGGTGGGTAGGTTAGAGCTCCGTCTCATTTAGAAAGAGCTCTATTTGTGGAAAAGCCCACCAACTGGCGTAACGGCTCCCGTAG
>NZ_WUBS01000012.1 GCF_010131535.1 Acerihabitans arboris
TGCCTGGCGGCACTAGCGCGGTGGTCCCACCTGACCCCATGCCGAACTCAGCAGTGAAACGCCGTAGCGCCGATGGTAGTGTGGGGTCTCCCCATGCGAGAGTAGGGAACTGCCAGGCATCCATTAAGACCCAATACCTTGAGCGCAGCGAGAGGCGTTGTTGAAAAAAACCTGGCGGTTCGCTACTCGAGCAGAGAGTAGGACAACCGGCTTTGCCGGTTGAACGAAGCCGCAGGCGGGCATCAACTGCCAGGCATACATTAAGACCCAATACCTTGAGCGCAGCGAGAGGCGTTGGTGAGCACCACAAACGGTTTTAACATGCGTTGACCCCGCAAATGTTATGTTTGGGTGTAGTACCGAATCGTGGTGCGGTAGTTCAGTCGGTTAGAATACCGGCCTGTCACGCCGGGGGTCGCGGGTTCGAGTCCCGTCCGCACCGCCACCCTATTTAGGGGCGTAGTTCAATTGGTAGAGCACCGGTCTCCAAAACCGGGTGTTGGGAGTTCGAGTCTCTCCGCCCCTGCCAGATCAAAAAAAAGCCCTTCGCTTACGCGAGGGGTTTTTTTTTGGCCTTGTCACTGTAAACGCAATGCATTCTCCTCTCTGAAATATTGTGCTATTTTTTTACACAATAAACTGCCTAGGACGGGCCAAATGTAAATAATTCACAAATATCAGCAAAGCTCCTAAGATAATTGTATATTCGATAGCCTGCGTGCATTATGCTGCCCTTTAACCTGGCAGCATCGGATAGCGGATTTTTACCAGCTAGAATAGTTATATTTTCCGTAGTATGGGCGCGGCGGATAATAATATGGTGGGGGTGGATAGCATCCCGGCCGCGGTGGATAATAAGGTTGAGAAGAATAAACCAGAGGCGGTGTATTAAAATAAATTCCGGCGGGGAGATCGCTATATTGTCCATCAAAGCCTACGGCAAAAGCCTGGAATGAATAAGCCCTATCGGGGATCAAGTTTTGCAGGCTCAGCCAAGGTTCGGTGGTTTGGCCTGCCCAGTAACCGGGGGCAGCGGCCTGCCATACATTATAATACGCAACAGGTGCGCCGCCGATGCCTGGCGTCCAGCTTGGATCTACGGAAGTAGCGGTTAGATTTGATATCTGCATGCTGGTGGGTGATGCCGGCGGCTCAGCGAACGGTCGGCTATAATAAAAAGCGTTTGAATTTGCCATAATTATATCCTCGATATTTAATGCGTTAACAATGGTTCTGCAAAAATAAAAAGGTTTTTCTTATAATGCTACTACGGTGATGAATTAAAGGAACGTGATGGCAGGTATGCTGGCCGATATATTGATAATTCCCTCATCGTACTGAAAGAGTAGAAACATGGAGCTCATAATCAAGTTGTGAATATAAAATTTTACCCAAAAGTATTAACGCCGCTTAGCAAAGAAATATTAATATACACAAGAAAAATATGGCAGTAATTCAATACCGTCGATTGCCTAAAATCGCATCAATATTGTCTAGTTTAGCTAATGCATAAAATAGTTTAAATATTATCACCAAGCACAATGCTTTCCAGCGAAAGCTTTTTCAGAAGAGTTTGGTTTAATCTGGGTCAAGTTTATGGACTCTATCTTCTTCAGCGGCTCTTCCCGGGGTCTTACCAATCACATTCTCCGTCGGCAGAGCTTTTCCTGGCGGCGCCCTCACGTTAAGGAAGATAAACGAAGTTTGGTTGTAATTTGATCGTTTCTCGACTAATGAATTTATAGGTAGCCGCGATCCTAAACAACTTTTTTTACAGTGTGGGCCGCAAAACGAGGGATAATATTACCAAAAAATAAGCTAAAATATCCATATAAAAAAATCAAATTGGCTATGGTAATTTTGTTTATCCAAAAGCGATGGATCCGTTTGCCTTATCTCTCTATAACAATCGCCAGAAAAGCGATGTTTGGCCGATAAAAACGAGTAGCAGATTAGGACACGGCATGTTCGGTGTTACTGGTAAAATGAAGAAATGAGAAAGGTGGTAATTACTTATTATTGAAGCATTTAATTTTCGATGCGCGAGATGACTAGACAAAAATAGTTCCATAAGCTACAGATTTAAATAAAGAAGTTGCTATCAAACCCTGCTCTTATTTATCAAAAATGTGATGCGGCCCGATATAAAAAAGCGTTTTTTTGTTTAGTTTTATTATTGCTAGCAATCTAATGATACCAGCACATTTTATGATTATAAGAGGATGATGACTATGTGGAAGCGTTTACTTTTAGTGTCCGCCATTTCTGTCGCCATGTCTTCCGTGGCTTTTGCCGAGTCGTTGACCGTCGGTTTTTCTCAAGTGGGTTCTGAGTCGGGCTGGCGAGCGGCGGAAACTTCGGTGGCAAAAACTGAAGCACAAAAACGCGGCATTACCTTAAAAATCGCCGACGGACAGCAAAAACAAGAAAACCAGATCAAGGCTGTTCGCTCGTTCATTGCCCAAGGTGTTGACGCCATCTTTATCGCGCCGGTAGTGCAAACCGGCTGGGAGCCGGTGCTGCAGGAAGCCAAGAGCGCTAAGATCCCGGTTTTTTTACTCGACCGGGCCATTAAAGTGAAAGACGATTCGCTCTATTTGGCGGTGGTTACCGCCGATAACGTCCTCGAAGGCCAACTGATTGGCGACTGGCTGGTCAAGACCGTGGGCGACAAACCCTGTAATGTGGTGGAATTGCAGGGCACCGTGGGCGCAAGCGTCGCCATTGACCGCAAGAAAGGCTTTGCAGATGCCATTGCCAAAGCGCATAACATAAAAATCATTCGTTCACAGTCCGGCGATTTTACCCGCAGTAAAGGTAAAGAAGTCATGGAAAGCTTCATCAAGGCCGAGAACAACGGCAAGAACATTTGCATGGTGTTTGCCCATAATGACGACATGGCGATCGGCGCCATCCAGGCCATTAAAGAAGCCGGCCTGAAGCCAGGCAAAGATATTCTTACCGGCTCCATCGACGGCGTGCCGGATATCTATAAAGCGATGCTGGCGGGCGAAGCCAACGCTAACGTGGAGTTAACGCCGAATATGGCCGGACCGGCGTTTGATGCGCTGGCTAAATACAAAAAAGACGGCACCGTACCGACAAAAATTATCAAGACGCAAAGCAAACTGTTTTTGCCTGCCGACGCCCAGACCGAGTTGGATAAGAAAAGCGGCATGGGCTATTAACGCGCGGCAAGCCCTGCCGGCGGCGGTGGCGGGGCTTGTTTCACGAATAAGTGCCCGGCCTGCAGATATAGATACATCGTAAATGTGTCCCTTGGGTTGGGGTTTTGGCGCCGAGACCCCAGCCGCCAGGGAGCATCTCCACTGTGTTGTCTACACACTCCCGGCGCATTTGTAGCTGATGATGAAAATCTATTGCTCGCCCCCAGCCTTGTCCGTTGACCATCGGCACCGATGCCAGGCGGTTGATGGAGCAGCGGTCTGGCAAGGGTATTTTTCCGGCTACGTCTTAAGGAGCATTTACCATGGGTATTATCGATAGTCATGATGATGTATTACTCCGCATCACCGGCCTGAGCAAAACCTTTCCCGGCGTAAAAGCGCTGAACAATGTGTCATTGAGCCTCAGACGTGGTGAAATCATGGCGCTGCTCGGTGAGAACGGCGCGGGAAAATCTACCTTGATCAAGGCGTTAACCGGTGTTTACCAGCGTGACGGCGGTTCGGTAAACCTGGACGGCCAAGACATTCATCCCAAGAATACCGCCCATGCTCAGCAGCTTGGCATCGGCACCGTTTATCAGGAAGTCAATCTGCTGCCGAACCTGTCGGTGGCTGATAATTTGTTTATCGGCCGCGAACCGCGGCGGTTTGGTTTTATCGATCGCAAAGAAATTAACCGCCGGGCGGTGACATTACTGGCCGGCTATGGTTTTGCGCTGGATGTCACCGAGCCGCTAGGGCACTTTTCGGTGGCGATGCAGCAGATCGTGGCCATTTGCCGGGCGGTGGATCTGTCGGCCAAGGTGCTGATCCTGGATGAGCCGACCGCCAGCCTCGACGCCAATGAAGTCGAGATGTTGTTTACTATCATGCGCCAATTGCGCGAGCGGGGCATCAGCCTGATCTTTGTTACCCATTTCCTCGATCAGGTCTATAAGATCACCGATCGGATTACCGTTCTGCGCAACGGCGAATTTGTCGGCACCCGCAATACCCGCGAACTCCCCCATATTGAATTGGTTAAGATGATGTTGGGCCGCGAATTGGGCGAACATGCCCTGCAGCGCGCCGGCCGTACCCTGCACAGCGAAAAGCCCGTGGCGGCCTTTGCCGGCTATGGCAAGAAAAATACCATTGCTCCCTTTGACCTGGAGATCAGGCCGGGTGAAATCGTCGGGCTTGCCGGGCTGTTGGGATCGGGGCGTACGGAAACCGCCGAGGTTATCTTCGGCATTCGCCCGGCGGATTCAGGCACCGCCTGGATCAAAGGCACCCAGCGGACCATTCGTTCGCCGAACCAGGCAGGCAGGCTGGGATTGGGTTTTTGTCCCGAAGATCGTAAAACGGACGGCATTATCGCCGCCGCGTCGGTGCGGGAAAATATCATCCTGGCCCTGCAGGTACAGCGCGGATGGCTGCGGCCCATCCCGCGCAAGGAACAAAATAATATCGCCGAGCGTTTTATCCGCCAGTTGGACATCCGCACGCCCAGCGCCGAGCAGCCGATAGAGTTCCTGTCCGGCGGCAATCAGCAAAAGGTGCTGCTGTCGCGCTGGCTGCTGACCAAACCGCAGTTCCTGATCCTTGATGAGCCCACGAGGGGTATCGATGTCGGCGCGCATGCCGAAATCATCCGCCTGATAGAATCCTTGTGCGCCGATGGCCTGGCCCTGCTGGTGATCTCATCAGAGCTTGAGGAACTGGTGGGTTATGCCGATCGGGTCGTTATTCTGCGCGACAGGAAACATATCGCGGCCATCCCGCTCGATAAGCTATCCGTCAGCGCCATTATGAACGCCATTGCCGCCTAAGGAGCATGAACGTTATGTCTGGTTCAACGTCATCCGAAACTAAAGTCGTTGTCGCCAAGCGCTGGCCGGTGGGGATGCCGCAGCTGGCCGCGTTGGTGGTCGTGTTAGTGGTTGACAGTATCGTCGCCAATAATTTTTTCTCAATCCATATCCAGGACGGACGGTTATTCGGCAGCATGATTGATATCTTAAATCGCTGCGCGCCGGTAGCGTTGCTGTCGATCGGCATGACGCTGGTCATTGCCACCGGAGGCATCGACCTGTCGGTGGGGGCGGTGATGGCCATTGCCGGCGCGGTGACCGCGACCCTGACCGTGCAGGGCTATAGCCTGCCGGTGATCATCCTGACAACCCTGGGCGTGGGCGTGCTTTCGGGCTTATGGAACGGCGTCCTGGTGGCGCTGCTGAAAATACAGCCTTTCGTGGCGACGCTTATCCTGATGGTCGCCGGGCGGGGCGTAGCGCAGCTGGTGACCGAAGGTCAAATCATCACCTTCAACAATCCGGCATTATCCTGGATCGGCAGCGGCTCGTTGCTCTATTTCCCGGTACCGGTGTTTATCACCTTGATTACGCTGGTCCTGGCCTGGCTGTTGACGCGAAAAACCGCCCTGGGGCTGTTTATCGAGGCGGTGGGCATTAACATCCGCGCGGCGAAAAACGCCGGGGTGAAGACGCGGGTTATCGTGATGTCCACTTACATCCTGAGCGGACTGTGCGCCGCCGTCGCCGGCTTGATTGTCACCGCCGACATCCGTGGCGCTGATGCCAATAATGCCGGCCTGTGGCTGGAGCTGGACGCCATCCTGGCGGTGGTGATCGGCGGGGCCTCGCTGATGGGCGGGCGCTTTAACCTGTTCCTCTCGATCCTGGGGGCGTTGATTATCCAGGGGATGAATACCGGCATATTGCTGTCGGGCTTCCAGCCGGAGCTTAACCAGGTGGTGAAAGCCGTGGTGGTGCTCTGTGTACTGGTGATGCAGTCACCCAGCTTTATCGCATTTATCCGCAGGAGCCGTCGCCATGCTTAAACGTAACCTCCCCCTGGTCATTACCATCGCGGTATTTATTCTCGGTTATCTGTTTTGCCTGAGCCGGTTCCCCGGCTTCGCCTCGACTCGGGTTATCTGCAATATCCTGACGGATAACGCGTTCCTCGGCATTATCGCCGTCGGCATGACCTTTGTGATTATCTCCGGCGGCATCGATCTTTCCGTGGGTTCGGTCATCGCCTTTACCGGCGTATTCCTGGCCAAGGTTATCGGTGATTATCATCTGTCGCCGCTGCTGGCGTTTCCGCTGGTATTGCTGATGGGCTGCGGATTCGGCGCCTTTATGGGCTGGCTTATCGATACGCTGAAAATCCCGGCGTTTATTATTACCCTTGCCGGTATGTTTTTCCTGCGCGGCGCCAGTTACCTGGTGTCGGAGGAGTCCCTGCCGATTGATCATCCGATATATGAAACCCTCTCGGGGCTGGCCTGGCAAATACCCGGCGGCGGACGCCTGAGCGCCATGGGGGTGCTGATGCTGCTGGTGATGGTGTTCGGCATCCTGCTGGCCCGCTATACCCCGTTCGGCAGCCAGGTATACGCTATCGGCGGCAACGCGACGGCCGCCAACCTAATGGGGGTGTCGACCCGCAGCACCACGATTCGTATTTATATGCTCTCGACCGGCCTGGCGACCCTGGCGGGTATTGTGTTCTCGATTTATACCTCGGCCGGTTACGCGCTGGCCGGCATGGGGGTGGAGCTTGACGCCATCGCCTCGGTGGTGATCGGCGGCACGCTGCTGAGCGGCGGTATAGGCACGGTGTTCGGCACGATGTTCGGCGTCATGATCCAGGGGCTTATCCAGACCTATATCAACTTTGACGGCACCCTGAGCTCCTGGTGGACCAAGATCGTGATTGGCATCCTGCTGTTTGCGTTTATCACCCTGCAACGACTGTTGAACTCGTTGTGGGAAAATAAGCAAACGGCCAAGGTGACTAGCATCCCTCCGACCGGCATCCGGGCGGAAAGCCTGCAGAAGGCCCATACTGCCCCCGCGGCCGGATACCCGGGGGATGGCCCGGCTTGATGCCCGATAAGGACGTGGCAGGCCTCGCAGGCCTAAATCATGGGCGTTTTCAACAGTTGCCGTATTTGGGCGCGCTGATCGCTGTTCTGCAGCCATACGGCATACAGCGGCCTGACCAGCGGGGGAATATCGGCGATGGCGGTCAGGTCGGGATATAACTCGGCCCAATGGCTGGGTAAGAAGACGCATGCCCCGGTGGTTGGCAGCAGGCTGCGGGCCAACAGGGCCGAGGTGGTGCTCATTACCGGCAGCGGATTATTCACCAGCAGCCGGCTTTCATGGGTATGGAAATCCGCCCCCCACTCAAGACGGATGTAGGGCCGTTCACCCGTCTCGGGTTCGGCCGAGGCGGCGAACAGCGATAACGAAAAATTCCCCAGCAGCTGGCAGGTCAGCTCCTCCATTTTTGGCGCTTCGGTGCTGATCAGCAAATCCAGCTGGCGTTCATGTAATTGGTTGATCAGCCCATGGCGCAGCGCAATGCGGGCTTCCAGCTGCAGGGTGGGGCGCTGCTGGTATAATAACTGCAGCCATTGCCCCAGCCAGGCCTCCCACAGCGAGGCGGTGGCGCCAATCGACAACAGGCTATGCTGCAGCGAGCGGGTCACCTCTTTTTTGGCCAATTGCCAAGTGGACATCAGGTTTTCCGCATAGGGCAGCAGGCTTTCTCCCGCGGGCGTCAGCCGGATATTATTGCGGTGCCGGGTAAATAAACTGACCCCCAGTTGCGTTTCCAATTGACGAATCCGAAAGCTTACGGCCGACTGCGTCAGGTAAAGCGCTTCCGCGGCGCGACCAAAGTGTCGCGTCCTGCTAACTTCCAAAAAGGTTTTCAGTAATTCCGTGTCCACGCCCATCTCCAAAAATTCTTATCGTAACGATTTAAATGTTTTGTTTTACAGAAAGTCAAGCCTATCTAATACTCCGCGCCATAAACAGTACGGCTTATGAAAGGATGGGGAGCGCTTAAGATGGCGGACAGCTTTTCTAGTACCAATCGTTATTTCGATAACAAGAATTACCCGCGCGGGTTTTCCCGGCATGGCCATTTCACCATTCGGGAAGCTCAATTGCTGGAGCGTTGCGGGCACGCCTACAACGATCTGGACAGCGGCAAGCGCGAGCCGGTTACCGAAGAAGAGAAACAATTCGTTGCGGTGTGCCAGGGCCAGCGCGAGCCTTCCACCGAACATGAAAAAGTGTGGTTCAAGTATATCGAGCACATTCGTCGTCCCAAGCGCTTCCATACTTTGTCCGGCGGAAAACCGCAGATGGATGTGGTGGAAGACTATACCGACAGCGAAGATTAAAATCGTCTTGGGGCCGCGGCCCCAAAATTATTCCCTTTATCCTATCCCATTTGCCGCCAAAGCTGCAGCAGCAGGCGATCGATACTGCGATAGCTGACGGCCTCCGCCAGATGACCGCGCTGTATCTCCGGCACACCCGCCAAATCCGCCAGCGTACGGGCGACCTTCAGTGTCCGGTGCCAGGCGCGTACCGAAAGTCCCAGTTTTTCCATGACGCCTTCCAGGAAAACCGCATCTTCCTCGCCAAGACGACAATATAGCGCGACCTCCTGGTTATTCAGGTGCGCATTGATTTTTTGGCCGCGCCGCAGCTGGATCTCGCGTGCCGCCTCTACCCGGGCGCGCACCGTGGCGCTGGTTTCGCCCGACGGGTCTTGCCGGCGCAGCATTCCCGGCGGCAACAGCGGCACCTCGATGGAGATATCGAAACGATCCAGGAAGGGACCGGATAAGCGGTTAAGGTAGCGCAGGGTCTGCTGTGGGCCGCTGCGGCTGTGGACGCCCTGGTAGTCTCCGGACGGACTGGGGTTCATTGCCGCGACCAGTTGGAAACGCGCGGGGTATTGTACCTTGGCCCGCGCCCGGGAGATAACGATTTCGCCCGCTTCCAGCGGTTCGCGCAGCGCGTCCAGCACCCGCCGCTGGAACTCAGGCAGTTCATCCAGAAACAGCACCCCGTTATGGGCCAGGGAAATTTCCCCCGGCCGGGGAAGGGGGCCGCCGCCGACCAGCGCCGCCATCGAGGCGCTGTGATGCGGGGCGCGAAACGGCCGCTGTCGCCAATTTAACCGCGCGGTCTCCACATTCATCAGGCCGGTCAGCGCGGCGGTCTCTATGGCCTCCGTATCGCTTAACGGCGGCATCAGCCCGGGCAACCTGCTGGCCAGCATGGTCTTGCCGGTGCCCGGCGGGCCGATAAGCAGCAGGTTATGACCGCCCGCGGCGGCAATCTCCAGCGCGCGCTTGGCCTGCTGCTGGCCGGTAATGTCGCGGAGATCGTCGCCGTTATGCTCCATGGGCGGCATATCGAGGCCTGGCACGGTATCGAGCCCTGCCTGGCCCTGCAGGAAGGCGCACACCTCGCGTAAATGCCCGGCAACCAGCACGTTGCTGTCCGGCACCAGGCCGGCCTCGTCGCAATTGTGGCGCGACAGGACCAATCGCCGTCCGGCCCGCGACGAGGCCAGCGCCGCCGGAATAGCGCCCTGCACCGGCCGCAGTTCCCCGGACAGCGCCAGCTCGCCCAGGAACTCGTGCTGCGCCAGCTTCAGACCGGCAATTTGCTCCGAGGCGCTCAGGATTGCCAGCGCGATAGGCAAATCATAGCGCCCGCCTTCCTTGGGCAGGTCGGCCGGCGCCAGGCTGACGGTGATGCGCCGGGCGGGAAAATCGAAACCGTTGTTCAGCAGCGCGCTGCGCACCCGATCGCGCGCGCCTTTTACCGTGGCGTCCGGCAGTCCCACCAGGGTAAAGCCGGGCAGCCCTTTACTGATATGAGCTTCCACCGAGATCAGGGGCGCCTGGATGCCGATTGACGCCCGGGTATAGATTAACGCAAGGGACATGCCTACCCCCTCCATGCCGGTGCCGGCCGCCGGACTTCAAATGCCGGCATCGGTCTTTATCATGCCCGCTTTGCGTATCCGGCCCAGGTGAAAATCATTCCCCTGCGGGACGGATCGTAAAATTTTTAAGGCTTTTGCGGTGATTCGCATTGTATGCGCGCGGGTGGCTCAGGATCCTCCGTCGGCATGGGTATCTTGCGCGGTGCCCAGCAATTGGCGCAGAAAATGAAAAATATTCATGACGAATCAAATTATTGAAAATTAGTCTATTTTGTCTTTTCCCCAGACGCCGGAATAAGCAAAAATGATAAAAAAGGTTGTCATAAACCCATTTACTGTGATAACTCTGTAGGCATTCATTCGAGCTGAAGTAATGAAAACCTATTTATGAAAGCCTTTGTCCAAGTGATTAGCCTAGTCGTGATTAGCGTGGTGGTGATTATTATCCCACCGTGCGGGGCTGCACTTGGACGAAGAAAAGCTTATTAAACAAGCTTAAATCTCAAGAAGACCCCCGCACCGAAAGGACGGGGGTTTTTTTTTGGCTCATTTTTATGACAACCAATACGCAATAAGAATAAGGAGCAGAAAATGATTATTAGCATAAAATCCTGTTCCCAGCGCAGACAGGCGGGGAACTAACTATGAACGGTGCTCAGTGGGTAGTGTCAGCGTTGCGCGCACAGGGTGTGGATATGGTTTTCGGTTATCCCGGCGGCGCTATCATGCCGGTATACGACGCGCTCTATGACGGCGGGGTGGAACATCTGCTATGCCGCCATGAACAGGGCGCGGCCATGGCGGCGATTGGCTACGCACGAGCTACCGGCAAAGTCGGCGTCTGTATCGCCACCTCGGGACCCGGCGCGACCAATTTGATTACCGGCCTGGCGGATGCCCTGCTGGACTCCGTGCCGCTGGTGGCCATCACCGGGCAGGTCGGCTCGGCGCTTATCGGCACCGACGCGTTCCAGGAAATCGATGTACTGGGTCTGTCCCTGGCCTGCACCAAACACAGTTTCCTGGTCGAGAGCCTGGACGAGTTGCCGGCGATCATGGCCGAAGCCTTCGCCATTGCCACCTCCGGGCGGCCGGGACCGGTTTTGATCGATATCCCGAAGGATATCCAACTGGCCTCCGGCGAACTCAGCCCGCACCTGGTCGCCATGGACGATCGGGGCGGCGTTATCCAGGGTGACGTGGCGGCGGCCCGCGAACTGCTGCGCCAGGCGCGCAAACCAATGTTGTATATCGGCGGCGGCGTCGGCATGGCGCGCGCGGTGCCCGCGCTGCGTGATTTTATCAATCGCACCGGCATGCCGAGCGTGGCGACCCTGAAAGGCCTGGGCGCGCCGGATCGGGATGACGCCTGTTACCTGGGCATGCTGGGCATGCACGGCAACCAGGCGGCTAATCTGGCGGTACAGTCGTGCGATCTGCTGATGGCGGTCGGCGCCCGTTTTGACGACCGGGTCACCGGCAAGCTGAATACCTTTGCGCCCCATGCCAAGGTGATCCACCTGGATATCGATCCGGCGGAGCTGGGCAAATTGCGCCAGGTCCATGTCGGGTTGCAGGGCGATTTGAACCGGCTGTTTCCCGCCCTGGCGCAGGAACTGTCCATCGACGACTGGCGGATAGAAACCCAGGCGCTGAAAGCGGAATACCGGTGGCGTTACGATCATCCCGGCGAGGCCATTTATGCGCCGGCGCTGCTGAACGCGCTGTCCAGGCGCGCGCCGGACAATACCGTGGTGACCACCGACGTCGGCCAGCACCAGATGTGGGCCGCCCAGCATATGAGTTTCAGCCGCCCGGAAAATTTCATCACCTCCAGCGGCCTGGGCACCATGGGCTTCGGCGTTCCCGCGGCGGTTGGCGCCCAGGTGGCCCGTCCCCGGGACACGGTGGTTTGCGTGTCCGGCGACGGCTCGTTTATGATGAACGTCCAGGAACTGACCACCATCAAGCGAAAACGGCTGCCGCTGAAAATCGTCTTGATGGACAATCAGCGATTAGGCATGGTCCGACAGTGGCAACAATTGTTTTTTGACGGACGTTACAGCGAGACTTCCCTGACAGATAACCCCGATTTTCTCATCCTGGCCAGCGCGTTTGATATCCCCGGCCAACGAATTACCCGTAAAGACCAGATTGATGCCGCCTTTGAGGCCATGTTTACCCACCAGGGACCCTACCTGCTGCATGTCTCCATCGACGAGAACGAAAATGTCTGGCCGCTGGTGCCGCCCGGCGCCGGCAATGAAACCATGCTGGAGAAAATATCATGATGCAACATCAGCTTTACATCGAGGCGCGTTCCCGCCCGGAAATTCTGGAACGAGTGCTGCGGGTGGTGCGCCATCGCGGATTTCGGATTTGCGCATTAAATATGACGCCGCAAGCCAACCCGGAATGTATAAATATTCAAATGACTGTTGCAAGCATTCGCCCGGTCGATTTACTGTCTTCACAATTAAGTAAACTTATGGATGTCGCCTGTGTCGAGATCCAGCAATTGACATCACAACAAATACGCGCCTAAGGCACGAGTAAGGAAAAGAAAATGACGACGAAGAAAGCTGATTATATTTGGTTCAACGGCGAGATGGTTCCATGGGCGGAGGCCAAGGTCCACGTGATGTCCCACGCGCTGCATTATGGATCATCAGTCTTCGAAGGTGTCCGTTGCTACGACTCGCATAAAGGGCCGGTGGTATTCCGCCATCGCGAACATATGCAACGCCTGCAGGATTCGGCCAAGATTTACCGTATGCCGGTGATCCAGAGCGTTGATGATTTAATGGAAGCCTGTCGCGCGGTGCTGCGCAAAAATAAGCTGGTCAGCGCCTATATCCGTCCGCTGGTGTTTGTCGGCGACGTGGGCATGGGCGTTAACCCGCCGGCCGGTTATACCACCGACGTTATTATCGCCGCGTTCCCGTGGGGCGCCTATCTGGGCGAAGACGCGCTGGATCAGGGCATCGACGCCATGGTCTCTTCCTGGAACCGGGTGGCGGCCAATACCATCCCGACGGCGGCCAAGGCCGGCGGCAACTATCTTTCCTCCATGCTGGTGGGCAGCGAAGCCCGGCGCCATGGCTATCAGGAAGGTATTGCGCTGGATGTCCACGGTTATGTTTCCGAAGGCGCGGGCGAAAACCTGTTCGAGGTGAAGGAGGGCATCCTGTTTACGCCGCCGTTCACCTCTTCCGCCCTGCCCGGCATTACCCGCGACGCCATCATCAAACTGGCGAAGGATCGCGGTATCGAAGTGCGCGAGCAGGTGCTGTCCCGTGAATCGCTGTATCTGGCCGACGAAGTATTTATGTCCGGCACCGCGGCGGAAATCACCCCGGTGCGCAGCGTCGACGGCATCCAGGTCGGCATCGGCCGCTGCGGTCCGGTGACCAAACAACTGCAGCAGGCGTTTTTCGGCCTGTTCACCGGCGAGACCGAAGATAAATGGGGCTGGCTGGATCCGGTCAACAACTAAAATAATAGGCTTTTCACAGCAGGCGGGAGCAACCGCCTGCCATAAGATTAACTGGAGTATTGAGCATGCCAAAGTATCGTTCCGCCACCACCACCCACGGCCGCAATATGGCCGGCGCCCGCGCCTTATGGCGCGCCACCGGCATGACCGATGATGATTTCGACAAGCCGATTATTGCCGTGGTCAACTCCTTTACCCAATTTGTGCCGGGCCATGTGCACCTGCGCGATTTGGGTAAACTGGTTGCCGAACAGATTGAAGCCTCCGGCGGCGTGGCGAAAGAATTCAATACCATCGCGGTGGACGACGGCATCGCCATGGGACACGGCGGCATGCTGTACTCCCTGCCTTCGCGCGAGCTGATTGCCGATTCGGTGGAGTACATGGTCAACGCCCACTGCGCCGACGCCATGGTCTGTATTTCCAATTGCGATAAGATCACCCCGGGGATGCTGATGGCGTCGCTGCGCCTGAATATCCCGGTGATTTTTGTCTCCGGCGGCCCGATGGAAGCCGGCAAGACCAAGCTGTCCGATAAAATCATCAAGCTGGATTTGATTGACGCCATGATCCAGGGCGCCAACCCAAACGTGTCCGACGCGGACAGCAACCAGATCGAGCGTTCCGCCTGCCCTACCTGCGGTTCCTGTTCCGGCATGTTTACCGCCAACTCGATGAACTGCCTGACCGAAGCCCTGGGCCTGTCCCAGCCGGGCAACGGTTCGCTGCTGGCGACCCATGCCGACAGGCGCCAGCTGTTCCTCAACGCCGGCAAGCGCATCGTCGAGCTGACCAAACGTTATTATGAACAGGACGACGAGAGCGCGCTGCCGCGCAGCATCGCCTGCAAGGCCGCGTTTGAAAACGCCATGACGCTGGATATCGCCATGGGCGGCTCCACCAATACCGTACTGCATCTGCTGGCGGCGGCGCAGGAAGGGGAGGTGGATTTCACCATGGCGGATATCGACCGGTTATCGCGCCGGGTGCCGCATCTGTGCAAGGTGGCGCCTAGCACGCAGAAATACCATATGGAAGACGTCCACCGCGCAGGCGGCGTCTGGGGCATCCTGGGCGAGCTGGACCGCACCGGCCTGCTGAACCGCGAGGTCAGCAATATCCTCGGGCTGAAACTGCCGGAAACCCTGCAACAGTATGATGTAATGCTGACCGAGGACGCGGAAGTGAAAAGCATGTACTCCGCCGGGCCGGCCGGTATCCGCACCACCAAGGCCTTCTCGCAGGACTGCCGCTGGCCGTCGCTGGATACCGACCGTAAAGACGGCTGTATCCGCTCCCGTGAGTTCGCCTATAGCCAGGACGGCGGGCTGGCGGTGCTGTACGGCAATATTGCCGAAGACGGCTGTATCGTCAAAACCGCCGGCGTGGATAAGGGCAGCCTGATCTTCAGCGGCCCGGCCAAGGTGTATGAAAGCCAGGAAGCGGCCACCGAGGCCATCCTGGGCGGCAAAGTGGTGGCCGGCGACGTGGTGGTCATCCGCTACGAAGGGCCGAAAGGCGGGCCGGGCATGCAGGAAATGCTTTATCCCACCACCTACCTGAAATCCATGGGCCTGGGCAAGCGGTGCGCGCTGATTACCGACGGTCGTTTTTCCGGCGGCACCTCGGGCCTGTCCATCGGCCATGTTTCGCCTGAAGCCGCCAGCGGCGGCCTGATCGGCCTGGTGCAGGACGGCGATATTATCAATATCAATATCCATGAGCGCGGCATAACGCTGGACGTGGCGGACAGCGAACTGGCCGCCCGGCGGGAAACGCAGCTGGCGCGCGGCGCGGACGCCTGGACGCCGGTAGATCGCGAACGTCAGGTCTCCTTTGCCCTGCGGGCCTATGCCCTGCTTGCCACCAGCGCCGACAAGGGCGCGGTGCGCGATAAAAGCCAGCTGGGGGGCTAACGGTCATGGCCGACTCCCTACCGTTGCCCGCCGCGCCCTGCGCCGCGGAGTACCTGCGCGCCACGCTACGCTCGCCGGTGTATGAGGTGGCCCAGGTCACCCCATTGCAAGTCATGGAGAAACTCTCCGCGCGCCTGGGCAATACCGTCCTGGTGAAGCGGGAGGACCGGCAGCCGGTGCACAGCTTTAAGCTGCGCGGCGCCTACGCGATGATTTCCGGCCTGAGCGAAGAGCAGAAGGCCCAGGGCGTGGTGACCGCCTCGGCGGGCAACCATGCCCAGGGCGTGGCGCTCTCCGCCACCAAGCTCGGCATCAAATCGCTTATCGTCATGCCGGTCGCCACGGCGGATATCAAGGTGGACGCGGTGCGCAGCTTTGGCGGCGAGGCCTACCTGTACGGCGCTAATTTCGATGAAGCCAAGGCCAAGGCGATTGAGCTGGCGCGCGATCATAACTATACCTTTGTGCCGCCGTTCGACCATCCGGCGGTGATCGCCGGCCAGGGCACCTTGGCGATGGAGCTGCTGCAGCAGGACGCGCATCTGGACCGGATCTTCGTGCCGGTGGGCGGCGGCGGCCTGGCCGCGGGCGTGGCGGTGCTGATCAAGCACCTGATGCCGCAGATTCAGGTGATCGGCGTGGAAGCCGAGGAATCCGCCTGCCTGTGCGCGGCGCTTAAGGCCGGTGAGCCGGTGGACCTCCCCCGGGTCGGGCTGTTTGCCGAAGGGGTGGCGGTCAGGCGTATCGGCGACGAGACGTTCCGCTTATGCCGCGAGTATCTGGATGATGTGATCACCGTGGACAGCGACGCCATCTGCGCGGCGGTCAAGGACCTGTTCGAGGATGTGCGCGCGATTGCGGAGCCGGCGGGCGCGCTGGCGCTGGCGGGCATGAAAAAATATATCCAGCAGCATCATATCCAGGGCGAGCGCCTGGCTCATGTGCTGTCCGGCGCCAATGTCAATTTCCACGGCCTGCGTTATGTCTCCGAGCGTTGCGAGCTGGGCGAGCAGCGCGAAGCGCTGATGGCGGTGACTATTCCGGAGCAGAAAGGCAGTTTCCTGAAGTTTTGCCAGCTGCTGGGCGGCCGGGCGGTAACCGAATTCAACTATCGCTATGCCGACGCGGACAACGCCTGCATTTTTGTCGGCGTGCGCCTGAGCCGGGGGCACGTGGAGCGCGATGAGATTTTAAGCGAGCTGACCGCCGGCGGTTACCAGGTGGTGGACCTGTCCGACGACGAAATGGCCAAGCTGCACGTGCGTTATATGGTGGGCGGCCGCCCGTCGAAACCGCTGCGCGAACGCCTGTATAGCTTTGAATTCCCGGAATCGCCGGGCGCCCTGCTGAAGTTTTTGCATACCCTGGGCACCCATTGGAATATTTCGCTGTTCCATTACCGCAGCCACGGCACCGATTACGGGCGGGTAATGGCGGGGTTTGAGCTGGGCGAGCAGGAGCCGGAATTCGATCGGCATCTGTCCGCGCTGGGTTATGAATGCCATGATGAAACCAAGAATCCGGCGTTCCGCTTTTTTCTGCAAGGATAAGGATGGTACTTAGCGTTCCAGCAGTTGCCAGAACGCTTCGATCAGCGGCTCCCGCAACCGCCTGCGCTGTACGCATACCCCCAGTTCCAGCGGCTCGACCGGCGTGCCGTGCTCGATTATCCGCACCCGGTTGCGCACCGGCTCGGGGCTATTATCCACCACCACCGACGGAATAAGGGCGATGCCGCAGCCGAGCGCCACCATGGAAACGATGGCCTCGTGCCCCGCCACGGTGGCGTAAATCTGCGGGTTGGCGATATGGTTGCCGCGAAACCAGCGATCGATACGACGGCGTGCCGGGCCGTGCTCCGGTAAAATAAAGGGTATATGCGACCAATCCGGCGGTTCCGCCAAGGCCTGCGAGCGCACCGGGCAGGGCAGCGCCGGGGTAATTAAAATCATCGGGATGTGGCCGATGGAGGCAAAATCGATGCTGGCGGGCAACATTTCCGGGTGGCCGGCGATACCCAGATCGGCGTCGCCGGACTGCACCTTTTCCACCGCGTCGGCGGGGTCGCCGGTGGTCAGTTTAATTTCCACCAGCGGGTGCCGGGCGCGGAAATGGTCGAGGATCGGCGGCAGGTGGCTATAGGCGGCGGTCACCGAGCAGAACAGCCGCAGCTCGCCGCTGAGCGACGGGCCGTGCTGGCCCAGGCGGTGCGAGAGCTGCTGGTATTGCAGCAGCGTCTGCTGGGCAAAAATCTTTAGCTGCTCGCCGGCGTCGGTAAGCTGTACCGTGCGGTTATCGCGCAGGAACAATACCCGTCCCACGTCCTCTTCCAGGCGTTGGATCTGACGCGACAGCGTCGAGGGACTGACGTGGGTCGCTTTAGCCGTGCGGCCGAAATGGCGGCTTTCCGCCAAATGAAGAAACAATTTGAGATCGCGCAGATCCATATCGGGACCACCTTAGCCGAGCGTTATCACAGCGCAACGTACGCGTTGCATAATATGCAATATCAGATTGTTAATATATCAATTTAAGCAACATGATTCCTGCTTTATAGTGGCAAATATCCTATTCCCGCCAGGCGGGAACCCTTATACCGGAACCACCATACCCTTTTACGGAGTAGCACCATGGCTAACTATTTTAACACCTTGAACCTGCGCCAACAGCTGGAGCAGTTGGGGAAATGCCGCTTTATGGCCCGTGACGAATTCGCCGATGAAGCGGGTTACCTAAAAGGTAAAAAAGTGGTCATTATCGGCTGCGGCGCGCAGGGGCTGAACCAGGGCCTGAACATGCGTGATTCCGGTCTGGATATCTCCTATGCGCTGCGCAAGGCGGCCATAGACGAGAAGCGCCCGTCCTGGCGCAAGGCCACCGAAAACGGCTTTAAGGTCGGTACCTATGAAGAACTGATCCCGCAGGCCGACCTGGTGGTGAACCTGACGCCGGACAAGCAGCACTCGGTGGTGGTGCAGGCCGTGCAGCCGCTGATGAAAAAAGGCGCCGCGCTGGGCTACTCCCATGGATTCAATATCGTCGAAGTGGGCGAGCAAATCCGTAAAGACATTACCGTTATCATGGTGGCGCCAAAATGCCCCGGCACTGAAGTGCGTGAAGAGTACAAACGCGGCTTCGGCGTGCCGACCCTGATTGCGGTGCATCCGGAAAACGATCCGCAGGGCGAGGGCATGGCGCTGGCCAAGGCCTGGGCGGCGGCTACCGGCGGCCATCGCGCCGGCGTACTGCAATCTTCATTTGTGGCCGAAGTTAAATCCGACCTGATGGGCGAACAGACCATCCTGTGCGGCATGCTGCAGGCCGGTTCGCTGCTGTGCTTTGATAAAATGGTCGCGGACGGCATTGACCCGGCTTATGCCGAAAAGCTGGTGCAGTTCGGCTGGGAGACCACCACCGAAGCGCTGAAGCAGGGCGGCATCACCTTGATGATGGACCGTTTGTCCAACAGCGCCAAGCTGCGCGCCTTTGCCCTGTCGGAGCAGTTGAAGGCCCTGATGCAGCCGCTGTTTGAAAAACATATGGACGACATTATCACCGGCGCGTTCTCCAGCGGCATGATGGCCGACTGGGCCAACGATGATGTGAAGCTGCTGACCTGGCGTGAAGAGACCGGCGCCTCGGCGTTTGAAAACGCGCCGCAGTATGAAGGCAAAATCAGCGAGCAGGAGTATTTCGACCACGGCGTGCTGATGATCGCCATGGCCAAGGCCGGCGTGGAGCTGGCGTTTGAAACCATGACCCGTTCCGGCATTATCGCCGAATCGGCTTATTACGAATCGCTGCATGAACTGCCGCTGATTGCCAACACCGTGGCCCGTAAGCGTCTGTACGAAATGAACGTGGTGATTTCCGATACCGCCGAGTACGGCAACTACCTGTTCGCCAACGCCGCCGTGCCGCTGCTGAAAGCCAAGTTTATGGACAGCCTGCAGCCGGGCGATATTGGCAAGGCCGCGCCCGCGGGCGAAATCGACAACGCGCAGCTGCGCGATGTTAACGAAGCCATCCGTCACCATCCGATTGAGGTTATCGGCGCCACGCTGCGCGGATATATGAAGGATATGAAGCGGATTGCCGTTGCCAACTGATGGGGATTATTCGCGTCATTGCATAATGCTGGCGTGGGTTTCGCTTGTGGTGAGTTATAGGTAGCTAAGGCGAAGATTTCGCTTGCGGTAAGTTTTAGGTAGCTACAGCGAAACCTACGCAGGAATACCATATAACCCACAGCAAGCGGCACCCTCGCCATAGCGGCATATAACTCACAGCAAGTGAAACCTTTCCCCCAATTGGGAAATTAATGTGCTAAATCACCCATCACGGAGCTATCGTTTCGCACAGGTCTCAAGAACTATCCAAAGGGTAAAAAGTAGGACTGGATTTTACAACATTCCAAATGTAGCCATTTATTCAAAGCACGCGTGATGCGGCGGACTATGAATAATGTATAACCTATAAGTCATTAAATCTAATAACGCGCAATACAGCATTCAATTCTGCGGTGACCCTCGAAGATAATGATACTCACGCCGAAAAGTATTACCGCTGGTCGCCCGCCCTTGTATCGTGCCTAAGCGCCCGCAAAATCAGGCGCTGGGATTGGCATCCTGAAAAACTATACTGGCGATATAGGACGCGCTCGCGTCTTTTTTATGTCGTGCGTCCGGCACTCGAAGCGATAATTTTTCGTTTTCCCATTCAATGGTGGGCTGGGCGGGGGTACCGAAAGGTGCGCCGGTTTCCAGTATGGCCGGTAATGCCAATCCCGCTCAGTCTATCACCCGCGAAATTGGCATTTCCGGTGTGGTGGTTTACAAATCACACACTGGAGGCTGCCTTATGGCTACGATCCCAACCCAAATTCACGCCTTACTTTCTACCCCCTTCAGCTCAACCACGGATTTCACCGTGCTGGCCGGGCACGGCCAACAGTTCGCTGAAACCCTCCTGGAAAGCGAGGACCCGGCGCTGCGTTCGGCGCACGGCTTGCCGAATGCCTTGCCCAGTTGCAACCGATGCTGAACGACCCTATCCCGCCTCATTTGATCGAAAGCCTGACCGTGGATAATTTCCCGGTGACCTCGCCCCGCTTTGAACCCGATGCCGAATTACTCTGCGAATATTGCCCGGCGCTGGCCCGACTTCTGACTGAGCAGTGGGTTTTACCGGAAATGGAGCAAACCCTCGCCGGATTGCTGTTTGAACTGGTCGGCTATTTTGCCGATGAACTTAAAGCGCCGCGCTGGATACGTACCGCCGATGGGGCGGAGTTTATGCAAGAGGTGGTAAAGAAAAGCTGAGCGTCACGCTAGAAGAAACCGGCTCGGTATCCCCCGCAATCAGGTAGCAACGAAACAATAATGCACCGCTGCTACCTGACAAATAACCTGAAAATATTTCGTTTAACCTGGCGATATTGTAAGCACCCCGCGTCACCGATAACATCGGAGCAAGACGCTAAACATCATCTATCAGGTGGCTTCAACCGTTGCATAAAAATGCCTATTCGTGAGGTTGGATGCAGGGCGTTCGCCTGGCGTCAATTCATGATATTCCCATAAGGCATTTTTCGACGACTACTGCCTAATGGCTGCGGTGAATGGAAACTTATCGTCTCATTGAACGATATCACCCACCAGGGAGGACCTATGGGAAGTGTAGGCGGCAACGGGCCTGGCGGTTGTTCAGGTGCTGGCGGGCGCGCAGGCATGGGCGGTACTTGCGGGCCGTCAAACGGCGGTAATGCGTCGCGCGCAAACTGTGGCGGAAACTCCAGCCAATGTGGTCCCCGGCAAAGTAGTAATACCGGTAATAGCTCGCGCCGCACTGCCGGCGGAGGACGGCAAGAGATAAATCCGGGCAGAGGCTCCAGCGCTGTTGCAAACCCATGCTCTGCCCCTTTATGTATGGGCAGAGCTATCGCTGCCCATCAATCCTCAATTAAATTAGCCAACGTTTGCGGCAATTTTCGCAACATTACCAATAATGGTTGCTCATCAACGGGCAGAATCACATTCTCTTCCGACTCAACCTGGGTTGGCGGTAATACCGTTCATAGCATTGCTAATTTTTCACCTGACTTCTCGGGTGGCCCTGCAGCTAATAATATTCATTTGGTTAAAACCAATCATCAGGGCAATAGCTGCGTTTTCAGTTACCCCGTTAACTTATCGGCTATTGGGACCCCCATAGGGCAAGGTTGTCATGGCGAGATAGCAACCGCCGGACGGACATTAGGTTGCCATCTGAATGAAAAAAGACTTGAACAGCAAAATGCCCGGGAAAAAAATAAAGTCGAGGTCCGGGAGCGAGCGCAGCGGCAAGCCTGGGAACATTATAGGATTTTGGAGCGCAGGCGAGCTGAACTCGCGGCCTGTGAACGCGAAAAACATGCGTTACAACGTCAGGCGCAGCAGGATGCCCGGGAACGAGCAGCGCAGTATCAGCGGCAAAGCGTGCTTTCGGCAAACTGCGCCAGCCTGAATCAGCAACCAACAGCGGTTAACCGCGACGGGCACGAACATTCGTCAGGCGCTGGTGCTAATACCGCTTCAATAACGCCTTTTATGGCGGATGTTAACGCACGGCGTGGTGTTGCCTTATCCGGTATAGCGTTCGCCCTGCGGCCCAATCCGGGTATGCCTGCGTTAACGGCCGGCGCTGAGCGTGGTCTGGCATCCGCTGCCGGTATACGGGCCGGTGGTGTTGGGCTAGGTACCGCGATAAGCCAATTAGGTTCGGCCGCGCTTGGCCTGGCTAGACTTCCCCTCGGGGCGGGGTTGTTGGCCTATAGCGGCAAGGTAGGGGAAGGCAGTGATAAGGTGCCGGGACGCGATTTGTCGCAACGCTTTGCTGCCGCTACCCTGGCGGGTTCTTCAAGCCCCGATTCGACGTCGTCCGCCAATCTGCCCGCTGGTAGCGCCATTAAGCATACCCAGTCGGTGAGCGAAGGTGTTGGTGGGAAAAGCGCTACGGTTGCAGGGGCCGCAGGGCATGGTCGTCATTCGGGTTTAAAGGGTAACATCGTCTTTGCCATGGGGGATGAAACCTGTGAAGGCACGCGCGAGCAGTGCGCGGTCCGTGACGGGACGCGCAAACCTGAGCGCATGGAGAGTCGCGATAAAGAAAGCGGTGGGCCTAAGCCAAATTTAGGTAAGGCTATCGGCGCGGAAAAAGCAGAATTGGGCGGAGTGGGATCGGTAACACCGGGTGGTTGGGGACCGGATGATGAGCAAAAGGGCTATGATAAGGATTCTCAAAAGCAACATCAGGTCCTGAGTAATGACAAGGGGTCATCTACAGGCCAAAAAAACGTAATTTGGGATTCTTGGCAAAACCATTCGAAGACAATAATCAGGGAACGTCAATATGCTCAAATAGGTGATCGATTATATGCGCAACATGCGGTAGACAGGATTCAGCCATCAGGACTAGTTTCTCCCGCAGGAACAGTCGGCCCTGGTAGGAACATTACCCCTAATATGGTTGAACACGTTATTAAAACTGGTTCGCCCCAAACTCATATTGTGAATGGAGTAACACGAACCACTTATTGGAGTGGTGACGTCGGAGTTGTGACAGAAAATAGTGGTAAGATAGTTGTTATTATCCTGCGCAGGAGTGGAAAATGACTAAATGGATCTATCCTGAGGTAATCGAACGTCTTAAGGAATCATGTATTAATTTTCTTGATGAGAAAACAACGGTTCAAAATATCCAAACTGAAATTTTCAGTGCTGAAAGTCAGGTGGTTGCATTTGAGGAAAAATGGCTTCGCACTGCCCTTTTCAACGCTGAAAACGAGATTGAATTATTATGCTTTACTGTTAACGAGGATGAACTGGTTGTCTCTATAAAACCCATTGTTCAGGATATTTTAGATAAAATACAATAAAGTGCCACTATATTTTGTTAAGCGTGCGGCAATAGTACGTTTATCCGGCTGCTGGCCAGTCGGACAACCGCGTCAGCATATCCCGCCACCAGATATAAGAGGTATTACCGTATCAACCTCGCCCCGCCTTTCTGCTACAATCCCTACCCGTCGTTTATCATTACCAGCTCCAGGAACTCATCATGCGCCTGAACCCCAGCCAGCAGCACGCCGTCGAATTTGTCACCGGTCCTTGCCTGGTGCTGGCCGGCGCCGGATCGGGCAAGACGCGCGTGATTACCAATAAAATCGCCCATCTTATCCGCGCCTGCGGCTACCAGGCGCGGCATATCGCGGCGGTCACCTTTACCAATAAGGCCGCGCGTGAGATGAGGGAGCGCGTGGCGCAAACCCTGGGGCGGCAGGAGGCGCGCGGCCTGACCATCGCCACCTTCCATACCCTGGGCCTGGAGATCATCAAGCGGGAATATAAAGCGCTGGGCATGAAGGCGAAATTCTCGCTGTTCGATGAGCACGACCAGCAGGCGCTGTTAAAAGATCTGACGGAACAGTGGCTGGAAGGTGATAAGGATCTGCTCAAGCAACTGACGTCGGCGATCGGCAACTGGAAAAACGATCTGCTCGATCCCGCCCAGGCCCAGGCGGTGGCGCGCACCGAGCGCGACAAACTGTTCGCCCATTGTTATGAACTCTATGATACCCACCTGCGCGCCTGCAACGTCCTGGATTTCGACGACCTGATCCTGCGTCCCACCCTGCTGCTGCAACGCGATGCCGACGCCCGCGAGCGCTGGCAAAACCGCCTGCGCTACCTGCTGGTCGATGAATACCAGGATACCAATACCAGCCAGTATGAACTGGTCAGGATGCTGGTGGGCGGCCGCGCGCGTTTTACCGTGGTGGGCGACGACGACCAGTCTATCTATTCATGGCGCGGCGCGCGCCCGCAAAACCTGGAACTGTTGCAGCGTGATTTCCCCCAGTTGCAGGTGATCAAGCTGGAGCAGAATTACCGCTCCACCGAGCGTATCCTGAAAGCCGCCAATATCCTGATCGCCAACAACCCGCATCTGTTTGAAAAGAAGTTGTTTTCCCAACTGGGCTATGGCGAGGCGCTTAAGGTGGTGACCGCCAACAACGAGGATCACGAGGCGGAACGGGTGGTGGGGGAACTGATTGCCCACCATTTTATCCGTAAGACCCGCTACCGGGATTACGCGATACTGTACCGGGGCAACCACCAGTCGCGGCTGTTTGAAAAAATGCTGATGCAAAACCGCATTCCCTACAAAATTTCCGGCGGCACCTCGTTTTTTTCTCGCCCGGAAATCAAGGATTTATTGTGTTACCTGCGTGTGCTGACCAACCAGGACGACGACAGCGCCTTTTTGCGCGTGGTGAACACGCCGCGGCGGGAAATCGGCCCGGCCACCCTGCAAAAGCTGGGCGAATGGGCCACGGCACGGAATAAAAGCCTGTTTGACGCCAGTTTTGACCTGGGTCTAAGCCAGACGCTAACCGGGCGCGGCCTGGAATCCCTGCAACGTTTCACCCATTGGATGGCCGGCATTGCCCGGCTGGCGGAGAGCGAGCCGGTGCCGGCGGTGCGCGATCTGATCCACGGCATGGAGTACGAAAGCTGGCTGCATGAAACCTCTCCCAGCCCCAAGGCCGCCGAAATGCGCATGAAAAACGTCGACCAGCTGTTCAGCTGGATGACCGAGATGCTGGAGGGATCGGATCTTAACGAGCCGATGACCCTCGATCAGGTGGTGACCCGTTTTACGCTGCGGGAAATGATGGAGCGGGGCGAAAACGACGAGGATCTGGACCAGGTGCAGTTGATGACGCTGCATGCGTCCAAGGGACTTGAGTTCCCCTACGTGTTCCTGGTGGGGATGGAGGAGGGCCTGCTGCCCCATCAAAGCAGCATTGATGAGAATAATATCGATGAAGAGCGACGGCTGGCGTATGTGGGTATCACCCGGGCGCAAAAAGAACTGACCTTCACCTTATGCCGCGAGCGCCGCCAGTATGGCGAGACCATCCGGCCCGAGCCGAGCCGTTTCCTGTTGGAATTGCCGCAGGACGATCTGGCCTGGGAGAGCGTGCGCAAGGTGGTCAGCCCGGAGGCCCGCATGGCGCACGGACAAAGCCGCGTGGCCGGCCTGCGCGAACAGCTGGCCAAAGCGAAGGACCGGGGTGGCTGAAGCTCCCCGCCAACATCGGCAAGGGCCGGGCGTTCATTTCCGCAACCGGTTACGACCGCGCTTTGCCAGCGTATGGAGGTGAAAACTGCAGGCATTGTTTGCCGGGGTTAATTGATTTCCTCAAGCAGCATCGGCCAGTGGACATAACTCTGCCACTGGCTCTCCTGCTCCAGGTATTCGGCGCGCAGCGGATGCCGCGCCAGCCATTCGTGCGGCAACAGGACGTGCAGGGTATCGTCCAGCGCCCGCAGCTTAACCTCCGGCACCGTTTCGTCGCGGCGGCGGCTGGCGAAGATGATCGCCAGGCGCATCAGCCGGCACAGCCGCTGCGCCATGCGCGGCGGTAAACTGTTTTGCTGGCTGAGCTGCGCGACGTCGATATGATGGCTTTGGTTTTGCAACAGGGTAGCGATAAGTTTTTGCTGGGCCGGCGTAAAGCCGGGTAAATCGGTGTGGCGGACCAGATAGGCGGCGTGCTGCGGGGCGTTTTTAATATCGATGCTCAGGCCAATCTCATGAATCATGGTCGCGCAGTGCAGGATGGCAAAACATCGATCGTCCAACTGCCACGCCTTGGCCACCTGCAGGGCAAAATCGGCCGCCAGGGAACTGACCCGCTGTGCCTGCTCGGTATCCAGCAGGTAGCGGCGCTGCATATTCTGCAGCGTGCGCTCGCGGATATCCTCGCACACCGGCAAATCCAGCATGCCATACATGATGCCTTCGCGCAGCGCGCCGCCGGCAAGGGTCATGGTCTTGATGCCCAATTCATGGAACACCGCCAGCAGGATGGACAGGCCGCTGGGAAACACCAGCGCCCGATCCAGGGTCAGGCCCTCGATTTCCAGCTCTTCGAGCTTGCCGCACTGGATAGCCCGCTGTTTGAGCTGCAACAGCTTGCTCAGGGTAATCTGCTCGTCCATACCCTGGGCGACCATGATTTCCTGCAGCGCCTGTACCGTGCCCGAGGCGCCCACGCAAACCTGCCAGCCGGAGGCCAGCAGTTTCGATACCACCGGGCGAATCATGGCGCGCGCCGCCTGTTCCGCCTGCTCGAAGTTTTCCCTGGTCAGGCTGCGATCGCTGAACCAGCGATCGAGCCAGGTGACGCAGCCCATTTCCAGGCTGAACAGCTCCAGCGCCTGCGCGCCGCGTCCCACCACCAGCTCCGTGCTGCCGCCGCCGATATCCACCACCAGGCGTTCATCCGACCCGCCGGTGGTATGGGCCACGCCCTGGTAGATCAGCCGCGCTTCCTCTTCGCCGCTTATCACCTGTACATCGCAACCAAGAATCTCCCTCGCGGTGACCAGGAAGGTTTCGGCATTGGTGGCGATGCGCAGGGTGGCGGTGGCGACGACGCGGATATGCGCCGCGGGGATATCCTGCAGATGTTCGGCGAACAGCCGCAGGCACTGCCAGCCACGCTGCATGGCCTCGGGGGTAAGCGCCTTGCCGGCGTTAAGCCCGGAGGCCAGCCGCACCTTGCGTTTGATGCGCGCCAACGTCTGAACGGTGCCGGCCACCTCGCGCACCACTAACATATGGAAACTATTGGAACCTAGGTCAATGGCGGCATAAAGCGAGGTGCAACTTAGCATGGTGTTTAGCCCGGACGTTTACGGTTATGACGTGGCGCACCGCCCGCACCGCTGCGGCGGGATACCGAATGACGACGCGGACCGGTGCCCGGCCGGGCACGGGTAAGCCGTTTCGGCGCGGGCAGTTCGGTCATAAGCGCGTCGCTGTTGTACTTACTGACAGGGATCTGATGGCCAATATAGCTTTCAATCGCCGTCAGGTTCAACGCATATTCTTCACAGGCCAGGCTGATGGAACTGCCGCTCTCGCCTGCGCGGCCGGTACGGCCGATGCGGTGAACGTAATCCTCGCAGTCATCGGGCAGATCATAGTTGAACACATGGGTGACCAATGGGATATGCAGGCCGCGCGCCGCGACGTCGGTCGCCACCAGGATGTCCAGCGTGCCCTGGGTAAAATCCTCCAGGATGCGCAGGCGCCTTTTCTGCGAGACGTCGCCGGTCAAAAGCCCGACCCGGTGGCCGTCGGCGGCGAGATGGCCCCAGATATCCTCGCACCGGTGCTTGGTATTGGCGAAAATAATACAGCGATCCGGCCACTCTTCTTCTAACAGCGTCTGCAACAGGCGCATCTTTTCTTCGTTGGAAGGGTAAAACAGTTCTTCCTGGATACGATAGCCGGTTTTTTGCAGCGGCTCGACTTCCACATATTCGGCGTTGTTCATATGTTCAAACGCCAGCTCACGTACGCGATAAGACAAGGTGGCGGAGAACAGCATATTCAAACGTTGTTCAACGGCGGGCATACGGCGGAACAACCAGCGGATATCCTTGATAAAGCCCAGATCAAACATGCGATCGGCTTCGTCGAGCACCACCACCTGGATCGCGCCCATGTTGACATAGTTTTGCTTGGTATAATCAATCAGGCGGCCGGTGGTTCCAACCAGGATATCCACCCCGGTTTCGAGAACCTTAAGCTGCTTGTCGTATCCATCGCCACCGTAGGCCAGACCCATTTTCAGGCCGGTCGCCTGGGCTAAGGGTTCAGCATCGGAGTGGATTTGCACCGCCAGTTCGCGGGTCGGCGCCATGATCAGCGCCCTTGGCTGATTGGTCTGGCGCTGCTCGCTGGCAGGCTGGGTGAGTAGGTGATGAAACGTGGCAGCAAGGAAAGCCAACGTTTTTCCGGTACCGGTTTGCGCTTGGCCCGCGACATCCTTCCCGTCCAGGGTGATGGGTAATGTCAGCGCCTGAATAGGCGTACAATTACTAAACCCTTGTTTTTCAAGAGATTCAATAATCAGCGGGTGCAGGGCGAAGTCGGAAAACTTCTTTTCGGTTAAGTGTGTTTTGCTCATAGTGTGGTAGAATAACAGTTAACTATTGCATTACGAAAGCGTATCCAGTGAAATAAAGTCAACCCGACGTTGGTTAACCTTAAACCAGCCGGGTAAAGATAATCCTGTGGAGTAGAACATGAGCGATAAAATTATTCACGTAAGTGACGACAGCTTCGAAAAGGACGTGTTGCAGGCAAAGGGACTGTTCCTGGTGGATTTTTGGGCGGAATGGTGCGGTCCGTGTAAAATGATCGCGCCCATCCTGGCTGAAGTCGCTGATGAATTCGAAGGTAAATTGACTATCGCCAAGCTGAACATCGACGAAAACCCGGCTACCGCGCCTAAATACGGTATCCGCGGCATCCCCACCCTGCTGTTGTTCAAGGATGGCGAAGTGGTCGCGACCAAGGTCGGGGCGCTGTCCCGCAGCCAGTTAAAAGAGTTCCTGAACAAAAATCTGTAACCCGTAAAAAACGGTTATCCCAACGGGCTCTGACGATCGCTATGTTTCTCGTATTGACCGCTAGACGCCCGCCAAGAACCATGCTAAGTTTATGTCCACTGCATTTAGATCTTACCTGTAGTTTGAATCTTAGCTTTACTCTTTGCCCGAGTCCTGTTGTTCAACCGTAGAATTGTTCAACTGTAGAATTGTCCAATGCGAACGGCCGTTAAACAGCATCGGTTTTACCAAGCAAAGCGTTCAAGCAACCTGGATTTGAATTGATCCGTTTTTAGGCGCTCTCAATCTTCAGTCTTCTTGTATTCATTTTGCATGAATTGCTGTTCATCAGCCCAAACGGGATGTACTGGGATTAAATGCCGTTAGACAGGCACGATTTTACGCTGCCATACCATCCACAAAAATAGTTCGAGAATTACCCCGAGTTTAAGAACCCACCATTATGAACCTTACCGAATTAAAAAATACGCCGGTTTCTGAGCTAATTACTCTCGGCGAAAACATGGGGCTGGAAAACCTGGCCCGTATGCGCAAGCAAGACATCATCTTCGCCATTTTGAAGCAGCATGCTAAAAGTGGAGAGGATATCTTTGGCGACGGCGTGTTGGAAATATTGCAGGATGGATTCGGTTTCCTCCGCTCCGGGGACAGCTCATACCTGGCCGGCCCCGATGATATTTATGTTTCCCCCAGCCAGATTCGCCGTTTCAACCTTCGCACCGGCGACACCATTTCCGGCAAGATCCGTCCGCCGAAAGAGGGCGAGCGCTACTTCGCGCTGCTGAAGGTCAATGAAGTCAATTACGACAAACCGGAAAATGCCCGTAACAAGATCCTGTTTGAAAATTTAACCCCGCTGCACGCCAACTCCAGGTTGCGTATGGAACGCGGCAACGGCTCCACCGAAGACCTGACGGCGCGCGTGCTGGATTTGGCCGCCCCCATCGGCCGTGGCCAGCGCGGCCTGATCGTGGCGCCGCCCAAGGCCGGTAAGACCATGCTGCTGCAGAATATTGCGCAAAGCATCGCCTACAACCATCCCGATTGCGTGCTGATGGTACTGCTGATCGATGAGCGGCCGGAAGAAGTGACCGAAATGCAGCGCCTGGTTAAAGGCGAAGTGATTGCGTCAACGTTCGATGAACCGGCCTCGCGTCACGTTCAGGTCGCCGAAATGGTGATCGAAAAAGCCAAACGCCTGGTCGAACACAAGAAAGACGTCATCATCCTGCTGGACTCCATCACCCGCCTGGCCCGCGCCTACAACACCGTGGTGCCCGCCTCGGGCAAGGTGCTGACCGGCGGCGTGGACGCCAACGCCCTGCACCGGCCAAAACGGTTCTTCGGCGCGGCGCGTAATATGGAAGAGGGCGGCAGCCTGACCATCATCGCCACGGCGCTGATCGACACCGGCTCCAAGATGGATGAAGTCATTTACGAAGAATTTAAAGGTACCGGTAATATGGAATTGCACCTCTCGCGCAAAATCGCCGAGAAACGTGTCTTCCCGGCGATTGACTACAACCGCTCCGGCACCCGTAAGGAAGAATTGCTGACCACCCAGGAGGAGCTGCAGAAAATGTGGATCCTGCGCAAAATCATCCACCCGATGGGCGAGACCGACGCCATGGAATTCCTGATGAACAAGTTAGCGATGACCAAAACCAACGACGAGTTCTTCGATATGATGAAACGCTCGTAAATAATAAAAACTCGGGTAACGCCACGTCAAGACGTGGCGTTTTTTGTTTCTAATGCTAGGATAGTCAGTTCTTACTTGCCGTAGCCTTTTAATGAAGGCTAAGCCAAGCGGTCTTTTTGCTTCAGTTCACCTGACGGAGCTTCGGGTGTGACGAAAAAGATAACAAAGTCAATATTTCAGTGTCGCGCGGTACGGTGACGATTGAGGCAGAGAGTAAGGGGCGTCTACATCGGTAACGCTTCTAACAACCTGATGGATGCAGAGAGCCTTCTATTGTGAACTTACTCAATATGAGTACTGATTTTTTTGCTATTTTTTTGTTTTCAATGGTTTTTTTGTTTTTCTCCCGTAAGGTTGCCCAGAAGATCGGCCTGGTTGATAAACCCAATTACCGCAAACGTCATCAAGGGCAAATCCCCCTGGTGGGCGGTATCTCCATTTACGCCGGCATTTGCTTCACATTCCTCTTTACCGACCACTTCGTGCCGCATATCGGGCTGTATTTACTTTGTTCCGGCATTTTGGTGCTGACCGGCGCGCTCGACGATCGTTTTGATATCAGCGTCAAGTCGCGCGCCACCATCCAGGCGCTGGTCGCCATCACCATGATGTACTTCGGCGGTTTGTACATCAACAGCCTGGGATTTGTGTTCGGCCCCTGGGAAATGGTGCTCGGTCCCTACTTCGGCTACCCGGTCACCCTGTTCGCGGTCTGGGCGGCGATCAACGCCTTTAACATGGTGGACGGCATCGACGGGCTGCTGGGCGGGTTATCCTGCGTTTCGCTCGGCGCCATGGGCATCCTGATGTACAAAGACAATAACCCCAGCCTCGGGTTGTGGTGTTTTGCCATGATTGCCGCCATCCTGCCGTATATCCTGCTGAACCTCGGGATGTTCGGACGACACTATAAAGTGTTTATGGGCGACGCCGGCAGCACCATGATAGGCTTCAGCATTATCTGGATTATCCTGCAAAGCACCCAGGGCACCGGCCACCCGATGAACCCGGTCACCGGCCTTTGGATCATCGCCATCCCGTTAATGGATATGATTGCCATCATGTACCGCCGCATGCGTAAAGGCATGAGCCCCTTCTCTCCCGATCGGCAGCACATTCATCACCTTATCATGCGCGCCGGGTTTAGTTCGCGCCAAGCCTTTGTTATCATTACCGTTACCGCCGCATTATTGGCCGCCTTCGGCGTGGCGGGCGAGCAATGGTTCGTGTGGCCCGACTGGCTGATGTTTATCTTGTTCATCCTGGTTTTTTTACTCTACGGCTATTTGCTGAAATGCGCCTGGCGGGTGGCGCGTTTCGTCAAGCGCACCAAGCGGCGGTTCAGTGGCAAACACGTACCCTCTCACCGTAATACGGGACAAAAATGAGATCAGAAACCCAACCGAAAGCCACTGGAACGGCGCTGGATAACGAGCTCGATCTACGCGGCCTTTTTTGCGCACTGTGGCGCGGCAAGGGCTGGATTATCGGCGCGGCCCTGGTGTTTGCGGTTATTGCCCTGGTCTATTCCTACCTGGTTAAGCAGGAGTGGACCGCCGCGGCGATTACCGATAAACCCACGGTGAACATGCTCGGCAGCTATTTCTCCCAGCAGCAGTTCCTGCGCAACCTGGATGTGAAGAATACCGCATTGCCGACGTCGGATATGCCGGGCATCGGCGATGAGGCATACCAGGAATTTATCCGCCAGCTGTCCTCTTATGATACCCGGCGCGATTTCTGGCAGGCGTCGGACTACTTTATTTCGCGCAAACAGGTCGACGCCCATGCCGATGCGGTATTGCTCGACGAAATGATCGGCAATATCCAGTTTACGCCAGGCGACGAGGCTAAAAAACTGCCCGACCAGGTGACGCTTACCGCCGAAACGGCGGCGGACGCCAACGCGCTGCTGCGCCGCTACGTGGCGTTCGCCAGCCAGCGCGCCGCCGGCCACCTGAACGAAGATATCACCGGCGCCTGGACGGCGCGCACCATCTCACTCAAGGCACAGGTCAAACGCCAGGAAGCGGTGGCCAACACCATCCATGAACGCGACCTGAGCGCATTGCGCCATGCCCTGGATATTGCCAAGCGGCAGGGCATCAGTCATAGTCAAGTCAACGTCCCCGAAGAGCAATTGCCGCAGTCCGGATTATTCCTGCTGGGAGAACCGGTGCTGCAGGCGCGGCTGGAAGCACTGCAGGCGGCCGGCCCCGGTTTTGACGTGGAATACGATCAGAACCGCGCCATGCTGGCCACGCTTAGCGTCGGCCCGACGCTGCAGAATACATTCCAGACTTACCGTTATTTAAGAACGCCCGAGGAACCGGTCAAACGCGATAAACCGCGCCGGATTTTCCTGCTCATCCTCTGGGGCGCCTTGGGTGGATTGATTGGAGCCGGTGTCGCGCTGGCGCGTCGCCGCTGATCACGTTGCCGTGGAGCTAGCATCAACCCGGATGGATGCGCCGCCACTACGCGGCAGAACTTATATCAGCCACGCGTATGGCTTACTTGAGACGGAAAGGAATTTGCTGTGAAAGTGTTGATCGTCTTCGGTACAAGGCCGGAAGCCATAAAGATGGCGCCGCTTATCCTGGCCCTGGCCAGGGACCCGGCCTTTGAATCCAGGATTTGCGTCACGGCCCAACATCGGGAAATGCTCGATCAGGTGTTACGCTTGTTCGAGATCGCGCCCGATTATGATTTAAACATCATGCGTCCGGATCAGGGCCTGACGGAAATTACCAGCCGCATCTTAATCGGCCTGAAACCGGTATTGGAATCGTTTTGTCCTGATGTGGTCTTGGTTCACGGCGACACCACCACCACCCTGGCCGCCAGCCTGGCGGCATTTTACCAGCATATCCCGGTCGGCCATGTGGAGGCCGGGTTGCGCACCGGCAATCTCTACTCGCCCTGGCCGGAGGAAGCCAATCGCAAATTAACCGGCCATCTGGCGATGTATCATTTTTCCCCCACCGAGAATGCGCGGCAAAACCTGCTGCGCGAAGGGCTGCCCGGGGACAGGATATTTGTCACCGGCAATACCGTCATCGACGCGCTGTTATGGGTACGCGATCGCGTAATGAACAACGCCGGGTTGCGCGACACGCTTGAGAAGCGCTACGATTTTCTCAATCCGCAGAAAAAAATGATTCTGGTTACCGGCCACCGGCGGGAAAGCTTTGGCGACGGCTTCGAGCGCATATGCAGCGCGCTGGCCCATATTGCCCGCCACCATCCCGAGGTGCAGGTGGTGTATCCGGTTCACCTTAATCCCAACGTCGGCGAGCCGGTTAACCGCATCCTGAGCGGCATACCCAATATCAAACTTATCGATCCGCAGGATTACCTGCCGTTTGTGTACCTGATGGACCGGGCCTATATGATCCTGACAGACTCCGGCGGCATCCAGGAGGAGGCGCCCTCCCTCGGTAAACCGGTACTGGTGATGCGTGACGCCACCGAGCGCCCGGAAGCGGTGGCGGCCGGCACCGTACTGCTGGTGGGCACCGATCCCAAGACCATCCAGGCGGCGGTGTCCAGGCTGTTGAACGACGCCGATGAGTACCAGGCCATGAGCCGGGCGCACAACCCCTATGGCGATGGGCAGGCTTGCCAGCGAATTATAGAAGCGTTAAAGAATAATCAGGTGAAAGTATGAGTTTTGACCAAATCTCCGTTATCGGCCTGGGCTATATCGGCCTGCCCACCGCCGCCGCCTTTGCCTCGCGCGGTAAAAAGGTGGTGGGCGTGGACGTGAACCACCAGGCGGTAGAGACGATTAACCGCGGTGCGATTCATATTGTCGAGCCGGACCTGGCCGACGTGGTTAAACGCGCCGTCGCCCAGGGTTATCTTACGGCGGTCACCCGTCCGGTAACCGCCGACGCTTTCCTGATTGCGGTGCCGACCCCGTTTATGGACGGGCATGAACCCGACCTTAAATACGTCCGCGCGGCGGCGCTCTCCTTGGCGCCGGTGCTTAAACAGGGGGACCTGGTCATCCTGGAATCCACGTCGCCGGTAGGCACCACCGAACAGATGGCGCAATGGCTGGCCGAAGCGCGGCCGGATCTGCGGTTTCCGCAGGCGGCGGGTGAACGGGCGGATATCAATATCGCCTATTGCCCGGAGCGCGTGCTGCCCGGCAAGATCATGGCCGAACTGGTTAAGAACGATCGGGTGATCGGCGGCATGACCCCTCGCTGTTCCGCGCGGGCCAGCGAGCTTTACCGTATTTTCCTGGAAGGTGAGTGTGTGGTTACTAACTCACGCACCGCCGAGATGTGCAAGCTGACCGAGAACAGCTTTCGGGACGTGAATATTGCCTTTGCCAATGAACTATCGCTGATTTGCGCCGATCGGGAGATCAATGTCTGGGAATTGATCCGCCTGGCCAACCGGCATCCGCGGGTGAATATCCTGCAGCCGGGCCCGGGCGTCGGCGGCCACTGTATTGCGGTCGACCCCTGGTTTATCGTCGCGCAGAATCCACGGCAGGCCAGGCTTATCCATACCGCCCGTTTAGTCAACGACGGCAAGCCGCTTTGGGTGGTGGAACGGGTCAAGGCGGCGGTGGCGGACTGCCTGGCGCACAGCGGCAAACGCGCCGGTGAGCTGACCATTGCCTGTTTCGGGCTGGCGTTCAAGCCGGATATCGATGACCTGCGCGAAAGCCCGGCGGTGGCTATTACCCAACTGATCGCCCAGTGGCATCCGGGGGAAACCCTGGCGGTGGAGCCGAACGTGGCGCAATTGCCCGCCACGCTTGCCGCCCTTGCCACCTTAACCGGGCTGGACAGCGCGTTGGCCAGCGCGGACGTGCTGGTGATGCTGGTGGACCACCGTCAATTCAGGGAACTGCCCGCGGCCGACATTACACAGCGCTGGATAGTCGATACCAAAGGTGTCTGGCGCTAAGCAGCAACCCCGGCTTCGGCCGCTATCCATCGGGTGGACACTATGCCCTTGCATGCCACAATTGAACCGCTGGGTTGGGAAAGCGATTTCTTCAACGTTTCCAGCGGCAAGATTATCGTCAATCCCGCCGCCGCGCCGCTGAGCGGCTGTGCCCTGGATGCGTTCCAGGTGGTGCAGGCCAAGGTGGCGGCTGACGCCATGGGCCAGGCGGACGCCCTGGCGGAGCTGGGTTTCCGGCTGGTGGAAGGCGAAATTGATTGCAGCCTGCGGGTGCCGAAGCGGTGCGGCAGGGGAGATGGCGCGCATGGAGATTTGGCGGATAGCGCGCAGGGAGATCTGGCGGATCGCGCGGTGGAAGGCTCGGCGCGTCTCCCCGGCGGTGCCCCTTATGCCGGTCACCTGCGTATCGCAGGCCGGGGGGACAACGCGGCGGTCAGCCGGCTGGCGTCGTCGGCGTTCAGGCTAAGCCGGTTTCGCGAACCCTGGTACCGCGAGCAGGACCGCCGGCGCTTCTATGCCGTATGGGCGCAAAACGCCATCCTGGGCACCTTTGATGATCTCTGCCTGGTCAAGGGCCGGCCCGGGGCAATCGAAGGCATGGTGACGCTCAGGCGTCTCGGCGCGGATGATGCGCGCATCGGCCTGCTGGCGGTAGATCCGGCCTTTACCCGGCGGGGCGTCGGCCGCGTCCTGTTCGCCGGCGCGCTGGCGTGGTGCCGCCTACAGGGAATATCGCGCCTGCGGGTGGCCACCCAGGCCGGCAACCTTGCCGCGTTACGGCTCTACATCGCATGTGGCGCCACCGTTGACAGCACCGCCTACTGGCTATACAGGTGAAGATATGATCCCGTTTAATTCCCCACCGGTGGTGGGAACTGAAATCGATTTTATACGTACGGCGATGGGCAGCGGCAAGCTGTGCGGCGACGGCGATTTCACCAAGCGTTGCCAGCTATGGCTCGAGCAGCGTTTCGACACTCCCAAGGCGCTGCTGACGCCATCGTGCACCGCGTCGCTGGAAATGGCGGCCATCCTGCTCGATATCCGGCCGGGCGATGAAGTCATCATGCCGAGCTATACCTTTGTCTCCACCGCCAACGCGTTTGTGCTGCGCGGCGCGACCATCGTGTTCGTCGATATCCGCCCCGACACCATGAATTTGGATGAACAGCTTATCGAAGCGGCGATTACCGATAAAACCCGGGTTATCGTGCCGGTGCACTATGCCGGCATTGCCTGCGAAATGGATACCATCCTAGCGCTTGCTAAAAAATACCGCCTGGCGGTGGTCGAGGATGCCGCCCAGGGCGTGATGTCCGAATATCACGGTAAACCGCTCGGCACCCTGGGCGACATCGGTTGCTTCAGCTTCCATGAAACCAAGAACTACACCGCCGGCGGCGAAGGCGGGGCCACGCTGGTAAACGATGCCGGGCTGATCGACCGCGCGGAAATCGTGCGTGAAAAAGGCACCAACCGCAGCCAGTTCTTTCGCGGCCAGGCGGATAAGTACACCTGGCGCGATATCGGGTCCAGCTATCTGATGGCCGACCTGCAGGCCGCTTATCTGTGGGGGCAACTGGACGCCGCCGAGATCATTAACCGGCGACGCCTGGATCTCTGGAACCGCTATCGCGACGCGCTCTTGCCGCTGGCGGGACAAGGACGCATCGAACTGCCGTCGGTGCCGGACGGATGCCGGCAAAACGCCCATATGTTTTATATCAAACTGCGGGATATCGCGGATCGTTCGGCGTTTATCGATCATATGAAGGCGGCGGACATCCTGGCGGTATTCCATTATATTCCGCTACACGACAGCCCGGCCGGGCTGCGTTTCGGGCGTTTCAGCGGCGAAGACCGCTATACCAGCCGCGAAAGCCGACGACTGGTGCGGCTGCCGCTGTTCTACAACTTAACCGACGAGCACCAGTCCCGGGTTATCAGCGCGATTAACCGGTACTTCGCCTGATATGTCGCTGGCCCGCGCGTCGTTATGGACCGCCGGATCGACGCTGGTCAAGATTGGCGTCGGCCTGCTGGTGGTCAAACTGCTGGCGGTGTCCTTCGGGCCGTCCGGCGTAGGCCAGGCGGGTAATTTCCGGCAGTTGGTGACCGTGCTCGGCGTGCTGTCCGGCGCGGGCATCTTCAACGGCATCACCAAATATGTGGCGCAGTACCAGCATCAGCCGGAACGGCTGCGCGCGCTACTGGGCACCGGCTCGGCCATGGTGCTGGGATTTTCCACCCTGTTGGCGGTGATTTTCCTGGCCGGCGCCGAATCCATCAGCCGCGGACTGTTCGGCCACGGCGACTATGCCAATGTGGTGCGGGCTGTGGCCTTTATCCAGCTGGGCATCGCCTATGCCAATCTGATGCTGGCCATCCTGAAAGGCTTTCGCGACGCGGCCGGCAACGCCCTGGCCGTCAGCTGCGGCAGCGTGCTGGGCGCGGGCGCTTTTTTCCTCTGCTACCAATGGGGCGGTTATCCGGGCGCGCTGGCCGGGCTGGCGCTGGTGCCCGCCGTGACGCTGGTGCCCGCCGCGCTGGTGGTGGCCCGGCGGCGGCTTATACGCCCGGGCGATCTGCGTCCGGCCTGGGATCGGCCGCTGGCCGGCCAGCTTGGCAAGTTTACCCTGATGGCGCTGATGACCTCGTTCACCTTGCCCCTGGCCTATATCATGATGCGCAATCTGCTGGCTGAGCGTTACAGCTGGGAGGCGGTGGGCATCTGGCAGGGGGTCAGCAGCATCTCGGATGCTTATTTGCAGTTTATCACCGCCTCGTTTACCGTTTATCTGCTGCCGACCCTGTCGCGTTTAAGCGATAAGCGCGCCGTCGCCCGGGAAATCGTCCGTTCCCTGCTGTTTGTGATGCCGGCGGTGGCGACGGTAAGCCTGTTATTATGGCTGTTAAGGGATTTGGCTATCCGTCTGCTGTTTTCAGCGCAGTTTGAACCCATGCGCGATCTGTTCGCCTGGCAGCTGGTGGGCGATGTTTTGAAAGTGGGCGCTTACGTATTTGGCTATCTGGTAATAGCCAGGGCCTCGCTGCGTTTTTACCTGCTGACCGAAATCAGCCAGTTTGCGCTGCTGACCGGGTTTTCCCAATGGCTGATTCCGCGCTATGGGGCGCTTGGCGCGACGCAGGCTTATATGGCAACCTACATAGTGTATTTTTTGCTTTGTAGCGGCGTATTCCTTATTTATTGCAGGAAAAAATGACCCTATTGATACATGTGCTGGGCGCGGATATCCCCCATCATAACCTGACGGTGCTGCGTTTTTTCAACGACCAGCTGGCGGGCGGCCTTGGCCTGCCCGCCGGACAGTCCGGGCATTTTATGGTGGCGGCGGCCGATAGCGCGCCGTTCGCGCCGTTTACGCGGCTTCTTATCGACACCTATGCGGACAAACGGGCGCTGGCGCGGGCGGTGGTCTTACGTGCCGCCGCCGAACCGTCGGCACGGTTTTTCCTGCACGGGCAGTTTAACCCGGCACTCTGGCTGGCCCTGCTGTTGGGTAGACTGCCGCCGGCCCGGGTCAGCTGGCATATCTGGGGCGCCGATCTTTATGAACAATCCCGTAGCTGGAAACATCGCCTGTTTTATCTGCTGCGCCGTCGCGCCCAGGGCCGGGTGGGCCATGTCTTCGCCACCCGGGGCGATCTCTCGGTATACCGGTCGCGTTATCCAAAAGTCGCCTCCTCGCCGCTCTATTTCCCCACCCGGATGGATCCGGCGCTGGGTTTTGATCGGCCGACGCCTGAGGCTGGTAAATTACTCACCGTGCTGGTGGGCAACTCGGGCGATGCCACTAATCGCCATCCGGAGGCGCTGGGCGCGATTTACCGGCAATTCGGCGCCGACGTGCGGGTGATAGTGCCGCTGGGATATCCGGCCAATAACGAGGCCTATATCGCCAGGGTGCGCGCGGAAGGGGAAAAGTATTTCCCAGCGGATCGGCTGGAGCTGCTTACGCAACCGGTGGCGTTCGACGCGTACCTGGCGCTGCTGCGCCAGTGCGACTTGGGTTACTTCCTGTTTAACCGCCAGCAGGGGATTGGCACGCTTTGCTTGCTGATCCAGTTTGGCGTGCCTTTTGTGCTGAGCCGGCGCAACCCGTTCTGGCAGGATCTGGCCGGGGAACAGGTGCCGGTGCTCTTTGATGGCGACACGCTTGACCGGGCGGTGGTGCGCGAGGCGCAGCGTCAGCTGGCCGGCGTGGACAGAAGCCGCATCGCCTTTTTTTACCCCAATTATCTGCAGGGGTGGCGCCAGGCGCTGGCCGCGGCCGCGGGAGAATCCTCATGACCCTGGGCCAGTTCAGCGGCTTGCTGGCGGTTTATCTGATCTCGGTACTGTTTGTGCTGACCCTGACCTATCGGGAATTTCGCCGGGTACGATTTAATTTTAACGTCTTTTTTTCGCTGCTCTATTTATTGACCTTCTACCTGGGTTTTCCGCTGACCTGCATGCTCTCATTTCGTTTTAATGTCCGGGTGGCGCCGGTGGAAAACCTGATGGAGGCCCTGCTGGCCGCCACGGCGTTTTACGGGATTTATTATGTCAGCTATAAAACCCGTTGGTTCCCCCCTTCGCGTCCCGCGTCCAGGGCGGTACTGACGCTGAATCGGGTGGAAACGCACCTGACCTGGATCCTGCTGGCGTTAACCGCCGTCGGCACGGTGGCAATATTTTTCATGCATAACGGCTTTTTATTATTTCGCCTGCAGTCCTACAGCCAGATTTTTTCCCGCGACGTCACCGGGGTGGCGCTGAAGCGCTTTTTCTATTTTTTTATCCCGGCGATGTTAATTATTTATTTCCTCAACCCCTCGCGCCGCAATTGGCTATTATTTTTGTGCGGCACCGTCGCCTTCGGTATTTTTACCTATATGGTGGTCGGCGGCACCCGCGCCAATATTATCATCGCCTTTGCCCTGTTTTTATTTATCGGCATCCAGCGTAGCTGGATAAGCCTGTGGATGCTGGGCAGCGCCGGGCTGCTGGCCGTGGGCGGCATGTTCTGGCTGGCGTTGAAGCGCTACGGCCTGAACGTCAGCGGCGAGGAGGGGTTTTACACCTTTTTATACCTGACGCGCGATACGTTTTCGCCTTGGGAAAACCTCGCGCTGCTGCTGCAAAACTACGATAAAATAGACTTCCAGGGATTGGCGCCGATAATCCGTGATTTTTACGTTTTTATTCCCGGTTGGCTATGGCCTGACCGGCCCAGCCTGGTGCTCAATACCGCCAATTATTTTACCTGGCAGGTATTGGACAATCACTCCGGCCTGGCGATTTCGCCCACGCTGATCGGCTCGCTGGTGGTGATGGGCGGCGTGGTATTCATCCCGCTCGGCGCTATCCTGGTGGGTTTTATCCTGAAAGGGTTCGACACCCTGTACGAGCGGGGCAAGGCGGCGACGGACCGTTACCGTTCGGCGGTATTGCAGGCATTCTGCTTCGGCGCGGTGTTTAATATGATCGTACTGGCCCGCGAGGGACTGGACGCCTTTACGTCCCGCGTGGTGTTCTTTGCCCTGGTATTCGGTATTTGCCTGGCGTTGGCAAAACTACTCTTTTGGTTGCTTAACCGCGCGGGATTGATCCGGCCCCGGCATGCGAGTGGGGCGACAGAGGCGTCATAAGCGTTCAAACCTCTGGAAGGATGATAAATGGACACTGTGGATGGGATTGCTCAGTACCGTATTCGCGGTTTGGTCATCTGGGGCTTTCATGAACAACGGCAATGTGTCGATTACCTGTTTGCCGGCGCGCGGGTCAAGACCGGTACCCTGGTGGCCATCAATGCAGAAAAAGTCCTGGCCTCGGAGCGGGACGCCGTGCTTCTCGAACTGCTGAATAAAGCGGAATACAAATACGCCGACGGCATCAGCATCGTGCGATCGATCCGCCGCAAATACCCGTCCGCCGACGTCGCGCGTATCGCCGGCGCCGATTTATGGGAAGGCATCATGGCGCGGGCGGGCAAAGAGGGCACGCCGGTGTTCCTTATCGGCGGCAGGCCGGCCATCCTCGAACAGACCGCCGAGCGGCTGCGGCTGAAATGGAATGTTAATATCGTCGGCCTGCAGGACGGCTATTTTGCCCCGGCCGCCCAGGAATCGCTGTTCGCGCGGGTGCGGGCCAGCGGCGCGGCTATCGTTACCGTGGCGATGGGATCGCCCAAGCAGGAAAAGGTGATGCGCGATTGCCGGGCCAGCTACCCGAATGCGCTCTACATGGGCGTAGGCGGCACCTACGACGTTTTTACCGGCCATGTGAAGCGTGCGCCCCTCATCTGGCAGCGCCTGGGCCTGGAGTGGCTGTATCGCCTGTTCAGCCAGCCCAGCCGCCTCCGGCGCCAGCTGAAACTGTTGCGCTTCATCGGCTACTATATCAGCGGACGTTTATAGGCGCGCGGGTCGCCAGATCGGGGTTAAGTAGCCGAAAATAAGGGGGCATGGCGTTTTCACGGTGGGAAAAGCGAGCTAAGCGGGCAGTAAATGAGCAAAGGGTCATTAAACCCGGCAAAAGTATCAAAAAGCACTAGACAGTCAGGCCGCGATTCCGTACTATCCCCACCCGCAACGGCGCTAAGCGCCCGTAGCTCAGCTGGATAGAGCGCTGCCCTCCGGAGGCAGAGGTCTCAGGTTCGAATCCTGTCGGGCGCACCATAAATTTGTGCGCAAGTGCCGTGTCAGCAGTATCGTCACGTTGCGGTAAGCAGTATCAGTAATGGTGATTGTAGCTCAGTTGGTAGAGCCCTGGATTGTGATTCCAGTTGTCGTGGGTTCGAGCCCCATCAGTCACCCCATTATTAGTGGCCATGCGAAGGTGGCGGAATTGGTAGACGCGCTAGCTTCAGGTGTTAGTGTCTTAACGGACGTGAGGGTTCAAGTCCCTCTCTTCGCACCACAACCTATGCAGTACCGGTTTTAAGATGTTGCAGTACGGCGAGTAGCGCAGCTTGGTAGCGCAACTGGTTTGGGACCAGTGGGTCGGAGGTTCGAATCCTCTCTCGCCGACCACATTCCCGATGGTGTTGCCCAGGCGGTAGCGGGCAAGGCCAGAAAAAGAAAAACGGCAGGTCGTTATGACCTGCCGTTTTTTTTCGCCTGCGTAAAACGGATGTAAATTCATATTCATTATCTGCGTTAATGCCGCGTTTATTTTTTCTTGTTATATTTATAAATATCACTGAACCCAGTCCGGTTTTCTTGATTAAAAATATTTTTTTAATAAACTTGAAGGTGAAAATATGAATGCAGACGCAATAACTTCTTCATCATCGCTGAAAAATTGTAACGGTGTTAATGAAAGTGAAAGAGATGGCATGGGAGAAAAAAAGTGGATTTTTAAGGAAAATGGCATCGCCACGTATGATTTTGGCTTGGCGCCAGATGGCGCGGAATATTCATGCAATAAATTTTCTCCAGCATGCGTATCATTCGACATTACGTATTATCCTAACGATGCCATGCCAGTGATTGACGTTGGTGGCACCGGCGAAGTTATTAGGGTTAAAGATGGTCTTATTACGGTGAAGGCCGTCCTGCGGATGGATATAACGCTGTGGGGAGGCGGAGTATACACTATCAAAAATATAACTGGCCAAGAGGTGCTTGGTACTGAATGTGATACTGGCGCGGCTCCACATTTCAGGCCTGCGGGAGTAACAATGCTTGCCGGCTGACAACTCCATGGACAAACATGCCGGATTTCCGACACTGGTGGCAATAGGTTTTTCGGCATACTGTAACCGGAGGTTCTGGCAGGTAAGCTAGCCGATCCCGGGCATGCTTCAGGCTGTGCTGATGACGCGACATGTTGGGGACCACACCTTTGCCTTGCTTATGAGCAAGGTCATTTTTTCGCACAATCACCCATGAACGTTTATTGCATCAGGTATGGTTATCGGGGACTCGATGCAACGCTCCCCGATCTGTAACGATTTTTCCTGATAAAAAGGGCTGCCGTCTTTGTTTATCAGATAAAAAACTTCAAACAAATACTGCTTCTCGTTTTTGAAAGCACAGCGGAAACTGGTATTAGCAGGAAACCAGTATTTCAAGTCCTTTAGAAAAACTGTTTTTCCAATATGTTCCCTAAACTCTTTATTATATTTCACTACCGTTCTAAGATTTTTGAAATCATTAAAATACTCTAACTGTCCTTCCCCATAGCAGGTGCCATGTTTTTTCCACTCGTGTTGCATAAGGCCGGTTGGTTCAGACGTGACAATATGTCTGTAATCCTGATCATCCAGCATAGATGATAATATGTCTTTATCGAGATAGCGTGAAAGCGAGAGTTTTCAGGCCTATGTTTGGCATAGGTATATCTGGGGGCAACCTCAGGCTGGCTATATCTCGGTTGATATCCGATTTATAGCGGCCATCAGTCCGGATTGAGGACTGGTGATAGGTGTTGGCCAGTGATTAACCAGCTCAGCCGCATCCGCCATGGATGCTTGTGCTAATACCACCATCGTCGCGCCCTCCTCATATGCATGTTCCACAGAGCGTGCAATCGTGGATAAGTATGCGTCTTGCCTGCCTGCTTTGAATAAAGCCCAGGCATCTGGAACCAAGCTGATGTGAACAGATGAAACCAATGAATGCTGAATAGCATCACTAAACAGTCGGGAGGTGGCCGCCATCGTCGTCTCGGCCGCACATAGAACAACAATCATACCACCAATGGCTATAGCCCGTTCGGCAATCGCTATATCAACCCTTAATATGGGAACGTAAGACATAGCCGAAATACTATCGACGGCGGGACCCAGCGTCGAGCAAGTGAGAATTACGGCATCCGCTTCTTGTGCCAGTTTAAGCAATATTGCCGCTGTTTCATCGGCAATAGTTGCTGTAATGCCGCCGGCACACTCCACCGCATCAAGGAGATCTTCCCTAACCTCATGGCGCAGCGTCCCGGCCGAAAGACCCAATTTCCCGGCAGCTCGCTCGAAAACATCAATATTACTGGCGGCAGTATGTAAGCAGGCTATTTGCACGGTAAGTTCTCTCCAATCAAAAATGCCAAGGCAGCCGCACGCCTGGATTTGCGCTATGACGGTGGCGACCGGGGGTCGTTATCATGGCTTCAACGTTTCTCTATCTGTGTGGGACTGCCATTTTCGCTTTACGTTCATGCATGTTTGCCACAACCAGCAGGTCGGTCAAACCTTTATGCGCTATCTCCCGGTCGACCAGTCCCTGCGGCATGACGCCAATCACCTCACCACCGGCAGTCAGCGCCGCATTCGCCACCGCGCCCATCAGGCCTACCCGTCCTCCTCCGTACACAATGCCGATACGCCGCAATGCCAGTTGTTGACCCACCTGTTTGGCCGCGGTCATATATAGCGGGTTCTCGCCAGGGGCGGAACCACAAAAAATACCTATTTTCATTTTTTATCAGGTCCTTAAACACGTCGGTTCGTGCTGTCGATTGGCAGGTGGGCGCTAAGTGACAAAATCGGTTTTGCGGAAGTTTGCGATGAACGCTGACTTTCCTGGAGTAAACTGACCAGCGTCACAATAAAAATATATCGCAAATAACGGGGATTATGAAAAATGCCTACCGAAATTTCTGCCGCATCGCGGCTGCCGCCACTTCCTGCCGATGTTATCACGGCGCTGAATACCATCGCTTCCTGGCTGGCCGTTGACGATTTTTCCGCCCATCGGGATAATTTAAGCGCCGACGCCATTATCCTGGCCGGTAATGCGATATTGACGACCATTGATGGCGCATGCGCGCTGGCGAAGGCCCGCAACATTCCCCTGTTTGTCTCCGGCGGCATTGGCCACTCCACTTCGTTTCTTACCGCCGCTATAGCACAACATCCCCGCTACCGGACGATTGATGCCGCTGCCCGCCCGGAAGCCGCCATTTTGCATGATATTGCCACCCGATTCTGGGCGCTGCCTGGGGAACAGGTATTTATGGAGACCGCTTCGCGCAACTCCGGCGAAAATGCCAGTTTTACACGTGCGCTGCTGGAGCAACAGCGATTTACATCGCGGAATATTATTCTTATCCAGGATCCCTTGTTACAGCGCCGGACCGATGCCACCTTTCGGCATTGTTGGTCAGACGCGGTCAACCGGCCGACATTTATCAACTGGCCGACCTATATTCCCCATCTGGCCAACACCAACAGCGGCATCGGCTTTTCCGGTGGCCGGCATGATGGTCTCTGGCCGGTAAATCGTTTTATATCATTATTATTGGGTGAAATTCCCCGTTTGCGAGATGATCAACAAGGATATGGCCCGAAAGGGAAACGTTTTATCTGCCATGTGGATATCCCAAAGCCTGTTGAAGATGCCTGGCAAGCGCTGATGCAAAATCAGTTGATAGCGGAAGTATGGCGCGATCGTATCGATATATGATCCGGTTGTCCGGGTAATCATGATAGCGGAGCCAGGGAGAGGAAATAACATTGCCCAGCTATCTGAGGCTGGAGCGTTATTGTCGATTTGGGTTATGCCACGCTGCGCATTGCGGTGGGGAAATCAAGTGCTTACCTTCCAACGTGCCCCAGCGCGTCAGGCGCTTATCCTCTAATGCCGGCCGCGCCATATACGCACCATGATGCGGGCCTTCCAGCGGGACGGCATGACGGCGGGACCGGATGTCGCGCCGCGTCTGGAATCGATGCTGGGACACCCGTTGCGCCGGTACCAGGATTTTGTGCGGGAAACCATCGCCGCCTGGAAATCCTGCCCGGTATCCCGCCGGCGCAACGCGACCCGGACACGTGCCAGCAGTCACGATCAATACGGTGTTCATTGCGCTTCTTCGGCATACCCGGGCACTATGGGCGGTTGGGTGATGGGCAGGGTAATATAAAAGCAGGCGCCGCCTTCCGGTCGGTTGCCGGCGCGGATATGCCCTTCGTGCATTTCTATAATCGCCTTGCAGATAGCCAGCCCCAGGCCTACGCCGGGCACGGCCGATTCCTTGTTGCCGCGCGCGAATTTTTCGAAGATCTTGAGTTCCTGCCCTTCCGGGATACCCGGGCCATTGTCCCAAACCTCGATTTCCAACCGGTCGCGCTGCTCATAGGCGCGGATGCCCAGCTGCGCGTGATCTCCCGCATATTTGAGCGCATTCTCCAGCAGGTTGGTGAACACCCGCTCAAGCAGGGTGCCGTCGGCTTTGATCAATACCAGGTGATCCGGCAGGTCGAGCCTGATCTGGCGCTTGGACAGCGACGGCTCCATGATTTTCAGCGCGCTGCCGACCACCTCTTCGAGCGCCACCCATTCGGCGCGCAGGTTGAGTCCGCCGGACTGGATGCGCGCCATATCCAGCATATTATTCACCAGCCGGATAGTGCTTAAGGTTTGCTGGCGGATCTGGCTGGCCTGCGGCGCGTATCTAGAGCCCTCGGCGGCCAGGTCGAGGGTCAGGATTTCCGACTGGCCGAACAAAACCGTCAACGGGGTGCGCAGATCGTGGGACAGGGCGGACAGCAGCGCATTGCGCAGCTCCTCGCGTTCGGCGGCCAGCCGCGCGTGCTCTTCGCTGCGCGTAAGCAACATGCGCTCCAGGGCGCCGGCGATAAGCACGGTAAAGGTTTCCAGCATGCGTTGCTGTTCAGGGATCATCAGGTGACGCAGGTTGGCCGGCTCAATCACCAGCAGCCCCAGGGTCTTGCCGGCGGTTTTCAACGGCAGGATCTGATAGGGCACGCCGGGCAGCGTATCGGTGCCGGCGCCCGCGGGTTGCCCCTTGTCAAAGCTCCAGCGCGTGATGGCGCGATCGGGGATCGCCGTCAGGTTCGGCACGGTGCCGATGGCCTCCAGCTCGCCGTTTTCCTGCGGCAGCAGCAATTCGCTGCGTGCCTGCAGGGTACTGTCGATGATGCGCTGGCAGGTATGGGCAATTTCATCCATGCCGCGCGCGCCGCTCAGCGCCTTGGATATTTCATACAGGTGGCGCACGCGCTGTTCCCGATAGCGCGCCACGCGCGCCTGGTAGCGCACACCCGCCGTCAGGTTGCCGATGATGATGCCCACCGCCAGCATCACGCCGAAGGTGAAGAGATATTGCACATCCGACACCGCCACGGTGCCGGTAGGCGCAATAAACACCATATCAAAAATAACGATGTTGAGGATGGTCGCCACTACCGACGGCCAGCGGCCGTAGCGCAGCGCCACGATCGCCACGCCGAGCAAATAGATCATCACCAGATTGGTGGGATCCACGCCGGGCAGCAGCCAGCGGCCGCCGATGGTAATCAGGGCGCAGAGCACTACCGCCACCAGGCACCCGCGCAACTGCACCCGCCATTTATCGGTAAAGGACCGGCTGTCCGCCAGCCTGCCCGGGGCATCGGCCGGAGGCTCGTCCAGCGCCACTATCATCAGATCCAGATCGGGGCCGAGCTGGCCCAGCCGGTCGGCAAAGCTGTCCCTGCGCCAGCGTTTGGCCGGGCGGCGGCCGGTGATGATTTTACCCAGGTTGTGCTCGCGGGCGTAGCGCAGCACCGCGTTCACCTCGCTGGGATCGGACAGGGTGGCGGTTTCCGCGCCCAGTTCCTGGGCGAGCTGCAGGGTGCGCAGGATACTGCGGCGACGCGATTCGGCCAGGCGGTGCAGTGAGGGGGTTTCCACGTAGACGGCATGCCAGACGCTGCCGAGCTTGGCGGCCAGCCGGGCCGCGGTGCGCACCAGTTTTTCGCTGCCGGAATTATTGCCGATGCACAGCAGGATGGCGTCGCGCGTATGCCATACCTTGTCCTCGCCTCCCAGGGCGTCGCGCCAGACCCGCATCTGGTCGTCCACCCGATCGGCGGTACGGCGCAAGGCCAGCTCGCGCAGGGCAAATAGGTTGCCTTTGCGGAAAAAATTTTCGATGGCCCGCTCGGCGCGATCGCCGATATACACCTTGCCTTCTTTCAAGCGCTGGCGCAGATCGTCGGGGGGGAGATCCACCAGCACCACCTCATCCGCCGAATCGAAAAACGGGTCCGGCACGGTTTCCCGCACCCGGATGCCGGTCACGCCGCTTACCACGTCGTTCAGGCTTTCCAGATGCTGGACGTTGATGGTGGTCAGGACGTCGATGCCGGCGTCAAGCAGCTCTTCGACATCCTGCCAACGCTTGGGATGGCGCGAGCCGCGCGCATTGGTATGCGCCAGCTCGTCCATCAGGATCACCGCCGGGCGCCTGGCCAGCGCGGCGTCCAGGTCAAACTCCTGATGCTTGTGCCGGCCGGTCGGCCGCCGCGGCAGCAGGGTTAGCCCATCCAGCAAGGCCTCGGTTTCAACGCGCCCATGCGTTTCCACCACCCCCACCAGCACCTCCAGTCCCTGCGCCCGCAGGCGACGGGCCTCCTGCAGCATAGACCAGGTTTTACCCACGCCGGCGCAGGCGCCGAAATAGATTTTCAGCTTGCCGCGTTTTTTAATACCGGCCTGCAATAATAACGCGTCCGGGTCGGGGCGCTGGGGTTCATCATCGCTCATGGGGCGTCCTTAAGACTTGGGGAGATCATCCAACGCCAGGTTGAGTTTCAGTACGTTCACCGTCGGTTCGCCGAGAAAACCCAGTAGTGGTCGTGACGTATGGTCCTCAATCAATTGGCGCACCCGCTCCTGGGGCAGATGGCGCGTTGCCGCGACACGGGGCGCTTGCCACTGGGCGGCCTGCGGCGAAATATCCGGGTCCAGGCCGCTGGCGGACGCCGTGACCAGATCCACCGGGATCGGGCCGTCGGCCCGCGGGTTGGCCACGCGCAGTGCCGCCACGCGCTGTTTTACCACGTCGTCCAGCGCCGGATTATTGGCGGACAGGTTACTGCCCGACGAGGCCAGGGGATTATAGGGCGTATCCCCGGTGGCCGACGGGCGGCCCTGGAAATATTCCGGCCGGGTAAAGGTCTGCCCTATCAGCGCGGAGCCCCGGTTTTCACCGCCGGCGTCCAGCAGCGAGCCGTTGGCCTGGGCGGGAAACCACCACTGCGCCAGCTGGGTGGTTAATAAAGGATAAACAACACCGGTGATCAGGGTCAGCAAGACCAGCAAAATCAAGGCGGGACGTAATTGGCTCATGATGGTTCCTCTTAGCCCAGACCTAAAACGGTCAATATTAAATCAATCAGCTTGATACCGACAAAGGGTACCAGCAGGCCGCCCATGCCATAGATCCACAGGTTGCGGCGCAGCAAGGCGGCGGCCCCCATGGGACGATAACTTACGCCGTTCAGCGCCAGCGGGATCAGGAAGACGATCACCAAGGCGTTAAATATCACCGCCGATAAAATGGCGGAGCCGGGCGAGTGCAGGTGCATGACGTTAAGCATATTCAGCTGCGGATAGGTCACCGCAAACGCGGCCGGTATAATGGCAAAATATTTGGCGACATCGTTGGCGATGCTGAAGGTGGTCAGCGAACCGCGCGTCATCAGCATCTGTTTACCGATATGCACCACCTCCAGCAGCTTGGTGGGGTTCGAATCCAGGTCCACCATATTGCCGGCCTCCTTTGCCGCCTGGGTCCCGGAATTCATGGCCACCGCCACATCCGCCTGCGCCAGCGCGGGCGCATCGTTGGTGCCGTCGCCGGTCATGGCCACCAGCCGCCCCTCGGCCTGGTACTGGCGGATCAACGCCAGCTTGGCTTCGGGCGTGGCTTCGGAGAGAAAATCATCCACCCCGGCTTCCGCGGCAATGGCGGCGGCGGTCAGCGGGTTGTCGCCGGTGACCATTACGGTCTTGATGCCCATCTTGCGCAGTTCGGCAAAGCGTTCTTTAATGCCGCCCTTGACGATGTCCTTCAGGGCGACCACGCCCATGACGCGCGCATCCTCCGCCACCACCAGCGGCGTGCCGCCGGTGCGCGCCACCTCTTCGACCAGAATGACGACTTCGGCGGGAAAACGGCCGCCGTTGCTTTCGATATGCCGGCGAATGGAATCCACCGCCCCCTTACGGATCATGCGCTGCTGTATATTCACGCCGCTCATGCGCGTCTGCGCCGAGAACGGGATAAAGGTCGCGTCCAGGCTTTGCAGATTACGCTCGCGCAGGTTAAATTTCTGCTTTGCCAGCACCACGATACTGCGGCCTTCCGGCGTTTCATCGGCCAGCGAAGCCAGCTGCGCCGCGTTGGCCAATTCTTCTTCGCTCACGCCATGCGCGGGCATAAAGCGGGTGGCCTGACGGTTGCCGAGCGTGATGGTGCCGGTTTTATCCAGCAGCAGGACGTCGATATCGCCCGCCGCCTCGACCGCGCGTCCGCTGGTGGCGATGACATTGGCCGCCAGCATGCGGCTCATCCCGGCCACGCCGATGGCCGACAGCAGGCCGCCGATGGTGGTCGGGATCAGGCAGACCAGCAGGGCCACCAGCACCGTAATGGTCACCGGCGCGCCGCCCCAGGCCGAGAACGGATACAGCGTCGCCGTCGCCAGCAGGAAGACGATGGTCAGCGCCACCAGCAGGATGGTCAGGGCGATTTCATTGGGTGTTTTACGCCGCTTGGCGCCTTCCACCATGGCAATCATGCGATCCAGGAAGGTTTCGCCCGGATTGGCGCTGCATTTTATCACCAGCCAGTCGGACAAAATGCGCGTCCCGCCGGTTACCGAGGCAAAGTCGCCGCCCGACTCGCGGATCACCGGCGCGGATTCACCGGTAATGGCGCTTTCATCCACGGAGGCGCCGCCTTCCATCACTTCGCCGTCGCAGGGGATAATATCTCCCGCCTCGGCCAGTACCACATCGCCCTTGCGCAGCGAATCGGCGGCCACTTTCTGGATAGCGGCGCCGTAACGCGGCTCGGCCAGTTTGTTCGCCCAGCTGGTTTTTTTCACGCCTCTCAGGCTTTCCGCCTGGGCCTTGCTGCGTCCTTCGGCCAACGCCTCGGCAAAATTGGCAAACAGTACGGTAAACCACAGCCAGAGCGAGACGTGGGCGGTAAAGCCGGCATCACCCTCGGTCAGCCCCGCCGCCATGCCCATGGACAGCAACAGCGTCAGGATACTGCCCAGGTAGACGACAAACATCACCGGATTGCGGAACTGCACGCGTGGATCCAGCTTTTTAAACGCATCCGCAAGAGCGGCGCGGATCAACGCTCCGTCAAACAGCGCTTTTTGATTACGACTCATGGCTAAATTCTCCGGCGATTAATGACCAAGCAGTTGCAAATGTTCCGCCACCGGGCCAAGCGCCAGTGCGGGGATAAAGTTAAGCGCACCTACTAGCAGCACCGAGCCGATGACCAGCGAAATAAACAGCGGGCCATGGGTGGGCAGCGTGCCGCTGCCGACCGGCTGGACTTTTTTTATCGCCAGCGAGCCGGCAATGGCCATGACGGGCACGATGACCGCAAAGCGGCCCAGCAGCATGGCGACCGCCAGCAGCAGATTCCAGAACGGGGTGTTGGCGCTCAGGCCGGCAAAGGCGCTGCCGTTGTTATTGGCGGCGGAAGAAACGGCGTAGAGCACTTCGCTAAAGCCGTGCGTGCCGGGGTTGAGCATCCCGGCGCGCCCGGCCTCGGTCATCATGGCCAGCGCGGTGCCCAGCAGCGCCAGGGCGGGGGTGATCAGGATCGCGATGGCGGTCATTTTCATTTCCCACACTTCGATCTTTTTACCGAGGTATTCCGGGGTGCGGCCGATCATCAATCCGGCGATAAACACCGCCAGCAGCACGAACAGCAGCATGCCGTACAGGCCCGAGCCGACGCCGCCAAAGATCACCTCGCCGACTTGTATCAGCCACATGGGCATCATGCCGCCCAGCGCGGTAAAGGAATCATGCATGGCGTTAACCGCCCCGCAGGAGGCGGCGGTGGTTATCACCGCAAACAGGCTGGAGTTTAGGATGCCGAAACGGGTCTCCTTGCCTTCCATATTGACGGCGCTGTCCGCCCCCAACTGCAGGAAGTGCGGATTGCCGCTCAGCTCCGCCCACATCACCACCGCCACGGCGGCGATAAACATCAGCGACATGGCCCAGAGCAGGGCATGGCCCTGGCGCCGATCGCGCACGGCGTTACCAAAGGCGAAGCACAGCGCCGCCGGGATCAGGAAAATGGCAATCATCTGGATAAAGTTGGTGATGAGGTTCGGGTTTTCAAACGGATGGGCGGAGTTAACGTTAAAGAAGCCGCCGCCGTTGGTGCCGAGCATTTTTATCGCTTCCTGCGAAGCCACCGGTCCCATGGGCAACGTCTGCTGCGCGCCCTCAAGCGTCGTCAGGCTGAGATAATCGCTGAAATTCTGCAGGGTGCCCTGGCTGATGCTCACCAGCGCGATCGGCAGCGCAATCGGCAACAGGACATAAAGGGTGATGCGCGCCATATCGCGCCAGGCGTTGCCGAGCGTTGCCACCGAGCGGTTGGCAAATCCCCGGATCAGCGCAAACGCCACGGCGATGCCGGTGGCCGCCGACAGGAAGTTCTGCACGGTTAACCCCACCATCTGGCTGAAATAGCTCATGGTGCTTTCGCCGGCATAGGACTGCCAGTTGGTGTTGGTGACAAAACTGATCGCGGTGTTGAGCGCCAGATGCCAGGACAGGGCCGGCAGATGCCGTGGGTTCAACGGCAGGTGGTCCTGCAGCATCAACATGGCCAGCAGCACGATAATGCCGAGCAGGTTAAACAACAAAATGGCCAGCAGGTAGCCGCGCCAGTTCATATCCTGTTTGTACACGCCGCACAGACGCCATAACCGGCGCTCGATACCGGCGAAACCGGGGGCGGGCTTATCATTGATAAATCTGGTCAGCCCTTGCCCCAGGGGACGCGCCAGGATCAGCAGTACGGCCAGATAGCTGAAGATGAGCAAAAACGCGCTGGAAGCCATCAGAATGCCTCCGCATTAATCAGGGCATAGACCAAATAGCCCAGCAGTAAAAACACCAGCACGATGCCGGTTATCAATCCAATACTCACAGTGCACCTCCACAGGGATTTCCCAGGTGGAGCGAGTGTAAATTTTTGTATGAAAAGTTAATGTAAAATTACCTGGGCTGGATATAAAAATTTTATAAAAATCGCAGTCCGAAATTATATTGTTTTTGCCATGATTATTATCACCCATGTTTATATAAAAAATTTATATGCCAATCCTCTCTTTTTACGACGGTTTTATCCTTTACCCGCTATCCTGAGTTTATTCGGGCCGATAACTGTGCCTAACATTTCCCGGCTTCGGCATTCGCCATGTATAGCCTTGGCCATGTGATTGAGGTACCGGCTGGCCGGCACCGATGCCAACCCGTATCTGGTTGTCGTCCATCCGCCAGGGCGTCGGTATCAATACGTAAAAATTACATCTTTATCTTTATTTTTTATAAAATTTTTATATTTGAACTTCTATTCTTAATCTAACGTCAGAACACCCTCTGAATACAACAGGAAGTGATACGTTAATTTAAATGGACTGAGCGGTATGAGGTGTTATTTGAATAGTATGGCTAAATGAGCGGAGCTATGTTTTATCATGAAGAACCCACAATATCTTTATCAGAAAAGCCTGGCGCAGGATATGACCACAGCGACGAGGACCGATAAAAAAGCAGTGGAAAATGAGCCGGTATTCACATGGAGTAAAGATATTTACCAGGTCAGTACCGACCGGAGTTTGCTGGATATCGATGTTATCCACCAGTTCCTGACTCAATCCCATTGGGCAAAAGGCATCGATAAAGCGCGGGTGCGGCAATCGATAAACAACAGCCTGTGTTTCGGCCTGTACCGGAAAACCCGGCAAATTGGCTTTACCCGCGTGATCACCGATTTCGCCACCTTCGGTTATCTGTGCGACGTGTTTATCATGCCGGCATACCGCGGGGCCGGCCTGGGCCGTTGGCTGATGGGCTGCTGCCTGGACCATCCGCTGATGTCGGAGTTAAGGCGCATTATGCTGGTGACCACCTATGCCCCGTGGCTATATGAAAAAATGGGTTATGAACCTATTAATAAAAGAAATTTTGTCTGGAGCATTTCCCGCGCGGATATTTATCTGGAGACCGAACCCGAGGGTAACACTCCTCGGGTGCGCTAAGGGTCCGACGGCGGACGGTTCAACCCGACGCCTGGGTAAAAGAAAGGCGGCGGCAGGGCGAAAGTGCGAATTATCGCGCTATCATAAGTATGAGGTCGGCAAGAAAATGAAATATTTTGTCGTTAATCTATTGTTGTTTATGGCATGCCTGTCGGTTTCCTGCCTGTTATGGGCGGTATCGCCGGTGCCCGCCCCCACTCCGGATCCGGCCACCGGCGATTTTACCGCCCGGCAGCAGGCAGAAATAGAGTACATCGTTGAAAGCTATCTGGTTGCCCATCCGGATCTCCTGGCCAAGTTAAGCCAGCCACAGCTCGGTCAGGCAGTATGCCCGGCAGCGCGGCAATAGCTTGGGTGACGCGCGGGATAGCGCGTCGCCACCCTGTGCTTACTGCGCAGCCGCCGTTCAGGCTACGGCTGTTGGAAAAACGGTGGAAAAAGAACCGCCAGGTCAGGATACAGCGTTATTTACCGTGACCTGGCGCGTATTGAACAACAACAGGGCCATTAGCATCAGCGCGCCGGCCAATGCCATACCGGCGCGTCGTCATCTTTAATCAGCGTTTCCCCCAGCCGTTTTTCCAGCACCGCCGGCGTAATCGCCGAGGCCGAGCGCAGCTCGTCCACCAGGTCGACGGCATGGGAAACAATCACCATCTGCGTGCGCCGCGCCGCGTTGCCAACCAGGCGCGCCAGGGCCGGCAATAGCTCCGGGTGCAGGCTGGTTTCCGGTTCGTTAAGGATCATCAGCGCCGGCGGGCGCGGCGAGTGCAGCGCCGCCGCCAGCAGCAAAAAGCGCAGCGTGCCGTCCGACAGTTCAGCGGCCTTTAAGGCGCGCAATAGCCCGTGCTGCGACATGCGCAGCTCCAGGTAACCGTCGTTTTGCGCGACGTGCAGGGCGGCTCCGGGAAACGCGTCATGGATGGTCTCGTCCAAATCCTCCCCAAAACCAATTTCATAAATGGTCTGGACGGCGGCGGCGAGGTTGGCGCCGTCGGCGGCCAGCACCGGCGTATAGGTGCCGATCTGCGGACGGCGCGCCGGGGCGTCGCGGTCGGTGCGCAGATGATCGTAAAAACGCCAGCCGCGCATGGTTTCGCGCAGCATCAGCAGCTCCGGCGCGTTTTGCGGATCGATGCAGTGGGTCATCATGCTGTCGAACGGCGCCAGGTTATGGAAGGGTTTCTGCCAGACGCCCCGTTCGTCGCGTACCCGCACGGCAGGCCCATGGCGATCCGCCAGCGCCGCGCTTTTGCCGTATAGCGGGCCATGCCAGACCACTTCGCTTTTGATATGCGGATCGCGTGAGAACATCGACGCGGAGGGCGGGACCCTTTCCGGCAGCCCCAAATCAATGGCGTAGCCATAGTCGTCGCCGGCAAACCCCAGCCTTAAGCTGACCGGCGCCTGCCGCGCATGGGGACGCTGAAGGGGAACGCTGCCGGTGATGATCGCGCGCGAAAAGGTTTCCGGCCCGGCCCACAAGGTGGATGCCAGGCCGCCGTCGGCGGCCAGCGACTGCACTATGCGGTCCTGGGCAATATCGGCCAGGAGATTCAGCGCGCGATAGATACTGGATTTACCCGCGCCGTTCGGTCCGGTTATCACGGTAATTTGCCCCAGTTCCAGCACCAGGTTACGCAGCGAACGATAGCCGGAAACGGCAAGCAGGTTGATCATCGGGACAATACTCCACGGCTGGCGCAACGGATAAAAACATATCACAAAATAAACGCTATTTGCCCGCGTTTTCAAACCGACCGGCAATGTGACGATAGCGTTCCCGGTGAAAAACCGGTCATCCCGCGCCCGCCGGCAAGACAACGGTTGAGCATAAAATCAGGTAAACGCCGTAGAGGTTTTTGGCGTTTATTTGGTAGCGTTGTCGTCAATGTTTTTGGCGTACGACCGTGTGGAAGGGAAAAGGATATGTTTGCGAATTGTCAATTATTCGGCATGGATTTGGCTTTCCCCGACGTGTGCCTGACACCGACGCCGGTACCCGTGCCTGTCCCTTACCCCAATATGGCGCTGGGCTGCATGGCGACACCGCATACCTATACCATCCTGTTCGGCGGGCTGCCCGCGCACAATATGGCGACCCTCACCTATGCCAGTTTTGGCGATAACCCCGGCATTAACCTGGGAGTGATGTCGGGCACGGTGATGGGAACCTCGCGCCATCTAACCGGCGCCTTTACCACCCTGATCAAAGGCTCTCCCGCCACCCGCGTGACCAGCCTGAGTTTACAAAACGGTACCAATATGGTGGGGATGCGGCTGATTCCCAGCCAGTTGAAAATCATGATGCTCGGGTTATAACCGCCCGCCGGTAACAGGACATATTTATGCCGTCACGTTTTCCCCGGCGCCGTTATCCGTTTTTCGCGGGCGTCCTGGCCTTGATGATGTTTATCACCGGCTGCGCCGGGGGCGAAAAACCGCAGGGCGGTTATGGCCGGACCAGTTCGCTGGAGTTTATCGCCCATGGCCCGCTGAATCAGGGCGCGCCGTTAAAAATCACCGTATGGCAGCTTAGCCATAAGGCCCGTTTTTTGTCGGCCGGCTATCAGGAACTGCAACATGACGCGCATACGGCGCTGGCGGGCAATGGCCTTGGCGGCGAGGAGATTTTCCTGCTGCCCGGCGAGGCGTCCCGGACCCTGCCGCTGGTTATGTCTCCCGACGCGCGTTATCTGGGCTTGTTTGCCGAATACAAAAACATCACCGTTCAACGCTGGCGGCTGGTTCTGCCCTTGCCGCCGTCGCCGGAGCCCCCGCTATGGACCCGACTCTGGCCGTCGTCCCCGCCCGGCCCGGACCGGGTGATTATCGTCACCGCGGACGGGTTGCAGGTAAATAATGATGAAAAATAGCCATAAAGTACTCTGGACCGAAGGTATGTTCCTGCGCCCACACCATTTCCAGCAGGCCGAAGACTATCTGGAACTTCGGCAATGGAGCATGCGGGAGGGCCTCTATCCCTGGGGGTTTTCCGTGCTGCGGATGGACGAAAGCCTGCTGTCGCTGGGCAAGGTGGCGCTGGCCGCCGCCGCCGGCATCCTGCCGGACGGCACGCCGTTTGAATTTGCCGATGCCGGTGACGCCCCGGCGGCGCTGGATATCCGCGCCGGCTGCGGCGCGTTGACCATCGTGCTGGCATTGCCCATCCGGCGAGAGGGGCGGGAAACGGTGATATTTAATGAGGCCGCGGATTCGCCGGCCCGGTATCTGGCCTTTGAAAAAGAGATCAATGATGCCAATGCGCTGTCGATGGGCAGCGCGAAGATCCAGTGCGGCAGGCTGCGCCTGCGGTTATTGCCGCAAAACGAGCTTAACGGCGAATGGCAGGCCATGGGCGCGGTACGGGTGCTGGAAAAAGACCGCGACGGCTGCGTCGTGCTGGACCAGGATTTTATTCCTCCCCTGCTGGACAGCCGGGTCAGCCCTAGCTTGCGCGGTATGGCCCAGGAACTGGCGGGATTGCTGCAGCAGCGCCGCCAGCGGCTGGGACGCCATTTGCAACGGCGGGAAGAGGGACGGGACATGACGGCGGCGGACCTGATGCTGCAGGCGCTGCTCCACCGATTCAGCGCCAGGGTCAGCCACCTACTGCACGCTCCCCGGGTACATCCCGAGCGATTGTTCGCCGAATGGCTGCCGTTCGCGCTGGAACTGGCGATATACCGGGCACCTCATGCCTTCGAGGGCGATATTCCCCGTTATGACCATGCGGATACCGGCGGCTGTTTTGAGGCCCTGATGTCTTTGCTGCGCCAGGGATTGTTTATCGCCCTGGAAGAGAGCGCCATCCCCCTGCCGTTGACCGAGCGTATGCCGGGCCTGAACCTGGCCACCCTGCCGGATAAAGCGATGCTCGACCGGTTCGATTTTGTGCTGGCGGTGGGGGAACTGGCAGCCGGGGCGCCAATGAGCGCGTTCCTGGCGCAGATAAAGATTGCGCCGGTGTGCCGCATCCGCGACGTGGTGCAATTGCAGTTGCCGGGCATTCCCCTGCGCCCCCTGCCGCAGGCGCCCCGACAGCTTCCCCTGCGTAAAGGCGCCAGCTATTTCGCCCTGGAGCACAGCGGCGGGTTATGGCAACCGCTGGCAATAAACGGCGTCTTCGCCCTGTATCTCACCGGCGAGTTCGCCCGGCTGGATATTACGCTGTGGGCGGTAAGGCGATCCTCCGCGCTGGGCGGTGATCAGCCATGATAAGCCGCGACCGCCTGCGCGCCGCGCAACCCAACCAGCTATTGGCCGCGGCCTGTCCATTGCTGAACGCCGTGGCCCATTTTCGCCTGGCGCCGCCGCCCGCGGACGCAGGGGCGCTGCGGTTGCAGATGATCAACGAGGTGCGCCGTTTTGAGCAGGTTTGCCGGGAGGATGGACAGGATTATAACGTCGTTATCGGCGCGCGTTACTGCCTGTGCACGTCGCTGGATGAAGCCGTGGCGCTGACCGACTGGGGCAAAAGCAGTATTTGGGCGGGCAACGGCCTGCTGGTGGCTTTTCATAATGAAACCAACGGCGGCGAGAAGTTTTTTCAGCTGATGGCGACGCTGCTGCAACAGCCGCAGGCGCATATCGATCTGCTGGAAGTGATCTACTTCTGTTTGTTATTGGGTTTCGGCGGTCGCTACCGGGTGATGGAGAACGGCATCTACCGGCTGGAAATCCTGACCCAGCGGCTGGCGCAACAGATTCGCGGCGCCAGGGGCGATTACGCCCGTTCCCTGGGCGGACCCTGTCCGCGAAGGTCCGCGCCGCGGCGGCCGTCCCGGGCCAGGCTGGCGCTGCCGCTGTGCTTCTTGTTGTGCTGCATCCTGCTGTGTTTCCTGTATATCGACCTTAATAGCCGGCTGGATGCCGCCGCCGGCCGGGTACAAAACATGCTGTTCAGCCTGCCGCTGCCCAAGCCTTCGTCGCCGGTGGGCGAGTTTTCGCTGGCGGAGCTGATGCAGGCCCTGGCGGAGGATATCGCCGTCAGCCGCGTCGCGGTGGCCTTACAGGATGAACGGGCGACCATTACCCTGCTGGGCGGCGATCTGTTCGCTTCCGCCTCCGCGCGCCTTGACGCCTCATATCAGCCGGCTATCCGGCTGATTGCCCGGCATCTGGCGTTCACCACCGGTGCGGTAACGGTGCGCGGGCACAGCGATAACCAGCGGATCCACGGCGCCGCTTTTACCTCTAACCACGCGCTGGCGTTGGCGCGCGCCGAAACCGTTGCCCGGATACTGCGCCCGGCGCTGCACCAGCCGGGACGGGTAACGGTCGAAAGCGCCGCCGGCCAGGCGCCGTTGGTGCCGAATACCACGCCGGAAAACCGCGCCATTAACCGGCGCATCGACATTATATTTACTCTGGCCGCCGCCAAAAGCGACAGCGAATGAAGCAGGAAATAACCGTATGTTAAGGGTGTTGCGGGCGCTGCGCGGCCTTGGATTATTGCGCGGCATTATCGGGGTGGCGGGGTTTGGCCTGATGGTGTGGTTTATCGGGCCCTCGCTTGCCGTCGGCGAAGCGCGTCCCCTGGCGCCGGCCGTTGTCCGCTATCAGGTGGCCGGCGCGGCGGCGGCGCTCTGGCTGCTGTTACGGTTGGTTGCCCTGACGCGCCGGGCCTGTTTCCAACGTAGCCTGCGCCGGCAACTGCAGCCGCTAAGCCCGGCGCCGTTGCCGGAGGCGATGGAAGCGCAGACGCTGGCCGCGGGCTTTAAACAGGCGGTTAGGACGCTGAGGCGGCATTACTGTCGCGGCGGCGGACTGACAAAATTCTGGCTGCCGGGCAACGGGCGCGCCTGTCTGTATCACCTGCCCTGGTATCTGGTGGTGGGAGCCGCCGGCAGCGGCAAGTCCAGGGCATTAAAACATGCCGGGCTGGATTTTCTCGCACCAGGGGAACCGGCCGCCGGCCGGCCGGCGCCAGGCCCGTGCGAGTGGTATTTTGCGTCCCGTGGCGTATTGATTAGTCCCGCCGGCAGCTTTCTGGATGACGGCGGCGACCGGTGGCGGCGTTTGCTGGTCTTGCTCAAGCGCTATCGTCCCCGCCAGCCGGTCAACGGCGTGGTGCTGGCGATAAGCGTCCAGGACCTGTTGCAAGCCTCGCGGGATGTACACGACCGGCAGGCCGGGATCTTGCGCCGCCGCCTGCTTGAGCTGCGCCGGCAGCTCAATATCGCCATACCGGTCTATATCATCATCACCAAGGCCGATCGCCTGGCCGGGTTCAGCCAGTATTTCAGCCGCTTCGACGGGCCCGAGCTGGAGCAGTCCTGGGGTGTGAGTTTTCCGTGGCCGGCCGGACCCGATAGCGAAAGTTCGCCGCCGCGCGTCTTCGAGGATGCCTGTGACCGGTTGCAGCGGCGGCTGAACGATGCGCTGGCGGATACGCTGCTGGCGGAGACGGATCCGCGTCTGCGGGCCGGGAGCTTCGCCCTGCCGCAGGCCTTTGCCGCGCTGCGGCCTCCGCTGCTGCACTATCTGGCAATTATTTTTGCGCCGTCCCACGATGGTCCCGTGTCCGCGCCCAGGGGCCTTTGGCTCACCAGCGCCAACCAGAAAACCAGCCCGGCCGCCAGCGCACTTACCTTTCGCCAGGACGATCTGTTCGACCACCGTTTCGCGGCGGCGATGCCACCGGCCAATGAGGCCCCGCCGCCGCAAAGTTATTTTCTGAAGGCGTTATTCAGGGACATTATCCTGGCCGAAAGCAACCTGGCCGGCACCCGCCGCCGGGGCGTCTATCGCCGGCGATTGGGTTATGCCGCGGCCGGAGGATTGTTATCCGCGCTGCTGCTGGCGACGGGCGGATATTGCGTTGCCAGTTACCACAACAACCGCCTGTACCTGGCCCAGGTGCAGGTGCGCACCCAGGCGCTGGAGCAGCTCAGCGCAGCCATTCTTGGCGCCTCCGCCCCCGGGCTGCGACAACTGCTGCCCTTTTTTAACGGCCTGGGCGTATGGGCCGGGAACGATCGCTTCGATCACCGCCATCCCCCGCTGGATTATCGTATGGGCCTGTACCGGGGCCATACGCTGCACGGCGCCGGCGAACTGGTCTACCAGCATGCCCTGAAGCGCGTATTGCTGCCGCTGGTGGCGCAGCAGGTCGCCACGGTGTTGTCCCGGGCGGATTTCGGCGAGACGGATTTTACCTACCAGGCGCTGAAAGCCTATCAGATGCTGCATCAGCCGCAGTATTACGATGGTGAATTTTTACTGGCCTGGGTGCTGATGACGCTGTCGGCCATGCCGGGCGCAGCGCAGCTTGATGCCACGGAGCGCGGCCAACTACGCCGGCATCTCGCGCAACTGATCGCCAGCGCGCCGTTGGGCTCGCCCTATGGCCCGGACCTACGCCTGGTCGAGGCGGCGCAGTCCGCCATCCGGCAGTTGACGCTGTCCCAGCGCGCCTATCAGCGGCTCAAGCTATCGCATATCCGGGACCAACGGTTCAAGTCCCTTAGCCTTATCGATCTGGCCGGCGCGCCGGCGGAACATGAGCTGGCGCGCAAGAGCGGCCTGCCTATAACGGATGGTGTCCCCGGGCTGTTTACCCCCGAGGGGTATTGGCATGGTTTCCATCCACAGGTCGCAGCGACCCTGGGCGTGTTACAGCATGAGGATATTTGGGTGCTAAACCAGGCTATGCCGCGGGATGACGAGGATCTGTCCGCCAATGTCCGCTACTGGTACATGAACGATTTTATTACCCGCTGGGATAGCTTTCTCGGCGATATCGGCCTGATGCCGGCGCCGGACCTGAACCGGCGCATCAACAGCGCGCGCGTCCTGTCCGGCGAGCGTTCCCCGCTGCGCAGCCTGGTGGTGAACATCGCTCCGGTGCTCGCGTTATCACCGCCGCGGGCGGCGGACGCCACGCTGCCGGATATCAGCCGGCAGTTCAGCGCCGGCACCCGCCGCCTGCTTGACAGTGTATTTTCCCGCCCGGACCTCCAGGATGAAGAGCGCCATCCCGAGCGGGTGGCAAGGGACCACTACCGGGATATCATCGATCTGGCCCGCCCGCGCAATGAAAACGGCGACGCCATTATGTTTGACGATATCCTGACGCAGTTGGGCAGCGTCTATCGCTATCTGGTCGCGCTGCAGGACGGCGGCGACACGGCGGCCGCGCCCGGGGATAGCTTGACCCGGCTGCGGGCCGATGCCCTGAGTTTGCCGCAGCCTTTGCGCAGCCTGGTGCTCGGGCTGGCCGAGGGGGCCGGCCATGACACGCGGCGCCAGGCGTTGCAGCGGCTGCGCCAGCAGTTTGATACCCATATCGGTGATTATTGCCGGCAGGTTGCCGACGGACGCTATCCCTTATCTCCCCAAAGCGCCGTCGACCTCAGCCCGGACGATCTGGCGCGTTTGTTTGCGCCGGAAAAGGGCCTGGCCGATCGTTTCTGGCGGCAACACCTGGCGGATAAAGTGAATACCGGCGCAAGCCACTGGCGCTTTTCCCCGTTGTTAAACGCCGGCGACCAGGCCGCCGGGGACGCGCTGCTGCAATTTTTCCGCGTTGCGCGTGATATCGGCGACGCGTTTTTCCCTCCAGGCGCGGCGCATGCCTCGTTTTCCTTTACCCTGCGCCCCCTGGGGATGGACCACGACATCCTCAGCCTGTCGCTGGATATCGACGGACAAATCCTCAGCTATAACCATGGCCCGTCGATGACCTATCGCCTCAACTGGCCGGGGCCACGGCGCGCGGGCACGGCACGGCTGGCCGTGACGCTGGCCGACGGCGCCACCCACCACCTTGAACAGCAGGGCCCCTGGGCATTGCACCGGCTGCTGGATCGCGGCAAAAACCGGCGGGAGGGCAGCGCCGGCGCGCGGCGGATTACCTTCACCGTCGCGGGCCGCGACGTGACGCTGGCACTTGCGCCGGACGGCGTACGCAACCCCTTCATCCTGCCGAACTTCAGCTGTGTCGCGCCACCGGAGCCGTTATGAACATCAACGACCTGCTTACCCCCGTCACCGCCGACGCGCCCTGCGGTGAAAACCTGGAGTACGACCTGTCCTTTATGCAGATGATCCAGCTGGCGCGCGGTAAAGCCGAGCAGCAGTTCGGCGATACCCTGATTCCGGCGCAGGAACCGGACTGGCGACAGGTGGAAAAACACGCCCTCGACCTGCTGGCGTGCAGCAAAGATCTGCGCGTGATGCTGCTGCTTGCCCAAGCCTGGACCGCCCTGCGCGGCTTGGCCGGTTATGCCGACGGCGTCATGCTGATTGGCGAAGCGCTCGGCAGATATTGGCAGCCGCTGCTGCCGCCGCTGGCGCTGGAGGGTGAGGCCGATCCCCTGATGCGCATCAACCTGTTGCGCGAGCTGGGCGATAGCTTTGACCTGGCAAAACTGCTGCGCCGCAGCCCGTTTGCGCGCGACGCGGGCCAAAGCCTGACGTTTGCCGATGCCGTTGCCGCCCTGGACGGCTTGGGGACCGTGGCCACGGGGTATCCCGGCGGGCCGGCGCGGATGGCCGCCGCCATCCAGCGGGGTCTTGCCGCCCACGCGCGGCATATCCCGTTGATTGGCTCCGCCCTGGAGCGCCTGTTTTGCCTGCTGCGCGAGCATTTGGGCGAAACGGCGCTGCCGGACATGCCCGGCCAGCTGGCCGCGCTGCGCACCTTGTCCCGCGCGCTGGCGACGATGCCGCCGCCCGATCTGCCTGAGCCATCGCCGGTACCAGTCCGCGCCGTCTCCACCGATCCCGCGGCGGCGCAACCGTCTTCATGGCGCGAGGGGGGCATCCTCACCCGCGACGACGCCTACCGGGCGCTGGAACAGGTGAAGATTTATTTTACGCAATATGAATCAAGCCATCCGGCGCCGTTAATGATCGCCCGGATCCAGGGGTTAATGAGCCAGGACTTTATGGCGATAGTGGGTAACCTGGCGCCGGAGGCGGTAAGCCAATTGGAGCGTTTTTTCGGTTGTAAAGACCATAAGGAGCAAGAGAGATGACAGACGCACATAGCGGACAAAAATTCATATCCCGCAACCGCGCCCCGCGCGTGCAGATTGAATATGAGGTTGAATTATACGGCGCCGAGCGCACGGTACAGTTGCCTTTTGTCATGGGGGTGATGGCGGATTTAAGCGGCCCGGTGGAAGAGCCGCCGGTGCGTATCGATGAACGTAAATTCCTCGATATCGACGTCGATAATTTTAACGAACGGATGAAATCACTCCAGCCGGCCATGGCTATTCGGGTGGAGAACACCCTGACCGGCGTGGATGAACTGGAGGTATCGCTCACCTTTAACCAGATGGATGACTTTTTGCCGGACGCCGTCGCGCGCCAGGTCGAACCGCTGAACGTCCTGCTGGAGGCGCATATCCAGCTGTCCAACCTGCTGTCCTATATGGACGGTAAACACGGCGCCGAGGAACTGATGGCCTCGGTGCTGAAAGATCCCACGATGCTGCAAGGCCTGGCGGGCACGTCATCTTCCGCCGGCGGGCAGGATATTCTGGATATTTTAACCTATTCACCGATGTACGGAGCCGAGGGCGCGGGGCGTATTTTGCCGCCGGCCATCGGCACCCTGATCAACGAGCAGTTCCGTCCCAAAACCGAGCATGCGCACGCCTCGCTGGAGCGGGCGATCAGGATCATGGCGCAGCAGGCGCTGGCCAATCAGGTCACCCTGTCCAGGGATGCCTTCAGCACCATCCAGGGCCTGGTTTCGCTGATCGACCAGACCCTGTCGCGGCAGATTAACGTCATTCTCCACCACCCCGAGTTCCAGCGGCTGGAAGGGGCATGGCGCGGATTGCACTACCTGGTGCGCAATACCGAAAGCAGCGACATGCTGAAAATCCGCGTGATTAACCTGAGCAAAAAAGAACTCGGGCTGATGCTGAAACGCTATAAAGGCGCCAGTTGGGACCAAAGCCCGATCTTTAAGCGCATCTATGAAGAGGAGTACGGCCAGTTCGGCGGCGAGCCGCTGGGCTGTATCGTCGGCGATTTCTATTTTGATCACAGCCCGCAGGATGTGGAATTGTTAAGCGAACTGGCGCTTATTGCCTCCGCCGCCCATTGTCCTTTTATCAGCGGCGCCTCGCCCGGGGTAATGCAGATGAAGACCTGGCAGGAGTTATCCAATCCGCGCGACCTGGGCAAAATCGTGCAAAATACCGAATATGCCGCCTGGCGCATGCTGCGGGAAGCGGAAGACGCGCGCTACCTGGGGCTGGTGCTGCCGCGCCTGCTGGCGCGTTTGCCGTACGACGCGGTCGTTAATCCGATCCACGCTTTCCATTTTGACGAGCGGACCGAGGGGGCCACGCACGCCAATTTCACCTGGATGAACGCCGCCTATGCCATGGCGGTGAATATTAACCGTTCGTTCCAGGAATACGGCTGGTGTACCTCCATTCGCGGCGTGGAATCGGGCGGAGCGGTGGATCATTTGTTATGCCATACGTTTCCCACCGACGACGGCGGCGTGGATCTGAAATGCCCGACGGAAATCGCCATCAGCGATCGCCGCGAAGCCGAGCTGGCCAAAAACGGCTTTATGCCGCTGGTATACCGCAAAAATTCTGATTTCGCCGCGTTTATCGGCGCCCAGTCGCTGCAAAAACCGGCGGAATACAGCGACCCCGACGCCAGCGCTAACGCCAACCTGGCCGCGCGCCTGCCCTATTTGTTCGCCTGCTGCCGTTTTGCCCATTACCTGAAATGCATCGTGCGCGACAAAGTGGGCACCTTCCAGACCCGTGGCGATATGGAGCTTTGGCTTAACAAATGGATCATTAATTACGTCGACGGCGACCCGGTCAATTCCTCGCAGCAAACCAAGGCGCGCCGTCCGCTGGCGGCCGCCGAGGTACAGGTTAACGAGCTGGCCGATAATCCGGGTTATTACCAGGCGAAATTTTTCCTGCGCCCTCACTACCAGTTGGAAGGGCTGACGGTATCGTTGCGCCTGGTGTCCAAGCTGCCTTCGTTAAAGCAGCGCGGCAACTAAAACACCCAGGCGGATAGTTAACCGGATTAAGGAGTCTGCATTATGAATAACAGTATTTATCTCAAGGTCGACAGCGTCACCGGCGAGGCCAAGGACGAGCAGCATGTGGGCTGGATTGACGTACAGCATTTTCGCTGGCGGATTACCCAGCCCACGGAAAACAGCGTCGGCGGCGGCGGCGGCATCGGCAAGGCGGTGGTGCGCGAGATGGAGGTGCTGGCGCGCATCGATAAAGCCATGCCGACCATGATGAAAAAATGCGTCGAAGGCACGCATTTGTCCGCGGTGACACTGGGACTGAGAAAGGCGGCCGAATCCAGTGAGGACTACCTGCTGATTAAAATGCAGGAGGTAATGCTGAGCGCGGTGGAAATTGCCCCGCATGGCGATACCGGCGCGCTGGAAGGGCAGGCGGTGGCGCCCGGCGCGATGGCGGTGCTGTATCGTTTTTCGCCCTCCGTGGTCGGGGTGACCTGTGGGGAGCAGTTAAACACCGGCGCCCTGAGCGCGAAGGTTGAATTTGGTTGGGATGTGAAAAAGAATGCCGCCGCAGAAGTCAAATTTAAATAACGGCCCCTTTGCCGACGGCGGCGATCCGCCGGAGACCTGGGAGAGTTTCCTTAACCAGTTTCCCGGCGCGCCGGTACTGGAAAACGATCTCGACCGGACGTTGGCCGCGCTGTTCGACGCGCCGCCCGCGGCCGGGCCGGCTATGGCGGATGTGGGGGTCGCGAACCAAAGGGCGCGGCCTTACGCGACCGGGGAAACCGACCCGTTAATGCTGTTTCGGCCAGGAAACCCGCCGGCAAGCCGCTGGCCGGCGCCATGGCCCGGATCGGCCGGGGACGCGACGCCCTTGACCCATACTTCGCCGGATGCGCCAACGCCGTCGAATACCGGGATGGGCGAGGTCACTCCCCCGCAGCGGCGGGCGATGCTGGCGGCGCTGCAAGCCTGTATTGATGCGGTCCTGCCGGGGTTCGGGCCGGAGCACCTGCCTCCTGGTCCGGTGCGGGGAGGTATTTTCCCCGCGATCGGTGCGCAAAAACGACGGGCTGCGCTGCGCGCTGCGCACGACCTGCGCTATCGGCAAGCGGTGGAACAGTGGCAAAACGAGAGCGACACCTTGTTTAACGAGACTTTTTTGACGGTATATCTGCGGGAAATGGCAAAAGGCTAGGACGGATGTTGTGCCGATTGCCGCCATGCGCGCGCGGCAACCCCGGGGCGATGTAATGGTTGCCATGACCGGCGTGGCAACGCGATTAACCGGATCGGTGAATGCTAGCCTGCCGTCTGCTCGTCGGGACGATAAATAAAGTCGCCGCGATGGGCCGTTGAAAAGTTATCACCCAGCCAACTGCCCTGTCCCAGCGGTTGGCCGCCACCCAGCACGCAGCCCTGATAATCCTCTCGCGCCAGGATCACCCGCGCCTCCCAGGCTAGTTCCATACCGGCGTACTGGCGGATCCAATCACCCAGTTGGCCAAGCGCGCCGCCCCTCCCGGCGGGTAAAAACCGGCGATACTGCCGCCACGGCAGCGGGCCGATATCAACGGCGAAACGCGACTGGATATCCGGCGCGGCAAGGCCCAGGCAACTGCTTTTTCCCAGCCGGGCGTTGGGGTGCCTGGGGTGCAGTCGCAGCCGGGAGTCGGCGGGCAGCGGAAGCCATTGAAACAGGTTTTCCCGCACCCCGGCCGGCACGGCAAAATAATGCTGGATAACCGAACGCAGTCCCTCGGCGCCGCGGGTCCGGCGGGATAAATGTCCAGCCATATAATAACGCGCCTGCGCGTCCAACGCGCCGTCCCGCCTTGCGGGCTGGCCTATGCCCAGCAGGCATGCGGCATAATGATCGAAACGCCGGCTGTCCGGCCGGTCGAACGAGACGCAGTGCTGCGCGTCGGCCCAGGCGCGATAAAACAGCGTGATCAGGCGGTGATGAAACAGGTTGGCAAAGGCCGCCAGGGCCGGATCTTTGTCCTGCCGCCGGCGCTGGTAAACATATTCCGTTAAATGCAGCGGCAGAGGCCCGTTGGGGCCAAACAGCCCAAAGCCGTTGATATCCAGCCGACGCTTGCGCGCGCCGTCGGCGGGGACGATGGCGGTTATATTGGCGGCGGCAAACCCAAGCGTTGGCCGCTGGCCCAGGCGCAGCCGCTCGTAGCGCGGCAGCGGCGCGCGTCCCAGCCCATAGCGCTGCCCATCCTGGGCATCGACGCGGCGCAGCAGTTGGAACAGGTCGAATGCCCAGGGCCGGCGTTCGCGCTCCGCCCAGAAGGCCGCGCCGATATCGCCGCCCGCCGCCGGCGCGATAACGGCGCGTCGGGGCGGTACGGGCGACGGATAACGGCCGGCGGGGCAGGATCGAATGCGGTAAATTTTCATAACGCTGCTTTTACCCCCGGGCATGGCGGCCAATAGCCAATCTTGCCCCGCTGCACCGAGGTCAGCGTGGTTTCGCTAAAGCTGTTGATGGTGACCAGCCGCGTAAACAGCCGCGCCAGCACGCTGCCCAGCAGCCAGGGGCTGACGCCGGAAAACGCCTGTTCATCGACGCTGAGCCGCAGGCTGACGCCGCGCCGGGCCAACGCCGGCGGCGCCATGACCCGGTGGCAGGGCACCGGTAAACATTGACGGATACCGGCGATTTGTTGCCTGACGGTAATATCCGCCTGCCGGGCATGGAAGTGTAATAACTGACGCAGGGCCGCGCCGCTGTCGCCGGCGTCATTATCCAGCAGGCTAACGCAGTTGAGCTGCAGTTGGTTAACCAATGGCCAGCAGGATTCGCTCTCCGCCAATGCCGGGCGGGGCCGGCTCGGGCCGTTGCGTAACACTACCCGTTGTACCGGCAGGGAATCGCGCAGCACCAGCCGTTGATCCTGCGGCGCCAGCCTGAGCGGCAGGTCGCGATTGGAGCACAGCACCTCGGCGCTGAGATAGGCCAGTTCTCCGTGCCAGGGCGGATGCCGCTCATCGGCCAGGGAAATAAACGCCTGCGAACCGCTGTAGCCGGTATAGGGCGTCAACGGATCGGCGGTCGCCGGCCATGGGCGCTGCTCCCGGCGCAGGGAAAACCAACCCGTATCGCCGGGCCCATCCTCGCTCCGCCGATCGTAAAACGGCCTGAATATGCGCCGGTAGCCGTTTTCACCCTGCGGACCGCGGCCGTGCAGGTGCACGATGGAGTGGACTTCATAATCCTGCGGATGCAGCGTATCCACGATAACCGGGTATTCGCCCTGGCGTTCATTGAGGATGATGCGTTCGGCGGCGCGGGGGAACAAATTGACCACCGGTGTGCAATGCAGCGCCAGATGCTGCCGGTCAACCCGGCGCTCCAGATCGGGCGCGGCCTGGTCCAGCAACAGGATAATCTCCAGCTGTTGCCGGTTGCCGCCGCCGTCGAACAGGGGTTGCAGCCCCTGGATGCTGAAAAACTGTAGCCGGGCGGGAAAACAAAAATACTCCTGCAACAGGCGAAAGGCGTCCAGGTTGCGCGCATCGGCCGGCAGCATGGCCTGGCAGGCGTCAAGTCCCTCATGACACAGCGCCTGCCGCCCCAATTGCAGGCGCCGGGGCGCTGCGTCGCCGGTCTGGACCAGTATCGTTTGCGTATGCTGCATTATCAGCTCCAGCAGCTGAGGGGCCGGGATATCGCCGCCGCTGAGATAAAACGTCAGCCGATCGCAGCGCATTTCCCCAAGCGTCACATGGCCCAGGCAGGAAAGTTTGATGCGCAGCGCGCTAACCGACCCGTCCAGCCCCAGCGCGGCGGGGCAAATATCCGCCGGCATACCGCCCAGGTCCACCTGTTCGATGCGCAATGGCTGGAGATCGACCTCATGTGCGGTGCGATAGCGGCAGGTTACGCCCCGGGACTTAAGCCCCGGGCTATCCATTATCGTACCGCGCGGTACCTTGAAGCCCCGGCTGATATCCCCTTTCACGGCGTCCGGTTGCAGTTCCACTATGGCCATTGACGGCGTGGCGGCCAGATAGTTGGGATGAAGCATATCCAGCAGCTGGCGGGAAAAACGCGGAAACTCCGCATCCATTTTCAGCTGGACGCGCGCGGTCAGGAAGGCGACGCCTTCCAGCAGCCGCTCGACATAGGGGTCGGCCTGATCGGCGTGGCCGATGCCCAGGCGTCCGGCGACCTTGGGGTAATGTTCGGCAAACTCCGTCCCCATTTCCCGCAGCCAGGCCAGTTCGCGATTGTAGTAGTCCAGTAGCCGGCTATCCATCAGTTACCTCTTGTCGGCCAGTTCAAAATGGCCATTTTCTAAATCCACGCGGCTGGTAAACATAAAATCCACCGGCGCCGGCGACCACCAAAGACGTCCCTGTAGGGTAAACGACAGCAGGTTATGCGACGCCAGGCCGGGGTCGTCATCCAGGCATTCAATGCACAGCGCCGAGGCGATAATGCGTGGCTCGAAGTGAGCTATCGCCCACGTGATCTGGTCCGCGATATCCTGCCAGGCGATGTCGGACTGCATTTTGCCCGCCAGCGGCGGCAGGCCGAAGTTCAGCGTGCTGGAGTAAACGTGCGGCCAGCGCGCAAGCTGGTCGCGGGAGGCAAAGCAGGTACAGTTAAGCAACGCCTGCAGGTTGGCCAGTACCGATTTTTTCAACCTCTCCCGTAAGGCGGGCATATCCAGCGGGGCATCGTCGGGATTGTCGGGGTCGTTATCGGTCAGGCGCTCCAATAACAGCGGCGCAACCCGCTGGTGCGCGCGGTCCGGGTCGCCACCCGCCGGCACGCGGGCGTGTTTTATCTGCATAACCGCCGCCTTTGCCGGGTGGACATTGCCCTGGTTAATATTGTCCTGGTAAATAGGGTCATGGCAGGTTTAACCCAGATGAATTTGTTCAGAATCGAGCCTGGCGACGGCTTCGGCGGTGATCATCACGTTTTGTCCGTGGATACGGGCATAATCGACAGCCTGGTAATCCAGCTGGCCCACCCGCGCGTGCTCGGTTTGCGTCACCTTGCGCAACCAGCGGTGGCTTATCTGCACCAGGGTTTGCCATACCGATTCCAGGCGTTTGCCGACGATACAGCAGATATCGACCCGGGCCGACAAAGACTGCCCGTGGTAGCGCATCCGTCCAACGCGGCAGTCGCCGCGATCGGCGCGGATAGCCAGCGCCGGCGCGCGTAATTCCAGCCGTTCGGCGCCATGCAGGGTTAACGCGCCTTGGGCGGCGATATGCAGATCGCCGGCCACGCGCAGGGACCAGGGCTGCAGGTTGTCGGCGCGATCCAGCACCGCCAGCAGCCAAAGCTGCGCGTCATTGCCGGCAACCAGCACCTCGTCGCCCGGCTGCGGCTGGAGCAGGCAACTGGCGGCCAGGCGGCATTGCCAGCCGCGCTGCTGGTGGCAGACGATATAACAGCCGTCCGGCAGAATATTGATCACTCGGCCAACGGCCTGGCCGGGGGGTGAGGCGATGGGGTCACTTAATGCTTGCAGGTTAATCATGGCGGGCCTCAAATAATGGATGGCTTATGGCTTATGGCTTATGGCTTATGGCTTATGGCTTATGGCTTACCGGCTTATCGGCCAGGGGATCAGGGGGGCCGCCTGTGGCTCCATTCCTCGGCGGCATAAAGCGCTTCATCCGCCTCCAGCAGCCCCTGACGGGTGGAAAACAGCGCCGCCGTTTGCCGCGCGCGGTGCATTTGGGTGCGCTTAAACTGCGCCTGGCGCAGGTCGGCGCCCTGGAGATCGGCGGCGCTGAAATCCGCATAGGTAAGATTGCAGCCCACCCACCGGCTGTGCGCGGCTCCGGCTCGATGCAGCAGGGCCTGTACCAGGCTGGCGTGGGAAAAATCCGCCTGTCGCAGGTTGGCGCCGATAAACTGGCCCTGGTCAAAATGGCCATGGCGGCATTGCGCCCGTTGCAAATCGCTGTCGATAAACAGCGCCTGCTCGCCCCGGGCTTGTTCAAAACGCGCGCCGCCCAGCGACGCGCCCTTAAAACAGCTACGGGACAAGGTGGCGTGGCTAAAGTTCACGTTATCCATGGCGTTATCGGTAAACTGGCAGCCGATAAACGACTGTTGGCGATAGTCGTTATCGTGGTGATCGCACCCGGCAAAGATCACGCGGTCGAAATGGCCGTGGCTGATGGTCGTGGCGCTAAGATCGATGCCGAACAGCGTGGTCAGCGTCGCCCGACAGTCATGCAGCCGGGCCTGGAGTAACGGGGTTTTATACAGCGTGACCTTATCCAGCGCGCACTGTTCCAATACGGCGCCCGCAAGCAGGCACTCCAGGAACTGGGTTTCCGTAAGGCGGGTGGCGCGCAGTTGGCTCCCGTCCAGCCGGCAATGGTTAAACAGGCTGCCGGTGATGCCGCATTTGCTGAAATTCGCACGGCGCAGCGCGCAGTGGTTAAACCGACAGCCGTTGATGTCTCCCTGGCTGAAGTCGGCATCGTCCAACCGGCAGCGATCGAACAGCGTGTCTTCCAGCGGACATTGGCCGAAATCCACCGCGCTGAATTGCACATTGATAAATACCGCGCCGCGCAGCCCGACGCCGGTAAGCTGTTCCGGCCCCAGTATGACCGAGTCGATGGTTTCGCCGCGGCTGATTTTTTGCTGTAGCGCCTGCGCCGTGAGCGTCTTCAAGACGACGGCTCCCCGGCGCGCGGCAGGGTTTTGCACTGGTGCGTATAGGCGCCCTGCAGCCGGGTATGGCGATCGATGCTGGCTAACGACAGATCGGCGCGAAACAGGTTGGCGGCGCGCAGGTCGGCGCCGGCAAGCCGGGCTTTTTGCAACTGGGCACCCAGCAAATCGGCGCGGTTAAGCGAGGCGCGGGTAAGATCCGCGCGGATAAACAGGCAGCCATCGGCGTTGATGCCGTCCAGGCACGCGTCGGTCAGCCCGGCGGCGCTGAAATCGCAGCCCTCGGCCCGGGCCCGTGACCAATCAGCCCGGTCGAGCGGCGTATGCCGCAGGTTGCAGCTGATAAGCCGGGCGCGCTGGAATGTCGCACGCCGGGCGTGGGTGCCGGCGGTGAAAACGCAACTGTCCAGATGGGCCTCCTGAAACTGTGTTTCGTCCAGATTCATGCCGATAAATGCACAATTCGCCAACTGCGCCGCGTTAAAGCAGGCGGCGCCCAGGCGTCCGTCATTAAAGGTGACCTTTTCCAGGCGGCAGTGGCTGAAATCAAGCCCGGCGGCGGCCGGACCGAGGAACGTGCAGTTGTTAAGCGCGGCCCGGCTGAAGCGGCAGCGGTCAAGGGTAGTATGGTAAAACAGCAGCCTGCTAAGCTGCGCCCGATCAAAACAGCAATCTGCCAGCGTCGCCTGGGTTAACGAAACTTCGTCCAGACAGGCCCCGCTGAACCGGCTGTTCAGGCAACGGGCCCCGGTCAGGCAGGTTCCGTTAAGCCGCGCGTCGCATAGTGAAACGTTGACCAGAGACGCGTGGGCCAGCATGGCCTCGCTGAGATTGGCGCCGTCGAGCAGGCAGTTATCCAGCCTGGCGCTTTCCAGCAGGGCCCGTTGCAAATTAACCCCGCGCAGATCCATGTCGCTCAGGTCGGCGCCGGTCAGGTCCATACCGCCGAGATCGCGGGTATGCGCCAGCAATGCCTGGAGGCGACGGCGCACGGCGTCCGTTTCCCCGGCATCCAGCGGCGGGGCCGGGGGGCGGGTATCGGCGGACAGCCGGTAGATCTGGTGCAGGCTATGGCGCGCCTCCGGCGTGTCGATGGCCGGATCGGCATCAGGCGATTGCTCTTCCCGCCGCCGCAGTAACGCCAGCATGCGGTGGTACTGTGCTGGCCCGGAGCAGGACGGCGCGTCGGCGTCTTTCATGGCGCTTTCGCCTGTGCTTATCTCAACCTTATGGCTGCGCTGGCCCGGGTTGTCGTCATCGGCACAAATGCCGGCGCCAATCCCGCTACTTTGGCTGGCTTCGCCCAGGTTAGGATGGCCGGCGCCATGTCCGGCACGGCTTCCCGCATCGTTCATCAAGCCTGCGATATCCGCGCCCAGAGCCGCGGCCTTGTTCAGCGCCCGCCGTTGCAGCGCCGCCGCCCGCAGCTCGACCCGCGCCATATATTCCGGCAGTTCGCCGGGCCGGGGCACCGGTTCCCGACCGCGGATATCCGGGCCGGCGGCGTTCTTTTCCCCTGGCATGCTACTCTTACGGGCATCCTGCTTCCCCGACGTGTCCGGGTCATCGGCGCTCGCCAGCCCGGTCGTGGCCAGCGGATCGCAGGTATCCAGGGCTCCCTGTTCCAAGGTTTCCCGGTGCGTTTCCCTCAGGCACGCTTCCCGCCGCGCCAGGTTGGCGACCAGCGGGCTGTCCGGGGCGCGGGCAGCGGTATCCAGCCAAGGGCCAATCAGGCTTTCCGCCACCAAATCCTGTTCGCGCAGGGCATGGGCGGCGCCGGTGGCCTTTTGGCTGCGGGACTGGAAAACCGCCTGATAATGCGCCGGCGGGCGGCTTTCCCGCGCCGCCTCGACGGCGACCAGCATATTGTCTACGTCCAGCGCGTCGTCTTCGTTAATCGCGCAACTGCCCTGCCAAATCAGCGCCATCTGTTGCAGATGGGGGAAAAACCACAGGGTGGTGGCGCGCAGGGCGATTTCTTCCAGCGCCGGAGGGTTGGCTGCTGGATGATTGCCGGGGACCTCCGGGCCGGGGGACATCCTGGCGGAGCAAATATTACCGGGGACTGCGGCGCCGGCACCGGCGCGGGTGATAAAACATCTGGCGCGCCAGTCGGGCACCACGCCCTGTTGCAGCGGCTGGTCGGGATGCATATTCCAGATGCGCCAGGGCGCGCCCGCAGGCAGCGACGCCGACTGCGGCCACCGCTGATCGCGCCCGGCCCGGTTAAATACCCCCCAGTCGATATCGCGGGCAAAACCGGGGTAATCTTCTGCCAGCCACCGGCTGTCGTAGCCTTTGCCGATCTGTTTGAAATGTTCCGGCAGGCAAAAATCCAGCGGACCAAAACAGTCGGGTTTTATCCTGCGGCGCTGGGGGCCATAGCCGAGATGCACCGGTTCGATATGGGCTAACGGATGGCATAAGGCGCCGTTGCGCGCTATCGGTTGCGCGCCCAGGCCGCGCGGGTTGCCGGCATTGTTTTCGCCGCCGAAGGCGTTTTCCCAGTCCAGGCGCAACTGCTCAAAGGGCAGCGGTTCGGTGGGGCGTCCGTTAATCCAAAAACGTTCGCCAAACGCCATCAGGCATTTTTCCAGCTCGCCCACCTGGATTTTGACCATACAGGCATTTTTTTGCCGCTGGTGCCGGGTATAGGCGTAACCGGTAGCCAGGAACTCCGCGCGGGCCTTGGGAATGGCCAGATCCAGCAATCCACCGTCGCCGGCCAGTTCCCGCGCCGCCAGTTGCCACAGCTCCGGTTCGGGGCGCAGCCGGGGCGCCGGCCCCATATCGGCCAGGGCCAGGACGGACACGCCAAGCTGGTTTTGGCCCAACCAGCGCCAGGGACGGTGCAGCACGCCCAGGCGCAGGGGTTTGATGATTTTCATGGCAGCCGGCTCAGATAAAAATAGTAATGGCGCTGGTATGCAGGCTGAGCAGCGTGGTGCGGATATCCAACTGGCCCTGGCCGATATTCACCCCCACTGTCTCGACGCGCACCGCCGTGGTGGCAAGATTCAGCCGGGTGCTGGAGGTTAATACCTCATCGGTTTTGACCGCCATTTTCGCCATGGAAAAATTCATGGAGCTGATGCTTTCCGCCGAGCCGGTAACGTTAAGCGCATTGCCGGAATGGGTTTCGATACTCCCCTCGATCTTATGCGTCATTTTTTTGGTTGCTATCAGCACCTCGTTGCCGCCGTTTACGCTGATATCGCCACCGGCGCGCACCGTAAGATCCTGGCCTATCTGTTTATCCAGCCTGCCATGGATATGGCAGCCGGCGTTGCCCCTCACCTCGATGTGCCGATCGCCGGCGATATCTTGCCGATCCACGCCGTGGATGGCGGTCTCCACGCCTTTGGCATATTCCACCCGGGTGGGATCCGGCCGCCGACGCTGTTTTTCCGCCTGCCGGCGATCGGCCGCTTCCTGCGGGGTGGCGGGCCGGGCCGCCGCCAGGCTGGCATGGGCTGAGTTATCGTTACCCGCCGCCTGTTCCCCAGGGTACAGCGTCTGGCCAAACACGATTTTATTGCCGGCATCAAACATGATGTCACCCAGGGCGTGATGGCTGAGGGTGTGACCCGCATGCTGGGTCAGGTTGCCGCTGACGATATGCGCGGCGTGCCCGGTCACCTGCCGGTATTCGCCGCCGCCAATGGCGTCGGCCCTGCCGCCGGCGGTAATCAGGCTGGTCTTGCCAAGGTGAAAGGTCTGCATATCGGGCTGGAATTTGCGCGTGGCGCAGGGGCCGCGATGGATAAATTGGCTCCGGCCTCCGATCTCCTGCGCCAAATCGCCGTCGACGCCGATGTTTTTGTCATGTTCGACCGAGATGGTCATATCACGCTCGGCGTGCAGGCTAAAAGATTCGCGCCCCGGCGCATCCTCCATAAACCAATAGCTGGCGTTACCCGCGCCGCCATCCTTGCTGCGGCTCATGCACCCCATCCGCGTGGCGGCCGCCGGCAGTTCCCAGGGCGGCAGGGCGTCTTCGTTGTACACGCGCCCAATGATAATGGGACGGTCGGGATCGCCGTTGATAAAATCCACGATCACCTCCTCGCCCACCCGGGGCACCTGCACGCCGCCATATTTCCAGCCGGCCCAGTGGCTGGATACGCGTACCCAGCAGGAATCGGTATCGTCGCCCGCCCCGCGCCGGTCCCAGCGGAACTTCAGCTTTACCCGGCCATATTTATCGGTCCAGATGCTGTGGCCCTGCGGTCCTGCCACCTCGGCGGTCTGCGGCCCCTGGGTTTTCGGCCAGGGGGTGGTGCGGGGCGGGCGCCAGGTAATATGGGCCGGGATCATGGTAAAATTCACGCTGAATTCGGCCGTCGGGCCGCCGGTTCCAGCGCCGGCCAGGGAGGCTTCATCTTGATAGCGGCTATCCCGGATTTCATAGTCGACCCCTGTCACCAGGTACTGTTGTTCGTCCCGCGGACGCGGGCACCGATGCAGGCGAAAGGTGCAGCCGGGCGCCATGCCGCGCGCTGTTGCCAGGCCCGAGACGCGGCATTGCCGGGCTTCCAGCGCCTGCTGCCGTATCTGCGCCAGGAACTGTCCGCGCCGGTTATCGTCATAGCGGCCGGGCCAGTCGTAAATTTCCGTTTTATTGACCGCAAAAGAGGCCCGGTTCCGGCAGGCTTGCGCCAGATGGGCGCGCGGCTGACGAAAGTCATAGTCATCCATGCTGCATAATCCGGGGGTAATTTCATGGCGCAGGGTACAGCGGTGAATGCCTTCCCGATGTTCGGCGAGGCCGAAGCCCGGCTGCCGGTAAACCATATCCTCATAGCCGGGGAAGGGCTGGTGCGCCTGGGGCGAGTCGGCCAGCACCAGCGTATGGCCCCGGGCATGATGCTGGAAAAAATAATAGATGCCCTCATGTTCCATCAGGCGGCTGAGGAAATCGAAGGCGCTTTCCTGATATTGCACGATATAGGAGTGTAAGCGGTAGGCGCTGGTGAGCCGGTTTTCGCAGACGATATTATTTTCGGCCAGGATAGCGGTAATGATATCCGGCAGGTTTTTTTCCTGCCAGATGCGGCAATCGCGATTTTGCGTCAGGTACCATAGCGCCGGATGCAGGGTGAAGGTATAAAGCTTATATTTTTCATTTAGCAGGTCATAGCCGTTAAACTCGATGCCGGTAATATGGCCATGCAGAAACCGGCGTCCGCTATCAGCGAGCATTATTTCAAAAGCAATATCTTGACCTAATAATGCATTCAAATCTAAATCATTATTCTTGCTAAGGAATTCCGCGCTGAACCGGTATAACGCCGACAATGATTCACGCCCGGTTAGCCGCTTAAATATCAAATCACCATCGACATTACCGCGTAATGGCGTATGGGCACTAATCCAGTCAGGCATGCTATTCCTTATGTTTAAACGCGACGGCAAGGGGCGTAATGATTTTTTATAAACGCTATTTATGGTCGGCTAAGCATTATTTTTTCTGAGGGTTATCATAAAAAACCACAGATAATAAAACATCAGGTAATTACCTGAGATTATCGACGTGGAATGTTCTGCTTAACGATATTCCACTAATCCCAACCGGTGCGACCAATGCACCAGCTCAATGGCTTTATGCACGTCCAGTTTGCGCATGATATTCAAACGGTGCGTCTCGACCGTTTTCGGACTTATGGACAAATTATTGGCAATGGTATGGTTGCCCACGCCCTCGGCAATTTGTTTCAGCACCTGCCGCTCCCGCAGGGTAAGGGATAACGGATGGTGGCCGGTCTCGTCCATCAGCTGGAATACACGAAAATGGTCCAGGGCCGGATCGATATAACGCTTGCGGTTAAACACGCTTTGCATGGCGCTAATCAGGCATTGCTGGGTGCTGCTCTTTAGCACATAACCCAACGCGCCCAGGCGTAGCGCCCTGGCGGCATGATGCTCGCCTTGCCTTGAGGTCAGCGCGATGATGCGCATGGCCGGCCAGCGGCGCAGCAGTTGAACGACCACATCCTGACCGTCCATGCCGGGCAATCCCAGGTCCAGAATCACGATATCCGGATGGGTTTCGCTGCACAGGCCGTAGACCTCCAGTCCGTTATCCGCCTGGCCGACCACCTGATAGCGCGGGTAGGGGCTAAGCAATGATTTAATGCCGTTGATGATCAGTTCGTGATCGTCAACCAACACCAGTTTGATGTTCATACCTGTTTCCCTGGAGTGTGGATAGTGAGTATTTATTGAAGGACTCAGAAATAAAAAACGCACAGGTCCGATAGTCGCTGTTATTTTATAGCGGACAGTGCTAAGGATAATAATAAATAAAGACTAAAGAGCTGAATATTGCGCATGATAAATACATTGATATGTTGAAGGTTATTTAATGCCATTTCTTGGAAGATTAAACGCCATGAGCATAATCCAACCCAAAAATAAATCAAGAAAATGACCAAAAAAACAGACGTTATATTCAGGATGTTTCAATCCGGTTTAGATGGTTTGCCTGCTTAGCGGTTCCCGTTAAGCGATGCCGTAATAAATCTTCAGTATCGCTGCACGTTTCCAGCACGGATTGTCACATGGCATAAAGCCTGGGTTAAGTGATCTTCTTCATACAATTTAGATATGCCAGGTTTTTTTGATGGCCGGAACGCGCTGCGAGGCATAAGATTTTTATCCGTTGGCATCTCAAAAAACCTGGAGTTGATAATGAAATTATTGCGTTATGGCCTGCCCGGCGAGGAACGCCCCGGCATCCTGGATAACGGGGGCCGCATCCGTAGCCTGGCCGCGCATATTACCGATATCGGCGGCGCCGCGCTGCTACCCGCCTCGCTTGATAAACTCCGCGCGCTTGATGTAACGCGGCTACCGCTGGTCGACGGCCAGCCGAGATTGGGGCCCTGCGTCGGCCAGGTGGGTAAATTTGTCTGCATCGGCCTGAATTACGCCGACCATGCGGCGGAAACCGGGGCGGCTATTCCCAAGGAACCTATCGTATTTAACAAATGGGTCAGCGCCATCAACGGTCCCAATGACGATGTGCTTATCCCCCGCCAGTCGCATAAGACCGACTGGGAAGTTGAGCTTGGCGTTATCATCGGGCAGGGCGGACGTTATATCGACGAGCGGGATGCCATGGGCCACGTGGCCGGCTATTGCGTGGTGAACGATATTTCCGAGCGTGAGTGGCAAATCGAACGCGGCGGCACCTGGGATAAAGGCAAGGGCTGCGATACGTTTGGCCCCATCGGTCCGTGGCTGGTTACGGCGGATGAAATTGCCGACCCGCAGGCGCTGAACCTGTGGCTGGAGGTGGACGGCACGCGTTACCAGAACGGTAATACCGGCACCATGATTTTTGGCGTCAGGCATATTATCAGCTACCTGAGCCGTTTTATGAGCCTCCAGACCGGAGATATTATCGCCACCGGCACCCCGCCCGGCGTGGGCATGGGACATAAGCCGGAGGCGATTTTCCTGCGCGCGGGCCAGACCATGCGTTTGGGCGTCGAAGGTTTGGGCGAGCAAAGGCAAAGGACGCTGTCGGCCTGATAATTGGCTGACGGTGGTTAATCGAATCCCCCGGCAGGCGTTGCCGGACGGGGGAGCGAGATAGCCCAAGGCCTGCCTGGCGCCGCCTGGTCTGATTGTGGTGGTGACAGGTTTAAATTTTTTATCTTTTAAACGTTATTTTAGGAATGATAGATTAAACAGCTTAATGAATTATCTTTGGTCGCGGCTGTCTTAGTAATCAGAAGCCAGAGGAAATTATTATACCAGACAATGCGTGGGCTGTTTAAAAGCACCAGGTCGTGATAGCTTGTCTTTTTTCTGTAAAATAAAATGGTTAATGTTAACCCGGCTGTATTTCTAGTTTTTGTTTTGGCACCGGATCAAAAGCCTGAAGAATCTGTTTTTTAAATTGGATGCCAGTTAATGCGCTGTCGCGGCGAGAGTTCATTACCCTGGATAAGCTCATTGCGGAAAGTAATAACCTCAGTTATTACTCCTGCCAAATTCTCGACGCCGCCTGTGCTTCGGAACAATTATTATGATCCAACGTTGGCTAACGCCGTTAAGTTATATGCATCCCAGATACTGGCTACTGTGGCTGGGTCTCGGCGTCCTGTATTTATTGGTGCTGCTGCCTTACCCGCTATTGTTGCGTCTTGGCGGCCGCATGGGCCTGCTGTCCATGCGTTTTTTGAAAAGACGCGTCTCCATTGCCAAGCGTAACCTTGAGCTCAGCTTTCCCGCTATCGAGCCGGATCAAATCAACCTGAAGCTGGCTGATAATTTTTCGTCCCTCGGCATGGGCCTGATGGAAACGGGCATGGCATGGTTTTGGCCCGACCGGCGCATTAAAAAATGGTTTGATGTGGTTGGCCTGGAAAACCTGGATGCATCGCCAGAGAAAGAACAAAACGGGGTGATTGTCATTGGCGTGCATTTTATGACGCTGGAGCTGCATTTTCGTATTTTAGGCCACTGTAAACCCATGACCGTGATGTATCGCCCCCATAACAGTAAAATTATGGAGCTGGTGCAAAAATGGGGTCGTTCCCGATCGGGCAATAGCCTGGTCAGCCGCAAAAAACTGGTGTGCATGGTGCATACGTTAAAACGCGGCGGCGTGGTCTGGTTTGCTCCCGATCAGGATAACGGCCCGAAAGGCAGCGTATTTGTACCCTTTTTCGGCGTCGATCAAACCGCCACCACCAACGGTACCTTTACCATCGCCAAACTGGCTCGGCCGAAGCTGGTTACCGCGGTAGTCATCCGCAAACCCGACGGGTTGGGTTACCAATTGATTATTTCGCCGGAGCTGCAAAACTACCCCTACGACGATAACGTGGCGGCGGCCAACTATGTTAACCGGGTGATCGAAGCTGAAATCATGAAAGCCCCGGGCCAGTATTTATGGCTGCACCGGCGGTTCAAGACCCGGCCGCTGGGCGAGAAGTCGTTATATATTTAGCCTGAGCGGCGATGCCCCATGGCGGTTTGGGACCGGTGGGGCATGTCTATGATTAATTTGATTATTACCTGCCATAATATCATATATGAGGTGATAGGCTTTAATTTATCTCCAAATTTAAAGATTAATAAATATATTGGGATTGTTCTCGCTATATTTATATTGTTCCACTGTGTGCGACATATATCAGAAAGCTTTTTACCGTACTCATTAAAACTCGTACTTCATTCCAAACCTTCCAGCTATCTTGCCTGTCTTACGCATATTATTATTGTCCTTTGCCAATCTATGAACGTCTGGCTTAAAAATAAGTATTCGCTAAGAGCTATTAGAGCTATTAAGAGTAAACGCGCTTTTGCGCCCAAGCGATCGGCTACCCGGCCGCCATCCCCAGGTCGCCACCTCGGCGAACCTGGCGCGGCGTTGACCCCAAAGGCGCATCAGGAAGCCAAGGGCAAAGATGGCGAAGCTGCTCAGGGTTGAAATCACCGGATTATCGCTGGGAAAAGACTGCGTGCCGATAACCGCGGCAAAAAAGCCGAATACCCCCAGGTCAGGCAGCGCGATGCGTTGCCGATGGCGGACGCAACGATGGCCTTTTGCTCCGCTTTGCCGATACGGGTGTGGCTGGAAGGAGAAGCTGGGTGCAATTGATGGTCGTCTATTTCATATTATGAAATATGTCGATCGGGAGCAGGGGCTATGCAACGTTTTACTTTATGGATCATGGCGCTAACGGCGGGATTGGTGGTCGCCAATAACTATTGCAACCAGCCGCTGCTGGCGACCCTGGCGGCCGGTTTTCACGTCACGCAACAAAACCAGCGCCATTGCCGCCTTGACACAGTTAGGCTGGCTATGCCCTGGGTATCTTCCTGCTGCTGCCTTGAGGCGATAAATCGGAGCGTCGCCGGTTGATTAGCTTGTCCTGCGCGATTCGCTGGCTGCCTGCTGCCCGCCGATCGGGCCGGGGCGCCCTATCTGGCGCAGATCCAGCGTACTCTTGCCAACGGGTGTGGCCGCCTTATCCCGCCGCCGGGCGCGAGGCGGATGGCACGGTATGGCGCTAACCTATAATCCGGCATGACCTGTCGCGGAAAGGAGACGTTTATCTCACTGAATTTATTAAACATATTAAATTCAATCTAATAGTGTCGCTTATGGGTAACATAATCCCCGGTCCCTGCCCGCGGCAACAATACCCGGGCCGCGATTAATGAAAAATTAATCGCTTAAACTCCCCTTGCCAGCAGTTATTGCGTGGGGGCCGTCAGCGGCAATTTTGATATTAATTGCAAATTTATCAATACATTAAGAAATGCTGATATCAGCAGGCCTCAGGGCGGCGCATTCCGGCGGCAAAATCCGCCAGCCGCCCATACTATCTTGGCACGTAAACTGCATTATCTTCACTGTAGATGCTCATTCCACCCCTTATGTTCGCGTTTACGCCTCATAAATCCCGGAATGACGCAGAGCCAAATTTGTGGCGCCTATTGTCCAGCTCCTTGATGAGTACCTCATCAGAACCTTCGGACAAAACGTTGAGTGAGGCGCCAAACTGTTGTCTTATGACCTGACTTTGTTAAACACTTGCCGTGATGGCAAGTGTTTTTTTTTGGCAATAAACGGCGGTTAACTATGGCAGGGGATGCAGCGGCGGCTCCGGTTGCAGCACCGGTTGCGCCTGCTGCGGTGAGTTCAGCGACAGGTTGAGGGATTCCTGACGCATCTGCGTGGCTTCTTCCGGCAGGCGCAGGCGGTCCAGCACGTCGGCCAGCCAGGCGTAGTCGTGGGCATCCGGACGCTGGGCCAGCGCGGCGCGGAAAGCGTCGGCGGCGGGCTGCCATTCCCCGCGCTTCATCAATAGCTGCCCCATGGTGCTGTTAAGCAACGGCGACGCGCCCTGTTGCTTAACCTGCTGGCGCAGCACTTTCTCCAACTGCTCCGGATCGCCGGTTTTCAGGCGCGGCAGCAATAGCAGCAGCTGTTCATTGTAGTGGTTCTTCAGCCCCTTGACGATAATATCCTGGGCGATTTCATGGTCGTTGCAGACGATCAAATGTTCCGCCAGGGCCACCTGCAGCCGGGTATCGTTACGGGTATGGCGGCTTTGGTTGCGCCACCAGCCATTCAGCCCCTCGCTGCCCTCGTTCTCCATGATCTGATCCATCAGCCCGCTATAGGCTTGGTGCTCCAGCGCCTGGATCTTGCTCTCGTCATAGACCCGGACCTTGCGCATGGCCGGCAGGATATCCAGCAGCGCCTGCCAGGCGCGGGTGCGGATAAACGCCTGCTCGGCGAGGCGCAGCACCTCCGGATGACGCGGGGCAATTTCCAGTAAACGATCGGCGCCGTGGCGGGCGGCATGGTTTTCGTTGCGCGCCAGCTGGATACGCACCCGGGTGATGTCCACCGGCAGCTGATCGTTATCCGCCGCTTCCATGGCCCGCTCCAGATGCTGGTTGGCGCGGATATCGTCGCCCCGCTGCTGCGCCGCCTCGGCGGCCAACAGGTAGTTGACCACCGGCTGGTCGGCGTGGTCGGCGTTGCGGGTCAGCAGTTTCTCGACCTGCCGGTAATCGCCTTCCGCCAGCTTCATCAGCGCGGCCTTGGTATGTTTGCGGGCGCGATGGTTTTTACGCACCAGGAACCAGCGGCGGGTGCGCGCGCCGGTACGGAAAATCCGCCGCAATACCCACTCGACGATAAATAGCGCCACCAGCGTCACGATCAAAATAATGACCAGGCCGGTCACGCTGGTTTCGATATTGTAGTTATCGGTCTGGATCAGCACATAGCCCTGATGCCCGGCGACAATCGGGCCGATAACAATCCCGGCAATCAACAGGATGAACAGCAGCAATACGCGTAGCATCGTTTATTCTCCCTGGCCGGCGGGGGTGGCCGCGGGGGCGTCTGCGGTCGCGGCCGACGGCTGCGCCAGCAGGTTGCGCACGCGCGTCTGCACCAGTTTTTCCAGCAGCGGCTGGCTGCTTAGCTGCGCCGGCACGTCCATGGTGATATTCTGCTGGCCCAGATCGTCCAGCTCGGCGAGAAAGGCGCGGGTGTTGGCGTCATCGGCGTCAAAATACGCGCGCACCCAGGTGGATACGCTCTCCAGCGACTGCCGGTAAACTTCATTCTGATGCCGGGGCACGGCCTGCGCGGCGATCAACAGGCGCGAGCGGATATTTTCACGCAGGTAGATATCCTGGTTAGGCGCCAGCAGCGGCTCGGCGCTGGTATCGCGGCGGCGGATGGTAATAAAGTCGTTCATAAAGTTATGCCAGCTTTTGCTGAGGTTTTGCCGCCATTCGCGTACTGAGCCGGACAACTCGCTGCCGCCGTCGCTGTCCATGGGGGACTCATCGCTGTCGTTGTCGGCCAGGCGCAGGTTGTCCACCTGGTTCGACAGCTGGTTCACTTTCAGAATAATCCCGTCAAAATCCACCTGGCTGACGCCTGAAAGCGCGGCAATATCCTCGGTAATAGCGCGACGGACGTTCATCAGGCTGGGATCGTTCATGTCCGCCAGGCTGGCGTCGGCGCTTTTCAACAGCGCGCCGGCGGTGACGATATCCTGGTCGTTCCAGAGCTTACGTCCGGCCTGCTTGACCAGGAAATCCGCCTGGGCCAACAGCCAGGTATTGGCATCGGAACCGGAAATGGTGGCGACCTTATCGCGCAGTTCGTCCAGCTGCCGAGCCTGGGTGGCCGCCAGCTGCTGCGCGGCGCCAAGCGCCAGGCCCTGCTGCTGCAACGCCGCCTGGGACTGTTGTTGCTGCTGTTGCTGTGTCTGCTGCAACGCCTCGACGCGGGATTGCAGCTGTTGATTCAACGCATTCTGTGTTTTCGCCTGCCGGGCGCCGTACATGTACAGCGCGGCGGCCAGCAGCAGGGCCAGGATAATGGCGATGGCCGCCAGGATCGCGCCGTAGGGTTTTTTATCGCCGGGCACGGCCTTCGCCTTGCCGCCGGGGGGTAACGTCGCTCCGCTCGCGGGTTTGGCCTTGGTTGTTCCCGCCGCCGTGCCGCCGGGCGCGGATGACGAGGACGTCGGGATCTCCGCCGCCCGGGTTGCGTCTTCCTGCGGAGTCGTTGGAGTAGTGTGTTCCGTCATATTGGCCTATCCCATGATTAGATTTAGAGCAGCACACGCATAAGCGCATCGTTGTCTGCCGCGTTTGCTACGACGATGTCCGTCCAGCCCAATTCGCGGGCTAATGTCCCGATTCGTTCACTCACCACCACCAGCCGGCATTGCAACAGCCACGAGGCGCGATAGTACTCAGGAATTAAAGTATAGAATTGTTGTAACATTTCGCCGCTGGTAATGATCAAAGTATTGATGCCCAACTGCTGGCAGCGGCGGCTTTGCTGCTCGCCGTCGTAATGCACCGGGCTGCGCTGGTAGCATTCACAATAACCGACCTCGACGCCACGCTGACGCAACGTCTCCTCCAGCACTTCCCGCCCGCCGTTGCCGCGCAGGATCAGCGCCCGCCGCCCGGTGACGCGCTGTAGTGAAGGCAGGCGCAGCAGATGTTCGCTGCTTTCGTCGTCGCGGGGATAGTCCACCGGCAGGCCGGAGACGGTGTGCATCAGCAACCCGCTGGTGCGCCCGACCGCGAAATATTTCAGCGACTCCGGCCAGGACTGGCCCCGGCGGGTCAGGAACGGGTGGGCATAATTGACCGCGTGTTTCGACACGATAAACACCAGATCGTCCGGCAGCAGCGCCGCCAGGCGTCCGGGCAGCAGCGCCAGTTCATCGCCCGGGGCAAAATCAATCAGCGGCAGGTGCCAGGCGGACCGGCCCCGTACCCGCAGGCGATTCACCAGCTCTTCGCCGGCGGGCGACGGGCGGGTCACCAGGATGCTCATTGCGGCGCATTCCCTGGGTTTTCCGGGGAGTAAACCTGATCCAAAATCTCCCCGGCGCCCAGTTTAAGCAGTTCCTCCGCAAGCCGGATACCCAAATCTTCAGCCTGATCCAGGGGCGCGCTGCGCTCGGCGCGAATCACACGGCTGCCGTCGGGGCTGCCCACCAGCGCGCGCAGCCAGAGCTGGTCGCCCTGGATTTCGGCGTAGCTGCCGATGGGTACCTGGCAACCACCGTCCAGACGGGCGTTCATGGCGCGTTCGGCGCTGATGCGGACGGCGGTGGCGCGGTGATGCAGCGGGGCCAGCAGCGCGCGGGTGCGGCTGTCGTCCAGCCGGCATTCTATGCCCAGCGCGCCCTGGCCGACGGCGGGCAGGCACAGTTCAGGTTCCAGCGGCTGACGAATGCGATCGATGAGATCCAGGCGTTTCAGGCCGGCCACCGCCAGGATGATCGCATCGTATTCGCCCCGGTCCAGCTTGGCCAGGCGCGTACCCACGTTGCCGCGCAAATCGCGGATCACCAGGTCCGGCCGTCGTTCCCGCATCTGGCACTGCCGGCGCAGGCTGGAAGTGCCTAAAATGGCGCCCGGCGGCAGGTCGTCCAGACTGGCGTACGCCGGGGAGACAAAGGCGTCGCGGGGATCCTCGCGCTCGCAGATGGTCACCAGGCCCAAACCGTCGGGAAACGAGACCGTGACATCCTTTATGCAGTGCACGGCGATATCGGCGCGGCCGTCAAGCAAGGCGCGTTCCAGCTCCTTGACGAATAATCCTTTGCCGCCCACCTTGGCCAGCGGCGTATCCAGCAGAATGTCGCCACGGGTCACCATCGGCACCAGCTCCACGCGCAGGGCGGGATGGATAAGCATCAGCTGCCGTTGAATATCTCGAGCTTGCCATAGCGCCAGCGGGCTTTGCCGGGTGGCGATCCGTATCAGGGTATCTTGCATTCTGGGTTACCGTTGCTCACATTATCTGACCATTCTACCATCGATAGTAAAACGCTGTAAGTTATCAGGATCCGGTGGTGGCGGCGTCGGGTGAAATGCCGAACAATGGGAATTAAGGGTAGCCGCGGGGAAAAGTGTTATAATTGACGGGTAGCTTAACTTTCTTTACGGTCAAACAGCAAGGTGTTAAATTGATCACGTTTCCAGCAATTACCGGCCGACCATTTTTCAAAACTAAACCCGGCCGGGTAGGGAAATAGGCTCTTAGGCACCGGAATAACCAGGCGAGACGTCTTGTACTTCTATATCGAGACATTGAAACAGAGACTGGACGCGATCAACCAATTACGGGTGGATCGGGCTTTGGCGGCCATGGGGCCGGCCTTTCAGCAAGTCTACAGTCTGCTGCCAACCTTATTACATTATCATCATCCAATGCTTCCGGGTTACCTAGAAGGTAACGTTCCGTGCGGCGTTTGCTTCTACACGTCCGATGACAGCCAGGCCGCCATGATTGCCGACATCGAGCGGCAATCCGCGCAGCCGATGGTGACGCCCGCCAGCGGCGAACGGCCGATCACCGGGGTCTACTCCATGGGCAGCACCTCGTCCATCGGGCAGAACGCCAACTCCGATCTCGATATCTGGGTCTGTCATCAGTCCTGGCTGGATAACGAAGAACGTTACCAGCTGCAGCGTAAATGCGCGCTGCTGGAAAAATGGGCGGGCGCCAAAGGCGTGGACGTCAACTTCTTCCTGATCGATGAAAACCGCTTCCGCCATAACGAAAGCGGCAGCCTCGGCGATGAGGACTGCGGTTCCACCCAGCATATCCTGCTGCTGGATGAATTCTACCGCACCGCGGTCCGCATGGCCGGCAAACGCATTTTGTGGAACATGGTGCCGGGCGACGAAGAAGATCACTATGACGAATACGTCATGTCGCTGTACGCCCGCGGCGCGCTGACGCCCAACGAATGGCTCGATCTGGGCGGCCTGGGCACGCTGTCCGCCGAAGAGTATTTCGGCGCCAGCCTGTGGCAACTGTATAAAAGCATCGACTCGCCCTATAAAGCGGTGCTCAAGACCCTGCTGCTGGAAGCCTATTCCTGGGAATATCCCCATACCCAGCTGCTGGCCATGACCATCAAGCAGCATTTGCACGACGGCGAGATCGTTTCCTACGGTCTTGATCCCTACTGCATGATGCTCGAACGCGTTACCCATTACCTGACCCAGATTAACGACACCACCCGGCTCGATCTGGTGCGGCGCTGCTTTTACCTGAAAGTGTGCGAGAAACTATCCCTGACGCCTGAAAGCGTGGTCTGGCGCAGGGAGATCCTTAGCCAGCAGGTTAAGGAGTGGGGCTGGGACGAAGCGCGCCTGAGCATGCTCGACGACCGCGCCAACTGGAAAATCGGCCAGGTGCGCGAAGCGCATAACGAATTGCTCGACGCCATGATGCAAAGCTACCGTAACCTGATTCGCTTTGCGCGCCGCAATAACCTGAGCGTCAGCGCCAGCCCGCAGGATATCGGCGTGTTGACCCGTAAACTCTACGCGGCGTTTGAAGCGCTGCCGGGCAAGGTGACGCTGATTAACCCGCAGATCTCGCCCGACCTGTCCGAACCGAACCTCACTTTTATCCATGTGCCGCAGGGCCGGGCCAACCGGGCCGGCTGGTATCTGTATAACCAGTCGCCGTCGATGGAATTTATCATCAGCCATCAGCCGCTGGAATATAACCGCTACCTGAACAAGCTGGTGGCCTGGGCGTGGTTTAACGGCCTGCTGACCGAAAAGACCCAGTTGCATATCAAGGGCAGCGATCTGTGCGATCTGCCCCGGCTGCAGGAACTGGTGGCGGATGTCTCGCGCAATTTTCCGCTGCGGGTGCCCGCGCCGACGCCCAAGGCGCTGTATAGCCCTTGCGAAATCCGTCACCTGGCGATCATCGTCAACCTTGAACACGATCCGACCGCCGTATTCCGCAACCAGGTGGTGCATTTTGATTTCCGCAAGCTGGACGTGTTCAGCTTCGGCCAGCAGCAGGAGTGCCTGGTGGGCAGTATCGACCTGCTGTACCGCAACTCGTGGAATGAAGTGCGTACCCTGCATTTCAACGGCGAGCAGGCGGTATTGGAAGCGCTGAAAACCATCCTCGGCAAGATGCATCAGGATGCCGCGCCGCCCGATACGGTGGAGGTGTTCTGCTACAGCCAGCATCTGCGCGGCCTGATCCGTACCCGGGTGCAACAGCTGGTGGCGGATTGCATCGAGCTGCGCCTTTCCAGCACCCGCCAGGATCCGGCGCGCTTTAAAGCGGTCCGGGTGGCCGGCCAGACCTGGGGACTGTTTTTTGAACGCCTGAGCGTCTCGGTGCAAAAACTGGAAAACGCCATCGAATTTTACGGCGCCATTTCCAACAACAAGCTGCACGGGCTGTCGATCCAGATGGAAACGGAAAAAATTCATTTACCGCCGGTGGTGGATGGGTTTGCCAGCGAAGGCATTATCCAGTTCTTTTTTGAAGACAGCGCCGACGATCAGGGCTTTAATATTTATATCCTCGATGAGACCAATCGGGTCGAGGCCTATCATCATTGCGAGGGCAGCAAGGAAGAGCTGGTGCGCGATGTGAGCCGATTTTATTCGTCGTCCCATGACCGCTTTACCTATGGCTCCAGCTTTATCAACTTCAACCTGCCGCAGTTTTACCAGATCGTGCAGCTGGACGGCCGCATCCAGGTGGTGCCGTTTCGCAACAGCGTCCTGTCCCATTTATGCGCGCCCGCCTATGATCATGACACCTCGCCGCTGCAGCAGCAGGCCAGGTTAAACTAGCCGCGGCCACTGTTTAGCGTGCGCATTTTCCCTCGCCGACCCGTGGCGCCCGGCAGTGCCGGCATTCGATTCCTATTGCTTTTCAGCATCTAACTGCGATTATAGTTAGCCTGAAAGCATGAATAACAGGTAGCTAACCGCATGAAAAACCCTTTACGCCTTGTTGTGCTGGCGTTTTTAGTTCTGGGATTGAACGGGTGTGGGCTAAAAGGTCCGCTGTATTACCCGCCGGCTGACAAAGCCGCCGCGAAACCCAAGCCTAAGCTCACCACAACGTCGGCGCAGACGCCGGCGCAAACCGCAAATCCAGGCAGTGGCGCCTCATCGCCGTCCGCGACGGTGCAACCGTAACCGCGATACAGTCGCATCGGCCTTAGAGACGCGCTATGCTGCGCGTAGGATTACTCAGCGGAGTGAATTATGCAGTTTTCCAAAATGCACGGTCTGGGAAACGACTTTATGGTCGTGGATGCCGTGACGCAAAACGTCTACTTTTCGCCGGAGCTGATCCGTCGCCTGGCGGACCGGCATTATGGCGTCGGGTTTGACCAACTGTTGGTGGTGGAGCCTCCCTACGACCCGGAACTGGATTTTCACTACCGCATATTTAACGCCGACGGCAGTGAAGTGGCGCAGTGCGGCAACGGCGCGCGGTGTTTTGCCCGTTTTGTGCGGATGAAAAGTTTAACCAACAAACGTGAAATACACGTCAGTACCCAAACCGGCCGTATGATATTAACCATTACCGACGATGAGCTGGTAAGGGTCAATATGGGTGAGCCGAATTTCGATCCGCAGACGGTGCCTTTCCGCGCCACCAAGGCCGAAAAGACCTATATCATGCGGGTGGCGGAACAGACCGTGCTGTGCGGCGTGGTGTCCATGGGCAATCCCCACTGCGTGATAACGGTGGATGATGTCGACTCCGCGCCGGTGGGGACGCTGGGGCCGGTGATGGAAAATCACGAACGTTTCCCTGAACGGGCGAATATCGGCTTTATGCAGGTGGTCGACCCGCAGCATATCCGCCTGAGGGTCTACGAGCGCGGCGCCGGCGAAACCCAGGCCTGCGGCAGCGGCGCCTGCGCGGCGGTGGCGGTCGGCATCCAGCAGGCGCGGCTGGCGGAGCGCGTCAGCGTCGATTTGCCGGGCGGCACGTTGGACATCAGTTGGAAAGGGCCGGGTAATCCACTGTATATGACCGGGCCGGCAACCCACATCTATGACGGATTTATACATCTATGAAGCATCTCGGGGAGCAACTGGAGACGGCGGCGCGGCTTGACGACAGCACGGTGGCGCAATTTCTGCTGGAAAACCCGGATTTCTTTATCCGCAATGCCTGCCAGGTCGAGCAAATGCGCGTGCCCCACGTCAACCGGGGCAGCGTCTCGTTGCTGGAATGGCAACTGGCCCGCCAGCGCAATCATATCCGGCTGTTGGAGGAAGAAATTACCCTGTTGATGGAACAGGCGACCGCCAACGAGCGGCTGTTTAATCGCCTGCTGCATTTACAATCCGATCTGGCGGCCGCCGACAGCCTGCTGGATATGCTAAACCGCCTGCAGCGCTGGGCGCGCGGCCTGGGCTTGTCCGGGGCGCATGTTAGGCTGTTCACCGATAAATGGTATATCGGCGCCCCGTCGGATTTTACCCATCTGGGCATTTCCCGCACCGCGTTTGAGCCCTTGCGCATCCAGCGTCTGGGGCAGGGCAATCACTATTTGGGCGGCCTGAACGGCCCCGAATTGCTGCAACTGTTGCCCCAGGCCAGGCAGGTCGGCTCGGTGGCGATTTCCCTAATGGGGGAAAAAGGCGATTTGGGCGTGCTGACCTTCACCAGCCGCGACAGCCAGCATTACCAGCCCGGCATGGGCACGGTGCTGCTGCAGCAGTTGGCCATCCTGCTGCCCGGCCTGATTGACCGCTGGGTCGGACGCTCATGACAATCCTGGACTCGCCGTTGCGCCCGGAGGTGGATGCGTTCTTGCGCTACCTGCGGGTGGAGCGGCAGCTCAGCCCGCTGACCCAATCCAGTTATGACCACCAGTTAACCGCCCTGATAGCGATAGCCGACGAACTGGGGCTGGCCGCCTGGCGCGATCTGGACGTAACCCATGTCCGCTCGATGACCACGCGCAGCAAACGACGTGGACTGCAGGCCGCCAGCCTGGCGCTGCGGCTGTCGGCGCTGCGCAGTTTCCTCGACTGGCTGGTCGGTCGCGGCGAACTGAAAGCCAATCCGGCCAAAGGCGTTTCGGCGCCGCGCAGCGGCCGCCATCTGCCGAAAAACATGGACGTGGATGAAGTGAACCGGCTGCTGGATATCAATACCGACGATCCGCTGGCGGTACGGGACCGCGCCATGCTGGAACTGATGTACGGCGACGGACTGCGTCTGGCTGAGCTGGTCAACCTGGACCGCGGCCATATCGACCTGGCGGCCGGCGAAGTCTGGGTGGTGGGCAAGGGCAACAAGGAACGCAAGCTGCCCCTGGGCAAAACCGCCACCGCCTGGCTTGAGCACTGGCTGGCGCTGCGTTCCCTGTTCGCCCCCGAGGATAACGCGGTGTTTGTCGCCAGGACCGGTAAGCGCATTTCCATGCGCAACGTGCAAAAGCGCTTTGCCGAGTGGGGCGTCAAGCAAGGGCTTGAGAGCCACGTCCATCCGCATAAGCTGCGCCATTCGTTTGCCACCCATATGCTGGAGTCCAGCGGCAACCTGCGCGCGGTACAGGAACTGCTCGGCCACGCCAATTTATCCACCACCCAGATCTATACCCATCTTGATTTCCAGCACCTGGCATTGGTTTACGATGCGGCGCATCCACGAGCCAAACGAGGGAAGACCTGATGCATTTTTATCGTCCCCTGCGCGCGCTGCGCGCATTAACCTTCGATTTAGACGACACCCTGTACGATAACCGTCCGGTTATCGCCCGTACCGAGCGTGAGTCGGTGCTTTTCCTGCAACGTTATCATCCGGCGTTGAAAGATCTCGACGCCGGTCATTTCCAGCGCCTCAGGGCCGAACTGCGCCGGCGCGAACCGGAAATCTACCATGACGTGAGCCAATGGCGCTGGCGCGCGGTCGAACTGGCCATGCTTAACCAGGGACTGGATATCGGCGTGGCGCGGGCCGGCGCCGACGCCTTTATGGCGAGTTTTGCCCGCTGGCGCAGCGATATCAACGTGCCCGACGCCACCCACCGGACCCTGAGCGCCTTGGCCGAGCGCTGGCCGCTGGTGGCCATTACCAACGGCAATGCCTCCCCCGAGGCCTGCGGACTGGGCGGATATTTTACCTTTGTGCTGCGCGCCGGCCCCGACGGACGCGCCAAACCTTTCCGGGACATGTATCATATAGCGGCGGAAAAGTTGGGATTGCCGCCGCAAAGCATCCTGCATGTGGGCGACGATTTAACCGCCGACGTAACCGGCGCCATCAGCTCCGGCATGCAGGCCTGCTGGGTAAACGACCGCGGCGGCAATTTTTTCCAGGCCCCGGATGCCCGTTTGTTGCCTCATATTGAAATTTCGCAGTTGGCATCCCTGACAGCCTTGTTATAATCCCCAATATGTCTGTATAAATAACCAGTACCTTAACGCTGTCGCCCCGCACGACATCTTAACGTCTTAAAAAAAGGCCATCTATGGACGTCTCAGATCTGCTTAACAGCCTGAATGACAAACAGCGCGAAGCCGTTGCGGCGCCGCGCGGCAACCTGCTGGTCCTGGCCGGCGCGGGCAGCGGCAAAACGCGGGTACTGGTGCACCGTATCGCCTGGCTGCTGTCGGTGGAAAACTGCTCGCCTTATTCCATCCTGTCGGTGACCTTTACCAACAAGGCGGCGGCGGAAATGCGCCACCGCATCGAGCATCTGATCGGCACCGCCCAGGGCGGCATGTGGATCGGCACCTTCCACGGGCTGGCGCACCGCCTGCTGCGCGCCCACCATATGGACGCCAATCTGCCGCAGGATTTCCAGATCCTCGACAGCGAAGATCAGCTGCGGCTGCTCAGGCGCATTATCCGCGCGCTTAATATCGACGAGAAGCAGTGGCCGCCGCGCCAGGCCATGTGGTACATCGGCGGCAAAAAGGACGAAGGCCTGCGCCCGCAGCATGTGGAAAGCTATGGCAATCCGGTGGAGGCCACCTGGCTGCGCATCTACCAGGCCTACCAGGAAGCCTGCGATCGCGCGGGCCTGGTGGATTTTGCCGAACTGCTGCTGCGCGCCCACGAGCTGTGGCTGAATAAGCCCCATATCCTGCAACACTACCGCGAGCGTTTCAGCAATATCCTGGTGGACGAATTCCAGGATACCAACCGCATCCAGTATGCCTGGATCAGGCTGCTGGCCGGCGATAGCGGCAACGTGATGATCGTCGGCGACGACGATCAGTCGATCTACGGCTGGCGTGGCGCGCAGGTGGAGAATATCCAGCGCTTCCTGGACGATTTCCCCGGCGCCCACACCGTGCGCCTGGAGCAGAACTACCGCTCCACCAGCAATATCCTGAAGGCGGCCAATGCCCTGATCGCCCATAACGGCGGCCGGCTGGGGAAAAATCTCTGGACCGAGGACGCCGAGGGTGAGCCGATTTCGGTCTACTGCGCGTTTAACGAGCTGGACGAGGCGCGTTTTGTGGTCAACCGCATTCGCACCTGGCAGGAAACGGGAGGGGCGCTCTGCGATAGCGCCATCCTGTACCGCAGCAACGCCCAATCCCGCGTGCTGGAGGAGGCGCTGTTGCAAAATGCCATGCCTTACCGCATTTACGGCGGCCAGCGCTTCTTTGAACGCCAGGAAATCAAGGACGCACTGGCGTACCTGCGCCTGATCGCCAACCGTAATGACGACGCGGCGTTCGAGCGCGTGGTCAATACCCCGACGCGGGGCATCGGCGACCGTACGCTGGACGTGGTGCGCCAGGCCGCCCGCGATCGGCAGTTAACCCTATGGCAGGCTGTCCGGGCGCTGTTGCAGGAACGGGTGTTGGCCGGGCGCGCCGCGTCGGCCATGCAGCGTTTTATCGAACTGGTGGACGCCCTGGCGGAAGAAACCGTCGACCTGCCGCTGCACGTGCAAACCGACCGGGTGATCAAGAACTCGGGCCTGTGGATCATGTATGAACAGGAGAAGGGCGAGAAAGGGCAGGCGCGCATCGAAAACCTGGAGGAACTGGTCACCGCCACGCGGCAATACAGTTACCAGGACGAAGACCAGGATTTGATGCCGCTGCAGGCGTTCTTGTCCCATGCCGCGCTGGAGGCGGGGGAAGGACAGGCCCATGCCAACCAGGACGCGGTGCAGCTGATGACCCTGCATTCCGCCAAAGGCCTGGAATTCCGCCAGGTGTTTATCGTCGGCATGGAAGAGGGCATGTTTCCCAGCCAAATGTCGCTGGACGAAGGCGGCCGGCTTGAGGAAGAGCGCCGCCTGGCTTACGTGGGCGTGACCCGCGCGATGGAAAAACTGACCATTACCTATGCCGAAACCCGCCGTCTGTACGGTAAAGAGGCGTTTCACCGCCCCTCGCGTTTTGTCGGCGAGCTGCCCGAGGAGTGCATAGAGGAAGTGCGGCTGCGCGCCAGCGTCACTCGTCCGGCCAACCATCAGCGCATGGGCGCGCCGCTGAGTGAGAACGACAGCGGTTTTACGCTGGGGCAGCGGGTGCGCCATCCGAAGTTCGGCGAAGGCACGGTGGTAAACCTCGAGGGCAGCGGCGAGCACAGCCGGCTGCAGATTGCTTTCCAGGGCCAGGGCATTAAGTGGCTGGTGGCGGCTTATGCCCGCCTGGAGACGGTGTGATCCTCCCGGTTTTGGCGAACCGGGCCGTTTACGCCCGGTTACTCATTAAATCAACCGATCGTACGCGAAATATACAGCTTAACGCCGCTTGTGTATTGACAGACTTTTTCATCTCGGCGTAACATGCGCGCACTATTATGGTTAGAGGATCACGCCTTGGACGCCCCCAGTAGATACTGGCTCGATAATCTGTTTATCAGGTACCCCCACTAAGGCTATCCCTATTGCTGATAGCCTCAGTGGTTGTCAGCGACCCGCGTTTATGTGTCGCTCAGAGTCGGATCTCGATGGTCTGAAACTTGCCGGTGACATCCTCACCCCCGGTTTCTGCTTTCTAATGCGTTTCCCGATTGTCACCGCTAAGGAAGCTATGGCGTATGCTTAACGCGTTTAAATTGGATCACAATCGCTTGTCCCGCCTCGAGCTGGATGAAGCCGACAGGTTAGCCGATTCCGTCTGGGTAGATTTAATCGAGCCCGGCGACGATGAACGAAATCGGGTGCAGGACGAACTGGGCCAGAGCCTGGCGACCCGGCTGGATCTGGAGGACATCGAAGCGTCGGCGCGTTTTTTCGAAGACGAAGACGGGTTGCATATCCACTCCTTCTTTTTTTATGAAGACGCCGAAGATCACGCCGGCAACGCCACCGTGGCGTTCACCATCCGCGACGGGCGCCTTTATACCCTGCGCGAGCGCGAGCTGCCCGCGTTCCGGCTTTACCGCATGCGCGCCCGCAGCCAGCGGCTTACCGACGGCAACGCCTACGAGCTGCTGCTGGATTTATTCGAAACCAAAATCGAACAGCTGGCCGATGAGATTGAAAATATCTACAGCGACCTGGAAGCGTTGAGCCTGGTGATTATGGAAGGGCACCAGGGCGACGAGTATGACGAGGCGCTCTCCACCCTGGCGGAGCTGGAAGACGTCGGCTGGAAGGTGCGCCTGTGCCTGATGGATACCCAGCGCGCGCTCAACTTCCTGGTGCGCAAGGCGCGGCTGCCCTCGGGACAGCTGGAGCAGGCGCGGGAAATCCTGCGTGATATCGAATCCCTGCTGCCCCATAACGAGTCGCTGTTCCAGAAGGTCAACTTCCTGATGCAGGCGGCGATGGGTTTTATCAATATCGAGCAAAACCGCATCATCAAAATCTTCTCGGTGGTCTCGGTGGTGTTCCTGCCCCCGACCCTGGTGGCTTCCAGCTACGGCATGAATTTTAACTTTATGCCGGAGCTGAAATGGTCGTTTGGTTATCCCGGCGCCATCGGGCTGATGATCCTGGCGGGACTGGCGCCCTATCTGTACTTTAAGCGTAAGAACTGGCTGTAGCGCGATGCGCCGGCCGGGCCGCGGCGCGGGCCTGTAATAGGCTAAGCCTCGCCCGACCGGGCGAAGAGCAATTAGGGTATTATTGTACGATAAATGATTGCCCCACCCGGCGAATATGATAAAACAGGGTGCCTGGCTAAAACATCTCGCTTTAGCATACCCTGATTAACGTTGCGAACGTTGCCGATGAAACATTTGCCGCTTACCGCCCAATGGGCCGTGTTACTGTTTTGCTCGCTGGCCGTTGGATTTACCCTGCAATATTACCATTTCCCGGCCGCCCTGCTGATAGGCCCGATGCTGATCGGCGTAATCATGGCGCTTAGCGGCGCCGCCATTGATATCCCCCCGCGCATTTTTATCGGCTGCCAGTCGGTCCTCGGCTGCATGATTGCCCTGACTCTCTCACCCTCTATCCTCAACGTCCTGATATCCGACTGGCCGATGGTGCTGGTGGTGCTGGTCATGACCCTGCTGGCCAGCGGCCTGTCGGGCTGGCTGCTGGTCAGGTTCAGCAGCTTGCCGGGACCCACCGGAGCCTGGGGTTCCTCGCCCGGCGGCGCGTCGGCGATGGTGGCGATGGCGGGTGAGTTCGGCGCGGATGTGCGGCTGGTGGCGTTTATGCAATATCTGCGCGTGCTGTTCGTCGCGGCGGCGGCGGCCCTGGTGGCGCATATCAGTTTGGCCGACCAGGGCGAGCCGGCGGCCGTGGAGTGGTTTCCCGCGCTGGATTACCGTTTTGCCGCCACCCTGGTTATTGGGGTCGCCGGCGCCTGGCTGGGGCGAAAACTGCATATTCCCGCCGGCGCGCTGCTGATCCCGATGCTGGCCGGCGCCGCCCTGCATATCACCGGCACGCTGACGATACAGGTGCCGCAATGGCTGCTGGCCCTGGCCTACGCGTTTATCGGCTGGAGCGTCGGGCTGCGTTTTACCCCGGCCATCGTGATGCTGGCGTTGAAAACGCTGCCGCAGATGGTGGCGTCCATCGTGGGGCTCATTCTGCTGTGCGGCCTGATGGCCTGGGTGTTGACACTGCTGCTGCCGGTGGATCTGCTGACCGCCTATCTCGCCACCAGCCCCGGCGGGCTGGATACGATGGCGATTATTGCCGCGGGCAGCCACGCCGATATCGGCTTCGTCATGGCGATGCAAAGCCTGCGGCTGTTTTCGATTTTATTGATTGGCCCGGCCATGGCGCGTTTTATCTCACGCCATGCGGTGCCGCGCATGACGTAATTTTTGCTGCGCTATCAGCGCGTCAAAGATAAATACCGCCAGCGCCAGCCAGATAAACCCAAAGGCGAACAGCTTGTCTTCCGTCATGGCCTCGCCGTAAAACGCCACCGCCAGCAGGAACATCAGCGTCGGACCGAGGTACTGGAAAAAACCCAGCGTCGAGAGACGCAGATGGTTGGCGGCGGCGGCAAACAACAGCAGCGGTATGGTGGTGATAATCCCCGCCGCCGCCAGCAGCATATTGAGCTGCCACGGGTTGGCGCTTAAATGGCTGGTGGGGCTGTCGGCAAAGACAAACAGATACCAGGCGCCGGCCGGCAGCAGCCAGAGGGTTTCGATCAGCATGCCGGTCTGCGGGTCGACGCCCAGCTTTTTACGCAGCAGGCCATAAAAAGCAAAGCTGAAGGCCAGGCCCAGGGCAATCCATGGCAGCGAGCCGAACTTCCACAGCTGTATCAGCACGCCGCAGATGGCCAGGCTCACCGCCAGCCACTGCAGTTTGCGAAAGCGCTCGCCGAGAAATACCATCCCCAGCAAAATATTGACCAGCGGATTGATAAAATAACCCAGGCTGGCTTCCAGCATGTGATGATGATTCACCGCCCAGATATAGAGCAGCCAATTGCTCCCCACCAGCAACGAGGTAACGCCCAGCAGCAGCAGGACCTTGGGACGGAGAAATACTTCGCGCGCCTGCCGCCATTTACGGCACAGGATCAGCAACGCCAGCATAAAGAATACCGACCAGATAATGCGGTGGGTGAGGATTTCCGTGGCGGGAACCTGCTGGATCAGTTTGAAATACGCCGGCGCCAGCCCCCAAATAAGATAGGCACCCAGTGCGCATAGCACGCCCTGGCGGGTGGATTTTTCATTCATGGGGTAACCTGGTTACGTAAAATAAGCAGGTCAGTATAAGCGAAAGTTATGACATATTCACCTGCGGTCAATCCTGATTTCTTTCCCCCGGGCCGCCGCGATCGGAGGCGGCGCATACCGGTGCGCTTGGATATTACGTATAACAGGATACCTGTACGCTATCGCTTATGCCTGCGTGCGAATAGTCAGTAATTTGCTAAAAGAAATAGATGATAGTGTGTAAAATGATCCGCTTGCATGCATTCTTGGATTGCGCACTTTCGGAGAAAAATATATGCGTAAGCTTTTGGGAGCCGCGGTTCTCTTTTTAGGATCATCGACGTTCGTGAATGCGGAAGAAGCGACGGTGGTAAAAATCCACGATGCGCCGGCTGTCAAGGGTAGTATTATCGCTAATATGCTGCAGGAACACGACAACGCTTTTGTACTGTATCCGTATGAAAGCAACTTCGTGATGTATACCTACACCAGCGATATGAACAAAGAAGCCATCAAGTCTTACGACTGGGCCGAAAACGCCCGTCGCGACGAGCTCGACTTCCAGCTGAGCCTGGGTTTCCCGCTGTGGCGCGGTATTGCCGGGGATAATTCCGTGCTGGGCGCCTCCTATACGCAGCACTCGTTCTGGCAGATTTCCAATACCCAGGAATCGTCGCCGTTTCGTGAAACCAATTATGAGCCGCAGCTGTTCCTCGGCTGGGCGACGGATTATGATTTTGCGGGCTGGACCCTGCGCGACATCGAAGTCGGCGTTAATCATCAGTCCAACGGCAGGTCCGACCCGACCTCGCGCAGCTGGGATCGCGCCTACACCCGCCTGATGGCGCAAAACGGCAACTGGCAGGTGGAAGTGAAACCCTGGATGACGTTCGGCAATAACAATGACAACCCTGATATCACCAAATATTTGGGGTATTATCGGCTAAAGATCGGTTATGCCTGGGGTGAAAGCGTGTTCAGCGTTGAAAGCCGCTATAACTGGAACAGCGGATACGGCAGCGGCCAACTGGGGTGGAGCTATCCGATTTCCCGTCACGTGCGCTTCTATACGCAGGTGTTCAGTGGTTACGGCGAGTCGCTGATTGACTATAACCACCGGCAAACCCGCGTCGGGGCAGGCTTTATGCTCAACGACTTTATGTAAATCGACAGGTTTTATCACAGGCGTCGGAACGTCCGGCCCCTGAACGCAAAACGTAATAAGTTGGGGAAGATGTGTCAACGGTGGCAGTAATAGATCGGGAAGCGCTGGCGGAGCAGGTATTGCATGATACCTTCGGCTACCAGCAGTTCCGCCCGGGTCAGCAAGCGCTGATTAACGCCGTGATGAGCGGCAGGGATTGCCTGGCGGTCATGCCGACCGGCGGCGGCAAATCCTTGTGCTACCAGATCCCGGCGTTGGTGATGGCGGGGCTGACCGTCGTGGTGTCGCCCTTGATTTCCCTGATGAAGGATCAGGTGGATCAACTGCAGGCCTACGGCGTTGCCGCGGGGTGCCTGAATTCCACGCAAACCCGCGAGCAGCAGCACGAGGTGATGTCCGGCTGTCGTGAAGGCCGCATCAAGCTGCTCTACATCGCGCCGGAACGCCTGATGATGGACAATATGCTGGAGCAGCTGCTGCAATGGCACCCGGCGATGATCGCGGTGGACGAGGCGCACTGCATCTCGCAGTGGGGGCACGATTTCCGCCCGGAATACCGCACGCTCGGGCAAATCAAACGGCATTTTCCCGGCCTGCCGTTTATCGCCCTGACCGCCACGGCGGACGAAACCACCCGTCTGGATATTGTCCGCCTGCTGGACCTGCAGGACCCGCTGATCCAAATCAGCAGCTTCGATCGCCCCAATATCCGTTATACCCTGGTGGAAAAATATAAGCCCTTCGAGCAGCTCTGGCACTACGTGCAGGGGCAGCGCGGCAAGTGCGGCATCATCTACTGCAACAGCCGCTCCAAGGTGGAAGATGTCAGCGCGCGCCTGCAAAGCCGCGGGGTGAGCGCCGACGCCTATCATGCCGGGCTGAGCAACGACCGGCGCGGGCAGGTGCAGGAGGCGTTCCAGCGCGACGATCTGCAGGTGGTGGTGGCCACCGTGGCCTTCGGCATGGGCATCAACAAACCCAACGTGCGTTTTGTGCTGCACTTCGATATCCCGCGCAACATCGAGTCCTATTACCAGGAAACCGGTCGCGCCGGTCGCGACGGCCTGCCCGCCGAGGCCATTTTATTTTACGATCCGGCGGATATGGCCTGGCTGCGCCGCTGCCTGGAGGAAAAGGCCCCCGGCGAGCAGCAGGACATCGAGCGCCATAAGCTGAACGCCATGGGCGCGTTCGCCGAGGCGCAAACCTGCCGCCGCCTGGTGTTGCTGAATTATTTTGGCGAGGGTCGCCAACAGCCCTGCGGCAACTGCGATATTTGCCTCGATCCGCCTAAGCGCTATGACGGGCTGGAGGAAGCGCGCAAGGCGCTGTCTTGCATTTACCGGGTGGGCCAGCGCTTCGGCATGGGGTATATCGTCGAGGTATTGCGCGGCGCCAATAGCCAGCGCATTCGCGACTATGCCCACGATAAACTGCCGGTATACGGCATCGGCCGCGACCGCACCAATGAGCACTGGGTCAGCGTGCTGCGCCAGTTGATTCACCTGGGGCTGGTCAGCCAGAATATTACCCAGCATTCGGCGTTGCAGCTGACCGAGTCGGCGCGTCCGGTATTGCGCGGCGAGGTGCCGCTGATGCTGGCCGAGCCGCGTCTGCCCAACCTGAAGGCGCGCGGCACCGCGCCGAAAACCTACGGCGGCAATTATGACCGGCAACTGTTCGCCAAGCTGCGCAAGCTGCGCAAATCCCTGGCGGATGAGGCCAACGTGCCGCCTTATGTGGTATTTAATGATGCGACGCTGCTGGAAATGGCCGAGCAGCTGCCGGTGACCCCCGGCGATATGCTGCGGGTGAACGGCGTCGGCAATCGTAAACTGGATCGCTTCGGTATGCCGTTCCTTACCCTGATCCGCGAGCACCTGGTTGACGATGATGGGCTGTAGCGGCCATGGTGCGGACAGCGCCTATCCCGCTCCGGCGCTGCCACCGGGGTTAAGCATGAGGAACGGTGTTAACAAGGTGTTATCCAGCCGGTAAACCCGCCGCCGCGGCGGCAACTGTTATCAGGAGCGACCAGCGATGTTAGTCTTGTTTGCCACCGTGGCCATGGTGCATTTAATTGCCCTGATGAGCCCCGGTCCGGATTTTTTCTTTATTTCCCAGACCGCGGCCAGCCGTTCGCGCCGCGACGCCATGATGGGCATGCTGGGGATTACCCTGGGCGTGGCGGTGTGGGCCGCCGTGGCGCTGATGGGGTTGCACCTGCTGCTGCTGAAAATGAAGTGGCTGCACAGCATCATCACGGTCGGCGGTGGTTTGTACCTCTGCTGGCTGGGATGGCAGCTGCTGCGCGCCGCCCGGCATCCGTCCCCGCCGCCGGCGGGCGATACCCCGGCGGCGTCGACCCATACCGGACGCACCTTTGTGCGCGGCCTGTTGACCAACCTGGCCAATCCGAAGGCGGTCATCTACTTCGGCAGCGTGTTCTCGCTGTTTGTCGGCGACAACGTGGCCGCCGGCGCGCGTTGGGGACTCTTTATCATGATTATCGGCGAAACCCTGCTGTGGTTCAGCGTGGTGGCGGTGGTGTTTGCCCTGCCGGCCATGCGCCGCGGCTACCAGCGCTTGGCGCGCTGGATCGATGGGGTGGCGGGGGTGTTTTTTGCCGGTTTCGGCATCAACCTGATTATTTCGCGCTAGCCAGCAGCGCGCCGACCATGATAAACAGCGACCCAAAGGTGCGGTTCAGCCGCCGCATCTGGCGCGGCCCCTTCAGCCAGCGGGCCAGGCGGGTGGCCAGGGTCGCATAGCCAATCATCACGATAGTATCCACCGCCAGGGTGGTGACGCCCAGCACCAGGTATTGCGATGCCTGCGGGTACTGCGGCAGCACGAACTGCGGGAACAGCGCGGCCAGGAACACAATGCTTTTGGGATTGGTCAGGTTGACAAAAATAGCCCGCTTGAATAACCGGCGCCTGGGCAGCAGCGCGGCGCTTGAGGCGTCCAGGCTAAGGCTGCCGGCGGAGCGCCATTGCTGGATGCCAAGCCAGACCAGGTAAGCCACCCCCAGCCATTTCAGGATTTCAAACGCCAGCAGCGAATGGGCGAATAACGCCCCCAATCCAATACCCACCAGCACGATATGCGTGGCCAATCCCACCTGCAGGCCGGCAATGGACGCCACCGCGCCGCGATAACCGTGGCTGATGCCGGTGCTCATGGTGTTAATCGCCCCCGAACCGGGCGACAGGCTTAGTATGGTGGTTGTGAGCAGGTAGGTAAGCCACCAGTCGCAGGTCATTAATTGCGCTCCCTGAAATGTTGTTTTTATGTCACAATATGTCAATGCAGACAGAGTAGCCTTTTCCCCGTCAGGACGGCAACGAATTTCCAGCGCGCCGGACAGTAATGAATTGCCCCGTGTTTTGCCAGGAGTAGCGCAGGTGGTGTCGGTACATAAAAAAAGTTGGTTAACCCGCGAACAACAGTTCGCCGCCTTCTCCACCGGAGCGTTGTTGGATTTCTGGCACCAACGGGAAGAGGGCGAGTTCATCGGGGCGCAGGGCATGCCGATTCGTTTTGTCCGCCTGCGCTCGGCCCGGCACAACAAGGTGATCGTCATCAGCACCGGGCGCATTGAAAGCTACGTAAAATATCCCGAAGTGGCCTACGATCTGTTCCACTGCGGCTATGACGTGATGATCATCGATCACCGCGGCCAGGGGCGTTCCGGCCGCCTGCTGGAAGATACCCATCGGGGGCACGTACTGCAGTTCGGCGATTACGTCAGCGATTTTACCCAGTTCTGGCAGCAGTACGTGGTCCCCGGCCGTTATAAACGCCGTTTTGCCCTGGCGCACTCCATGGGCGGGGCGGTTTTGGCCCTGTTCCTGGCCGCCAAGCCGGATGCCTGCGACGCAGCGGTGCTCTGCGCGCCCATGTTCGGCATCCGCCTGCCGATGCCGCACTGGCTGGCCTGGCAAATCCTGGAATGGACCGAGCAGCGGCCGGCCATGCGTGATTATTACGCCATCGGCACCGGGCAATGGCGTCCCCTGCCGTTTATGCTCAATATGCTGACGCACAGCGGGCAACGTTACCGGCGCAGCCTGCGTTTTTACGCCGACGATCCGGAACTGCGGGTTGGCGGCCCGACCTATCATTGGGTCAGGGAAGGGGTGTTGGCAGGGCATGACGTGCTGGCCAAGGCCGCGGACATTACCACCCCGTTACTGTTGCTGCAGGCGGGGGAGGACCGGATTGTCGATAACCACAGCCATGAGCTTTTTTGCCAGATCATGGCCGCCGCCGGGCATCCGTGCGAGGCAAATAAACCCGTTAGGATCGAGGGTGCCAGGCATGAGATCCTGTTTGAAAAAGACACTCTGCGCGCCGAGGCGCTGGAAAGGATTACCGCGTTTTTTGGCCGTTATCACTCAATTTCCGGCGGTGTACAACCGCCGATAACACCAGAGGTTTAATTAAGGCTTATGTATCATGTCGTTGCTTCCGATCTTGACGGTACCCTGCTTGCGCCGGACCACACCCTCAAACCTTACACGAAGGAAACCTTGCAGCTGATGACCGCCAGGGGCATCAATTTTGTATTTGCCACCGGCCGTCATCATATCGATGTTTCCCAAATCCGCGATAATCTCGGTATCAGCGCGTATATGATTACCTCCAACGGCGCGCGGGTGCATAACCCGGCGGGCGAGCTGATTTTCGCCCATGACCTGGATGGGGATATTGCCGCCGATCTGTTCGGCCTGGTCCATGACGACCCGGAAATCCTGACCAACGTCTATCGTGGCGATGACTGGTATATGAACCGCAACAGATTGGATCAGCAAGACTTTTTTCGCGAATCCGAATTCAACTACCAGCTGTTCGAGCCGGGCACGCTGCCTGCCGACGGCATTTGCAAGGTTTACTACACCAGCGACAACCATGAACGGCTGGTGGCCCTGGAGGACTCGCTTAACGCGCGCTGGGGCTCCCGGGTCAACGTCTGCTTTTCACTGCCGGTATGCCTGGAAGTCATGGCCGGCGGCGTCTCCAAGGGACATGCGCTGGATCAGGTGTCGAAAACCCTGGGTTTCGCCTTGTCCGACTGCATTTCGTTTGGCGACGGCATGAACGATAAAGAGATGCTCACCATGGCCGGCAAGGGCTGCATCATGAAAAATTCGCACCAGCGCCTCAAGGATCTGCTGCCCGAGCTTGAAGTCATAGGCACTAACGGCGAAGAGGCGGTATCACGTCTCCTGCGCCAGATGTATCTTTAAAAAATACTTTACAAGTGCGAATGATAATGATTATTATCACCATGCAATCCGGTTATGGTTCGGATAGTGGCGATAACCGCGAAAGCACGACATTGCTCACATTGCTTCCAGTATTTCTTCGGCCGGCCCTGATGCCGGCTTTTTTTTAACCTTGATTTCCCTCCCTCCATCCAACCGGCAAAGCCACTGAATCATGGCGCTCTAAACATTCAGATTTTTTGAACAGAGCGATGAGATTTTTACCCTTTCATATTCCCAGCGCAGGTTTAGACTAGAAAAAAACGTTGAGGAGACTTGAACATGATTTTCTTAAGAGCAGCAAACGATCGCGGTCATGCTAACCATGGTTGGCTGGATAGCTGGCATACTTTTTCTTTTGCCGACTATTATGATGCCAAATTCATGGGCTTTTCCGCACTGAGGGTGATTAACGAAGACCACATCGCCGAAGGCAAGGGCTTCGGTACCCACCCCCATAAAGATATGGAAATCCTGACCTATGTGCTGGACGGTACGGTTGAGCATCAGGACAGCATGGGCAATAAAGAACAAATCCATGCCGGGGAGTTCCAGATCATGAGCGCCGGCACCGGGGTGCGTCATTCCGAATACAACGGCCGTGACGACAAGGCGCTGCATTTATATCAAATCTGGATTATCCCGCGGCAGACCGGCCTGGAACCGCGTTATGAACAGCGCCGTTTTGATGCGCCGCAGGGGCGGCAACTGGTGCTGTCGCCGGATGCGCGCGACGGATCGCTGAAGGTGTTCCAAGACATGACCCTGTCGCGCTGGGCGTTGGCCGGCGATCGGCAGGAAACGCTGGACGTGGCGCCGGGACGGCGTGTCTGGATCCAGGTAGTGCGCGGTGAGTTGGATATCAACGGACAACAGGTCGGCGCCAGCGATGCGCTTGCCGTTTGGGACGAAACCGCCTTAACCATCAAGACGGGGCGGGACAGCGAAATCCTGGTATTCGACCTGCCGCCGGTATAATACAACAGGGTGTTGCGGGCGTGGTGGGCAAGATCGTAAAGACGCCGTAAATACTTCCGTCCTTGCCGCTATAGCGCTTGGGCCCGCAAGCGTGTTGGTCCCAAGCGGCTCCTTGCCCGGCACATCCGTCCCAAGCTTATGTGCAGGTTTGTCAAAAGCCTGAAGCCGCGCCCGGCGATGAGCGCGGTTTTTTGCGTTTTGGCGACGCTATTTCACTATTACAGCGCCTCCCGCGCGTACTGCGTCGGCGGCAGTCCGACATGGCGGGTGAATGCAACGCTGAACGCGCTCGCGGAGCTGTAGCCGACGCGTTGCGCAACCTCGGCAACGCCGTATTTCTCGTGCCGCAGCAGGTTCTTCGCCAAGGCCATGCGCCAGGCGAGCAGGTACTCCATAGGCGTCATGCCCACCGCGCGGTTGAATCGCTCGAAAAACGCCGAGCGGGAGAGGGCCGCCTCCTTAGCCAACTGGGCAACCTTCCAGGGCCGGGTCGGGCTTTCGTGCATGCGGCGTATCGCGATCGCGAGGCGTTCATCGGCCAGCCCGCGCAGCAGGCCCGGCGACGCCGCGGTTCCCGCCGTGGATCGCAGGGCTTCGATGAGAAGAACCTCAAGGAGGCGCGCCAGGATGACATCACGCGCGGGCCGCAGCGCGCGGTATTCTTCCCCCACCATTTGCACCAGGGTGGCCAGCCTATTCTCGCCGCGAACATACACTAGCTGCGGTAGGAACGAAACCAGCAGGGCCGCGTCCGGCGAGCCGAAGACGCATTCGCCCCCAAGCATTTGAATGTCGGCCGGCCCGCTTTGCACGCCGAGCCTGTATTCGCCATGGGGCAGCGCGACGGGAGCGTTATCGGGGGCCTCCGGCGCTACCGGTTCAACGCTGGACATCGTGAAGCCATATGCCGTGGCGATTAGGATAAAGTCGCCCCCCCGCAGGATAATCGGCTCATGTCCGTCGATCGCCAGGCGGCACGAACCGTCGAGGATTACGCAGTAGAACGTCTGCCCGGATCTGTTATGGCGAACCCGCCAGGGACCTGCCCCGCTGACGACTTTCGAGAACGGGGCGCCGGGCTGGAGCAACGTGACCACTTCTGCCAGCGGATCGATCATGGCCGTACTCCCGCGAATGAAATATGGACTTACAATTATAGCAAGTCCGGATGGGGCAATCTATCATGTCGATATCGCCAACCACTCGCAGGAGCTTACAATGAAAACCGTTATGATTACCGGATGCTCGTCCGGTTTCGGCCTCGAAACCGCGCAATACTTCCTCGATCGCGGCTGGAATGTTATCGCCACGATGCGTACGCCGCGCGGGGACATTCTGCCACATTCCCCGCGTCTGCGCGTGCTGGCCCTTGATGTTACCGATCCGGACAGCATCCGTAGGGCGGTGGACGACGCGGGGCCGATCGACGTCCTGGTCAACAACGCGGGCATTGGCCTGCTCAGCGCCTTTGAAGGCACTCCGATGGCAATGGTCCGCGAAGTCTTCGAAACCAACACCTTCGGCACCATGGCGGTGATCCAGGCGGTGCTGCCTCAATTCAGGCAACGCCGGGCCGGGGCAATCGTAAACGTCACATCGACGGTGACATTGACGTCGTTTACCCTGCTTTCCGTCTATACCGCGAGCAAGGCGGCAGTGAACGCATTTACGCAGTGTCTGGCGCTGGAACTCCGGCAATTCAACATTCGGGTAAACCTGGTGCTTCCCGGTCGGGCGCCGGATACGCGCTTCGGTGAAAACGCACAGCCCCGGTTGCAGGGCGGGTTCCCGGATGCCTACGCCGACCTTGGGCAGAGTGTCTTCGACGAATGGGCACAGTCGTCGTCCCCGATCACCCGGCCGCTGGACGTGGCGGAGGCGGTATGGCGCGCGGCAAACGACCCCTCGTGCCCGTTTCACATCCCCGCCGGCGCTGACGCCGTGGCGCTGGCCGAGTCATTGGACCCTGGGCTAACCCCCTAGCCCGGCTGCGGCTGCTCCTGATATAGCCACATCACTCACATAATAAATGGGGCCTTGGCCCTATTTTTTTGCCCACGCTCACCCTCTCCTGATAAACATACTCGCCACGTCTTTTTTTTGCTAAACTGCGCCCATTCCAGGTGGGAGCAGTCATGGCGCAAATCAAGAAAAAAAGACCGGGACTTCAGGATGTTGCCGATAAAGTCGGCGTCACTAAAATGACGGTCAGCCGCTATTTGCGCAATCCGGCGCTGGTATCCGAGGCGTTGCAGTTTAAAATCGCCCAATCCCTGGATGAGCTGGGGTATATTCCCAACCGGGCGCCGGATATCCTCTCCAACTCCACCAGCCGGGCCATCGGCGTGCTGCTGCCCTCCCTGACCAACCAGGTGTTCGCCGAAGTGCTGCGCGGCATCGAAACGGTCACCGACGCCCACGGCTACCAGACCATGCTGGCCCACTACGGCTACCAGCCCGAAACCGAAGAGCTGCGCCTGACCTCGCTGCTTTCATATAATATCGACGGGCTGATTTTAGCCGAACGCTCCCATACCCCGCGCACCCTGAAGATGATTGAAGTGGCCGGTATCCCGGTGGTCGAGATCATGGACAGCGTTTCACCCTGTCTGGATATCGCGGTGGGGTTTGATAATTTCGAGGCGGCGCGGCAAATGACCCTGTATATCATCTCGCGCGGGCATCGCAACGTGGTGTATTTCGGCGCGCGCCTGGATGAGCGTACCATTATCAAACAGCGCGGTTATGAACAGGCCATGAAAGAGCAGGGGCTGCCGGCCCACAGCGTCATGATTGTCGAATCATCCACCTACTCGACCGGCGCGGAGCTGTTTCGCCAGGCCCGGCGCGAGTTTCCCGCCATGGACAGCATTATCTGCACCAACGATGACCTGGCCATCGGCGCGGTGTTTGAATGCCAGCGCCAGGGGCTGCGCATCCCCGAGGATATGGCCATCGCCGGTTTCCACGGCCACGATGTCGGCCAGGCGATGCTGCCCAGGCTTGCCAGCGTGCTCACCCCCCGCGAGGAGATGGGACGCCTGAGCGCCGAGAAACTCTTGGCCCGCCTGCGTGGCGAGACGGTCGATCCGCCGATCACGGACGTCGGTTTTACGCTATTACCCGGCGACAGCATCTAAATCTTTCCTTTTTCTGCTTTTTCCCGCGCCGATGGGTTCATCGTAGCGTCATCTGACATACCCATAATTATGATCCACCTCCCAAAACGTTAATTTAGTGCCGCCAGTGGATTCCTTAATAAGATGTTACCGGTATCATGATACCGGTAACATCTTGATACGCACTATGCTCTAACGGTTGGTCGGGAGATATCCCTAACTTGCGCATCACTGACCCGAATGCATAACTACTCGAAGGCAAGGACATTCAAACCCTTGCCGGGAAAAGGCCATTGAGGATTTTTTATGCCGCTCTTTATCGTTGCCATCGGCGTGGCGTTGCTGCTATTGCTCATGATTCGTTTCAAACTGAATGGTTTTATAGCCCTTATCCTGGTGGCGCTGATTGTCGGCGTGCTTGAGGGAATGCCGGTAAGCAAAGTACTGGTATCCATCAAGTCCGGCGTCGGCGGTACCTTAGGCAGCCTGGCGTTGATTATCGGTTTTGGCGCCATGCTGGGTAAGCTGCTGGCGGACTGTGGCGGCGCACAGCGTATCGCCACTACGCTTATCGATAAGTTCGGCAAGCAGAATATCCAATGGGCGGTAGTCGTTACGGGCTTTACCGTGGGGTTTGCCCTGTTTTACGAAATCGGCTTCGTGCTGATGCTGCCGCTGGTGTTCAGCCTGGCCGCAACGGCGCGTATTCCGCTGCTGTATGTCGGCGTGCCGATGGCGGCCGCGCTTTCGGTCACCCATGGCTTCCTGCCGCCGCATCCGGGACCGACCGCCATTGCCACGATTTTCCATGCGGATATGGGCAAGACCCTGCTGTATGGCGCCATACTGGCGGTGCCCACGGTGATCCTGGCGGGTCCGGTATATAGCCGGTTCCTGAAAGGCATCGACAAGCCGGTGCCGGAAGGTCTGTACAATCCGAAAATCTTTACCGAACAGGAAATGCCGACCTTCGCGGTCAGCGTCTGGACCGCGCTGGTGCCCGTCGTGCTGATGGCGCTGCGCGCCGTGGCCGAGATGGCATTGCCCGCCGGACATGTGATCCTGCCCTACGCCGAATTTTTTGGCGATCCGATCATGGCAACCCTGATTTCGGTGCTGATTGCCATCTTCACCTTCGGCATTAACCGCGGCCGCAGCGTGCAGCAGGTGATGGACACCATCAGCGACTCCATCAAGATTATTGCCATGATCCTGCTGATCATCGGCGGGGGCGGGGCATTTAAACAGGTTCTGGTGGACAGCGGCGTGGGTAACTACATTGCCTCGCTGATGGAAGGCAGCTCCATTTCGCCGTTGCTGCTGGCCTGGTCAATCGCCGCCGTACTGCGTATCGCCCTCGGCTCCGCCACGGTTGCGGCCATCACCGCCGGCGGCATCGCCGCGCCGCTGATTGCCACCACCGGCGCCAGTCCCGAGCTGATGGTTATTGCCGTCGGCGCCGGCAGCGTGATTTTCTCCCACGTGAACGATCCGGGTTTCTGGCTGTTCAAGGAGTATTTTAACCTGACCATCATGGAAACCATCAAATCCTGGTCGGTGCTGGAAACCATTATTTCGGTCTGCGGCCTGATCGGTTGCCTGCTGATGAACATGGCGATTTCATAACCTGCCCGATGCCCGCAATCCTCATCCCGGCCTGATGGCCGGGATTTTTTTTAGCGGGACTCATTTAACCGTGTGGCGCGGGCGGATTACGCCATGCGCGCAGTTCGAGCGGATCGAGGAAAAAAAGGCGATTGCCCGCCACGCGTCTTATCATAAATTCGATAAAAGTCCGTACCCTCAGCGGCATTGCATTCCGATGGCCGTAATGCATATAGATTCCCTCATGCTCGGCTACATGTTCCACCAGCAGCGGAACCAGCCTGCCGCAGCGGATAATGGTTTCCTTGCTCCGGTTCTCAGCGATTTTCTTGCCCTGGCGTTCGGGCTTGGCCTGGGTTTTATGATACCGGCGCACAGCGCCGTGGCCCGGGCAGATACCCGTGAGGCGCAAAACAAGGCGCCGATCGCCGCCGGGTTCGACGACTGGAAAAACGGCACCGGCAGCCCTGATGATCACCTCGCCGATAACGCCACCTGGACCATAGCGGGTAATTCCCTGGCATCAAGAACCTATCACGGCCGCGAGGATTTCCTGGCGAATGTGATCCGGCCTTTCAACGCCCGCATGTCGGGGCGGCTGATTCCTGACGTCCGGCATATCTATGCCGACGGCGATACCGTCATTGTGCATTTCGATGCCGCCGGGACGGCGCGGGACCACAAACCCTACCGTAACAGCTATGCGTGGTTTTTTACGGTGCGAGGCAAGCGAATGGTCGACGCCACCGCCTTTTATGACAGCACCGCGTCCAACGATTTCTGGCGGCGCATGCGGCCGGACGCGTAAGTCGGGCGGCGGCCGGCGCGGTCATCAGGCCGCGCCGCCATCACTTCATGGCGGTAAATAGATGTCGTCTCATTAACGGCGTTGCCCCGATCAACCACGAAGATAGGATCGCACCCCATCCAGGAACATCTGGGTGGACAGCATCACCAACAGCAACCCCATCAGGCGTTCCAGCGCGTTGACTCCCTTGTCGCCCAGCAGCCGGATAAACAGCGACGATTGCATCAGGATAAACACCGACATCCCCCAGGCTATCAGCAATGCCAGCACCAGATGATTAATCTGGTGCGGATACTGGTGGGACAGCAGCATCAGGGTGGCCAAAATCGACGGCCCGGCCACCAGCGGAATGGCCAGCGGCACCAGGAAGGGTTCTTCACCGGCCGGCAGTCCGCTGCTGCTGCCCTCCTGGGAAGGGAAAATCATTTTAATGGCAATCAGGAACATGATGATGCCGCCGGAGATCGACACGGTTTCCGAACGCAGGTTAAGAAAAGAGAGGATTTTTTCACCGGCAAACAAAAATAACAGCATCAGCAATAACGCAATCAACAGCTCGCGGATCACGATCGCCCGCCGCCGTTTCGGTTCGAGATGTTTTAACACCGACATAAAAATCGGCAGGTTGCCCAGCGGATCCATTATTAAAAACAGCAATACGGTTGCCGAAATCATTTCAGTCATTATCGCCTCTTTTTATTCAGTTTTTTATCCCTGATTTTCGCGCGCAGGGTGATTATTAGCACAACTGCTGAAAAAGTTTTCCTTATCGATTAATTTCGCTTGCAGCTATTCGGCCACATTTTGTAAGGTGGTCATTGTATAGCCTGCAAGCTTATGCTGCGGCTTACGCCAGAATATCCTTTGTCACCCTCCAAGGCAGGACAGTTAACATGAAAAACGTTGGTTTTATTGGCTGGCGCGGTATGGTCGGTTCGGTGCTCATGCAACGCATGAACGAAGAACGCGATTTTGACGCCATCCGTCCGGTATTCTTCTCAACCTCCCAGCATGGCCAGGCCGCGCCCGTATTCGGCGGGCAGCAAGGGACGTTGCAGGATGCCTTTGATCTGGACGCGCTTAGCGCCCTGGATATTATCGTCACCTGCCAGGGCGGCGATTATACCAACGAAATCTATCCGAAGCTGAAGGAAATCGGCTGGCAGGGATATTGGATCGACGCGGCATCCTCGCTGCGCATGCGGGACGACGCCATCATCGTCCTTGACCCGGTGAACCAGGCGGTAATCCAGCAGGGCCTGAACGACGGCGTCAAAACCTTTGTCGGCGGCAACTGCACCGTCAGCCTGATGCTGATGTCGCTGGGCGGGCTGTTCGCCCACGATCTGGTCGACTGGGTGTCGGTGGCGACCTATCAGGCCGCGTCTGGCGGCGGGGCGCGCCATATGCGTGAGCTGCTGGTGCAAATGGGCCAGCTGCATAATGAAGTGGCTAAAGAGCTGCAGGATCCGGCCTCGGCCATTTTGGATATCGAACGTAAAGTAACGGCGCTGACCCGCAGCGGCGCCCTGCCTACGGATAACTTCGGCGTGCCGCTGGCCGGCAGCCTGATCCCCTGGATCGACAAACAGCTGGACAACGGCCAGAGCCGTGAAGAATGGAAAGGCCAGGCCGAAACCAACAAAATACTCAATACCCGCCAGGTTATCCCGGTTGACGGCCTGTGCGTGCGGGTCGGCGCGCTGCGTTGCCATAGCCAGGCGTTTACCATCAAGCTCAAGCGTAACGTCGGCCTGCCGGAAATCGAACAGATGCTGGCTACCCATAACGATTGGGTCAATGTGGTGCCCAACGATCGCGAACTGTCGATGCGGGAACTGACGCCGGCCGCCGTGACGGGGACCCTAAAAACGCCGGTCGGACGGCTGCGCAAACTGAACATGGGGCCGGAATATCTTTCCGCGTTTACCGTGGGCGATCAATTGTTATGGGGTGCGGCGGAACCATTGCGGCGTATGCTGCGCTTACTGGCCTGATTCGACGCTTCTGACAAACCAGCCCGTCCGTCATCGGCGGATGGGCTTTGATTACCCTCGCTAATTCCCCGCTTTAACGCACTTTAAATTAAATAAGCTAAATAATTTCACTTTTTTAACCTTTATGTAAAGTCGCTTTTTTCATATTGCGATGATTAATATAAGAATCTTTTTTTCAAACCCAAAATTTATCAACGGTTTATTAGAAAATAAAAATTTTATCACCGGGGTTATTCTTTCTTCTAAACCTTTGTCTATGCTTATTATTGTGAGATCTATGATTGCGAACAAGATGTAATCAATGCTTGCGGGATCTCTGCACAGCTTCTTTCTACCCGCGCCGGTTCCTCCGGCGAGGGGGACGTGCATTAGGGAAACCAAGGGGTTTTTTAAACATCTGGTAATTTTTTTGGAAATATTCTTGTATTTCATGGAGTAATCAAAGGAATAACACCATGTCAGGATTTCCCGACCATGAGGTCATTACAGCATTGGTATCCGGCCGTTATGCCGATCCGTTTTCATTATTAGGCATGCATATCACTGGCGAAGGATTGGTGGTGCGCGCTTTATTACCGGACGCCAGCGCGGTAGCACTTATTGATAAAAAAAATGGGCGCAAGATCACAGAATTAACCTGTGAGGATGCCCGTGGTTTGTTTATGGCGCAATTAGGCCGGCGTAAAAAACCTTTTACCTATCAATTAGCCGTCACCTGGCATGAGCATACCCATATCATCGAAGACCCGTACCGTTTCGGGCCGCTTTTGCAGGATATCGATAGCTGGCTGCTGGCGGAAGGCACGCATTTACGCCCTTATGAACGCCTCGGCGCCCATCCGGACGAGCTGGACGGGGTGGCGGGCATGCGTTTTGCCGTCTGGGCGCCCAATGCCCAGCGGGTATCGGTGGTCGGCGAGTTTAATTATTGGGACGGCCGCCGGCATCCGATGCGTCAGCGGCGCGAAAACGGTATTTGGGAACTGTTCTTGCCCGCCGTTACCCTCGGGCAGCTGTATAAATACGAGATTATCGATTGCCACGGCCAAACGCGCCTGAAAGCCGACCCCTACGCTTTCGAGGCGCAGATGCGCCCCGAGACCGCCTCCCTGACCAGGGGGTTGCCGCCGATAGTCGAGCCGGATGCAGCCAGAAGCGCGGCCAATACCTTTAACCAGCCGATCTCCATTTATGAAGTCCACTTGGGATCCTGGCGACGCCACGCCGACAATAATTTCTGGCTCAGCTACCTGGAACTGGCGGAGCAGCTGGTCGGTTATGTCAAATATATGGGGTTTACCCATATCGAACTGCTGCCGATTAACGAACATCCCTTTGACGGTAGCTGGGGTTACCAGCCGCTGGGTATCTATGCGCCCACCCGTCGTTTCGGCACGCCCGAGGACTTCCGGGTATTGATTGACGCCGCCCACCGGGCGGGCATCAACGTGCTGCTCGACTGGGTGCCGGGCCATTTCCCCGGCGACGAGTTCGGCCTGGCGAAATTCGACGGCACCTCATTATATGAATACGCCGATCCGCGCGAAGGGCTGCATCAGGACTGGAATACGCTGATCTATAACTACGGCCGTAACGAGGTGCGTAATTTCCTGGCGGGCAACGCGCTGTTCTGGCTGGAAAGATACGGTATCGACGGTTTACGCGTCGATGCGGTGGCTTCGATGATCTACCGCGATTACAGCCGGCCGGCCGGGGAATGGGTGCCTAACCATTATGGCGGCAACGAAAACCTCGAGGCGATAGCCTTCCTGCGCTATACCAACCATAACCTGGGCACCCAGCGCGACGGCGCCATCACCGTGGCCGAGGAATCCACCTCGTTTTCCGGCGTCACCGCGCCGCCGGAAAATGGCGGCCTCGGGTTCCATTATAAATGGAACATGGGCTGGATGAATGACACGCTGAAATATATGCAGCTCGATCCGGTGCATCGCAAATACCATCATCACCAGATGACCTTCAGCATGGTGTATGCCTACAGCGAGAACTTCGTGCTGCCGCTGTCCCATGACGAGGTGGTGCACGGCAAGCATTCCATCCTCAACCGTATGCCCGGCGACATGTGGCAGAAGTTCGCCAATGTCCGCGCCTATTACGGCTTTATGTGGGGACATCCCGGTAAAAAGCTCCTGTTTATGGGTAACGAGTTCGCCCAGCTGCGGGAATGGAATCATGACTTCAGCCTCGACTGGCATCTGCTCGACGACCCGGACGGCATGCACAGCGGCGTGCAGCGGCTGGTACGCGATTTAAACCAGTGCTACCGCACCCATGCGCCGTTATATGAGGTGGATTACCGCTATAACGGTTTTGAATGGCTGGTGGCGGACGACAGCGAAAACTCGGTCTTCGCGTTCCTGCGCCGCGACGCCAGCGGCGGCGAGATGATCGTGGTCAGCAACTTTACCCCGGTGCCCCGTCCCGGCTATCGCATCGGCATCCCGTCCCCTGGCCGCTGGCGCGAGGCGCTTAATACCGATTCCCATTATTACAACGGCGGCAACCTGGGCAACAGCGGCGAACTGCACAGCGAACACATTCCCAGCCATCACCGGGAGCATTCGCTCCTGCTGACCGTACCGCCTCTGGCGACGATTTTCCTGGTACGGGAGAATTAATGGAGACGCTGTCCGGTGGTTCAGCCGACCCGATGGGGGCCAGTTTTGACGGCAAAGGCGTCAACTTCAGCCTGCTCTCCGCCCATGCCGAACGCGTGGTGTTATGCCTGTTTGACGAGAAAGGCCATGAGCGGCAACTCCAACTGGCCGGGCGGACCGGTAATATCCGCCATGGCTACCTGCCGGGCGCCAAACCCGGCCAGCGTTACGGCTATCGGATCCACGGCCCGTTCGAGCCGGCGCGGGGACTGCGGTTTAATCCGGCCAAGCTGCTGATCGATCCGTGCGCCCGCGCGCTCGAGGGCGCGGTCGGCGACCATCCGTCGCTGTACGACCCGGGCCAGGCCCCGGACTGCGCCGACAGCGCCCCGGCGGCGCCGAAAAGCCTGGTGGTCGATGAGCGCTATGACTGGCGCGGCGATAGGCCGCCGGCGACGTCCTGGGGCAAGACGGTGATTTACGAAGCCCATGTGCGCGGCCTGACCCGCCTGCATCCGGGGATCCCGGCCGGGCTTCGCGGCAGCTACGCCGCCCTGGCCCATCCGGTGATGATTGCGTATCTGCGGGAACTGGGTATTACCGCCGTCGAGCTGCTGCCGGTGCAGCAGCACGTGGACGAACCGCGTTTGCAACGTCTGGGACTGCGTAATTACTGGGGCTACAACGTGCTGGCGCCCTATGCGGTGGAGCCGGGATATGCCAGCGGCCATGGGGGCCTGTCGGCGCTGGACGAGTTTCGCGCCATGGTCATGGCCCTGCATCTGGCCGGGATTGAAGTCATCCTGGACGTGGTGTTTAACCACAGCGCGGAGCTGGACCTGACCGGGCCCGTGCTCTCGATGCGCGGTATCGACAACCCCGGCTGGTACTGGCTGGACGAGCGCGGGGATTACCAAAACTGGACCGGCTGCGGCAATACGCTGCGGCTCGACAATCCCGATGTGGCCGCCTGGGTGCTGGATTGCCTGCGTTTCTGGCGCGAGGCGTGCCATGTCGACGGCTTTCGTTTCGATCTGGGCACGGTGCTGGGGCGCACGCCGGAATTCACCGCCGCCGCGCGGTTGTTCGCCGCGCTCAACGACCATCCGTCGCTCAACGGCTGCAAACTGATCGCCGAGCCTTGGGATATTGGCCCCGGCGGCTACCAGGTCGGCCGGTTCCCGCCGCCGTTTGCGGAATGGAACGACCGCTTTCGCGACGACATGCGCCGTTTCTGGCTTAAGCGCGACCTGGCGCCGGGGGTATTCGCCCGCCGTTTTGCCGCCTCCAGCGATCTGTTTCACCACGAGGGGCGGTTGCCGTGCGCCACGGTCAATATGCTGACCGCGCACGACGGTTTTACCTTACAGGATGTGGTGAGCTTCGGGGAAAAACATAACCTGGACAACGGCGAGGACAACCGCGACGGCGCCTGGGATAACCATAGCGATAACCACGGCCATGAAGGCCTTGACGCCGGGCGGGACGTCCGGGAAAGGCGCAGCGCCAGCCAGCGCGCGCTGCTGGCGACGCTGTTGTTATCCCAGGGCACGCCGATGCTGCTGGCCGGGGATGAGTTCGGCCATAGCCAGCAGGGCAATAACAACGCCTATTGCCAGGACAACGAACTGACCTGGCTTGACTGGCAACGCGCGGATGCCGAACTGACGCGTTTTACCGCCGGGCTGATCCGTCTGCGCCAGCGCATCCCCGCCCTGGTGGAAAACCGCTGGTGGCCGGAAAACGACCCGCACACGGTGGAGTGGCTGGACGAATACGGCAAGGCGTTGGGCGCGCGGGAGTGGGAACAGGGCGAGCATCGATTGCAGATCCGCCTGTCACAAGATTACCTGTTTGTGATCAACGCCACTACAAAAGCCTGTGAAATGACCTTACCTGAGGGGAGGTGGACGCTGGCGGCACCGTTCCAGCAGCCATGGCAATCGGGATCGGCGCGCCGCTTACCGGTGGCGGCCCAGACGGTCAATGTGCTGGTAAAGCAACGATAAGGAGACGGCGATGGTTAGGTATGAAGGTAGTGACCCGGTGATGCTGGCCAGACAATTGCCGACCCAGTCCGTTGCGCTGATCCTGGCGGGCGGGCGCGGCTCGCGGTTAAAAGACCTGACGGCCAAGCGCGCCAAACCGGCGGTCCATTTCGGCGGTAAGTTCCGTATTATCGATTTTGCGCTGTCCAACTGCCTGAACTCCGGCATCCGCAGGATCGGCGTGATCACCCAGTATCAGTCCCATACCCTGGTGCAGCATATCCAGCGCGGCTGGTCTTTCCTCAACGAGGAGATGAACGAATTTGTCGATCTGCTGCCCGCGCAGCAGCGTTTCGCCACCGAACACTGGTATCGCGGCACGGCGGATGCGGTATCGCAAAACCTGGATATTATCCGGCGCTATCGCGCCAAATACATCGTGATCCTGGCCGGCGATCACATCTATAAAATGGATTACTCCCGCCTGCTGATCGACCATGTGGAAAAGGGCGCCAAATGCACCGTGGCCTGCCTGCCGGTTCCCCGCCTGGAGGGCAGGGACTTCGGCGTCATGGCGGTCGACGATGAATACCGCGTGCTGGAATTTGTCGAAAAACCGCCGGAACCGCCGGCGATGCCCGGCTTCCCGGATTTGGCGCTGGCCAGCATGGGCATCTATGTATTTGACGCCGACTATCTGTTCGAGCTGCTGGAAGAGGATATGCAAACCGAAGGATCCAATCACGACTTCGGCAAGGACATTATCCCGAAAATTACCGCCCTGGGCGAAGCCTGGGCGCATCCCTTTACCCTTTCCTGCGTTTCTTCCGCCGAAGATGACGCGACGCCGCCCTACTGGCGCGACGTGGGTACGCTGGACGCGTACTGGCGGGCGAATCTAGACCTGGCTTCGATAACCCCGGAGCTGGATATGTACGATCAAAACTGGCCGATACGCACGCATATGGAACCGCTGCCGCCGGCCAAATTTGTCCAGGATCGGGCCGGTAATCATGGCGTGACCCTGAACTCACTGGTTTCCGGCGGTTGCATTCTTTCCGGTGCGCATATCACGCATTCGGTGCTGTTTCCCCGCGTGCGCGTTAATTCATTCTGCACGCTGGACGGCGCGGTAATTTTACCGGATGTGATCGTGGGACGCTCTTGCCGGTTGCGGCGCTGCATTATCGATCGCGCCTGCGAAATACCCGAAGGCATGGTGATCGGTGAAAACGCCGCGGACGATGAACGACGATTCTATCGCTCTGAGGAAGGAATCGTACTGGTAACACGAAAGATGTTGGCCAACGTCAATTAGGAAGGCCTGTAGCCATACAGTCAAAAATAATAAGCCTTAACGGGAGCGATAATGCAGGTTTTACATGTTTGTTCTGAACTGTTTCCCCTCTTGAAAACCGGGGGACTGGCAGATGTGGTCGGGGCGTTACCCGCGGCTCAGATTGTGGAAGGGGATGACGTCCGGGTGTTGTTGCCGGCGTTTCCGGATTTGCGCAAAGGTATCCCGGGTACCCGCGTGGTCAATGAATTCGAGGCGTTCTCGCGCCGCGTCACGTTATTATATGGCCGTTTCAACGGCGTCGGCATCTATCTTATCGATGCGCCCGATCTCTACGATCGTCCCGGCAGCCCGTACCATGACCAGGATCAGTATGCCTACATGGATAACTACCTGCGGTTTGCGCTATTGGGCTGGGTCGGCGCTGAAATGGGCAGCGGGCTGGACAGGGCATGGCAACCGGATATCGTGCAGGCCCATGACTGGCACGCCGGCCTGACCTGCGCCTACCTGGCGGCCAAGGGACGGCCGGCAAAATCGGTGTTCACCGTGCATAACCTGGCCTACCAGGGACTGTTTAACGCCCGACATCTGCCTGAACTGGGCCTGCCGGACGATTATTTCCAGACCTATGGCATGGAGTTTTTTGGCCAGATCTCCTATCTGAAGGCCGGGCTGTTTTATGCCGATCACGTTACCACCGTCAGCCCCACCTACGCCCGGGAAATCACCCAGCCGGCCTACGGTTACGGTATGGAGGGGCTGCTGGCGTCGCTGGAGTCCCAGGGGCGGCTTACCGGCATCCTGAACGGGGTGGACGACGCCATCTGGAACCCGACCCACGACGCCATGCTGTCCACGCGTTATAACCGCGATGTGCTGGAGGCGAAAGTGAACAACAAGCGCCACCTGCAGACCGCCATGGGATTGACGGTGGATGAGAAGGTGCCGCTGTTCGCCGTGGTCAGCCGGCTGACCAGCCAGAAGGGACTGGACCTGGTGCTGGAGGTGCTGCCGGACCTGCTGGAGCAGGGCGGCCAGCTGACGCTGCTGGGCGCCGGCGACGCCACCTTGCAGCAGGGTTTCCTGGCGGCGGCGGCGGAATATCCCAGCCAGGTGGGTGTCCAGTTGGGGTATCACGAGGCGTTTTCCCACCGCATTATCGGCGGCGCTGACGTGATCATGGTGCCGAGCCGGTTCGAGCCCTGCGGCCTGACGCAGCTGTACGGCCTGAAATACGGCACCCTGCCGCTGGTACGGCGCACCGGCGGGTTGGCGGACACGGTGACCGACAGTTCGCTGGAAAATCTGTCCGACGGCATCGCCAGCGGTTTTGTCTTCGAGGATGCCACCGCCGGCGCGTTGCAGCGGGCAATTCGCCGCGCTTTTGTGTTATGGTCAAGGCCTGCCCTGTGGCGTTATGTCCAGCGTCAGGCGATGGGTTTGGATTTCAGTTGGCATGTCGCCGCACGGGCTTATCAGTCTCTTTATCAACGGTTGTAGATATCCACTGATTGGGAACGAATGCCATGAACTCTCCGTTTATTTATGCGTCACCCACGCTTAGCGTCGAAGCGCTGAAACATTCGATCGCGTATAAGCTGATGTTTACCATCGGCAAGGACCCTTCCGTTGCCAACAAGCATGAGTGGCTGAACGCCACGTTGCTGGCGGTGCGGGACCGGATGGTGGAGCGCTGGCTGCGCTCCAATCGCGCGCAGCTGTCGCAGGATGTGCGCCAGGTGTATTACCTGTCGATGGAGTTCTTGCTTGGCCGGACGCTGTCCAACGCGCTGCTGGCCATGGGCATTTATGACGACACCAAGGCCGCCCTGGAGGATATGGGGTTTGAGCTGGACGACCTGCTGCAGGAGGAGAACGATCCCGGGCTTGGCAACGGCGGTCTGGGGCGGCTGGCGGCCTGTTTCCTCGATTCCATGGCGACGCTGGCGTTGCCGGGGCGGGGCTATGGCATACGCTATGAATACGGCATGTTCAAGCAGAATATTATCAACGGGCAGCAGGCGGAATCGCCCGACTACTGGCTGGAATACGGCAATCCCTGGGAGTTTCCGCGCCACTCGACCCGCTATAAAGTGCGTTTTGGCGGCCGGGTGCAGCAGGAGGGGGCCAAAACCCGCTGGGTGGAGACCGAGGAAGTGCTGGCCTGCGCCTACGACCAGATTATTCCCGGTTTCGATACCGACGCCACCAACACCTTAAGGCTGTGGAGCGCCCAGGCCAGTAACGAAATCAACCTGGGCAAATTCAACCAGGGCGATTATTTCGCCGCGGTAGAAGATAAAAACTATTCTGAAAACGTTTCCCGGGTGCTGTATCCGGATGATTCCACCTATTCAGGCCGCGAATTGCGCCTGCGCCAGGAATATTTTCTAGTCTCCGCCACCATGCAGGATATCCTGAATCGTCACTGGATGATGCACCAGACCTTCGACAACCTGGTGGACAAAATAGCGATTCACCTTAACGATACCCATCCGGTGCTGTCGATCCCTGAACTGATGCGCCTGCTGATCGACGAACATAAATTTACCTGGCAACAGGCCTGGGACGTGGTCGGCAAGGTGTTTTCCTATACCAACCATACCCTGATGAGCGAAGCGCTGGAAACCTGGCCGGTGGATATGCTGGGCAAGATCCTGCCGCGTCAGCTGCAGATTATTTTTGAGATCAACGATCATTTCCTCAATGGCGTGCAGGAGCGGTTTCCTGACGACCCCGACCTGCTGGCGCGCGTGTCCATTATCGACGAGCATAATGGGCGCATGGTGCGCATGGCCTGGCTGGCGGTGATTGCCAGCCACAAGGTCAACGGCGTGTCGGAACTGCATTCGGATCTGATGGTGCAATCGCTGTTTGCCGATTTTGCCCATATTTTCCCGGACAGGTTTTGCAATAAAACCAACGGCGTCACGCCTAGGCGCTGGCTGGCGCTGGCGAACCGGCCGCTGTCGGCGGTGCTGGACGACACCATCGGCCAGATGTGGCGTACCGATTTAAGCCAGCTGGAAGAGATCAAATCCCATATTGATTTCCCCACCTTTATCCAGGATGTGCAAAAGGCCAAGCTGGAAAATAAAAAAGCGCTGGCCATTTATATGGCCAAAGAGCTTAACGTGGTGGTCGACCCGGCGGCGCTGTTTGATGTGCAAATCAAGCGCATCCATGAGTACAAGCGTCAGCTGATGAACGTGCTGCATATCATCACCCGCTATAACCGGATTAAGCAGGATCCGGACGCCGACTGGGTGCCGCGGGTGAATATCTTTGCCGGCAAGGCCGCCTCGGCCTACCATATGGCCAAGCAGATTATTCATTTAATCAACGATGTGGCGTCGGTGATCAATAGCGATCCGCTGGTGAAAAACCGGCTGAAAGTGGTGTTTATCCCCAACTATAGCGTCAGCCTGGCGCAGCTGATTATTCCGGCGGCGGATCTGTCCGAGCAGATTTCCCTGGCGGGCACCGAGGCTTCCGGCACCAGTAACATGAAATTTGCGCTTAACGGCGCGCTGACCATCGGCACCCTGGACGGCGCCAATATCGAGATGGGCAGCCGCATGGGCGAGGAGAATATCTTTATCTTCGGCAATACCGCCGGGCAGGTGGAGGCGCTGCGCCGCGACGGATATAACCCGCGCCGGTTTTACGAGCAGGACGCCGAGCTTAACCAGGCCCTGACCCAAATCGCCACCGGCGTGTTCAGCCCGGGCGATGCCAATCGCTACCGTAACCTGTTCGATACGCTGGTGAATTTCGGCGATTATTACCAACTGCTGGCGGATTACCGCAGTTATGTCGATACCCAGGATCGGGTGGACCATCTCTATCAGCAGCCGGAGGAGTGGACGCGGCGGGCGGTGATGAATATTGCCAGCATGGGGTATTTTTCGTCGGACCGGACCATCCAGGAATACGCGGATGAGATTTGGCATGTGAAGCCGATCAGGCTGTAGGGGTAAACGATGAATGGGCCCGGCCGTCGCGCCGGTCCCTATATATAAAAAAGAAAATCCTGGGTAAGGTGATGCCCCTTCCCGGTGATTTAGCCCAATCACCCTTATGATGCCAGCGCTAGCTTGCGCCCCTCCATCGGTCCACGTTTTTTTCCGGCATCAACAAGCCGCATGCCAGGTTTGATGCGGCGCCAAATGTGGTCGTTGAGTGACCCCTTTCTTTTAACAAAATGTGCAGATCCGATTCGTACTTTCATGGCCGAAAGAAAAAATGTCTCCAAGTAAACGGGGGCTCATCAATACTAAAATAAAAAAACATATATTAATAAATTCTTGAAAGAATCTTTATAAGTTATTACTCTTTTTTTTGTAATACCCCCAAAACATACCTAATTCAATCGCTATATAAACTAATAGATATATCAGGAAAAAATGATTGGTGAAACAATTGCAGGCAGTACCAGGGCACCGGATTCTCTCCATGCCTCCAATGGGCGCATAGATAAAAACCAACCTTCTTTTATCGACGCATTAAGCTATGTGGGACAAAGTGCTTCTACTATTGGCTACACTTCCTTACCACAAGAAATGATTGAGCTAATTCTTGGAAAATTGAAATCCGAGGATATGCTGAGGATAGCCGATCTCAACAAACAAACTTGGAAGGCGGCCAGTCATATTTTTTTCAAAATTGATAAAAAGGAAAAATACCATATTGCTGATCATATTATTCGCATTCAAAACAATCATACCCATGCGCTGAAAAATCTTATTAGAATGGAAGGAGGCATTTTTAATATCTATGATAAAGGTGGGTATCCTCCGATGATTCAGGCGGCGGTGAGGCATGATAGGGGTGATATTTTAAATATCCTCCTTGAAATGAATGAACCTGTTAAAAATTCTAATAATAAAGCTACTGCTTTACCGTATAATTTTTCCCACGATTTGTCATTCGCCTTTGGAAGTGCCATCCGTAAAAATAATATTTCTGCTATTGATAATATATTAAATTATCCTGGTGTAAATATAGGACTTCATAGAGAAATATTTAACCATTCGCCGATTTTGTGCCATCTCTTTGCCACGGGGGCTGAAATTGCTACTATCAAAAAAATAATCGATTCCGGGCAATGTGATACAAATCAGCGGGATGAGTACGGGCATACCGCCCTCTATCATGCGGTTAACTTTGGCGAGCCAAATAGAGTTAGGTTTTTACTGGAGCAAGAAGGCCAAAAGGTAAATAATGAAGTGCAACGTAACCTTGCAGATGGACTTCCTAATAACAATGATCACATGTCAGAATCAATTGTAGAATTAGCCGCGCAACGTCACTATTTCGCAATAATTGAACTGCTGATATTGCATGGACAAAAGAATTGGGATGTTTCCTCTAAAAATGGATCCCGGGTAATTGAATTGGCTGCAATGCGGAATCAGCCAAGGATTATAAATGCGTTAATAAAAATAGGTGTTGATTTTAGTGAGAAACTATATAGTCCGTTTGTATTTGAATTCCCACTACACCGCTTGGCAAGACAGCGTTTTGACAACGTTATTGAAGCATTGCGCAGTCTTCCCGACATCCAGGTAAATGCTAAAGACAGTGCGGGTAATACTCCCTTGCATATTGCGGTGGAAGAAGGGTACGTGAACAGTGTTGAAGCATTGCTTAAATATCCTGACATCGATATCACAGCCCGTAACCAGGAGGGGCAAACGGCAAAAGAGCTTGCTGATGCCTCCTATGGCGTTGAACATAAAATAGCCCGTTTATTCGCAGGCAAGAGTTAAACCGCACAAGAAATTGCACGCAGCAGGTTCATAATTCGACATGTGCCGGTTAAATCGCGGCACTGTCGAATCCAGGTAGTGGTGATAATCTTTGACGAGAGCATGATGAACCCTGCATTTATCGTCCCCGGTCTATATATCGCCTCCAATCCTCAAGAAGCCAGCGACAGCTTTCTTCCGCCCCTGGCATGATGGGCGAGCCATTCGCCCACCTGCTGTTTTTCGGCGTCATCCAGCCACATGCCGAGCTTGGTGCGGCGCCAGATGGCGTCGTCGAGGGTGACCACCCATTCTTTTTCCACCAGGTAATGCAGCTCCGCTTCGTACAGTTCGTGGCCGAAATGTTCGCCCAAATCCGCGAGCGTGGACGCGCCCTTGATGATGTGCTCGCTTTGCGTGCCGTAGGTGCGGCTGTAGCGCCGCGCCAGGCTTTCCGGCAGGAAGGCGTATTTGCGCCGCAGTTCGGCGGCATAATCGTCGCGCGAGCCGTTAAAATCGCCCCCGGGCAATACGGCGCCTTTGGTCCAGGCGTGTTTGGCGTTGGGGTAGTATTTATGCAGTTTTTCCAACGCGTGCTCGGCCAGTTTGCGGTAGGTGGTCAGCTTGCCGCCAAATACCGACAGCAGCGGGGCCCTGCCGTGATCGTCGGTGACCGAGAGCGTATAGTCGCGGGTAACCGCCTGCGGCGAGTCGGACTCGTCATCGCACAGCGGACGCACGCCGGAATAGGACCAGACGATATCCGCGCGGCTGAGCGGTTGCTTGAAATGGGCGTTATAGACGTTAAGCAGATAGTCGGTTTCGCTGTCGTCGATATGCACCGTTTTCGGGTCGCCGTGATATTCCACGTCGGTGGTGCCGATAATGGAAAACTCATCCAGCCACGGAATAACAAACACAATGCGATGGTCTTCGTTTTGCAGGATAAAGGCGTACTGGCCGTTGTGCACGCGCGGCACCACGATATGGCTGCCTTTGATTAAACGGATGCCGTACTGGGAGGGCAGCTTCAGGCTGTCGTCGATAAATTCCTTTACCCACGGGCCGGTGGCGTTGGCCAGGCCTTTGGCCTGCCAGGCCAGGGTCTGGCCGGTAATCACGTCCTGCGCTTCCACCGTCCACAGCCCGTTCTCGCGCCAGGCGCGGGTCACTTTGGTGCGGGTGCGCACCTCGCCGCCCTTGGCCACGACTTCCTGCGCGTTCAGCACCACCAGCCGGGCGTCGTCCACCCAGCAGTCGGAGTATTCAAAACCGCGCACGATGGAAGGCTTGAGCACCGAATCCGGGCCAAAACGCAACCCTTTACTGGCCGGCAGGCTGGTGCGTTTGCCTAGATGATCGTACATAAACAGCCCGATGCGGATCATCCAGGCCGGGCGCAGATGCGGGCGATGCGGCAGGCGAAAGCGCATCGGGAAGGCGATATGCGGCGCCATCTTTAATAGCACCTCGCGTTCCGCCAGCGCTTCGCTGACCAAACGAAACTCATAATGTTCGAGATAGCGCAGGCCGCCGTGAATCAGTTTTGAACTGGCGGAAGAGGTCGCGCAGGCCAGGTCCTCCGCCTCCAGCAGCAGCACGGACAGGCCGCGCCCCGCCGCGTCTGCCGCGATACCGGCACCGTTGATGCCGCCGCCGATCACGATCAAGTCTTTGGTTTCCACGTTACCTTCCTCCGGATGTTCGTTACGGTTCTTTTATTTTCGTTTTCGCTCATAATTGTAATCGAAAACCAACATCAGCGCCAAGGCCTGTGCTGAAAAAAACGTCTATGCGTGACGCAGGTATCAATTTATGTTTACTATATGTGGAAAAGACGTTAACAAACGAGGCGGCACGGGCGATGGAACAGTTTGAGGCGATAAGCGTAGAGCAGGCGCGTGAGCGCTGGCGGCAGGGTGGGGCAATACTGGTGGATATCCGCGATCCGCAAAGTTTTGCCGTCGGCCATGCCACCGGGGCTTTTCATCTGACCAACGAAACTTTGGGCACATTTATGCAACAAGCCGACCTGTCCAGCCCGGTAATGGTGATGTGCTATCACGGCAACAGCAGTAAAGGCGCGGCGCAATATCTATTGCAACAGGGTTTTAATGCCGCGTATAGCATTGACGGCGGGTTTGACGCCTGGCAGAAGGCCTTTCCCTCCGAAGTGGACTCCCCGGCGGCCGGTTGACCGGCGCCGGGCTTAAACCCGGCTTATTGCAGGGATAACGTACCATGGGGCCGAAGCGACCTTTGCAAGTCGCCAGAGAGGTCCATGGCGCGTCAGGCCCGTCGCTTGGTGTTTAAATAACGGCTTACGCGATTTTTACCGGTTCCTTGACGAACAGTCCGTAGCTTAACGCTCCCAGCATCAGCAGCCCTGCTCCCAGCAGGAATACGTTGGTAAAGGCGCCGGTTTTATCCAGGATAACGCCGGTGGCTATCGGCGCAATCGCCGCTCCCAGGAATCCGCCAAAGTTCTGGATGGCGCCCAGCGAGGCCACCTGCTGTTTCGGCGCGATATCCGTCGCCAGCGTCCAGATGACGCCGGACGGCATTTGCGAGGCGAAGTACCCCAGGGTCAGCAGCAGTATCGCCACCGGCGTGCTCTGGACAAAAGGAATGGGCGCCACGAAACAGGCCGCCAGCGCCGCGCCGCACACAATGGGGATTTTACGCGCGGTGACGGTGTTCATGCCCCGGCGGATAAACCTGTCGGAGATGGCGCCGCCGCACAGTACGCCCAGGATGCCGGCAAAAAAGGGAATGGCGGCAATCCAGCCGGTCTGCTTCAGGCTAAAGCCCAGCGATTTTTCCAGGTAACTGGGCAACCAGGTCAGGTAAACCCAAATGGTAAACATGATCGAAAAGTTACCGAGGATCATAAACCAGGTGGTCCTGCTCTTGAACAGACTGCCCCAATTGGCTTTAGGCTGGGTTTCATCGCGCGCAACCACGGCGCCCGCCTGTCCATGGATCATGGCTTCCTCGCGCGCCGCCGGATCGCGGTAAAACTTGATCCAGGCCAGCAGCAACGGCAGGCCGGCCACGCCGATAACGATAAACATACCGCGCCAGCCGATGGTCAGCATCAATGCGGTCAGGATAGGCGGCGCGATGGCATTGGCGATTTGTGAACCGGTATTGATAATCGAGGTCGGCAGCCCGCGCTCGCGCTGGGCAAACCAGCGGTGGGTGATTTTTATTCCCGAGGTAAAGAACGGCGATTCGCTGATGCCCATCAGCATTCTCATGCCATAAAAAAAACTATAGCTGTTAACAAAAGCGGTCAGCGCGGTAAACATTGACCACAGGCCAAGCGCGCCGGCGAACATCTTTTTGGCGCCCAGCTTATCCACCAGCCAGCCGGCCGGCAGGTTGGCCAGCGCATAGGGCCATAAAAACGCCGACAGCAGCATGCCCATTTCGGTGGAGGAGAAGCCAAACTCCCGGGCAATAGTGGTATTGGCTACGCTCAGGTTGGCGCGATCGAGATAATTAACGATAGCCGCCAATAATAACAAGGTTACGAACCCCCAACGCAGGCGGGAATAAGGTTTGGCCGGGGCAATCGCCTCGGCTTGCGCGGGAACGGAGAGTGTTTCTTTCATAATAAAGTCTCGTCTGTAAACAGGCTGAGATAAATTTTAACTATCCTGGAAAAACCATCCAGATGGATAATCAATGCCATGGTGGTTAAAACGTTTTCTTAAAAACTCCCCATCGGCAAGCGACGGGGAATAAAAATAATAAGGCGTTATGCTTTAATTTTTTGTTGATAAAACTCGGTGCCGGTACGGATTTGATCGAGGATAACGGTCAGTCCCCAAAATTTCTCCAGCACGTTATCTTTATTGACCCGGCAATATTCACTGTCGAAAGTGCCCATGCGTTGATGGTATATTTTGGCGTTTTTCGGATAGCCCAGGGTTTCGGTGACCGCCGACAGCGACAGGAATACCGCCAGTTCCCCGGCCAGTTCAGGGTGTTTGCCGCCCTGGTGGTACAGCCAATGATACAGTTCGGGGTGGAAGTTGGTAAAGACGCCGCTGAATCCTTTGGAGCCGGCCAGCATGGCCTGATAGGCGATGGCCGCATTGGCGTTGATAATGGCCAGCGGCGTGCCGGCCACCAGTTTGACCCTACGGGTGACGGTGTCCAGGTCGCAGCTGACATCCTTGAGCACCACGAACCGGCCGGAGTCGGCGCAATAACGCAGTTCCTCATCGCTCAGCAGGCGGCGATAAGGGGCCGGGCATTCATATAATCCCAGCGGCAGTTCCTTTGGCAACACGTCCAGCAGCCGGTTAAGATGGTCGTAAAAGGTTTCGCTGCCCTGTTGACGGGGATCGAGATGATTGGTGACCAGCACCAGCGCGCTGATACCGGTTTGCGCCATCGCCAGCAGTTCTTCCTTCTGCTGGCCCAGCTCGTCGCTGATATGGCCGGAGGCGATGACCGGCACGCGTCCGTCGACCTTGCGCACCACATATTTGGCCAGGTCCACGCGCTCGTTCAGGCTGAGGAACTGCATTTCGCTTGACTGGCATACCGCGAACAGCGCATCCACGCCCTGCGCCAGATACCATTCAATCAGGCGGCCGAGGCCTGGATAATCAATCTCATTTTGCGCCGTAAACGGCGTTAACATGACGGGCACGATGCCGCTAATTTCTTTCATTGCGATCTCCTGTGCGAAGCGCCGGGCGCCCCGCTTTTTTTTAACGGCAATACGGCTCAAACGCCGGCATCGCCAGATTCTTCCTGCTGTTAACGCGACGCCATCCGGGTATGCACCTGCTCGGCGGTCGGCATATTGGCCGCGCCCTCCAGCTCCACCGCCAGCGAGGCGAACGCCGAGGCGTAGTTCGCAGCCTGGACCATGCTTTGTCCCATGGCGGTGGCGGCGGCGAAGGCGCCGTTAAAGGCATCCCCCGCACCGGTGGTATCGACGCTTAACGCCGGAAATACCGGTATATGATGAAAATGGTTGCCGTCCTGCAGCAGTGCCCCGCGCGCGCCCATGGTTATAATCACTTTGCGGGCGCCCAGATCGGTAATTTTTTGCGCGGCCCGTTTGGCGCTGGCCATATCTATCACCTCAATGCCGGATAATAAGCTGGCTTCCGTTTCATTAGGCGTAATCACGTCCACATATTCCAGGCATTCAAATACCTCTGGCGAATAAGGCGCGGGATTTAATATCACCGTGACGCCTAATTCTTTCGCCAGCTTCATGACTTTTAAGGTGGCTGGCAGATTATTTTCCATCTGCACCAGTAGTACCCCGGCATCGGCAAGATCGTCGGACATGGCCGCCACTTCATCATCGGTAATAAATTTATTGGCGCCCGGATGGATGGCGATCATATTTTCGCCATCCTGTTGGGAAACATAAATAATGGCATTGCCGGTCGGCTCGGTGTCGGATTGATATAAGGTAAACGAGTGGATATCCGATGCCGACAGGTGGTCGTAGGCAAATTGACTGAACTGGTCTTTACCCACTTTGGAGACAAAATGCACATTGGCGCCGGCGCGGCTGGCCGCCATGGCCTGGTTGGCGCCTTTGCCGCCGGGTCCCAGGGTGCTGCCGGTGGCCAGCAGCGTTTCGCCCCCTTTGGGGAAACGCTCGACCCGCGCGACGATATCCACGTTGAATGAACCCAAAATACAGACTTTACCTTCCACGCTTTTTCCTTTGTCCTTTGGCTGAGTTTTTTTGTTTTGGCTAACCAGCCGTTTTAACAAGACCTCCACGCTGACGCCGGTATCCTGGATCAGCGCCGACTGCAGGCAGCGCCTGAGCACCAGCGCGCCGCCGTGGCAACGCCGCAGCAGCCCCATCCTTGCCAGGGCGTTTAAATCACTGCGCACGGTTTCCCTGGTCACGGCAAAGGTTTGCGCCAGTGTCTCCACCGTGGCGCGCTCATGTTTATCCAGGTACGCGAGGATGTGATTTCGTCTTTCTTCTAAAAACATTTTTTGTTCCATTGGCATGGAAACCCCGGTTTATTCAAAAGTAATTGAGAGCTATGTCGCAGAAAGTGATCGGAATCATAGGTTATGGCCTTAAACAAAAGTAAACAAAAAATCGGCGAGTGGCTTTTTATGCCATAGTGGGGGATGGCGCGGGGATCATGTTATGATAGTAATCAGCCGATTATGCTTAGTGCCGGGCGCTACCGCCGGGCACTACCGCCGGGCACTATGCCAGTACTACCGGTACCATGCCGTTACTATGCCGTTACTATGCCGCCATTATGCAGGCACAACGTTGCCCGCCATCGCCGGCGACCGGATAACATGATTAAAGGACTCGCCCCAACGCTATGATTCGTGTAACGACCTTGTCAAATGCCCGCCTGGCCCAGGCTTTTATCGACTATATGAAAACCGAGGGCGTGACGATAGAAATGCAGCAGCAGGGCAGGGCAGCCGAGCTATGGCTGGAAAATGACGAGGAGTTGCCGCGCGTCGAGGCGGCGCTGGAGACGTTCCTGCTGGACCCGATGCACCCGCGCTACCAGGCCGCCAGCTGGCGGACGGGCAGCGCCGACCGGGGCCGGTTCCATTACCAGCGCGCGTCCTGGCTGCCGGCGTTGCGTAGCCAGGCGGGGCCCTTGACCCTCAGCGTATTTTTATGCTGCGTGCTGGTGTTTGTTTTAATGAACATCTTCGGTGACGATGTCGTCATGTACTGGCTGGCGTTCCCGTCCGGCCCGTCCCGTTACCTGCAGGTATGGCGGTGGGTGAGCCATATTCTGTTGCATTTTTCGCTGCTGCATTTATTGTTCAATATAGTGTGGTGGTGGTATCTCGCCAGCGCCGTGGAAAAGTATCGCGGCGTGACGACCCTGGCGGTGTTGACCCTGCTGTCGGCGGTGGTCAGCGGCCTGGTGCAATCCCATTTCAGCGGCGCCCTGTTCGGCGGTCTTTCCGGCGTGGTGTATGCCTTGATGGGCTACGTATGGTGGTATGGCGAGAAGCATCCCGCCAGCCCGCTGATGATGCCGCGCGGCGTAATCGTATTTGCCCTGCTGTGGCTTATCGCCGGTTATTTCGATGTTTTCGGCATTGCCGTTGCCAATGCTGCCCATGTGGCGGGGCTGGTCATCGGGTTATTAATGGCTTTCTGGGATACGCGCCACGCGACCGGGACCGGTCGCCGGCGGTAGGGGTTGGGGCAGCAGAGGATCTAACGTGAAGCAAACGCAGCGGCATGATGCCATTATTGAATTGGTACGGCGGCAGGGTTATGTCAGTACCGAAGAGCTAGTGGAGCATTTTTCGGTCAGTCCGCAAACTATCCGGCGCGACCTGAATGATTTGGCCGAGCATAATAAAATTCATCGTCACCATGGCGGCGCGGCGCTGCCGTCCAGTTCGGTCAATACGGCGTACCAGGATCGCAAGATCATGTGGTCGGCGGAAAAAGCGCGCATCGCCCAGCGGGTGGCGAGCCAGATCCCGGACGGCGCCACGCTGTTTATCGATATCGGCACCACCCCCGAGGCGGTGGCCCACGCCCTGATGAACCATAAAAACCTGCGGGTGGTGACCAACAATCTGAATGTCGCCACGCTGCTGACCGCCAAGGAGGATTTTCGCCTGATCCTGGCCGGCGGCGAAGTGCGTACCCGCGACGGCGGCATCATGGGCGAGGCCACGCTGGATTTTATTTCCCAGTTCCGCCTGGATTTCGGCATTCTCGGCATCAGCGGTATCGATATGGACGGATCTCTGCTGGAGTTCGATTATCATGAAATGCGCACTAAACGGGCGATTATCGACAACTCCCGCTGCGTCATGCTGGTTACCGACCATTCCAAATTCGGCCGTAACGCCATGGTGAACCTGGGTAAAATGTCGCTGGTGGATTTCCTGTTCACCGACCAGATGCCCCCGCCGAGCGTGATGAGCATTATCGAGCAGTCCGAGGTCAAGCTGGAACTCTGCTGAGCGGGCCGGCTGGATTCGTTCCGCCGCACCCGCCATCGGCAGGGCACCCGCATCGACGCGGCCTCTTTCCGGCCGCCCTGCCGCAGCAGCCCCCGGCGTGCCGGGTCCGATAGGCCCCGATCTGTCGGCCATATACGTTGTTAAGCGCCGTTACGCCCACCGCCGGACCTTACGCACTGTCTTTCAGGCTGTTTTTCCGTTGATCGGGCAAAATTTTTTGCCGGCGCTCCTCTTTTTAACACCCTTGACTATTCTTTGATCATCACTGAATAAACCCCGTTGTTTTACGATAACTTATAACACGGGCCTGCCGCTCCCAGCGGCGATCGCCCGGTAAAGATATTCCGTGAACATGGCATGCCGCGCAGGCTGTCGGGCCGTTTCCGGCGTTGAACCATTTAACCAACAGGATAGAGACGCTTTTATGCCAAAAATCAAGCTTGATAAAGCCGCATTTCAATCTGCCCTGGATCGTCAGTGGCAACGTTTCGGCCTGCATGACGCACGGGAGATGACACCCTATCAGTGGTGGCACGCGGTCAGCGCGGCGGCAAATGAACTGATTGCCCAACAGCCGTCCGGCAGGCGGGATAAGAAAAATCAGCGTCATGTTAACTATCTCTCCATGGAATTCCTCATCGGCCGGTTGACCGGCAATAACCTGATTAACCTGGGTTGGTACGATACGGTAAAAAAAGTGCTGGCCGGGTATGATATCGATTTAACCGACCTGCTGGAGCAGGAGACCGACCCGGCGTTGGGCAACGGCGGCCTGGGACGTCTGGCGGCCTGCTACCTGGACTCCATGGCCACGGTGGGACAGGACGCCACCGGCTATGGACTTAACTATCAGTACGGTCTGTTCCGCCAACATTTTGCCGACGGTAAACAGCGTGAAACGCCGGACGACTGGCACCGGGAAAGCTATCCCTGGTTCAGGCATAACCCGGCGCTGACCGTGCGGGTAGGGCTGGGCGGAAAACTGGTGAAGAGTCAACAGGGGCAGGTGAATTGGGAACCGGCATTCACCCTTAACGGCGAGGCCTGGGATCTGCCGGTGGCGGGTTATGAAAACGGCGTCACCCTGCCGCTGCGCCTGTGGCAGGCAACCCATCCCCACCCGTTTGACCTTGAGCTGTTCAACGATGGCAAATTCCTCAAGGCAGAGCAGGCCGGTATCGATGCCGCCAAGCTGACCAAGGTGCTCTATCCCAATGATAACCATCTGGAAGGCAAGCAGCTGCGCCTGATGCAGCAATATTTCCAGTGCGCCTGTTCAGTGGCGGATATCCTGCGCCGCCATCACCTGGCGGGCCGGTCGATCCACAGCCTGCCGGATTACGAAGTGATCCAGCTCAACGATACCCATCCGACCATCGCCATCCCGGAAATGCTGCGGGTGCTGCTTGACGAGCACCAGCTTGCCTGGCAGGACGCCTGGGCGATCGCCTCGCGTACCTTTGCCTATACCAATCACACCCTGATGCCGGAGGCGCTGGAGCGCTGGGACGAAAAACTGGTGCGCACCCTGCTGCCGCGCCACTTTGACATTATCAGGCGCATAGATCGTGAATTTAAGAAAGTGGTGCAACGGCGCTGGCCGGATAACGATGAGGTGTGGGCGAAGGTGGCGGTGCGCCATGACAAACAGGTGCGCATGGCCAACCTGTGCGTGGTGTGTGGTTTTGCGGTCAACGGCGTTGCCGCCCTGCATTCCGATCTGGTGAAAACCGATCTGTTCCCCGAATATTATGAACTGTGGCCGGAAAAATTCCATAACGTCACCAACGGCATTACGCCGCGCCGCTGGCTGAAGGAGTGCAACCCCGCCCTGGCGAAGCTGATTGACGACACCATCGGCAAAGGCTGGGTTACCCGGCTGGAAAAGCTCAAAGAGCTGGAGCCTTATGCCGGCCAGGCGGATTTCCGCCAGCGATTCCAGCAAATCAAGCGCGACAATAAACAACAGCTGGCGTCAAAAATCAAGCAGTTGACCAATGTCACCGTGAATCCGGAAGCGCTGTTCGACGTACAAATCAAGCGGCTGCACGAATATAAACGCCAGCACCTGAACCTGCTGCATATCATGTCGCTTTATCGCCAGCTGCGGGATAATCCGTCTCTGGATATCGTGCCGCGCGTGTTCCTGTTTGGCGCCAAGGCGGCTCCGGGATATGCGTTGGCAAAAAATATTATCTATGCCATCAATCAACTGGCGGAGAAGATCAATAACGATCGTAAGATTAACGACAGGCTTAAGGTGATCTTCTTGCCCGATTACCGCGTATCGGTGGCCGAGTGGATGATCCCGGCGGCGGATTTGTCGGAGCAGATTTCCACCGCCGGCAAAGAGGCGTCCGGCACCGGCAATATGAAGCTGGCGCTCAACGGCGCGCTGACCATCGGCACCCTGGACGGCGCCAATGTGGAAATTGCCGAACAGGTCGGCGAAGAGCATATCTTTATCTTCGGCCTGACCGATCCGGAGGTCAAGGCCCTGCTGGCCGAAGGCTACAAGCCGGCCCGGATCCTGAAACAAGATAAAGCGCTGAAAGGCCTGTTGACCGAACTAGGCGGCGGTGCCTACAGCAATAAACATAAGCATGCGTTCGAGCCGTTGCTGCACAGCCTGCAGGCGGGCGGCGATCCCTATCTGGTGCTGGCGGATTTTGCCGCGTACTGCGAGGCGCAGCGGCGGGTGGATGCCCTGTTCCGTCGTCCGGACGACTGGACGCGCAGCGCGGTGCTGAATACCGCCCGGGTGGGTTTTTTCAGCTCGGATCGCTCGGTTCGGGATTACCAGCAACGCATCTGGCAAGCAAAACGTTAAGGAGTCCTGATGGATCCCAAGGTACTGGATCGGGCCGCCGAGCGGGCGGGAATTATTCCGGAATATATTGATGCCTGGGGACAGCGCAAAATCATCAGTCGGGAGACCAAACGTCAGCTGATGGCCGCCATGGCGGGGTTAATCGACGATCCCGACCAGGCGGCGCCGGTGCCGCCGGTATGGGTGGTCAGGACCGGGCAGGCGGCGCCGCTGCCGGTGACGCTGGCGGCGCCGGGGGATTGGACGCTCACCGAGGAATCGGGCTTGCGTCACCAGGGAAAAACGGTCAATCACGCCGTGACGCTGCCCGCGGCGCTGCCGCCCGGCTATCACCGGCTCACCCTGCATGCGGGGGAGCGGCACTGGTCCTGCCAGGTCATCGTGGCGCCGCCGCGCTGTTATGAACCGCCGGCGCTGCTGGCGGGGGATAGGCTGTGGGGCGCCTGCGTACAGCTTTATACCCTGCGTTCGCGGCATAACTGGGGCATCGGCGATTTTGGCGATTTAGCCCTGATGATCGAGGGCACCGCGCGCCATGGCGGCGCGTTTGTCGGCCTCAATCCGATTCATGCGCTCTATCCCTCCGCCCCCGGCTGGGCCAGCCCCTACAGCCCCTCTTCCCGGCGCTGGCTCAACATTCTTTATATTGACGTCGGCGCGCTGGAGGATTTCCGGCAAAGCCGGGCGGCCCAGGAATGGTGGGCATCACCGCAGACGCAGCAGAAGCTGGCCGCCTTGCGCGACGATGCACTGGTGGATTATCCCCAGGTGGCGGAGTGCAAGCTGGCCGCCCTGACCTATGCGTATGACCAATTTTGTACCCGTGGCGCCGACGAGCCGGAGCGGCGGGAGTTTGCCGACTTTATCAGCTATGGCGGCGAAAGCCTGCGCCACCAGGCCACCTTCGATGCGCTGCATCGCTACCTGACCCGCGAGGGGCATCCCTCGGCGGGCTGGCGACAGTGGCCGCCGGAGTATCAGCGGGCCGATAGCGCCGCGGTGCGTGAGTTTTGCCAACGGCACGACAATGAAATCCTGTTTTTCAGCTACCTGCAATGGCAGGCCGCGCGCCAGTTTGACGCGTGTTTCCGCCTGAGCAGGCGCCTGGATATGCCCATCGGCCTGTATCGCGATCTGGCGGTCGGGGTGAGCGAAGGGGGAATGGAGACCTGGAGCGATCGCACGCTTTACTGTCTGGCGGCCTCGGTCGGCGCGCCGCCGGACAAGCTGGGGCCGCAGGGCCAGAACTGGTGCCTGCCGCCGCAGGATCCAAACGTGCTGACTGCGCGCGCCTACGAGCCGTTTATCGAGATGCTGCGCGCCAATATGCGCCACTGCGGCGCGTTGCGTATCGATCACGTGATGTCGCTGCTGCGGCTGTGGTGGATACCGCGCGAACATACCGCGCGGGATGGCGCGTACGTGAATTATCCGGTGGACGATTTGCTGGCGGTGCTGGCGCTGGAGAGCCACCGGCAGCAGTGCATGATTATCGGCGAGGATCTGGGGACCGTGCCCCGCGAGATTACCGGTAAACTGCAGGCCGCCGGCGTGTACTCCTACAAGGTGCTGCTGTTCGAGCGCACCGACGGCGGTCATTTCCGCCCGCCGGATGAGTACATGGCGCAGGCGATGGCCACCCTGACCACCCATGACCTGGCCACCCTGCGCGGATTCTGGCAGCAGGAAGATCTGCGGCTGGGCCGGGAGCTTAAAATCTATCCGTCGCAGGAGGTGTACCGGCACCTGCTGGACGATCGGCGCCAGGCGCGCCAGGCGCTGCTGGCAGCCCTGCACGCCTGGAAATGCGTACCGGCGAAAATGAGCGCCAACGCGGATAGGGTGATGATGTCGCCGTTATTGAACCGGGGCCTGCATCGCTATGTGGCGCGCAGCAGTTCCGCCCTGTTGGGGCTGCAGCCGGAGGACTGGCTGGATATGGCGCTGCCGGTCAACGTGCCGGGCACCACCGATCAATACCCGAACTGGCGGCGCAAGGTGACGCGCGAGGTGGCGGAGATGTTTGACGATCCCGCGGTGATGCGCCTGCTAAAGGAGGTGGATCGCCTGCGTAAATCGGCCATTAGCCATACGGGAAAAACACCGGTGCGGTAAGCGCGGGCAAAGGGCGGTAATACGGGGGCGCGCAGGGGCCAGGCGCCGGGACGCTGGTGGTGAAGGGGGCCTGGACAAGGATCCGCCGGCCCGTCGGCGCTGGCCGGTAATTCACGGCAAGGCCGACGGCCGCGCCGCTGTTAATAGAAAGAATGCTCGCCGCGCTGGTGCTCGGTCAGATCGCGCACGCCTTTCAGCTCGGGGAATTTCTCCAGCAGCTCTTTTTCAATGCCTTCCTTCAGGGTGTAATCGACCATGGAACAGCCGTTGCAGCCGCCGCCGAACTGCAGGATCGCCAGGTTATCATCGGTAATCTCCATCAGGGAAACCTGACCGCCGTGGCCTGCCAGCTGAGGGTTGATTTGCGATTGCAGCACATATTCCACGCGCTCTACCAGCGGCGCATCGTCGGAGACTTTGCGCATCTTGGCGTTCGGCGCTTTCAGCGTCAGTTGCGAACCCAGTTTGTCGGTAACAAAATCGATTTCGGCATCTACCAGGTAAGGTGAGCTGAGCTCATCGACATAGGCGTTGATTTTGTCGAACTTCAGCTCGGTATCGGTCGCTTCCACCGCATCGGGAGGACAATATGACACGCCGCATTCCGCATTCGGCGTGCCGGGATTAATGACAAATACACGAATCTGGGTGCCAGCTTCCTGATTGGCCAGTAATTTAGCAAAGTGTTCCTGGGCAGCATCGGTAATCCGGATCATATCATTCACTCAATAGTTGACTAATCTAGTCGGTTATAATACCCCCAATAACCCGGGCACTACAAGGTTCGGCAAACAGACCAAACCTGCACCGCCCTGGCCCGTTGGGCCAACAGGATATGGGTAATTTCGTCCATGGTGCTGCCGGTGGTGATGACATCATCCACCAGCGCCACGGTCTTGCCCGCGACATCGGCATGGCAGGCAAAGGCGCCGTGCAGGTTGCGCCGGCGGTCGCCGGCATGCAGCGTTTGCTGCGGCACCACGGCGCGGATGCGCTCCAGTCCAAGGCTGAGGTATTCCACGCCCAGCCAGCGCGCCAGGGGGCGGGCAAGCAGATCCGTTTGATTATAGCCCCTGCGCCAGTGCCGGTAAGTATGCAAAGGCACGTTTAGTACAAGATCGGGCTTATCGCATCGGTGCAGGTGGCGCTCTTCCAGCCAGCGCAGCAGCAGCAGGCGGGCCAGCACGCGCGCCAGCCCGGTGCCGCCCTGGTATTTAAGTTTTTTTACCAGCCCGCTCAGCGGCGGCCGGTAATCGGTGACATAGAGCAATGATTCCCATGGTGGCGTCTTCAACAGGCAGCGTCCGCAGCATAACCTACGGCTGCCCGCAGGCAGGCCGCAGCGCGGGCAGCAGGTCTCGCGCCGGTTAAGCAGGTAATCGGCGCAGCACCGGCAGATCCCCTGGCGGCTGAACCATAATGGCTGTTGGCATAGCCAACAGAGGGCGTTGATTGTTAGCATGGGCGTTTTCCATAACCTGGGTAGCGGGAACTATAACTGATGACATCACTCTATTGGCGCACCATCGGCAGCGGTTCTAACGATCTTGTGCTGCTGCACGGCTGGGGACTGAACGCCGGCGTCTGGTCTTGCATCGAGGCGCGGCTGTCGCCGCATTTTCGCCTGCATCTGGTGGATTTGCCGGGCTATGGCCGCAGCCGGGGCTACGGGGTGTTGTCGCTGCCGCAGATGGCGGAAGAAGTGGCCGCCAGGGCGCCGGAGCATGCGTGGTGGCTGGGTTGGTCGCTGGGCGGGCTGGTGGCGGCGCAGGCGGCGCTGGCGCGGCCTGCGCGGGTCGACGGCCTGATTACCGTCGCCTCTTCGCCCAGGTTCAGCGCCGGCGGCGACTGGCCGGGCATCAAGCCCGAGGCGCTGGCCGGGTTCGGCCAGCAGTTGAGCCAGGATTTTCATCGTACGGTGGAGCGTTTCCTGGCCCTGCAGACCCTGGGCACCGAGACCGCCCGCCAGGATGCCCGCCGGTTAAAACAGGTGGTGCTGGAACAGCCGCTGCCGCCGGTGGCGGTGTTAACCGGCGGGCTGGATATCCTGCGCACCGCGGATTTGCGTGAGCCGCTCGACGCATTCGACCGGCCGCTATTGCGCCTGTACGGTTACCTGGACGGGCTGGTGCCGCGCAAGGCGGCCGCGCTGCTGGACGCGCGCTGGCCCCGGAGCCGCGGCGTCGTCATGCCGAAGGCCGCCCACGCACCCTTTATTTCCCATCCCGACCTGTTTTGCCAATATATAATCGATTTTGCCGGCGCGCCCAACCCCATAACAGTCTGACTATCATCGCTTGTTCAACTACCGCCGCGCCCCGGCGGTAAAACAGTTCCTGCCCGAGGGTAAACGGAAAATCAACAAAACCCCCCTATAGTTACTGGCACGTCCAACCGTAAATAAATTGATTAAGGAATACCTATGAAGCACGTTACTTTTATGGCAACGACATTGGCTGGGGTGATATTTACCCTGAACGCCATGGCGGCGGAAGAAATTACGCCCCAGGAAGCCAAGGACAAGGGCTATGAAAAAATAGGCACCGTGCATACCACCGCCAAGACCACCTCGCCGATGGACGCCAAGGCCATTCTGTCCGAAAGGGCGGATAAAAAAGGCGGTAAATATTATGTGATCATTGCCGGTCGACAGCATGGCAGGTTCAGCGCTACCGCCGATGTATATCGATAAAGGTAATATCCTAAAACCTGGCCCGACGAAATACATCCCTCATCAATCCGATATAAGTTTTCATGCTTATACCGGATTTTTTTATGGCATCGACGCCCTCGTCGCACAGGCCGGGCCAGCTCGAGGTATTCATTACCTTTAAGCTAACGGTTGGCCGGCGGGGTTAATTGATGCCTCCTCCCCCCCCGTCTTACACTCCCTGCACCGTTTATTACGACTGTCCCATGTCGCGACAGTCTATGAACCTAGGAGGTCTATAATGCCGCTTCATCAAGCGTCCACCAGAGTCTGGGATACGCGCCGCACTGAAAAAAAACGCCGGCTCGAGCAGGTCCGCGCCGTGGCGGACGGCAAGGTTCTGCCCACCGACAAGATTACCGCCATCCTGGAAGCGCTGATCCTGCCCGGCGACCGGGTGGTACTGGAAGGCAATAACCAGAAGCAGGCGGATTTTCTGTCCCGCATGCTGGCGAAGGTCAGCCCGCAAAAAATACACGATTTGCATATGATCATGCCCAGCGTCAGCCTGCCTGAGCATTTGGATCTGTTTGAGCAGGGCATTGCGCGCAAACTGGATTTCGCTTTTTCCGGCTCGCAAAGCCTGCGCATTTCCCAGCTGCTGGAAGACGGGCAACTGGAAATTGGCGCTATTCATACCTATATCGAGCTATATGCCCGCCTGTTCGTCGATTTAGTGCCGAATGTCGCGTTGATCGCCGGTTTCAAGGCCGACCGCAAAGGCAACCTTTATACCGGCGCCAGCACCGAGGATACGCCGGCGCTGGTGGAAGCGACGGCGTTTAAGGACGGCATCGTTATCGCCCAGGTCAATGAACTGGTGGATGACGAAACCGATTTGCCGCGCGTCGATATCCCCGGCTCCTGGGTTGATTTTGTGGTGGTGGCGGACCGGCCGTTCTTTATCGAACCGCTGTTTACCCGCGATCCCCGCTTAATCAAGCCGGTGCACGTGCTGATGGCGATGATGGCGATTAAAGGCATCTATGCCAAACACCAGGTGCAATCGCTTAACCACGGCATCGGTTTTAATACCGCGGCCATTGAGCTGCTGTTGCCGACCTACGGCGAGCGGCTGGGCCTGAAGGGCAAAATCTGCCGGCACTGGACCCTGAATCCCCACCCGACCCTGATCCCGGCCATTGAAAGCGGCTGGGTGGAAACGGTGCACTGCTTTGGCGGTGAACTGGGCATGGAAGAATATATTCGCGCCCGTCCGGACATCTTTTTCACCGGCGCCGATGGTTCGATGCGTTCCAACCGTGCTTTCTGCCAACTGGCCGGTCAATACGCGGTGGATATGTTTATCGGCTCCACCCTGCAAATCGACGGCCTGGCCAACTCCTCCACCGTCACCCGTGGGCGGCTGTCCGGCTTCGGCGGCGCGCCGAATATGGGGCACGATCCCCACGGCCGCCGCCATGCCACCCCGGCCTGGCTGGATATGATTGAAGAACCGGATCCGATGCTGCCCGGACGCAAGCTGGTGGTGCAGATGGTGGAAACCTACCAGGCCGGCGCCAAACCGTCCTTTGTGGAAAAACTCGAGGCGGTGGACGTCGGCAAAGGCGCGGGCATGCCGCTGGCGCCGGTGATGATTTACGGCCAGGACGTAACCCATGTGCTGACCGAGGAAGGCATTGCCTATCTCTACCGGGCGCGCTCGATGGAGGAACGCCGCGCCATGGTGGCGGCGGTGGCCGGTATTACCGATATCGGCCTGGGGGTCGACGCCAAACGGGTAGCCGATCTGCGCCGTCGCGAACTGGTGGTTTATCCGGAAGATATGGGCATCCGGCGTTCCGACGCCAGCCGTTCCTTATTGGCCGCCGGCAACATTGCCGATCTGGTCGAGTGGTCCGGCGGCTTATATCAACCCCCGGCTAAATTCCGGAGCTGGTAATGAAAGCCCAGTCCTTAACCCTGCCGAACGACGCCGAAGCATGGGCGGACAACCTCTCGACGCTCGCCGTATCGTCGCTCATCGAGGAAGCCCGGCTCAGCCCTAAGCCGGGCCTGGTGGACAGCCGTGGTCCCGGGGCGCATCAGGACTTGAGCCTGGCGCTGATGGAACGATCGGCGCGCAGCCTGCGGCCGACGTTTTATCGTCTGGCGCTGCACAGCTGGCAACGTCCGCCCGATATGGCGTTGCGCCAGGAGATCGGCAGGCTGGGGCGGCAGGGCGAACAGCACATGATGAACGCCACCGGCGGCGTCAATACCCACCGCGGCGCTATCTGGGCGCTGGGGTTATTGGCCAGCGCCAGCGCCATGTTGGGCGGCAGGGGCACGGTGGCGGCCATTGCCGCCCACGCGGCGCGGCTGGCCGTCCTGCCCGATCCGTCGCAGCCGAAAATCTTCAGCAAAGGCCAACGGGCCACCCAGCGCTATCAGGTGCCCGGCGCGCGGGAGGAAGCCATCGGCGGGTTTCCCCATGTGACCTTACGGGCGTTGCCGCAGCTGCGGCGCAGCCGGCTGGCGGGCGCCGGCGAATCCGAGGCCAGGCTGGATGCGTTGATGGCCATCATGGCCACCCTGACCGATACCTGCGTGCTGAACCGGGGCGGCATGGCGGCGCTTACCGCCATGCATCACGGCGCGGCGGCGGTATTGACGGCGGGCGGCACCGGCTGCCCGGCCGGACGCGCGGCGCTGGCCGCCCTTGAGCTGCGCATGCTGGCGGATAACGCCTCGCCGGGCGGCGCGGCCGATTTACTGGCGGCCACCTTTTTCCTCGATTGGGCTAGCGCCCGACCGTCTACATCATCAAGAGGATGTTATGGAACGAATTGAACTGCATTTTCCAGCCGGCGACGCCTTACCCGCTAAGGCACTGGCCGGCGTGGTGGGCTCAGGCGATCTGGAGGCGATATACCAGCCGGCCCCGGACCGGTCCCTACACGTGATTATTACCTCGTCGGTGGACGGCGGCGGGCAACGCTGGCAGCACCTGTTCGAGCGGGTCAACAGCGCGCGCGACCTGCCGGCCGGACGACTGGATATCAATGATTTCGGCGCCACGCCGGGCGTGGCCCGGCTTAGGATCGAACAGGTTTTCGAGGAGGCAAGTCATGTCTGAACGCATTAGTTTTATCGAGCTGGGCGCCCGGCAGCGTGCTCGCGCCATGCTGGATGAGGGCAGCTTTCGCGAGCTGCTGGGGCCCTATGAACACCTCACCTCGCCGTGGCTTGAGCCGCAGGGCATTGTCCCGCAGGCGGACGACGGCATGGTGGTGGCCAAGGGGACCATCGAAGGCAAGCCCACCGTGGTGGTGGCTATCGAGGGCGCTTTCCAGGGCGGCAGCATGGGAGAGGTATCCGGCGCCAAAATGGCCGCGGCGCTTGAGCTGGCGGCGCAGGATCAGCGCAAGGGTATCCCCACCCAGGCGGTATTGATGCTGGAAACCGGCGGGGTGCGCCTGCAGGAGGCCAACCTTGGCCTGGCCGCTATCGCCGATATTCATGCCGCCATCGTGGATTTGCGCCGCTACACGCCGGTTATCGGCATCGTGGCGGGCACCGTGGGCTGCTTCGGCGGCATGTCGATTGCCGCCGCGCTGTGCAGCCGGCTGATTGTGACCCGGGAAGCCCGCCTGGGGCTGAACGGCCCGCAGGTGATTGAGCAGGAAGCGGGCATCGGGGAATACGACTCGCGCGATCGTCCGTTTATCTGGAGCCTTACCGGCGGCGAAGTGCGCTACCAGGCCGGTTTTGTCGACGCGCTGGTGGCGGATTCGCTGGCCGATGTAAAACAGGCCACGCTGGATTTCCTGCGCCAGGGCGTTCCCGCGCGGCTGCGTACCGATGAATACCGCGCCTACCTGGATCGGCTCAATCGATTCGATACCCGTAAACAAGTGGATAAACAGCAGGTATTGGCGCTGTTTACCCGGGAGGATCTGGTATGAACAGTACTTACCTAAGCCGGGGAGATTATTGGTTCTCCCTGCTGACCGACGGCGCGCGGCAGCGTCAGGGGCAATGCGCCTCGATCAAGGCGGCCGACGGCCTGCTTAACGATCGGCCGGTGCGCTACGTTGCCGTGGTGCCCGATGCCGGCAATCATTTCCCGCGCGCCGCGCGCGGTGAAGTCGGATTACTGGAAGGCTGGACGCTGGGTGAAGTGGTTGAAGAGGCCATCGGGCAGGATAAGGATAACGCCGTTAAGCGCGCTATCGTGGCGGTGGTGGATGTGCCGAGCCAGGCCTACGGCCGCCGTGAGGAAGCCTTTGGCATCCACCAGGCGCTGGCGGGGGCCGCCGCGGCCTACGCGAAAGCCCGGCTGGCCGGTCACCCGGTGATTGCGCTGATCGTCGGCAAAGCCATGTCAGGGGCCTTCCTGGCCCATGGTTACCAGGCCAATGAACTGATCGCCTTTAACGATCCGGCGGTGATGGTCCATGCCATGGGCAAGGAGTCCGCCGCCCGCATCACCCTGCGCTCGGTGGAGGCGCTGGAAAAACTGGCCAAGACCATTCCGCCGATGGCCTATGACATTGAGAACTACGCTACTCTCGGCCTGCTGGCGCAACTGATGGATATCCCTAATCCCGATCGGGCCGGCGACGACGATCTTGCCCGGGTGCGTACCGCGCTCTCCGACGCCATCGCCAAGGCGCAGGGGCAGGGCACGGGCCTGGCCAACCGGTTGGGCGCCCAGAACCGGCACAGCTCTGCGCTTGTCAGGGAACGCATGCGTCAGGAGTGGTAGTCGGTATCCGGCACCGGTAACACCTGCCGTTCCCCGTTATGGCCTGAACCCTCCGGCTATCGCCCCGGCGATGGCCAGGCCGGTCTCGGGCCGCCTGCGGGGAACGTACAATAAAAACCACATCGCGCCGGTGCTTATAAAAAATTTATAATTTAATTTCAGGATGTTATATGACATATATTATTATACATGCCCTGGCGCCGATCTTTGTGATTATGCTGTTGGGTTATTATGCCGGCAAGGCAAAAATGGTGGTCAATTCCAACGTTTCATTGCTTAACGTGTTTGTCATGGACTTTGCTTTACCCGCCGCGCTGTTTAGCGCCACGGTGCAAACGTCCTGGCATGGCATTATTTCGCAGTCGCCGTTGATCCTGCTGCTGGTGCTGTCCATGTGGATTGCCTATGCCGCGCTGTATTTTATCTGCACGCTGGGCTTTAAGAAATCGCCGCAGGATGCCGCGGTATTAACCCTGACGGTGGCCCTGCCGAACTACGCCGCGCTGGGCCTGCCGATTTTAGGCAGCGTGCTGGGTGAAACCCCCGGGACCTCGCTGTCGGTGGCGGTCTCCATCGCCTGCGGCTCGGTATTGATGACGCCGTTCTGCCTGTTGATCCTGGAGCGCGAAAAGGCGCGGGCCAGCGGTGAAACCCAGGGATCCACGCTAATGCTGTTGCCGGTGCTGATGTGGCGCTCGGTGACCAAACCTATCGTCTGGGGACCGCTGCTGGGCGTGTTGTTCTCGTCTCGGCCGTCGGGCTAAAAATGCCGGATATCGTGCTGGCGTCGATCAAGCCCCTGGGCCTGGCCGCCACCGCCTCGGCGCTGTTCCTGACCGGCGTCATCCTGTCCGCGCGCCAATTAAAGATTAACGCGCCGGTACTGCTCTCGTGCGTGACCAAGAACCTGATACAGCCGTTTATTACCTTGGGATTGCTGTACCTGTTCGGCATTACCGGCACGGTGGCGATTACCGCGGTGCTGATGGTGGCGCTGTCGGCGGGCTTCTTTGGTATCGTATTCGGTAACCGTTTTGGCGTGCAGTCGCCGGACGCCGAGGCGACGCTATTGATCAGCTCCATCCTCTGCATCCTGACCCTGCCGCTGTTTATCTCATTGACCGCCGGCCTGTAGCCGGCAGGAGCGGATAACCATGCCGATGCCCCGACCGCACGACCTGTTATGGCTGGATAACCCGCAACGGCTTATCTGGCGCCAGGCGATGCCCGACTGGGCGGCAACGCAATGGTCGGCGGCGCTGCCGCTGGTGGTGCGCCGCGACAGCGATCCGTCCGGGCTGGTCCCGGTCGGCCTGCGCGGGACGCTGCGTTCACAGCGCGCCGCGGCCTGGGCGCCGGCAGGGGCCATCACCCGCATCGTTACGCCAGAGGAGCCGATCGCGCGCTTATCTTCCGGTGCCCTTAACGGCCGGGAGGAAAGCCGGTTATCATCCGGCGCGCCCGATGGCCTGCAGCCTTACGGACTGGCGCCTCATCAATCCCCCGGCCTGATCTGCGGCGCGGAGGCACTGCCGGTGATGCGGGCGCTGCGCCGGCTGGCGGCAACGGACTGGCCCTGGCCGTGGGGCGTTACCGGCAGTTGCGGTTATATGCTGGCCACCGGTTTACCCGCCAGCCGTCCGGACAGCGATCTGGACCTGTTGATTCGTTGCCCGCGTCCGGTGGCGCCCGGGGACTTCGACGCGTTGCTGGCGGTCTTGCCGGCGTTACCCTGCCGGGTGGATATTCAGCTGGAAACCCCGCGCGGAGGCTGCGCGCTGCTGGAGTGGCTGCGCGGCGGCAAGGTGCTGGTCAAGACCGCCCACGGTCCCGAACTGACGGATAACCCTTGGGATGTCGGCCCGGACGCCGGATAAAGCCATAGAGATCCATTGGGCCGTATAACTTTGCAACGGACACGCAACCACGGCTACGGATACACAACCATGGGTATGCAATCAAGGCGCAATTCTGCCGGAGCGCCGGCCATCCGCGCCGTACTGGAAAATAACGTCCTATGAAAATTTTACTGACATTTCCCGGCCAGGGGCCGCAGGTCCCCGGCATGCTGCATCACCTCCCCGGCGATGACGATTCCCGCCGCCTGTTGGATCAGGCTTCGGCCATCCTGGGCGAGCCGGTGCTTAATCTCGACAGCGCCGACGCGCTGCAAGCCACGCGCGCCGTACAGATATGCCTGTTTATCGCGGGCGTGGTTTATGCCCGGCAGATCCTGCGCGCCGGCGTGCAGGTGGATTTTACCAGCGGGCTGTCCATCGGCGCCTTTCCGGCGGCGGTCAGCGCCGGGGCGCTGGAATTCGGGGCGGGACTACGGCTGGTGGCCCTGCGCGGCGAGCTGATGGAGCGGGCTTATCCCCACGGCTACGGCCTGTCGGCCATCAGCGGCCTGCTGCAGCCGCGGCTTGAGCGCATTATTGCCCAGGTGCATCGCCCGGATAATCCGGTCTACCTGGCCAATCTTAACGCCGAGGATCGGTTCGTTATCGCCGGCAGCGAGGCGGCCATGGAACAAACCTGCGCGCTGTGCCGGGAGCAGGGCGCGGCGCGTACCCAGCGCCTGGCGGTCAGCGTGCCGTCGCATTGCGAACTGCTCAGCGAGCCGGCGCGAAAACTGGCCGACGCCATGGCCGGGGTTACGCTCAGGCGCCCGGATATTGCATATCTGAGCGGCAGCACCGGGCGCGTATTATGGCGGCCTGAAGGCATTGCCGAGGATCTGGCGCTGAATATGGCGCGCCCGGTACACTGGCGCGACGCCATGGTCAGCGCCTATGAGCGCGACGTGCGCCTGGCGATCGAGATGCCGCCGGGCGCGGTGCTCACCGGCCTGACCAAACGGGTAATGGAGCAGGGGGAGGCCATCGCCTTCAGCCAAAACCCTCTGTCGTTGATTACGACGCTGGCCGGGCGGTTGACGCGGCGTTAAGCGTCCCGCCGTCGGAGGGGGCGGTGCCGATATCCCGGTGTTCAAGTGCGTACATCCGGCCTTCCGCCACCAGCGCCAGCATATCGGGGTCATGCTCGCGGTTACGGGCGAACACCAGGGCGATGGTCTGGCGCATCTGGTACGGGGCGGCCAGCGTCATCAGCCGCACCGAATGCTCGTAGATGCGCTTCATGCGGCCCGGCAGCAGGGTATAACCGACCCCCGCCTGCACCAGGTTGATCATCGAAAAAATATCATTGACCCGGGTGACGATATGCGGCTCAAACCCGGCGACGTGGAACGCCTCCTGGAAACCGTGATAGGTGGCGAACCCTTCGGTCAGCGAGACAAATTTTTCGTCCTTGAAATCGCGCAGATCCGCCGGTCCGGTGACATAAAGTGGGGACGACGCCGGCGCGGCCAGGTAGATGTCATCCTTGAACAGCGGCAGGGTCTCAAAACGGGCCGGGTCGATCTGGGTGTCGCTGACCGAAATCAGGATAGCGTCCAACTGCTGGTCCTCAAGCTTAACCAGCAGGTCCTGGTTGGACCCCATCAGCAGTTCCAGCTCCAGATCCGGTCGCCGCAGTTTTAAGCCCATAATCAGCCGCGGGACGGTATCGAGGGTCAGCGAGTACATGGTGCCCAGTTTGAGCCGGCCCTGGCCGATGCCGCCGCACTTACGGGTTTCCTCGATACCCCGCCGCATCAGGTCCGACACCTCGCGGGCATACTCGGCCAGGGTCTCGGCGGCGGGCAGCGGCGAAAGATTACGCCCCTGATGGATAAACAGCGGGCAGCGCACGCCCTCCTCCAGGGTATGCAGGGCGCGATGGACGCTGACCGTGCTTAATCCCAACAGTTCTGCGGTGCGGCTGATATTGCGCTTATCCATAAATGCCAGGAAAATCTCCAGCTTACGGAAGGTGATGTCGTTATCGATCATAGAACGGATTCCATCCCGGCGGGTAAATAAGTATCGCGCGTGCGGCCCGGTCCGGATAACCCACCGCGTTAATCAGGCCACGGTTTCCAGCCAGAAGAATTGATACGGCTCAAGGTTCAGCGGCGTGCCGCCCGCCCATTGCCGATAACTTACCACGTCCCGGTAGCGTCCCGCAGGTAAAGTACAGGCCATGGTTTTGGCGCTTAAATTAAAAACGCACAATATGTTTTGCCGGGGGGAGCGCCGGTGAAAGGCAAACAGCGCATTATCCCATTCCAGCACTTCCATGGCGGCATCCGGATGAAAGGCCGGCTGCCCGCGTCGCCGTTGTATGAGATCGCTTAAGTGATGGAACACCCGCGCGCGCAGCGAGGTTTCATCCTGCAGGGCCGCCTCGATGGCCTTCAGCGGATATTTTTCCCGGTTGACCGCGCGGTTGTACCCGGCGGCCTTTACCCCTTCATAGTCATTGCGCGATCCGAGGATGCTTTGGATATAGACCGCCGGCACGCCGGGAAACGCCAGCAGGATAGCGTGCGCCAGCATAAAACGCCCCAGGCGCGTATCGTCGGTGTCCCGGCGGCGGTTAAGGGCGTCGAGAAAGGTGACGTTGATTTCATAAGGGCTGGTGGTGCCGTCGGTATTTTGTTTATACGACACCAGCGCGCCCTCGGACTCCAGGTCGCGCACCAGGCTGTTGATCTCCACCTCCGGCAGGATGCCGCGCAGCGGGTTCATGCCGACGCCGTCGTGGGAGGCGAGAAAATTAAAATACGTAATGTTATGGTTGCCGGTGTCCAGCGTTGCCGCCCACTGGCGCAAGGCGCGGCTGCTGCCGTTATGGATGGCGTGCAGCACCAGGGGCGGCAGGGGGAACTGGTACACCATCTGCGCTTCGTCCCGGCCGTTGCCGAAGTAGCTGATGTTGTCCTTATGCGGCACGTTGGTTTCGGTGATGATCACCGTGCCGGGAGCAACTTCATCAACGATGGCGCGCATCAGTTTAACCAGCAGATGGGTCTTGGGCAGGTGGATGCAGCGCGTGCCTATCTCTTTCCATAAATACCCCACCGCGTCGAGGCGGATATAATCCGCGCCCTGCGTCAGGTAATGCAGCAATACCCCAATAATACTTATCAGCACGTGGGGATCGGCAAAATTAAGATCAACCTGATCGGCGCTGAAGGTGGTCCATAAATAACGGGTTTCACCATTTTTCATGGTGAAGGGCGTCAACAGCGGCGAGGTGCGTGGGCGGGTCACGGTGCTCAGGTCGGTGGCGGGGGGGACATTGATAAAAAAGTTCTCGAAGCCCGTTTGCTGTTCCTGGTAGCCCGCCAGCCATTTGCTGTGCGCGGAAATGTGATTACAGACGAAATCGAACATCAGCCGGGTGGATTGGTTGAGCCGGCTGATATGTTGCCAACTGCCGACGATGGGGTTCACCTGATGATAATCGATGACCGAAAAGCCATCGTCCGACGAATAGGGATAAAACGGCAGTAGGTGGACCAGGTTGAAGGTGGCCTGGAGCCGTTGTTCAAAAAAGGTGGTCAGGGTGGCGAGGGTGGGCTGTTCGGCGGCCATAAACTGATCGGCATAGGTTATCAGTACGATGTCCTGCTCATCCCAGTGTAATTTGCGCGGTTGCTGTTGCGTCGATTTGGCAAAGCTGATTTTACTTTTGATGGTGTCCAGCTGCGCCTGGGTAAGTGATGAGGTGTAAATCTCTTCAAGTAAATGGGTAATGGCTTCCATCATTGCACCTTGTTAGGAGTGACGACGTCCTGAAACTGCATGACCGCGGCGTTGACGCCATGTTGTCAATGTAGCCATTAGCAAGGAAATCGCAAACCTTCTTACTTATCCGGCAGATGCCTGTGGCGGGCGATGTGGCAACGCCCGGCCGATAAAAGGTTAAATTAACAGCGGGTTAACGGCCAGGCGGCCCGTGAGGGCCGCGTGAGGGGAAATGTAATTTGCGGAGCAGTCCGATAGGCCGCGACTGGGCCACACTGCGCTGGCGTGCCACGGCTAACGGCGCGCGCGGCCTGCTGAGCCTGTGCTAATCAGCGTGCGCGGCCGGCAGCGTCGTCAGCCGATAAACGGGGGCTTGACCAGCGCCGCCCGTGGGCAGTGCCGGCATCCGGCGGGAAGACTGGCGCCGGCCGCGGCGCCGCAGCCGGCGCGCTCCCTGTCCGGCGGCGGCGAAACGTCAAAACGATGGCGCATCAGGTAAAGCGCCAGCACAAACAGTATGTTGAACAGCAGGACCAGCGCGATGCAGATAGCGCTGTCGGCCGGATGGGCGGCAAAGGTCGCGCCTTGGTAAAACAGGGTTGCCAGGGAGTAGGCGACGTCGACGCCCCAGACGATGGACAGGGCCATCCAGCCCCGGCTGCTTTCCCGGGCAATGGCGCCCATCACCGACACGCAGGGCACATACAGCAGCACAAAGATCAGGTAGCTGTAGGCGGCAACGGCGGTGCCGAATTTGCCGGCCATGACGCCCATGGAGCGGCCGTTCATATCGCCGTCGCCTTTGCTGGCCTCAACCGGGTTGGCCAGTACGCCCAGGCTGAAGGTGTCCTTCAGGCTCCGCCAGGTTTCGCCGATCGCGCCGCCAAGCGCACCCGCCAGGTTAAAACCCTCCGCGTCGAAGGGCGTGGCGGCGATATGTTCGGCGGTGTACAGGGTATTCAAGGTGCCGACCACCACTTCCTTGGCCATGGCGCCGGTCACCAGGCCGACCGTCGCCTGCCAGTTGTCGGCGTGGACGCCCATCGGCGCCAGCAGCGGCGTCAACCGTTTGCTGACCGACGCCAGCGCCGAATCGTTGATATCATCCACCGCCGCGCCGCGCAGCGAAAAGCTGTTGAGCGCGCCGATAAACATACTGGCGACGATGATCACCTTGCCCGCGCGCAGTACAAACCCTGTTAACTTTTGCCAGGCTTGCAGCAGCAGGTTATTAAGACGCGGCACGTGATAAACCGGCAGTTCCAGGATAAACGGCGCCGCCTCGCCGCGCATAATGGTGTGTTTGAGCATCAGCCCGGTCAGCACCGCGACGATGATGCCGAGCAGATAAAGCGAAAATACCGCCGACGCTCCCCGCTGGCCGAAAAAGGCCGCGGCAAACACCGCAAAAATCGCCAGCCGGGCGCCGCAGGACATAAAGGGCGCCATCATGATGGTGATCAGGCGTTCGCGATGGGCATCCAGCGTGCGCGCCCCCATTACCGAGGGCACGTTGCAGCCGAAGCCGACAATCAGCGGCACAAAGGATTTGCCCGGCAGCCCGAGCGCCTGCATCATCCGGTCCATGACAAACGCCGCGCGCGCCATATACCCCGAATCTTCCAGAAACGAGAGAAACAGGTACATCATGCCGATTTGCGGAATCAACGGCAGCACCGTGTTGATGCCTCCGCCAACCCCCTGGGCCAGGAACACCGTCAGCCAGCGCGGGAAATCCAGCGTATGCCCGAGCCACCGGATTCCGTCGATAAACAGGGCCGTGGATCCGATATCAAACAGGGGCTGCAGCGCCCCTCCGACGTTGATGGCCAGCAAGAACATAAGGTACATGACAAAAAAGAAGATAGGCACGCCCAGCCAGCGATTGAGCACCAGCGCGTCAAGCCTGCCGGTCATGGCATTGGCCAGCGTCAGGTGACCGTTGCTGACCGCTTGGCACACCTCGGTAATCACGCGATAGCGGGCATCGGCAATCATCAGCGCCGGATCATCACCGAGGGCGGCAGTGGCCCGGCTTAACTCTTCGGCGGCGGCGGTGAAATTGGACCGGCCGTAGATATCCCCTTCCAGCAGCTGCAGCGCCAGCCCGCGGCGCTGGACCTCGGGCAGGCCGGACGGCAGCAGGGGGATTAACCGGCGCGCGGCTTGCAGGATATCCGCCGGATAGGGCAGTGGGATGGGCGTTGTCGCCGCCGCTTGGGTTATCACCCGTTTTAACGTGCCGATTCCCCTGCCGCGGGTGGAGACCAACGGCACCACCGGGCAACCGAGCCGCCGGGATAGGGCGGGGATATCGATCACCACCCGCTGGCGTGCGGCGATATCGAGCATATTAAGCGCCACGATACAGGGGATACCGGACTCCATGAGTTGCATGGTCAGGTAAAGATTGCGTTCCAGGTTGGCGGCGTCGATGACGTTTACCAGCACATCGGCTTCCCGGCTGAATATAAAGCGGCAGGCGATCTGCTCATCCAGTGAGGTTTGCCGTGACAGGGTGGTCAAAGAGTAAGTGCCCGGTAAATCAATCACCGTAACCTGATGGTTCCCGGCGGTAAAAAAGCCTTCTTTACGTTCAACCGTGACGCCGGCCCAATTGCCGACCCGCTGGCGCGCGCCGGTTAACCGGTTAAATAAGGTGGTTTTGCCGGCATTCGGGTTGCCGATTAAACCAATGGTGAGCTCTTTCATAACCTGCGAATATCCATATATAAGTGACCGCGGGCGAGCCGGGGTTTGCGTCAACGCTGGGGCGTCGGGTCAGCCCTGGCTGGTCAGCATCAGCTGTGATAAATCCTTTTTGCGTAATGCCAACTGCGCCCGGCGTGTTTCTATTTGGATCGGATCGCCCAGCGGCGCCACGCGGATGACCTGGAATGAGGAGCCGGGCAGCATGCCTAACGACAATAATTTTTGCCGGTATGCCGGGTTTATCTTTTCGGCGTAACCGATAATTTTATAATGGTGATGCGGTACAAAATGCATATAACCTTCTTTAATAATTCTCGCGCTACTTACTGAATAAGTCCTGAGCTTGAATAATAGTTAATGCGTTTAATGACAGGCACGCGTTTACGGGACGATTTGTCGTGTTTGTGGTGCTATATATGTTATAGCCCTGTTTTAACATCAATAGCTCTCATTGGCAAATGAAACTTATTCGTAAATAGATTTACCTCGGCGGCCTGAATGAAAATTAATGGCAACTATTATTTTAAACTAATATTAATATAATATTTTAGTTAAATAATTAATGAATAAATTAGACTGCGATCAAGAATGAGAAAGATAATAAATATTGGCGTAATGAATAAGGCGGTTAAATAAATCACCCTTGGTCCCGGACGAAAGATTTGCCGCCCGGGCCAAGGGTGATATCACATCAGCGTTTTTTACCGAGCGCGGCGGCCAAGGCATCGCCCAATACGCTGTTGCCGGCGCCGGACTGGCTGCCGGGCCGTGATTTGGCCGCCGGGCGGGCCGGCGCGTCGCGCCGTTTCTCGCCGCCGCCGTCGCGACGGCTCAGGGTTTCGCCCGGCTGTTCATCCAGGCGCATGGTCAGGGCGATACGCTTGCGCGGCAAATCGACGTCCATCACCTTCACCTTGACGATATCCCCGGCCTTGACCACTTTATGCGGATCCTCGACAAAACTCGCCGACAGGGAGGAGATATGCACCAGGCCGTCCTGGTGGACGCCGATATCCACGAACGCGCCGAAGTTGGTCACGTTGGTCACGGTGCCTTCCAGTATCATGCCCAGGGTTAAATCTTGCAGGGTTTCCACGCCGTCGGCAAAGGTGGCGGTCTTGAATTCCGGCCGCGGGTCGCGCCCCGGTTTTTCCAGTTCACGGATAATGTCGGTCACGGTGGGCAAACCGACGCGATCGTCGGTAAAACGGACCGGGTCAATGGCGCGTAGCGCGCCGGCGTTGCCCAGCAGGACGTCCAGCGACAGCTCGGTGGCCTTGAGAATGCGCTCGACCACCGGATAGCTTTCCGGATGCACTGTGGAAGCGTCCAGCGGGTTGTCGCCATGATTGATGCGCAGGAACCCGGCGCACTGTTCAAAGGCTTTGGGCCCGAGCCGGCCCACTTTCAGCAATTGATTGCGATCGCGGAACCGGCCGTTTTCGTCGCGCCAGCTGACGATATTCTGCGCCATCATGCGGGTCAGTCCCGCTACCCGGGTCAGCAGCGGCACCGACGCGGTATTCAAATCAACGCCGACGGCGTTAACGCAGTCCTCCACCACGGTATCGAGCTTTTTCGCCAGCAGGCTTTGGCTGACGTCGTGCTGATACTGGCCGACACCGATGGATTTGGGGTCGATCTTGACCAGCTCCGCCAGCGGATCCTGTAAGCGGCGGGCAATGGACACCGCGCCGCGCAGCGAAACGTCCAGGTCGGGGAATTCCAGCGCCGCCAGCTCCGAGGCGGAGTAAACCGACGCGCCGGCCTCGCTGACGATCACCTTCTGGGCGGTCACCTTGGGGAACTGCTCTTTTACCAGGGCAAAAAAGCGTTCGGTTTCCCGTGATGCGGTGCCGTTGCCGATGGCCACCAGCTCCACCTGATGCTTCAGGCACAGGGCCGCCACCGCCGCCACCGCTTTTGCCGTCTGGCCGGTATGGGGATAGATGGTATCGGTGGCCACCAGCTTGCCGGTGGCGTCCACTACCGCCACCTTGACGCCGGTGCGCAGCCCCGGGTCCAGTCCCATGGTCGGACGCAGGCCCGCCGGCGCGGCCATCATCAGGTCGTGCATATTGCGGGCAAATACCTGGATGGCCTCTTCCTCGGCCTTTTCCCGGATGCTGCCCATCAGTTCGGTTTCCAGGTGCAGCAGGATCTTGATGCGCCAGGTCCAGTTAATCACCGCCCGGCGCCAGGCATCGCCCGGCGCCTGGTTGAGGCGCACCTGCAGGTGATCGATGATCATCTGTTCGCAGTGGCTTTCGCGCGGCGGCTCGTCGGTATGCGGATCGGCATTCAGCGAGATTTGCAAAATACCCTCGTTGCGGCCGCGGAACATGGCCAGGGCGCGGTGGGAGGGCACCTGCGCCAGCGGCTCATGATGGGCAAAATAATCGCGGAACTTTGCGCCTTCGTCTTCTTTACCGGCGATGACGCTGGCCACCAGATGGGCGTTTTTCCAAAGGTAATGGCGGATTTTTGCCAGCAGCGCGGCGTCCTCGGCAAAACGTTCCATCAGGATATAACGCGCGCCGTCCAGCGCCGCCTTGACGTCGGCCACGCCTTTGTCGGCGTCGACGTAAGCCGCCGCCACCTCTTCCGGCTGCCGGCTGGCATCCCGCCATAAGGCCTCGGCCAGCGGTTCGAGGCCGGCTTCCAGGGCGATTTGCCCGCGCGTGCGGCGTTTCAGTTTATAGGGCAGGTAAAGATCTTCGAGCTCGGTTTTGCTCAGCGTGCCGTTGATGGCGCCCGCCAGCTGCTCGGTCAGCTTGCCCTGATCGCCGATGGCTTTCAGGATAGCCTGGCGCCGTTCCTCAAGCTCGCGCAGGTAGCCGAGACGGGTTTCCAGCTGGCGCAGTTGGGTATCGTCCAGGCCGCCGGTGACCTCTTTACGATAGCGCGAGATAAAAGGAACGGTATTCCCTTCGTCCAGCAGGCGAATGGCGGCGTCAACCTGCTCGGGACGGGCTTTCAGCTCTGCGGCAATAAGGCGATTCAAAGGTTCATTCATCATTCTGTTATGGTCGTCATCACGTTATGGGTTACTTATGCAGTGGACAGTTATACGTATTGCGCCGTCAAAATGCCAGTTATCTGACCGTCGCGGGGGGTGTTAACGGTTAAAGTTGCGGCATTGTTCAAGGTCCCGCGGCCGGAGTAGGGTTATGGGCGTTACCGCCGCGCCGCGAGCCGGCGGTCTATGGTATATTTCACCGGTACGGCTTCTTTCATTTGCTAAACGGTCACGATGAAAACCAACATAATTACCCGTCAGGGCTACCAGGAGCTCCAGGAAGAGTTAGATCATCTCTGGAAGCGCTATCGTCCCGAGATCACGGAAAAGGTCTCCTGGGCGGCAAGCCTCGGCGATCGCAGCGAAAACGCCGATTATCACTACAACAAAAAGATCCTGCGTGAAATCGATCGCCGGGTACGCTATCTGCGCCGGGTGTTGAAGGAAGCGCGGGTGGTGGATTATTCGCCGCAGCAGGAAGGCCGGGTATTTTTCGGCGCCTGGGTGGAGGTGGAAAACGAACAGGGCGAACGGCTGTGTTTTCGTATTGTCGGGCCGGATGAGATTTTTAAGCATAAAACCTATATTTCCATTGATTCGCCGATGGCGCGCGCCTTGCTAAAAAAAGCGGTGGACGACGAGGCGGCGGTGACTACGCCCACCGGCCTGAAAACCTGGTACGTCAATAAAATTTCCTATCAGGCGCCGTTGGACGAATAGCTGAAATAGGCGAAATATCAGCCCGCTGTGGTTTACTTTAGCGGGGGTAAGGGGAACAATCATCCTACCCGGATGGTTCCATTATCGTCACCCCGGCAATTGTGGATAAATACCGGTTAAGGCTGGCGATAATCGTCATAAAGCGCGTTTTTTTGCCTAAAGTGTGGATAACTACGTATTTCCATATGCTTTGTAACAATTTTGCTTAGAATATACACCTGAAACCGCTGTCGGTGCCTTACAGGTTTCTGAACAATACGCTTACGGGCGTATCGCCTTTGGGAGAGAGAACAATGCAAGAGAATTACAAGATCCTGGTCGTGGACGATGACATGCGTTTAAGGGCACTGCTGGAGCGTTATTTAACCGAGCAGGGGTTCCAGGTGCGCAGCGTCGCCAACGCCGAGCAGATGGACCGTTTGCTGACGCGCGAGTCATTTCACCTGATGGTGCTGGACCTGATGTTGCCGGGCGAGGACGGACTGTCGATTTGCCGCCGGCTGCGCAGCCAGAGCAATCCGATGCCCATTATCATGGTCACCGCCAAAGGCGAGGAAGTGGATCGCATCGTCGGGCTGGAAATCGGCGCTGACGACTATATTCCCAAGCCCTTCAATCCGCGCGAACTGCTGGCGCGCATCCGCGCGGTGCTCAGGCGCCAGGCCAATGAGCTGCCCGGCGCGCCTTCCCAGGAAGAGGCGATTATCGCCTTCGGTAAGTTTAAGCTGAATCTCGGCACCCGCGAGATGTTCCGCGAGGACGAGCCCATGCCGCTGACCAGCGGTGAATTTGCGGTGCTTAAGGCGCTGGTCAGCCATCCCCGCGAGCCGTTATCGCGCGATAAGTTGATGAACCTGGCCCGCGGCCGTGAATACAGCGCCATGGAGCGTTCGATCGACGTGCAGATTTCCCGCCTGCGCCGCATGGTCGAGGAAGATCCCGCCCACCCACGCTATATCCAGACCGTTTGGGGTTTGGGTTACGTATTTGTGCCGGACGGCAGTAAAGCATGAGGCGATGGCGCTTCTCTCCGCGCAGTTCTTTTGCACGGAGTTTGTTGTTAATCGTTACCCTGCTGTTCGTCAGCCTGGTGACGACCTACCTTGTGGTGCTGAATTTCGCGATATTACCCAGCCTGCAGCAGTTCAATAAAGTGCTGGCGTACGAAGTGCGCATGCTGATGACCGACCGTTTGCAGCTTGAGGACGGCACCTTGCTGGAGGTCCCGCCGGCGTTCCGGCGCGAGATTTACCGTGAGCTGGGCATTTCCCTGTATACCAATGCGGCGGCCGAGGACAGCGGCCTGCGCTGGGCGCAGCATTATGAGTTCCTGAGCCAGCAGATGGCCCAGCAGCTCGGCGGCCCTACCGATGTGCGGGTGGAAGTCACCAAGAATTCCCCGGTGGTTTGGCTGAAGACCTGGCTGTCGCCGGATATCTGGGTGCGCATTCCGCTAACTGAAATCCATCAGGGTGATTTTTCCCCTTTATTCCGTTATACCCTGGCCATCATGTTGCTGGCGATAGGCGGCGCGTGGCTGTTTATCCGCATGCAAAACCGGCCGCTGGTGGATCTGGAGCACGCCGCGCTGCAGGTGGGCAAAGGCATTATTCCGCCGCCGCTGCGCGAGTACGGCGCCTCCGAGGTGCGATCGGTGACGCGGGCCTTTAACCAGATGACCTCCGGCGTCAAGATGCTGGCCGACGATCGTACCCTGCTGATGGCGGGCGTCAGCCACGATCTGCGCACGCCGCTGACGCGCATCCGCCTGGCGACCGAGATGATGAACGCCGAGGACGGTTATCTCGCCGAGTCGATCAATAAAGATATCGAAGAGTGTAACGCTATCATCGAGCAGTTTATCGATTACCTGCGCACCGGCCAGGAGATGCAGACCGAACTGGCCGATCTCAACGGCATCCTGGCGGAAGTGGTGGCGGCGGAAAGCGGTTACGAGCGTATTATCGAAACCGCGCTGTTCCACGATGAGCTGACGGTTAACGTTAATCCGCTGTCGATTAAACGGGCGGCGGTAAATATGGTGGTTAACGCCGCCCGCTACGGCAACGGCTGGATCCGGGTTAACAGCGGCCGGGATGAGCATCGGGTATGGTTTGAGGTGGAAGACGACGGGCCGGGTATCGAGCCTTCCCAATTGAAATATCTGTTCCAGCCGTTCGTGCGCGGCGACAGCGCGCGCAGCACCAGCGGCACCGGCCTGGGGCTGGCTATCGTGCAGCGTATCGTGGATGCCCATGACGGCACCCTGGATATCGGCAGCAGCGAGCGCGGCGGCCTGCGCATCCGTGCTTACCTGCCGTTGCCCGCCACCCCTTATGACGGCGCGGCGGGGGCCTCGGTCTCGGTACGTAAAACCGCGTAGCCGCACCCTGCTAACGCCCGCGCTGCAGCCAAAAAGACGCCCCCGTTGCGCGGGGGCATTGATTGGGGCTGGCGCTAGCGGGCCTACCGCGCCATGGGGCACTCCTGCGGCCTGAGAAGGCCGCTTCAACCCCACATCGGCACGCTCTCCCTTTAACACGCCGGGTGTAACTCCGGCGTAGGCGCGCTTACAGTTTCGGTCCCGCTTTAACCAGCGCCTGGCCTGCCGGCGTGTCGGTATATTTATCAAAGTTGGTGATAAAGCGCTTGGCCAGGTCGTCGGCCTTTTCCTGCCACAGCCTGGGTTCGGCATAGGTCTTGCGCGGGTCGAGGATATGGCTGTCGACGCCGGCCAGCGTCATCGGCACCGCCAGGTTGAATACCGGCAGCGTGATGGTTTCCGCGTCGTCGATATCGCCGCTCAGGATGGCGTTGATAATGGCGCGGGTATTCTTGATGGAAATGCGTTTGCCGGTGCCGTTCCAGCCGGTGTTAACCAGATAGGCCTTGGCGCCGGCGGCGTTCATTCGTTTAGCCAGCACCTCGGCATACTGGGTCGGGTGCAGCGACAGAAACGCCGCGCCAAAGCAGGCAGAAAAGGTCGGCGTCGGCGCGGTGATGCCGCGTTCGGTGCCGGCGAGCTTGGCGGTAAACCCGGACAGGAAGTGATACTGCGCCTGTTCAACGGTCAGGCGCGCTACCGGCGGCAGTACCCCGAACGCGTCGGCGGTCAGGAATATCACCCTGGACGCATGGCCCGCTTTCGATACCGGTTTGACAATATTGTCGATATGATAGATCGGGTAGGATACCCGGGTATTTTCGGTTTTGCTGCCGTCGTCAAAGTCGACGCTGCCGTCGGCCCTGACCACCACGTTTTCCAGCAGGGCGTCGCGGCGGATGGCGTGGTAGATTTCCGGCTCGGCTTCCTCGGACAGATGGATGGTCTTGGCATAGCAGCCACCCTCGAAGTTAAACACCCCGTCGTCGTCCCAACCGTGTTCATCGTCGCCGATAAGCCGGCGCTGCGGATCGGTGGAGAGCGTGGTTTTCCCGGTGCCCGAGAGACCGAAGAATACGGCCACATCGTCGTCGGCGCCGACGTTGGCCGAACAGTGCATCGAGGCGATGCCCTTCAACGGCAACAGGTAGTTCATGATCGAGAACATGCCTTTTTTCATTTCGCCGCCGTACCAGGTGCCGCCGATCAGCTGCACCCGCTCCGTCAGGTTAAAGGCGATAAAGTTTTCCGAGTGCAGCCCCTGTTTTTGCCAGTCCGGATTGGTGCACTTGGCGCCGTTCATCACCACAAAATCGGGTTTGAAGCCCTGCAGTTCTTCGTCGGAAGGGCGGATAAACATGTTCTTGACGAAGTGCGCTTGCCAAGCCACTTCGGTAATAAAGCGAACTTTTAACCGGCTGTTTTCATTGGCGCCGCAAAAAGCATCAACGATAAACAGACGTTTTCCCGAAAGCTGGTTACCGACTAATTGCTTAAGCTGGCTCCAGGTTTCCTGGCTGAGCGGATGATTGTCGTTGTTACCTTTACCCTGATCGGACCACCAGACGGTATCGCGCGTCACGCCGTCGCGCACCAGATATTTGTCCTTCGGCGAGCGGCCCGTAAAGATACCGGTATCCACGGCCACGGCCCCGGAACTGGTGACCGTGCCGCGCTCGAATCCTTGCAGTGAATCCGCGGTCTCTTCCTCGAACAATAATGCAAAGTCCGGGTTGTAAACAACTTCGCTACAGTTAGTAATGCCATAGCCGACCAGGTCTTGCGTGTTGATACCATGACTTGCCATAAGACGACTCCTTAGCTTTAAATTATTACCTGTAGCGATTGTAAGGTTTACCCATGGGTTCACCGAGAGGTGGGTCATGAAATAACCTACGTCAGCAAGTTTTACACCAATATGGGAGCTGACGCATAAATAAAGCTTCAGCATAGGCTACTATCGGCAAGTATATCTGTCGAGTGCCTGCCGGCGGTTATATCAGTGCAATAGCGTCTCCGGGCCCGCGCGGCCCGCCTTTATCCCCGCCACGTCCGTGGCCGTGAACACATAATGACTGCCGCAGAAATCACAATGCATATCGATGATTTCATCCTGAACGAGCATCTCGTCAAGCTCATGCCCCGGCAGCGTCAGCAACGCGTCAGCACAGCGCTGCCGCGAGCAGGTGCAGAGAAACTGCACATCCTGCGGGGGATAAATCGTCACTTCGTCCTGATGGTACAGGCGATATAACACCTCATCGGCCGGCAGGGTAAACAGCTCTTCCGCCTTGACAGTGGCGGTCAGCTGCGCCAGGTGGTCAAAATCGTCGGTGCTGGCGTCGCGCGCGGGCAATACCTGGATCAGCATGCCGGCGGCGGCGACCTTGCCGTCAGCTTCCCCGGTGCGGATAAACAGCCGGGTCAGCAACTGCTCCGACTGCAGGAAGTAGTTTTCCAGGCAGTCGGTGAGATGCTCGCCTTCCAATCCCACCACGCCCTGGTAACGTTCGCCTTCGTCCGGAGTCAGCGTAATGACCAGGTAGCCGTTGCCGACCATTTGCCTGAGCGTGCTGTTTTCGGCGATGGCGCCGTCTATGCGCGCCACGCCGCGCATGTTCTGCTGGTGGTCGCCGTTAATCACCGCCAGGCGCAGCGGTCCGTCGCCCTGCAGCTGGACGGTGATCTCGCCGCTGAATTTCAGCGTGGCAGTCAGCAGGCTGGTGGCCACCAGCATTTCGCCGAGCAGGTTTTTTACGCTCGGCGGGTAATCGTGCCGGCCCAGGACCTGCCGGTAGGTATCATGCAATGAAACCAGTTCACCGCGTACGGCATAGTTTTCAAATAAATAACGGTGCAGCTGGTCATGAATTGCCATCATCATCTCTCTTGCCGGTGGCGGCGGGCTTACTCTCCCGGTTCACCATATTTAAATTTAATCAGGTTGCGGCGTTCTTTTTTGTCCGGTCGCCGGTCCGGATGGGTCATGTTCTGTGCGTTTATTTTACGCGCGGCGGCCAGCTTTTCGCGTTTGGCCACGCTTTGCGCCGTTTCCTGGTAAAGCTGTTGCGCTTCGCCGGCGGGCCGGCGCTGTGCCGTTAGCGTCAGCGCCACCACGGTGCGTTCGTCATCGCCCTGGCGCAGCGTAATCTCCGCGCCGCTCTCCATGACCTTGCCGGGTTTGGTGCGCTGCCCATTGTAGTGGACCTTGCCGCCTTCCACCATTTCCCGGGCAATGGCGCGGGTTTTGTAGAACCGGGCCGCCCAGAGCCATTTATCGAGTCGGATGGCCTCATCCCGCCCGTCCTGGTCCTTATCCTGGTGTTTCATGGTGCCTCCTGTGTGCTGGCAGGGACGGTTTACCCGTTTATCAGCGGGTTTGCCCTGCAGATGCCGCGATACTGTGCCGCCGGTATCAGGATACGTCTTGGTATTATACCAGTCGTTCGCGGATGACAGGCAAATTCCGTGCGCGGACCGCGTCGGGAATACCGGGACGCGGTGGGTTAACTCAGTGATTTTAACGAGACGGTGGGCAGGTTGGGGTTGAAACAGCTTTCATAATAACGCTGGATATCCTGGGCGCGGTGACGGTTTTTGCCCAGGCGCCGGACCAGCAGGACGGCGTTGGCCGCCGCGATGATAATCACCAGGAACAGCAGCACGCTGGTGCCCAGGTAGCGCCAGACGGTGATTGCATCGGGTTCGCTGTGCAGGGAGATATGGCGGGTGCCGTTGGCGTCGACGCTAAGGCTGGTAATCACCCCCTGAGCCCGGAAAGGGGTATGCAACAGCATGGCGGAGAGGCGCTGCAGCTCGTTCCATTGCGCCAGCCCGGTATAATCATACAAGGAGCTGACCGGTAACGGGTGGTCCACCAGCAATTTACCCTCATCGCTCTGGATCAGGAATCCGCCCGGCGAAGGACTGTTGAGCGCATTAGTGGCCTCGCGGGTCTCGCTGGTGAAAAACGACGAGGTGGCGGTGGCCACCAGGTTTTGCAGCGTTTCCGCGCTGACCGGGCGCAGCAGGACATTGACGCCTTTCAAGGCGCCGCTGCGCGCGCGCTTAACCAGCGACGGCCAGTCCTTGGCGTTGGCCAGGTTGATCAGCGCGGTCTTTAACCGCGTACAGGCGCTGTCGTCATGGCACAAATCCTGGGTTTTCAACACGATATCGGCAAAGTCATCCAGCAGTATCATGCCTGATTTCTGGATGGCGGTCGCCAGGCCGGGATTGATTTTTGGGTCGTTATTCAGCTCAGGGTGCAGTTGGGCATTGACGGAATTGAGCAGCGCCACCGCTTTGTCCACCGTGTCGGACTCCGGCAGGGGCAGTGGCTCGGCATTGTTCCAATAGATGCTGGAACAATCGAAGGGAATAAAGGGATCCCGGGCGTCCGGGGCCATGGCGGTATTGACATAACACATGCCCGATCCCTGGGCGCGCAGCGTATCGCCGATGCGCAGCTGGGCGCCCGCCAGCATATTGACATCCACCGCCTGGATATCCTGCGCCCCTTTGAGCCACGCCGTGCTCAGCGTTAGCGGCAGGCTCAGGGGCACATAGACCAGCAGCAGGCAAAGGACCAGGGCCGAGCCGCACAGCAGCACCAAATTCTTGCCAAAGCGCTGGACCGGGAAATGCCGCATTTCATCATGGAGGGACAGGTATCTTCCTTGTCGCACCACCTGGCGGTTGACGTAGATATCGACATCGGTCTTTTTGCCCATATCGTGGCCGATAAAGGGCAACCAATGGGGCGGATAGCTCAGGTCGATAATGCCGAGCGAAATGGCGCTGATGCGGTTTTGGTCCGATTCCCCGAACAGGCCCCAGCGCTTGGGCGTGCCGCGCAGGCAGTGCACGTCCCGTCGCGCGCCTTCGGACGGCCGGCGGAACAACCGCCAGCCGCCCCAGCCGATAAGCGCCCCGGCGACCGCGATCAGCCAGGGCACGGTCAATACCGGCGCCAGCAGGCTGACGAACAGCAATAATAACGCCACGCTTAACAGCGCCGCCTCATAGATACCCGTCGGTCGGTTGAGCGCATATTCCTCGGGGGTTTCCTTGCGGATATTAAGCAATTCGACCTGCTCGGTTTCCTGCTCGCGCATGGACGAATTCGGCACCACCGGCGGTGGACCGGCGGTGGACGGGGCGGCGGACATGTAATCCAGCAGTGAATGCCCGTTGAGCGAGATGACCAGGGGGATGCCGGCGGTCTTAATCAGCTCGACATGATTGTCTTCGGCAATATATTGCTCCCAGAGCGGGGGCAGGTGCACTTCGGTGCTGTCGAGGAAATAGCGCCATTTATGCGGTGCGTCGGTGGCCAGTCCGTAACGGGTGATGGCGTGGGTTACCGCGTAGATATTCTCGCTCTGGGGGGTTAAAGCCAGCGAATCTGAGAACGGCGAAGGCGGAGACGCCAACGGCGAGCTGTATTGCAGGTGTTTATTAAGCTGGAAATAGTGCTCGATGGCCTCGCGCTCGCTGGGGGATAGCTTGCGCGGCAGCGGCTGCAGCAACGGCAGGCGTTTAATCGACGCCGGGATAGAGCGCCGGCGGTAGGCCCGGTAACCGTAAAACGCGATCGCACAGGTCAACAGTAAGGCCAATACAATTACTATTGTGCTCATGCCATCCCCATCGATACACGAAAAAGTTACGACACATCGAGAATATGATACGCACCCGGCAAGCGGCGCGGCGCTCGTCATAGAGAAACGAAGCATTCGATTGTTTGGCTGATAGGCCGCGCGAAAAAAAACGAGACAACTATCAATGCTAAAGACAGGGTAGCAATGCATCCTTTATCAACATATCGGTATTTTCCTATTTTAATCCGAATTCTTTTCTTTTACTTGCCATGCTATAACTATTTGCATCCGTTCAGTCCGGCCAATCATTCAACCCGGCCTTCAGTCAACACCGTATGGCGCGCTGGCAGATTCGCATTTATACACCCGGTAAGCAAGCCCGAAAGTGACGCCGGCTGCACGCACCGACGGCGTTGCGGGGGGATGCGAATCAACATGGGCGCCCTGATCCTGTTGTTTGTGCGCATAGGCGGTTATGCTGTTATATGCATTTTGTCAGCCCGGGACCATTATGGATAAGCATCTGCAAAAACCAAAAATACATAAAGTTGAAACCGTCGCGCGCTCCCGATTGTTTAACGTTGAATCCGTCGACCTGGAATTTAGCAATGGGGCGCGGCGGATTTATGAAAGAATGCAGCCTTCGGATCGGGAGGCGGTGATGATAGTGCCGATCATCGACGATCATCTGGTGTTGATCCGGGAGTATGCGGTAGGTATCGAGGATTATGAGCTGGGGTTCCCCAAAGGGTTGATCGACCCCGGTGAAGAGGTGCTGGAGGCGGCGAATCGGGAACTGATGGAAGAGGTGGGTTTTGGCGCGCGGCGGATGGATATTTTAACCAAGCTGACCATGGCGCCGTCGTATTTCTCCAGCAAAATGAATATCGTGGTGGCGCGGGATTTGTATGCGCAGCGGCGCGAGGGCGACGAGCCCGAGCCGTTGCCGCAGGTGCGCTGGCCGATCGACCGCATGATGGATTTGCTTAACGAGCCTGATTTTCGCGAGGCGCGCAACGTCAGCGCGCTGTTTTTGGCGCATGCGTGGCTGGTGCGCAAGTAAAATACAACACCGGCGTTGGCGGGCCTTGCGGCGTCCGGTCGGGCGGTAAATCCATGCCCGCTTCGACCCTATTGGCACGCTCTCCCATCACATGTCTGGGTGAGCCCGGAGTTAGGGGGCCCGGCGTGCCATGGGTCGCTAATCAGAAGAGTTCGTGAGATTCGCCGTTATCCATCATGGTAGTGCCCACTTCATGCACGACCCGGTCTTTCGGCTGTGTGCCATCAATAAAAAATTCCTCTCGGCTGTTGCCGCCGCCGTCGGAGAGCTTGCCGCTGCTCTTGTCGATGCTGACGGTAACGATGCCCGGCGGAGGCGCGATTTTTTCCTCCGGTATCCCTTCCAGCGCCACCTTCATATAGTCATCCCAGGCCGGCTGGGCGCTTTTGGCGCCGCCTTCGCCGCCGGAAATCTGATCGCTGATGGCGCCGGACGCCGTGGCGCGGCCCAGGTTGCGGCGATGATCGTCAAAGCCAATCCATACCGTGGTAACGGTTTGCGGGCCGTAACCAGAGAACCAGGCGTCCTTGGAATCGTTGGTGGTACCGGTCTTGCCGCCGATGTCATGACGCTTCAAATCCTTGCCGGCACGCCAGCCGGTGCCCATCCAGCCCGGTTCGCCAAAGATATTGCTGTTGAGCGCATCGTGGATCAGGAACGCCAGCGGCGTGCTGATAACGTGCGGCGCATACAGTTGGCTGCCGTCCGCCGCCGCCTGGGCCGGAGAAACGGTTTCCAGGCGCGGCATCGGCACGGCCGGGGCATTATCGGGCTGGCGCGAGACGGCGACGTTTTCCATGCTGTCGTCGGACAAGACGGCGGATTTATTGGTGTCGCCGTAAATTACCGGCAGGTCGCAGGTATCGCAGACCACCTTCGGCTTGGCTTCAAACAGGGTATGGCCCGTTTCGTCCTGGATTTTGGTAATCAGGTACGGATCGACCAGGTAACCGCCATTGGACAACACCGAGTAGCCCCGCACCATCTGCAGCGGCGTAAACGCCGCCGAGCCCAGCGCCAGGGATTCGGTATGCACGATATTCTGCGCCGGGAAACCAAAGCGCAGCAGGTATTCGGCGGCGTAATCGACGCCCATGGCGCGCATGGCGCGCACCATCATCACGTTTTTCGATTGTCCCAGCCCCTGGCGCAGGCGAATCGGGCCGTCATAGGTCGGCGGCGAGTTCTTCGGCCGCCAGTCGGAACCGGCGCCGGCATCCCAGCGGGAAATCGGTACGTCGTTGAGGATGGTAGCCAGCGTCAGCCCTTTATCCATGGCGGCGGTATACAGGAAGGGCTTGATATTCGACCCGACCTGGCGCAACGATTGGGTCACGCGGTTGAATTTGCTTTGATTAAAATCGAACCCGCCCACCAGCGCCTTGACCGATCCGTCCTGCGGATTGATCGACACCAGCGCTGAATTGACGTCGGGCACCTGCGCCAGCCACCAGATATCGCCGACCTTGCGCACCCAGATTTGCTGGCCGGGCTGGACGACGTCGGAGACCTTGCGCGGCAATGGGCCTTGCAGCGTATCGGTTTTAAATAACCGCGCCCAGCGCACGCCGGCCATCGGCAGGGCGATAGTGCTGCCGTCCGCCATTACGGCGGTTGCCTGTTCGGCGTCGGACTGCGTCGCTACCGCCGGGAACAACGGGCCGTAGACCGGCAGCGTTTTCAGGGTATCGACGATATGTTTCTGGTCCCAGGCCATTTCACCCACCTTCCACAACACGTTGCTCGGGCCGCGATAGCCATGGCGGATATCGTAGTCGATCACGTTGTTGCGCACGGCGTCCTGCGCCGCCAGCTGGAGCTTTTTAGTGATGGTGGTATAGACCTTGTAACCGTCGGTGTAGGCGTTTTCCCCATAGCGTTTCATCATGTCCTGACGCACCATTTCAGAGACATAAGGCGCCGAGAAGGCGATTTGCGGCGCGTGGTAGTTGGCCACCAGTTCAGTGTCGCGGGCCTGTTCGAACTGTTCGCGGGTGATGAAATTCTCATCCAGCATGCGCGACAGGACAAAATTACGCCGCGCCAGCGCCCGCTCGTGGGAATAGAGCGGGTTAAACGTCGAGGGGGCTTTCGGCAGGCCGGCAATCACCGCCATTTCGCTCAGGGTCAGCCGATCGACGTTTTTACCGAAGTAGACCTGCGCGGCCGCGCCGACGCCATAGGCGCGGTAACCGAGATAAATCTTGTTGAGATACAGCTCGATAATTTCATCTTTGGTCAGCATCTGTTCGATGCGGATCGCCAGGAAGGCCTCTTTGATTTTGCGGATCAATGTGCGTTCCGGGCTGAGGAAGAAGTTGCGCGCCAACTGCTGCGTAATGGTGCTGGCGCCCTGGGACGCATGGCCGGACATCAGCGCAATGGAGGCCGCGCGCATGATGCCCACCGGGTCAACCCCATGGTGCTCATAGAACCGGCTGTCTTCCGTGGCCACGAAGGCGTGGACCAGCTCCGGCGGTATTTGATCAAGCTTCAGGGGAATACGGCGTTTTTCCCCGAATTGCGCTATCAGCTCGCCGTCCGCGCTATAGACCTGCATCGGGGTCTGTAGCCGTATGTCTTTCAGGGTGGCGACGTCAGGCAACTGCGGCTCGATGTATTTGTACATGCCAAATATCGAGGCGGCTCCCAACAGGATGCAACACACTGCAAAGATTAGAAAATATTTTACGAACTTCACCTGAGATTTCCCATTTCATGTCATTTGGGCAGTTTATAAACAACCGCGCGCTAGTATAAAGGTAAGCCAGCGCGTTGGATACGTACTTTTAATGACGGACGATAACGGATGAGAGGGAGCTCGGCAACCATGGGATTTTGCACCTGGCAGGTCGGTTTGGCGTTTGAAAACGGTACCGCGCGCGCACTGGCGGTGCAGCGTCGGCGGCAGGGCTGGCAGCTTCGCCAGTGGTGGCAGCAAAACCTGCCGGAAGCGGCGCGGGACGGCGTCGGGGGTTCGCCTCCGGCCGGGCTGGAGCGGCAATTGTCGGCGTGGCGCAGGCAACTGCCCGGACGCATTTCGTTACGAGTTTGTCTGCCGGCGGCGGAGTTGATGCACCGGCGCATGGCGGCGCCGGACAACCGGCTGAGCGAGCCGGAACGCGAGTGGTATATCGCCGCGCACGCCCGTCGTCATTTCCCCATCGGCCATGAAAAACTGCTGCTCGATTATCGGCGCGATCCGCAGGCGCCCGATACCCTGCTGGTGACCGCCGCCCGGCAGGCGGCCGTGGAGCAATGGCTAAACTGCCTGGAACGCGCCGGGCTGGTTCCCGACGTGCTGGATATTGCTCCCTGCGCCCTGCGCTGCATGGCCGGCGCCGCGGGGCTGGCGCCGGACCGGCTGCTGGTCCACGCTTCGCGGGCGGGGTGGCAATGGGCCTCGCCGCTGGCGCACCCCCTGGAGTTCGGTTTTATCACCGTCTGCGAGGCCCCGTCCCTGCCGGCGGCCCGCAGTTTGATTGACCAGCGCTACCGTCGCGGCCATGGCGCGGGCGAACCGGTCTATTTAAGCAGCGACATCCTGCGCGCGCCGCAGGCGGACGCCCTGCCATGGTCGCCTTTTAGCGCCCTGTGGCAGGCGCATCCCCCCATGCCGGCGTGGCCGGCGGCGTTTACCATCGCGGGCGGGCTGGCCGTGCGCCCCGGGGATGCATAATGTGCCAGGTCAACCTGCTGCCGTGGCGGCGGCAACGCCGGCGGCGGCGCGCAAGGGTATTGATGCTGGTGCTGGCGGCGGAGCTGCTGCTGGCCTCGGGCCTGATGGGCCTGCAGGCGCTGCGCTGGCGCAAAGAACAGCCCGGGCTTGGCGTCCGGCTGGCGCAGTGGCAACAGCGGGAAACGCGGGCGCATGAGCTGCGGCTGCGGCTGACGCAACGCATCGAATGGCATCAACGGCTGGAGCGAACGCTGCGGCTCCAGCGCCAGGCTAAAGCCCACAACCAGCGTTACCAGCGGTTGTTCGATGAATTGCCGGGCCTGTTGCCGCCGGGCCTGTGGTTAACCGCGCTGCGGCAGCGGGACGGGCGGTTAAGCGTAAGCGGCTGCAGCGAACGCTATGATGACATCGGCACGGTAAACAGCCAGCTCTCGCGGCATGCCTGGAGCGCCCCCGGACGATGGCGGGAGATTAGCCAGCGGGAACAGGGTCGTTTCAGTTTTGACTGGCAAACGGCGTGGCCTGGCGGGGTGACGGACGATGCCGCGCGCTGAACCCTGGTTCTGGCGTTGGATGGAACGTCCCTGGCGCACGCTGGCCCTGGCACAGGTCGCGGTCGGCGGCTACATCGCCCTCGGCGTCTTGCTGGTGCTGCGGCCTGAACAGGATCTGGTGGCGCAGCTGCGCCAGGATATCGAGCGCTGTGAGAGCGAAAACGCGTCGCACGGGCAGGCGCAGGACGGCTTGCTCTCCCCGGAGCGGCTGGACGAGGCTATCGGGCGCTTAAGCCGGCGCATCGCGGCGGGTGAAAAACTGCGCCGGGATCCGGCCGCGTTTATCGCCGCCATCCATCCCGGCCGGGCTGAAAAAATCGCCTGGCAGGCGTTTGGCGCTCCCGGCGACCCCGGGCATGCTTCGGATCTCTGGTCGCTGGCGGTCACCACGGACTATGCGGGGCTGCGGCGCATACTGCGAAACCTGGCCTCCCAGGACGGTGCCCGAACGTTGGACGCGTTATCCGTCAGCCGCCGTGACACGCGCCTTGAGGTTGAGCTGATGCTGTCGGTGCCCGCCTTGACAGAAGAGGGTGCGAAGGATAACGCGGCTAATTTGGACATCACGGCGGGGGATCTCAGGAATGCGGCGGACGATGCGCGCGACGCCGGCGACGACAGGGCGAAGACGGCGCCGGAACGCGATCCTTTTCAGCCGGCGCCGGTGGCGCAAGCGGCGCCAAGACCGGGATCTGCCCGGCAGGGGGAGGCAGCCGGCCCGATCGGGGCGATTAAAGGGAAGGTAGGCGCGGGGGGCCGTTGGCTATTCTGGACCGTTGACGGCCAGGGACGCTGGCGGCGGCTCGCTGTGCCGCGCCCGCCTGAAAATCAGGATCATGACGATCATAACGAAATAACTCAATAAAAGGACGATGGACTGTGAAAGGATACGCGCTGATGTTGGGATTGATGTTGTGTTTGCTAGCGATAGGGGGGCCTGGCACGGCGCTTGCGGGGCGGGCGCCGGCCGGCGGCGGCAAGCCGGTAACGCTGGTGTTCGATGACGCGCCGATACAGCAGGTGCTGCGCGCCCTGGCGGAGCATCAGCGCCTGAACCTGGTGATTGCCCCCGGCATTGAAGGCAATATCAGCCTGAACCTGCGGAATGTGTCCTGGCAGCAGGCGGTGGAGCTGATCGCGCGCACCGGCCGGCTCCACCTAGAGCGCCAGGACGGCGTGATGATGGTGTTTCCCCATCGCCAGGGCGAGGAGGCTGAGCGGCGCAGGGAGGTGGAGCAGCCCTTGTGCAACCGGCTGGTGACGCTGGCCCATGCCGATGCCGGCGAGGTGGCCAAACATATCGGCTCGCTGCGCAAATCCCTGCTGTCCCCACGGGGCAGCGTGATGCTGGACAAACGGACCAACTCACTGGTGCTGCGGGACACCGAAGCGGCGCTGTCCACGCTTGCCGGCTGGATAGATATCTGGGATCTGCCCCTGGAACAGGTGATGATTACCGCCCATATCGTGACCATCAGCCGGGATAACCTGCGGGAAATCGGCGTGAACTGGCAGCATGGCGGCGGCGGAAATAGTCAGTCCTCCTCCTTGGGCGTCGATTTACCCCTGGGCGAGCATTACGCCAGCATGGGGTTTCGCCTGGCGCGCCTGAGCGGACGGCTGCTTGAATTGGAACTTACCGCGCTTGAGCAGGAAAATAAAGTGGATATCCTGGCCAGCCCCCGCCTCTATACCGCCCATCAGCAAACCGCCAGCATCAAGCAGGGCACCGAAATTCCCTACCAGGTGGCTGGCGGTAAAAACAAAGCCCCGGCAATTCAATTCAAGGAAGCCGTATTGAGCATGGAAGTGACGCCAAAAGTATTACGCAACGGCAGGGTCACCCTTGATTTGCGCCTGAGCCAGAACGTACCGGGGCGGGTGATCAAACAAGGGGAAAATGAGAGTGTTTCCATCGATATGGAGGAAATTAAGACCCAGGTCACCATTGCCGATGGCGAAACCATTGTTTTAGGAGGGATTTTCCAACATCAAAAGCATCAAACCAAGGATAAGGTACCGCTTTTAGCCGAGATCCCGCTGCTCGGCCAGCTGTTCAAACGCCAGCGTGCGCACTATAAACAACGTGAACTGGTTATTTTTATTACGCCGACCCGCATAACGGGGTAAACTTGTTTGCCTCAATTTGGGTGAAATTGCGGTTTTAGCAACAAATTATGCGTTTTTTTCGCGTTCGATTTGACGCTGTGCGCAATTTCGCTTACAAGGGTAACCCATTGAGCATCGCTGTTTTTGCGTCACCTGTAATTACGATAGAGATATCGGAATTCCTCCTTGCGGTGTGAGCATCGATTTAATCGGTTGCCAAACTACCCCGAGTGTTGAGATAATTTTTCGTCTGATTCTCGCACTATCGCTCATGAGGTTTCAGTTTAGGTCCCGCCGCTGATTTGATTGGCGGGGCGGGTTGTCATTAACGAATAATCTTAGTAATACCGAAAAACATGGCAGAGAAACGCAATATCTTTCTGGTTGGGCCTATGGGTGCCGGCAAAAGCACTATTGGGCGTCAGTTGGCTCAACAACTTAATATGGAGTTTTTCGATTCTGATCAAGAGATTGAGCGGCGCACCGGAGCTGATGTAGGCTGGGTATTCGACGTGGAAGGCGAAGATGGATTCCGCGATCGTGAAGAAAAAGTCATTAACGAGCTTACCGAGAAACAAGGGATCGTATTGGCTACAGGTGGTGGTTCAGTGAAATCACGTGAAACACGTAACCGCCTTTCTGCCCGTGGTGTGGTCGTTTATCTTGAAACCACCATTGAAAAACAGCTGGCCAGAACCCAGCGCGATAAAAAACGACCCTTGCTACAGGTTGAAGCCCCGCCGCGCGAAGTATTGGAAGCGCTGGCCCGGGAGCGCAATCCTTTGTATGAAGAAATTGCGGATGTCACCATTCGTACCGACGAACAAAGTGCTAAGGTTGTTGCCAACCAGATTATCAATATGCTGGAAAGCAACTGATTTAGTGTGTAACGAGATGCCGAAAAGGTCTTAAGCACCCCATGGAGAGGATTACGGTAACATTAGGGGAGCGCAGCTACCCGATTACGATAGCAGCCGGGTTATTCAACGACCCGGCTTCTTTCTTGCCGCTTAAAGGCGGCGATCACGTGATGGTGGTGACCAACGAAACGCTGGCGCCGCTTTATCTGCATTCCATCCACACGGTTCTTGAGCGCGCCGGGGTAATCGTCGACCAGGTGATCCTGCCCGACGGCGAGCAGTACAAATCCCTGGCCGTCTTGGATCAGGTATTTACGGCGCTGTTGAAAAAACCCCATGGCCGGGATACCACGCTTATCGCCCTCGGCGGTGGCGTCATCGGTGATATGACCGGCTTTGCCGCCGCCAGCTACCAACGTGGCGTGCGTTTTATCCAGGTTCCCACCACGCTGCTTTCGCAGGTCGACTCGTCGGTGGGGGGCAAAACGGCGGTTAACCATCCACTCGGCAAAAACATGATCGGCGCGTTTTACCAGCCGGCATCCGTCGTTATCGATCTCGATTGCCTCAAGACCCTGCCGCCGCGCGAATTGTCCTCCGGACTTGCCGAAGTGATCAAATACGGCATTATCCTGGACGGCGCTTTTTTTACCTGGCTGGAAGACCATCTTGACGAACTGCTGGCGCTTGATCCCGACGCGCTCTCTTATTGCCTGCGACGCTGCTGCGAACTGAAAGCCGCGGTGGTGGCCGCCGACGAATTTGAAAACGGCCAGCGGGCTTTGCTGAATTTGGGCCATACTTATGGACATGCCATTGAAACCCATATGGGCTACGGCAACTGGCTGCACGGCGAGGCCGTGTCGGCCGGTATCATGATGGCGGCGCATACCGCCCGTCGTCTGGGACAGCTCGGCATGGACGACATCCGTCGCGTGCAGGTGCTGCTGGCCCGCGCGGGCCTGCCGGTGACCGGGCCGAAAGAAATGGCCCCGGCGGATTACCTGCCGCATATGATGCGCGATAAAAAAGTGGTTTCCGGTCAGTTACGGTTAGTGCTGCCGCGCTCCATAGGCCAGGCGGAAGTACGTACCGGTGTAGCAAATGATATCGTATTGGCATCAATCGCCGATTGCCAGGCTTGAGTCAGGGCCGTTCCCCCTATCCCGCCAGCGGGATAGGGGGAGTGAGTTTGATTTAATCGCATTAACCCTTCACCCGTCCTTCGGGACGCGTGGAAATTATCTCTCGGTTGGAGAGTTTTAGATGGATGAGTTCAAGTCGGAAGACGAACTGAGACCCGATAGCAGCGATCGCCGCCCGCCCCGTCAACGGAAAGGTCCTTCAGTTCCCAAAGTGGCAATGTCCAAACAGCATCTGATGATTGGCATCGGCATACTGGTGTTGCTGCTCCTGGTGATCGCCATCGGTTCGGCGTTAAAGGCGCCCACCCAGATGGACGCCAACCAGCAAAACCCGAACGTGGCGGAAAAGAGCATTGCGCTGCCCGGCACGTCGAACGCCCCGGCCACTAATGACGTCACGCCCGTGCCGGATAACGCCAATCCGGATGTCAACAGCCCGGGCAGCACGGCCAACGGCAGCGCCCCAGCCACAGTTAACGGCGGCAACGGCACTGTTAACGGCAGCAATGGCACCGCGCAGCCGCCGCAAACCCTGACCGCGCCGCCGGTGGCTTCCACGCCGACCCAGGCGCCGCCTGTCGCCGACGGTAATCCGCAGCATCGCATCGACCTGCCGGGCAATATGGCCGACGCGCTGTCGCAGCAAGGGGATCGGGTGAACGGCATGGCCCAGCAGATGAACAGCGACCAGCAGTCCTCGACGCTGCCGACCGCCCCGGCCACGGTGGCCCCGGCCGCCAGGGCACCCGCCCATAAGGCGGGCAAGCCCGAGGCTGCCGCGCGTAAAGCGCCGAAACAGACCGCCATGGTGCCGAGCGCTAAAAACGCCGCGCCGACGCATAACGCCAAAGCGCCCGCCGCCGTCCAACATGCGCCGGCGGTCGCCGCTGCGCAGCCCGCGGCCACCGCCGGCCGTCATACCATGGTGATTGAGCCCAGCGCCCGTGCGCCTGGCGCCACCGTCCAGCGCGCCCCGGCTGCCGCCGCCGCGCCCGCCACAGCAGCCGGTGGTTCAATCCAAACAGCCCCGTCAGGGTATTATACCGTGCAGATCAGCAGCGCTTCGCAGGCCGCTACGCTCAACGCTTACGCCAAGAAGCAGCAGTTGGGACAATATTGGGTGTATGAAACCCGCCGTGACGGTAAGCCCTGGTATGTACTGGTGAGCGGTCTTTACCCGTCATCGGCCCAGGCCAAAAGCGCGGTTGCGCAATTACCGGCCGATATTCAGGCCAAAAAACCGTGGGCCAGGGAAATTGGCCAGGTTAAACAGGACCAGAATAAATAAGTTCCTGAATTTAACGCTGATGTGCGTTCCTAAACAGAGTACAATCCGCGGCTTCTGAGAGTGTGTGAGTAACAATCGACGGCATGAAGAAGAACCGCGCGTTTTTGAAATGGGCTGGCGGCAAATATCCGCTAATAGAAGATATCCGCCGCCATTTACCGGCGGGGGATTGCCTGATCGAGCCCTTTGTCGGCGCGGGGTCGGTGTTTTTGAACACCGACTACGAGAAGTACATTCTTGCTGATATCAATAGCGATCTCATCAATCTGTACAACATCGTCAAAGAGCGTACCAGTGAATTCATCGGCCACGCCCGCCAGCTTTTCGATGCCGAGGCCAATACGTCGCAGGTCTATTATCTGCTGCGCAGCGAATTTAACCTCTGTACAGATGCTTATCGGCGGGCCGTATTGTTTCTTTATCTCAATCGCCATTGTTATAACGGCCTGTGTCGTTATAACCTGAGCGGCGAGTTCAACGTTCCATTCGGTCGCTACAAAAAACCCTATTTCCCGGAAAACGAGCTGAACTGGTTTGCTGAAAAATCCCAGCAGGCTATTTTTGTCTGTGAACATTACCAGCAGACCCTGATGAAGGCGACGCAGGGTTCGGTGGTGTATTGCGACCCGCCGTATGTGCCGTTGTCGACCACGGCCAACTTTACGGCTTACCATACCAACAGCTTCAACAACCTTGAGCAGCAAAACCTGGCGCGCTTAGCCTACCGGCTGGCCAGCGAGGAGCAGGTGCCGGTGTTGATTTCAAATCACGACACCTTATTGACCCGGGAGTGGTATTGCGACGCGGTGCTGCATGTGGTGAAAGGCCGGCGCACCATCAGCCGCAATATCCTGGGCCGCAGTAAAGTGAACGAACTGCTGGCGTTATATGATTATGCGGATCGCCACGGCGCCATTGACTGACCATTAATGACTGGAGATGCGGATGAAAAACTTTTTAATCGCCCCATCCATCCTCTCGGCGGATTTTGCCCGCCTGGGCGAAGATACCGCCCGGGTACTGGCCGCCGGAGGTGACGTGGTTCACTTCGATGTAATGGATAACCACTACGTCCCCAACCTTACCATGGGGCCGATGGTCCTCAAGGCCCTGCGCGACTATGGCATCACCGCCCCAATCGACGTGCATCTGATGGTCAGGCCGGTCGATCGCATTATCCCCGACTTTGCCGCCGCCGGCGCCAGCTATATCACCTTTCATCCCGAAGCCTCCGAACACGTCCACCGCTCGCTGCAGCTGATCAAATCCCACGGCTGCAAGGCCGGCCTGGTGCTTAACCCGGCCACGCCGCTCGGCTACCTGGATTATGTGATGGATCAGCTCGATATTATCCTGCTGATGTCGGTCAACCCCGGCTTCGGCGGCCAGTCGTTTATTCCCGGCACGCTCGACAAACTGCGCCGGGTGCGCAAGCTTATCGATGATAGCGGTCGCGATATCCGCCTGGAAGTGGACGGCGGCGTGAAGGTCGACAATATTGGCGCCATTGCCGCCGCCGGGGCGGATATGTTTGTCGCCGGTTCGGCGATTTTCGGCCATCCCGACTACCGGTCCATTATCCAGGCCATGCGCCGCGAGCTGGAGGCCGGCAGCCCCGGACCCGGCAACAGCACCGGGCGGATGAAATAGCCATGAGCGATCTGACAAACATCCGCAGTCTCGCCTTCGATCTCGACGGCACCCTCACCGACACCGCGCCCGGCCTGAGCCGCGCGCTCGACCAGGCCCTGGCGGCCCAGGGGCTGCCCCAGGCCGGCCAGGAACGCATCTCCACCTGGATCGGCAACGGCGCCGACATCCTGGTGGAGCGCGCCCTGGCCTGGGCCGGTGCCTCGCCGGAAGCGTCCCTATGCCGCGAGACCCGCGCGCTGTTCGACCAGTTTTACGCCCAAACGGTCGAGCAGGGCAGCCGGCTGTTCCCGCAGGTAAAAGAGACGCTGGCCCTGCTGGCCGCTCGCGGCCTGCCCATGGCGGTGGTGACCAACAAACCCACGCCGTTTGTCGCGCCTCTCCTGGCGTCGCTGGGTATCGACGCGTATTTCAGCCTGATCATCGGCGGCGACGACGTGGCGGCGAAAAAACCGCATCCGGCGCCCATTTACCTGGTATTGGGCAAATTGGGACTCTACGTTAACGAACTGCTGTTTGTCGGCGATTCGCGCAATGATATTATGGCGGCCAAAGCCGCGGGCTGTCCCTGTGTCGGCATGACCTACGGTTACAATTACGGTGAAACGATTGAAACGAGCCATCCGGATTATGTCCTGGACCGTTTTGCCGATCTTCTGCCCATTCTTGGGATGTCATCTTCAGATAATCAGGAAGCGTAAAATGAGTAAACCCATCGTATTCAGCGGCGCGCAGCCTTCCGGCGAATTGACCATCGGCAACTATATGGGTGCGCTGCGTCAGTGGGTTACCATGCAGGATGATTACGACTGCATTTATTGCATCGTCGACCTGCATGCCATTACCGCGCGCCAGGACGCGCAAAAGTTACGCAACGCCACCCTGGACCTGCTGGCGATGTACCTGGCCTGCGGCATCGACCCGGAAAAAAGTACCATCTTCGTCCAGTCCCATGTGCCGGAACACACCCAGCTGGGCTGGTTGCTGAACTGCTATACCTATTTTGGCGAACTGAGCCGCATGACCCAGTTCAAGGATAAATCGGCGCGCTATGCCGATAACATCAACGCCGGCCTGTTCGATTACCCGGTGCTGATGGCGGCGGATATCCTGCTTTACCAGACCAACCAGGTGCCGGTGGGCGAAGACCAGAAGCAGCATCTGGAATTAAGCCGCGATATCGTCCAGCGTTTTAACGCCCTCTATGGCCCGATTTTTACGCTGCCAGAGCCGTTTATACCCAAATCCGGCGCCCGCGTGATGTCGCTGCTCGACCCGAGCAAAAAGATGTCCAAGTCGGACGACAACCGTAATAACGTCATTACCCTGCTGGAAGACCCGAAATCGGCGGCGAAAAAACTCAAACGCGCCCTGACCGACTCGGAAGAGCCGCCGGTGGTGCGCTACGATCCGGTCGCCAAACCCGGGGTGTCGAATCTGCTCGATATCCTCGCCGGCGTCACCGGCAAGTCCATCGTGGCGCTCGAGCAGGAGTTCGAGGGCCAGATGTACGGCCACCTGAAGGGCGCGGTGGCGGATGCCGTGTCCGGCATGCTCACCGACCTGCAGGAGCGTTATCGCCATTTCCGCGCCAATGATGCGCTGCTCAACCAGATTATGCGCGACGGCGCGGCCAAGGCGAGCGCGCGCGCGCAGAAAACCCTGCAACAGGTTTACCAGGCGGTGGGTTTTGTTGCCCATCCTTAAACGTTCCCCGCTGGGCCGCCGATCCCGGCCCGCACAAGCAGACTCATCTCCTGATAGGGCATGTTGGCGGCAGGCGTTGAGCACGGCACATTTACCCGCCGCCGACACGTTGATCTCCAGGTCCGCTTAAATCGACGCCAGGCTATCAACCCGCGGGGCATTTGCCCGCCGGGTGCGCTAAGCTTGCCTGATAACTCCCGCGTCCCGCCGTGTAACGAGGTGAACCGTGCCAGAATTCCAATTGCAACACATCATCAACGCCCGCCTGCCGCAGCGGGAAGGCCTATGGCACATTACCATCGACCAGGGCCGTTTCGGGTCGGTGAACGCCGGCCCGGGGCCGGAAACGCCGCCGGACGCTCCGGGCACCCTGGACGCAGGGGGCGGGCTGGCCATCCCACCCTTTGTCGAGCCGCACATCCACCTCGATACCACCCAGACCGCCGGCGAGCCGCGCTGGAACCAATCCGGCACGCTGTTCGAGGGCATTGAGCGCTGGGCCGAGCGCAAAGCGCGGCTGACCCACGAGGATGTCAAGCAGCGCGCCTGGCAAACGCTTAAGTGGCAAATCGCCAACGGCATCCAGCATGTGCGCACCCATATCGATGTCTCCGATCCCACGCTGACGGCGCTTAACGCCATGCTGGAGGTTAAACGCGAGGTGGCGCCCTGGGTGGATTTGCAACTGGTGGCGTTTCCGCAGGAAGGCATTCTGTCCTATCCGCGCGGCGAGGAGCTGCTGGAGGAGGCGCTGCGCCTGGGCGCCGATGTGGTGGGGGCAATCCCGCATTTCGAGTTTACCCGGGAATATGGGGTGGAGTCGTTGCATAAGGCCTTCGCCCTGGCGCTGAAATATGACAGGCTGGTGGACGTGCACTGCGACGAAATCGACGATGAACAATCGCGCTTCGTGGAAACGGTCGCGGCGCTGGCCCACCGTGACGGGATGGGCGGGCGGGTGACCGCCAGCCATACCACGGCGATGCATTCCTATAACGGCGCCTATACCGCCCGCTTGTTCCGGCTGCTTAAGCTATCCGGCATTAACTTTGTCGCCAATCCGCTGGTCAATATCCATTTGCAGGGGCGTTTCGACGATTACCCCAAGCGGCGTGGGGTGACGCGGGTCGAGGAACTGATGGCGGCGGGCATCAACGTCTGTTTCGGCCATGACGATGTGTTTGATCCCTGGTATCCGCTCGGCACCGGCAATATGCTGCAGGTGCTGCATATGGGCCTGCATATCTGCCAATTGATGGGCTACGAGCAAATCAACCGGGGCCTGGAGCTGATTACCCATAACAGCGCCAGGACCCTGCATCTTGACGACTACGGCATTACCGAGGGCAACAGCGCCAACCTGGTGATCCTGCCGGCGGAAGACGGCTTTGACGCGGTACGCAGGCAAACCGCGCCACGCTACGTCATCCGCCGGGGCGGGGTGATTGCGCAAACCGTGCCGTCACGATCGACGCTGTTTCTTGCCGGGGGGGATGAAACGGTCGATTTTATGCGCTAACACTTTCGGCAACCCAGGCGCCGGCTCAGGTCGCCACTTCGGCCAGCTGCCGCTTAATTGTCTCGCCAATTTTTTTTACCGCCGCCTCGATTTCATCGGTCAATTGGGTGGCGTAGGTGAGGCGAAGACAGTGGCGGTATTTGCCGGAGGCGGAAAAAATCGGCCCCACGGCTATCTGTATCGCCATTTTTTCCAGCTGGCGGTTAAGCCGCAGGGAGTCAAAGCGATCCGGCAGCTCAATCCACATCAAAAATCCGCCCTGCGGACGGCTGACGCGGGTTTCCGGCGGAAAATAGCTTTTGACCCAGTCGGTCATGATGTCGCAGTTAAGCTGGTAGCGGGCGCGCATGCGCCGCAAATGCTTCTGGTAATGCCCCTGGCGCACAAACTCGGCCACCGCCAACTGCGGCTGCAACGCGGTGGCGCCGGTGCCGATATACTTCATATGAATTACTTTTTCCATATAACGGCCGGGCACGATCCAGCCCACGCGCAGCCCCGGCGCCAGGGTTTTGGAAAATGAACTGCACAGCAGTACCCGGCCGTCGTCGTCAAAGGACTTGATGGTATGCGGACGGGGATAGCGGTAGGCCAGGTCGCCGTAGACATCATCCTCGATGATCGGCGTGTCGTAGCGCGCCGCCAGGCACAGCAGCGCGTGCTTATGCGCATCCGGCATGATGTAGCCCAGCGGGTTATTGCAGTTGGGCGTCACCTGGATGGCCTTGATCGGCCACTGCTCCAGCGCCAGCTCCAGCGCTTCCAGGCTGATGCCGGTCACCGGGTCGGTGGGGATTTCCAGCGCCTTGATGCCGAAGGCCTTCAGAGTCTGGGTCACGCCATGGAAGCTCGGCGAATCGACCGCCACGATGTCACCGGCCTGGCACAGGGCGTGTATGGCAATCGACAGCGCTTCATGACAACCGGTGGTAATCATGATGTCTTCGGGCAGCGCCAGGCAGCCGCTGTCCACCAGCAGGCGCGCTATCTGCTCGCGCAGCGCCGGGGCGCCGCTGATATCGCCATAGGTCATGCCGCGCAGGTCCGGATGCAGGGCGATACGGCTTAACTCCTTGTTCAGCGGCCGGAGCGTGGGTGAACTGATATCCGGCATGCCCGGCCCTAAATGCACCATCCCGTCCACCGGATCGGCGCGCAGCAGCTTAAGTACCAGATCCCACTGGGAAATATCTACCGGACGTTGCGCCGGACGGCACATGGCCGGCAGCGCCGCCGGCTCGTGGTGCTGGCTGACAAAATATCCCGACTTCGGCCGCGCCTCGATTAATCGCCGCTCTTCCAACACCCGGTACGCCTGCTGGACGGTGCTGATGCTCACCTCGTGCTCCAGGCTTAACGCCCGCACCGAGGGCAGCCGCTGGCCGCAGGTATATAAGCCTTGTTCAATACGATCGCCGATGATACTGGCCAGGTTGTCATAACGCGTCATGGTGGCCTCATACAGATGAATACTTCAAAGTTAAAAGCAATACAGATTGAGAAAAATCTGGGCATGACAGCGCGGAAAATTATTAATTGTATGGTAAAAATACCTGATTTCTGAATCTGTACGGTATCAGCATACAGTTGCATGATAGTTCCATCAACCGACGAGGAGGAACATCATGAAAAATACCTTAAAAACCTGCCAGACACTTCCCTTGACTTTCGAACCGGGGCGGGCCATCGCCGGCCAAAATCCCCTGGCGGCCTTATATGGCCGGTTCAAAAGCTGGCATCTGCGCCGGCGCAACCGCCTGATCCTCAGCGCCCTGAGCGACGATCAGTTGAAGGATATCGGGCTTTCCCGCAGTGAAGTGGAGCTTTATGACAAGAAAAAATAAGACTTATCCCTAAGGATTGATATCAAAAGGATTGAACGCACCATGACCATTGCCGAGCTTAGCGCCTTTTGCCTGTACGCTTTTGTTACTTCCATCACCCCCGGACCGAACAACAGCATGTTGGCCAGTTCAGGGGTGAATTTTGGATTTTACCGCACTTTACCGCATATTCTCGGCGTCAGCTGCGGGCTTTGCCTGATGATCCTGGCCATTGGACTGGGGCTGGAGCGGATATTCCAGCTCTACCCCATGTTGTTTCCGCTGGTTCGGTTGACCGGCGCCTGTTACCTGATCTATCTCGCCTGGCGTATCGCTAACGCCGTGGCGCCTTCGGGCGCCATACGCGCCTCGGCCGCGCCGTTGGGATACTGGGGCGCGGTTGTGTTCCAGTGGCTCAATCCCAAGACCTGGCTGATGGCCGTCGGGTCGGTTACCGTCTATGCGCCGGCGCAGCACCATTTCAGGGACGTCGCGCTTATCGCCCTGGTATTTACCCTGATAAACGCCCCCTGCGTCAGCGCCTGGGCAGCCTTCGGCAGCATGCTGAAAAATCGGCTCGGCCAGCCGCAGCGGCTGCTGGTGTTCAATCGCCTGATGGCCGCGACGCTGGTGTTGACGCTTTATCCCCTGCTGGCCCGCTAGCCGACGCGGGATTGTACCGCATGCTGGATAACCCGTTGCCACCCGCCGCTGGCAACGGGTTATCTGGCCGCGTGGCCGTGCAACCGGTGGCGGGTGACAAAACCCAGCGACAGGCACAGCACAAATACCGCCAAATACAGCGCATTGGCGGTGCTGAGCGCGGCTTTAACGCCAAGGTGCGCCACGATAGGGCCGGTGACCACAAACGTCAGCATGGTGCCGATGGTGCCGCAGGTAAGAATGGTGTTTACCAGTTTGGGCGAGGTTAGCCGGGTCTGCTGCGAGCCCAGGGTGATGATGGTGGTATAAATGGCGCTGGAAATAAAACCCAGCCCGAAGAGATAATAATGCAGGTGCGCGGCCTGGTCGGAGGCGATGAACAGATACATGATGACCGCGGACAGGGCGGCCAGCAGCGTGACGATACGCTGTAAATCCACATGGCGCAGTATGGCGCTGAACACCCACATGCCGACCATATACGCGGTCCAGAAATTGCCCACCAGGCCGCCGGCCTGTTTAATATTCATGCCGAAGCTATGGGTAGCGTATTCGGGCACCCAGGAAATAAAACCCAGTTGTCCCAGGATATAACACAGCGCGGCGGCCGACAGCAGCAGCACCCCTATGCCCCATTTTTCCCCTGCCGCCGGCGCCGCCAGCGGATCCCCCGCGGCCTTCTTGCCCAATACCGGGAATTCAGATAGTAACGTCAGGATAAAAATGGCCACATACAGCAGGCCGATGCAGGCGTAAACCCAATACCAGGGAATAAGCCGCGCCAGCAGCACCCCGGCCAGAATAGAGAATGTCGCCCCGGCCATACTGAAAAACGAGTCGGTAAACAGCAGGCGCGAACCCCGTTGGCGCCCTTCGTAGAGATAGGCGATCAAATAGGTGCCGATCGACATGGTAATGCCGCTCACCACACCCAGCACAAACATCGACAGCGAAAACAGCGCCAGGGTATGCCCGCTCATCAGGCCGGCGATCGCCAACACCATCAGCACAAAGCCGAATATCAGCTGACGTCTAAGCGGGATGATCTCCATCAGCCAGGCATTGAGGAATATCGCCAGTAAAATACCGGCGTTCAAAAAGGTGAAGGTGGTGCTCATCGCCGAAACCGGCGCCTGGAAATAGTCGGCGATATCGTTTAATACCACGCCGGTGACAATCACTAATGCGCCGGTCAATCCATACGAAAAAAAACTAATCCACGTTAGCAGCAGTCGATTTTTGTTATTCATAATTGCCTGTTTAAAATGTCATGCGCGACGGGCGCGCCGCCCGCCGGCATGAATGTTGCCGAACAGTACCGGTAGGGGACAAATACTATCATGGTGATTTATGCCGTGGACATAAAAGTCATCATGCCGGGACTTTTCAGCGATTTTTGCAAAATCCGTTTAAGCAATGGCTAACCTTTTCGTCAATATCAGCGGTGTCCGCGCGCCTGATATAAAACCTGTTACGTAAAAAAAGGTAAATGGGTAGCGTAAGCGCGGTCCGCTCTTTAGAATCAAAGCCCTTCCTGTTGCCCATGTTTTAAAAAAGGAACCCCTCATGCTGAAACGAAACCTGGCCACCGCCGCGCTGGTTTTATCCCTGGCCGCCGCCTGCCCGCTATTTGCCGCCGCGCAGGACACCCATGTACTGCTGACCACTTCGGCGGGGAATATTGAGCTGGAGCTGGATAATCAAAAAGCGCCGGTAGCGGTGAAAAACTTTGTCGATTATGTGAACAACGGCTTTTACAACAACACTATCTTCCATCGCGTCATCCCCGGTTTTATGGTCCAGGGCGGCGGTTTTAACCAGGATCTGACGCAAAAAACCACCCAGGCGCCGATAAAAAACGAAGCGGATAACGGCCTGCGCAACCTGCGCGGCACCGTGGCCATGGCGCGCACCAACGATAAAGACAGCGCCACCAGCCAGTTCTTTATTAACGTTGCCGATAATGCGTTTCTCGATCACGGCCAGCGTGATTTCGGCTATGCGGTATTCGGTAAAGTGGTCAATGGCATGGACGTGGCCGATAAAATTGCCCAGGTGCCGACCAAGAACGTTGGGCCTTACCAGAATGTGCCGGTGAAGCCGGTGACTATCCTGTCCGCCAAGATCGTGAAGTAACAGGAAACGGCGCGGTAATATCAGTTATCAACCACGGGTGCGGTCACATCCCGCCGCCCGCTGGACGGGAAAGTCCGTCGCGGCCTTTCTTCGACGGACTCTTCCCGTCTCTCGCCAATCCCGCCCCGCTTCCCCTGCGAACCCGCGAATGCCGGTTATACTTCATGTTATTACCTCAAGGTCGCAGCCAGGAGGCATGACATGAAAAAAATGACTGAAAAACAAAAGGCGCGGTTATTCCAGCAACGCCGGAATGAAAATTTCCGGGCCAGCAACCGTCTGGAAGGTTTTACCATCGAACCGGTTACCCTGACGGCGCAAGAGGCCTTGCAGCGCATAGGCGAGCTCAGGAGACACTATGAACGATAAATTCGGCGATGGACGCGATCCCTATCTTTACCCCGGCATCCCGGTATTGGCCAATAAGCTGAATATTCATGAGTCCGCCGGATTACGCGAGGCTGAACTGGCCCTGACCGGCCTGCGCGCCGCCACCCTGGAGCTGGGCACGCCCAATATGGGGCTGCCGTGGTTATGCGCTATTCATCGCCAGCTGTTCCAGGATCTTTATGCCTGGGCCGGGCAACTGCGCACGGTGGATATTTATCAAAACGAGACCCGTTATTGTCATTTTGCCTACCTGGAAAAGGAGGGCAACGCGGTTATGCAGCGGTTAGAGGACGAAGACTATCTGCGCGGGCTGACCCTGGACGAGATTGTGCCGCGCCTGGCGCAATATTATGCCGATATCAACATGCTGCACCCATTCCGTGAAGGCAATGGACGGGCGCAGCGGATCTTCTTTGAGCAGCTGATTATCCATGCGGGTTACGATGTGAGCTGGCAACCCGTCGGGCGGGAGGAATGGCTTGCCGCCAACCAGGCCGGCGCCTTCGGCGACCCCGATCCCCTGGCCGCGCTTTTTGCCCGCGCGGTCGGCGAAGCTTCCGAGCCGGAGTAAGCGCCCGCGGCCCGGCGGCTTAACGCGCGGAACGCACTTCGATGCCGTCGACGCGATCGGGATAAAACGCCACATAATCCTTGATGGCGGCGACGGACTCATAAGGCGACTCATAGCTCCAAACGGCGTTGACCGAGCGCGGCCCGCCGGGGGTAATGCTGTAATACGCGCAATCGCCCTTATACGGACAGTAGGTGGCATGGTCGGTCTTTTGTAGAAGTGACATATCCACATCGGCGCGCGGGATATAATGCACCGGAGGATAATCCGCCTCGCGCAGGGTCAGCGACCTGTCGGTGTCGGCGACGGTACGGCCGGCGACGGACACCAGGATGCGCGCCGGGTTTGGCTCAATGGCTATCGGATGATCGGGGCCGGGGATTTTAACGGTTTTTGCGCTCATGACGGCGTTACCTCCGTGCGTTATGGTGGCGTCCGGGAGATCCACCTGAATAAAACGCGGCGGCGCCCGGATCAAAACAGCCTGGGGCTGGCCAAGGCTTAAATCTTAGCCTACGCCTTTGCCGATGTAACGTATAGCCAACGGTGCTTTATACCGTTTTCTGTTTCAGCCGGTATTAACCCGCCATGCCGGCGTCGAACCGGTGTTAATAGCACCGTCCATGCGGCGTCCGGCGCGCCTTAGTCAACCGTTTGTTCCTCGCGGCGCTGATGCCGCCACATCGCCGCGTAGCGTCCGTCTTGCGCCAGCAGTTCACCATGGCGGCCGCGTTCGGCAATGGCCCCGTCCTCCAGTACGATAATTTGGTCGGCGTCAACGATGGTGGACAGCCGATGGGCGATGATAAGGGTAGTGTGGTCGCGGCTCACTTCGCTTAAATGCGCCTGGATCTCGCGTTCGGTCTGGGTATCCAGGGCGCTGGTGGCTTCGTCGTACACCAGGATGGCGGGGTTTTTCAGCACCGTGCGGGCGATGGCCACCCGCTGCTTTTCACCGCCGGAAAGTTTTAGTCCCCGTTCGCCGACGCGGGTCTCGTAGCCGTCGGGCAGGCTCTTGATAAAATCATGAATATGCGCCAACCGGGCGGCCCGCTCGATGTCTTCATCAGTGGCGGCGGTGTTGCCGTAACCGATATTGTAACGCAGGGTATCGTTAAACAGCACGGTATCCTGCGGCACGATGCCGATGGCCCGGTGCAAACTCTCCTGGGAGACGCCGCGGATATCCTGACCGTCGACGGTTATCACGCCTTCGCTGACGTCATAAAAACGAAACAGCAGCCTTGAGAGCGTGGATTTGCCGGCGCCCGACGCGCCCACCACCGCCACGGTCTTGCCCGCCGGGATAGTGAAACTGATATTATCCAGTATCGGACGGCGCGCGTCATACCCAAAACCCACGCCCTCAAAGCTCACTTCCCCATGGGCAACGCGCAGCGTCGTGGCGCCGGGACGATCTTCCACCTCTCTCGCAAGCGACAGCAGGTCGAACATATTATCCATATCAATCAGCGCCTGGCGGATTTCCGAATAGATAAAGCCAAAAAAATTCAGCGGCTGGTAGAGCTGCAACAGGTAGGCGTTAACCAGTACGAAGTCGCCCATGGTCATGGCGCCCTGGGTAATCCCCCGCGCCGCCATGGCCATCATCACCACCAGCCCTATGGAAATCACCGCCGTCTGGCCGATGCTCAGCACCGTAAAGCTGATCTGGTTTTTTATCGCCGCATGTTCATATAGCCGGCGTGAGCTGTCAAAGCGCTGGGCTTCGAATTCTTCGTTGCCGAAGTATTTCACGGTCTCGTAATTGAGCAGGCTGTCGAGCGATTTATTATTGGCGTCGGCGTTGGCCTGGTTCAATTCACGCCGGAAACGGGTGCGCCAGCCCACCGCCGTAATGGTGAACAGGATATAGGCGCCGACGGTCGCCACGATCGCCACCGCAAACCAGACGTTCAACAGCCGCCACATAATGACGGCCACCAGGCTGATTTCGAATAAAATCGGCACGATGGAGAACAGCACGCGCGACAGCACCGTCGATACCGCCTGGGTGCCCCGTTCAATGGACAGGGACAGCCCGCCGGTGCGGCGCTCCAGGTGGAAACGCAGGCTCAGCGCGTGCAGCTGGCGGAAAACCCGCAGGCCCAGCCGCCGCGTGGCGTTTTGGCTGACATAGATAAACATCACGTTGCGCAGCTCATCAAATAACGACGCGCAGACCCGCGCCAGGCCGTAGATCAGGATCAGGCCGACGGGGACCGCCAGCATCTGCGCCTGGCCGCCGCCAAGCTTATCGACCATGGATTTATAGGCCAGCGGCACCAGCGATGTGCTGACCTTGGCCACGATCATAAACAGCAGCGCCACCACCAGATAATAACGTAGCTTCGGGTTATCCCTGGGCCATAGGTAAGGCAGCAGTATTTTCAGCGGCTTAATACGAGGCATGGGTTGGTTTTTTTATCCCTGACGGTGTGACACTATGGACGTTACCGCTGTTAGCGGGTATCCGGTAAATATCACACAGGTTTAAACGACCTGTCCAGGCAAAGGAAAATATCCCCGCGCCGCGCTATAGCGCATAAAGGGTACTTATTGGATTTCATGAGTCCTGTTATTTAACAAAAATTCATTAATCAGTGGGATATATCGGCGATGTTGCTGCTTATCGATAACTATGACTCCTTTACCTACAACCTGTATCAATATTTCTGCGAGCTGGGCGCGCAGGTAGAGGTATGGCGTCACGACCGGTTGCAGCTGGCGGATATCGAGCGCATGGCCCCCGATCGGCTGGTGATCTCCCCCGGCCCCGGCACCCCTGACGACGCGGGCATTTCGCTGGCGGCCATCCATCATTTTGCCGGTAAAATACCGATCCTGGGCGTATGCCTTGGCCATCAGGCGATAGCGCAGGCCTGCGGCGCGCGTATCGTGCGCGCGGCACAGGTGATGCACGGCAAAACCTCCGCCATTACCCATGACGGACGGGGCGTTTTTGCCGGCCTGGACGTGCCGTTGACCGTCACCCGCTATCATTCGCTGGTGGTTGAGCGCGCCAGCGTGCCGGATTGCCTGGAGGTGACCGCCTGGAGCCTGCGCGACGGAGCCTACGATGAAATCATGGGCATCCGTCATCGAACCTTGCCCCTTGAAGGTGTACAGTTTCATCCTGAAAGCGTGCTCAGCGAGCAGGGCCACCAACTGCTGGCCAACTTTCTCAAGTATTAACCGGGCGGCCAGTTGATATACACTCAACCGGCAAGGCCGCTGGCTCCGGCATTTTTTTTCAGGTTAGCAGTGATAAAAGGTTGCATTGATGTGATTTTTTATGCATATTTTATGATTATAAAATCACTTCTTCTCTTGTTACGGACCGAGTAATTACACATGAAAACAGATAATAGCGCAGTAACGCGGGAAACCTTTGATCAGGTTATTCTGCCGGTTTATGCACCGGCGCAGTTTATCCCGGTCAGGGGCAAGGGCAGTCGGGTATGGGACCAGGACGGTAAAGAGTATATCGATTTCTCCGGCGGCATTGCCGTCACCGCGCTGGGGCATTGTCACCCGGCGCTGGTCGCGGCGCTGAAGCAGCAGGGCGAGACCCTGTGGCATACCAGCAACGTGTTTACCAACGAGCCGGCACTGCGCCTGGCGCGCAAGCTGATTAACGCCACCTTTGCCGATCGGGTGTTTTTCGCCAATTCAGGCGGCGAGGCCAATGAAGCGGCCTTTAAACTGGCGCGTCATTACGCCATTACCCGCCACAGCCCGTATAAAACCAAGATTATCGCCTTTCATAACGCGTTTCACGGCCGCACGCTGTTTACCGTAACGGTGGGCGGGCAGCCGAAATACTCCGATGGCTTCGGGCCGAAACCGGCGGATATCGTCCATGTGCCTTTTAACGATCTGGCGGCGGTCAAGGCGGTAATGGACGATCATACCTGCGCCGTCGTGGTGGAGCCGATCCAGGGCGAGGGCGGTATTACGCCGGCCACGCCGGAATTCCTGCAAGGCCTGCGCGATCTGTGCGACCAGCACCAGGCGCTGCTGGTAATGGACGAAGTCCAGTGCGGCATGGGGCGCACCGGCAAGCTGTTCACCTACATGCACTACGGCGTCTTACCCGACATCCTGACCACCGCCAAGGCGCTCGGCGGGGGCTTCCCGGTAAGCGCCATGCTGACCACCGAGGACATCGCCTCGGTGATGAAGGTGGGTACCCACGGCACCACCTATGGCGGTAATCCGCTGGCTTGCGCGGTGGCCGAGGCGGCGCTGGATGTGATCAACCAGCCGGCGGTACTGGCGGGCATCAACGAACGGCACGAACGTTATGTCAGCGCGCTTCAGGCGATTAACGACAAATACCAGGTATTCACCGAGGTGCGCGGCATGGGCCTGCTGATAGGCGCCGAACTGCAGCCGCGTTTCCACGGCCGGGCGCGGGAGTTCTTGCATGCCAGCGCCGAACATGGCCTGATGATCCTGAACGCCGGTCCGGACGTGGTGCGTTTCGCGCCGTCGCTGGTGGTGGAATTCGAGGATATCGACCAAGGCATGGCCCGGTTTGAACAGGCGGTGGCGCAGGTGATCGCCGCCAAACCCTAATCGCTTAACCGACGCGACAGCCAGCGGCCGTGCTGCGGCCGCTGGCGCCAGGCCACCGACGAAATGGTATGCATGACTCCCAGATGGAATAATATACGCCGCAGATGGCGCTCCATCAGGGTGCCGGGCAGCTCCGGCGTTTCGCCGGCGGAGTCCATCACCGGGCTGTCGGAGCTTGGTCCGTCATATTCCAACCGCTGTTGGCAGCGCTGCAAAGCCACTTCGCAAGAGGCCAGGTAATCCCGCGCCAGCGTCGGCGTTAGCATGTAATGATCCCGCGCCAGGATAGTCATGGCGTTGATATGCTCGACGATAAACTGACTGTGCGTCACCCACAAACGCATATCTGTCAGGTAGCGCGAGTTAAACGCCGGTTCCCGCATCGCCTGGCTTAACGAGGTAAACAACGCGTTATGCCCCTGGTTAACCTTCATGCGCGCATAGGCCAGCGCCGCTGGCTCGGGTTTCGGTTGCAGCAGTAGCCGCAGCGCCTCCTGATCCCGCTCCAGCGCCAGATGGGCATTTTTACGCAGCAGACCGCTTTGCCACTGCGGCCACAGCCACAGCATGCCGCCAAATGCCAGCATACAGCCGATCAGCGTATCCACCAGTCGGGGCACCAGGAAGTGCGCGCCGTTCAGCGACAGCAACTGCAGCGTATACACCGCGGTCACCGTCATGCCGGTCATCGCCAGGCCATAATTTTTACGCAACACCAGATAGGACGCCAGCGTCAGCGCCAGCATGCACAGCAATACCGTGCCGTCGCCCAGCCTCAGCTGTAGCGTGCCGGCGGCAATCGCCAGCCCGGCCAATGTGCCCAAGGCCCGGTGCTGGATACGCACCCGGGTGGCGTTGTAGCCGTTCTGGCTGACAAACATCACCGTCATCAAAATCCAGTAAGGCTTGGGTAAATCCAGCACCAGTCCCAGGCTGCTGCCGATGGCCAGCATAATGCCCAGCCTGGCCGCGTTGCGCAGCGCCATGGATTTAAAGGAACAATAGCTGACCAGCGCATGCCAGAACGACAGTCGCTGCTGGTTGTCGGCCATCAGGTCGCGGCGGTAAAGCGGGCGCTGGGTGCGCAGCAGCCTGGCGATGCGGCTGAAATGGTAATAGCAAAAGTGGCCGACCGGATTCTCCGGATGACGCTGGGCAATTTTTTCCAGCGCCGAGAGCGCGGTAGCCATGGTAAAGCGCCCCGGCTGCCGGTGATAGAGGATATCATCCGCCAGCACCCGCAGCCGCGCGGCAATCATCAGGGCGTTATAGCGGATGACCGCCTCGGCGTGGCTTTGTTCCACCAGCTTCTGCACCTCGTCCGGCTGGTGCAAACTGACGGCAATATGCTCCTGCAAATCCAGCGCCACCTGGAAGGCGCGCAGCAGGCGTTTGTACTGCAACTGGTTGTTGGCCGAAAGCATATGCAACTGCTGGTAAACCTGCGCAATCAGATCGATTACCGTTTGCTGGCGGGCAAACAGCGGCGGCAGGGCGGTTTCCGGGTCGGTGTGCTGCGTCAGCAGGCTGTATTTCGCCTCGATATAATCCGCCAGTTCCCGGTACAGCAGGCTTAGCGATTCGCGCATCGGCTGTTCCTTCCACAGCCGGAACCACAGGGCGTTAAACAATCCGTACCAGGCGGTGCCGGCGATATACAGCAGCGGCGGAACGGCGGGCGGCACATTGCCGGCCAGGCCAAGGGTAAAAATGGCGGCGATAAGCGCGGCCGGCAGCAGACGACCGTGCAACGGGCTGATTTCGCCGGCGATGCCGAACAGCAGCGCCAGGCCGAACATAATAAAGGGCAGCGGCACCGGTACGGTCAACAGCACCTGGATCAACACGCTGCTGAGGGCGAACAGCAGGCCGCCGACCGCCAGGCGTTTAAAAAACCGTTTATGCAGCGTGTCGAGGCCGGCGATATTGCAGCAGGCGGGAACTAACGAAAACAGCAGACCGTCCTGCAGGCTGCCGAATAACAGCCCGACCGCCGCCGGCAGGCACAATACGATGGTTTGCCGCAGGGCATAATTAACTTCGGGGTGGTAGATTAACCGACGCCACATACCGTCAGCGAAAAAAGCGTGGCGCTGGGCACCACGCCTGCGTAACGGGGCTATCAGCGCGTGCCGTAAACGACAATGGTTTTACCGTGCGCGGATATGAGGTTCTGATCTTCGAGCATTTTAAGGATACGTCCCACCGTTTCCCGGGAACAGCCTACAATCTGGCCGATCTCCTGACGGGTAATCTTGATCTGCATGCCGTCGGGATGGGTCATGGCGTCGGGTTGTTTTGCCAGGTTCAATAGGGTTTGCGCTATGCGCCCGGTGACGTCCAGGAACGCCAGGTTGCCGACTTTTTCAGAGGTCACCTGTAAACGGCTGGCCATCTGCGCCGACAGGCGCATCAGGATATCCGGATTAACCTGAATCAGCTGCCGGAATTTTTTATACGAAATCTCGGCGACTTCACAGGCGGTCTTCGCCCGTACCCAGGCACTGCGTTCCTGACCTTCCTCGAATAGGCCGAGCTCGCCGATGAAATCCCCCTGGTTAAGATAGGAGAGGATCATCTCTTTGCCTTCCTCATCTTTAATCAGCACCGCAACGGCGCCTTTGACGATGTAGTAAAGCGTTTCAGCCTTTTCACCCTGATGTATAAGCGTACTCTTCGATGGATACTTATGAATATGGCAATGAGACAGGAACCATTCGAGAGTCGGGTCTGTTTGCGGTTTGCCGAGAACCATTCGCTGTTATCCTCTTTTGTCATCGCTGTCCCTGGTTCGGGACATCGTATTCCCTGTTACGGCGCTTGAATTATTCACTCTGACTCCGCGTTTAAACGGAGCGACGCAAGGGAACTTATTAGGGTCTGGTATAGATGTTCCGATCGAGCTCTTGCCCTTTCATTATCAATGAGGCCGATCCAGCCTTGTTTTTAGCATAGGTTTGAAGCAGTGTCTTCTGTTGTCTTGCATCAGCATGAAGTATGTTCAGTAACATTGCCAGTTTTCCCACAAAAATGTAGTCTGCTGGAAAGCTTTTCACCAGGAGTCATCATAATGCAGGCACGGGTAAAATGGGTAGAAGGGTTGTCTTTCATGGGCGAATCCGCTTCCGGCCACCAGGTTTTGATGGATGGAAACGCCGGGGAAAAAGCGCCCAGCCCAATGGAAATGGTGCTGATGTCGGTCGGCGGCTGCAGCGCCATCGACGTGGTATCGATATTGCAAAAGGCGCGACAGGACGTGCGGGACTGCGAAGTCAAACTGACGTCCGAACGCCGCGACGAGGCGCCGCGCCTGTTTACCCATATCAATCTGCATTTTATCGTGACCGGTTCAGGCCTGACCGACAAGGCGGTCGAACGGGCGGTGACGCTGTCAGCGGAAAAATATTGCTCCGTCTCGCTGATGCTCGGCGCCTCGGTAAAGATGACCCACAGCTTTGAAGTGCGCGACGAACGCCACGCCCCGGCAGCTTCAGCCAGTTAACACCCTGCTCAAACCCGGCGTGTTAAAGGAAGAGCGCGCCTACTTTATCTCTTTGCCTTCAAGCAACTGCTGCACCAGCGGCCCCATAATCAGCTCCATCGCCAGCCCCATTTTCCCCCCCGGCACCACCAGCGTATTGATATTGGAAATAAAGGAACCTTGCAGCATCGCCAGCAGATAGGGCAGGTCAATATGCGCCAGGCTACGGAAATGAATAACGACAAAACTTTCGTCAAGCGAGGGAATCGCCTTGGCGGCAAAAGGATTCGACGTGTCGACGGTAGGCACCCGCTGGAAGTTGATATGGGTGCGGGAAAACTGCGGGGTGATGTAGTTAATGTAATCCTCCATCGAACGCACCACCGAATCCATCACCGCTTCGCGCGAATGGCCGCGCTCGCCGGTATCGCGCACCAGCTTCTGAATCCACTCCAGGTTGACGATGGGCACGACCCCCACCAGCAAATCCACATGCTTCGCCACGTCCTGGCTATCGGTCACCACGCCGCCGTGCAGCCCCTCGTAGAACAGCACGTCCGTCGGCTCCGGCAGCGGCTGCCATGGGGTAAAGGTGCCTGGGATTTGGTTATACGGCACCGCCTCGTCATAGGTATGCAGATACTTACGCGACTGGCCGCGACCGGTTTCGCCATACTGGCGGAACGTGTGCTCCAGCAGGCCGAAATCGTTGGCTTCCGGGCCGAAGTAGCTGATGTGCCGCCCCAGATCCCGCGCCTTACGGATCGCCATGTCCATTTCCGGCCGGGTAAAGTGGTGAAAACTATCACCTTCCAGCTCGGCGGCATGGATATTCAACTGCTGGAAAATTTTACGAAACGCCAGGCTGGTGGTGGTGGTGCCCGCACCGCTGGAGCCGGTAACAGCAATAATGGGGTGTTTTGTCGACATGGTAACCCTACGCTTGGTTGGAGTGCGGCGTGAAGAATGTGCGCCCGGCATCAAGGCCCAGGATGAGTGTTAGCATATTTAGCGACGCGGGGCCAGGGGCTTGGCTAATCGCCCGGCGAGTGGTCCGTCTGGGCGTGAAACTGGCTGCGGGGCATGATATTGATATTTTCATGCAGTTCCGACCAGACTACCACCGCTTCGCCGCTGTTCAACTGACGTTTTACATCCTCGACCTTTTGCGCCAGGGACTTTTCCTGCTCGCCGTAATCGGTGCCTTCACGTAATACAAAGGATTCAATCAGGTTATAGAGTGTTTCAGGATCGATTTGTTCCCATGGAATAATCACGATGTTTTGTCCCGATAGTCAATAAATCAAGGTGTTGAGGAAATTTCACCTGTTATGCCTTGTGCATCCCGGTCCGCGCTGGTAGCTTCATACGCGTTATTATACCGGGGAGCCGCCGAAACGTGGAATTAAGTCTTTTTCTGTCAATGCTGGGGTTTCTCTGGGTAGCCGCCATTACGCCCGGTCCCAATAATATGCTGCTCACCGCCTCGGGCGCCAATTTTGGCTTCTGGCGCTCGATGCCGCTGATGCTCGGCATCATGCTCGGCATGCAATGCATGCTGCTGCTGGTGGCCTTCGGCATCGGCAGCCTGATTACCCTTTACCCATCACTGCATTTTATGCTGAAAGTGGCGGGCAGCCTGTACCTGCTGTGGCTGGCCTGGAAAATTGCCTCCGCCGCCTACGAAAAACTGGAAACCGGCGCGCCGCCGCCCAAGCCCATCCCTTTCTACCAGGGTGGCCTGCTGCAGTTCCTCAACCCCAAGGCCTGGCTGATGGCGCTGGGGGCGGTGGCCAGCTTCAGCCTGGGCGGTAGCGCCTATCTGACCTCGGTCGGCGCCATCAGCATCGGCATCGGCAGCGTCAATATTGTCTCGGGCGTTATCTGGCTGGGGTTCGGCACCCTGATCGGCCGGCTGCTGCGCAGCAAACGCGCCTGGACGACCTTTAACGTCGCCATGGGCCTGCTGACGGCAGCCTGCGTATTGCTGATCTGGCGCTAACGCGCGTTTACTCCGCTTCGAACGCCCGGGTCAGGGTTTCCAGCTGTTCCTGCGCGTCCAGCCACGCCATTTCCGCCTCTTCCAGCTGTGATTTTACCCTGGCCTGCTGTTGCAGGCTTTGGGCCAGATCCCCTTTGCGGCTAATAGCGTAGAGCCCCGGATCGGCCAGCCCGGCTTCAATATTAGCCAGCTCCGCGCCCAGGGTTTCCATTTGCTGCTCGTAACGGGTAATGGCCTTGCGCAGCGGCTGCGTTTGGTTACGAAAGTCCGCCTCGCGCCGCTTCTGGCCTTTCCTGGCCTGGGCGTTGTTGGCCTGCGGCGCCGGATTCTCCGTATCGCCGCCATCCTGCGCCGTCGCCTGGCGCTGTTGTTCCACCAGCCACTGCTGGTAATCCTCCACGTCGCCGTCAAACGACTCGACCCGGCCGTCATGCACCAGGTAAAACTCGTCGGTGGTGGAGCGCAGCAAATGCCGGTCGTGGGATACCACCACCAGCGCGCCGTCAAAATCAATCAGCGCCTCGGTCAGCGCCTGGCGCATATCGAGATCCAGATGGTTGGTCGGTTCATCGAGCAGCAGCAGGTTGGGCCGCTGCCAGACAATCAGCGCCAACACCAGCCGCGCCTTCTCGCCGCCGGAAAAACGCGCGGTCGGCTCGGTCACCTTATCGCCGCGAAAGCCAAACCCCCCCAGGTAGTCGCGCAGCGCCTGCTCATACTCCTGCGGCGCCAGGCGGCTCATATGCTGTAACGGCGATTCGTCGGCGCGCAGGAATTCCAGTTGATGCTGGGCGAAATAACCCAGCTTGATGCCTTTTGCCAAACCGATGGCGCCGGACTGCGGCTCGAGGGTGCCGGCCAGCAGCTTGATCAGGGTCGATTTACCGGCGCCGTTACGCCCGAGCAGGCCGATGCGCGAACCGGGCACCAGGTTAAGCTTTATGGAGTTGAGAATGGTGCGGTCGCCATACCCGGCGCTGACTTTCTCCATGCTGAGCAGGGGGCTGGGCAGGCTTTCCGGATTACGGAACGTGAACTGGAACGGGTTATCCACATGGGCCGGGGCAATCAGTTCCATACGCTCGAGCATCTTGATGCGGCTTTGCGCCTGCTTGGCCTTGGTGGCCTGGGCGCGGAAGCGGTCGATATAATGCTGCAAATGGGCTACTTTTTCCTGTTGATGCTGGAACAGCGACTGCTGCTGCGCCAGTTTGGTCACCCGCTGTTGCTCAAACGACGAATAGTTGCCGGTATATTCGTTTAACGTCTGCTGTTCAATATGCAGGATTTTATTTACGATAGGATCCAGGAAGTCCCGGTCATGGGAAATTAAAATCAACGTACCACTATAATTTTTCAGCCATTTTTCAAGCCAGATTACCGCATCCAGGTCCAGATGATTGGTGGGTTCATCGAGCAACAGCAAATCGGAGCGGCAAATCAACGCCTGCGCCAGGTTAAGGCGCATGCGCCAGCCGCCGGAAAAATCACGTACCGGCTGTTGCAGCTGATCCTGGCTAAAGCCCAGTCCGTGCAGCAGGCTCGAGGCGCGCGGACGAATGGTCCAGGCCTCGATAACGTCCAGCTTGCCATGCACCGTGGCGATGGCATGGCCGTCGTTTTTTTCGTTGGCGAGCTGGAGTTCGGCCTCCAGGTGACGATATTCACGATCGCCGTCGATAACATACTCCAGCGCCGGCACGTCCAGGGCCGGCGTCTCCTGGTTAACCCAGGCCATGGACCAGTTGGCGGGGAAGGTGACGCTGCCGGCGTCACAGCTGAGTTCATGCTTCAACAATGCCAATAGTGTTGATTTGCCGCAGCCGTTCTTGCCGACCAGCCCGACTTTTTGCCCGGGATTAACCGTGGCGGTGGCGTTATCCAGCAGTACGTTGGTACCGCGGCGAATTTGCAGTGAGGAGAAGACAATCATAAAGCGCCATAGTTTGAGAGTATGTTAAATTGACATTATTGAATGCTATCCAGGATAAAGCATCCTGGTTTCAACTTTGCGAAGCATGGTAGCGGAAAACCCGCGCCCTGACGACGCTTTGGAGGGGAATTGATCGCGCAGCCACCCAAAGTTTTGTTGTTGTACGCCCATCCGGAATCGCAGGATTCGGTTGCCAACCGGATTTTGCTACAGGCGGCATCGTCGCTTGAGCATGTCACGGTACATGATCTTTACGCGTTTTATCCGGATTTTTTTATCGATATTCACCACGAACAGCAATTACTGCGCGAACATCAGGTCATTGTGTTCCAGCACCCGCTTTATACTTACAGCTGCCCGGCGTTATTGAAGGAGTGGCTCGACCGGGTGCTGGCGCGCGGATTCGCCAGCGGTATCGGCGGCGACGCCCTGGCGGGGAAATACTGGCGTTCGGTGATTACCACCGGGGAGCCGGAGGGCGCTTACCTTAACCGGGGTTACAACCGCTATGGCATGGCGGACATTTTGCGCCCCTTCGAACTGACCGCCACCATGTGCCGCATGCACTGGCTGCGCCCTATGGTGATCTATTGGGCCAGACGGCAGGATCCCGTCGTGCTGGCGCGTCATGCCGGTGAATATGCCCAATGGCTGAACGAGCCGCTGAACGAGAGAGGGCAACGCATTGGATAGCAGTCCGTCGTTTTTGACCGCCGTGGTACTGTTTTTGTTTGCGGCCGTCGTCGCGGTGCCGATTGCCCAACGCCTGGGGATCGGCGCGGTGATCGGCTACCTGGCGGCGGGTATCGCCATCGGACCCTGGGGACTGGGTTTTATCCGTGATGTGGATGAAATCCTGCACTTTTCCGAGCTGGGGGTGGTGTTCCTGATGTTTATCATCGGCCTGGAGCTGAACCCGTCGAAATTATGGGAGCTCAGGCGATCGATCTTCGGCGTCGGCGCCGCCCAGCTCCTCTTTACCGCGTTGCTGCTGGGCGGCGCGCTGTACCTGACCCATGCCTCATGGCAATCGGCGCTGATCGGCGGCATAGGCCTTGCCATGTCGTCCACCGCCATTGCGCTGCAGTTAATGCGCGATAAGGGCATGAACCGTAACGAAGGCGGCCAGCTCGGCTTCTCCGTGCTGCTGTTCCAGGACATGGCGGTGATCCCGGCGTTATCCCTGATTCCCATTTTGGCCGGCGGCGGCGAGCCGAGCGACTGGATGAAAATCGGTTTAAAGGTGGCGGCGTTTTTTGTCATGCTGGTGGGCGGGCGTTACCTGCTGCGGCCGCTGTTCCGTTATATCGCCATGGCCAACGTGCGCGAAGTGTTTACCGCCGCGTCATTATTACTGGTGCTGGGCGCGGCGCTGTTTATGGATTTGCTCGGTTTATCCATGGCGCTGGGCACCTTTATCGCCGGCGTGCTGCTGGCTGAGAGCGAATACCGCCACGAACTGGAAATTGCCATCGAACCGTTCAAGGGGCTGCTGCTCGGGCTGTTTTTTATCTCGGTGGGCATGGCGCTCAATCTCGGCATCCTGTACGTGCATCTGCTCACCGTACTGGCCGGACTGGCGGTCCTGGTGCTGGTCAAGGGCACGGTGCTGTACATCCTGGCGCGGGTGTCCGGCCTGCGCCGCTCGGTGCGGCTGCAGTTCTCCGGCGTGCTTAGCCAGGGTGGTGAATTCGCCTTTGTGCTGTTCTCCGCCGCCGGGGCGCAGAAAATCCTGACGGCCGATCAGCTGGCGCTGCTGCTGGTGACCGTAACGCTGTCGATGATTACCACGCCGTTATTAATGCAGCTCATCGATCTCATCCTGGTCCGACGTTACAATGCCCAGGAAGATAATGATGAAAAACCCTTTGTGGACGATGACGAACCGCAGGTGATCATTGTCGGCTTCGGCCGTTTCGGCCAGGTCATCGGCCGGCTGCTGATGGCCAACAAAATGCGTATTACGGTACTTGAGCGCGATATCAGTGCGGTAAGCCTGATGCGCAGCTATGGTTATAAGGTGTATTACGGCGATGCCACCGAGCTGGAGCTGCTGCGCGCGGCCGGGGCGGAGAAGGCGAAGGCGATCGTGGTTGCCGCCAATACGCCGGAGGACAATATGACCATCGTGCATCTTTGCCAGCAGCATTTTCCGCACCTGAAGATCCTGGCGCGGGCCCGGGGCCGCGTCGAGGCCCACGAGCTGCTGTTGGCCGGGGTGACGCAGTTTTCGCGGGAAACCTTTTCCAGCGCACTTGACCTCGGTCGCAAGGCCTTGCTGGAACTGGGCATGCATCCTCATCAGGCCTATCGCGCGCAGCAGCATTTCCGCCGGCTTGATACCCGTATGCTACGAGAGCTGATGCCGCAGCTGCAGGGGGATGTATCGCAAATTTCCCGCGTCAAGGAAGCGCGGCGCGAGCTGGAGGATATCTTCCAGCGCGAGATGCAGCATGAGCGTCGGCAGTTGAACGGCTGGGAAGATGGCGATCACGACCCGCAAGGAGATAAGCCTCATGACGGCAAAGCGTAAACGTTTTATTGCCGGCGCGGTTTGCCCCGAGTGCCAGGCAAAGGATACCCTGGCGGTTTGGCAGGACCAGGGGGTCGATAATGTCATCTGTGTAAAGTGCGGTTTCACTCAGCGCCAAACCGACCAGGTGGCTGCGGATAAAACGCCGGCGAAGGACCAAATCATCGGTATTTTTCATCCGGAGTAGCGTTATTGCCTCTATTTTTTTAAGCTGAAGGATACATGCGCGTAAATTTTCGTTAGAATCTGCGCCAATTTAGTTTCCAACGGTAGGAGATATCATGAAAGTAGCAAAAGACCTGGTGGTCAGCCTGGCTTACCAGGTACGGACAGAAGATGGCGTGTTGGTCGATGAGTCTCCGGTGAGCGCGCCGTTGGACTATCTGCATGGACATGGTTCATTAATCTCGGGTCTGGAAAATGCCCTGGACGGCCACGATGAGGGCGATAGTTTTGACGTCCATATCGTCGCCGACGATGCCTACGGTCATTATGACGACAACCTGGTGCAACGCGTCCCGAAAGAGGTGTTCATGGGCGTCGAGGAACTTGAGGTCGGGATGCGTTTCCTGGCCGAGACCGATCAGGGACCGGTGCCGGTTGAAATTACCGAAGTCGACGGCGACCATGTGGTGGTGGACGGCAATCATATGCTGGCCGGCCAGGACCTGAACTTCCATGTCGAAGTGCTGGCCATCCGTGAAGCCACGGCTGAAGAGCTTGCCCACGGCCACGTTCACGGTGAGCACGATCATGACCATGAAGGCCATGACCACGGCGATGAGTGCTGCGGCGGCCACGGCCATGACCATGAGCACAAAGGCGGTGGTTGCGGCGGCAATGGCGGCTGCGGTTGCCACTAGATGGTGCCTGCGGGCGGCATGATGGGCAAGATCATCAATACGCCGTAAATACATTCGGTTGCTGCAGGGATACTGCCCGGACGCGCGAATATGGAATATGGCTCACATCATTGTGAGCCACCTTGCTGCGCTGTTGCAATACGCTCCCGGCGTATTGGTCTCTGGCGAATCACGCCTTATTTTTCTTGCCCGCCATGCCCGCAGCCAGCTTCTTAGCGGGTTTCGGGTTTTCCCGCTCCGTTTCAGTAATGCGGCGGCGGCGTCTCTTCCGACTGCGACGCAATGATAGACGTCTGCTGCGTGCGAAGTTTCTCCGACAATAACCGCAGCTGCTCCTGCAGCCTGCCGATATCCCGCTGATGCGCGACCACGGTTTGGTTTAGTTCGTCTATCGTGACCTCCTGGAACGCAAGACGGCCCTCCAGCAAATCAAGTCGTTGTTCCAACTGGGATAACTCCATAGCGTTCTCCTCTCAATACCGATAATCTTGGAATAGGGACGATCGCGTCGGACCGATCTCATACCCGGATTAAGCTGCGACAACAACCCGGCGCCTATTCTACCGGTAAATCACGATAAATGCCCGCCGAAACCCGATTATCCCCCGGCATTAGCGAACCAGGCGTCAATGAAATCGGCAAAAAAGAAACTTCTTGACGTAAAAAAAGTCTTAGAAAGACTCAATTCGTCGGTATAGAGATTGTGTTGGGTTTACGCTCACGGCTATAGTATCGGCTTAACTTAGTTATCGACCTTGGGACAAGATAGCCCAGGCTATGGAGATATGGATGAAATCACTGTTTAAAGTCACGCTGTTGGCCACGACCATGGCGTTTGCCCTCAATGCCGCCCAGGTAATGGCCGCGGATAGCACCGCCTCTGCGGATGCCCCTGCCACGGCTGGCGCCACAGCGACTGCTCCGGCTACTGCTCCGGCCAACGCGACTTCCGACAAATTCAAAAGCAGCGAAGAACAGGCCGCTTACGCCTTAGGCGCCTCACTGGGTCGTTACATGGACAACTCATTGAAGGAGCAGGAAAAACTGGGTATCAAACTGGATAAAGATCAGCTGATCGCCGGCGTCCAGGACGCTTTCGGCAACAAAAGCAAGCTGACCGACGAAGAGATCGAGGCCACTCTCCAGAGCTTCGAAGCGCGCGTTAAAGGCGCGGCACAGGCCAAAATGGAGCAGGAAGCCAAAGACAACGCCGAAAAAGGCGATAAATTCCGTGCCGACTACGCCAAGCAAAAAGGCGTGAAGAAAACGGCGGGCGGCGTCCTGTACAAAGTTGAAAAACCAGGTACCGGCAAAGCGCCGACCAACAGCGACACGGTGGTGGTCAACTATAAGGGAACGCTGGCCGACGGTACTGAATTCGATAACTCCTACAAACGTGGCGAGCCGCTGTCATTCCGTCTGGACGGCGTAATCCCAGGCTGGACCGAAGGCCTGAAAGAGATCCGCAAAGGCGGCAAGATCCAATTGGTCATCCCGCCGGAACAGGCTTATGGCAAAACCGGCGTCCCGGGCATCCCCGCCAACTCCACGCTGATTTTCGACGTGGAACTGCTGGATATCAAACCGGCGGCCAAACCGGCTGAAGGCGCTAAACCGGCTGCCGAAGCACCGGCTGGCGCGGCTGAAACCAACAAATAACCGCACTGTCGGCGCCTAAAACGCGTCGTCATCCGTTATCAGGCGGTGGCTGTAAAACGGCCACCGCCTTTTTTTTTGCCGTGCCGGCGGCTATTCCCGGCCTGGTTTGCCGGCGAAAGTGCGTTATATCGTTGCCATGGCCCAATAAGTTGTAAAAATCTGTCCAAACACAAGGACAGCGTTTTAAATCATTTGCTAGACTAGCGACCGGTAAATACAATTTACAGCCGAGTTTGCCCAAGGACCCGGGGTGGCTCGCACTAACGGGTGGTGTCTGCATATGTCTACTTCTCTTCCGACCCCAGAATTCAACGAACTGGATGTTTTGGACGAACGGCCATTCAGCCCGGTTGATCATGAAATACTGGCATCCTATGAAGCCGTGGTGGACGGGCTGGCGATGCTAATCGGCGAACACTGCGAAATCGTATTGCATTCCCTGGAAGATTTGAAAAGCTCCGCCGTGCGTATTGCCAACGGTGAGCACACCGGGCGTAAAATCGGCTCGCCTATATCCGACCTGGCCCTGCGCATGCTGCACGATATGGCGGGCGAGGACAGTAGCGTCTCCAAAGCCTATTTTACCCGCGCCAAAAACGGCGTGCTGATGAAATCGGTCACCATCGCCATTCGCAACCGCGAACAGCGGGTCATCGGTCTGCTGTGCATCAATATGAACCTTGACGTGCCTTTCTCCCAGATCATGCAAACCTTTATTCCGCCGGAAACGCAGGAGAACGCCACGTCGGTCAACTTCGCGTCTTCGGTGGACGACCTGGTGGCGCAAACCCTCGAATTTACCATCGAGGAGGTCAATGCCGATCGCGGCGTGTCCAACAACGCCAAGAACCGCCAGATTGTGCTTAACCTGTATGAAAAAGGCATTTTTGATATCAAGGACGCCATCAATCAGGTAGCGGATCGCCTGAATATCTCCAAGCATACGGTCTATCTGTATATTCGCCAGTTCAAAAGCGGCGATTTCCTGGGCCTGGACCGGTGAGCCTGCGTTATTGCCTGATGGTCAGCGGACCGGCCTATGGCACGCAGCAGGCCAGCAGCGCCCTGCAGTTTGCCCAGGCCTTGCTGGCCGCCGGCCACCGGATTATCAGCGTTTTTTTTTATCAGGACGGCGTCTATAACGCCAATCGTCTTACGTCGCCGGCCGGCGACGAGGTGGATATCGTGCGCGCCTGGCGGCAACTCGGCGCGGATCACCAGGTCCCGCTGGACGTCTGTGTCTCGGCGGCGTTGCGCCGGGGCGTGACCGACGCCGGCAACCTGCAGCCGGGTTTTACCCTGAGCGGCCTGGGCGCGTTGGCGCAAGCCGCGCTTGAGTGCGATCGGTTCATTCAGTTCTAGGGCGCCTTGATGAAACGCATTGCCTTTGTATTTACCCAGGGTCCACACGGCGGCGCGGCCGGACGGGAAGGGCTGGACGCGCTGCTGGCCGCCTCGGCGCTCACCGACGAGATCGGCGTGTTTTTTATTGCCGACGGTGTCCTGCTGCTATTGCCGCAACAGCAACCGGCGCACATCCTGGCGCGGGACTTCATCCCCACCTTCGGCGTGTTGCCGATTTACGAAATCGTGCATTATTATCTCTGCGCGGAGTCCCTGGCCGCGCGCGGCCTGGCCGGCGCCGGCGGCTGGGTGCTCGACGCCGAGGTCCTGCCGGCCGCGCGCTGGCGCGAGCGTTTGTCCACGTTCGACACCATACTGACGTTCTGAGCCGGGAAGCCACCATGCTGTATACCCTTAGCCGTTCCCCGTACGCCCGCGACCTGCCGGCGCTGCTGCTTACCGCCCGGCCGGGTGACGATCTGCTGCTGATGCAGGACGGGGTTATCGCCGGACTGGCGGGGACCTCCGCGCTGGAAAAGCTGCTCGGCTCGCCGCTCGGGCTGTATGCCCTTGACGCCGACATCGCCGCCCGCGGCCTGCTTGCTCATTTTTCGGACAAAATCACCCTTATCAGCTATACTGGGTTTGTCTCTTTGACGGTAAAACACCCGCAACAAATGGCGTGGTAAGCAGGGTTGATACCCTATAGATTTCGAGTTGCGGGAAGGCGGCAAGGGAGAGGATCCCGATGGGCTTGCCCAGGTAGGCGATACGGGTGAGCGAGCGTAGCCAACCCACCTGCAGCGCGAAAGATAACGGGTATTTTGTATATTTCTTGACACCCTCACCCGTCGGCCATAAAATTCTGCGTCCTCGTTCTTTGCCTTGCGGCTTAACGAGGCGATTTATTACGTGTTTACGAAGCAAAAACCAGGAGTTTTATCGAATGGCAACAATTAACCAGCTGGTACGCAAGCCACGCACCATGAAGGTTGCTAAAAGCAACGTTCCGGCGCTGGAAGCATGCCCGCAAAAACGTGGCGTATGTACCCGCGTATATACCACCACCCCGAAAAAACCGAACTCCGCGCTGCGTAAAGTATGCCGTGTTCGTCTGACTAACGGTTTTGAAGTCACCTCCTACATCGGTGGTGAAGGCCATAACCTGCAGGAACACTCCGTGATCCTGATCCGTGGCGGTCGTGTAAAAGACCTTCCCGGTGTGCGTTACCACACCGTTCGCGGTGCGCTCGACTGCTCAGGCGTTAAAGACCGTAAGCAGGGCCGCTCCAAATACGGCGTGAAGAAGCCCAAGTCTTAATGGTTCTCCGTTAAGTAAGGCCAAACATTTATATTATTAATGTCAAAGAACTCATTGAGTTTTGGACAATCCTGAATTAACAACGGAGTTATCCCATGCCACGTCGTCGCGTCATTGGTCAACGTAAAATCCTGCCGGATCCTAAGTTCGGATCTGAGCTGTTGGCAAAATTTGTCAACATCCTGATGGTAGATGGTAAAAAATCTACTGCTGAAGCAATTGTCTATACCGCGCTGGAGACCCTGGCTCAGCGTTCCGGTAAAGGACATCTGGAAGCTTTCGAAGTAGCTCTGGACAACGTGCGCCCGACTGTCGAAGTCAAGTCCCGTCGTGTTGGTGGTTCTACTTATCAGGTGCCAGTAGAAGTTCGTCCGGTCCGTCGTAATGCCCTGGCAATGCGTTGGATCGTAGAAGCTGCTCGTAAACGCGGTGATAAATCTATGGCCCTGCGTCTGGCGAACGAACTTTCCGATGCAGCAGAAAATAAAGGCACTGCTGTTAAGAAACGTGAAGACGTTCACCGTATGGCAGATGCCAATAAGGCGTTCGCCCACTACCGCTGGTAATCACCAGGCTGTAGTCATGCTAACCAGGCGGGCGCGCAAAATGGCTTGCCCGCCTGGGTTAGCTCGAATAGAACGCCCCAGTAATCGAGGATACAAATGGCTCGTATAACACCTATTGCACGTTATCGTAATATCGGTATCAGTGCACACATCGACGCCGGTAAAACCACCACGACCGAACGTATTTTGTTCTACACCGGTGTTAACCATAAAATCGGTGAAGTTCACAACGGCGCGGCCACCATGGACTGGATGGAACAGGAACAAGAGCGCGGGATTACCATTACTTCCGCTGCGACCACCTGTTTCTGGTCCGGCATGGCCAAACAGTTTGATGCCCACCGCATCAACATCATCGACACCCCGGGACACGTTGACTTCACCATCGAAGTAGAACGTTCCATGCGTGTGCTTGATGGCGCGGTCATGGTTTACTGTGCGGTAGGCGGTGTGCAACCACAGTCTGAAACCGTATGGCGCCAGGCGAATAAATATAAAGTTCCGCGCATTGCGTTCGTTAATAAAATGGACCGCATGGGCGCCAACTACCTGCGCGTTGTTGAACAGCTGAAAACTCGTCTGGCCGCTAACCCGGTTCCGATCCAGCTGGCCATCGGTTCGGAAGAAAAATTCACCGGTGTTGTCGACCTGGTGAAGATGAAAGCGATCAACTGGAGCGAAGCTGACCAGGGCGTGACCTTCAATTATGAAGAGATCCCGGCCGAGCTGCAGGAACTGGCGCACAAGTGGCATCAGCACATGGTTGAATCCGCAGCGGAAGCGAACGAAGAGCTGATGGACAAATACCTTGGCGGCGAAGAGCTGACCGAGGAAGAAATCAAGCAAGGTCTGCGTCAACGTGTACTGAACAACGAAATCATCCTGGTAACCTGTGGTTCTGCATTCAAGAACAAAGGCGTACAGGCGATGCTGGATGCGGTTATTGAATACCTGCCGGCACCGACCGACGTTCAGGCTATCAACGGCGTGCTGGAAGACGGCGAGACCCATGCCGAACGTCATTCAAGCGATGACGAGCCTTTCTCGGCGCTGGCATTCAAAATCGCCACCGACCCGTTCGTGGGCAACCTGACCTTCTTCCGCGTTTATTCCGGTGTGGTAAACTCCGGTGATACCGTGCTGAACTCCGTTAAAGACAAACGCGAGCGTTTCGGCCGTATCGTTCAGATGCATGCCAACAAACGTGAAGAAATCAAGGAAGTGCGCGCCGGCGATATCGCCGCGGCAATCGGCTTGAAAGATGTGACCACCGGCGATACGCTGTGCGATCAGAGCAAACCGATTATCCTGGAACGCATGGAGTTCCCGGAACCGGTTATCTCCGTGGCGGTAGAACCGAAAACCAAAGCCGACCAGGAAAAAATGGGTCTGGCTCTGGGCCGTCTGGCGCAGGAAGATCCGTCTTTCCGCGTCTGGACCGATGAAGAGTCTGGTCAGACTATCATTGCCGGTATGGGCGAGCTTCACCTTGAAATCCTCGTTGACCGTATGCGTCGCGAATTCAACGTTGAAGCTAACGTCGGTAAACCACAGGTAGCTTACCGCGAAACTATCCGTAACACCGTTGAACAAGAAGGCAAGTTTGTTCGTCAGTCCGGTGGACGCGGTCAGTTCGGTCACATCTGGTTGCGTATTGAACCGATGGAACCCGGTGGTAAAGGCTACGAATTCCTTAATGAAATCGTCGGCGGCGTGGTTCCCAAGGAATACGTGCCAGCGGTGGATAAAGGCATCCAGGAACAGCTGAAAAGCGGCGTTCTGGCCGGCTATCCGATTGTGGACGTCCGTGTTGCGGCCTTCGATGGTTCATACCACGAAGTCGACTCCTCGGAAATGGCGTTTAAAATTGCCGGTTCCATGGCGTTTAAAGAAGGCTTCATGAAAGCGAAACCAGTTCTGCTGGAACCTATCATGAAAGTCGAAGTTGAAACGCCTGAAGACTACATGGGTGACGTCATCGGTGACTTAAACCGTCGTCGCGGCATGATCGACGGCATGGAAGACACCGCGACCGGCAAAACCGTTCGTGCGCAGGTTCCCTTGTCTGAAATGTTTGGATATGCTACAGATCTGCGTTCACAGACTCAGGGCCGTGCTTCTTACTCCATGGAGTTCCTGAAGTACAATGAAGCACCGAATAACGTTGCTCAGGCCATTATCGAAGCCCGTAAAGCTAATAAATAAGCTTTAGGGTCTACAATTAATATCCCGTGCCCTCTCCAATGGGAGAGGGCATAAGAGTAAGGAATATAGCCGTGTCTAAAGAAAAGTTTCAACGTACAAAACCGCACGTTAACGTCGGCACCATCGGTCACGTCGACCATGGTAAAACTACCCTGACCGCCGCCATCACCACCGTGCTGGCTAAAGCCTACGGCGGCAGCGCCCGCGCTTTTGATCAGATCGACAATGCGCCGGAAGAAAAGGCCCGTGGTATCACCATCAACACCTCTCAC